>CAWDDT010000005.1:0-666192 GCA_963801165.1 uncultured bacterium
TGTACCGCATAATCGCAAAAACAATCAACCCCATCACGAGCAACCCGACGACGGCGGCCACAGAGACAAACACCGACCAGAGCGAACTGATGTCTTTGCCCTGAGTCGTGACCGGTGACGGGGGCCCGAGCGACGAGCCAGAACAGCCCGACAGCAGAGTTGCCAGAGCCACAACACCTACCCATCGAATGTGTGTGGAACCAGCAACCCTGATCACCCACGGATCCCTTTCAGGGACCTTCATTGAGCCTCCACTAAACGCCGAACGATATCGCCGGACATGGTAAGCACCGGACGACACCATAATTTCACCCACCGAGACCGGTCTCGCCGCCAGGGGGCACCTGGCACAAGCGCTACAAGGACCCGCACTCGACCGCACGGTCGGCGCGCCGTGCCTCGCGGAGATCGGATTGCCGCCATCGCCAGGCGATGACGAGCAGGGCAACGACCGTTACAATCGCACCGCACACCCACATCAGCACACCCCCGGCCTGCTGGTCCGCAACGAGTGACGGACCCCAATCGCGGTCGAGCTGCCGATAGAAATCGCCACCGAGGATCTCACTCGACGACAGAATGGCAACGCCGAGAAAGGCGTGGAATGGCATGGCGGCGAGCAGAGCCAGGATCCGAGCCGGGTAGCCAACCGTATTCGGTCCCTGGTCGACACCTATCACCGACCAGAAAAACAGCGAACCGACAAACAAGAACGCCACGTGAACCAGTTCATGAGCGAAGTCACTGCGCAGCGAGAGGCCGTAGATCGGGGAGAAGTAGTACGCAAACATGATGGCCGCGTACAGCACCCAGGCGAATAGGGGCCGGGTCAAGAAAGTGATCGTTCTCGAGCGCATGAAGCTGACGATGCCCACCTGGAGATGTCGATCCGCTGCCTGGATGGCAAGAGTGACAGGTGCCCCGGCAACCAGAAGCAGCGGCGCCACCATGGCGAGCATGACATGCTGTACCACGTGGATGCTGAACAGAGTCGTGTCATACACACCGATGAAGCTCTGCGTTGCGAGCATCACTACAATCAGACCACCAAAGAATGACAGGGTTCGCATCGGCGGCCAACGGCGGTTTCGGTTCTCCACGCGACGCAATGACAGCCAGTACAGAGTCCCGACCACTACAACAAGACCGGCCACGAGGCCGTCGAAGCCCCACGAGCGAAGCGCGGTCGAGACATCGAGGGATGGCAATCCGGCGCCAATCATGACACCATCATCTCACGGTTTCCACCCGACAGAGAAAGCCACCAGACAAAGGGCACGACGCTTCGCATGACCGCTTCCGCTTCCTCTCGCACATCTCGCAGCCCGAGCCGGCTCGAGGTAGGCATGACACTGTGGCTTGCGTCGGAGCTCATGTTCTTCGCCGGTTTGTTTGCCGCCTACTTCACGTTGCGAGCGGAGAGCACAGCATGGCCCCCGGTAGGCGTTGACCTGGCAGTGGGGAGAACCGCCATCGCAACCGTGATCCTGGTGCTGTCGAGCGGCACCCTATGGAAGGGCGAGCGGGCCGTCGAGTCCGGCAACGTATCAATCGGGCGTCGCTGGTTCCTGGCAACCCTCGCACTCGGCATCGCGTTCATCACCATGCAGGCAATCGAATACTCGACGCTGGGGTTCAGCATCTCGTCGCACACCTACGGCTCCATCTTCTACACGATGACCGGGTTCCATGGGATCCACGTCATAGTGGGATTGTTCCTCATCACCCTGATGACCACGATGCTCACCCCCCGGCCCAACCGCCGCCTGTTGCGAGGTGTCGGCCTCTACTGGCATTTTGTCGATGCAGTCTGGATCGGGCTGTTCGCAACCATCTATCTGTTGCAATGAAGAAATCCACCCGGGTACTCATTCTCGTGCTAACACTGGGCGGGATGGTGACCGCAGCGTCGATCGCGACCGCAGCCGACGGCGAGACCCAGGCATCCAACGGTACCGCAACTGGTCGAGACCTCTATGTGCAGCGCTGCTCAACGTGTCACGGGCTCGACGGGACCGGAGATATCGGTCCCTCCCTGCACGGAGTCGGAGCGGCCTCCGCCGACTTCCAACTGCGGACGGGGAGAATGCCTCTTGCCGAGGTCGGCGCGCGGCCCGGCCGGAAACCGACACCCTTCACGGCTGACCAGATAAGCGCCCTCACCGCGTACGTCGCATCCCTCGGACCGGGACCGGCCGTACCCGTCGTCGATATCAACACAGCGGACCTGCCACGCGGTGGTGAGCTCTTTCGCACCAACTGCGCCTCATGCCACGGGTCCGCTGCCCGCGGGGGCGCTCTCTCCAACGGCTTGAGCGCACCGAACCTATACGACGCCACGCCCGTCGAAGTCGTCGAGGCGATGCGGACCGGTCCGAGCCAGATGCCCATCTTCGACGAGGACCACATTTCCCCGGCAGACGCCGATTCCATCGCTCGCTACGTGATCTTCCTCCAGACTGAGCCAGACCCGGGTGGATTCGGGCTGGGACGGATCGGGCCGGTTCCCGAGGGCATCGTGGCGTGGGCGTTTGGCCTCGGCGTTGTCATTCTCGCGGCCGTGTTCATCGAGCGAGGCAGCAGATGAGAAAGCCATCGGCCGTCGGAGCATCATTCGCGCTGGGCGCCGCAGGTGGCATCGGGCTGATCGCCTCCGGCATCTTGAAGCTCTCCACGCAGTTCCTGGGGGTGATGCTGGCTATCGCCCTGACCGGCATAGGTGTCGGCCTCGTTGTTTTCGCCCATCAGCTGAGAGACGGAGACGCCACCGAGGAGCGCCACGAATTTCAAAGCGAGCCTCCGGTGGAGACCCCGGTCAGCGACCGCGCTCGCCGCTCATTCCTGCGTGGCCTCACCGCGGCACTAGGCGCGCTCGTTATCGGGCTCGCCGGTCCGCTGCGATCGCTCGGGCGCGACCCCACCCCTGCCTTGAAGAGCACCTCGTGGGAGTCCGGCCTGCGTCTCGTCAACTCCGACGGCCATCCCATCAAGGCCGGAGAAGTCACCCAGGGCAGCGTGGTGACGGTGTTCCCGGAGGGCCACATCGGCGATGCCATGGCCCAGGCGCTGCTGATCCGGGTCGATCCGGCAACCCTCGACCCCGACCGGGCAGGATGGGCCCCTGACGGCCACCTCGTCGTTTCCAAAGTGTGCACGCACGCGGGCTGCCCCGTCGGACTCTACGAGGCACAACGAAACCAGCTTCTCTGCCCGTGCCACCAATCGACATTCGATCTCACCAACGGAGCGAAACCGGTCTTCGGCCCCGCGGCACGGCCACTCCCGCAACTCCCGGTCGCCATCGACGACCAGGGATGGCTGATGGCCACCGGCGACTTCCCCGAACCGGTCGGGCCCGGCTTTTGGGATCGTGGCCGATGATCACGAGTCGCATCTCCGACTGGGTAGAGAGCCGAGTGGGCGGTCGCTCCGTGATCCACGCCGCGATGCGCAAGGTGTTCCCCGACCACTGGTCGTTCCTCCTCGGCGAAGTCGCCATGTACAGCTTCATCGTGCTGCTCTTGACCGGGGTGTATCTGACCTTCTTCTTCGTACCGGACGCCGAGCAGATCGTCTATCAGGGCAGCTATAACGCCCTCAACGGTATCGAGATGTCACGTGCATACGAGTCGACTCTGCGGCTTTCGTTCGATATCGACGGCGGTCTGCTGATAAGACAGATGCACCACTGGGCGGCTCTGGTCTTCGTCGCCGCCGTTTTCGCCCACCTGCTGCGCATCTTCTTCACCGGCGCGTTCCGTCGTCCCCGGGAGATCAACTGGGTGATCGGGCTCACCATGCTGCTGCTGGCCATCGTGAACGGATTCGCAGGCTACTCGTTGCCAGACGATCTCCTCTCGGGCACCGGGCTCAGAATCGCCTATTCGATCGCAGAGTCCGTTCCGATCGTCGGGACACGTCTCGCCGGTCTCGCCTTCGGCGGTGCGTATCCGTCGGCTGAGATCATCCCGCGCCTTTACACGCTCCATATCTTGCTCGTCCCGGTGCTCATCGGTGTTCTGCTCAGCGTGCATCTCGCCCTGCTGGTTCGACAGAAGCACACGCAGTTCTCGGGACCTGGCCGCACCGCAAGTAACGTCGTAGGTACCCGGCTATGGCCTGGCTTTGCGGCGAAGACGGTCGGCTTGTTCTTCCTGGTGGCGGCAACACTTGCCCTGCTGGCAGGTCTCGCTCAGATCAACCCCATCTGGCTATACGGCCCATACCATCCGGCGCAAGTGAGTGCTCCCGCACAGCCAGATTGGTACATGGGATGGCTCGAAGGTGCATTGAGGCTCTTCCCCGGATGGGAAACCCGGGCGTTTGGTTTTGAGATTCCGAACCCCTTCTTCCCCGGCGTGCTCCTCCCCGGCATCACCTTCACTGCGCTCTACCTCTGGCCCTTCCTCGAAGCGCGCTTTGTTGGCGACCACGAGATTCATCATCTGGCCGACCGGCCGTCGGATCGTCCCTGGCGGACCGCAATCGGGATCGGGGTGCTTGCGTTCTATGGAATCCTGTTCATTGCCGGAAGCAACGACATCCTCGCTTCCAGGCTTCACCTCTCAATCAACGCGGTCACCCAAACCCTGCGCGTGTTGCTGTTTATCACACCGATCATTGCGGGTTACGTGGCATACCGCCTCACGTCGGAGCGCGGTCGGCAGAAGCTGAAGCCACGTCGAGTGTCGGTTTCTCAGACCAGCGATGGGGGTTTCGACACCGAGGAGTGACACCGGACGGCGGTAGGCGCGTGACGCCGATGGTGCTGAGCAGGCCTGCCCCGGGCAATTGTCCCGGCTCACCCACACCGATGGACTCTACCGGCGACGCCTCTGAGCACCTACGTTGTCCGGGAACGGCAGCAGCTCGAGAGGAGCAGTCCCATATGACCGATTACCGGAGGTATGGCTGGAAGACGATACGGGAGAGGTCCTGATGGCCGACTTAGCAAGTGACACAGTGAAGCTGACCGATCTGACTGCCAACCCGGCACCGCTCGGTCTGCTCGGCTTCGGTACCACCACCGTCCTGCTCAACATGCACAACGCCGGCATATTCGCACTGGGAAGCGCCATCCTTGCGATGGGTGTCTTCTACGGCGGCCTGGCGCAGATCTTTGCAGGCTGGATGGAATGGAAGAAGGGCAACACGTTCGGTGCGGTCGCCTTCACTTCCTACGGCCTCTTCTGGGAGTCCCTCGTTCTCCTGGTACTCATGCCGGCTTGGGGATGGACCGAGGCGACGTCACCGGGCGGCATGGCCGCCTACCTCTGGACCTGGGGTGTGTTCACCTTCTTCATGTGGTTCGGCACCTTCAAATCCAGCAGGGCGCTCCAGGTCGTGTTCCTGACACTGTGGATCCTGTTCCTGTTGCTCGGTCTCGGTGAGGTTGTCGGCGGCGACGCTGGCTCCACGATCACCAAGATCGCCGGCTGGGAAGGCATCGTCTGCGGCGCTTCGGCCATGTACACGGCCGCTGCCCTGATCCTCAACGAGGTATTCGATCGAACCGTGCTGCCGGTCGAGTTCTAGAACGGCAACATCGCCCATCGGGTCATAAGGAAAGGGGCGGGCCTTTGGGCCCGCCCCTTTCTCGTGCAACCGTTTCGATCACATCGCTGAACGGTTCCCCGGGTAATTGGCGTATCCGGCCACGCCCGCCCCAAGCGCAACCAGCGGCCAGATGGGACCTGTCAGCAAACCGACCGCTACCAGACCCGCCCCGCCGAGAGTCCAGACCACCCGGTCGCCGGCCCCGATGCGGGCAACGGCGACCGCGGTCCCGGCGGCAACCTGGGTGAACATCACCTGTAACTCGCGCCTGGTGCGGCGACCGGTGAACCGGGCTACCTCCGCTCCGTCCCGGACGGCCAACAGGGTCGGCGTGCCGAGCACCCCCAACGCTGCTGCGAACTCAGGATCGAAACTCGCATCGATGACCACGAGGTCGACATCGTCGAACCCGGCCGCCACCGCCTCGAGGTCGGGCTTCATCGCCCGACACTCGACACAGTGCGGAGTCACCACCTCAACGAGGGTCGGTCTGATGAAACCCGCAAGCACGCCGTCTCGTAACTACTACTTGGTGCTGAACTTGAAGACCGAATAGAGCGGGCACCAGCCCACGATCCCTGTTACCAGAGGCACAAACCCGATGATCCCGACGGCGATTCCGAGACCACCGCTGATAACGCTCGAGAAACCTAGATAGATGAGGACGATGCCGAGAATGACCCTGGCGATACGATCCCAACTCGCTTCGTTGAATGACATTTTCTCTCCTTGGTAGGGCTTGGCGCTCTCAGATATATCGCGCTTGGTGCATACAACACCAACTGACTACAGATTATTCGACCTTTCCAGTTGTTGACCCGGTCGCGGCGGGTCGCCCCCCGGGGAGTCTGCGGGGGGCGACCGTGATACCGAAGTACATATAGTTCGGCTAGCTGTCCTCACGCACCTTGATGCGAACCTGACCGTCCTCGAGCTCGGCGCTGAACCGGATGCGCCGATCTCCGTTGCGGAAGTCCACGTCGATCTCACGACCGGAGGCAGCCTCTACCTCCGGCGACCATCCGGCGGAAGGACCGGTGCCGACAAGCGTCAGCGTCGTTCCGTCGAAGGTGATCGTCACGGTTCCACCGTCACCTGCGTCGTATGTCACGGTGCTGGTCGCCGGCGGCATGGTTGTCGAAGACGTCGGAGGCACCGTCGTCGTCGGGGCCATGGTGGTGGTCACGCCGTTGTCGTCGTGATGGCCCGACCGATCGTCGGAGCTAGACCCGTCATCGCTGCCCGACTTGTCATCATCCGCCGACGTGTCGTCGCTGCCCGACCTATTGTCATTAACGGAGTCGTCACCAACGGAGTCGTCGCTGACGGACTGGTCGTCGCTGCCCGACTTGTGATCACCGGACTTGTGATCATCCGCGGACGTGTCGTCGCTACCCGACCTATCGTCGCCAACAGAGTCGTCACCAACAGAGTCGTCACCAACAGAGTCGTCGCCAACTTTCGCGGTGTCATCGTTGGCCTCGACCTTGGCTTCGATCTGGCCTCCGTCGATCTCGGCTTTGAAGTGGATCTGACGGTCGCCGTCGCTGAATTGCGCCTCGACCTCGCGGCCGCTGGGCCCCTCGATCTCACCAGACCAGCCTTCGGCCGGCTCGATTGAGGCGATCTCCAGAGCCAAACCGTTAGAGGTCACCGACACGGTGCCTGCATCGGCGACCTCGTAGATGATCGCATCCGCCGTCGCCACCTCGGCGGACGTTGCCGCAACAGGTTCCGATGAGCTGCCTACCGGCAGCCCGGCATTTGAGTTCACCAGAGCCGAAGCCATGCCGACGGCCATGAGCGCGGTCAGCACGGTCCCTATCAAGACTGCGAGTCTCCTGAACATTTCCTAGCTCCTTTTGAGTGCATGGGGACACGATGCAGGAACGCGGGTTCGAGAGTCCTCCAACGATGGTTAGAGAAACCTCTTCTCTCGAAGGGTCTCGGAGGCACCACCGGCGAGAGGTATGAGGAGTGTGACGACCGTTCCTCCGGACGACCCGTCGCGCCATTCGGCGGTGCCCCCGGCCGCCTCGGCGGTACGGCGCACGATGTCAGCTCCCAGCCCCGTAGAACCGGCGCCGCTCGAGCCCCGCTCCAGCAAGGCCGGGTCAGCGATGCCCGGGCCTGCGTCGGTGACCATCACACGCACGTGGTTCGGGGCGGCTGGATCCATCTGCACCCGATATGCGATCCCCGGCGGAGTGTGCGCAAAGACATTGCCCAGCAGCGCGTCGAGCATCGCCTCGAGATCGGAGCGATTGCCGGCTACGACAAAGGTGCCCGGTGCCACGTGGAGCTCCCAACTCCGCTTCTGGTCATCGGCGAGGTATCCCCAGTAGCGGACCCGCTCCGACACGATGGCTCCCAGGTCGCCGACCACACCGCCACCGTCGCGCACCGAGCGGCGTGCCTCGCTGATAACGTGCCCGACTACTCGTTCGAGCTCGTCTACATCTCTCTGCAGCTTGGCCACATCGACCTCTCGCTCCAGGGCCTCGATGTCGAGCTTGAGTGCGGTCAGAGGGGTACGGAGCCGGTGCGAGACGTCGGCGGCCGTCTCCCGTTCTCTGTCCATCAGCGCGCTCACCCGCTCCGTGAGGGCGTTGAAGGCACTGCCGACCTCAGCGAGCTCACTCGGTCCGGAGGGCTGGACGGCGACTGTCAACTCGCCCCTGCCAAGCCGATGCGTGGCATCAACCAGGTCGTCGATGGGCTTTACAACGGCCCGGCTCATACGCTGGGCAACGGCCAGCGCGAGGATGATGAGGACCACACCGAGCCCGCCCAGCACCGCCCAGGCGAAACCAACGCTCCTCGTGAGTTCCGCACCCGATACGGTGACGACAACGACCCACGGGGGCCCGTCTCCCCGGAAAACGGGCACGATCACGGCCTGTCCGCCATCGAGCGGCTGGCGGTACGCCTGGCCACCGTGCTGCGCCGCCGTCAGGTCGACATCAGAAGGGAGGGCGGCACCGAGCAGCGTGCCGTCTGCCAGGACGATCGACGTGTCCGAAGTAACCAGAACAGCCGCATCCAACTCCCTGATTGAGTCCTCGCTGCCGTCGACCGTAGCGGCAAACCGTGCCACCGTTTGAGCCTCACGCTCGGCTGCGGTCAGTGCCCGGTCGGCGGCGAGGTCTCTGACCAGTACGGCAAGAGGCACGAGGAAAGCAAGGATCACTATCGACGTGATCGAGAGCGCATACAGCGCCAGCCAACGTCTCACGAGTCGGGCGCCACCAGCTTGATCCCGACTCCGTGCACCGTCTGGAGGTAGCGAGCATCGGCAGCGGTCTCCCCCAGCTTGCGACGCAGCACTGACAGATGGACGTCAACGGTCTTGTCGGCCCCCCCATACGGCTGCCGCCAAACCTCGGCCAGCAACTCCCGCTTGGAAACCACGACACCGGTACGTTCGGCTAGGTAGGCGAGGAAGTCGAATTCCTTCCTCGTGAGCTCGAGTGGAGACCCGTCGAGCTCTGCTATCCGCTGGTTCACATCGATCTGCAGCCCGCCGACGACGTAAGGGCCCTGCGGAGCTCCCGGCGCGGTACGTCGGAGAATCGCTTCGATTCGCGCAAGCAGCTGGGCCCCCGAGAACGGCTTCACCACGTAGTCGTCAGCGCCGTCGCGGAGAACACGCACGATCTCGGTCTCCTCGTCACGGGCGGTGGCGACGATAACGGGCACCGAGCTCACTCCGCGGATCATCTTGAGGACCTGGCCGCCGTCGATATCGGGCAGACCGAGGTCGAGCACAACCACATCGAAGCCGCCGGCGGCGATACGCTCGACACCTGCCATCCCCGAACTGCACGTCTCGGCAGATTGCCCTGCGTCCGCGAGGAACCTCGCCAGACCCTGTCGAATGGCTGCGTCGTCTTCGATGATGAGAACCGCCGGCATGGCGCCATCCTATTCCGTGTCGGCCGCCGAACCCGCTCGATCCCACCGACTTTGCAAAGCTCTAACCATTCCTGGAGAAAGCGACAACGGTGAGCGTGCGATAGTGGAGCCATGCCGGGATGGACAAAGCTTGCAATCGGGTGGGTGGTGGCCGCAGCGCTGGCTGTGACCCTGTCCTGGACGGCGGTCGCCCAGGTGCGGGACCGCGTCATCCGGCCGTCGATTGCCATCCCGACCACAACACTCGCGACCCAGGCCGCCGCCGGCACCGCCACGTCCACCGTGATCCGGCTCGACCCGGAGTCGACGACGTCCTCGCCACGGAACGCAACCACCACCTCGGCCCTCGCACCCGCCACCACGGTTCCGAGCACAACACCCCCCTCGCATTCGACAACCAGCACGTCCGCGGCCGGGAGCGAATCGCAGCCGACCACTACAGCGGCCCCGCCCGCGACTACGACGACGACCACCACTCCGACAACCACCACCCCGACAACCACCACGGCGACAACCACCACGGCGACGAGCCAGACGACCAGCTACGAGCTCAGCGGTGGCGTCGTCACGATCTCCTACTCGCCTGGTGTTGTGGAATTTGTCTCGGCGATACCGCAGCCCGGCTTCAGCACCGACATCAGGAACTCCGGACCTGAGGAGGTCCGTGTCCGGTTCGAGAGCCCGACTCACACCTCGGAATTCCGTGCCAGGTGGAATGGGGGACAGCTCGAGATCACCAAGGATGAGAACGGGGGCGGCTGACCGCTTCAGTCGAAGCTGACACCTCGGCTGCAGAGCTGCGCACGCCCGGGCAGCTCACGACGAACCGGAGCCGTCCTCGTTTGCTGCCGATCCCCGGCCGTCGTGTGGGATCCGCGATCCGAATCGGATGAGGTTGGCATCCCGATCGAGACAAGCCCCTTCTCGCAACCCGTAACTCGTGTCGGTCGGCTCGACCAAGCGCCCATCGAGTTCGGCTCGGCTCCACTCTCTATAGAGCTCGTCGGCGTCATCGACATACAGATACACCGCACTCATGTTCCGTTCGGGACGCAGGTCGTCGACTTGTGCGAGGTGAAGCTCGATGCCATCACGCTCGGCAAAGGCGTAGGCATCCGGGCCCTCGTAACGGCGAACCAGGAACCCGAGCGCGTGGTAGTGCTCGACTGCGCGCTCAATATCGCGAACCGGGAACACGGGCGACAATTTCTCGAACCTCACGCACTAATCCTATCTAGCCGGAGTCGCCGGGCGACCTCCGACGACCCGAAATCCTTGGGGTTGAGCCCCATACCGGTTTTCATGTGACCGACATGTACCGGAGACTCCTACTTCTGCTCGGGGTGCTGACCCTGACGGCTTGTGCCCCGGCCGCGGCAACGACGCTTTCCGACGCCGTCCGCCTCGACCCGCTTCCGCCCGTCACCACCACCCCGACGGCGCTACCGGGACCACCGGTGACGACACTCCCACCTAGCAACGAGCTCGAACTGGTGAAGGTGGGAACCATAGGAGGGGACATCGCCCCGAAGTCCGTTGTCGCCACCGGCCACGGGCTGGTCTTCGCCCAAAACATGATGTATCGCCACACTGTGACCGTCTACGACGAGGAGCGTCGGCTCGTGGCCACAATCCCCGACACGGTCGTTTTGGGTGACTTCGGCCTCGGACCGACCAAGACGAGTTACCAGGGGGCGCCGGTCGAGGCGGCGGCGACGGCAGACGGCGCGTACGTCTATGTCTCCAACTACCAGATGTACGGACCGGGTTATGCAAACGCCGGTGACGACGAGTGCGACCTCGACGGTTGGGACGACAGCTTCGTGTACCGGATCGCCGCAGACACGTTCACCATCGATCAAGTGATCCCGGTCGGCGCCGTTCCCAAGTTCCTGGCGCTGACACCCGACGACACAACACTGCTCGTCTCCAACTGGTGCAGCTTCGACCTGTCGGTGATCGACACGGCGAGCCGGACCGAGACCGCCCGCATCCCCCTCGGCAGACACCCGCGCGGGATCGCCGTTACCGCCGACGGTGCGACGGCATACGTCGCCGTCATGGGCAGCACCGACATCGCGGTCGTCGACCTCGGCACACTCGCAGTGGGGTGGATCAAGGGCGTCGGCGAGAACCCGCGTCACCTCGTGCTCTCCCCCGGCGGCCGGTATCTATACGCCACTCTCAACGGTGACGACCGGGTCATACGTATCGACCTCGAGACGAAGTCCGTCGTCAACCGGATCAGCACGGGCGACGCCCCGCGCAGCATGGCGGTATCGGACGATGGGCTGTCCCTGTACGTCGTCAATTACAACTCAGACACTCTCAGCAAGGTCGACACCGCCACGATGAGCGTCATCCAGGAGATCCCCGTCGCACACCACCCCATCGGCGTCACCTTCGACAGCGCCGCCCGCGCAGTGTGGGTGGCGTCGTACTCGGGGGCGATCACCGTCTTCGCCGAACAGGACTCAGCGCAGTCGGAGTGACGTTTCCGCCCCGGTGGGGTGGGGCACTAGTCTCCAGGCAACGTGCAGTGCGGAACTTCTGTTCCTGGTGACGGGTCTCAATGCTCGATTACGGCATTTCGGCCACGAGATACGG
Organism: uncultured bacterium; assembly: GCA_963801165.1. Classification (GTDB taxonomy): domain Bacteria; phylum Actinomycetota; class Acidimicrobiia; order Spongiisociales; family UBA5794; genus JAAETI01. The sequence continues at coordinate 12,079 of CAWDDT010000005.1, forward strand.
AGGACAGTGACAAGGATGAGCCCAGGGGACGAGAGGCGCTCCGGGTTCCCGAAGGCGGTGTGGGCCTGGATCCTGGCATGGGTCGTGCTGGCCATCCTCACCGTCGCGTGGGGAGTGCCCAACGAGCAGAACGACCTGACGAATCGCGCCGATGCGCTGCTCTCGGGCGGTGGGCTCGACGTCGTTTTCCACGGTCGTGACGCCACAATCGCCGGAACGGCCGAGCAAGCCGCTATTGATGCCGCAGCCAGCGCGGTGAAAAACATGCGCGGCGTGCGTCATGTCGATGCATCGGGCGCCCGGGCCGCGGTGCCGCAGACGACAACAACTGCCCCACCGGCCACAACGACTACAACCAGCGCCCCCCAGACAACAACCACAAACGCCACGATGCCAGACCCGAGCTTCAGGGCAAAGGTGACGGACGGAGCCGTCGAACTCACCGGCACACTTCCGGATCAGGAGACCATCGATTCCATTGCGGCGGCCGCTACCGCAACATACGGAGCGGACAACATGGTCAATCAACTGCAGGTCGGCGACGTAGCCCGGACTGCTTCGCTCACCTCTCTGGCGCAGATCTTCGACATCGCCAACGGCCTCGACCCATGGGAGTTCTCCCTCGACAACGAACAGGTCACATTCACCGCTATGGGGCCGGACCGCGAGACAGTCGCCGCCAGGCGGGACGCCCTCGGCGCTTATCGCCGATCTGCCGCCTTTGCCGGAGCCGACATCACAATCGAGATCGACCCCAGAGCCGTTGCCGCCTCGCTCACCGAGCTTCTGGCGGGTGGAGCCAACTTCGAGACCGGAAGTGCGATCCTGTCCGCCAACGCCAAGATCAAACTCGACAAAGTCGCTGGCATCATGATGGAGAACCCGTCGACGGTACTCACCGTCGAGGGTCACACCGACAACCAGGGAGACCCAGCATCGAACCAGGTGCTCAGCGAAGCCCGTGCCCAGGCCGTGGTCGTCTATCTCGTCGCCGGTGGTATCTCCGCCGACCGTCTCACCGCGGTCGGTTACGGAGAGGATCGACCTATCGCCAGCAACGACACACCGCAAGGCCGGGCCGAGAACCGGCGTATCGAGTTCGTTGTGACTGAAGGAGAGTGAACAGTGGAAGGTACTGGATACGCCATAACAGAGATCATCTGGTGGCTGCTGGTCTCTGCCCTCATCGGGTTTGTGATCGGATGGCTGCTCCGGAAGTGGTTCCTCGACCGCCAGGAGGACGAGAAACTCGCTGAACTCGAGGTGGAACAAGAAGAGCAGCGCACTGCGCTGCAGGCGGAACTCGACAATTGGAAGGGAAAGGTAGCCGGGCTGTCGAATGATCTCGACCAGCGTTCGGCGGACCTCGACCGGATGAAGAAACAGGTTGACGAGCGCGACCAGAAGATCGCCGGCTTCGAGCAGAAGGCCTCGGCCCATCGCAGCGAGGTGACCAAGCTCCAACAGAAGGTAGAGGACCGCGAGGCAACAATTGCCTCGTTGCGCAACGACAAAGGCAAGGAAGACAGCCAGGTCCCCGGTCTCCGCAGGGAGATCGACGCCGCCATCGGCACCATCGGTGCTCTCCGCAAGGACACCGACGGCTACAAGAGCACCATCGAGGCGCTTCGCGCCGACCTGGACAACGAGCGCCACACGCAAGCCCGTCTCGAGGAGGAACTGGCCGCCGCCAGGAGCGAGGCCGCGGCGGCGACCTCCGCGCTGGCGAACACCCAGAACTCCGCAGACGGACTGCAGGCACGCATCGACGAGCTCGAGTCGATGACCTCCGGTGCTGGTGATCTGGAAGCGAGGATCGCCTCGCTCGAAGCTCAGCTAGCCACCGTCAGCAGCGAACGCGACACAACCGCAGCCAGTCTTGCCGAGCTCGAGGCGGAGCATGCCGATGGTGGGGCGCGGCTAACCGCCGCCCAGGACGCGGCTGCGGGTGCTCCGGCGCCGCTCCCCGACCTCCCCGCCAAGGACGTTGCCGTCGCCAAAGTTGCCGAGATCGCACGCCGTACCCGGGGCGATGGCCCCATGGTCGACGATGACCTGAAGAAGATCCACGGGGTCGGACCCAAGCTGGAGCAGCTGCTCAAGGGCATGGACATCACGAGCTTCCGGCAGGTCGCCAACTTCACCGTCGACGACATCCAGTACGTCACTGCAGCCCTGGACGCCTTCCCGGGCCGTATCGAACGCGACGACTGGATGTCGAGCGCCGCCGACGAGCACCTGAAGAAGTATGGGGATCCCGCCTGACGCTGAGCAAAGCTCAGCGTCAGGTTCGAGGGTGGAATCAAACGGTACGCACCGGGGTTGTTGCCGCCATGAACGCCGAGACACTTGCGACTCACCGCGCCGATAAGGACGAATACCTCCGCTCCGGCAGTCACTCACCCATCCCACGCGAATACAGGGATTCGTTTGCGGGTCTCCCCTACTACGACTGGAACGAGGACCTCGTGTTCACCGTGCCCGTCGAGCAGGCCGACGGATCCGAGATCACCGTCGCCACCTCCGACAATACCGAGCGCATCTACCGGCGAGCCGCCACGGTCGACCTCGCTATCGCCGGTCGGGCGCAAACGCTCACGTTGTACGACACCGGACACCCCGGGCTGTTCCTGCCGTTTCGGGATGCGACCTCCGGTGGGGAGACGTACGGCGGTGGCCGCTATCTGGATATCGAGCCGAACGCGGACGGCACCGTCACGATCGACTTCAACCTGGCGTACAGCCCGTACTGCGCCTACAACGACGCATACTCCTGCCCGCTGCCCCCGACCGAGAACTGGATGAAGGTCGCGGTAGAGGCAGGCGAGAGAACGTGGCTCAAGCCGGTTTAGCTCCGCCGTACGGACACATCCGGAAGGACATCCTCACGCAAGGCCCTCGTCGCCTGAGCTTCGCTCAGGTTCGAGTCTGCTACGCAGACTCGGGCCGGGATTCGCTCAGGCACTTCTCCCATAGGGCCTCGCCCTTCGCTCGGGAGTGGTCGAACAACGAACGGCCACTCCGGAAGGACCTTTTCATACAGGGCCCTCATCGCCTTCGCTTCGCTCGGCACTTCTTTTATAGGGAGAAGATAGGACCAGGGGGCAGTTGCGGAGGGGGTGGTCGATGACTTGCATCGAGTAGCTGTAGGCCGCAGACAACAACTCGCTCGTCAGCACCTCGCGTGGTGTGCCGTATGCGGCGGCGGCGCCGGCATTCAGAAGAAGCAGCCGGTCGGCGCTGGCCGCGGCGAGGTTGAGATCGTGTAGTACGGCGACGACTGCCACTCCGTCGTCGGCGAGTGCCCGCAGCACCTGCATCACCTTCTCCTGATGCCCGACGTCGAGCGCCGAGGTCGGCTCGTCGAGAAGGACGACCGGTGTCTGCTGAACAATGGCGCGGGCAAGATGAACACGCTGTTGCTCCCCCGATGACAGTGTGCGCATCACCCGGTGGCTGAGATCGGCGACATCGAGATCCGCCATTGCCGCCGCGACCACATCGTCTCCAGTCTCGGGCTGCGAGTCGAGCACCGGGTGCCGCCCCATTGCGACCACATCGCCGGCCCTGAAGGCAACGTCGCTTGCCAACTGCGGGCCGACGAACGCTCGCAGCGTCGCCAACCTGCGCAGCCCGGCCGCGGAAACGTCGACGTCACCGATCAGCGCCTTCCCCGAGTCGGGGTGGATGTCGCCAGCGAGAACACGCAGCAAGGTCGACTTGCCGGCACCGTTTGGGCCGACAATGCCGACAACCGAACCTGCCGGCACCTCTAGCGATACATCGTGCAGCAAGGTGCGCCCTTCCCGCACGACCCCTATCACCGAAGCCGACACGGCGGTCATTGCGCCCTCCGCAGCAAGAACCAGACCAGAACCGGTGCCCCGCCCACTGCGGTGATCAAACCGACCGGGATCTCGATCGGCGCCGCGACCGTGCGGGACACGATATCGAGAGCCGCAAGGGCGATCGCGCCGCCTACCGCCGACAGAGCAATGAGGCGGCGGTGTGACGGACCGAGCCAGTGACGCAAGAGCGTCGGGACCACGAGGCCGACGAAGCCCACGACCCCGGAAAGGGCCACCGCGCCGCCCACTGCAACGCCGACTCCTCCAAGCACGAGGGCACGCACCCTGGCAACGTCCACACCGAGATGGCGGGCCTCGTCCTCCCCGAGCGCAATCAGATCGAGAGGGCGTGCCACCGCCGCAATGGCAGCGATTCCGGCGGCAACGAAAGGTGTCGCAGTGAGCACAACCGACCAGGTGGCCCCGGACAAGCCCCCGAAGACCCAGAACGTGAACGTGGGTACCCGTGGGCTGTCCCATCCGAGCACGATCGCCCCGAGCGCGGCGAGCACGGCGAACCCGATGGCGATACCGACCAGGACGAGCTGCCCGCTGTCGACGACGTTGGCGGCGATGCGCTGCATCACGAGTGCCAGGACGATACCGCCCAGTGCCGCCCCCAGCACCATCGGCAACTGGCTGCCCAGAGCGGGCGTCACCGCGATGCCAAGCACCGCACCGAGCCCTGCCGCCGGGCTGATCCCGATGAGGTGGGGATCAGCCATCGGGTTACGAAACGCACCCTGGAGCGCAACCCCGGCTGCCCCCATACCGGCCCCCGCAACGAGACCGGCGAGTACCCGGGGAAGCCTGATCGCCCATAGCACCGAGTCGGTGAGCCGGTCCGGCTCGTCGATCAGCCCGAGACGGACACCGGCCATGTGCCACACATCGGCGGGGGTCACCGCAACGGCTCCGGCGATCATCCCAACCAGCAGGACCGCGACCAACCCGGCACCGAGCACCCAACCAACCATTCGGACGCGTTCGCGTGGTGATCTGGCGGTTGGCGTGGCCCTCACAGTCAGGACTCGAGCACCGAGCGGAGATCGGCGATGAACCGGCGCAGCGAATCGCCGATACGTGGCCCAAAGGTCAGAAAGTCGCCTTCGGGATAAGCGAGAATGTGGCGCGCCTTGCCGGCGGGGGTCTCGGCGAAGCCCGGGATAGCGAGCAGACCGTCGATCCCGCCGAGCACGTCCAGCCCCTCCTGGGGCACCACGATCACATCGGGTGCAGCGGCGACCAGTGCCTCCGGCGTGACCGAGACGGTGCCCACCACACCCGATTCGGCACCAACGTCGCGGCCACCGGCCGCCTCGATGAGGGGCTCTGTGGTCATCCCGGCACCGAACAGCAGCATCACGTCGGGACCGCGGGTATAGATGAACGCCACTCCGGGAGCAGGGTCGAGAGGGGTGGCCGTGGCCATGGCGTCATCGACCGCAGTCTTGGTCTGTCTCGCCAACTCCTCGCCCTTGTCGGGCACGCCAAGGGCAGTCCCGATGGCGCGGGCTTTGTCGTAGAGCTCGGCGAACGAGGTCGGCACATCGAAGATGACGACCGGCACTCCGGCGCTGCGGATCTGGTCGATCGCTTCCGGGGGAGATGTCTGGGTGTCACCCAACACGAGCGTCGGGTTCTCGGCGAGAACACCCTCTGCCGTGAGGTACCGTCCCAAGCCGACGATAGGCAGGTCGAGCGCCTCCTGGGGAAAGACCGTGGTCACGTCGCGACCGACCATGTCCGCCCCGAGACCCATGGCGTATACGGCCTCGGTGAGGTCTCCGCTGAGAGTCACGATCCTGCTGACGTCGGTGATCGTCGACTGGATCCCGTCGGCGCCAACGAAGACGGTACCGTCCGGGGACGCGGCAACCGCGGTTGAGGTGGTGGCCGCCGCTGTGGTCGTTGTCGTAGCGGCGCTCCCCCCGCCGCACGCGCCGGCGAGAAGACAGAGGACCGCAGCGGGGATCGACAGACGGCGCATCTACGCAGCGGGACAGGCGGAGCGGGCGTGAGCCATCAGAGTGCAGAACACGTCCCGGGGCACCTTCCATCCGTCGGCAGTGCGCACAGCGGTCCCGGTCTGGTCGGGATACACGGGGTTGCCGTTGAAGAGCAGGTCGTAGCTGACGTCGGCGGTGTCGCCGTTGACGACGACATCGGTGACCGAGACACCTACGCCTCCCATCGACTCGCCGGTTGCCGTGTAGGTGGCGACGGTGTCCTCGAGCCCGCTCGGGTCGTCGATGTACTGGGCCTTCGTCTCGTAGTCAGATGTGCTGTCGAAGGCGACGGTGAAGGCCATGGTGACTGCGTCAACATCGGGATCGCCACTGGATGCCATCGTGGTGGTGGTCGCCGCCTCCGATGTCGTCGTTGCTGCGGTCGTGGTGGTCGTTGCCTCCGATGTCGTCGTTGCCTCGGTGGTCGTCGGCGCGGCGGTGGTCGTCGGTGCGGCGGTCGTCGTCGTCTCGTCTCCGGCGTTCCCGCCGCCACCACAGGCGGCCGTGACGACCACGAGTGCCACGACAGTTATCAACAGCTTCCTCATTGGGGACTCCTTGTTTCAGAACGACGATTGTGCGACCCGGTTCCCTCGACAGCCAGTCGGGGCGCCTGTCACCACCCGGAATCTGCTGATGCCAAACCTCGTCACATGTGGCATAATTGGAGCGTTCACTCAAAATCTGAGAGGTTGGGTCATGTTGGGAGTTCACAACGGAAGAAGAGTCGCCGTCGTCGCGGGGCTGCGCACCCCCTTCATGAAGGCGGGATCCAGGTTCCGCAACCTATCGACGCTCGACCTCGGCGCCATGGTCACCAACGAGCTTCTCCAGCGCTCCAGTCTCGACCCCGGCCAGGTCGATCAGGTCATCGCCGGAGCCGTCGTCGCCGACGTGGCAGCCCCCAACATCGCCCGCGAGATCGTCATGCGGTGCAACATGCCGGCTTCGGTAGACGCCTACTCGGTGAGCAGAGCGTGCGCCACATCGACCCAGGCCATCGTCAACGGCGCCAGGGCGATCCTCCTCGGCGACGCCGACATCGTGCTGGCCGGCGGTTCCGACACCCTCTCCAAACCCCCGATCACCTACGACCCGAAGGTCGTCGACGCCCTGATGGCCGCCAACGCCGCCAAGGACATCCCGTCCAAGGTCAGGGCTTTCACCAGGCTCCGCCCCGGCGACCTCGCCCCGCGCCCACCGGCGCTGGCGGACCTCGCCAGCGGTCTCACCATGGGCGATGCTGCCGAGAAGATGGCCAGAGAGAACGAGATCAGCCGCGAGGCACAGGACCAGTACGCATACGAATCGCATATGAAGGCAGTGACCGCCTGGGAGAAGGGAGTCTTCGCCGACGAGGTGATGCCCATCCCCCTCCCACCGAAGTACGACGAGACCGTAGCGCAAGACGGCATCCCCCGGGCCGACACCACCCCCGAGAAGCTCGCCGCGCTTCGACCCGTCTTCGACAGGAGGTACGGATCGGTCACCGCGGGCAACTCCTCCCCGCTCACCGACGGAGCCGCGATGGTGCTGCTCATGGAGGAGGGGACTGCGAAGCAGCTTGGTTTCGAGATCAAGGCGTATATCAAGGCGTGGGCATTCGCCGGCCTCGATCCCTCATGGCAGATGCTGATGGGGCCGTCGTTTGCGACACCATTGGCGCTCGACCGGGCAGGTCTGACCTTTGCGGACATCGACGTCATCGACATGCACGAAGCGTTTGCTGCCCAGATGCTGTCGAACATCAAGGCATTCGCCTCCGCGGGGTGGGCCAGGATCCACCTCGATCGCGACGAAGCGATAGGTGAGATCGATCCCGAGAAGCTGAATCTCTACGGTGGCTCTATCTCGCTCGGGCACCCGTTTGCCGCAACCGGTGCCCGGCAGACGCTGACGATGGCCAACGAGCTGCAACGCCGCGACAAGGGAACGGCACTGGTCACCCAGTGCGCCGCGGGCGGGCTCGGTGCCGCCCTGATCCTCGAACGCTGAAAGGAGCCACATCTTGGACCTCACCCATATCCGATTCGGCGTCAACGACGAAGGGGTGGCAACCGCACTCCTCGACAAGAAGGATGAGCCCTTCAACACCCTCGGTCCCGAGCTCGCCGCCGACCTATTCGCCGTCGTCCAGCACGTGGAAGACAACGACGACATCAAGGCTCTAGTCATTGCCTCGGCCAAGAAGGACAACTTCGTCTCGGGCGCCGACATCCGTTGGCTGCAGACCCTGGACGATCCCGACACCGCCCTGGAGCTGCTCGAAGCCGCCCAGCGAGGGTTCATGCAGCTCGAGAGATTGACCACCGAGCACGGCAAGCCGGTGGTCGCCGCCATCCATGGCGCGTGCCTCGGCGGAGGAATGGAGCTGGCCCTGGCCTGCTCGATGCGCATTGCCTCGAACGACGAGAGAAAGACCCAGCTGGGTCAGCCCGAGGTTCAACTCGGTTTGATCCCCGCGGCCGGCGGCACGCAGCGGCTACCCCGTCTGATCGGTATCGCCGCCGGTCTCGACCTCATCCTCACCGGTCGCTCGGTGCGGCCGCGCCAGGCCATGAAAATGGGGCTCATCGACGAGGCGTGTCCGGTGGAGATACTGCTCGACGTCGCCAGGAAGAGGGCACTGGAGGCGGCCATCAACCCCACCACACCGGAATCGAGCGGGAGCGGCTTCGGAAGGTTGCGTAGCTTCCTGGCACCGAGCCACTTGCAGCAGCTCGCTCTCGAGGAGAATGCCGTCGGGCGTCGCGTGCTGTTCAGCAAGGCCGAAGAGAAGATGCTGGAGACCACAAAGGGCAACTACCCGGCCCCACCCGCGGCCCTGCGAGCCGTCAGGGCCGGTGTCGAGCAGGGGCCGGACGTTGGCTACCGCACCGAGCTCGACGAGTTCAAGAACCTCGTCGTGTCACCCGAAGCGAAGGCGTTGATATCGGTATTTTTTGCCACCCAGGCGCTGAAACGTGACCCGGGGGTGGAGTCGGGGGCCGAGCCGGTGACCGTCACCAACACTGCGGTGCTCGGCGGGGGCCTCATGGGCGGCGGGATCGCAGCCGTCAACACCACCAGAGCCGGGGTGCATACCAGGATCAAGGAGATCGACGATGCCGGGGTGCGGCGTGGCCTGGCGTACGTGAACAAGGTCATCGACGGCCAGCAGAAACGCCGGCGGATCGACCTACGACAATCGCGCACGATGCGCCACCTCGTCACCGGGACCACCGAGTGGCGCGGCTTTGGCAAGGTGGAGCTCGTCATCGAAGCTGTCTTCGAGGACGTCGATCTGAAGCGGTCGATGGTCGAGCAGGTGGAGGCGGTGACCGGACCGGACACGATCTTCGCATCCAACACCTCCTCGATCCCGATCGCCGAGATTGCCGCGGCCGCGGCCCGGCCGGAAAACGTCATCGGAATGCACTACTTCTCGCCCGTCGAGAAAATGCCACTGCTCGAGATCATCGTGACCGACAAGACCGCCGACCGGGTAACGGCAAGTGCGGTCGCCTTCGGCAAGCGGCAGGGCAAGACGGTCATCGTCGTCAACGACGGCGCGGGCTTCTACACCTCGCGCATCATCGCGCCCTACATGAACGAGGTCGGATGGCTCCTGGAGGAAGGCGTGAGCATTGAGGCCATCGACGCCGCGATGACGGCGTGGGGTTTCCCGGTTGGCCCCGTCCAGCTCACCGACGAGGTCGGGATCGACGTCGGCGCCAAAGTCGGCAAGGTGATGGTCGGCGCCTTTGGCGAGCGGTTGAGCCCACCTGAGGGATTCGCCCGGCTTCTCGCCGATGAGCGCTATGGCCGCAAGAACGGGCGGGGTTTCTACCGGTACGAGGACGGCGAGCGCAAGGGCGTCGATCAATCCGTCTACGCAGTGTTGGGAACCCCCGCACACAAGACGATGCCGCGTACCGAAATCCAGGACCGGCTCGCCCTCCAGATGATCAACGAGGCGGCCCGGTGTCTCGAGGAGGGGATCCTCCGCTCTGCCCGCGACGGCGACATCGGCGCCATCTTCGGGCTCGGGTTTCCGGCGTTTACGGGTGGTCCGTTCAGCTACATAGATCGGGTCGGTGCCGCACAGGTTGTCGCCAAGCTGCATGGGTATGCCGCCGATCACGGTGAGCGATACACACCCGCGCTGATCCTCGAACAGCACGCCGAGACGGGAGAGCCGTTCCGAAGCTGATTCGCTACCTATCTACGCCACCGGCGCCGGTCGACCGGTAGGCTGACGAGAAGTGGATACGTCGGAGTCGACCAGCGAAACGGCAGCCGCAGACATCGAGGCTGCGATCAAACACGTCGCGGACTTTGTGGCGGTCGATTCGCTCCCTATGGTCCGCGACTTCGCCCGTCTGTATCTGCGCCGGGCGGGCGACGCCCCGATGTTGGAGCTTCCACCAGGCGAGCTCGCTGCCCACGTCGCCGGTCTGTTCAACTTCGCCAGCGGGCGCGGGCTGAATCCGATCGGGGTGCGGGTATTCAATCCTTCGTCGGAGAACCACGGATACCACGGCAAGGGCACGATCGTCGAAGTCTCGACCGGCGACCGCCCTTTCCTGATCGACTCTGTGATCGGGGCGATCCAGAGCCACGGAGCCAAGGTCGAATACGTCATCCACCCGGTGATAGGCACCGTCCGTGACGACGACGGCTACCTGGTCGACGTGTCGCCGGCACGCAGCGCCACGACCCGGGAATCTATCCAGCACTACTGTCTGGATCGGCTGCTCACCAGCCGGGAGCGCGAGCAAGTGCACGACGAGGTGGTGAGAACCCTCGGTGACGTGCGGCGGGCCGTCGATGACTTCGAGCCGCTGACCCGGCGAATCCCGCGCATGATCGAGCTCGTGCACCAGGCCGCCAACCGCTACGACTCAGGCGAGGTCAAAGCCGCCGAATCATTCCTCGACTGGCTACTTGACCTCAATTTCATCTTTCTCGGCTATCGCGAATACGAGATCAAGGATGTAGACGGAGTTCAGTCTCTATCGGTGGTACCCGGATCCGGGTTGGGCATCCTCCGCGGCGAGAAGCACTCGGCATATCGCGAGCCGGTCCCGCTGGACGACTTGAAGCCCGAGCTTCGTGCTCGCTACCAGTCGGGGGACCTGCTCGTGATCAGCAAGGCGAACAGCGTGTCGACCGTGCACAGGCGGGTCAGACTCGACTATGTCGGGATCCATACGGTCGACGCACAGGGCAACGTCAACGGTGAGGCCCGGCTGCTCGGTCTCTTCACGTCCAAGGCATACATGGCACCGGCGTCGCAGGTGCCACTCCTCGACCACAAGCTGCAGCAACTCGTCGAGGCCGAGGATCTGATCGAGGGCACCCACGACCACAAGGCGACTGTCGAGATCTTCGAGACCTTCCCCAAGGAAGAGCTGTTCTCCGCAACGGTCGACGAGCTGCGCCGCTCCGTCATAGGCATCGTCCAGCTGCGGGAGAGCAAGAGCGTCAAATTATTCGTCCGCCGCGACCTGTTCAACCGCAGCGTCGCCATCGTGGTCGCCTTGCCCCGCGATCGCTTCAACGGACCACTCCGCAAGGAGCTGCAGCAGCTGTTCCTCGACCGGTACCGCGGCACGTCCGTCGACTACCACCTCGCCCTCGGGGAATCCGATCCGGCGCAGATCTACTTCACCGTCTGGGTCATGGAAGGCGAGATACCGGAAGTTCCCTTCCTGGAGCTGGAGCAAGAGGTAGTCGCCATAACCAGGACGTGGGAGGATCGGCTCCGTGATCAGCTCACGGAGCGGGTCGGCGAGGAGGAGGCTAAGCGGATCGCCGGCACCTGGGCCTCCCGCCTTCCCGATTACTACAAGACATCGGTGCAGCTCGGTATCGCCGCAGGCGACGTCCTCGAGTTGGACAGACAAGACCGCAACGGCAACGCCATCGTCATCGGCCTGCAGAACGAGGTCGCCGAGTCGGACCGGGACACGCTCACCCGTCTTGCCGTCTACCGGCGCGGTGACAAGATGCCATTGTCCGGAATGATGCCCCACCTGGTTGCGCTCGGGCTACACATTGTCGAAGAGGTCCCCACCCGGCTCGAGAACGGCAATCAGGACCTGTTCATCCACGACTTTGGGGTCTTGACCGCGAGCGGCGAGCAGCTCGACATCGCCACCAGCAAGGAGAGGCTCGCCGCCGCACTCGATGCGGTCCTCGAGAACGGGGCAGAATCTGACTCGCTCAACAGGCTGCTCATCTCGACCGGGCTCGATCACCACCAGATCGGTGTGCTGCGCGCCTATCGCACGTACTTGCAGCGGGTGGCCGCCATGTTCACCGCGCAGTACATGAACGACACGCTGGCGGCTCACCCCAAGCTGGCCGCCAAGCTGTACCGCCTCTTCGAGGCGCGCTTTGACCCGAACACCCAACCCGGCATCGAGACGCAGATCCGGGCCGACATCCTCGACTCGATCGACCGCGTGGCCTCGCTCGACGAGGACCGCATCCTGCGCGGCTTCCTGGGCGTGATCGATGCGACGGTACGGACCAACTTCTTCAGGCAGTTCCGCAACAGCATCGCCTTCAAGCTGAGGTCGGCGGACGTACCGAACATGCCGCCCCCCCATCCCCTATACGAGATCTTCGTTTACTCACCGCACGTCGAGGGCGTCCACCTGCGTGGCGGGAAGGTCGCTCGAGGCGGCATCCGCTGGTCAACACGCCGTGAGGATTATCGGACCGAAGTGCTGGGTCTCATGAAGGCGCAGATGACCAAGAACGCGGTGATCGTCCCCACCGGCTCCAAAGGTGGCTTCGTACTGCGACAGTCATCGGACCAGATAAGCGATATCGGTGAGGAGGTCCGGCTTCGCTACACGACGTTCATCGAGGGTTTGCTCGACGTCACCGACAATCTCGTCGAAGGCCAGGTCGTCCATCCCCCGGACGTTCGCATCCATGACGGCGACGACCCCTATCTGGTCGTGGCCGCCGACAAGGGGACCGCTGCGCTCTCCGACACCGCAAACGAGGTCGCCGAGAAATACGGATTCTGGCTGGGCGACGCTTTCGCTTCGGGTGGTGCTCACGGCTATGACCACAAGGAGCTAGGGATCACGGCCCGGGGTGGGTGGGAGTCGGTAAAGCACCACTTTCTCGAGCGTGGAACCGATATCCAGAACGAGCCGTTCACTGTCGCCGGCATCGGCGACATGTCGGGCGACGTCTTTGGCAACGCCATGCTTCTGTCACGTCAGATCCGGCTGGTGGCCGCATTCGATCACCGCGACATCTTCATAGACCCCAACCCCGATCCAGCGGCCAGCCATGAGGAACGGCAACGTCTCTTCGAGATGCCTGCCAGCTCGTGGCGCGACTACGACGTGAGCCTCATGTCACCGGGAGGGGCGGTGTTCTCCCGGCAGGCCAAAGAGGTGACGCTGTCACCGCAGGCAAGAGAGAGGCTCCAGATCGAAGCCATCTCGATGACACCGAACGAGCTGATCCGGGCGGTGCTGGCGGCACCGGTCGACCTGCTCTGGAACGGTGGCATCGGCACATACGTCAAGGCGAGTGACGAGACCAACGAATCGGTCGGTGACCGGGCCAACGATGCGGTCCGGATCGACGGCAGCGCTCTGCGCTGCTTGGTCATCGGCGAGGGGGGCAACCTGGGCTTGACCCAGCGCGGCCGGATCGAGTTCGCCATGGCGGGAGGCTCGATCCAGACCGATTTCATCGACAATTCAGCCGGGGTGCACTGCTCCGACCGGGAGGTCAATCTCAAGATCCTGCTCGGCCTCGCCGAGGAACGGGGCGAGCTGAACCGTGCCCAGCGAGATGAGCTGGTCAACGAGGTCGCCGGGGACGTCACCGCGGCGATCCTGTACGACAACTTCCTCCAGGCCCAGATCCTGTCGCAAGAAGCCGCTCACTCCGCCCGGTCGATGGAGACGTACGAGCATGGCATCGCGCTGCTCGAGAACCAGGGCATCCTCGACCGGTCCCTCGAATACCTGCCGTCGGCAGACGCCATGACCGAACGCGCCCGATCCGGCCAGGGTCTGACCAAGCCCGAGCTATCCGTGCTCCTCGCTTATGCCAAGCGCAGCCTGTACGAGGCGCTGCTGGATTCGGATATAGTCGACCACCCCTACTTCCTCGCCGACCTCCGCCGCTATTTCCCCCCTGCCGTCGTCGAGCGATTCGGCCATCTCGTCGACCAGCATCCGCTGCGCCGCGAGCTCATCGCCACGATCCTCGCTAACCAGGTCACCAACTCAGAGGGCATCACCTTCGTGATGCGGCTGATGGATCAAACCGGCGCCGACCCGGCCATGGTGATCCGGGCTTACCGGATCGCCCGCACCATCACGGGCGCCGAGAGAAGGTGGACGGAGCTCGAGGCCATGGTCGGCACCGTTGATCCGGGCTTGATTCGCAAGCTGCTCGACAACGTCGACTGGCTCGTTGAGACCACTGCCAGGTGGTTTCTCAACAACCCGTCGGCGCGCGCGCCTATCGACGAGGTAATCCCCACGTTCGCCGCGGATTTCCAAGCCCTCACCGAGTCGATTGGCACGATGGGAGCCAATGCCTGGCAACAAGCCCGCGCTGCTGCGGCAGAGCAACTAGTCGCTCTCGGCATCCCGCCGGCGATAGCCAGGGATCATGCTTTCATCGAAGATCTTGTTCACGCCCCCGACATAATCGAGCTCGCTCAGCAGACGGGACGCTCGGTATCCGAAGTATCGGGAGTGTTCTTCCGCATCGGGCGAGCCATCAGAATCGACTGGCTGGAGCAGCAGATCGCCACGATCGAGCCGACCGACAGATGGGAGCGTCTCGCCAAGCAGGCCGCGGAGGCCGATCTCGTCGCACTGCGCCGCCGCCTTGCCGAGAAGGTGCTGGCCCGAGCCGGATCGAGGGCGCCACGCGACGCGGTACGCCGATTCCTCGCCGAGCGGGCAGCTGCCCACGGCAGGACCTTGACATTCATGCGTCAGCTCGCCACCGAGGGTATGGATTCCATCGATGCTGCGATCGTTGCCACCCGTCAGATCGAGCGAAACATGACATGAGCATGGGTCGCTCGACCCAAATGAATGCCTGCGGCCCCAGATCGGTAAACTCTCCCCTTCAGTTCGGCCGTCCTCCCGCCGATTGGTAAAAGCATGATCCGACGCTCACGCAGGAAGAACACCAGAAACCACGGAGAGTCGTCCGCGCGAGCGCGCGAGCTCGCGATGAGGGAACGCCTCGAGAGCATCTCCGGATATGACTTTGACGAAGACTCGGCCAAAGAGGTCGAGCAGCGTATTCGTCGGATGAGCTACGGCCACAAGGTAGAGAAGTAAACCACCTCTCTGGGTTCAGAGGGCCAACCCGTCCGCAACATTCATTGCCGGACACAGGTTCATTGCCGGACATAGGTTCATTGCCTGACACAGGGTTCATTGCCTAGACATAGGGTGGTAACGTTGCCGCCCGGGAGGCCAGCGATGCAACCGGTAGCGATCCTAAGCGCCATGGACCAGGAGAGTTCGATGGTCGTCGACCGGATCGTCGACCCGGTCCACCATGAGTTTCTAGGGCAGAGCTTTCTCACCGGCACGATCGCCGGCATTGATATCGTCACGGCGACGACCGGTTATGGGAAGGTGGGGGCGGCCGCGACCACCGCTACGGTGCTGCATCACTTTGGCCCACGGGCGGTCGTCTTCGGCGGTGTCGCCGGTGGGATCCGCCCCGACGTCAAGATTGGTGACGTTGTTATCGCGGACCGGCTGATCCAGCACGACTACGACGCCAGCCCGCTGTTCGATCCCTATGTCATACCGTCCCTCGGCGTAGCTGAGATAGCCGCCGACGGGGACCTCACCGACCGGCTCATGGCCGCCGCACGAAAATACCTCGAGACCCGGGCGTACGATGAGATAGTCGCGGTTCCGGCAGACCTTTTCACGCCGGCTTCCATGACCCTGCATCGGGGCTTGATCGCGTCCGGCGACCAGTTTCTCAGCGGCGTCGCGGAAGCGGGCAATCTGCACCACCGGCTGCCCGAGGTGCTTGCCGTGGAGATGGAGGGAGCCGCGGTGGGCCAGGTTTGCGCGGAACGGGATGTGCCGTTCGGCGTCTTCCGGCTCGTCTCGGACCGGGCCGACCAGGATGCAGAGGTCGACTTTCTGTCGTTCGTTGCATCGGTAGCAGCACCGCTGACCGCGGGAATCGTCGACGAGTTCCTCGGCGGCTTCAACTAGTTCGGCCTGCAGGCGGCGTCCTAAGCGGAGCGCGCTTGCTCGGCCGCAACCGGTCTCGGGAGTTCCAGCGTGAACACGCTCTCGCCATCATGCCGATACGTCAGCTCGCCACCCATGGCCCTGGCAAGCTCACGCGAGACCGTCAGCCCGAGACCCGCCGACGTCGTCATCCCGGGTGTCTGCCGAGCCCGGTAGTAGCGCTCGAAGACCCGGCCGGCCTCTTCGTCGGCGATCCGCTCCCCGCCGTCACGAACCTCGACCCAGACCCCGTCATCTGTGCCGAACACCACAACCCGGATCGGTTCGGTTCCGTAGCGCTTGGCGTTGACCAGGAGATTGCGCAGAATCTGCCTCACCCTCCCTGAGTCGGCGTGGACGATCGGCACGACTCCGATTGTGTGACAATCCACTTCCTGCTCGACGTCGAGACCACGCAGCGTGGCCCTGACCTCCAAGTGCAGGTCAACCGGTGCCATTGCCACCTGCAACGTGCCGGATTCGGCGCGGGCCGCGACGAGCAGGTCATCGACTATGGTCGCTGCCTCCATGCTCTGGTCGGCGATCATCTGGAGTAACTCTCTGATCTCGTGCTCCCCAAAGTCCTCGAAGTGGTCGTTCAGCTCGGAGGACAGACCAACGACGGTTGTCAGCGGTGTGCGCAGTTCGTGGCTGACTGTTGCAATCAGCTCGTCCTTGGAACGGAGGGACTGCTCGATCCGTCGCCTCGTGTTGTGCATCTCGCTCACGTCGATCACCGAGACAATTACCCGGCTCAAATCGGGCTCGCCGAGACGCTGCTGAACGACCCAGTGCAGAAGGCCTTCGATGGTGTTGCCCTTCACTGTGTAACCCTGGTGGACTTCGACCGTCACCTGGTCCTGGCCGGTCCAGATCGCCTCGAACTGGGCGACCATAGAGGGCAATGAGTCCTCAGGAAAGGTCTCCGGTCGCAACCGGCCGACGAGATCGCCCGGATCATCGACCTCGAGGAACCGCGCCGCTTCACGATTGACGCGGATAACTTCAATGAGCCCCATGCCGTCGCGGAGAGCGGACGGATTGGCAGCGAGGTAGCCTCTGAGGTCGACCACACCCCGGGTGCGAAGCCTGGCGAGCCACTCGCCAACCTTCGAAAAGTCCTCCTCCCATAGCGAGACTGGCGCCCTCTCGAACAGATTGAGGAAGCGGCCTGCCGAATCGAGAAACCGGTTGCGGATCCAGTGGGTCCCGATCGCCCCGGTCAGGAAAGCGGATACAACCACCGCAGCATCGAGAGACGCGGCTACACCCCGGCCCGTCTCGATCAAGGTCGCCACGACCAACATCGCCGAGTATGCGACGACGAATATCCGTGTCCGCTCGCGAATAAACGCTACGGTCACGATGCCCGCAAATACCAGCCCCAGTAGCGAGAACAGCCGGACAGGCTCTAGATCCGTCAGCTCGCCTACCACAACGAGACAGGGATAGGCGGGCAGAAGGGCGACTACCGCGCGTTCCCGCGCCGAAACAACCTGCCATAGCGATGCGAGTGCCAGCGCCAGCGAGCCCAACGTTCCGGCGAGCATGGCGGGATCGCGTCCTATCAGCCAGATGCACCCGGCTACGAGGCCGGCGACGGTCGCTGCAAACAGAAGCAGACGCACAAATGGCGCCTCCATATCGGCGATGAGCAACGGTCCTGTGGACGGTCCCCTCTGAAATAGACTCATATGCTCTCTGTCGGCACTCCCGTCACAACAATCAAGCCATTGTCCACAATCAGGCCCTTGTCCGTGGAGAAGGGCCTAGTACGTTCGGGCCGAAGTGCCCTTGTGACTAATGGCGGCCTCGGCCACGGTGTTACCAGATGTTCCGCATCGCCGAGAGCAAGTTCATAGCACCGGAGGTCAAGCGCTTCCAGGTTGAGGCACCCCACGTTGCCAGCCATTGGCGCGCCGGCCAGTTCGTCATCCTCCGGGTCGACGAAAACGGAGAGCGCATCCCGCTCACGGTGGCCGCAGCCGACACGGATCGGGGCATCATCACCCTGTTCGTGCAGGGCATCGGCAAGACGACTCGACTCCTCAACACGAAGGAGTCGGGTGACGACCTGGCAGGCGTCGCCGGGCCGCTTGGCAAGCCGTCCGAGATCGAACGCTACGGAACGGCAGTCGTGGCCGGCGGCGGCGTCGGCACCGCGATCGCCTACCCCGTCGTCGCCGCGTTGCGTGAGGCGGGGAATCGGGTGATCGCGGTTGTCGGAGGCCGCAGCCGCGAATATGTACTGCTCGAGGACGAGATAAAGGCGACCGGCGCCGAGTTCGTCGCCTGCACCGACGACGGTTCGTACGGCCGGCACGGGTTCGTCACGGAGGCTCTTGCCGACACCATCAGCCGCGATCATGTCGACGTAGTGTTCGCGGCCGGGCCGGTGCCGATGATGCGGGCGGTGGCCGAGGTAACCCGTCCCGCCGGCATCCGCACCATTGCCTCTCTCAATCCGATCATGGTGGACGGAACCGGGATGTGCGGTGGTTGCCGCGTCGCAGTCGGCGGGGAGACGTTGTTTGCCTGTGTCGACGGCCCGGAATTCGATGCCCACCTCGTCGACTTCGACCTGCTGGCCCGGCGCAACCAGGCGTATCTCGACTTCGAACGAGATCGGTTGCAGACCTTCGACCGTGGATGCCGGGCGGAGCCGCGATGAGCGAGCCACTCAGCAAGAGGGAGCGGATGAAGCTCGACAGGGTCGCCATGCGCGAGCGTGACGCAACCGAGCGGGCTCGATCCTTCTCGGAGGTCAATCTGGGATTCACAGCCGAGATGGCCAAGCTGGAGGCGATGCGCTGTCTCGAGTGCGCCAGGCCAAAGTGTGTCGAAGGGTGTCCGGTGGGCGTTCATATCGACGAGTTTGTCGGCCATGTGGCTAGCGGTGACATCGAAGCTGCGGCGCGTGTCATCCAGCACGACAACCTGCTGCCCGCCATCTGCGGCAGGGTCTGCCCCCAGGAGAACCAATGCGAGGGCGCGTGCGTGCTGGTCAAAAAGGGCCGGCCTCTCGCCATCGGCCATTTGGAGCGATACGTGGCGGACTACATCCGCGACGAGGGTCTCCGGTTGGTCGCCGGCCCCACCGATACCACCGGGCGCCGGGTCGCCATCGTCGGCAGTGGGCCTTCCGGCCTGGCCTGCGCCGGTGACTTGATCCAATCGGGCCACACCGTCACCGTCTATGAGGCGCTGCACGAGCCCGGCGGCGTACTCGTCTACGGCATTCCCGAGTTCCGGCTTCCCAAGGAGATCGTCAGCGCGGAGATCGCAGGTCTCGAGGAGCTCGGCGTGCGTTTCGAGATGAACGCCATCGTCGGAAGGACCCATACTCTCACCGAGCTGCTTGCCGAGAACGATGCCGTGTTCATCGGCGTTGGGGCGGGGCTACCGCGCTTTCTCGACATCCCGGGCGAGAACCTGATCGGGGTCTACTCGGCGAACGAGTTCCTCACCAGAGTCAACCTCATGAAGGCATATCTGGCGACGAGCGACACGCCCGTGCTCGACGTCAGGGACAGGCGGGTCGTCGTCTTTGGTGGCGGGAACACAGCCATGGATGCCGCCAGGACTTCGCAGCGGCTCGGTGCTGGTGACGTCCGGATCCTCTATCGCCGCACCGAGCAAGAGATGCCTGCCCGACGGGAAGAGGTGAGACACGCCCGCGAGGAGGGGATCAACTTCGACTTTCTCGTGTCGCCGACGGACTTGTTCGGGACCGACGGCGTGCTCACCGGGCTCACCCTGCAAGAGATGGAACTCGGCGAGCCCGACGATTCGGGACGCCGCCGCCCTCACCCCGTCGCAGGTGCCATCCGCACACTCGACGCAGATCTGGCCATCGTGGCCATCGGCAACGGAGCCAACCCGCTGCTCCTGTCGACGGTTCCGGAGCTCGAACGCACCCGGTGGGGAACGATTGCCGTCGACGAAGCCACCGGTAGGACCAGCATGCCCGGGGTCTTTGCCGGGGGTGACATCGTTACCGGCGGCGCCACGGTCATTCTCGCCATGGGTGCGGGGCGACGCTCCGCAGCCTCCATCGAAGACTGGCTACAGGACCCGACTTGGGAAACGGCGGATCCCGAGGAGATCGCCCCGGCATAGCCAGCGTCGCCGTGGTGCGAATACAATCGACGGAGATGGGTGTGACATGACCGGATTGTTTGTAGACATGCTCGGGGCGGGCAGGGTCCTCATTGCCGACGGCGGCATGGGCACCCTCCTGCTGGAGCGAGGGCTGAAACGAGGCCAGTGCCCGGAGCTGCTCAACGTTGAGCAGGCACAGCTCATTGCCGATATCCACCGCCAGTACGTCGACGCCGGAGCCGACATCATCCTCACCAACACATTTGGAGGGACCGCACCCCGACTCGAGAATTTCGGGCTGAGTGATCGGGTCCGTGAGCTCAATGCGGCAGGTGCCGCTATCGCCCGCGAAGCGGCAGCCGCGGCGGGCCGACCGGTGGCGGTCGCAGGCAGCATGGGACCGATAGGCGAGATGTTCGCACCCTTCGGCCCGCTCGATCCGAAGCGGGCTATCGAGGCGTTCGGGGAACAGGCCGGAGCGCTGGCGGAAGCCGGGGTTGACGCACTGTGGATCGAGACAATGTCGTCGCTGGACGAATTGGACGCGGCTTTCACGGCCGCAGCGGGCACCGGTCTACCCACCGTGGCCACGATGAGCTTCGACACACACGGCAGGACGATGATGGGCGTTGGCCCTTCTCAGCTGGGCGAGTGGGCCGGCCGCCAGACGGAGGCTCCCGCGGCGATCGGGGCAAATTGCGGCGTGGGTCCGAGCGACGTGGTGGCCGCGGTCGAGGCGATGGCTGCAACCGGCATTGCCACGGTGGCCAAAGCCAACTGCGGGCTACCCCGGCTCATCGACGGTGTCGTCCGCTACCCGCTGCAACCGACGGACATGCCGGAATACACCGCGGCGGCGCTGGCAGCGGGGGCGCGTATCGTCGGGGCATGCTGCGGCTCAACACCCGCCCACGTCGCCTCCATAAGAGGTGCCGCCGTCTGATCGACGGTAGATCTCGACAACACCCCTGCGGGGAGTCTTCTGCGACCTTCACGCCTGTCCGGCGGGCCAATATGATGTGCGTATGCCGGCGAACGTGACGCCCGATTACAAGGCCGCCGAGGTAGCGTTCCGGAAGGCGCGCGATCCGGAGGAGCGGCTCACGTGTCTGCGCGAGATGCATCGCACCATCCCAAAACACAAGGGTACCGAGCACATCCGCGCCGATATCAAGACCCGCATCAAGGAGATCACCGACGCACTCGCGGGACCGAAAAAGGGAGCGACTCGCACCGGGCCTGCCACGGTCGTTCGACCCGACGGTGCCGCTCAGGTGGCACTCCTCGGACCACCGAACAGTGGCAAGTCGGCGCTCCACTCGCGTCTGACCGGATCGCATTCGCACTCTGAGCCATACCCGTTCGCCACCCAATACCCGAAGCCGGGAATGATGCCGGTCGACGACATATATCTCCAGCTCGTCGACCTCCCGTCTCTGGCCCCGGAGCATCCGATTGCGTGGATCGGAAACGCTCTTCAGCCGGCGGACTGCTGCCTGCTCGTCGTCGACCTGGCCCACCCCGGGACAATCGACCGGATCGGTGCGCTCCACGAGCTGCTCGCCGCGCGGCGGGTCCATCTGGTCGATCGCTGGCCCTGCCACGGCGACACAGCCACGGCGATTGCCGATCCCGACCCATTTGCCGTGTATCTGCCCACGGTGCTCGTCGTCAACAAGATCGATCTCGAGCCCGACTTCCACGACGACGTGGAGGTCTTCGAAGATCTGACCGGATATACGTACCCGTACCTCGGCGTTTCGGCGGCAACCGGTGTGGGTCTAGACGATCTCGGCAAGTGGCTCGTCGACCACCTGGATGTGGTGCGCGTCTATACCAAGGTTCCGGGCACGGAGGCCGATTTGACCCGGCCTTTCACCGTGCGGCGTGGACAGACAGTCCACGATGTAGCCCGGCTCGTTCACAAGGACGTCGCCCGCACCCTGAAGTACGCACGGGTTTGGGGCCCGGCGTGCTTCGCCGGCCAGCATGTCGGACCGGAGCACGAGGTCGTCGACGGCGACATCCTCGAGCTGCATTCGAGCTAGCTCGCCCGGCGGTTCACCGCCGAGATCACTGCGTTCTGGATGTCGGACAGCTTCTCCTCCGGCACCCGGCTACCGAGTTTGTCGGCGAGGAATGCCCGCTGTTCTTCCTCGCTCATTGCGAGAAACTGACGCTTCTGTTCGTTGAGCTTGGCGACACCGACGCCGATGCCGACGGCGATGGCGAGAATGATCAGCAGTTTCACAAGCTTGGCCATGAGGCCTCCTTTTTGCTTCCTCCCGCTACGGTACCGCAGCCGGGACTCAACTTCGCCTGGTTTCCACGGCCACTCAGTCCGCTACCATCGGCGCGCTATGACCCCACCCTCCTTCCGCAATATTGCATTGATCGCGCACGTCGACCACGGCAAAACCACCCTGGTCGACGCCATGCTGCGCGCCGCCGGCGTTTTCGGGGCACATCAGGCCGTCGTCGACCGGGTAATGGACTCCAGCGACCAGGAGCGGGAGCGGGGAATCACGATCCTGGCGAAAGCGGCATCGATCGAGTGGAAGGGGACCCGGATCAACCTCGTGGACACCCCGGGCCACGCCGACTTCGGTGGTGAGGTGGAACGGGCCTTGATGCTCGTCGACGGTGTGCTCCTTCTCGTCGACGCGGCCGAGGGTCCGATGCCCCAGACCCGGTACGTGCTGACCAAGGCGCTGGCCAGGGGCTTGCCCGCCGTCGTGGTGATCAACAAGGTAGACCGGCCCGACGCCCGGATCGACGCGGTCGTCGACGAGGTGTACCAGCTGTTTTTCGATCTCGATGCCGAGGATCGCCACATCGAGTTCCCCATCATCTCCTGCATCGCCCGCCAGGGCATCGCGGTGAAAGGAATCGGGATGCCCGATCCCGAATCCGACCTCAGCCCATTGCTGGACACGATCGTCGCCACCATCCCCGAACCGGCGGGTGATTCCGAGGCGCTACTGCAAGCGATCGTCACCAACCTCGACGCGTCGGACTACCTGGGTCGGCTCGCCATCGGCCGGGTGATCCAGGGAACCCTGCATCGCGGCGAGCTGGTGACACTGTGCCACTCGCGCCAGGAAGAGCCACCGCTACGGCGGAAGCTGACCCAGCTCATGGGCTTCACCGGTCTGGAGCGGACCGACGTCGACGAGAGGACGGCGGGCGATCTCTTCGTGATTGCCGGGTTCCCCGAGGTAGAGATCGGCGACACGATCGCCGACGCCGACGACCCTCACCCACTGCCGAGAGTGGAGGTCGACGAGCCTGTCCTACGGATGACGTTCGGCGTCAACACGTCGCCGGTAGCCGGTCGGGAAGGCAAGTTTGTGACCTCGCGCCAGATCCGGGACCGTCTCGAACGCGAGGTTCTCGGCAACGTCTCGATACGGATCGGCCCCACTGCGTCGCCCGAGATCATCGAGGTGGCGGGACGGGGCGAGCTCCAACTGGCCGTACTCATCGAGTCGATGCGGCGCGAAGGCTACGAGGTGCAGGTAAGCAGACCCGAGGTCATCATCCGCGAGATCGACGGCAAGCCGCACGAGCCTCTGGAGCGGGCGGTAGTCGACGTGCCCGACGAGTACGTGGGCGTGATCACCCAGACCGTCGCCCCGCGCAAGGGCAAGGTCACCGACCTCCGCCCCGGTGATACCGGGCGCACCATCGTGACCCTCGAGGCGCCGGCACGTGGTCTGCTCGGGTTTCGCTCGCTGCTCATGACGTCGACCCGCGGCACCGCGCTTGTGCACCAGCAACATGCCGGGTGGATGCCGTGGGCGGGCGACCTCCCCCACCGCGTCGGCGGAGCGATGATCGCCGACCGGAAGGGCAAGAGCACGGGGTTCGCTCTCGACAACCTCCAACAACGCGGTGAGCTGTTCATCGGGCCTGGTGTCGAAGTCTACGAGGGGATGGTCATCGGCGAGGCATCGCGACCGCAGAACATGGTTGTCAACCCCACCAAGGGCAAGCAGCTGACCAACATCAGAACCCACCAGACCGACGAGGCCATCAAGCTGAAACCTCCACGCGAGCTCACCCTGGAGACGGCGATCGAGTGGATCGCCGCCGACGAGCTCGTCGAAGTGACGCCCGAGTCGATACGGGTAAGAAAGCGGCTACTTGCCGACAGCGACCGGAAGCATGCCAAGCAGCGCTGAAGGCCCGTGGAGCCAGCCTCAGAGTGGGGCGAGCACCATTGATACACTGCGGCACACTCTTCTCAGGAGCTCTCCGTGCCGCACCCCGCTGTTTCTTTCAACGATGTTCAAACCGCCGCCGAACAGATCGAGCCGTTTGTCCATCGCACCCCGGTAGCCACGTCGGCGACACTGAACAGGCAGACCGGCGCCGAGATCTTCTTCAAATGCGAGAACCTGCAGAAAGTAGGTGCGTTCAAGGCAAGGGGGGCGGTCAACGCAGTCATGTCGCTCGACGACGCCGGTGCGGGCGTGGTGACGCACTCCTCAGGCAACCACGGAGCGGCGCTGGCGTACGCTGCGTCCATCCGCGGCATCCCCTGCACCGTCGTCATGCCGGAGGACGCCCCCCGGGTCAAGGTCGACGCAGTCCGAGGCTACGGAGCAACCATCGAGCTCTGCAAGCAGATGGAGCGGGACAGCACGGCCAGGCGGGTCGTCGAAGAGACCGGAGCGACCATGATCCATCCGTTCAACAACGCGGCCGTCATCGCCGGCCAGGGCACCGCGGCGCTCGAGCTCATCGAGGATGTCGGCGACCTCGACATGGTGATCGCGCCGATTGGAGGGGGCGGTCTCCTCTCCGGTACCGCCGTCACAACGAGGGCCCTCCTCCCGACCGCACGGGTCATCGGCGCCGAGCCGTTCGAGGTCGACGATGCCTACCGCTCGCTCGAGACGGGGATCATCCAGCCCCGGGTCGAGGGCCCGAGCACCATCGCCGACGGTCTGCTCACGGCGCTCGGGGATCTCACTTTTGACACGCTGCGGTGGGCAGGCGTGGAGATCGTGAGGGTCAATGAGGATGCGATCGTCGAGGCGGCGCTGTTCCATCTGCACCGGATGAAGCTACTGGTCGAGCCGTCGGGAGCCACCGGTCTCGCTGCGGTGCGCGCCCTGGGCAGCACCATCGCCGGCGAGCGCGTCGGCATCATCATCAGTGGCGGCAACACAGACCTGCGCTGGCTCCCCCAACTCAATCCGATTCCGGCGTAGCGCGCCCCGGGACCCCGGCATTGTCTACGCAAGAAGCGCTCAGATGGTGCGGAAGTAATGACCCTCGGGGAGAGGGGCACCGACCCGGGTGAGTGCGATGCGCCAGGAAGGGGACGACCCGAGGAAGGCGCGGAGCACGCGGATGAGCAGCCGGCCGACGATGATGGCACCCGGTCGCCGCTTGACCCCGATGGTGGTGCGTAGCGAGTCGGGGATGGTCGCCACGGCGGCCCGGAAGAGTACTCCGTAGCCGAGCCGGATGTTCCACCGCAGCGGGGGACGGCGGAGAAAGGAGACGGCATTGAGCATCCCTGGTGACGGTCCGATGTCGGGGTGGTTGACCACCCAGCCGGCCAGCTCGGCCGCGGTATCCGGCATCGGGTCTGCGTCGAGAAGACGACCGACTTTGGTCTGTTCCGCAACGAACCTGTCTGCATCGGCGGCGCTCAAGCGATCCCTCCCGTACCACTGGTAAGCGACGAGAAACGAGTCGGTCAGTACGTTGTGTACCCAGGCGGCATCTGCCGGATCGTCTGCGGCGTAGGGGCGGCCCCGGTCCGACTCGCCGCGTACGGGCCGGTGTGCCCGGCGCACGATCTGTACCGCCTCCTCCACCTCGGGTATCGCCCCGAACGCCGTCGCGGTCACGTACGCCGACGTTCTGGACAGCCGGCCGAGCGGATCCTCCTGGTACCGGGAGTGATCGGCCACCCCGGCCGCCACCTCCTGGTGGGCCGCCTGCACCAGCAAGGCCCGGATCCCACCAACGAAGGTGGTGACATCGCCGATCACCCGCCAGGTGACCGAGTCGGGCCCGAATAGCCCCGGATCTCCCCGGTAGTCGAGGGAGTGCTCGAGCGGGTAGGGGGCGTGAGCGAACAGACCGGTAGTCGCCTGGACTACGCGTTGCCGCAAACCGCGCACCGAAGCCGGCTGAGGTTCAGGAGAATGCCGGAAAGACCTCACGAGCGAAAAGCTCCAGACCGGATGTGTCGTACGCCGCATCCTGGAAATAGACAATCGCATAGGTGAGCCCGGCTGCAACCCACGGCTGCAGCTTGGCCACCAGCTGCTCGGGTGTACCCGCCGTGGCCCGGAACATCCGCTCCAATCCTTCGAGTCGGTCCGGTGTGACAAATGGCCGGTAGCGATCGAGGATCGCGCCGACTTTGTCATCGACCTCCGCCTCTGTTGCGGCGCACACCACGTTGAAGTTGGATGACCGCACGATTGCATCGAAGTCCGAGCCGACGTCGACGCAATGGCCCGCCAGTACCTCGGATTTGTGCACGAACTCGTCCACGTCGATGCCAAAGTTGGTGTAGGAGGCGTAGCGGGCCGCGACATTGAGGGTGAGCTTCTCGCCCCCGCCTGCGATCCAGAACGGGATGTGCGGTTGCTGCACCGGCTTGGGACGGCAGATCGCTCCATCGAGCGTGTAGTGCTTGCCTTCGAAGTGGACCTCGTCCTCGGTCCACAGCCGTTTCATGATCTCAACGGCCTCACCGAGCTCACCGATTCGGACCGAGGGCTTGGGAAACGGGAAGCCATAGCCGTTGTACTCGTGCTCGTACCAGCCGGCACCGATCCCCATCTCGACCCGCCCGCCGGATATGGCGTCGATCGAGACGGCGACCTTGGCAAGGTACGAGGGCGACCGGTATCCGTTGCAGGTACACATCTGGCCGAGACGCACCTTGTCGGTGGTGGCGGCCAGGGCAGCCATGAGCGTCCAAGCCTCATAGGTGACTTCCTGGGTGGGCACCGGGACGGTGTGGAAGTGGTCGTACACCCACACCGACTCATAGCCGGCGGCCTCGATTGTCTTGGCGACCGACAGCATCGTCGGCCATTGCTGCTCGGTCTCGATCCCGACCAGATCGAGACGCCATCCTTGCGGGACAAATGCTCCGAATCTCATGAGGGGAAACTACACCAAACACCGGCAACGTTCGCCGATGGCCACACGCCGGGCCGGAAACAACGTCTTGACCGCCCTTTGATCTGAGCTACTCTGAATGCCGATGAAGTACGCACTCGCCGCCGCCGCATGTTGCTGTTGTTGTTGCGACAGCACAATGCCGCGCGGATAGGACGAGATGTAGCCACAACTAGCAGCACAAGACTCAACCACCCGTGACGGCAAGCCGTTACGGGTTTTCTTTTTCTGGAGCATGAAATGACAGCCACCATCTCGAATACGGAGACATCTCTCGGTACCGACACCGGGGTACGCCGGTTCGACGACATCCGGGATCTGCTCCCGAACGTCGACAACCCCACACCCCTCGTTCGACTCAACCATGTCGCCCCGAACACGTATCTGAAGCTCGAGTGGCTCAACCCGTTCGGCTCGGTAAAAGACAGGGCCGCGGCCTACCTGCTCGCCGGAATCATCGAACGGGGCGAGCTGGACGGGCGTGATCTCGTCGAAGCGTCATCCGGAAACACCGCGATCGCTCTGGCCGCTCTCGCCGGGCTCGTCGGAAAACGGCTCACTGTCACCATCCCCGATGGCGTCCCCGAAGAGAAGAAGGTGATGTTGCGGATGCTCGGCGCCGAGGTGTGGGAGACACCCGACGATCTGTGCCCTGTCGACCACCCCAAGGACGGTGCCATCGCCCTCGCACGCTCGCTGGCCGCGTCGGAGGGCGGGAGGCGCTTCGTGATGGCCAACCAGTACGAGAACGAGGACAACGTCAAGGCTCACTACGAGACCACCGGCCCTGAGATATGGCGCCAGACAGATGGCCGCGTCAGGTACTTCGTCGCCGGTCTCGGAACGACGGGAACGATCACGGGGACCGGCCGCTATCTCAAGGAGCGGGATCCGTCCATCCAGGTCATTGCCATCGAGCCAAACCCGGGCCATCGCCTCCCCGGGCTCAAGAGCTTCGCCGAGGCGAAGGAGCCGGGAATCCTCGACTGGAGCGTTATCGACGACGTGGTCCGCGTCGCCGACGAGGACGCCTATGAGATCACCAAACGTCTGCACCGTGAGGAGGGCCTCATCGTCGGCCCGTCGACCGGCGCCGTCGTCCACGCCATGACCGGGCTTGCCGACACCGACTCCGCCATCGCAGTCGGGATCTCTCCCGACTCCGGTTCCAAGTACTCGAGCTACTTCGCCGGCATCCTCGGCGACGAGGGCCTCCCCCGAATCTGATAGGAAGAACCATGGATATTGAACAGCTCGAAGCAACCGACACTCTCGACACCAGCGGGCTCTTGTGCCCCCTCCCGGTTTACAAGGCCGGAATCGCGCTCGGCAAGCTCGAGCCCGGCCAGATTCTCCGCTTGATTTGCACCGACCCCGGCTCTCTTGCCGACATCCCCGCCATGGCGCGCCAGCGGGGCGACACGCTGCTGGCCAGCGACAGCACGGAAGGTTCGCAGGTGTTCTGGATCGAGAAAGGGTCACAGACATGACTGCACTCGAAAGACCGGCCGATCTCGAGCCCGGTGCGGAACCCGCACGCAAGCGACTGGCGCTGGTGGCTTCGAAAGGAACTCTGGACCAGGCCTACCCCCCGCTCATCCTGGCGACCACCGCGGCCAGCCTGGGCTGGGAAGTCGGCATCTACTTCACCTTCTACGGTCTCGACATCCTCCACAAGGATCGTATGGAGCACCTCAAGGTGGCATCGCTGGCCAACCCTTCCGGCCCGATTCGTGTTCCCAATCTCCTGGGGGCGATGCCCGGCGCAACTGCGGCCGCAACCAAGATGATGAAGAACTGGATGAAGAACGCAAAGATGCCCGACCTCGCCGAATTCATGGACATGGCCCGCGATCTCGGCGTCACGTTGTTCGCCTGCGCCACGACCATGGGCGTGATGGGGGTCAAGGACTCAGACTTGATCGAGGGGTGTGATATCGCCGGAGCCGCCGCCTTCCTCGACTTCGCCGCCGGCGCCGACGTCCAATTGTTCATCTGAGACCGGGAGCTGGAGCCGGAAGTTGGCCTCCGTCCCATCGTGGTGATAGCTGAGTTCGCCACCCATCAACCTGGCGAGGACCCGTGCCACGTGAAGACCGAGCCCGACCGAGCCGACGACACCAGTGTCGCCGACTCGTTCGTACGGCTCGAAGATTCGTTCCCGAGCCTCGGTTGGGATCGGATCGCCCGTGTCCCGCACCTCGGCGAGTGCCCATCCCGCCTCCGCCCGGACCGTGATGCGGACCTCGTCACCGCCATGGCGATGCGCATTCGAGACGAGATTGCGCAGCACCTGGCGGAGCCGTCCCGGGTCGGCACGAGTCCAGACGGTCTCGGTGATGGTGGCGACGTCTCCGAGCAACTCAGCCACGCGGTGGGCCTCGGCACCGAGATCGCAACGCTCCAGGCTCATGGTGAGCTGGCCGGACTCGGCGCGGGCGGTGACCAGCAGATCTTCAACGATGTCAACGACATCCCGGGTCTCGGCGGCGACGATACCGAGCAGCTCCGCCTGTTCGGCGGCGGCAAAGTCGTCGGGCCGGTTCACCAGCTCTTCGGTCAGGCCCAGGATCGAGGTGAGCGGGGTGCGCAGCTCGTGGCTGACGCTGGCGACGAATTGGTCCCGCTCTTGGAGTTGGCGCTCCAGCCCTCGCTCGGCCTGGCGCAACCGGGTCACATCGGTCGCCACGAGCACGAGCCGGTGGGGTGCCGATCGTCCGGCGACCCGACCAAGGCTCCACAGGAACACATAATCCCGTTCCGTTCCGTCGGTGTGGGCAAAGGTCACCTCGCCCGAGCCGGCGGTGTTGCCGCTTACCAAGGCCGTCAGCATCGACCAGGCCACGTCCCGGACCCCGGGTAGGTTGGGACCGGCGACGAACGTTTCCCAGACACCGAAGTCCTCCGCCATGTCGTCGGCCACCTGGTTTGTGTACGTGAGCCGCACCATATGCATCATCTCCGCATACAGGCCATCGAGCGACGTGGCGGGCAAACCGGTCTCCGCCATCGTGCGAACAAGAGCAATCACCCCTGAGATGTCGAATTCGAAGGTGGCAACGGGGATGACACTTGCCAGATCGCTGTACCTGCTCTGGGAAACGGCGAGCGATTCCAGAACTCTGATCACGAGATACATGACGGTTCCCAGCACCGCCACCACCACCAGACAGTCCGAGACGATCTCGAGAGTGAGCCCGTTGAGGGTGATCTGGCTGATGAGGACGATGACCAGGGCGGCCGAGAGAAACCCTGTGGCGACCCGCCAGTGCTTGTCTCTTGCGATGAAGACAGCGAGCACCCCGAGGCCGAAAACGACCACCTCACCCCCGACCCCGGCGACATATTCAGTCGCGCCGCGTACGGCGGCAAACGCCTCAGCCGCGATTGCGAACAACACAATCAACGCCAGCAGGGCGATCACGTTGGGACGGTTCTGGCGAAGCATGACCAGGGCCACCCCGGCGGTCAGCAACGCCGCGACCAGCGTGATGACGCCACCCGGCTCCCCGACAATCACCTGCACGGTCGACGAGAGGGCAAGAGCGACGCCACCGATCAAAGCAAGTCGGACCGCACTGCGCCTGGCTAGTTCGAGCACAGGGTCGGAGCCCGCTGTGGAGATCGGATTCATGATCGACCAGTCGGCAATGCCACGTTTCACTTGAGCGCGGGCACGGTGCCCCCCATACCCGGGCGAATCGCAGTACGCTCGTTGCGGGGTCTGGTGGCGGATGTAGGGGGTCTCCAGACTCTAGCTATCGTTGGACTCATGCAACATGGTTAAAAGCAAAAAGGTCCAGGAGGCCGGGTTGAAATGCGTCCCCATTACTTAAGCGAGCTATTCGCCCCCAAATCGGTGGCGATGTTCGGTGCCAGCGAAACGCCAGATTCCGTAGGGCAGGTTGTCTTCAAGAACCTGCTCGAGGCAGGCTTCTCCGGAGACATCTACGCCCTGAACCCCAAACGAGAGACCGTTCAAGGCCAGAAGGCCTACAACAACCTCGATGAGATCGGCAAGGACATCGACCTCGCCATCGTGGCGACACCGGCGCGAACAGTCCCGGGCATTGTCGAGCAGTGTGGCACCTACGGCATCAAGTCCATGATCATCCTCTCTGCGGGTTTCCGCGAGATCGGAGAGCAGGGGCGGGCCATCGAGGACAAGGTCCGTGACGCCGCTCGCTCCCACGGGATCCGCTTCCTGGGCCCGAACTGTCTCGGAATCATCCGCCCCAGCATCGGCTTCAACGCCACGTTCGGCAACAACAACGCCTCAGACGGCGGGATCGCTCTCGTCTCGCAATCCGGTGCGTTGTGCACGTCGATCCTCGACTGGGCCGAGAACCGCGACGTGGGCTTTTCCGCCGTGGTTTCGACAGGTATCGCCGCCGACCTCGACTTTGGCGACATTCTCGATTATCTAGCTTCCGATCCCAAGACCGAGAGCATCATCCTGTATGTCGAGGGTCTCACCGATGCCCGCCGCTTCATGAGCGGGCTGAGGGCGGCGGCACGCATCAAGCCCGTCATCGCCATCAAGGCTGGACGCTCGACCGAGGGAGCGGCAGCGTCGATGTCGCACACGGGGGCCCTCGTCGGCGGCGACGCCGCCTTCACCGCTGCTCTCAACCGATCCGGTGTCGTCCAGGTCGACACCATCAGCCAGGTGTTCGCTGCGGCCAGCACCCTGTCTTCGAAGTACAAGGCCGTCGGCAAGCGCATGGCCATGATCACCAATGCCGGTGGCCCTGCCGTTCTCGCCACCGACCACGCCCACGGCGCCGACCTCGAGATCGCCACGCTCGGCGAGGAGACGATCAAGGCACTCAACGAGGCGCTACCGGATACCTGGTCGCACGGCAACCCGATCGACATCATCGGAGATGCTACGCCGGAGCGCTACCAGGAGGCCATCGACATCGTACTGAAGGATCCAGGTGTGGACGGTGTCCTCGTGATCCTCACCCCGCAGGCGATGACGGCGCCGTACGAGGTCGCAGAGGCTGTGGTGAAAGCGGCCGAGAACAACCGGAAGCCGATTATCACGTCCTGGATGGGGGGCAAGCAGGTCGACCCGGCCCGTTCTCTGTTCCGGCAGGCGCGGATCCCGACGTTCAACACCCCCGAGGCCGCGGTAGATGCGTTCCACTACCTGGCGTCCTACAAGGCCAACCAGCAAAACCTGCTGCAGACTCCAGGGCGCCTCCCCATCGAGCACGAAGAGCCAAACGTGGAAGCCGCCCGGCTGATAATCGAGTCGGCTCTCAACGAGAAACGCTCCGTGCTGACGGAACCCGAATCGGTCGCGCTTCTCGAGGCATTCAACGTCCCGACCGTGCGCAATGGCATCGCCCGCTCCGCCGAGGAAGCCCTGGTGCTGGCAACCTCGATAGGTTTCCCGATCGTCATGAAGATCTACTCCGGGGACATCTCGCACAAGTCGGATGTGGGCGGGGTGAAGTTGAACATCCGCAACGCCGCCGATGTGCGTGGCAGCTACCGCGAATTGGTGGAGAGGGTGCAGAAGAACCGTCCCGACGCAGCGATCGCCGGAGTGACCGTCGAGGCGATGCACCGCACCACCAATGGCCGCGAGGTCATGGTCGGCGTGATCAACGACCCCGTGTTCGGACCGGTGATCAGCTTCGGAGCGGGTGGCACCTTTGTCGAGGTGATGGGAGACGCCTCCATTGCCATTCCTCCGATCAACGAGCGTCTGGCCAGGAACCTGATCAGCCGCACCAAGGTGTCGAAAGCGCTGGGTGAGTTCCGCAACATGCCCGCGGCAAATGTCGACGCGCTAGTCGACGTGCTGCTCCGTGTCTCCAACATGGCCTGCGAGCTGCCCTGGCTCAAGGAGATGGACATCAACCCGCTCATCGTCGACGAGCGCGGAGCAATGGCCGTCGACGCCCGCATCGTCGTTCACATCCCGAGGCCTTCCCCGGACGCCTACGCCCATATGGCCATCCACCCCTACCCGACGGATCTCGAGTCGGTGTTCCAGCTGCCCGACGGACGCGACGTCACCATCCGCCCGATCCGGCCGGAGGACGCCCAGATCGAGCAGGACTTCGTGAGGAACCTATCCGACGAGGCCAAATACTTCCGGTTCATGCATTCCGTGCATGAGCTGACGCCGGAGATGCTGGTCAGGTTCACCCAGATCGACTATGACCGGGAGATGGCCCTGATCGCCACGACGTCCGACGACGGGAACGAGGTCGAGCACGGGGTTGTGCGGTACGTGACCAACCCCGATCGGACGAGCTGCGAGTTTGCAGTTGTCGTCTCCGATGAGTTCCAGGGCCACGGTATCGGCCAGCGCATGTTGACCCGTCTCATGGAGATTGCCCGCTCTCGCGGCCTCGACATGATGGAGGGCGAGGTGCTGACGGCGAACCACCGTATGCTCGAGCTGGTGCGCTCGATGGATTTCCAGATCGAGCGCAGCCCGGAGAACCCCGGCGTCCAATACGTCTGGACAAAGCTGTAACCCACTGGACGGTGCGGCCGCGACATCTCGTCGTGGCCCGTTCAGGCCCCGGCGGTGCGCCACTCCATGAGGGTGCTCTCGATCGTCTGGCGGGCCCTGGCGATGAGGTCGGCCGGGTCCTCGCCGGCAAGGCGTTGCAGCGGATCGGAAAACCGCACCCGGACCCTGGTACCGAACGGAACGGGAAACAGCTTGTCTTGGAGCAGCTTCCAGGAACCGTCGATCGTCGCCGGGACGACGGGCAGGTTCGGTGCCGCGGCGAGCAGCTCCTTGAGACCACCCATCCGGAAAGTCTTGAGCCTGCCGTCACGTGACCGGGTACCCTCCGGAAAGATCACGACGGCGACGTTGCGCCTCTCGGCGGCCTCTCCCAGCTCCCGGATCGCCCGGCGAGCCTGAGCCGGATCGTCACGGTCGATGACCGCGTTGCCGCCGTGGTTGAGATTGAACGAAATCGCCGGCAGCCATCGCTTCAACTCCCGCTTCGCCACGTACTTCGGGTAATTGCTGAAGAGCAACCCGCCGAAGATGGGGACGTCGAACAGGCTCTGGTGGTTGGACACGATGATGTAACCGGTCCGGGGATTGATGCCTTCCGAACGCTCCACCTGGAGCCGGGTCCCTGTCATTGCAAAGATACCGAGCAGTGTCTGCTGCATCACCCCCATGGTGACCTCCATGGGTCGGAGCCCGAACAGCCGGGCGATCCGGGCGATCGGCTCGAAGATCGCGAGCGTCAGCCCGAACAGGATCAGGAACGGGATGGTGCACAGCCAGTCGAGGATCTTCTTCACGCGAACTCCGGAATCAGCTGTATCAGCATGGCAGCTCGAGCGCATAACGCAAGCTCGGCGTCTTCACGTCGGGTCAGACCGTGTGGCGACGCGACCCACGGCTGCGATGGCGACGGAAGCTACAGCCAGCGCGGCGCCAACGAGGATCCAGATCGCATCGAAACCCCACCGCTCGGCCACAACACCGATCACAACGGGGCCGGCACCGGCACCGAAGAAGATCCCGGCCTGGGTGATCCCCGACGATCTCGCCGCCGAGCCCGTGTTGGCGTTGACAACGGTGAAGGTCATCAGCCCGGGCCAGCCCCAACCGGTGGCAAATGCCGCCAGGACGAGAGCAGAGAACGCCACGCCCGTCACCGTACCGAACACCCAGAAGACGATCACGCCGACTGCGGTCAGCGCCGTCATCGCCCCAAAGCCTCTGCCGTTTCTCCGATCGGTGACGTACCCGACCGCGACCCGTCCGGCGATGCTCGCCGCAGAGCCGGCGAAGAGAAGCCAGCCGGCGGCCGCTTCCGTGAAGCCACGGTCGACGGCTGCGGCGACGAGGTATGTGCTCAACGCGATCGCCCCCCAGGTCGCCATGGATGCGCCGATCGCCAGCCCGACTAGAAGCCGCGTCGTCATCGGCTCGACACGCCGTCTCGTGTCTGCAGGGGGGACGTCTCCGGGGGTGAACTCACCCGCTGCCAACAGCCACACGACAACACCGAACAGGGCAGCGAAGACATAGGCGCTGCGCCAGCCCGTATGGAGGATCACGACCGGGATGGCGAGACCGGCGAGGAGAGTAGATGCCGGGATCCCGGCATGCTTGAGACCAAAAGTCATCGCCCGCCTGGCGGGGTCGACGTGCTCGGCGAGTGCCAGGTTGGCGGCAGGATTGGCGAGGCCATAGACGATCCCGCCGACAACAATCAGGCTCGCAAAGACAACGAGGTTGTGAGCGACAAGCGCGATCAGCATCAGAATCACACCCGAGATCGTCGCGTTGAACCGGACGGCCCGTTGCCAGCCCACGCGCTGTACCAGGCGACCGAGCGGAGCCGATGCTGCAGAGGCGGAGAGGAAGAAGGCCGCGGTGAGGACACCAAGCCCGGTGGTCCCGAACCCGAACTCAGGGCCGATGCTGAGAAAGGCTGCGCCCAGCAGGAACACCGGCTGCGTGCTCACAACGACGATCGAGACTGCCAGGAGGACCAAACGCCAGGGGATTTGCCCGGATCGGGTCACAGCAACCAGTCCAGGAGCCACAGCGACCCCATCCCGACGGCAACCACGAGGGACACGTTCCGCCATTTGTAGGCGACCAGCGCCGCGATCACCCCGGCGAGAAACCTGGGGTTGATCGTCGGGAGAAGCTCGACGGCACCGTTCGGCATGACGATGGCGGGCAGGACGATGGCTCCCAGCACGGCCGGGGCTACGTATCGCAACGGCAGCTCCATCCAACCCGGCATCTCCCGCTCCCCGAAGAACCCGATGAAGGACAGCCTGGTGAGGAAGGTGCCGACGCCGATCACGATGACGGAGATCCACATCGTCACGGCTCACCAGCCTTCTCGAGCGCAACGCCTGTGCCGACGCCTACCACAGCTCCGATCACGAGACCGAGATGGAATGGGACCCCGTTGGCAACCACGGCAAGCAGCCCACCGGCCAGCGCAGCTGCGAGACCGGGTCGGGTCTGGATGACCGGGATCAGCAGGACGAGGAATACCAGCGGGATGGCGAACTCCAGACCAACAGATTCGGGGATCTGCGCCCCGACGACGATACCGGCGATGGTGGCGAGCTGCCACGGCACCCAGAGCCCCATGCCGGCACCGAAGAAGAACCAACGACGGTAAGCCGGATCGTCGTTCTTCTCGAACTGCAGGATCGACAGGGCGAAGGCCTGGTCGGTGAGGAGATATGGAAGGAGCAGCCGGGAGCGCCGCGGGAAGTCGCGGAAGGCGGGCGCCAGAGCCGCGCTGTACATCAGGTGCCGGATGTTCACGACGAGGGCGGTGACAACGACGATGACCGCTGCTGCGTGGTCGTCGAACAGCTGCACGGTCACCAACTGAGCGGCCCCGGCAAAGATTATTTGCGACGAGGCTATCCCGAGACCGCTCCCCACAACCGAGCCGGCGGCGGTCACTCCCAGCACGAGCCCGAAGGGAACGATGGCAAGCAGCAGCGGAGCCATGGCCCGCAACCCGTCGGCGAACGCACTGCGTCTGATATCAGCGTCTCTCATCAATCCTGCTCCCGAGGAACGCGCCACGATACCGGCCTTTGCCCCGGGCGCGGATCGCACCGGTGGCGCTCTACTCTCCCACCCATGAGCAGCCCAGACCTCCTCGCCGGATTCGACGAGCTCCGAGCCGGCCGGCTACGACGCATGAAGCTGGGCGCGGCCGGGTTGCTGGTGTTGGCGGCACTCGTGTTCATCGCCACCTTCGTCTTCACCGACGGGACGGGCTGGTCCGGTTATGTACGCGCGGCAGCTGAGGCCGGGATGGTTGGCGGGATCGCGGACTGGTTCGCCGTCACCGCGCTGTTCCGCCACCCGCTCGGAATCCCGATCCCCCACACCGCCTTGATCCCCCGTGGGAAGGATGCGATCGGCAGGGGGCTCGGCGAGTTCGTACAACGCAACTTCATGCATCCGGATGCGCTGGTCGCCCGGGTGCGGGACGCCCGGGTCTCGCTACGAATCGGCGAATGGCTGGCGAACCCGGACAACGCCCGGGCCGCGTCCCGTCAGGCCGCCGGTGTCATCGCCGCCGTCGCCGAAACCGTCAACGAGGACGAGATCCAGGACAGCCTCCGGGAAATGATCGCAACCCGGATAGAAGGCGTGGACGTTGCTCCCCTGCTCGGCAGCGTCCTCGACAAGGCGGTGTCCGGCGGCCACCACGAGGCAATCATCGCAGCGGGTCTGCGCGGGGTGAACAATGCAATCACCGAGAATCGGGACCTGATTCGCAAGCGGATCTACGAGGAGGCACCCGGCTGGGTTCCGGGCTACGTCAACGAGATCGTCTTCGAGAAGATCTACATCAGCCTGCGCCAGTTCGTAGCTGAGATTGCCGCAAACGAGGACCACGAGATACGGCGAATACTCGAAACCAAAATCATCGACTGGATCGAGCAGTTGCGGACATCGCCCGAGCTCGCCGAACGGGGCAACGAGCTGAAACGCCAGCTGCTCGAAGACCCCGAGTTCAGGTCGTGGACGGATGGCATCTGGGCCTCGGTCAGGGAGAGCATCAGCGCCGCGGCCGAGCAACCCGAATCCGATCTGCGCAAGCGGCTCGAGCAGCTCGCCCTCTCCACCGGAGAGCGATTGGTCTCCGATGGGCAGGTGCGGGAGAGCGTCGACGCCTGGATCTCCAACCTCGCCCGTCATCTCGCCGAGAGGTCCGGGCCGGAAGTGGCGTCGCTCATCGAGACCACGGTGCAGCGCTGGGATGCCGATGAGACGTCGCACCGGCTCGAGCTCCAGGTGGGCCGTGATCTCCAGTTCATCCGGATCAACGGCACGATCGTCGGCAGCCTGGTCGGTCTGTTGCTGCATGCCGTCGTTCAGGTGCTCGGATGACAATCGCTTCGTGCGTAGGACCTGCCGGAGTACCGGCATCCGCTACGCAAGAATGCTCTCTAGCTACGGAGCAACGGGCGCAATTGATCCACCAGGTCTTTGCGCCCGAGGGCATCAGCGACCGCGGCCACAACCCTTCCATCGTCCTGAAGCCCGTGAACCGAGGAGAAGTCGGCGTCGGCGTCGTCGCTTCGCACGAAGTACTCGACAGCGCCCGCGAGCAGCCGCCGGTCGATGTATGCCCATTCGTCGGCATGACCGAGCAATGCGATCAGCGTTGCAGCGATTGGGCCGGCCAGGGCACCATCGGGGACGTTGCCGTCCTCCATCCCCTTTTCGATGACACCGAGGTATGACCGAACCCGCTTCTGATCGGCCAGCAGGTCTTCCGCCGATCTTGCTTCGCACAACTCCAAGAACACCAGGCGCTCTTCAACACTCAGCGCAGATTCGGCAACTGCCCGGACGACGTCGTCCCTCGTCATGGTCGTATGGTAGAAGAATCCAAAGGTGGGGAAAAGGCGAAGGTCTGCGTCGTCCCGTACCCTGTCCGGGTGCGCGACAACACCGCTAAGCAACTCTCGACGTTGCACCGTGTCCTGTACCGGGTGACGCGAGGGAGAATCGGCCGCCGTCTGGTCGACAACGACATGTTGTTGCTCACTACCACCGGTCGACGCACGGCCAAGAAGCACACGGTCCCGCTGCTCTATCTCCGCGATGGCGACGACCTGGTCGTGATCGCATCCTGGGGCGGCCGGGACCACCATCCCGAGTGGTATCTGAACCTCCTCGCCAACCCCGCCGCGGCGGTGCAGATCAACGGCGATCGCATTGCCGTTACTGCGGCAACCGCTGATGCCGCCCGAAGGGCGCGGCTGTGGCCACGGGTGCTGGCGGCGTACGACGGTTATCGCGTGTACGAATCCCGCACCGATCGGGAGATCCCGGTCGTCATCTTGAGCCGGCCCGATAGCTGAGGCTCAACCAAGGGCAGCGTCCACAGCCGCCAGCGCATGAAGGCGAGTGGTCGGGAAGTACGGCACGCTCACGTCGGCCGGCGTCACCAGCAACTCGATCTCCGTGCAGCCGGCGATCACTCCCGTCGCCCCCCGGGCAACAAGCCGGTCGATGATCTCCAGGTAGCGTCGCCGGGACTCGTCACGGATGAACCCTTGTACCAGCTCGTCGTATATGACGTCGTTGACCACGATACGGTCGGCCTCGCCGGGCACCAGCACCTGGAGATGATGTGACTCGAGCCTGCCTCGGTAGAAGTCCATCTCCATGGTGAACCGGGTACCGAGCAATGCAACAGTCTCCACACCAGCGGCTATGACGGCCTGCGCCGTGGCATCGGCGAGATGGAGAAACGGGACGTCAACGGCGGCTTCGATGGCAGGTGCGACCAAGTGCATCGTGTTGGTGCACAACACGATCAGCTCCGCTCCGGCGTGTTGGAGTTGACGGGCGTCGGCCGCAAGCAGCCTACCGGCAGCCTCCCAGCCACCGGCTTCTTGCAGTTCCTCGATTGCGGCGAAGTCGTAGGAGCGGACAATGAGATCGGCCGAATGCACGCCGCCGAGCCGGCGCCGCACCTCGGTGTT
Organism: uncultured bacterium; assembly: GCA_963801165.1. Taxonomy (GTDB): domain Bacteria; phylum Actinomycetota; class Acidimicrobiia; order Spongiisociales; family UBA5794; genus JAAETI01. Next base: position 51,934 of record CAWDDT010000005.1, read on the forward strand.
GATGATGCGCTCGTACTCGATCGACGACTCCCAGCTCATCCCACCGAGCAGACCGATTGTCTTCATGGCGTGCTCACCTCCGACAACCGGAGGCTATACGCCGATCACGATTGCGTGCACTCGGTTTCTGCGAGGAACACGAGATCGAACACGTCACGAGCGGACGGCCCGTAGTCGCGAAGATAGAACGACTTGGTTGCGCAGAACACCTCCTCGAGGCGTTCGATCCTATCCGGCTCGCGCGGTGTGCGCTCGTACTCGATGCTCAGCGCTTGATCGAGCGCCCCCAGGACGACTAGAAGCCAATCGCCATACACTTCCTCAGTACTGGCATCACCCTTGGGGTCTCGTTCTCTCAGGTAGAGCGACGCGCTGTTATAGAGACTGGACCAGAATCTCTCGACTGTGCCATCGGCGTACGCTTGAGCGACCAGGTACACGGCGTAGCGTGCATCCTGGCGGCGCTGGTCCCACGCCTTCACCAGCTTGTCTCGGTCCTTCTCCCGCAAGCCTTCGTCGACCAACTGCTGCGCCGCTTGGTCCGTCTCCGTTGCCGTGGCCACGTGCCCGGCCGCCGCTTCGGCGGGGTTCTCGCTGGTCCGCAGATCCTGGTCGGCGAAGATCTCCCCCAGCTCCTGGGGAGTGCAAGCCGCCACAACCAACGACAAGAGAAGCACAACAACTACCAGGCCACGTCTCCGCACCATCACGACCCCCGGTCCACTTGCACGAGGAGCGCATCGCCGAGATCGGCGCCCGTCTGGTATGCCTCCCTGAGGGCGTCGATCGACACCGCAAACGTCAAGGCAAACGGCCCCTCCTCATCCACTCCCCGATACACCATCACCAGCTCGGTGATCGATGCCGTCTCGATCTCGGGCAAGGCCAGGAGCGCACCGGTGATGTCGGCTCCCGCCTCCGGCGTGAGCAAGCCACCAATCGCGTCTTCGTCGCCCAACTCCATCACGAGCAGCGAGGCATCGATCCCGGTGATCGGGAGTACCGATAGCGTGATCCCGGTGAGGTCGACCCCGGCTTCGCCAAGACCAAGGCTGATCGCAGCTGCGGCATAGACATCGGGGCTACCCCCGAGGTAGACGTCGGGACCCTCGGTCGGCGCTTGAGGGACTTCGTCAGCTTCAAGGGCCGCCCGGAAGACTGCTTCCGGCGTGTCCGTTTCATCAGGCGACGACCCCACCTCGCCGGCGTCGGGTTCGGTGCCGTTGTCTTCCTGACTGTCGACCGCCGGCTCTGGAGACAGCGTGACATCCTCCGTCGGCTCGGAAGTGTCCGCGACGTCTCCTGTATCTGAGCCGGCAGGGTCACCAGGGGCGGATGCCACGACCGGCTGGGTAGTTGGAGCGGCCGATGACGTCGTCGATGCCTCACCAACGGCGCCCTCCCCCGTCCCACACCCGGCAGTGAGCACGGCGAACATCGCGATCAAACCGAGGATTCTCGATACCTGACGGCTCGTCGATTGACACATCATCGCGTCCCACCGATGGTTGGCACCTCGAGAACATCGTCACGATGATGGGATCACTGTAGAGAAGGGCGAACGCCGAAGATCGTATCCACCAGCTATGTTCTGGGAATGCCCATGCAGATCGCCATCCCGGTCTTCGACAAGATAACCGCCCTCGACGCCATCGGGCCTTATGAGGTGCTGCAGCGTCTCCCCGGCAGCAAGGTCGTGTTCGTCGGTCACGAGGCCCGCGTCGTCCGCACCGACAATGGGTTTCTGGGCATCGCCGCAGACGCCGTCTTCGAAGACGTCCCCAACCCCGACGTGATTGTCTTCCCCGGCGGCATCGGCACCAGACCGATGATGAAGGACGAGCGGGTGCTCAACTGGTTGCGCAAGGCACATGAGACAACCCTGTTCACCACGTCGGTTTGCACCGGCTCACTCATCCTCGGCGCCGCCGGCCTTCTCGAAGGCCTGGAGGCAGCCACCCACTGGGGTGCATACGACATCCTGGAGAGCACCGGCGCCCTCCCGGTTGCCTCCCGGGTTGTAGAACACCTGGATGAACGTATCATCACCGCTGCCGGCGTGTCCTCGGGAATCGATATGGCGATGCGGCTGGCGGAGTTGCTCGTCGATGATGTCGCAGCCAAGGCAATGCAGCTCATGATCGAGTACGACCCGCAGCCGCCCTTCGACGCCGGCAGCGTGGCCAAAGCCGGCGCCGACGTCATCGCACGAGCCAAGCTGTACGCACAAGACCGCGACTGAGCCGCATATGTAGCGCTCAGCGGTAATGTCCGTGGATGGCGGTTGTTACCAGGGGACGTCGATTAGCCCGCCGGCTGGTTCCTTTCCGGGTGCGCCGTGAGCTCGTTTGCCTGCGCCGCCTCCCCCGTTGGGTCGTTGAGCGCAACACGATCGCCTCCCACCACGCGACGCCCGGGGAGAGTGGTCGATACATCTGGCTGCTCGCGGGACACTCCTCACCGCTCAACCGTATGCCGGGGTCGATCCCGGCTGATCTCCAGTTGGGCAAAGAAGCCAACATCGCAGTGGCTTCGTCTGCGCTCGACGGTCTGGTGGTGGTACCCAATGAGACCTTCTCGTACCACCATGTTGTCGGCCGAACGACAAAGCGCCGTGGCTTCCGCAAAGGCATGGAATTGCAAAACGGGGACACGGCCGGAAGCTGGGGCGGAGGGCTGTGCCAGGTGTCGAACAGCTTCTACTGGGTGGCGGTGCGGGCTGGAATGCGGATTGTGGAGCGGCACCGGCACGGGCTCGATCTGTTCCCCGACCACGAGCGAACGGTTCCCTTCGGCTGCGGCGCAACCGTGGTGTACAACTACGCCGACTTCCGATTCGAGAACCCGTTGCCCCAACCGGTGATGCTGCGGGCGCGCGTCGAGGGCGGTGCCTTTGTCAGCGAGCTGTGGACTACCGGCGACCCCGGCTTCCGATTCGAAGTCGAGGAGGTGGACCACCGCTTCTACCGAGACGACGAGGGATGGATGCGGGAGAACCGCCTTCGCCGCCGGGTCCGACGCCCCTCCGGTGAGTTGGTGAGCGACGTCGAGATAGCCCACAACACCGGCCGCGTGAGATACGAGCCGCCCACAAGCGAGGAGATGCAGCCATGATCAGGGGCCTCGCCAAGGGTGCACTGTTCGCCGGATTTGGTGTCACCAGGTCGACCGCACGGATGTATCGCACCGTCACCAGGGAGTGGATGGGAAGCCAGGCGACCCACGTCGACAAGCTGCGGCGGGTGTGGCCGGGTTACGTGGCGGTGTGGCGCGATCTCGGCATCGAACTCGAAGGCGCCACGGTTTGGGTCCATGAGGGGGGCTGGACGCCGTTCCCGTTCTTCGCCAACTATCTGGTGACCGGGTCGGCGGGCGTCGTCACCAACCACGAAGGTCGCATGCTCGATCGGTACCTGGCACGCGCCATCAACGGTGCGCTGACCTGTGCCCTGCCGGAGGACCTGCCCCTCGACGAGCGACGTCTCGAACTCGAGCCGCTGCGGTGGGCGGAGAGCGCTGCCCATGCCGTGGCACATCTCGGCGGAACGCTCCACGAGGGGGTCCGCGGCGACGCCATCCCGCTCGACGATAACTCAGCGGATCTCTGCCACTCGGGGGGAACGCTCGAGCATTACCACCCGACGGAATTGAAGAGCTTCCTCGGTGAGGCGATGAGAGTGCTGCGACCAGGTGGCACGATGTCGCACGTATTCGACCACCGCGACCATCTCCATCACGCCGATGCGCAGTGGCCTTATCTCCGGCACTACGGCATGTCGGACATGACATACCGCATCTTCTGCGACAACCCGCTGCTCTACCACAACCGGCTGCTCCCCGGCGAAGTGGCCCGGCTCTTCGAGGATGCCGGCTTCGAGCTTGTGGTCATCCGGCGGATGATGCTGCCGTCGCGGCGGTACGTCGCAGACGGAGCGGACATGAGCGAAGGTGAGCCGGGCATCGTACCGGCGCGGCTGGCCGATCGTTTCCGCTACGCATCAGACGACGATCTGCGCACCGCCGCCGCCCACTACCTCTATCGCAAGCCCGGCTGAGCCCATCGGGAATGTCTGGCGCCCAACGGTGTTCAGTAGGTTTGAAGCCGTCGCAACAAGGGAGAGCACGATGAATTCGGCCAGTGCAGGTTTGCTCGTTCTCCGTCTTGCGCTCGGGTCGGTGTTTCTAGCGCATGGCGTCAAGCACTACCGGAACAAGAACGGGACCATGCGATGGATCGAGAGCATGGGCTTCTCGAACCCCACGCTTCAGTGGTTCTTCATGTCCTTTGCGGAAATCGGCGTCGGACTTTCGCTGATCTTCGGGCTGCTCACCTCGATCGGTGTCGCCGGCCTGGTCAGTCTCATGGTCGTCGCGTTCTGGACCGTTCACCGCCACGCCGGCTTCTGGGTGACCGCCCGCCCGGACGAGGGGTGGGAGTACGTGTTCGTGCTCAGCGCCGCAGCCGTCGCCCTGGCACTATTCGGCGCGGGCAGGTGGTCGCTCGATCACGCGCTCGGGATCGCCGAATCTCTCGATGCCTGGGTCGGGCTTGGTCTCGCCGCCGCCGGTGTTGTCGCCGCCGCGGGGCAGCTTGCGATCTTCTACCGGCGCGCCGAATAGCGGAGGCCTCCCTTACGAAGGGGGGTCGGCAACCGGCAACGTGCTAACTGCCTGATAGAGCCCGGTTTGGCGCAGCCTGTCGACGTCGCCGAGGGCTCCCTCCAGCTCCGGGTCGTACGGGACCGCCCCCAGGTAGGTAACCCCGTACCGGGTCGCCAGATCGGCGACGTTGTGGTCGGCACCCCGTTGCATATTCTCGAGCAGACCGATCATCGGCACCTTCAGCTCGGCAAAGAGCTGGAGCGCACGACGCACGGACTCGATCACGACACGAGACCCATTGCCGACCAGGAGGAACTCGAGCCTGGGCAACAGCTGAATGACGTCGAGAGTCGTGTCGCTAAGCCCGGGAGGCATGTCGAGTACCAGGACATCGAGCTCGCCCCATCTGGTTATCGCCAGCAACTCGAGTAGGGCGCTGGTCGCCGCTTCGCCGCGTAGGGGCACCGAGGCGTCTCCGGAGAAGAAGGCCACGGACATCATGTCGATGCCGTAAACCCGATGCGGGTCGATACCGAACTCCTCTTTGGGAAATCGGCGCTCGACACCGAGAACCACATGATCGCTCGGCGAGGTGAAATCCAGGTCGAACAAGCCGACCCGGGACCCCGAATCGGCCAGCGCCAGGGCCAGCGTGGTAGCTACGACGCTCTTGCCGATCCCGCCCTTGCTTCCCGTGACGCCAACGATTCGAGACACACCCGCCAACCGCTCGGCGACCACGACCGTGCGCGGGTCGAGGTCAAGACCCATCGTCTCCGCTTCCCTCGAGCCTTTGCAACGTGATCCCTCTGCCCTGCGTAATGTCGAAGTCGGGGCTGCCGCATTGGGGGCAGCGCGCAAACGCATGCGACAGCTCCGGGATGAAATGGATCGCTTCACCCTCGTCACCTTCGCCATCTATCGCTACGTCGTCACGACCGTAGTCGTGCCCGCAGGAACGGCAGCGGAAGCGAACCCGCTCCTCGGTCACCACAAACTCTGCGTCGGTGAGCCGCGGGTCTTGCAGCGGCATCACGTTTGTCAGCGAGAACTCGAACAGCTCTCGTTCGATCTGTTGCAGCTCTCCGACCTTGACGATGATCCGGTCGATGTGGGTCATCCCGGCGTCGTCGGCGGCCTGCAGGGCGGCCTTCACCACCGAATCGGCAAGCGCTAGCTCGTGCATCTATCGTCCTCCGTGGGCCCGCATGCTAGAGCCAAGATCAGAGGCAATCGGAAGCGGGCGCCGCCGAGCTAGACCGTCCAGCCGTTCCAGCCACAACAGTTTCGGCGTAAGCTCCTAGCAGAGGGGGGCAACCGATGGCCAAACCCGAGAAGACAGGCACGAGCACGACCACCCACGTCCGCGTTTCGGGCGTAGCCAGCCTCGCGGTCCACAGCCTTCTCACCGGGGCGGGAACCGAGGGGACTGTGGTACGCACCTCGGGGGAGGCGGTTTGGTTGCGCATTGGCGATCAGGTGCTGGTGGTTGCCATCGGCGACGAGGCGCGGCTGCCCAACGGGATCCATCTCCCGGGCAACACGGCACCCGACGTCTTGAGCCAGGCCACCGAAGACGCAACAGCGCTGATAGGTCGCGGGCGTCTCGTTATCAACGGGCTTTCGGTCACGGTCAACAGATGGTGGGATCCCCGTCCTGTCCTTCCCCGGTGCGACATGACCGATCTGGCGGCCAGGAGCGATGATCTGCCCTGGGAACTGCCCGACATCGACACGAGGAGACTCCGTGAGTCGCTGGCCCTCCGATCCGCCGGAGGCATCCTGCACACGTCGCGCACGCTACTCGGCAAGGGCCTGGGGGAAACTCCGGAAGGAGATGATCTCCTTATCGGCGCCATGGCATCCACACGACTCCTCGCCGAGGCAGCCGGCCAGGAACGCATTGTGGCGCTCGTTGCCGGCCTGTCCATGCCGTTGGTCAAGCTTGCTGAGGCGCGGACAAACATGTTGTCGACCGCGCTGATCCGGCTCGCTCTGCGCGGCCAGATCGCAGAACCCGCCGGCGACCTGATCCGTGCGTTGGCCGGAAAGGGCGACGTGGCCTCGAGTCATCTACACCTGATCAGACTCGGGCGAACCTCGGGACCGGCACTGGCGGCTGGCGTCGTGCTCGGCGCTCAGGCGCTTGTCACCCACGCACAGAAGCGCTGACCGACCGGGCACATTTCCCGGAATTCGACAGGCTGCCGCCGCCCGACTGGGTCCCCTGGCCCAGCGAGTAACTTGGCCCCCTGCGAGCTCGAGAAGGCGGAAGCGTGAAGTTGAGATTGTCGATCGGCCTGGCACTCGTTGTGCTCGTCACCGCCTGCAGCTCGGGAACGACCGTGAACCCTGAGGAGCCCGCGACCATCGGCGATCTCGATGCCGCTGTGCAGACAGCGTCTCGAGCACTTCTCGCCAGGGATGCGATACCGATAGTCGCGGCCTATTTCGGCGTCGACGACACCGAGAAGATCATCAGATACGACTGGGTCGACTACCGCACGGCCGGCGATGTTCTCGCCGTCTTCAACTTCCTCGATCGCAGCCATATCGAAGGTATTTCCCACTCCGGCGGCCGCTGGATGACCGCGCTCATCTCCGCCGAAGAAACCCACCCGTGGCAAGCCGATTCGCTTGGCACACCGGCGGAGGCGATCCCGGCGATCAGCCGGCTCGAAGCGATGACGACACAGCAGACGGCCGATCAATCGGGGGCGGTCGCAACCAGACAGACCGCGTCCGATGGAAGCACCCGATGGGCGTTAACCACACCCCGGGACGATGGGACGGGCTCGCTCACACAAGAATGGATCGTCAATCCGAACGGGCTCGTGCAGTTCTACCGGGTCTCCAGCGACGCCGGCCTCGGCGACGGGGCGGGAGCGATCGTCTTCGAGTATGGGGTCGCCGACGCCGAGCCAGATCCCATAATCGTGCCGGTGGAAGGTACCCCGCTCGTTCTCGACGAGCTGGGCATCCCCCAGGCGCTGCGGGATGTCGAAACTCTCGAGGAATGAGAGTTCCCGACAGTATCGCCGGTCTTCGCAACACCGCTTCGGGACGAGATTGGCTGGATCGGCTGCCCGCCGTCCTGGCCGCGTGCCGGGAACGGTGGCGGCTCACCCTCGAGGGCCCCTACCCCGACTCGCATGTCGCCCTGGTCGTTCCGGCGACTACGGACCGAGGAGACCGGGTCGTCCTGAAACTCCAGTTCCCCCACCGCGAAAGCGAAACCGAAGCAGCCGCGCTCCGGGCCTGGGCAGGCGAAGGAGCCATCCGGCTCGTCGACCACGATTCCGCCGGCAGAGCCCTTCTGTTGGAGCGCTGCGAGCCGGGCGACCACCTGGCGACGGAGGACGCGGCGACGGCGCTCGGGGTGATAGTCGGGCTTCTCCCCCGGTTGTGGGTCTCCGCCGGAGCAGGTTTTGGCTCGCTGGCCGACGAGGCGGCTCGCTGGTGCCACAACCTCCCTGAAGAGTGGGAGACGGCGGGAAGGCCTTTCGAACGACGCCTGCTGGACGCGGCCATCGAGACACTCACCGAGCTGGCGGCATCGCAGGGAGAGCAGGTCCTCCTCCACCAGGACCTCCACGGCGACAACATCCTGGCGGCACAAAGGGAACCATGGCTGGTCATCGACCCCAAGCCGCTGGTCGGCGAGCGCGAGTTCGGGTTGAGCCCGGTTATCCGCTCCTACGAGTTCGGCCACAGCCGTGACCAGGTCATTTGCCGACTCGATCGACTGACCGATGAGCTGGGTCTAGATAGGGAGCGCAGCCGTCTCTGGGCCTTCGGCCACGCCATCGCCTGGGGCTTCGAGAACGGCACAGTCCTGCCCCGCCACATCGAGACCGCCCGCTGGCTCCTGGCGGCGTGAGCCGACTGTCAGCGACTCGGAGTTGGCAGACCCTCGACGTCGAATGTGACATCGACCGGCAACGTCCCGATGAGCGTCACCGTCGCGTTGATCGACATCGTGTCTGCCGCTGCGCCGCCGATCTCCTGGCGGGTCAGACTAGCGACGCCCTGGGTGGCGATATCACCAATACCCGACCCAAAGTCAAATGTGGAGCCGTTCTCGAAGTAAAGGGCCGAGGCGTTCTGCTGATCGCCTATGGCGACGAAGAGCTGCACGCTACCGCCACGATCGCCGGCCCCGTCCAGGGTCCAGGTAGCCTCGCCGTCCGACTCCCCCAGCGATAGATCCACGGCCAGAGACACACCACCGCCGAGATCGATCTCGATATCGCTCAGCTCCGCGGGAACACCGGTGAAGGGCGCTTCGACTGTGCCGTCACGTCCGTCCATCGCCCACGTGTCGACGAGCCGGAGTTGGCGTTGCGTGACGTCACCCTCCTTGTCGAACTGCACGGAGAAGCCGCCGCCAACGGCCGTGTTGTACACGATGCCGCTCGAAGTCAGCTCGTCCCCACCGGCGGTCGTGAGCACCCAATCGCCACCGTCGAAGCCACCGGAACTCGTGAGACCACGACGGGTAGCGGTCGTGAAGGCAATGATCAGCTGGTCTCCCGTGTCAACCATGTATTCCGGCTTGATGGCGGTCATGTCGTCGACCTGCACGAAGCCCTCGGGGAAGTCAACGGGCACCTCGGAAACCGGGAGGCCCGTGGATGGGGTCGACGTCAGAACCACTTCTGTCGTTGTCGTCGTCGCTGCACTCGTCGCGTCACCACCTGAGGCGACGGCATAGCCGCCGATGACCGCCAGCGCTCCAATGGCAATGCCCGCAACGAGTGACCATGGAGCCCGCCGACCTTTGCCACCCGGCTCGCCGGGTGTGGGCGCCCACGGCGATCGCAGGAGTTCGTCGAACGGGGACTGCTCGTCACTCATGTCTCGCTCCACACCGTAACCGTCCCGTCGAGCGGCTCCCAGGACACCAACCGCGCCAGCACCCGGACGGTCTCAGGGGCAGTCGGCTCGCTCCACATGAGCTGGAAACCGGTGGCGCCACCGGTCAAGCCGAGGCCTCCGATGGTCGACGCCGCGCTCTGCCACCCGGGACCGTCGCCGACGAACTGGGTGCTGGGCCCGAAGCCCTGGTCGAGCGCCACCCGCCAGGGATCGAAGGAACGATCGAGTTCGAAGCCGATGATCGCCCCGTTGCGTTGTTCGAGGATGGCGTTGATCTTCATGACCGTCCCGTCGTACAGCTGCGCCGAAGCGCCGTCGACGCCGGGCAGCTCGACCACAACCTCACCGGGTACGGCGACACGCCATGCCGTGACTTTGACCGAAGCCACCGCATCCAGGTCGGTTTCGCCCTCGAATCGGATCGAATCGGCTACGCCCTCCTGGGGCTCCTGAGTGGGGACCTGGCTCGGACGCGGCGGACCAGAGGTGGCGTCGACAATCGTCCCGGACGTGGTGACCAGCTCCCATGTCTCGGGTAGGACCGGAGGGAGCTGGGAACCTCCGAAAGAGAAGCCTTGCGAACTACCGAGGGCGACGAGCCGGTAGTCGAGGACCGCGGTACTCCCGTCCACGTCGAACCCGTCGACGATGACAACCGTCGACTCGAAGCGAACGCCACCCTCGGCGGTCCACGCCGGTTCGGCGACGCTCGGCGTGGCCCGGGCAGCGGTGGTGGTTGTGATTGTGGCCGGTTGGTCCGCCCCAGGTTGCGCCGGACTGCCGTGTGCTCCCAACCAGAGACCGGCTGCGGCCAGCACTAGGCCGATGAGGGCGCCTCGCAAGATCCCGGTGCCGGTCTTCATCGCGGGGAGTCTATATGTGTGTCGTGCCGACTCACGGCTCGCGGGTGTTTGCCCTCCCCTTAAGATCGTCCGAAGGTTTCCCTAAAGACTCGAGGCGTCGTGCCGATAGGCAACCCGAAGGAGGGCAGATTCATGGATCCTGAGTTGGCACGTCTCGCTCTACACCACGGCCCCGGGTTTGGTGACCACGGCTCCCGGGTGGCACAACTGGCGGTGGCGACCGCCGAATACCTCGGGCTCGAGCGGCACGAGATGAAGCGGCTCTGGTTCGGCTCGCTGATCCACGATCTCGGGAAGACCGATGTGGACCAGTCGATCCTGGCCAAGACAACGGCACTCACCGATGACGAGGCCGAGGAGATCAGACGCCATCCTCAGATTGGATACGACAGTCTCTCCGACCTGGTGCATCCCAGCATCGCCGAGGCGGTGCTGTGCCACCATGAGCGATGGGATGGCTCCGGCTACCCAACTGGAGTCAAGGGGCGGTCCATACCGCTGATGAGCCGGATCATCTTCGTCGTCGACGCCTACGACGTCATGACCACGGGTCGTGACTACCGGGCCCAGCTCGGGATCCGAGCCGCCGGCGACGAGCTACTCAAGTGGTCCGGGCGCCAGTTCGACCCGATGGTGGTTGACGCTTTCGCTTCTGTGAGCCGTCCTCAGCTAGCTCCGCGTTACGCCGAGAACGGTCACCATCACTAGCACCCACTGCCTTCGCTGCGACTCACGATACGGCCCTTTTCCGGGCGGGTGAGCCGCTGCACCTCTTTGACCATGTCGGCCAACCGCTTGTGATGGGAACCCTTCCAGAAGATCCGCCCACAGCCGGTGCAACGGCGGAACGCGTCGTAGTGGCGTTTGGTGAGCGGCTCCAGAAGATGCTCGATCTCTGCTTTCGCCACCGGCTCGATCCGACCGTTGCACTCCATACAGCGGGCAAACGGATCCATCGACTCCCGAAGGTCGAAACGTCGCATGACCTCCACGATCTGGCCCGGCGGCCAAACGGCACGCACGAAGTAGCCATGGACCACAACGGAACGCTTGAGAAGGTCGCGATCCTTGGTGAGGAGAATCCGGTTCTCGCCAACAGAGATCTCTGCCAGATCGCCGTCGTCAAGAGCCCCATCGCTGACCGCGTCGAACCCGAGAAGACGGAGGTATTTGGCCAGCCGTCCGAGATTCACGTCGACGACGAAGCGGCCCACCGGTGTCTCAGAACGAAGCCCTCCTTCGATCTCGAGCGAGCGGAAGACCGGGTAGACGCTGACCCAGTCGCCGGGCTGGAGCTGATAACCGAAGTCGACAGGTTCGCCGGCCACAAGGATTAGATCCACTTCGGTATGAGGGACCCCACAAGCCTCGATGCGGTCCTTCACGCTCGGAGAATCGGCGACGGTAACGGTGGCAAGCCGCTGCCCCGAGGGCAGGAAGTCGGTGAGCTCTCCGAAGAATCGCAACGTGGCCTGGTACATGACAAGGCCATCATTGCCCAACTCGGCGGCGTTCGTGACGCGAGATAGCGAAAAATCCGTCGATATGCGGCGAACTGCACGAATATGGTGAAGGCCCATCCACCCTCGATGACACAGAAAGAGGAGCCCGCGTGGAAGTGATCTCGATCCGGACCACCAGTCTCGGCGACACGACATACGTCGCGACACGCGGCAAGAACGCGATCGTCGTCGATCCTCAACGCGACATCGGTCGGTTCCTCGACGTGCTCGACGATCGCGGCCTCACGCTCACGCATGTGCTCGAGACGCACGTTCACAACGACTACATCTCGGGTGGCAGGGACCTCGCCAAAGTGAGGGACGCCGACCTGGTTCTCCCTGCGGGCTCGGGTGCGTCGTTCTCCTACCGGCCCGCCTTTCACAACGAGGAGATCGAGAGCAGCGACGGCCTGATCATCCGCCCGCTACACACCCCCGGCCATACGCCCGAGCACACCAGCTACGTCATCCTCGTCGATGGCACCGAGCAAGCCGTATTCACCGGTGGCAGCCTGCTGGTCGGGGCCGCGGGCCGATCGGATCTGCTCGGCCGTCAATACGCCCGCCAGCTCGCCATCCTCCAGCACGGCAGCCTGCGCCGCCTCGGCCGACTCCCGGACACGACCGGTGTGTTTCCCACTCACGGCGAAGGTTCCTTCTGTACGGCTTCCGGCGCAGGGCGCACTACGTCGACGATCGGGCGGGAGAAGACGGAGAACCGACTGTTCGGGTTCGACAACGCCGAGGCATTTGCCGACGATCAGCTCGGTGGTCTCGTCCCCTACCCCGACTACTACGCCCACATGGGTCCGACGAACAGGCAGAACCCCACCGCGATCGAGCCAGCTGCGCCTGCGGAGCTATCTCCGCCCGAGGCCGAGACCGCGATCACAGCGGGCGCCGCGATACTCGACGGCCGCGATCGGTACTCGTTTGCCGCCGGTCACATCCCCGGATCGATCGGCATTGAGCTCGGGGACTCCTACGCACCGTGGGCAGGCTGGCTGCTCGACTACAACGTCCCGCTCGTTCTCGTCTTGAACACAAACGACGACGCCCAGCGCGCCGCCACGGAATTGGCAAGGATCGGGTTCACCAACGTGCTCGGGGTCGTGCGTGGCGTCGCTGCGTGGCTGGCGACCGGCCACCCGGTGTCATCGTTCACCACCGCATCACACTCAGATCTCGCGAACGCTCTGACGACGGCCGATCACGACATCCAGATCCTCGACGTCCGCGATCCTCAGGAATGGGAGCGAGCGCACATCTCAGGAGCGATCCACCGCTATGTACCCGACATCAGGTCGGGGCTTCCTGACGGTCTCGACCCTACGCACCCGGTATGGGTGGTCTGCCAGAGCGGCAACCGGGCGTCAATCGCGGCGGGTTTACTGGAGCGCCTGGATGTCGAGCCGATCGTCGTCACCAGGGGCGGTGTCTCTCAGGTGCTCGCCTCGACTGGTGCGTGAGACTCGAGCCTCGCCTCGGTGGCCGGCGTCGGCGATGTGGAAGTTGCTGCAGGGTGGTTTGTCCGACGACGGGGCGCTCATACCTACCGCGTAGAGACTGCCCGATTTGACCCGAGCGATCCAGGGATACGGCAAAGTCGTCAACTAGGCCGACCCCAGTCCAAGAGGCCAGCCAACTGGAGTCTGATTCATGGTCAGGACGGGTGCTCGTCGAAGAAGGCGACGATCCGGCTCCTGGCATCGGTGGCCGACGGTTCGTGGTAGCCGGCCGACACGAACCTAACCATGATCACCGACCATCGCGGCACTTCGGCATCGGGGTGATCGTTCATGAAGCTATGCCCGGCTTCGGAGTACAACTTCATGTCAAACGGTATCGAATGCTCTTTCAGGACGGCGGCGATCTTGTCGGGCTCGCGCCGCAGGCTCCGATCCAACCAGCCGTAGCTGCCGACGATAGGACAGGAGCCGGCGAGCCCGGCGAGCGCTTCCTTAGTGAGACCCGTAGTTGCTGCTGGCGGCCCGGAACCCACCGCGACCGGCGAGGAACAGAGCAAATCCGCCGCCGCGATAGAACCCGATCACGCCCACTCTGCTGCTGCTGTCGGGACGGGCAACCAGCCAGGATCAAACCGCTTCGAAGTCCTCGTAGATCGGACCACGACCACTCATCGCCTCCCGTACGGTGGTGAACAGACAACGCATCCTGCCGCCCCAGTAGTAGAGGTCTGGAGCTGCGGCCAGAAAGCCCTCCCCGGCAAGCCAGTCGACCTGACTGCGGAGGTCCGTCGTCATAACGGCCCAACCGCCGTCCAGGAATGATGGCCACGCAAGAATGGTGCCTGATCTGCTCAACCGGGTAAACACATGGCCACCGTGCGAGGTGTGCAGGGTATGAAGACGACAGGAGTATTGGTGACGGATCGAGAACCGGGCGCCCCCGCGGTCCGCTTGCAAGAGACCTTCCCTGCGTTTTACCGCCGGGAGTACCCGAAGATGGTGGCCATCGCCGCCGCCGTCTCCGGGAATCGCGCGATCGCCGAGGACTTGGCTCAGGACGCCATGGTTCGTGCTCATCGTCACTGGGACCGCATTTCTTCTTATGACCGTCCGGGTGCCTGGGCGCGCCGGGTCACCATCAACCTGTCGCTCAGCGCGGCGAGGCGGGCGACCGCAGAGATGAGGAAGATCCTGCGTCTCGCCGAGCCGGCGACTCTGCCGGCTCCCGAAGCGGCAGACGATCGAGTATGGCAAGCCGTGGCACGGCTCCCCGGCAACCAGCGCGCTGCCATCGCGCTCCACTATCTCGAGGACCGGTCGATCGACGAGATCGCCACGATCCTCGATATCGCGCCCGCAACGGCGCGCGTCCACCTCCACCGCGGACGCCAGGCACTGGCGACCGATCTCGACCAAGAGGAGGCCTCATGAGCGAGCGCGACATCCGAAACAGTTTCCAGCACCTCCAGGAGGATGTCATGAGCAATGTCGAGACCGAGAAGCGGCTCGCCCACATCACCGATAGGCGAAGACGGCTCCGCCCAGCGCTCACCGCATTCGCCGGGGCGGCGGCGGTTGTCCTGGCGGTCGGCGCCACCTTGTTCCTCCTGCGCCCCTCGGGACCGACCGACACGCTGCCTCCGGTGACGGAAATCACGGTGGCTCCGACGACCAACCGCGTCCCAACGACGAGCGAAGCCACCACGACAACCAATCCGGAGAACGCGCTCCCCACCCTGAGCAACGGCACAGTCGTCATCGCCGCGCCGGACTTGGCGCCCAGCAGCCCGCAAGGCGTCGAAGTGTCTGTGGTGGTGGGTCGGGACGGCACGGCAGCCGTTCGGGGCGACCGGGTGGTCGGTGACGGCAGCGGAGGGCTGTTCGTCCAGAGCGGAGGCAACATCGAGTGGTGGCGTCCGGACGGCACGCGCACCACTCTGGTCGATCCGACGTTCACAGGTAGCAGAGTGGAACTGCGGCTCGAGGACGTCGCAGTCGTAGACGGGGAGACCAACGTGATCTTCATCGCCGCGGGTGGGGAGAACCTGCAACGCTATGAAGAGGTTTGGCGCTACGACGTAGCGACGGCGACCCCGACCATGATCTACCACACCGGCGCCTATGAAGGTGGGATCCGGAGGGCATCCCTCGCAGGCAACCTCCTCGTTGTGACGAGGGCCGCCGAGGGATACACGTGGTTCTTGTTCTTCGATGCAGACGGGAACCCGGTCGACGTGCACAACCCAAAACCGGACGGCGCCGAGGCTCCGATCTTCGTCGATCAAGGTGTGCTGTCTCCGGATGGGGCAACCCTCGCCTATCTCGAGTCGGATCTGGCCTCACCAGCCGACGACAACACGTGGCCCATGGATGTGGTGGTGTGGGATCTCGCAACCGGCACCGAGACCAGTAGGACGCCGGTCGGACTCGGCACCTGGTTCCCGGATCGTATGGACTTCGACGGCAACGGCGTCGTGCTCGGCCGGATCAGGCATGGGGCGGACGGGGACCAAACGGGAGCGCCGCTCCAGGTCTCACTCGCTACCGGCAACAGCGCCGAGCTCGCCGCTGACGGAACACCCAGTCTCATCAAGTGACCACAATGATGGGGTGAGAGTCGGAACGACCGTCGCGTTGTGTGTGTTGCTTGCCGCCTGCGGGGGGACAGCCGCAGGCGGCAACGCCTCCACGACGACGATGTCGAGTGCGCACAGCCCCCCGCGAGGGATCGTGCGAATCGCTTTGGTCGGGGACGTAATGCTGGGGCGGGGAGTCGCTCCGGTAATCGAAGCGGATGGGGATTCCGCGTTCGAGGGTGTGCGCCACCTGCTCAGCGAAGCCGACATCGCCGGAGCCAATCTGGAATCGCCGCTCACTACCCGGCCTCACGTCTCGAACAACGTCAACGCCCTCGAAGCGGATCCGCGGTATGTCAGCGTCCTCGCTGGGGCTGGCTTCGATGTCATGGCGCTGCCCAACAACCATACGATGGACGCCGGCGCCGAGGGTCTGCTCGACACGATCGGCGCTCTCGATGGTGCCGGCATCGCACACATCGGGGCCGACGCAGACAACGCCGCCGAGCCGTTGATCGTCGAGGAAGACGGGCTGACAGTTGGCTTCCTCGCCTTCGACACGACTGGTGTTGGGCCGACCGCCGGCGCCGATCCCGGAGTGATGCGTTGGGAAGGCGACACCTCACTCGATCAGGTGCGGGCGGTGCGAGGGAATGTCGACGTGCTGGTCGTCTCGATCGACGGCGGGACCGAGTACCTCCCCGTAAACGATCCCGGCCTGGCCGCGATAGCCGTACAACTCGCCGCAGTGGGCGTCGACGTGGTCTGGGGCCACGGCGCACATGTGGTGCAGCCGGTGTCGGTGAGCGCCGGGACGCGCCCTACGGTGGTCTCAACTTCTCTGGGCAACTTCCTCTTCGACCAGGCTGGTACGGACCGCACTACCGGCTACGTGCTGGAGGTGATGGCGGGCAGCGCCGGTGTCGTCGCCTACCGGGTCGCGGTGACCGAGCATCCCGACCGCCGTGTCGTGTTCGATGAATGGCTCGATCCTGCCGGCGACGCCGTCTGGATGGATGGTGCATGGTGGACGCTCACCGTTCAGCCGGTCACCTCACCCACAACTTCAGTCTCGGTCGACGCCTTCCGACACGGCGATCTCGTTGCCGCGGCGCACGGCGACATCAACGGCGATGGAACCGATGACGTTGTTGCCTCGTTCCGGCGACCGTACGAGCCGACCCCGTTCATCGAGACACACCCGGAGGTGCAGTGGCAGGATGCGGTGGGACGAAGCGCCCATCTCGGCGTCTACCGACCCGACGGGCTCGAGGAGGTCTGGGTCGCCGGCACCGTGATGCAGCCGGTCGCCGGCCTCGAGGTGTGCGACGGATCATTGGCGCTGGTCCACGACCGGCTCGACGATCCCATGGTGGTTGCGGCGGGGGCCTGGCAGTGGAACGGCTTTGGGTTCACCACAGCACCCGCGATTCCCGGCCCGGGCACCCCCGCCTGCGCCGACGTAGACGGCGACGGTCGGACGGAGCCGGTCATCCTCGATCGGTACCCGGGTCATTCCCGATAGCTCCCAAGGCGGGTAAGGAGTCGGTATGTTGAGGGGGGAGAACAACGATGGACAAGCCTCGCATTTACACCATCGACGAGGCAGTCAACCTCGGTCTCGACGAGACCCTCGAGCTGAACCGCGAGTACGTCAACGAATCGCTCATTGATCTCATCGCCGGGTACGGTCTCCCCCGGCGGTTTGTCAAAGCGGAGGGCATCCGGCTCTGGGACGAAAACGGCAACGAGTACCTCGACTTCCTGTGTAGCTACGGGGCACTGTCTCTCGGCCACAACAACCCGAGGATCATCGCCGCTGTGGAACGAGCCCGCGCCCTCCCCAACTTCTTTGTGATCTCGCCTGGCGCCGTAACCGGTGCTCTTGCCGCCAGTCTCGCCGCCATCAGCCCGGGCGATCTGCAACGTAGCTTCTTCTGCAACAGCGGCTCCGAGGCGATCGAAGGTGCGGTGAAGCTGGCGAGGGTAGCCACCGGCCGGACGCGGATCATCGCCGCTCGTGAGGGATTCCACGGCAAGAGCATGGGGGCCCTTTCGGTCACCGGGCATGAAGCCATGAAGAAACCGTTCCGCCCGTTGCTGCCCGATGTCGAGCACGTCCCGTTTGCCGACGCGGACGCCATCGAGACGGCGCTGCGAACTGCTCCGACTGCCGCCGTCGTGCTCGAACCGATCCAGGGGCCGGCGGGCATCATCGTTCCCCCGGACGGATACCTCACCGACGTGCGAGGGCTGTGCACGAGGCACGGGGCTCTCCTCATCCTCGATGAGATCCAGACGGGACTGGGTCGCACCGGCCGGATGTTCGGGTGTGACCACGAGGGAATCGTTCCCGACGTGCTGTGCGTCTCGAAGGGGCTCAGCGGCGGGATCTATCCGATCGGTGCCTACATCACGACCGACCGGGTATGGCGAAAGGCGTACGGCTCGAAAAAGACCGCAACGCTTCACTCCTCGACTTTTGGCGGCAACACGCTCGCCTGTGCCGCCGCACTCGAGGCAATCGGAGTGACGGTTGAGGACGACCTACCCGCACGCGCCGCCGATGTCGGCGACTACTTCCACCGCGGGCTGCTCTCCCTCGCCGACAAGTTCCCCCTCTTGCGTGAAGTCAGAGGACGCGGGCTGATGATCGGGCTCGACTTCGAGCAGACGACGCACCGCCTGACCCGGGACTTGCTCAACCAAACGGCAGCAATGGTTGCCGTGCAGATGCTGCACCGGCACCGCATAGTCAGCATCTACACGTTCACCAACGCCAGCGTGATCCGGCTCGCCCCGCCACTCACCGTGGAGACGGCCGACCTCGATACATATCTGGAGGCACTGCAGGACACTCTCACCCGCAACCGTCGATTCCCACAATTGGCGGCAACGACAATGCGGGCCGTCCGATCTCACCGGCGCACCCGGGCAAAAGGCCGCTGGAGCAGGAAGGGGACTGTACCCGAGCGGCAGCCTGGCGTACCGTGAGCAACGGACGAGGCAGGAGGCAGTGGTGAAGCGTTGGTTCATTCCGGTTCTGGTGATGCTCCTGGTCGCGGCGGCGTGCACATCCGGGAACGACACCGCGTCGACCACGACGGCGCCGTCGACCACCCAGACGTCGGCAACGACGACCACCGCGCCGGCAACCACAACGCCACCAACCACGACGTCTCTTCCGCCCATCGTTGTCCCGACGCTCGAGCCAATGTCCTTCGGGTCACTGACCGCGGTGCCCCTCCTTTCCGGCGGCTCGTATGCGGGGCCGGCAGTACCAAGCCGTCTCTCCAGCGTCTACGTGCCCGATTGGGTCTCGTCCTACCTCAACAGCTACGACGCCACCGCGATGCTCGAGGACAACGGATTCGTCGTGGTGCCAAGTGGGGGGACCCGTCTCTTCCAGCACATCTATGAAGGTTCGACGTATGACGGCTGGCCGGTATACCTCACCACCGACGCCGCATACAACGTGTGGCATCTCGCCTTCGACAAGATCCTGCGCGAGACCGAGCAGCAGCGCCTCCTTCCTGTCCTCGAGGACATGCTCGGTCGGCTGGTCGCGCTGGCCCGCGCTCAGGAGAGCGAGCTCGGCGGCACCGACCTCGCCGAAGCGGCCAGCCGGGTGACCCAGTACTACGAGGCAGCCGCAACGGTGCTCGGGCTCGACGTCGGGCCTATCGGACCGCTGGCTCAGCAGGAGGTGGACCTCATCTTGGCCGCCGCCGGGCCCAGCCTGTCGCCGACAACCGGAGGCGACGACAACTCCGGGTTCATCACCACCCTCGTTGACTACAGCCTGTTCCGGCCGCGAGGTCACTACACGCGCAACGCCGATCTGGAGCGATACTTCCGGGCCATGTCGCAGCTTGGCAACAACGCCTTCCTGCTCAGCAAAGGTCTCACCCTCGGTGTGCTTGCCAGCCGCGTCCTGCTCGCCGACCCGGACGTCCTCGACGAGTGGCAGCTCATCTACGAGCCGACCGCATGGCTGGTGGGCGCTGCCGACGACTACACCCCGCTCGAGCTCGGCGCCGTGGTCGACCAGGTGGTGCCGACCGGCTGGGACGACATAACGGCGTTCGCCGATCCGGCGACGATCGACTCCATCCGTCAGGGGCTGCTCGCCATGCGACCCGTGGCAATCAATCCCGAAGCCGCGTCGCTCCGGGTGATGGGAAGCCGGTTTGTCATCGACTCGTACATCCTCGACCAGCTCGTCGCTCCCAACGTCGACAGGGACACGGCCTCACCACTCGATGTGGCAGCCGCCTTCGGATCTGACTGGGCGCTGGGGGTACAAGAAGCGGCGGGTGATACGACCGCGGGCGGATACACCGCGCAAATGGACAAGATGCGAGCGCTCATCGCCGACCGAACCACCGAGGACTGGGGTAAGACTGTCTACGACTCATGGCTGTATGCGATCTCGCCGATGTGGGGAGCACATGGGGCGGACTACCCGAAGTACATGCAGTCCGACGCCTGGTCGGCCAAGGACCACCAGACCGGGTTCGGGTCGTATACCGAGCTGAAGCACGACACCATCCTCTATACCAAACAGGCAGTCGCCGAGGGCGGTGGCGAGGAACCGCCGGTGCCACCGCGCCACTGGGTCGAG
This sequence comes from uncultured bacterium, assembly GCA_963801165.1. Classification (GTDB taxonomy): domain Bacteria; phylum Actinomycetota; class Acidimicrobiia; order Spongiisociales; family UBA5794; genus JAAETI01. The sequence continues at coordinate 72,448 of CAWDDT010000005.1, forward strand.
CCTGAGCCGGTGGTCTACGAGCGTCTCGCCGCCATCTCCGATCTGATGAGGACCGGTTTGGAGAGCCGTGACCTGCTGCCGGACGAGTACTCGCAACTACTCACCGACCTCGAGGGCTTCTACACGTGGCTGGCAGGCATCGCCAACGACGAGCTTGCCGGCCTCCCCATCAGCGAGGAGGACAACAACCGGCTCGCAGGCGTCGGCTCCACCCTGGAGAGCTTCTGGGTCCGTACCTCGGATAGCGACATCTCCGCCGATGACGGCCCCGACGACTACGCCGCCCTCATCGCCGACGTCATGCGCAACGCCGCCGGCGTGCTCGAGCTCGGCACCGGGTACATCGACTACCTATTTGTGATCGTCCCCGACGACCGCGGCGGGTTCCAGGTGGCCACCGGCGGGGTCTACTCCTACTACGAGTTCTGGAACGATGGGCAGCGCTTCACCGATGAGGAGTGGCGGGCCCAGCTCGAAGCCGGTACCCAACCCGAGCGGCCGAAGTGGGAGCAGGCATTCCTTGCCGACAACCCGCCACAGAACAACGCAACCGGACTGGAAAGTGGTCTGTTCTGCCGCGACCTGGCAGCCATGGGATACGGTTTCACCGAGGCTGTTGCCTACTGGCTGGCGGAAGGCGCGCCCGACCGGATGGACGCCGACCGCAACGGCATCCCCTGTGAGACCGTGTACCCCGACGACTATGAGTCGTTCCTGAACGTGGCCGGGGGTATCGCGAGCGGGCAGCGCTGCGCTGATCTCGGGTTGAACGACGACAGAACGGGCTACCAGGTGGCTGTCGCCTATTGGATGCTCGAGGGCGCACCGGATCGCATGGATGGCGACGGCAACGGCATCCCGTGCGAAACGGTGTTCTCGGCGACGACCGTTCAGGACTTCCTCACCGGCGGCGGGTAGCCGGGCGGTATCCTTTGCGGTCCCGCTCGGGAGATGCGTTCATGCCCATTCGACCGAATCTGCTGTTCATCATGAGCGATGACCATGCCGCTCATGCCATCTCCGCATATGGGAGCCGGATCAACAAGACCCCGAATCTCGATCGGATCGCCCAAAACGGGATGCGGTTCGACGCCGCGTTCTGCACCAACTCGATCTGTACGCCGAGCCGGGCGGCGATCCTCACCGGGACATACAACCACGTCAACGGTGCCACGACGCTCGACACGCCGCTCGACAATCGCCAGTGGACGTTCCCACAGTCCCTCCAAGAAGCGGGGTACTACACGGGCCTCATCGGCAAGTGGCATCTCGGACACGGTCCGGAGTTCGACCCGGCCGGCTTCGACTTCTGGCGGATCCTGCCCGGCCAGGGCCACTATGACAACCCGGTCATGCTCGAGCCCGGCGGCAAGATCATCGAGCGCGGGGGATACGTCACCGACCTCATCACCGACGACTGCGTCGAGTTCATCGAACAACACCACCAGGAGCCGTTTGCGCTCTTCTGCCATCACAAGGCCACCCACCGCACCTGGATCCCTGCACCACGCCACTTCACGCTTTACGACGACGTCGAGATCCCCGAGCCCGTGACCTTCCATGACGACCTCGAGGGGCGGGCCGAGGTGATCAAGGCGGTCAAGATGCACATGCTGGATCTCGACCCGATCACCGACCTAAAGGCGCTCGTACCCGACGGCCTGACCCGGGACGAGGAGATCGAGTGGCGCTACCAGCGCTACATCAAGGACTACCTGCGTGTGGTGGCGGCTCTCGACGAGGGGGTCGGTCGGATGCTCGACAAACTGGGCGAGCTTGGCATCGCAGGCAACACCATCGTCCTGTACACATCGGACCAGGGCTTCTTCCTCGGCGACCACGGCTGGTTCGACAAGCGACTGATGTACGAGGAGTCGCTGGCCATGCCACTGCTCATCCAATACCCCGACCGCGTCGCCGGTGGGACAACGTGTGACGAGATCGTGGTCAACGTCGACTTCGGCCCGACCTTGCTCGACCTGATGGGAGTCGAAATTCCGGACCACGTCCAGGGCCGATCTTTCGCCACACTCCTCGATGGGGAGCATCCTGAGGACTGGCCGCAGACGATGTACTACCGGTATTGGATGCACCGGGACAGCGCCCACAACACTCCGGCGCACTACGGGGTGCGTACCAAGACGCACAAGCTGATCTGCTACTACAACGACCCCCTCGACCAGCCGGGCGCCAACGGACCGCGAGATCCAATCGAGTGGGAGCTCTTTGATCTCGAGGCCGACCCCTATGAGGTGAGCAACGTCGTCGATAACCCCGATTACACCACGGTCAGATCGATGCTCGAGGAGGAGCTGACCCGTCTGCAAGCGGTGGTCGGCGACGAGCCATATCCGGAAGCACTGCGAACGCCGGAAGTCTTCGAGACCGAACCCTGAGGCTCTACGTCACCGGCGGTACGAGTGCTACGTCACATGATGCGCCGGGCCCCTGCGGATGGCGCCACCGTGAATATCATGGGCGTTGCGAACCCTCGCTGCTCGAAGGCAGCCACCACCGTGCGCTGCGTTCCGACGGCAGCGCTCGACTCGATGAGAGCGATCGCAGCGCCGCCGAAACCACCGCCGGTGAGCCGGGCGCCGAGCGCCCCGCAATCGAGCAGCGTATCGACCGCAACGTCGACTTCAATACAGCTCGCCTCGAAGTCATCCCGATACGAGATGTGCGCTTCGGTCAACAACTCACCGACCCGACCCCAGTTGCCCAAAGCCAGAGCCGCGGCCACGTCGCTCACTCGTTGGTTCTCAGTCACGATGTGACGGGTCCGCATGGCGAGCTGCTCGTCACCGAGCCGTTCCGCCGCGGCCGGCAATTCGGCGACGGTGACCGCACGTAGCGACGGGACCCCGAGCCGTCTTGCCGATTCCTCACAGTCCGCACGACGCGCCCGGTACTCCCCCGCGGCGTGGCCGTGGCGAACCATTGAGTCGACGACCAGCACCTCGAGGTCTGCCGCCCCCGGGTCGAACGGGACTTGTTCTGTCATGTCGGCTTGCACGTCGAAGAGGATGGCATGTCCCTCGGTGGCGAGTAGCGAGGCGACCTGGTCCATCCCGCCCGTCGGCGCACCGACATAGTCATTCTCCGTGCGTTGCGTGCGCCGGGCCAGATCTCGTCTCGAGAAACCGAGGTCGAACAGCTCGTTCAACCCGAGCCCGACAGAGCACATGAGAGCCGCCGACGAGGAGAGCCCGGATCCCAGCGGCACGCTGCTGTCGATGGCCACGTCGAACCCCTGCGCACACTCGAGGGACCAGGGGACGCCCGCCACGTACGCCGCCCACCCCGATGGGATACCCGGACGGAGACCGGAGACATCGAGCTCCACAACCTCACCGGCGCTCTGTGCCGAGCACGCGCGAATACGCCCGTCGGTACGCGGTGTGATCGCCGCCTCGGTGCGCTCTGCGATGGCGAACGGCAGAACCAAACCTTCGTTGTAGTCCGTGTGCTCACCGATCAGGTTCACCCGGCCGGGCGCCGCCCACACACCACCGGCGGGGTAGCCGTATACCCGCCCGAAGATGGTGGCAGCACTCATCGAATTGTCGCCGACCGCAGTGTGGCCGCGATATGTTCGGGAGTCACATCGCTGATCCAAACCCCCATCCCGGACTCGGTGCCGGCCAAATATTTCAGCTTGTCGGCGGACCGCTGCACCGAAAAGATCTCCAGATGCAGATGAGCCAGATCGCGATCAAGGGAAACCGGAGCTTGATGCCAGGCCGCGATATACGGAAGACGCCGCTCGTAGAGAGAGTCGAGCTTCTTCAGAATCAAGAGATACAGCTCTGCGAAGTCGTTCCTTTCCTCCGGGGTTAGCTCGGTGAGGTCCGGCGTCTGACGGTGCGGGTAGAGGTGGACCTCCACCGGCCATCTAGCCGCGGCCGGCACAAACGCCGTCCAGTTCGCGTTCGTGGCGACGATCCGGTCCCCGAGACGGCGCTCGGCATCCACCAGGTCCGCAAAGAGGCTTCGACCGGTCTCGTCCCGGTACCGGCGGGCGTTATTGAGCATGCGCTCGGTCTTTGGCGTTACAAACGGCAGAGCGTATATCTGCCCGTGCGGGTGGTTCAGAGTCACCCCGATCTCGATGCCGCAATTCTCGAACGGGAAAACCTGAGCAATGCCCGGCATCGCCGACAGATCAGCGGTTCGGTCTGCCCAGACGTCGATAACCTCACGGACTCGCGCAACGGGCAATTCGGAGAAAGACTGGTCGTGGTCGCTGGTGAACACCACAACCTCGCAACGCCCGCGCGCCGGACGACGGCCGATCAACCGTTCGTCGAGCCGCACGGATTGGTCGATGCCCAAAATCCCCATGGCAAGACTGGGAAAACGGTTCTCGAACACGACAATGTCGTAATCCGCCTCGGGGATCTCGGTGTGGTTGTCCGAGGAACTGGGACACAGCGGACACCGGCTCGTCGGGGGCAGAAACGTCCGCGACTGCCGGTGAGAGGCGATCACGACCCACTCGCCGAGCAACGGGTCGTAGCGCATCTCCGAGGTGACCTGCAGCTCGGGGAGTTGGCGCTGATCGACGGCAGTACGAATGGCCGTCTCGTCGCTGTCGTAGTAGATGAGCTCGCGGCCGTCGGAGATCCTGATCGAGGTCTTCTTCATACGTCTACCCGAAGCCCTCTTCAGCTACGTCGGCGGCCACCAACTCACCAACATGCTCGGCGAGGATCGACCCGGCGTTCGGTGGCAAACCGCTGTCGGTAACCAGAACGTCGATCTGGTCGAGTCGAGCGATAGAACTGATGCCGACGGCGGTGCCCGGCTGCACCGGTGCGGCGGCGAACCCCGGCTCGTATGACTTCGTCAACATCTAGCTGCTTTCCTCCTTCACGACGACGGCTCCACCGGGCGCAACGACACCAGGCCCGCTCCGGCCCGAGAGTAGATCCTTTTGTTGAGGCGGGAAACAACCTCTGAGTCGGCGTGATTGATCACGACCAGGTATGAATCCCGACCTCCGTGTGTCGAACCATGTCGACATCGGGTAGTGGACGCCGTTTGGTGGGTCGCTCGTGAACAGCGACCGGATCGCGGCACTCGATGAATGGGGTATCGAGACGACCCGCCGGTTACTGTCCGAGTTACCAACCGAGCTCTTCATCCCCTCTCGAGGACAAACATGAGGATCCTGCTAACCGGTGGCACCGGATACATCGGCAGTCATACCACCGTCGCCTTGCTCGACGCCGGGCACGACGTGACCCTGCTCGACAACTTCTCCAACTCGAAACCCGCGGTGCTCGACAGGCTCAGCACGATCACGGGCAAGAACATGGACTTCTTCGAAGCCGACGTCACAGACGGCGAGGCGATGGCCGAGATCATGAAGGAGCGAACCTTCCACGCTGCCATTCACTTCGCCGCCCCCAAGGCGGTCGGAGAGTCAATGGAGCGGCCCCTGCACTACTACGCCAACGGTGTCGGTGGCACCGTGACGCTGCTCCAGGCGATGGCCGACCACGGAGTCCGCAACATCGTGTACAGCTCGTCGGCAACGGTCTACGGGCTCAGTGATGACCTCCCCTACACAGAGGACGCGCCGACCACCGCCATAAACCCCTACGGCCGAACCAAGCTCATGTGTGAGGACATCCTCCGCGACCTTTACGCATCCGACAATCGCTGGAACACCATGTCGTTGCGATACTTCAACCCGGTCGGCGCTCACCCCTCCGGGCTCATCGGCGAGGATCCGCAGGGCGTCCCGGCCAACCTCCTGCCGTTCCTCGCCCAGGTCGCCGTAGGCCGCCGCCCGGCGCTGCGGATTTTTGGCGACGACTACCCGACCCCCGACGGCACCGGGGTGCGCGACTACATACACGTGATGGACCTGGCGGAAGGGCACGTGGCGGCGGTGGAACACCTCGCCGCCAACCCCGGTCTCGACGTGATCAACCTGGGCACCGGCATCGGTGTCTCGGTGCTGGAGATGGTGGCGGCCTTCGAACGGGCGACCGGCAAGCCGATCCCAACCGAGGTTCTACCCAGGCGAGCGGGCGACGGCCCGGCGAGCTACGCAGACGTGTCCAAGGCTGCCCGGGTGCTCGGCTGGCGGGCGACCCGAACGCTCGACGAGATGACTGCCGACGTCTGGCGCTGGCAAAGCCGGAACCCCAACGGGTACGACACATAGACCGGCGCCGGCGGTGCTGGTCATTTGCCGGCCACGAGATCCCGCTCCTCCATTTGGCTGGCCCGGGCAACCGGCACCGCACATCCAACGACGATGACGGCCGTTACCGCCAGCAGGACCCGATAGTCGGTAAAAGCGAGCAGCGCGGCACCGATGGCGGTGCCTACGCTCTGCGGGCCGTTGAGAGCCATGTTGGTCGCGGCGGCGACCCGACCCTGCAAGCGGGCGGGAGTGAGACGCTGCCGCAACGTCGTGTAGGCAACGACGAACAAGGGAATCGCCAATCCGATTGCCGCCTCGCCGGCCGCCACCACCACAACGTGTCGCGATACAAGCGCACCTACCATCGCACCGAGCACAACCAAAGCAAGCGCAATCGACCACCGCTCGCCTCTTCGTTTGACGATCGCCGCCGCGACTAATCCGCCGACAACAGAACCCGCACCTTCAATCGCCGCCAGGATTCCGAAGAATTCCGGCGGCTTGCCCAGCCCCGAGTCAACAATGGCGAAGACCGCGGCGTTGACCAGTCCTATGGCGGCGAAGGCAGGAACAATCGACCATGTGATCCGGGCTAGCAGCGGTTCTGTGAGGATGTGTCTGAATCCCGCCGCCAGCTCTCGCCAGAATCGCTCCTCAGGGGCATCAAGCGATGTCTCTTCGACGGCAACGGTGGTCATCACCAGCGCGGCGGCGACAAGCAGCACCGATGTCATGATGGCGACCGCCAGACCGCCGAACATTGTGTAGAGCCCGGCCCCAACCAACGGGCTCAGCAGACGAAGCGCCTGATCGATGGTGACGAGCAGACCGTTGCCATCGGCCAGTTGGTCGTCGCCGAGCATGTCCCGCACCAGACCCGACCCGGCGGCGCTTGTCGCATAGGTGAGGAACCCGTAGCCAAAGGTCACGGCGTATATCAGCCAGACGTCGGACGGCTGAGTCACCCAACCGAGGCTGAGGACACCGACCGCGGCTGTCAGATTCGCCGCGATCACCAGACGCCGGCGTGGGACCCGATCGGCAAGCTGACCGGCCAGCGGAGCCATGAAGACCGGCAAACCGAGAAACAGGAACACGAGACCGGCCATGGCGTCACTCCCGGTGAGATCCTTCACCCAGATTGCCAAGGACAAGTACAGCAAGCTGTCGCCAAAGTTCGAGAACGACCACGCGATCGCCAACCTGCGAAACGACGGTACCGAGATCGCCCTCACGCACCGCTCGGCTTCATGCGCTTCTCTTTGTTGACATCGACGTGCGCGGCGGCAAACACACGGACCGGGCGGGCCCCCTCAGGCCGAAGCGATGGGTCGACGTTCCGGGCGTCGAACCGATCTGTAAGGCTCGCCAGGGTCTCACTCACTTCTAGTAGCTCAGCCGCAGTCGCCCAGAACTGATGTTGCGTGACAGCCGTGGCATCCACCCACTCGCGACTCTCACCACCGAACGCCCATATGGACGCCCGCAGGCTCTCGGCGGCATGCTCGACGTACAACAGAGCCGCACCGGCGGTTGCCTGCAAGGACTCGGGGTCATCCTCACCGGGCCGGATGTCCAACCCGGGGCTCGCCAGCCGCCACGGCTTCTCCCGGCCCCTGCGCTCGGCGAGCTCGATGAAGTCGTATTTCGCCAACATCCTCAGGTGAAACGAGCAGCTCGCTACGCTCTCCCCCGTCTGCTCGGCACACTCGGTGGCGGTCGCCGGGCCGTCGCGAAGGACGTCGAGCAGCTCCAAGCGCAGCGGGTGGGTGAGCGCTCGGATCCTGGTGGGATCGGAAACCCGTGGTGTGTCGGACATCGCCTCACACTAGCATTCTAAAGACTCCTTTAGCAAGAAGTCTTTAGAATAGCAGCGAGCATTGCCCGCCAGGGTTTGCTCGATCTGCGCCGGGTGGGAAAAACAGCTATCGTGTGGCCAACATTGCACATCTGGGCGGTAGCGGGCAGATGCCCACGCCGAAGGGACGGTGTTCACGCCGCATGTGGCACGAACGCAGCCAACCGAGGGTCGAATGTAGGAACTGGCCGAAGCAGTCCCTGCATCACGGGCGGATCCCGGAAGACGATGCAAGTGCGATCGAAGTATCGGGCGGAGACCGGAACCGGATCTCACATCCGGCGGCCAACCAATAGAGCCACTCCCCAAGGGAGTGGCTCTTTTTTTGTGGGAGAGGAAGGTATATGGAATTAACGATGCAGAAGAAGGTCGTGCTGGGTCTCCAGCACACCGTGGCCATGTTCGGAGCCACCATCTTGGTGCCGCTGATAACGGGCCTGGACGCGTCTGTCGCTCTACTGGCGGCCGGCCTGGGCACCCTCCTGTTCCATCTGATCACCAAGCGGATGGTCCCGGTGTTCCTCGGCTCGTCATTTGCGTTCATACCGCCGATTCTGACGGCGGTAAACAAGGGCTACTCGTGGGAAGCGATCGGGAGCGGCATCATCGGGGCGGCGGTGGTCTATGTGATCGTCTCGATCATCATCACGTTCGTCGGCCCGGAGCTGATCACGCGGGTCTTCCCACCGATAGTCACCGGCCCGATCATCGTCGTCATCGGCGTCACGCTTGCGGCGGTCGCCATCAGCAGCGCCCGGGCTAACTGGTGGCTGGCGGCGGTGAGCCTTCTCGCCGCGATTGGTGCAGCTGTGTACTTCAAGGGCGTCTTCAGGATGCTGCCCATTCTGACCGGCTTCCTCGTTGGGTACCTGATCGCCATCGTGACCGGACAGGTCGATTTCGGGGTCGTCGGCGACGCCAAGTGGATTGGCTTGCCGCACCTCACCTGGGGTCTCGGCGACATCCAGTGGGGAGCGATCATCCTCATCGCACCGGTTGCGTTCGTGACAATGATCGAGCACGTCGGAGACATCATCGCTAACGGCAGGGTCGTGGGTCGGGACTTCCTCGAAGAACCCGGCCTGCACCGGACACTGCTCGGCGACGGTCTGGCGACCTTGCTCGCCGGTCTCATCGGTGGCCCGCCGAATACCACGTACTCGGAGAACACCGGTGTGCTGGCCGTCACCAAGGTATACGACCCGTTCATCCTGCGGATCGGGGCACTTTTCGCGATCTTCCTCGGTCTTATCCCGAAGTTGGCGGCGATCCTGCAGACCGTGCCGGGCGCCGTACTCGGTGGTCTCGAGATCATTCTCTTCGGGATGATCGCATCGGTTGGCCTGCGCACGCTCATCGAGGGGCAAGTTGATTTCAAGAAGAGCCGGAACATGATCGTGGCCGGCGTGATCCTGGTCTTTGGTCTCGGCATCGGGGCGTTCGAGCAAGTCACGACGCTGCTCGGCGGCGTTTCTGGCTATTCGCCGATTGTGCAGATCGGCGACGTAACCGTATCGGGTCTCGCTGTAGCTGCTGTTGCAGGTGTGCTTGCAAACCTGATCTTGCCCATGGATACTGGAGAAGATCAGGTAGCAATGCCGTCAGACAGGAAGGCTTCGGAGACAAGGTCCTAGGACGCGTCTCCAGGACCGCCCATCCAACCGGGCGCAGGGAGCCGGCGCAAGCGCCGGCTCCCACTTTTTCGTGCCGATAATCCCAATCGGTTGGAGCTACCACTACTCTGCTATCCGTACTAGTGTGTTATTCGTAGTAGTCACGAGGAGGACACATGGACACGACGCAGCTCCTCAAGGGTGTACTCGACACGGCCGTGCTCGCGGTCCTGCGTCGCGGCAGCACCTACGGATACGATCTGGTGAGACAACTGCGTGACGCCGGGTTCGACGAGGTCGGTGACGCCTCGGTGTACGGCACCCTGCGCCGGCTGTTCGGCGGCGGGTATCTGACCTCGGAGATCGTTCCCTCGGACGAGGGCCCGCCGCGCAAGTACTACGGGCTCAACAAGGCGGGGCGTGACATGCTCGATTCCGCCACGAAGACCTGGGGCCACTTCTCGCTCGTAATGACCGATCTCTTGTCGGAGGAGGCAGCAGCATGACCACCGCCACTCTTTCCACCCCTGGCGAGAAGTACCTCGAGGCCGTTCAGAGAGGTCTGGCCGACCTTCCTGAGGAAGACGTCGAGGAGGTATTACAGGACCTGGCCGCCCATATCGCCGAGTTGGGAGATGCCGACCCGGCCAACGCGCTGGGACGCCCGGAGACGTTCGTCGCCGAGTTTCGCCGAAGTGCCGGACTCGACAACACGGCCAACAAGGGTCGCAGCACGCACATCCTCCGATGGATGCAGCGCCGGATAGCCATGATCGAGCGGATGCGCCGGAACACGGTCCATGCGCTTCAACCCCTTCTCGAGCCGGTGGCGCAACACCGGGAGGAGCTACGAACTGTCTGGATATGGATGCGCGGAATCATCGCGATCACCGCGTACGCGTGGATAAATGGCAACCCCTACGACACCGGAAGCTGGCTCGGCATCGGCGGGATGGTGCGGACACTGAGCATCATTGGCGCCGTGACCGCAACATCGGTATGGGTGGCGCAAGAGGAGGGAAACTGGTGGCGCCGCACCGGAGCTGCGTTCACGGTCGCGACGGCGGTCCTCGCATTGATCGCTCTCGCGACACCCAGATACCAGCCGTACCCGGCGGACGCCTACTACCCGGTGACCGACGAATCGAACCCGGTTCTGCTCATCGGGCCAAACGGACCCATCCAGAACCTCTATGCGTACGACACCGCCGGGAACCCGGTACACGTTCTTCTCTACGACGAGTACGGGAATCCGATCCTCACTCTCCCCGGCTATGCATATGACGAAGCGGCAACGGACGGCCGCACCGGCAATCCGTTCATCTGGGAGGGCTACGAGCTGAAGTTCACCACCGACGCCTACGGTCGACCCATCGGCAACCTCTATCCGCTTGCCCGCTACGAGTGGACCGAGACCGGTGCCCGGTCGGCGCCGCAGCCACCACCGGTTGTCGGGATCCCCGAGATTCCCATATCCGGCACCACCAGCGACCAGCAGACCGACCCCGGCACAACGACCATCACGACGACACAGACAACAGCAGAGCCCGGCCTGCCTGGTCGCTATTAGCGGTCGACGTCGCTACTTCAGCGCAGCGAGGCCATGATCGTGGGAGCGGACACCAATGCGGCGCCCTCTTCGCCCTGCACCGCGCGGTAGAACTCGCATTTGAGACAGTTGGCGACCTTGGCGGCAAACGTCCCCTGGACAACCCCGCCACACAACGTACCGGCCAGCGCCCAGCACGCCCTGCCGCCGTTACTTCCACCGTTGATGCCGTCGCAACGTGTTTCCACCGCGGCGGCGCATACACCCAGTTCTCTGGCCTTGGAGCCACCCGGCTCGCGGCCACACCGCTTGAACTCCCAGCAATTCTTCTTGGCCATGGAGCGCCTTTCGATCGACTCAGATCCCGGTCGACTCCTGGGCGCCAATTATTAGTCCTGCTCTGTGTATTTCGAGGTCGGTGTCACTCGTCTGCCGGTTTGACGTCCTGGGCGGCCACCCGCTCCGGATCGTCCCGCCACACGAAGTAGGAGTAGGCGACAAGGAAGATGATCCCGGGGATCATGACGACCATCATCCCATAGAACGCCCACTGGCCACCGACAAACGCTCCGAGCATGGTGACGAGACCGGTCGCTATGAAGATACGGCCTCCGAGACGGTGTGTTTTGGTCCACGACAGCTTGCTGCTGAGCGTCCACGGGGTGCGCACACCGGCGAACCAGTTGGGCCGGAGCTTCCCCATTACGGCACCGAGGACGACGAACAGGACACCAACACTCCCCATGATCAGGTCGCCGGTCGGGATTGTCTCCTCGCGACCAATGGCGAGCACCGTCACGGCGTAGACGAAGCCCAGGTACACCATCAGCACAACGCGAATGAGCATGTAGGTGCCGGCAAAGGTCTCGTAGTTGCGCCGCGCCGGATCGATACGCGGGATGTACTTCAACACAAGGTACAAACCGACGGCGACGATGGGCTCGAGCAGAAGCCCAACGAACTTGCCGCCGTATCCATCGACCTGACCGGCGGCGTTCCAATGGATCGGGATCCGGTCGGGGACCGACCCCCACCGCAGCGCAGCCGTGATGAACATCGCTGCGATGATCACAAGCTGGACGATCTCCCATTGTCTCTTGTACCTCGTCATGTCACTCCTCTACAGAGTCCGGCTCTGAGGGCCGCCGGGCACGATGGCTCCCGAAATACGACATGACCGAGGCTGCCGCATCGTCGAAGGCCGACATGTTTATCGAGTAGACCACCTGGGTCCTGCTTCGTTCCGAAACGATCAACCCGGCCGTCTTCAGCACATTGAAATGACCCGACATGGTCGACTTGGCGAGATCGAAGTGTGCGGCCAGCTCCCCGGCGGTCATGTCGCCGTCTCGGAGCAAACGAAGCACCTCCCGCCGTGTCGGGTCGGCCAGCGCTCGCATTGTCTCGTTGATGCTCATGTTCGGTGTTTCGCTAAACACCGAATTATAGCACCCGTGCGGCCCCCGATCTATGTCAACGCGGTCTAGGGAGAGGAACGTCGGGAATGACGAGAAAGACCGGATAGCCGTCGGCAATGGCCTGAAAACGCTCAACCGGGGCACCCCTGGGCACGGGGATGTGGGGCCGACCGCCCGGGACCTTGTCCACGTATCGCTTCAGGATCGGGCCGCGCCCGGCGGCCGGGACTTCCTCGAGACGACAGGGGTACGAGCGGCGGCGGCGCAGCACGACCCGGCCTCCCGCTGCACTGACGTTGTGCACCCAGGCACACTCGCCGAGCATCGACACGAGGTACCAGTCGCCGCCTACGTCCGCCATACCGAGTGGGAAGCTCCGGAGTAACCCGCTCTTCCGGCCTCGCACCGCGAGAACCACCCATCGTCTCGGCAGCACGCCAAGTCTCATCACCCTCGCCCATAGCCGGGAGAACCGACGGGCAACTTCATCCCGCTTGCCCGCCGAGTACATCCGGCGCGCCGCATCATCCGAGATCAACCTGAGTCTCACGCCCTACCCCAGCGGGTCCGATTCGCCGGTCTGCTCGAAGACCCTCCTGGCCTTGCCGACCTCCGAGCGGGGCATCGAACCCGGGTCGCCGACCAACACCGTCGTCCGGGACCGAAGCCTGCTGAGCAGGTCCTTCTCGAGACGTTCCCGTATCTCGTCGCGCCGGGGGATTTCGGTCTGCGACGCCAACTCGCAACGCACGACCATCTCCATCATCGTCCCACGCTTGTCGAGCACGATCGCCCACTGGCCGGACACGCCGGATTCTGCGAGGACGACGGCTTCGATCTCCGATGGGAAGACGTTGACACCGCGCACGATGAGCATGTCGTCGACGCGCCCGCTGATGCGATCCATGCGTTGGAAGGTGCGGCCGCACGCGGACGGCTCGTCAACGAATCTGGTGATGTCACCGGTGCGGTAGCGAATGACCGGCAGCGCCTCCTTGGTCAGCGTGGTGAGCACGAGCTCGCCCTGGGCGCCGTCCGGAACGGGGTCGCCCGTCTTCGGGTCGACTATCTCGGGATAGAAGTGGTCATCAAAGATGAAGGGGGCACCCTTCCCCGCCACCGACTCCATGGCCACACCCGGGCCAATCACCTCCGACAGCCCATAGATGTCCAGAGCGTCTATCGCCCACGCCTCTTCGATCTTGACACGCATCGACTCGGACCACGGCTCGGCACCGAGAATGCCGTACTCCAGCTTGATCTGATCCTTCACCCCGGCCGCCTCGGCCTTCTCGGCAAGCAAGAGCGTGAAGGAAGGTGTCGCGCAGATCCCCCGAGCCCCCAGATCGGCGAGCAGCTGGACCTGAAAAGCGGCGTTGCCACCGGAGGCGGGAACCACCGTCACCCCGAACCGCTCCGCCCCTCCGTGGAGACCGAGCCCCCCGGTGAAGAGGCCATAGCCATATGCGTTGTGGAAAACGTCCTCGGGCCGGGCGCCGGCGCAGCCGAGCACCCGGGCATTGACTTCGGAGAACACGTCGAGATCGGTCTTCGTATAGGCCACCACCGTCGGCTTCCCGGAAGTACCAGAGGAAGCGTGGATCCGGTTGCACTGCTCGATGGGCACGGCCAGCATCCCGTAGGGATACGAGTCCCGCATCTCCGACTTGACCGTGAAGGGCAGCTTGGTGATGTCGTCGATCGACTCGACGGCGGTCACACCGGCGAGCTTCTCGCGCCAGAAGGGGTTGTTGGATGCCCGTAACCTGTCGACCAGAGCGATCAATCGGTCCGTCTGCAGCTTCCGCTTCGCCTCCCGACCCATCGTTTCCAGCTCAGGCTGATACATGGCTCCTCCTCCGACCGATCTTGCGCAAGTTCATGAAGATACGACCCGGCAACCCACCGCTCTCATCTCTGCGATGGCTTTATCCCCGTCGCCGGGCTCGAGATCGACCGCGCTCATGGCGTCTTCGAAGAGCGTCACCTCGAACCCGTAGTCGGCGCCGTCGAGGGCAGTCGCCTTGATGCAATAGTCGGTGGCCAGACCGCAGACGACGATCTTCCTGATCCCCCAGCGCTCGAGCTGGTCTCGCAGGCCCGTCTCCGTCACCACATCGCTCGCCGGATCCCGCATCGAGAACCCGGAGTAACCGTCCTCGCCGCCGGTTCCCTTGCGCACCACGGGGCCGTCGACGATGAGGTTGGGGTGGAACGCCGCTCCCCAGGTGTCACCGACGCAGTGCACCGGCCAGATGCCACCGTCCTTGGCGAAATGCGGTGAGGTGCCGGGATGCCAATCGGCGGTGTAGACGACTCTTGCCCCAGCGCTGCGCGCCCGGGCGATCTCGGTGTTGACAACGGGGACAACGTCCTCACCACCCCCGACATATAGGTTGCCGTTGGGGTCGGCGAAGTCGTTCTGCACATCAACGACCACAAGGGCCGTCTCACGGTCGTAGTCATATGCGGGCATGCGGCGATCTTAACCCGCCCACGTGGGCCGCTCCCTGACGGCGCAGCCTGGATCCACGGATTGGGGAGGAGGAATCGCTCGATCCGGCAAAGAACCTCGGAACCTGGCGCTACCGGCTGTTTCCCCGGGAGATTGAAGGCGGTCAACGAGCAGCATCGTCGGTACTGCCGCAAGGATCGAGTGATCCGTCAATCTGCAACCGTGGATTCAGGCTCAGGGGTCTCAGGGTCGGACCAGGGTCACTCCCCATAGATGACACGGCCAGGTTGCGAGAAGCTGGAGTCACAGAAAGCACACGCATTGAGACGAGGCAGACATGACAACTACCACACCAATCGAGAACACATCCGCGGAGATCTCGAGCGACTCCCGCAACTGGGCGACTCTCAGCCACCTGTCGGCGTTCTCCGTCTTCATGGGCATTCCCTCCGTAGTCGGACCGCTGGTCATGTGGCTGCTACGCCGGGACGACCCGTACGCGGAACACCATGCCAAGGAGGCGTTGAACTTCAACATCTCCATCATCCTCTACTCGGTTGTCGCCGCCATCAGCATCATCATGCTGATCGGGATCCTGGCGCTACCAGCAGTATTGATCGCATGGTTCGTACTCACGATCCAGGGTGCGATGCGCGCCTCCCAGGGCGAGTACTACGAGTACCCGTTGACCATCCGGTTCATCAAGTAACCCAGATCCCGGGCACGCTCCCTTCCTCCCTCCCGTTCCCGTGCCCGAAACAGAGACCCCCGGTGACATCACCGTCGCCGGGGGTCTTGTGTTCCATGGTGGGCAAAACGAGATCGGAGCGGGCCACGGGCCGCTCGCCGGTAGCGGCCGCCTCGTGCGGACACGACGGGAAATGAACCGGGCCGGAGCGAGCAACACTTATCCTGGTCACCGGGAGTCGGGGAGGTTGTGTTGTCAGTTGTTCGTCGCCAGGTGTCGCTCGCAGCGATTCTGCTCGTCGCTGCTTTCGCCGTTCCCGCCGACGCCGACACCGCGGCTCTGCATACGACCCGGGTCTCGGCGGCGCCGGGCATGGGCGTCGATGGGGGCACCGATCCGCACGTCACCGACGATGGCAGCATCATCGTCTTCGTCTCCTCCTCGAGCATCCTGGTCGAAGGTGACAACAACGGCGCCGGCGACGTTTTTGCATACGCAACGGCAACCGGGAACGTGACACGGGTTTCGCTGGCGAGCGATGGCAGCGAGGCGGATAGGGCCAGCGGCGACCCCGCGATCTCGGCCGACGGCGGCACGATTGTCTTCGTATCGTCGGCAACGAACCTCGACGCGGACGCGGTCGGCGTTGCCGGCGATCTGTACATGCGCGATACCGCCACGGGAGAGACCACACGAATCACAGGTGGTTGGGACGGCAGCGCTCTCAATGGGTGGGTCGGTGAACCGCAGATCTCTGCCGACGGGTCGACGATCGTCTACGCCTCGTTAGCCTCGAATATCGTCCCGGACGACACCAACGCGACAGAGGACGTCTTTGCATACGACGTCGACACCGGAGCGACCATCA
This sequence comes from uncultured bacterium, assembly GCA_963801165.1. Lineage (GTDB taxonomy): Bacteria > Actinomycetota > Acidimicrobiia > Spongiisociales > UBA5794 > JAAETI01. Next base: position 89,057 of record CAWDDT010000005.1, read on the forward strand.
AGGTTTCCAGGTCGGCGATGGGCTCAAACGCCAACGGGCCGAGCAGCCACCCTGCGGTGTCGGCCGACGGTTCGCTGATTGTCTACGAGTCCACCGCCACCGACATCATCGCCGACGACACCAACACGGCGAGCGACGTGTTCGCCTACTACACGACCACCGGGACTACCGACCGTGCGTCCTTGACGGAGAACGGTGGACAGGCCGACGCCGCCAGCGACCACCCCGGCCTCGCTCCGGACGGCAGCACCGTCGTATTCGAGTCACAGGCGACGAATCTCACAGAGACCGCCACCCAGGCCGGCTACGACGTCTATATGCGCGACCTGGCAACCGGTGCCGTCGCCCTGGTCTCCGTTGCCACCGACGGGACACCGGGAGACGGCCCGAGCCGCAATCCCCGGATCTCTGCGGATGGGCTAACGGTCGTTTACGAGTCCGAAGCATCCAATCTCGTCGCCGGTGACACCAACTCCGCCGCGGATGTCTTCGCACATGAGACCTCTTCCGGAGCGACCACCCGCGTTTCCGTCGCCGACGACGGTACGCAGACCGACGCCGCCAGCCGGTACCCCGCCGTTGCATCCGATGGGGCGCGAGTCGTTTACGAGTCTGACGCGACCTCTCTGGCGACTAACGATGACAACGCACATACCGACGTCTTCCTGACCCAGATCGTCAACCGTCCCCCCGTCGTCGCCGATGCATCATTGACGGTTCCCGAGGACGCCCACATCGGAGATGCCATAGGGCTCGTGCCCGCGGCCGATCCGGACAACGACGATCTGGCGTACACCGTCACCGACGGCGACGAGGCTGTGTTCGCCGTAGACAACCACGGCAACGTGACCACCAAACAACTCCTCGACTTCGAGACCCGGAACACCTATGGCCTCACTGTCGATGTGTCCGACGGGCACTTGGTCGAGTCCGCCTCGCTTGCGATCGAGGTGACCAACGTCAACGAGCGACCCCAAACAAGCGACTTCGAAACGTCTGTGCCCGAGGACGCACCAATCGGGACTCTTGTCGACACTGTCACGGCCAGCGACCCCGACGGCGACCCACTGAGCTTTTCGATTACCCGCCGTCCCGGCGGTGCCTTCGCTGTCGACCCAGTTACCGGCGACATCACAACCACTGCCATCCTGGACTACGAGACCGACCCCGGACACACTGTGACGGTTGTCGTGAGCGATGGGACATTCCAGACGGAATCCCGGGTGGTCGTCACCGTTAGCAACGTGAACGAGGCCCCGACAGTCTCGGGTTTTGCGGCACAGACACCGGAGGACACGCCCGTTGGGGTCATCGTCGGAGCGTTGACGGCTTCCGACCCTGAGGGGGACGCGCTGACGTTTGAGATCACCGACGGCAATGCCGGCGGGGCGTTTGCAGTCGACGAAGCCGGCAACGTCTTGGTGGCCGGGGGCCTTGATTACGAGACGGTCCCCGGCTTCACGCTGACCGTGGCCGGATCGGACGGCGAGCTCGCCGGCGAGACCACAGTGACCATCGCTGTGACCGACGTGTATGAAGTCGACCCCGCATACGACCCGTTTGACGACGACGGGTTCTTCGAAGCCGACATCGAGTGGCTCGCCTATAACGGGATAACCAGAGGGTGCGCTCCCCGCCTCTTCTGTCCCGATGACCCTGTCACCAGGGAGCAGCTCGCGGTCTTCCTGGTCAGGGCGCTGTCGCTCCCGGCACCGTCGCACGACTACTTCACCGACGACAAAGGCAGCTCGTTCGAAGACGCCATCAACAGGCTGGCCGAGGCCGGAATCACCAAGGGATGCAACCCGGGCGACGGCAACACCCACTTCTGCCCGCAGGATGCGGTGTCCCGGGGGGAGATGGCCGCGTTCCTGGTGCGTGCCCTCGGTTACACGGACGACGGGGCCGGCAACATATTTTCCGACGACGACGGCTCGATCTTCGAGTCGGCGATCGACAAGCTGGCAACCGCCGGCGTCACCAGAGGCTGCAACCCACCAGCCGACGACAATTACTGCCCGGACGATCTGGTGACACGGGGACAGATGGCCGCCTTCCTCCACCGCGCATTGGGATGACAGGAGAGCCCCCGGCGACCGTGCGCCGGGGGCTCTCGCGTGTGCGGAGTTGTCCCTACCTGTTTCGGCCGGTGTGGTCGCCCGGATCCCCCTGCCCCCGGACGACAACACCGCCAAGTCCAGCCCCACAGCACCGCACCACCCACCACCGCTGCGCTATCCAGACCGGATTTCCATTCCGGGTAACAAGAGCAGCGTGGCAAACTTGTGATACAAGGAATCTCGACACACCTCTGAGACCAGCGGAAAGATAAGCCGGACAAATAGGCCTCAGGTATCCGGGGCTGCGGCCGATTGATCACGATACGGAGGACTGGACGTTGCCACTCGACCCCACAGCGCTCGACAAAGAGCTGCAAGCCGAACTCACCGAAGTTCGAATTCAGACCGACCACGGTCGTATTCTGATGCCCGTCGTCCCACTCGACATGGGTCTTGTCGCGTCGGATGTCTTCGACATCGACGACGAGGACGAAGCATTCGCCCAGGTCAAGGCCGAGATGGGAATGGAATCGCTCGTCACCCTCGAGTGGCACGAGGATGGAGCGCCCGCATTCAATAACTCGCTCCAGGTGCTCCGCCTCGGTGAGCGCGCGTACATCTCGATATCGCCCGATGCAGCGGTCGCTCAGCACTGGGAAGCCATTGCTATGTGCGAACCGGGGACACCCGAGATGCTCGAGGCCTTCTACCTCGACCTCGCCAGGGACAACGGCTCCACATACAGCATCGATCTCTACAGCGCCCTGCCGACTCGTGTCGCCTCCAACTACCTCAGTTGCGACGCCATCGCCGCCAGCTTCTCTGCCTATCTCGACTGGGACGAAGCCCGCTCACCCGGCGCCTGGGCATATGCGTGCGAGTATCTGCCACAGTCCGTCGAGAAAACGCCGGATCTGGTGATCGGCTCGATGGCGCTGCGCAAAGAGGACAACGAGTTCTCCAGACGGCGCTACATCAACGCATACGCTGCCGCGGTGTACGACGCCCAGGCGAGCGCCGCTGCTTCGTAGCGTCCTACAGGCGGGCACCTGAGGCAAGCACCGCCATCGCCCTCCGCGTGAGCTCGAGGAGATCGCCCCCACCACGACCCCATGCGGTGAGCGCGACCATGAGCGCAGACACGAAGGTGTTTGCTATCACGCGCAGCTCGAAATCATCGGCATCCAGGTCGCTGCGAGCCGCGAGTGCGCCAACGATCAGGTCTACGCCCGAATCGAAGTGATCACCCATGGCGGAGCGCAAAGCCGGCTCACGCAGGATCAACTCCACCCGCCGACGCATCGTGACCTCGTCAGACCTCATGAGCTCCCACATCCCCTCGATGAGTTCCATGAGGGAGTCAAGCGGTTGCTCGCCCGACGGGCGACGCTCGAGCGCGGCCACGATGAGCGGGTCCCAGGGGTCCCAAAAGACAGTCTCATCCTTGGTCGTGAAGTAGCGGTAGACGGTGCTGGGCGAGACCTCTGCTACGGCAGCGATCTGCTCGACTGTCGTGTTGTCGTATCCCTGATCCTCGAACAGCGTCAGCGCCGCCGCCTGGATAGCGAGTCGGGCCCGCTCCTTCTTACGCTGACGTAACGGAATCTTGTCGGTTGTCACCCTTTCATAATACCTCTTTCGTGATACTATGACAGTGACTTTCAATTCATAGTCACTCTCAATACTTCGGGGCCGGGACAGTCGAAAGGAACCCGCATGGAGCCTGTGATCTCGCTGCGCCAGGTGCGCAAGACGTTTGGAAGCACGGTCGCCCTCGACGGGTTGGATCTCGAGGTCGCCGCGGGTGAGGTTCACGGGTATCTCGGACCCAACGGAGCCGGGAAGTCGGTGACGATCCGGGTGCTGCTCGGCCTGCTCCGCCGTGACGCAGGTGAAGCGCGCCTCTTCGGCGCCGACCCGTGGCCGAACGCAGTCGCACTGCACCGTCGTCTCGCCTACGTCCCCGGGGACGTCAGCTTGTGGCCGAACCTGTCGGGTGGAGAAGCCATCGATGTGCTGGCGTCGTTGCGGGGCGGGATCGACCGGCTCAAGCGAGACGAACTGATCGAGCGCTTCGAGCTCGATCCACGGAAGAAGGCGTCCACCTACTCGAAGGGCAATAGACAGAAGGTGGCGCTCGTTGCGGGGCTGGCGTCGGATGCCGAGCTGCTGATCCTGGATGAGCCCACTTCCGGGCTCGATCCGCTGATGGAGTCGGTGTTCCAGGAGTGCATCCTGGAGAAGAAGGCGGAGGGGCGGACGGTGCTGCTGTCCAGCCACATACTCGCCGAGGTGGAGAAACTGTGTGACCGGTTGACGATCATCCGGCTAGGCCGGTCGGTGGAACAGGGCACGTTGGCGGAGCTGCGACATATCACGAGCACCTCGTATGCAGTCGAGACCGAGCGGCCGATCGTCGGCCTGGAATCGATCCCGGGGGTGCGGTCGATCACCGTCGACGGAAGTTCGACGACATTCGAGGCCGATGGAGACGCAGTGAATGCCGTGTTTGATGCTGTTCACGCCGCCGGGGTGCGTTCCCTGTTCGGCCAGCCGCCGACTCTGGAACAGCTGTTCCTCCGCCACTACGAAACGGAGCTGAACGGGATCGCAGCCGGAGCCGGACTATGACAACCATGGTAGGGGCGCCGGGATCCGCCACCGCGGCCGGAGGTTTCACGGGCACGATCCGTTTATTGCGGCTGGCGATTCGTCGCGATCGCGTCCGGCTCGCGGTGTGGGCTGCGTCGATAGCGGGCCTGGTCGGTGTATCGGCAGCAAGCGTTCACAGTCTGTACGGCACCGCCCGGCAACAGATGGAGTACGTCCAGGTCACCCAGGGCAACGCGGCCATGATCGTGCAATCGGGACCGGGGTATGGCCTCGACCACCCGACACTTGGAGCCATCTTCATGAACGAGACCGCCATCTGGACGATCATCCTCGTGGCCGTGCTCGGCATCCTGATGACTACCCGGCACACCCGGCTCGAGGAAGAGACGGCACGCTCCGAACTGGTTCGCTCGGCGCCGGTGGGCAGGTTCGCGGGAGCGACCGGCGGGCTCCTCGCGGTCCTGGTCGCCCAGGTCACCGTGGCGATCGTGGTTGTGCTCACCGTCGTCGGCTTCGGCTACGGACCGGTCGGGGCAATCGCCTTCGGGGCGGCCCTCGTCGTTGCCGGGAGCGCCTTCTCAGCGGTGACGCTCGTCGCCGCCCAGGTCGCCGCGTCGTCACGCACCGCCAGCGGTCTGGGCTTGATGGTGCTCGGTGTGGCGTTTGTAGTTCGCGCGTACGGTGACGTGGCCGTGCCGTGGTTGAGCTGGCTCTCCCCGATCCATTGGGCACAAGCAGTACGCGCCTTTGCGGGCGAGCAGTGGCTCGTTCTGGTCCTTCCCATCGCGCTGACCGCGGTGCTGCTTCCGGCGGCCGCCTCACTTGCGGAGCACCGCGACTTTGGCGGCGGGCTGCTCGACCCGCGACCTGGACGAGCTGAGGCAGCTCCGACCCGCTACCCCTTGCTGCGTCTCGCAGCCGGGCTGCTCCGTGGCTCGATCATCAGCTGGGGCGTCGGGATCGCCGCCGGCGCGTTCTTCCTCGGCGTGGTCGCCGACCAGGTGGAGCAGATGGCCGCGGACAATCCTGCGATGAGCGGGCTCTTCAGCGTCGTCGGAAGCGGCTCGATAACCGATACCTTCCTCGCCACCGCACTTCTCATCGTCGGCTTGCTCGCTGCCGGGTTCGCTATCTCGGCCGCGCTGCGCATGCACACCGAGGAAGCCGCCGGTCGTGTGGACCCCCTGCTCGCCACTCCGGTCGGCCGGGCTCGATGGGCGGGCAGCCATCTCGCGGTAACGATGGGAGCGCTGCTGGGTCTGATGGCGATCGGCGGCCTCGCCGGCGGGCTCGGTGCCGCCCTGGTGCTCAACGACCCCTCCCGGATCCTCGGCATGCTCGGTGGCGGCATCACCATGGCCGCCGGGGTTGCCGTGCTCGGTGGGATCGCGTTCCTCGTGTGCACTGCGGCGCCGCGGCTGGCGTTGCTGGCGTGGGTGCCGATGGTGCTCGCCGCATTCCTGAGCATGTTCGGCCGGTCACTCGGCCTCCCTTCCTGGTTGATGGACCTGTCACCGTATCAGCATGTGCCGGCACTTCCCGCGGCCCAATTCGATCTGGTTCCGATCGTCGCGTTGTCTCTGGTGACCGCCGGTGTGATCACGGCCGGTCTCCTCATCCTCCCCCGCCGGGACGTGGGACGCGCCTGAGCCCTCGCCACCCGGGGCCGCCAGCACCAGAGGCGACCGCGCTCGCTTCGAAGGCGCACCGGCTGAGGTCAGGATGAGGAAGGGCGGCAGCGCGCGTACGCGGTGATAGCGCGTTCGCGAGCCATTGCATGGTCGACGATGGGCTCCGGATATTCAGTTCCCAGGCTCACGCCATTGCGCAGCCAGCACCCCGGCGTCGGCGTGCCACGGAGCTACTCAGCCTCGCTCGACGACGCCCACAGATTGACGCCGCCGTCAACCGCGGACTGATCGATCTCGCTGAGCTCCTCGGCGGTGAACTCGAGATTGTCGAGCGCACCGAGGCTATCTTCGATCTGTGACCACCGGCTGGCTCCGACAAGCGCCGTAGTGACCCTGGGGTCACGGAGCACCCAGGCGAGCGCCATCTGAGCCAGCGACTGTCCACGCCTCTTGGCGATCTCATTGAGGGCCTGGACCCGGGCGATGTTCTCGTCGTTGAGGAACTCGGGAAACAGCGATCCACCCTGCTCGGCGGCTCGCGACGTTTCCGGCACCCCATTGAGGTACTTTGACGTCAGGAGACCCTGCGCCAGCGGGGAGAAGGCAATACATCCGACACCTTCCTGTTCCAGGACGTCTAGCAGACCTCTCTCGACCCAGCGGTTCAGCATCGAGTACGACGGCTGATGGATGAGCAGCGGAATACCGAGGTCACGAAGAATGGCCGCTGCCTCGGCCGTCTTCTTCGGGCCGTACGAGGAGATCCCGACGTAGAGAGCCTTACCGGCGTGTACTGCGGTCGCCAGCGCACCCATGGTCTCCTCGAGCGGCGTAGTCGGGTCGAACCGATGCGAGTAGAAGATGTCGACGTAGTCGACCTGCATGCGTCGCAGGCTCTGATCCAGGCTGGCCAGCACGTACTTGCGACCGCCGCCACCCTGTCCGTAAGGGCCGGGCCACATGTCGTATCCGGCTTTGGTAGAAACCACGATCTCGTCACGGTAGGGAGCCAGGTGGCGGCTCATGATCAGCCCGAAGTTCTCCTCGGCCGACCCGTAAGGAGGACCGTAGTTGTTGGCGAGGTCGAAGTGGGTGACACCCCGGTCGAAGGAGTTGAGCACCATGTCCTTGACGTTCTCGAAGGGTGCCTCGGTGCCAAAGTTCTGCCACAGGCCGAGAGCAATCTTGGGCAGATCGAGCCCGCTGCGCCCGCATCGGGCGTAGGGCATCGAGTCATAGCGGTTCGTGGCGGCGGTGTACATGATGTGGTCCTCTCGCGGCGTTTTCTTCTCGTCGCGCTCTATCTTCCCCCCCGACATGACACAACAGCAAACCTACGACGAGCTCCAGGCGTATCTCATCGAGAGAGCGCACCTCCAATTCATCATCCAGCACGCGGTCGATGCGTGGGCGGCCCAACATGCCTCAGCCGAAACAAAACCGATCGGGCTGACGTTTGCGCTCGTTGGGCTCTACCTCCACGTCGAGCGGAGGGCTACCGGCCGGTGGGTCCAGCAAGTGCACATGCGCTTGGGTCGACGCAAACGAGAATGGCCCTCCTTCCCGATACCGGCCGATCGGGGCACCGTGACCGTGCTCGACGTCATGGCGAGAGATCCGGGCCCGGAGCGGTACCGGGCCATCGACGACTGGTGCGCTTCGGTGTGGGAGGCATACGCCGACAGCCATCAAGCGGTCGAAGACCTCCTAACCGATTACGAGATCATCTGACCCCGGTGCTGCCGAGTAACGTGGCCGCCATGAGACCGAGCTGGGACGAGTACTTCCTCGAGTTGGTCGATCAGGTGGCGACCCGCGCAACCTGTGACCGCGGCAAGAGTGGCTGTGTCGTCGTGCGCAGCAAGCGCATCATCTGCACCGGGTACGTCGGCTCGCCTTCGGGGATGCCACACTGCGACGAGGCCGGCCACGATCTGAAGAAGGTCATGGACGACGATGGCACCGTACGTCAGCACTGTGTCCGCACAGTGCACGCCGAGCAGAACGCCATTGTGCAGGCGGCGCGCTACGGCCTCCAGCTCGACGGGACCACCCTGTATTGCTCGATGGAGCCATGTCGAGTATGCGCCATGCTGATCGCAAGCGCGGGGATCTCCAGGGTCGTTGCCAGGCGCCGCTATCACGCAGGCGGGGACACTCCCGAAATCCTCTCTGCCGCCGGTGTCGACCTGGACATCCTCGAGGACGTGGTGGAGCAGTACGAGGGGCAGTAGCCGTCAGACTGCCGACGGGTGGATCATATCCTCAACCGCTGCCGCGTAGATCTCAGCATCGGGAGCGTGCCCGAAACAGATCGGCGCCCTATGAACCGCACCCGTCTCTGTGTGCAGCTCCACTAGCCTGGTCGCGTCGACTGAAGGGTGGCTAGGGTTCCGCTCGCTCCGGCGGGGTCTGGTCCGAGCGCCACGGAAGGCCCGATGCGGGCTCGCACCTCACTGGACAAAAGCCTCGAGGGGATAGGTCGGCACGATTGAACGTGTGCCGACAATGGAGCCCTGCATGTCCAGCCAACATCGTGCCCTTCACCTCAGAGCCGTTGCCGCGGCCCTGCTCGTCACCTTCCTGTGGAGCTCCTCCTGGGTGCTCATCCGGTGGGGGTTGGACGACGAGGCATTACAGCCGGTCACCTTTGCGGCGCTTCGCTACGGGCTGGCTGCCCTATTGCTCATCGGCTGGGTCGCTTCGAAGCGGCCCCTACGACAAACCATCTCCGGTCTCGACCGCAGATCGCTCGTTCAGATCATCATCCTCGGCGTGGTCTTCTACACGATCACCCAGGGTGCCCAATTCGTCGCTATCGACAATCAACCGGCGGCGACAACGAGCCTCGTCCTTTCCTGGAGCCCATTGCTGGTCGCCGCTCTGGGATCGCTGTTCATCGCCGAGACCGCGACCCGGCGGCAGATCGCAGGGGCGCTACTCGTCGCTGCCGGGGCATGGGCGTACTTTGCGGGCGATCTCGGAGCGACCGCCCTTGGGATGATGGCGGCTCTGATCGCAATGGCAGCCAACGTCGCCAGCTCGCTGCTCGGCCGAAATGTCAACCGCCGGGCCGACTGTCCCCCCGTTGTCGTCACCGCAATCAGCATGGCCGTCGGTGCTGCCCTCCTTGTCGCTGTTGGCATCGGCACCGAAGGCATGCCTGCTGTCTCGGCACGAGCCTGGCTGATCATCGGCTGGCTCGCCGTGGTCAATACTGCTTTGGCGTTCACGCTCTGGAACTACTCGCTACGCCGGCTGTCCGCTCTCGAATCGACGGCGATCAACAACACAATGCTGATCCAGATCGCACTGCTGGCGTGGATCTTCCTCGACGAGAACCTCGGCATCGCCGAGATCACAGGAATCGTCCTCGTCTCGATTGGTGTGCTCCTGAGCCAGGCCGCCCGCACGCGAGCCACCTGAGATCCCGTTCTGGCGTCGCAGACCGGAAAATGTTCCGGTCTGCGACGCCAGAATGGACGAGTTAACCCTTTTCGTTGAGAACTGCCTGGGCCGCAGCCAGACGGGCGACGGGCACCCGGAACGGCGAGCAGCTCACGTAGTCGAGACCGAGTTCGTGGCACAGATGCACCGACTCTGGATCGCCACCGTGCTCACCGCAGATACCGATCTCCATGCCGGGGCGGGTCTTGCGACCGCCGTCGACCGCGATCTTGATGAGACCGCCGACGCCGTCACGATCCAGCGTCTGGAACGGGTTGACCGGAAGGACGCCCTGATCGACGTACTGGATGAGGAAGCTCTTCTCGGCATCGTCACGGCTGATCGCAAACGTCGTCTGCGTCAGGTCGTTGGTGCCGAATGAGAAGAACTCGGCCTCGGTAGCAAGCTGATCGGCCGTCATCGCCGCACGTGGTGTCTCGACCATGGTGCCGACCTTGTAGTCGACCTTGACCCCGCGGGCCTCCATGACCTCTTCCGCCACCTCGACGATGAGCTTCTTGAGCAGCTTGATCTCGTTGACGTGAATCGACACCGGGATCATCACCTCGGGCATCGGCGTGGCACCGTTCTCCTTGGCGTCACAGGCCGCCTCGATGATTGCCCGCGCTTGCATCCTCGAGATCTCCGGCATCAGAACGCCGAGCCGAACGCCCCGGAAGCCGAGCATCGGGTTCTCCTCATGGAGCTCGTAGACCCGGGCCAGGATCTTCTCCAGCCGGGCGATCTCTGCGTCATCGGTTGCGGCGGCAATCTCACTCGTCAGCTCTTCTGCGCCGGGCAGGAACTCGTGCAACGGCGGGTCGATGAGACGGATGATCACGGGCATGCCGGACATCGCTTCGAACAGACCACGGAAGTCCTCACGCTGGAACGGCAGCAGGACATCGAGTGCTTCCTGACGCTCCTCGACCGTGTCGGCGAGGATCATCTTTTGCACAGTGGGGAGCCGCTCTTCCTCGAAGAACATATGCTCGGTGCGACACAGACCGATGCCCTCAGCGCCGTAGTCACGGGCACGATTGGCATCGACCGGGTAATCGGCATTCGCCAGCACCTTGAGACGCCGGATGTCATCAGCCCATCCGAGCAACGATGACAGCCAGTGGTCGTTGATGTCGGGAACGAACGTCGGCAGCTGGCCGAGGAAGACCTCGCCGCCTGTACCTTCGATGGAGATGAACTCGCCCTCGTTGATGACCCGACCACCAATCGACATGTTCCGGGCAGTGAGGTCGATGTTGAGCTCGGCGATACCAACAACGGCAGGTTTGCCGAATTGACGGGCTACGAGAGCAGCGTGGCTGGTACGGCCACCACGGCTGGTCACTATGCCCTTGGCAGCCAGCATGCCGTGCACGTCATCGGGCTTGGTCTCGGGCCGTACCAGGATGACGTCCTTGCCCTCGTCAGCCCACTCAACCGCCTGGTCTGCGTCGAAGGCGATGATGCCGACGGCGGCACCCGGAGAGACGTTGAGGCCCTTGGCGAGCAGGTCGCCCGCCTTGCGCGACTCGACGCTGAACTGCGGGTGGAGGAAGAAGTCGATCTGATCCGGGGTGACCCGTCCGACTGCTTCTTCCTTCGAGATGAGGCCCTCTTCGGCCATCTCGACCGCGATACGAACCGCAGCCTGTGCGGTGCGCTTACCGTCACGAGTCTGGAGCAGCCAGAGCTTGCCGCTCTCGATGGTGAACTCCATGTCCTGCATGTTCCGGTAGTGCTTCTCGAGCTGGTCGGCGGTTGCCAGCAGCTCGTCGTAGATCCCGGGCATGTTCTCCTTCATGTCGTCCAGGGTGAGCGTCGCCCGGATACCGGCAACGACGTCCTCGCCCTGGGCATTCATTAGGTAGTCGCCCTCGATGTGGTTGTCTCCGGTCGCACCGTGACGTGACATGGCAACGCCGGTACCGCAGTTGTCGCCCAGGTTGCCGAAGACCATCGTTTGCACGTTGACGGCAGTCCCGAGGTCGTGGGGGATGTGCGACGCGTTGCGGTAGTCGATGGCCCGCCTGCTGTTCCACGACCTGAAAACGGCCTCGACGGCGAGCTTGAGCTGTGCGTCCGGATCCAACGGGAACTCGGGCGTTACCTCGAGGAAGCGCTCCACGATCTCCTGGAGCGACTCGGTGGAGAGATCGGCATCGATAGCGGCACCCGTCTTCTCACGGAACTCAGTGAGGATCTCCTCGTACGGCTCGTCCGGCTTGTCGAGAACGACCGAACCGAACATCTGAATGAGCCGGCGGTAAGAGTCATAGACGAAGTGGGCGTCGCCACTGATGTCGACCAACGACTCGGCTACCTCATGGTTGAGGCCGATGTCGAGAACGGTGTCCATCATCCCCGGCATCGAGAACTTGGCACCGGAGCGGCAAGAGACGAGGAGCGGGTTGCTGGGATCACCGAACTTCTTGCCGGTCTTCGCCTCGATCGTGGCGAGCGCCTCGGCCACCTGATCCCACATCCCTCCAGGTACCGTGCCGGCATCGCTGTAGGCGTTGCACGCCACGGTCGTGATCGTGAACCCGGGTGGCACCGGAACGCCCAACCTGGCCATGTCGGCGAGGTTCGCGCCCTTACCGCCGAGCAGACCGCGGACACTGTCCCAATCTCCGACGAGAGCCTCCGCTTCCGAGACCTCGTCGAAGGTATATACCCACTTCGTCATACTTCTCCACCTATCGCTAGGGATTGCGCGTTCATTGGGGGTCGTTTGTGGGCCACAAAAACCCACGACACCACACCAGCAAACCCCCATTGGCGCAAGGGTCGAGCGCCACTGAAGATGTGCCAATTGGCCCGTTTCGGGCAAACCATCAAGTCGTACGGTAACAAGGTTACCGAGAGGAGAATCGGCTGTGAGCGAGATGTACGTCTCGGGCCAGTCGGGTATCGGCCGTTTGATTCAAGCGTTGGCAGACAGTGGTCACCGCGTGATCGGGCCGAGAATCCGCAACCAGGCCCTTGTATACGATGAAATCGCAGCACTCGACGATCTCCCCAAAGGGTGGACCGACGTGCAGGAGCCGGGGCACTACCGCCTCGAGCACCGCGGCGGTGAGAAGCTCTTCGGGTATGTCGTTGGTGCCGCGAGCTGGAAGCAATACGTGAACCCGCCCGAGGCGGTCATCTGGTCGGGCACCCGCGGGAAGGAAGGATTCACTACTGACCCGAGCCCGGCGCCTGTCAAATACGCCTTCTTTGGAGCCCGCCCGTGTGAGCTGGCCGCAATGCGCATTCTCGACGATGTGTATGCCGGCAACGACGGCGTGCCCGCGCTCGGCGGCTATACCGCGACGCGGGCCGGCGTGTTCGTCGTCGCCGTCAACTGTGGCGAGCCCGGTGGGAACTGCTTCTGTTCCTCAATGGGAACAGGACCAACGGCGAAAGCGGGCTTTGACATCGCGATCACCGAGATCACCCACGACGGCAACATGCGCTACTTGCTCGAGAGCGGCAGCGACAAGGGCGCCGCGATGCTCCGCAGCCTCGAAGGCATGGAGACGGCGACCGACGCCGAGATCGAGTCCGCAGAGGCAATGCTGGCTGCGGCAGCCGAGAACATGGGCAAGACCCTCGACACCGAGGACCTGCCCGGCCTGCTCAAGGGCAATGCGCTCAACCCCCGCTGGGAGAGCGTCGCCGACCGCTGTCTGGCATGCGCCAACTGCACCATGGTGTGCCCCACCTGCTTCTGCAACACCGTCGACGACAACCTGGCGCTCGATGGTTCGCAGGCCACCAGGACACGCAAGTGGGACTCCTGCTTCACCCTCGGCTTCTCGTACATGCACGGGCAGCCGATGCGAGAGCCGGTTGCGGCACGATACCGTCAATGGATGACCCACAAGCTCGCCACGTGGGTCGACCAGTTCGGCGAGATGGGCTGTGTCGGGTGCGGGCGCTGCATCACATGGTGCCCGGTTGGTATCGACATCACCCAGGAAGCGGCCGCAATCAGACGGGCCGACCTGCGTGACACCCAGATCAAGGTGGGAGGCGTAACGCCATGAGTGAACTAGTCGCAACACTGAGCGACCACGACTTCTTCCGGGGTATGAGCGAGGCCCATCTGGCGAAGCTCGCCGGCGTCGCCACCGAGATCGAGGTCGAGGGTGACAAGGTCCTCTTCGGAGAGGGCGGCACCGCCGATGCGGCGTATGCCATCGTCTCCGGCTCGATTGCACTCGAGCTGAGCGTCGCCACCCGGCAACTCATCGTGCAAACGCTGCACGGCGGAGAGATGCTCGGATGGAGCTGGCTGTACCCGCCCTATCGGTGGTCTTTCAGCGCCGTCGCCAACGATCCGGTGCATCTGATCCGATTCGAGGCCGAGCAACTGCGCGATATGTTCGATAACGACTGCGCTCTCGGCTACGAGGTGATGAAGCGGTTCGCCGGGGTCATAACCAGCCGTCTGGCCGCAACTCGACTCCAACTGGTGGATTTTTATGGAAACGCTAACTGAGCCCGCCGTCATCGATCAGATGACACCAATCCCGTTCCGCGTACGCGGTGTGCGCGAGGAGCTTCCGCACACGTTCACGTTGGAGCTGGAGCCACCCGACGGCAGCTTCGAGTTCCTTCCCGGGCAATTCACGATGGTCTATGCCTTCGGTATCGGCGAGGTGCCGATATCGATCAGCAGCAGCGCCTCGAAGCCGGGGACGATCCTGCAGACCATCCGGCGCACGGGTGCGGTCACCCACGCCCTCGGCCGGCTCAAGTCCGGTGACTATGTCGGCATCCGCGGTCCATTCGGGACACCGTGGCCGCTTGACACGGCCAGGGGAGGCGATCTGTTGATCATCGGTGGTGGCATCGGCCTGGCGCCGTTGCGCCCCGCCATCTATCACGCCATCGAGAACCGTGCCGATTACGAGCGGGTTGTCGTTCTCTACGGCACCCGGACCCCGGACGACATCCTATTCGAGAAGGAGTTGGCGGCCTGGGGCGAGCGTACCGACGTCACAACCATGATCACCGTCGATGCCGCCGACCGTGGCTGGCACGGCTCAGTCGGAGTCGTCACCCGTCTCATCGGCCGTGTCGGCTTCGATCCCGCGAACACGACGGTGCTGGTCTGCGGCCCCGAGATCATGATGACGGTCACGGCACGGCGTCTCATCGAGGGATCCTCGGTGGAGCCTGAGAACATCTACGTGACCATGGAGCGCAACATGAAGTGCGCCATCGGGGTGTGCGGCCACTGCCAGTTCGGCGAGAAGTTCATTTGTACCGACGGGGCGGTGTTCCCGTACCCGGAAGTCGGGCATCTCTTCGACATAAAGGGAGTGTGAGATGGCTCTACCGAAACTAGCGGTATACAAATTCGCATCATGCGATGGGTGCCAGCTCAGCATTCTCGACGTGGAGGATCTGCTGCTTGACATCGCCAGCGTGGTGCACATAGCCAATTTCCCGGAGGCATCCCGGGAGGTCGTCGAGGGCCCATACGACTTGACCCTCGTCGAAGGCTCCATCACAACGGCGCACGATGCCGAGCGCATTCACGAGATCAGACGAGACTCGAAGTTCCTGGTCACGATCGGCGCCTGCGCCACCGCGGGCGGCATCCAGGCGTTGAAGAACTGGGGCGACACCGAAGTGTTCGCCAGGACCGTCTACGCCCATCCGGAGTATCTCGACACCCTCGAGACTTCGACCCCGATCAAGAATCACGTCGAGGTCGACTTCGAGTTGCGCGGCTGCCCTGTCAACAAGATGGGGCTCGTCGAGGTCGTCTCAGCCTTCATCCAGGGCCGGCGTCCCAACATCCCCGAGTACAGCGTCTGTGTCGAGTGCAAGCGTCGCGGCACGTCATGTGTCATGGTCGCCCAGGGAACCCCGTGTCTCGGTCCGGTTACCCAAGCAGGGTGCGGGGCTATCTGCCCCTCGTACAACCGCGGCTGCTATGGGTGCTTCGGACCGATGGAGAGCCCGAACACGGAGATGTTGTCGGCGGCATGGCAACGGCTCGGTATCTCGAATCGTGGCCTCGTTGATGCCTTCCGCAGCTTCAACGCATATGCCGAGCCCTTCCGGATCACGAGCGATCACTTCGAAGCGCTCGCCGAAGCGAGAGGAGAGTGATCATGACGTCAGAAGTGAGAAAGCTCGACGTTGACTACATCGCCCGCGTCGAAGGCGAGGGCGAAATGCACGTCAAGGTCGTCGACGGCAAGATCGAAGACGTCTGGTTTGGCATCTTCGAGCCACCCCGCTTCTACGAGGCGTTTCTCGAGGGCCGGCCGTTCTCGGATGCACCGGACATAACGGCACGCATCTGCGGCATCTGTCCGATCGCCTATCAGATGAGCTCGACGCATGCGATGGAGTATGCGTTCGGTGCGTCGGTCACCGGCCAGCTCCGTGCGCTGCGCCGCCTCATCTATTGCGGTGAATGGATCGAGAGCCACGTGCTGCACATGTTCCTGCTCCACGCCCCGGACTTCCTCGGGTATGAGAGCGCCGTGCACATGGCGGCGGACCACAGGGACGTTGTCGAGCTCGGTCTGCGGCTGAAGAAGGCGGGCAACGCGATTGTCACCGTCGTCGGCGGCCGGGAGATCCACCCGGTCAACGTCAAGGTCGGCGGTTTTTACCGGGTCCCGACCAAGCAGGAGCTCGAGACGCTGGTCCCGGAGCTGGAGTGGGCACGTGAAGCTGCAAAGCAGACGATCAGGCTCGTTTCCGGATTCACCTTCCCCAAGGTGGAGCAGGACTTCGAGTTCGTCTCGTTGAGCCACCCGTTGGAGTACCCGTTCTGTGAAGGCCGGATCGTCTCCAACAAGGGTCTCGACATTGCCATCTCCGAGTGGAACGACTACTTCCTCGAGGAGCACGTTGAGCGCTCGAATGCGCTGCATTCGCGTATCCGCTCGCGCGGGGCGTATCACGTCGGCCCACTGGCCCGGTACGCCAACAACTTCGAGAAGTTGACCCCGGCGGCACGAGATGCTGCTCTCGAGGCGGGTCTTGGCCCGGTTGAGCTGAACCCGTTCAAGAGCATCATCGTGCGCGGTGTCGAGACGCTCTACGCGGTCGAAGAGGCGCTGCGGATCATCGATCAATACGAGGAGCCGGATCGCCCCGATGTCGAGCTGAACATTCACGCCGGTGTCGGGCACGGTGCTTCCGAGGCGCCCCGCGGCATGCTCTACCACCGCTATGAGGTGGACAATGCCGGCCGGATCTTGAAGGCGCAGATCGTGCCACCAACGGCGCAGAATCAGCTGACGATCGAGGACGACCTGCGGGCGGTGCTCGAGGAGTCGCTGGATCTGCCCGACAAGGAGCTGACCTGGGTGCTGGAGCAATCGATCAGGAACTACGACCCCTGTATCTCGTGTGCGACTCACTTCCTGAACGTGAAAGTCGACCGGATCACCACTAAATAGTGGACCCTACGGCGGTGATGAGCTGATGGGAGGAGGAGCTCCGTCCACCGATGGAGCGCACGCAGTCGTTATCGGCGTCGGCAATCGCTGGCGCCGGGACGACGCAGCCGGGATGGAAGTTGTCGACGCGCTCCAGGAGCGCGTCGACGACTCGGTCATCCTGGTCGAGAGCGGCGGTGAACCGGCCCGGCTGCTCGACGCCTTCGCACTCGCTCGCCGTGTCGTCATGGTCGATGCGGTGGTCACCGGAGCCGAGCCCGGGACCATCCACCGTTTCACCGACGCGGATCTGCCACAGCGGATGGGGATCGGGCAGTCGAGCCACCTGGTCCAGCTCGTCGAGAGCATCCAGCTGGGCAAATTGCTCGGCAAGCTCCCCAATGGGCTCACGCTGATCGGGATCGAGGCAACGGATTTTGGCAACGGGGAGGGCATGACGATCCCGGTCGAATCTGCCATTGCCGTCGCCGTCGACGCGGTGCTGGCCGAGCTGGCAGGCTAACGCAGCGTTTCCTGCGGACCATCGCAGCCCTCACGACGGCTGTCCTGTCGCAAATTCGATCAGGTGCGGCCGATCGTGCTCTCCCGGATCACCAGCTCGGCTTCGAGCTGGATGGCCGACGCGGGCGCCGAGCCATCGCGCACCTCAGCGAGCAGCGTGCGCACAGCGTGCCGCCCGATGTCCATCAGCGGTTGCAGCACCGAGGTGAGCGGTGGGGCGAACCACGCCGCCTCTTCGATGTCGTCAAACCCGGCAACGGCGATGTCCTCGGGAACGCGCAGCTTCCGGCCCCGGATCGTGTGCATCGCACCCAGAGCCATGCGGTCGTTGCCGGCGACCACTGCATCAATGTCCGGCAGGCGGTCGAGCAGGGCGCTCATCGCGTCTGCTCCGCTGCTGGGAGACCAATCGCCCTCCTCGCACAGCTCGAGAGTCGGTTCGAAACCGTGCTTGGCGAGCCCGCGCCGCCAGCCGTCCCGCCGATCTTCGGCCTCATGCCAGCTCAGCGGTCCCGAGATGTGTGCGATCCGGGTGCGCCCGATCGACACGAGATGATCGACGACGCGTTCGGTCGCACCGGCGTTGTCGACAACGACACTCGAGTAGCGGTCCGACACACCGGCCTTGACGAACACCACCGGCTCGAACTGCTCCGACAATGCGGCACGGATCCGGTCGACGATCTGGCCCACTGCCGGAACGGACATGATGATCCCATCAACGTGACGCTCGATAAGCGCTGAGATTGCCGGCCGCGGGTCGTCGAAGCTCTCACGCTCGGGGAGCTCGGCAATCAGCACGGTCATCCCGAGTTGGGTCGCTTCATCGACGATGCCCCGCAGGGTCAGTGCGGTGCCCGTGTAACCCATGCCGGCAAGCAGTACCCCGATGGCATTGCTGTGTCTGGCGACCAGGGTTCGCGCCACCGCGCTCGGTTTGTAGTCGAGTGCAGCGATGGCATCGGCCACACGCTTTCTCGTATCCGGGGCCACGTCGGGCCGATCGTTCATGACGCGGGAGACAGTCTGGGTCGAGACACCACAGTAGGCCGCCACATCCTTGATTGTGATTCTCCGACCCGACCCGTGCATCTTCACTCCTGCTCTGCCTGGGACCAGACCCTCTGTAGATTACCTCACACTACTAGGCTATGTTATCGTTAACGGGAGCGTTAACATGATGCTTGCTCGAGCGGAAGGGGAAACGGCGATGGATCCCGAGCAACCGGCGGTCATTGGTGTCGATTACGGCACATCGAGTGCACGGGCCGTCGTCGTGGACACCGCCACCGGCCGGGAGCTCGGTGAGGGCGAGTATGCCTACCGGCACGGCACCGACGGTGTCATCACTGATACGAGGGACGCCCACCTCGCCCGCCAGTCCGCACACGACTACATCGACGGGCTCCGCGTATCTGTCCTGGGTGCGCTCGAGACAGCAGAAGCCGCCGGTTTCGACCGATCCAGGGTCGTAGGCATCGGCGTCGACACCACCGGATCGAGCCCCATCCCGGTCGACGCCGCAGGCGTGCCGCTCGCTCTAGACCCGCGCTTTGCGAACGATCCCAACGCCATGACGTGGTTGTGGAAGGACCACACCTCCCACGCCGAGACCGCCGAGATCAACAAAACCGTGCTTCGGGACCGCCTCCCCTACCTCGGCCCGTGCGGAAGCACCTACTCGAGCGAGTGGTACTGGGCCAAGCTCGCCCACTTCCTCCGGACCGCCGATCCCGGGGTCCGGGCCGCGGCGGGCGGATGGGTCGAGCTCGCCGACTTCGTACCAGGCTATCTGGCGGGTCGACTCGATCCCGCCACGATGGCTCGAGGGATCTGCCCCGCCGGGCACAAGGCCATGTACGACACTGAGTGGGGCGGGCTGCCCTCGGCCGATTTCCTCGACTCGATCGAACCCGGGATGGCGGCCTTCCGCTACACAACCACGGCCCAGGCATCGGATACCTCCATCGGTGGGCTCACCGACGAGCTGGCCGCCGAGCTCGGGCTCCGACCGGGAATCGCCATCGCCGCCGGTGCTTTCGACGCTCACACCGGTGCGGTCGGCGCCGGGGTGTCGGAAGGGACGCTCGTCAAGATCATCGGCACCAGCACATGCGATACGACGGTGGTCCCGGGCGATCGACCGCTCATCGCCGGTTTGTGCGGGAGTGTCCCCGATTCGATTATCCCCGGGATGGCAGGTCTCGAGGCCGGGCAGTCGGCCGTTGGGGACATTTTCAACTGGTTCGCCTCTTCGCTGGCACCGGGCGACCAGGGAACCGCGGCCCGGCTCGACGAACTGGCGGCGCAAGCTGAAGGAATCCCGCCGGGCGCCAGCGGGCTGCTCGGGCTCGACTGGCACAACGGCAACCGGTCCGTCCTCGTAGATCCACTGCTGTCCGGGGCCATGATCGGGATGACCCTGTCCACGACCGCAGCCGAGTTCTATCGGGCGCTCGTCGAGTCGACCGCCTTCGGAGCGCAACGCATCATCGAGCAATTCGAGTCGAACGGGGTGCCGATCCGGCGCATCGTGCTGAGCGGCGGCATTTCCAAGAAGAGCCCGCTGCTGGTGCAGATCTACGCCGACGTCACCGGCCGCAGGGTCGAGCTGGCGGGAACTTCACAGAC
The DNA here is from genome assembly GCA_963801165.1 of uncultured bacterium. GTDB lineage: Bacteria > Actinomycetota > Acidimicrobiia > Spongiisociales > UBA5794 > JAAETI01. The sequence goes on from CAWDDT010000005.1 coordinate 109,361, forward strand.
CTGTGCCGTCGGTGCAGCCATCCTCGCCAGCGTCGCCGCCGGCGTGTATGGGACCACCGGGGAAGCCCAGAAGGCCATGGTCCCGGAACCAGCGGGTGTCGTCGAGCCGAACCCGGAGGCGGTGGCGGTCTACAAAGAGTTGTACCCGCTCTACCGGAAGATCCACGACGCGTTCGGGGTACACGGCCCGAGCGATCTCTACGACTTGATGAAAGACCTGCAACGCATCCGCAGCGAGGTCACCCGATGACAGCTGTTGCCGACCTCCGCGAGTACGTGTGTGGGCAGAATTCCCGCCTTCCTGCCGAGGGTCTCGTCTCGCTCACCTGGGGAAACGTGAGTGGGCGGTCCGGCGATCTGATCGCGATCAAGCCGAGCGGCGTGCCCTACCCCGGGATGACCCCCGACGACATCGTCGTGCTGGATCTCGATGGCAGCGTCGTTGCCGGGCGGCTGCGGCCGTCGATCGACACCGCGACCCACCTCGAGCTGTACCGGGCCTTTCCCGAGATCGGTGGAGTGGTCCATGCCCACAGCACCTACGGGACCGCCTTCTCCCAGGCAAGGCTCCCCATCGAGTGTCTCGGCACCACCCATGCAGATCACTTCAACGGGCCCGTACCGGTTACCCGGCCACTCACCGCAGCTGAGGTGGCCACCGAGTACGAAGCCAACACGGGCCGGGTGATCGTCGCCCACTTCCGCAGCAACGGGATCAACCCGATGCACGTGCCCGGGGTGCTCGCTGCCGGTCATGCTCCTTTTGTCTGGGGTACGAACGCGGCGAACGCTGTCGACAACACGGTCGCTCTCGAGGCGAGCGCACGGATGGCCCTCCTCACCGGCATGCTCACTTCCAATCACCCGGTCCCGCTCGAGGACTGGATCCTGGCGAAGCATCATGAACGCAAACACGGCGCAAACGCTTACTACGGACAGGGGAAATCATGATCGATCCCGGCAGCTCGAACCTCTGGTTCGTAACGGGGAGCCAACATCTTTACGGAGATGAGACACTCGCCCTCGTTGCGGACAACAGCCGCCAGATCGCAACCGCGCTGAACGAGAGCCCGCACATCCCCCTCGAGATCGCGGTCAGACCGGTGATGACGGGCAGCGATGGCATCGCCGCCCTGGTGCGGGAAGCCAACGCGGACCCGCAGTGCGCCGGCTTGATTCTCTGGATGCACACATTCTCTCCGGCCCGTATGTGGATCCGTGGTCTCGAGGAGCTCAACAAGCCGTACCTGCATCTCCACACCCAATTCGCCAGGGACCTGCCGTGGGCAACGATCGACATGGACTACATGAACGCCCATCAGTCCGCCCACGGAGACCGCGAGTTCGGCCACATCGCCAGCCGGCTCCGATCGCGACGCAAGATCGTCGCCGGCGACTGGTCGGAGACACGGGTCGCCGAGAGGATCGGTGCATGGGCACGCGCCGCCTTTGCGGTGGCCGACGCCGCCACCGCTCGCATCGCCCGCTTCGGCGACAACATGAGAAGTGTTGCGGTTACTGAAGGTGACAAGGTCGAGTTCCAACGTGTCTTCGGATACGACGTCGAGGGCTACGGGCTCGGTGACCTCGTCGCCCACATCGAGAGGTTCGGAGACGCCGCCATCGACGCCCTCTGTGCCGAGTACGACGACACGTATGAGATGGCGGCGGAGCTGCGCCCCGGCGGCGACCGTCGCCAGTCGCTCCGGGACGCCGCAGCGATCGAGCTGGGATTGCGGTCGTTTCTCGAGGAGGGCCGGTTTGTCGCCTTCACGGACACGTTCGAGAACCTCCACGGTCTCAAGCAGCTCCCCGGTATCGCGCCACAACGCATCATGGCCGACGGCTACGGCTTCGGCGCCGAGGGCGACTGGAAGACGGCCGCGATGGTACGAGCAATGAAGGTCATGGCGCACGGTCTCGAAGGCGGCACCAGCTTCATGGAGGACTACACGTACCACCTCGACCCGGACGGCTCGTTCGCTCTGGGTGCCCACATGCTCGAGGTCTGCCCGTCGATTGCGAAGGGAACCCCCCGCTGTGAAATCCATCCGCTTTCGATAGGCGGCAAGGAGGATCCGGTGCGCCTCGTGTTCAACGCCGCCCCCGGACCAAGCGTGAACGCCTCCGTCGTCGACCTGGGAGATCGTTTCCGTATGACAGCGGCCAGGGTGGAGGTCGTCGACCCACCCGCGGCAATGCCCAACCTGCCGGTGGCGCGATCGGTGTGGAAACCGGAGCCCGATCTTCCCCGGGCCGCCGAGGCCTGGATCCTCGCCGGCGGCTCGCATCACTCGTGTCACAGTCGTGCGCTCACGGTCGAGCACCTCGAGGACTATGCCCGTATCGTCGGCGTTGAGCTGATCACGATCAACGAGTCCACGGACATGCGAGATCTGGAGAGAGAGTTGTTGTGGAACGACGCTTCGTACAGGTTGCTGGGGAGATGACAGTGTCGGTGACACTCGCCGGCTGAGATCAGAAACGGGAGGAGGACCCGGGACGGTTAGACAGATTCAACCCAGAACATAACGTTAACGTTCCCGGTAGCGATAACATCGTGGCGCGCAGGGAAAACGCGACGAAGGCACCCGGCCAGGCTAGACATGTAGTTCACATGATGTTAGCGTTCCCGTTAACGATAACGGAGCTTGGCTCACGAGATACGGGGCGGCTCATTCCCACATCGCGTCGAGCGCGAAGACAACGGACATTCCCGAATCGGGATGAGGAAGATGGGAAGGAAGGTCATATGACACTAAGAAGAGACAAGCGGTTTGCGTTCGTGATTCTGCTTGCCGTTTTGGCTCTGGCAGCCGCCTCCTGCGGAGGAGATAGCACAGAGTCATCGACAACCACCACGAGCGGAAACGCGGAAACCACCACGGCTGCCCCCGACACCGGGCAAGCAGCAGGCGCCGGGTTCTGTGCGAACACCCACATAGTGTTCTTCCCCGGCGGGCCCGAAGGTGGCCCGTTCGCCACGGTGGTATACAACGGAGCAGTGAAGGCACAAGAAGTGCTCGGCGCTGACGTCGACTACGTATGGTCCGACTGGGATCCGGAGAAGATGCTGACCCAGTTCCGTGAAGCCGTTGCGACCCACCCCGATGGCATCGCCATCATGGGTCATCCAGGCGACGATGCCTTTGCTCCACTCGTTGACGAGGCAGAAGCAGCCGGCATCATCGTCACCAGCCAGAACACAACTCTGCCCACGATCGAGGCGAAGTACGCCAGCAACGGCTTCGGCTATGTGGGTGCCGAGTTGTATACGGCCGGTCACTCGCTTGGCGCCGAAGCGGTTGCCGAGTTCGGCCTGGCCGCCGGCGACCGGGCCATGGTCTGGGGTCTGCTGGCGCAAGCCGGACGTGGCGAGCGGACAAAGGGCGTCATCGACGCACTCGAGGAAGCGGGCCTCACGGTCGACTACCTCGAGATCGACGACGCTACCAACGCCGATGCCGCAGCAGGCACCGCGACGTTCGTTGGTTATGCCTCATCACATCCGGACGTCAAGTTGGTCGTCACCGATCACGGCGCCTTGACCGCCGCGCAGCAGACCTACTTCGAGGCTGCAGGTCTCGGACCGGATGATGTGTATGGCGCCGGCTTCGACCTGAGTGCATCGACGGTGGAATCGATCAAGGCCGGCTGGACCGACCTGGTCATCGATCAGCAGCAGTATCTGCAGGGATTCTTCCCGATTCTGCAGATATGTTTGACCAACAACTATGCGTTCACCGGTCTCCATATCGACACCGGCGCGGGCTTCGCCAACGCCGGCAACGTCGATCTGCTCGCCGACCTGGTGACACAGCAGATCAGGTAACAACGGCTCGGCTCGATTGCGGCCGGGACAGAAGAGCGAAAGGATGTTTGGACAGATGTCTGATAAGGATGCTGGGATAGACCCGGCGACTCCGCGCCTCGAGCTGCGCGGAGTCAACAAGCAGTTTGCCGGAGTGCAAGCACTGTCCGACATCAACTTCCGTCTCGGCCGCAACGAGATCGTCGGTCTCATCGGCGACAACGGCGCCGGTAAGTCGACGATGATCAAGCACATTTGCGGCTACCACTCCCCCGACAGCGGCGAGATCTTGTTCGACGGGGTTCCGGTACACAACCTCACCGTCGAGCGCGCTCGCGAGCTCGGGGTGGCGGCCGTCTATCAGGAAAGAGCACTGGCCGACCTACAGACCCTGTGGCGCAACATCTTCATAGGTCAGGAAATCCAGACCCGCTTTGGATTTCTGGACGTGCGCAAGATGCGACGTGAGACCCACAAACTCATGCTCGAGTCGATGGGATTCACCTCGACCGCGGTCACTCCCGAGTCGGTCGTCAAGAACTTCTCGGGTGGCGAGAAACAAGGCATCGCGATCACCCGGGCACTCTATTTCGACGCCGACATCCTCATCCTCGATGAGCCGGCCGTCGGGCTTTCGATCAAAGAGACCGACAAGCTGCTCCAGTTCATCCAGTCGATCAAGAAAGCCGGGAAAGCGGCGATCCTGATCGATCACAACATATTCCACGTCTACGAAGTCGCAGACCGGATCGTGGTGCTTGATCGAGGCAAGATTGCCGGTCGTTTCCGGCCGAAGCACCGCAACGTGATAGAGCTGACCGAGATCATGCGCGAGATAGCCGAGACAGGTCACTCGTCCGTACCGGACGACCCGTACGAAGAGTCGGTGTCTGATACGGAGGAGACGGCATGAATGGCTCGATGACCGACGCCGACCAGGCTGCCCTCGACGAGGCGGCGTGGGGTCGCGGGGTCTCCCTCCTACACGATCCGAAGCGCTTTGCTAGCACCTATGCGGGCCAGCTCGGGATAACCGGAGCGTTTCTGCTGCTCTGGATCGCGTTTCTGGTCACGGCTCCGGACACATTCACGCACATTGAGATCTATGCCGCGTTTGCTGCGACTATCCCTCTCTTCGGTATCGTCGCGATGCCGCTCACCATGGTGGTGACCGCGGGTGAGATCGACCTGTCCTTTCCTTCGACTTATGCGCTCGGCATGGTCGGATTCGTGCTGACATGGGAACACACGGGCAACGTCACGCTGGCGATCGCAGTCGCTCTTCTAATCGGTGCCGTCGCCGGGCTGATCAATGCCTTCGTCATCGTCCAGATCGGGGTACCGGCGCTCGTGGCTACCATCGGCACCCTCTTCTTCTTCCGGGGCCTGTCGCTGGTAGTGATCGGCGGCAGGAACATCACTCTGATAGACACCCGGCCCTCGATTCTCTTCCGGCTGTTCGTCGGGGAGCTATACGGGATTCCGATGCAGTTCTTCTGGCTGCTGCTAGCGGCCGTGGCCACCTGGTTCCTTCTCAATCGTCACAAGTACGGCGCCGCCCTCTACGTCATCGGCGACAACGCCGAGACGGCCGAGCTCCAGGGCATAAAGACAAAACAGGTGCGTCTCATCCTGTTCATCCTCGTTGGAGTTGCCGCCGCGTTCTCCGGGATCCTGTCGAGCCTGTTCATCGTCTCTTTCTTCCCGTCGGTCGGCGATGGTCAGCTGCTACCAGCCCTGGCTGCTGTGTTCGTTGGAGGCACGTCGGTCTTTGGCGGCAAGGGCACCGTGTGGGGAACCTTGCTCGGCGCCTTCATGATCGGAACCATCAACGCCGGGATTGTCGCCGCCGGTCTCACCGGGTTCTACACCCAGCTCATCTACGGTGCCGTCATCGTCGTGTCGGTCTCCATCCACGCGATGGTGCAGCGACGTTTCGGGTGATCTAGGCCACAACCGCCCCGGGTCCCACCAGGTGAACGGGGATCCCAAGCTTCTCCAACGAGACGACCAACTCGGCGGGCGCGGCCGCGTCCGTGATGACGGCATCGATCCGATCGGTTCGGCAGAAGGTCGCCACCGCCGCCCGGCCCCACTTGGTATGGTCGACGATCGCCACGACCCGGCGCGCCGTGGCGACCATGGATCGCTTGAGCTGGGCCTCTTCCTCCATGGAGTCGGACAGCCCCGACTCGATCGTGAAGCCGGCGGCACCGACAAACGCGGTCTGAACGTTGACCTTGCGGAACATCGCTCCACCGAGATGACCCAGCAGCGAGAGCGCCTCGGGCCGGAGACGCCCGCCCGGCATGAGTACAACGATCCCGGGATGACTGGCAAGCTCCGCGGCGATCCTGATGCCGTTGGTGACCACGGTGAGCGCCCGCCAGCCGTCACGATCGCCCAGGTGACGAGCAACGTATAGGGCGGTCGTGCTGGCGTCGAGAGCGATGCCTTCGCCGTCTACCACCAGACCTGCGGCGAACTCGCCGATCTGTGATTTCTCCTCCCGCTGCAGCAGTTCGCGGACGTCGAAGGCGAGCTCAGGCCGGTTGCGTTCGACCGCGATCGCCCCTCCGTGCGTCCGCACCAGGCGCCGCTCCGACTCGAGAAGAAGGAGGTCCTTGCGGATCGTCACGGCCGACACGCCGAACCGGGCTGCCAGATCCGACACCCGGGCCCGACCCTCCACCTCGACGAGGGCCGCTATCTGCTGCTGCCGCTCCTCGGCAAACACGCTATCGGATTGTCCTGCAGTTGTGGCCATGTCGCGCACCCTAGCCGGAGGATTGTTTATCGACTTCGAGGCCATCACGCCTCCCGGCGTCGCGCAGCAGAGCCTCTTCAGCGGCCCTGGTCCAACGTCCACCGTCTAGCGCCGCCGCCACCGCAGGCACACGGTCCTGGAGCCGGGCAAGCGAGGTGAGCCCGAGGTTCGGGAGCGACGGGTAAACGATGATCTTGCCCGACGAAGTGCGAGCCTCGATGGCGGCCATGGCGTCGGCAAAGCCGGCGAATCCCGTCACCATGTCCAACGAGATGTTGGTGTCGAGCTGGCCGCTCTCCACCTTCCGGAGGACGGCCTTCATGTCGTCGATCTTCGAGCCGCTGGTGCCGACGAAGTAGCAGCCGTTGGCGACGTACCGGTTCAAGTCGATCTCGGCCCGGGTTCCGACGGCGAAGCCGGCGAAGATGTTGATCCGGCCGTGCCTGCCCGCAAGAGCGAGTGACCGGGCAACGAGTGCCGGCGCGGGCACCAGCAAGGCCACATAGCTGAACCCGGCTTCGAGCTGGGTGGTCGCGCTGTTCACAACCGTAAGGGCGACGTTGCGTTCGGCGGCGAGCGGCGCGGCCAGGTGCTCGAGGTGGGCGAGACGGGAATCATCGACGTCGACGGCGGCCACCGTGAGGTCCTGCCAGCCGCCCGAGATGGAGCGAACGACATGCATCGAGCCCATCGGGCCTGCGGCGCCGATGACCGCGACCCGATCGCCGTCGCAAAGCTCGCCGTTTGCCGGAATTTCGCCGTAACCGTTCGCCGCCGAACCGGACGAGGTACCGGTCCAGCGGGTCAGGTCGTAGTGGATCCGACCCACGTCAACGGAGACCGGCCGGTCGATCAGCCGGCCGCCGGTGACGATGTCGATCACGCCGTACGGAGCCAACAGATCCTGAAGCTTCTCGATGACATTCGCTCTGGTCCCGAAGTACACGACGTCGTCGAAGGTCTGGGCGGGCAGCTCGTCGAGGCCAGCAGCTGCGGTTGCGGGCAAGGCGCCACTCTCGACCGCCGCGCCGGCGGCGAGGACAGTGGTGACCGACGCCGGTGGGCTAGCGGCCAAGAGTGTGCCAAGGCCATCGACAACGTGACCATCGTCCGCCACCACAAGAAGGCGACCACCGGCGAGAAGGTGGTTGCGTTCCTTGTAGGCATAGGCGGCTTCGACACAGGCCCAGGGCTCGACGAGCGCGATCGCGGAAGCGCTTGGTCCGTCACCAACCGGCAGCAGGAACCGCTCTCCAGTCTCGGGCTCCATGATGACCCGCTCGTCGAGCAGCACGTACTCCTGGAGCCCGCCTTCGAAGTTGTAGCCGAAAGCCGCGTTGGACACGGCGGTCGGTAGGTGCCGGTAGTCGGTCTCGACGAGCACACGCTCGCCCACCTCGTGGTGGCGCACCTCGTCGCCGACGGCGACGATCCGGCCCACCGCCTCGTGACCGGGAACTGTGGGCTTGGTGCCGGGGCAATACGAAGGGATCTCGGCCAGCACCCCTGCCGGTAGACCGGAGCGGACCTCACTCTTGCGCGGGTGGCTGGTGTAGGCGTGGAGGAGCTTGGTGTCCGAGAAACAGATCCCGCACGCCTCGACTTTGACGAGGATCTGGGTGGGTCCCACCGTCGGCACCGGCTTGGCACGGTTGTGGACGATGTCGTTTGGACCGACGAACTGAATGGCGTGCTCGGTCTCTGGGATGTCGGGGGCACTCGCCCGCACTGTGCTCACATTGAACCTCCGGTTAGCTGAGCATCACCTGGCCACCGGTCACAGGTATGGCCTGGCCGGTCTCGTAGCGTTGCGCCACGACGTAGTAGATGGCCTCCATCACATCTGCCGGGGTACAGCCGCGGCCCATCGGGACCTTCGCCTCGTAGGCGTGGCGCACGTCCTCGATGGTCTTGGCCCCGGGCACTTTGCCCTCGCGCAGGTACTGGACAAAGAGCCCGCTCTCCGGGTCGGACCAAAGCGGGCCGTCGAGAAAGTTGCCCGGGCAGATCGCGTTGACCTTGATGCCGTCGCCAACCAACTCGAGTGCAAATGACTGGGTCAGGCCGATACCGCCGAACTTGCTCCCGGCGTAGGCGCTGTTGCGACTCGATCCGACCAGACCCGACTTCGAGTTGATCTCGATGATGTCGCCCCAGTAGTCGGGCTTGGTGCGGTGCTGCCGGGCGAGGATCGGGGCGCCGTTGCGGACGCACACAAAGAAACCGCGGTAGTTGACCCGCGTGACGGCATCGAACTCGGCTACCGGGAGAGACGTAACACCGCCGGCCTTCAGGATGCCGGCATTGGAGATTATGAGATCGAAACCGCCGAAGCGACGGACGACTTCGTCGAAGCCGGCCGCCACCGACGCGTCGTCGGTCACGTCAACCGCCAGGGCCATGGCCCTTCCCATGCCGGAGCCGGCCGCAAGAGCCTTCGCCTCGGATTCCGCTTGGGCCGCGTTGAGATCCGCAAGCACCACGTGCGCCCCTTGGGCGACGAGGTCGCCGGCGATGGCCAATCCAAACCCCTGGGCGGCGCCTGTGACGACGGCGACCATGCGATCGGCGCGCCCCGGCCGGGCCGATCCCGCGGCGACCCGGCGGCGATCCTCCCCGGCTTCCCGGAGCTCGATGAACTTGCGCTCGTCCTCGGCGAGGGGTCGGATGCCGCCGAGCCCGGCGGCCAGTGTCGCCACCCGGACTGCATCGAGGTAGACGTCACGCACCACCTCGGCCCGGCCGATCGACGATCCCGCGGCGAAGAGACCCAGGTTGGGAACCACAACAACAGCGGGCTTGTAGCCGTGATCGCGTTCGAAGTCCTCGATGGCGGCTAGGACATCTGCGGCGAGATCACCGGCATCGAGGGTTCCGTCTGGACGCGGCTGGACCGGCTCGAGTATCAGCGGACATGATCCGGCGTAGACGATCTGGTCGGGGGTCAGCGGTCCCCGGGTGAGCAGCTTGTCGCCTGTAACGGGATGCTCGATCCGGGCGGCAAGAGAGCTGCCGTCGAAAGTGACTATCTCGAGTCGCGCACCGGTGGCGAGGGCGGCCCGTAGCGTGGGCCCGATGATGCGGACTGCCGCGGAGGCGACCGCGGGTTCCAGCGCCGGCTCGGCCCTACCCGTCTCCGCATTTCCGAGCCGATCACCTATGGCGCCGACGATCCTGCTGGAAATGCGGTCGATGTCGTCCGGGCTATCAGCAGCGACGATGAGCCCATGGTTCTGGAGCAGGAGTGCCACCGGCTCCGAAACGCCGGTCCCGGCCTCGTGCTCACGCAACATCGCCCGGATCCGCCGGGCCAGGGGGAGACCGGGATTGGTGTACGGGATCCAGAGAACCTCGTCGCCGAACAGCTCGGCGGCGAGATCTCGACCCCGGCTGCTGCAGGTCAGTGCGTTGATCGTGATCGGGTGGGTGTGCAGCACGTACCGCTGCGGGAGGAGGGCGTGGAAGAGGAACTCGCCCGAGAGGCGCCGGCCGTCACCGGGCCCGATCCCTGCCGCGACGGCCACCGCAATGGCCTGGTCGGTGTCGCCGGCGGGACCGGGCCGCTCCGGGGCATCGAGTAGGTCCAGCAGGGGCCGCAGCTCCAGACCGATGAAATCCTCGACCGTCAGGGTGGACAGCGGTGCTCCGCTCGGCTTGATGTACAGCACACCGTCCGCCTTGACCGAGCTGTTGCCGATAACGGCCCGCGATAACTCCGGATCGAGGCCGTAACGGTGGGAAACCTCGACGATGGCAGCCAGCGCATGCGGCAGAGGGTTCTTGCTCATGGTCTGCTCGCTCACGCCACCACCGCCGTGCTCTGTGCGCTCGCAATCACTTGCTCCCCGAGCTCGCGGAACCAGCGGATCCGCGTCTCACCGTCGGTGAACCCGGTGGCGAGCTGCCCCCCGGCGTCGACGTAGCCGGGCCGGTCTGTCTGGCGCAGATGTTGATGGGCCGCGATCACGCAGGTTGCTTCCCAGAATGTCGTTCGGGCCATGTCCGACGGCGCGACCCCGCCCCGGCAGGCCGGCGTCAGGGGGATCATGCGCTGGGTGTTGTGCTCGGTGCCGGCCAGCACCAGTATCCCGGCCTCACGAAGCACGGATACGTATCGATCTACCGTCTCAGGGGCGTTGCGGGCCGGAATCAGCTCGGCGCAGTAGACGCCCCGATCGAGCAGCGCCTGAGCCAGCGCCACCGGCGGGTCCTCGAAGGGGCACACCGGTTCCGCGCCGTCGGCGAGGATGGGATAACAGGGAATCCCGTCCAGCTCCAGCACGAGCCGATAGGCGTCATCGAAAGATACCTCGGCGTCCGGTACGAAGGCGGGCCGGCCGGCCTTCATGAGCTTGGAGCGGATGGCGTTCTGAAGAGCGATCGGGTCGGTGACGATGGTCGGGTCCGCGGCAGATCCCAGCAACGCCGCCAGCACGGTCCCGCGCTCCCCGGGATCAAATTGCGCGTACACGCTCTCCTGGAGGGCACGGGCGAGATGGCGCTCCTGGAGCGAGACCCATCCGGCGGGGACACCGCTCCTCCTCGCCACATCGCCAACGATGTTCTCGATGGTGGGCGGCTGGTCGATACCGGCCGCGAGCCCGAGATCGGTCAGCCGGGCCGCCATCGCGTTCATTCGCTTCTCACTCGAAGCGCGGATCTTGTCCAGGAGGCGTGTCGCCACCAGGCCCGGGGCCCTGTAGCCTGCCATTGCCTTGCCGCACATGTAGGTGCGGCCCGGGTTATCCGGATCGTTCACCAGAACGCCTTCGGCCCGCAGATCTTCCTGGAGGGTGATGATCTCGGTGCCGAAGAGCGGAGCGATGCGAGCGGCCGCACACGCCCGGGCGAAACGGTCATAGATGCTGAAATCGAAGTAGTTGGAGGCTCCGACCGCGACCACGCCTTCGTCTCGGGCACGGTTCACAACGGCCTCCACGTCCTCGAACGCCGAAAAGTTGGGCGGCAGGTGCACGTGCGCATTGACGGGCCTCGGACCCGGTTCCCGGTCGATGGAGTGTGAACTATTGTCGAGGGCGGTGCGTGTCACGGGCCGCAGCTCCGGTCAGGGTCTCGCCGGCAACGTCTTCGGAGCGACACCGGCTGGCTTTCGACTATTTACGATTCGTTACTATTGTCTTATACTACGACATGAATTTGACGGTCACAACCACCGAATCGAAAGAATATGAAATCGCTCTCCCCGACCCGGAAACGGTCCGGGAACGGCTATCGACCCCATCGAGGTGAGAAATGATGGCGACGGAGACTGCATATCGGAGCGACACCCGGCCCGGCTTTGCACCGTTCGAGGTGTCGCTGGGCTCGATTGGAGGCTTCGTCTACACGGGCGATCTCAGCTCGGAGCTCGGTGCCGGCCGCCTCACCCCCGCGTCGACACTTGATCTGCTCGACGACATGCTCGCGATCCGTGAGCTCGAAGAGATGATCGTCCGTCTCCGCTCGGGTGGCTACGACCCGCTACCCGGCTACGACTACCGGGGCCCCACCCACGTCTCCATCGGCCAGGAAGCGAGCGCCGTGGGGGCCTCGAGCGTCCTCCGCCTCGATGACCATGTCACCAGCAGCCACCGCGGACACGGCGACGCGATCGCAAAGGGTTTCTCAGCGATGCGGGCGATGACGGACGATCAGCTGCGGGCGCGAGTACCCGGCGCGAGTGCAAACAGCCATGACGACCTGCTGGCGGGTGCTCTCGAAGAACATGTGTACCGGGTAATCGCCGAGCTGTTCGGCAAGGAAGAGGGATACTGCAAGGGCCGCGGTGGGGGCATGCACATCGGTGACTTCTCCACCGGTCACCTGGGCGCCAATGCCATCGTGGGTGGCAGTGTGCCAATCGCAACGGGTGCGGCGATGGCTCTGCGTTACCAGGGCTCCGACCGCGTTGTGTGCTGCTTTGCCGGTGATGGAGCCTACGCAAACGGCGTCGTGCTCGAATCCCTCAACTGGGCCGTTCAGGAGCAATGGACAAACCACCTGGCCGGCGACCACGCCGGCGGGTTGCCCGTCATCTTCTTCGTCCAAAACAACCATTACGGCATGACCCACCGCACCGATGACGAGGTCATGGGCGTAAGCCATCTCGCCCGCCGCGGCGCCGGCTTCGCCGAGAACAACATGCACGCCGAGACGGTGAACGGTATGGACGTTCTGGCGGTTCGCGACGCGGTCACCCGAGCTGTGGCTCTGTGTCGTGAAGGCGAGGGTCCCGTCCTCATCGAGGCGAGCACATACCGCTACTACGGGCACTCTCTCTCGGATCCGCGCAACGAGTATCGGACCCGGGAAGAGGAGGCTGCCTGGCGTGCAGTCGATCCAATCGAGCATCTCAAGAGACAGCTCCAAGAAACGGGCGCGGCCGACGAAGCCACGATTGCCGCGGTTGTGGCCAATGCCAGGGATCGGAACGCCCGCGCCGCTCTGCGCGCTTCACAGGCCACCGATCCTGATCCGGCCGACGTCACCCGCTACCTGTTCACCGACACTGCCGCGGACGTGGTGCCCGAACCTGACCGGGTGGTTGCCACCCTGGCGGACCCCCCGGTGGCCGCCCGCGGCCCGGACGGCGAGATCAGCTACAAGGATGCCCTCCGCGATGCCCTGACCGAGGAGATGCTGCGCGACCGGCGCGTCATTGCCTACGGGGAGGACATAGCCGAGTATGGCGGTGCCTTCAAGCTCACCAAGGGGCTTCTGGAGACATTCGGCCGACAGCGCATCTTCAACACCCCGATCTCCGAAGCATGTATCTGCGGGACCGCGGTCGGTGCCTCGATGGTCGGGCTACGGCCGGTCGTCGAGTTGATGTACATGGATTTCGCTCTCATGGCCTCGGACCAGATCGCCAACCAGGCGGCCAAGTGGCACTACATGTCGGGGGCGCAGACCGAGGTGCCGCTGGTAATTCGCGCTTCTGTCGGCGCCGGCAAGGGCTACGGAGGCCAGCATTCCCAGTCGCTCGAGAGCGTCTTCACCCACATCCCCGGCATCTACGTCCTGTATCCGGCAACGCCTGGCGATGCCAAGGGCCTTCTCAAGAGCGCGATCAGGGACAACAACCCGGTTCTGTTTGTCGAGAGCCAGGGCCTGTATGCGACCAAGGGATTCGTCCCGGAGGGTGAGGTCCTGACGCCGATCGGCGTCGCCCGCGTCGCACGGGAGGGCTCGGACGTCACCATCGTGGCCTGGGGCCCGGCCGTCGTCGACGCCATGAAGGCAGCCGATCGCCTGGCTGCCGAGAGAAGCATCTCGGCCGAGGTCATCGACCTGCGCAGCCTCTTCCCGCTGGACATGGAAACCGTATTGAACTCGATCGCCAAGACGGGGCGCGGTGTCGTTGCCACGCAGGCGGTCCTCACCGGCAGCTTCGTCAACGAGATCGTGGCTCGCATCCAGTTCGAGGCATTCGACGAGCTAGATGCCCCCATCGCCCGCGTTGGTGCCGCTTTCGGCATCAGCCCCCAGGCCGAGGGACTCGAGCGGGCCTTCCTGCCCGACGCCACGACCATCTTCGACGCGGCTGCCGGCCTCCTGTGAGATCCAAAGAGTTGAGCTAGAGCTGAGGAGTACCGATGGCGCATCCGATCCTGATGCCGAAGCCGGGCCAGATGACCGAGGAGTGCACGATCGTCGCCTGGAACAAGAAGCCGGGCGACCCGGTCCACCGGGGCGACATCCTCTTCGAGATCGAGACCGACAAGTCGGACATGGACGTGGAGGCGTTCGAAGAAGGTGTCCTTTTGAAGACGTACTTCGAGGAGGGAGACACGGTCCCGGTGAACAGCGTGGTGGCCTATGTCGGCGAGGCGGGCGAAGAAGTGCCCGACGTGGCCCCGTCGGCGCCCGCCGCGATCGAGCCCTCCGCCACGCCACTACCGCCGGGTCCATCGCCGGATCTCACCGGCGCCCCCGTTGCGACCGCGGCCGTCGCTCCTCCTGTGGCCGCGGTCGCCCCACCCCTGTCCACCGCAACCTCGAGTCGGGAAGATCGGCTGCGCATCAGCCCGCGTGCCAGCAGGCTCGCTGCCAGCACCGGCATCGACCCGCGCACGATCTCCGGCACGGGCCCCGAAGGCCGCATCACCGAGCGCGATGTGCAGGCCGCACTCGACACCCGCTCCTCGGGCCAGCCGAGCGCGACGCCGGCACCCTTTCCCGCCCACATCCCACCGGCGGTCGTCAGTGAAGACGAGGAAGGTCCCCGGGCCATGAGCCGCATGCGGCAGGTGATCGCCGAGCGGTTGACGTACTCGGCGACAACGGTTCCGCACTTCACCATGACCGTCAACGTGGATATGACCAGCGTCCTGACTCTCCGTACCGAGCTGAAAACCACCGGCACCCAGTTGAGCCTCACCGACTTCATCCTGGCAGCGACAGCGCAAACCCTCGCCGAGTTCCCGGAGGTCAACTCGCGCACCGACGGGGCTTCCGTGTGGATCCGGAACCGGGTCCATCTCGGCCTTGCCGTTTCTGTGCCCAACGGGCTGGTCGTGCCGGTAATCCGTGACGCCGATCGGCTCTCCTTGACCGAGCTCCATGATCGGGCAGGTGCGGTCGCGGTGGCGGCCCGGGAGGGAACCCTCTCACCAGACGACATGACCGGCAGCACCTTCACCGTCTCCAACTTGGGGATGTTCGGCGTCGACGAGTTCACCGCGATCATCAATCCCGGAGAGTCGGCCATATTGGCCGTGGCCAGCGTCGTGCCCACCGCGGTAGCGATCGGCGACGGGCTGGCTGTACGGCAGGTCATGAAGCTGACTCTCTCTGCCGATCACCGGATCATCGATGGCGAGCTGGCTGCCCGTTTTCTCAGCTCCCTCCGGCGCCGGCTCACCGACGTCGAAGCCTTCCGTCTAGACGCACTCAACTCTTAGGATGGCCCGGGGTTCACTCCACCTCGCCCTCGTCGAACTCGATGTCGTAGAGCGCCGCGCCGAGTGTCTTGCCGTGGCGGTCCAGGTAGAGCGATGTGTTCACCGTGTCGCCGGGGTGCCGCCTGCACACGAACAGAACAGTGGCGATCTTGGGAAGCTCGTGCCTCGCCTCGACACCGGCGATACGCCCGTCCAGGTGCCGAGTGGCGACCTCGCTGGTGAGACGTTCGGCCAGCAACTGGTAAGCCTCCTGGTCATGGCAGGTGACCGAGATGGTGGTAAGCGGACCCTTGTCACCGGTGCGGACGTGGGCGATGTCACGGAGCAACCTGCTCACACCGGTACCCCCGGAGTGACGGAGACCTGCGGCGTGACGGCATCCCGTGCGACCAGGGTCGACACGATCCCGATCGTCTCCTCGATGCGGGTGCGCACACCGCCTCCACCGGCGGGACCGGAGGTGTATAGCGCCAGCACCTCCTCGGCCACCCGCTCGGCGGCGACCCTGTCGGTGACCCGGGCGGCGATCCGGACCCGACACCCCGGGGCGGACCACCGGTCGGTACCGAGATCGAGAACCTCCGTCTTGGCGACCTCGAGCCTCAGCTCGATACCGCCGGGGAGACGGTCCCTGACCAGCTCGCACGCCAGTCTCCCCCGTTCAACGGCCCCCCGACCCGCGTAGGAGATCTCGCCTTCGACGGTGCAGCCTGCTCGATACCCAACGCTCACCTTCAGCTGCTCGGGACGGCTGCTCCCCCGCGCCCCGTCGACTCGTACTCGATCGTCTCCCTGATCGGCGACATCGACATTGGAAAAGTCGGCGATCACATCAGGAGTTACGTACGCATGTGGGTCGGTGATCTCGTACATCAGCTGCTCGATCACCGTGTCCCTGGTGACCATCCCGCCGGTGTCGTTCAGCTTGGTGACGACCGCCGAACCGTCGGCTGCAACCTCGGCGAGTGGATACCCGACATCGGCGAGGCCGGGCACCTCCCGGAGCGGCGGGTCGGCGAAGTAGCCGCCGGAGACCTGGGGACCGCACTCGAGCAGATGACCGATCACCGTGCCCCGAGCCATGAGATCGAAATCGCCGCCGTCCCATTGGTGCGCGAGCACGAGGGGGGCGAGAAACAGGGACGGGTCGGCGACGCGACCGGTCAAGACCACTTGGGCGTCGGTCCGCAGTGCTCCGAGTAGATGCTCTGCACCGAGGTAGGCGTTGGCGGACACGATCTCACCGTGCGCCTCCAGGGGCAGGCCGTCCTCAATGGCGGGCGCATCGGGATCGATGAGTGTCAGCACATCGTCACCGGTCAACGCCGCTACCCGAACGGCGATGCCCAGCTCACGTGCGATCCCGGCGGCCACCCGGGCCGCCCCCTCGGGGTTGGCGGCCCCCATGTTGGAGATGAGCCGCGTCTGGCCCCTCGCCAGAACGGGGAGGAGTTGCCGCATTCGTTTCCTCAGCAGCGGGTCGAACCCGGCGTCCGGGTCGGCGAGACGCCGCAACTGGGCATCGGCGATGGTGCGCTCAGCGAGACATTCCAGCACGAGGAAATCGAGCTCACCCCGCTCGAGCAGGTCGAGCGCCGGCGGGAGCCGATCTCCCGAAAAGCCAGCCCCACAGCCGATTCTCACGTGCGTCACGCCCGCCACTGTACCTCGCCGCGGGCTACGCTCCCACCGAGTCATTGAGAGGAGAACCGCGGTGCCGGCGCAGTATCAGATCAGCTCGGTATTCGACGGCATGGCCGCCGTGATCTTCGACCTCGACGGTGTAATCACCGACACCGCGTCCGTGCACACGGCAGCGTGGACCCAGCTCTTCAACGGGTACCTGGAACAAAGGGCCCGTTCCGACGGCACGGATTTCGTGCCGTTCACGGGCGACGACTATGTCTCGTTTGTCGACGGCAAACTGCGCTATGACGGTGTGAAGTCGTTTCTCGAATCGCGCGGCATCGACCTCCCGTATGGCGATCCCAGCGACAGTCCCGACCAGGAGACGGTGTGTGGTCTGGGGAACCGGAAGAACGGTATGTTTCGTCGTGCCCTCGACGAGGAAGGCGCCGAGGTCTTTCCAACGACGGTGACCTTGATCGAGCGGCTCCGCTCGATGTCGGTCAAGACCGGCTGTGTATCCTCGTCGAAGAACTGCCGCTTGATTCTCGGATCGGTCGGTCTGCTCGCCAGCTTCGACGCCATCATCGACGGGCGGGACGCAGAGGAGGGTGGCATTCCCGGCAAGCCGGCGCCGGACACCTACCTCGAGTGCGCCCGCCGGCTCGGTGTAGAGGCGGGGGACGCGGTGGTGGTCGAAGACGCCATCTCGGGGGTTGCCTCAGGTGCCGCCGGCGGGTTTGGCCAGGTGATCGGGGTCAACCGGAGGGCGGGCCGCAGTGAGCTGCTGGCCGCCGGCGCAACCGTCGTAGTCGACGACCTCGGGGAGCTTCTCCAACCAACGGCTTGACCCGCCATACCGGGCGCACCATCCCGTCTCCTGAGCGCATCTGCACCCGTGAACCACATCTGGCCCTTGCATTGGTCTCTTGCATTGGTCTATTTCACACGTATACTAAAAGTATTGCACAAGTGTGATACCTCGGAGAGGCGGGGATGAGCCGAACAAAGCTGGAGCTGATCTTGCTCGGAGTCCTGCTGCAACGGCCGCAGACAGGCTATGACCTGACCGGATTCATGGACAAGGCCGGCCGATTCATGCGCGACAACACGTCGATGACCCAGGTGTATCGATCCCTACGACAGATGGAAGAACTCGGCTGGCTCACCCACACCGTCGAGCCGAGACCGGGGGCGCAGGACGCCAAGCGCTACGCCGTCACCGACGAGGGTCACGACACCTTCATCCACTGGCTGAACGAGCCCTACCGCCCTTCGGAGCAGCCGGGTGGCGGAGCCTTCTTCACCCTGCTGCGCTTCCGCGCCACATATATAGGAGTCGACTCCGTACTGGACCTCCTCGACACCGAGATCGCATATCGCAAGACGCAGATCGCAACGAACCGGTACCGCGACCGGACCGAATGGGTCGACACGACCGTGTCCTTCGACGATGAACTGGCCGGCGCCGTCATGGACTGGATCCACCATCGAGGCGCCGACCGCATGGACCGACATCTCGAGTCCTGCCTCGAGCTGAGGGCAGCTCTAGCGCATGGCGAGCTGCCACTCGACAGTTGCCCCAATCCGCTGCTCCGCACCGGCGAGTACCGCGGTCCCGAGCTCACCCCCGCCATGGAGAGGAGCGCCCGATGAGAGCGATCATCCTGATGTACGACAGCCTCAACCGGCACATGTTGCCGCCGTACGGCGACACTTTCGTGCAGACTCCCAACTTCGAGCGTCTCGCCGAGCGCACCGTGATGTTCGACAACTACTACGCCGGTTCGATGCCGTGCATGCCTGCCCGCAGGGAGATGCATACCGGCCGGTACAACTTCCTCCACCGCAGCTGGGGACCCCTCGAGCCATTCGACGACTCGGTCTTCGAGATGCTGAAGAACGCCGGAATCCACACGCACCTGGCTTCCGACCACCCCCACTACTGGGAGGACGGCGGGGCCACCTACCACACCCGCTATTCGACGTGGGAGTTCTTCCGCGGCCAGGAGGGTGATCCGTGGAAGGGTGTCGTTGATGCACCCCCCGACGAGATCGGCGGGATGTTCGGTCGGATGCGACGACAGGATGCGGTGAACCGCTCGTACATGCCTACCGAGATGGACCATAACCAGACGCAGACCGTCGATGCCGGCATCCACTTCCTCGAGACCAACGTCGGCGCCGACAACTGGCTTCTCCAGCTCGAGCTGTTCGACCCGCATGAGCCTTTCTTCGTGCACGAGGACTACAAGAAGCTCTACGCCGACGACTACGAGGGACCCGAGTTCGACTGGCCCCCGTACAGCAAAGTCACCGAGGGGGCGGACAAGGCCAAGCACGCCCGCAACGCCTACGCAGCCCTGGTGACGATGTGCGACCACTCGCTGGGCAGGGTGCTCGACTTCATGGACGGCCACGACATGTGGGACGACACCATGCTGATCGTCAACACCGATCACGGCTACCTGCTCGGTGAGCACGGGTGGTGGGCCAAGGGTGTGATGCCCTGGTACAACGAGCTGGTCCATCTCCCCTTCTTCATCTGGGACCCCCGCACCAGGGGGCGGGAGGCTCACTCGACTGTGTTGGCTCAGACCATCGACCTGGCACCAACACTTCTCCGCTATTTCGGTGTCGAGCCGACCGCCGACATGCAGGGACACGACCTGGCAGAGGCCTTGAACGACGGCGTGCTCCCGCGTGAAGGTGGCCTCTTCGGCTTGCACGGCGCGCATGTGAACGTCACCGACGGACGGTGGGTCTACATGCGGGCCGCCGACAATCCGGAGAACGCTCCGCTCGAAGAATTCACGCTCATGCCGACACACATGCGTTCCCGCTTCCGCCCATCCGAACTCGCCGGGTGGGAGCCCGCCGAACCATTCTCCTTCACCAAGGGCGTGCGCACGATGAGGGTGCCGGCGGGTTCGCCGTTCATCAATCCATGGCAGCACGGGACTCTTCTCTTCGATCTGGAGAACGACCCGGAACAGAACCACCCGGTCATCAACGACGAAGTCGAGCTTCGCATGCTCGGTCTTCTCGTCGATCTCATGCGCGCCACCGACGCCCCGCAGAGCCAGTTCGACCGCCTCGGGCTCCCCGCCACAGGGGCGCCGACCGAGGCTCACTTGCGTGTCGCCACCGACGCCGGGCGGGCAGCCGAAACCGCCGAACCGGTGCCACCGGTCGAAGGCCTGACGGCGGCACCGATCCTGCAGATGCCGTTGGCGGTGGCGATCGAGGACCCGGTGTCCGGCCCGATCCTCAGGGAGTACGTTGCCGATCTGGTCTCGAGCGAGTTTCTCACGATCGCACCAAACGTCAGCGTGCTCGACCTCGTGGCGAGAGCACAGCTCCCGGTGGCGACACTGCGGGAGATTGATGCCCGGCTCGCCCGCTCCCGCCGTCGGTGACTTATTGCCGCACCCCGGACGGCGCAGGTTCATCGTCACCACCGGTGACCGGACGGCGATACCCTCACCGCATCGAACGAGGGCGGATCGGGAGTTGTGAATGACAACCGAAGCGAGCAAGAGCAGCGCCGTGGCCGCATCGGACCTCAAGGTGTGGTCTCCGGAGTTCGTCCATGTGCTGGCGAAGCCGACCGGTGCGATCTGCAATCTGGGTTGTAGCTATTGCTATTACCTGGACAAGGAGGCGATGTATCCGGGCGACCGGTTTCGCATGTCGGACGAGGTCGCCGAGGAATACGTCCGGCAGACGATTGGGATGCACCGCACCCCCGAGGTGTCGATCTCGTGGCAGGGTGGCGAGCCCACGCTCATGGGAGTGGGCTTCTTCGAGAAGGTGATGGCGCTCGAAGAGAAATACCATCGGCCGGGGCAGAAGATCCTCAACACGATCCAGACCAACGGCACGCTACTGACCGATGAATGGGCTGCGTTCCTCGCCGAGCATGACTTCCTCGTCGGGATCAGCATCGACGGGCCGCAGCCACTCCACGACGCCTACCGGGTGGACAAGCGGGGTGGCGGCTCGTTCGAGAAGGTGATGCGCGGGCTGCGGTTGCTGCAGAAACACGGGGTGGACTTCAATATCCTCACTACCGTCAACCGTATCAACGCCGACTATCCGCTCGACGTCTACCGGTTCCTGCGGGACGAGGCAGGCGCCGACTGGATCCAGTTCATCCCGATCGTTGAGCGGGTCGATGAATCGGGACGCCCGGCGGACATGACGGGCACATTGGTTTCCGATCGGTCGGTGCGTGCCGGACAGTTCGGCGAGTTCCTCGCCACAGTCTTCGACGAATGGGTTCGCAACGATGTCGGCAAAGTCTTCGTGCAGACCTTCGAAGCGGCGGTCGCCAACTGGGCGGGGATGCCATCGTCGGGCCTCTGCGTGTTTGACGAGACCTGTGGCCGCGGCGTCGCTCTCGAGCACAACGGTGATCTCTATTCCTGTGATCACTATGTAGACCCCGACTTCCGTCTCGGCAACATCACCGAGACCCCGATCGGCGATCTCGTCTCGTCCGAGAGACAGCATCGGTTCGGGATGGACAAGCGCGACTCTTTGCCTGCGTTCTGCCGCAGCTGCGACGTCCGGTTCGCCTGTCACGGTGAATGCCCGAAGAACCGGTTCATCACAACACCAGACGGCGAGCCCGGTCTCAACTACCTGTGCGCCGGCTACAAGAGGTTCTTCCATCACATCGACCGGCCGCTACGGCTCATGATCGACGTCCTCCGATCCGGTCGGCTCGCCGCATCCGTGATGGATGTCCTGACAGCCGAAGACGCCGCCTTCGAGAAGGCCCTCCGCCAAACCGGTAGGAACGACCCATGTCCCTGTGGCAGCGGTCGGAAGACAAAACAATGCCACGGTGCGCCGCCCGACGCCACCACCAAGCCGATATCGATCCAACCGGCGCCGCCCCGCCCCCCGATCAGATCGGCGTAGAGGCCTGTATGCCCACCAGGAGTTGTTCGGTCACGCCGAACACAAGGTTCCTGCGTCCCGGGGTTCGCTCGGAGAGGGAGCGCCAAACCTGTGGGCGGAATCCATCTGTTGTCATCCGTTGCCGGAGAGGCTGCCAAGTTGTTGGCTGAGCTCGTCGCTGTAGAGATAATCCTCAGCCGGGCAAGGCGTTTTCCGAAAGACGCACTGGCTCGACCGCCGACTTGTTCTTCGCGGGGTTTGGGGTGAACAACAGCGCGTTCTACGAGGACACAGAAGCCCGGGTATGAATCTTTGAGGGTGTCGTAGTCGCGCTGCGGGCGCACGCGACTCAAGCGGCTTTGGACGACCTAATCGCCCTCGCATCCGGACGAAGCGCGTCGATGGTGTGTTTGTCCCGGGCCAGCAACCGGCTAGGAGGGTGGTGATCAATCGCGGTGAAGGCTCGCAGTGCCCGAGAAATCATCGTCTTCGAGACATGCCATCGAGCCTGAACTCGAATTCAGCACACTCCTAAGCGCGGAACACCTTGGCGAGGACTTCGCGGACCTGGGGGGTGAATTGCTCCTCGATCTGTGATGCGGCGACATCAGCCTCGGCGGCGACGCTCGCCAGCTCTTCCTCGATCCGCCGGAGACGGGCGTAGAACTCTTCAGGGGGGATGCGCAGGAACCAGGGGCGCAGGTCGACGAGGACGAGCCGGCACCACCACGGGAGCCTCGTATACTCCGCGCCCAAGGCGATCGCGCCACCCGCCGCCGAGCTCTGGGTGAAGTTGGGCGTGTCCCTCGCGTCCTTCACCATATCGGCGTAGCTGAACGCCTCGGACGCGGCGATCTCGCCGTTGTGGTCGGTGTCGGGATCGAGCGAGAGCGCGCCGCCGAAGCAGTCGTGCCCGGCCTGTGCGGCGACCCAGTCCCGGGCGAACGGGTCCCAGTTCCCGTCAGCCGTGACGTAGGAGTTGTTCGGCTCGGTGGCCGCCGAGGCGACGCTCGTGGCGTCGGCGGGACTTTGGTCGATGATCGGTTGGTTGAACCCTCCCGCGTGGCATTGCTCCATCATCACGATCAGCTTGCGGAACTCTGGTAGCTCGCCCAGCTTGGCCGCGAAGTCGTTGGCGTAGTAGCCGTCCCAGTTCGGATATGTGCAGAGGTTCGCGGTACCCGCCGTACCGTCCCACCCGCCGTGGTTGTTGGTGTGGATGAGCAACAGATCGTCGCGCTCGATTCTGCCCTTCAGGGTGTCAACGACTCCGTCGAGGGCTGCACGCGTTCCCGAACCGTTGATCTGGATCCGGTAGTTGGTGTTGTCGCCGGGCCACTGGCTCTGGACCCCGTCCTGGGTGTTGAGGGTTCCGTCGTAGCTAAGCGAGTAGATGTTCCCGGGCTCGAAACCGTAGGTGTCGACCAGCGTCCGGTAGAGGAACTCCATGTCGTTGAGATGGCGCTTGTTCGTCATCCCTGCGTACAGCACGGCGTAGCGAGTGCCGACCGTCCTCCTTATGCACGGGAAGATTGGTTGGGGGCGGAAGACCAGATCGTCGACGTAGCGAACCGGCTGGTGGAACGCGCTGAGCGTCTCGGGCGGTGCCTTCACCCAGGGCGGAAACACGGCGGGCACGACGCGGTCGAGCTCACCGGTCTTGGCGTCGTGGAGTAGGTAACGGCAGTCATGGGCGAAGTTGGCCATGGGATCGTCGTCGGCGAAGACCAGCACGCTGGCGCGGGTCGCCCTGATGTTCTGCCGGCGCGGCCCGATCAACGTCCCTCGCCGGATGATCCTCTCATCGAGATGGAGGTTGGTGGTGGCCCGTTGGTGGTGGGCGAGAGCCGCAAACGCCTGTTCTCGAACGTTGGCCCACAGCTCGCTCCGGTCGATGCGGGCCCTGGTGTTTCTCCTGGGTGGGTTCTCCGGCATGTTTCTCCCTCCTAGATCTCGGCGGCGGCAAGCACCGCGTCTGGAACCGACGGGGCCCGGTAGAGCACCCGCCATTCATACGGATCCGCGTCGCCCGCTCGGCGGAACGGCGGCAGGTGCGCATCCACCGTCCTCACTTCGCCGGACGCACGGCTCACGAGGACGAACAGCGCCGGATGGCTCCAGTTCGCCATCGGATCGAGGTCAACGAACGCCATCAGTGCGTCCCATGGGCTCGTGAATGCCATTTGGGGAAACTCGAGCATCGAGCCCGAGGCGACCGGTGTCAGTGCCACATAGACAGCGCAGTTGCACAAAGTCTCCGGGGAGAGCACGGCCATCACGGCTGCTCTGAGGTCTTCATCCGTGAGCGACATTGATAACACCCACCCCGGGGAGCGTCGTAGGTCTTGGTCCACCGAGCCCGTGCAGCCAGGCATCGGTATCCCGTACGCACGCCGTGAGAATGGTCATCCCTAGAGGCCCCTCCTGATGGCGGTGGTGCCGTATTCGGGCACCGAACGACGAGTGAACCGTACGTCGGAGACCAGCTCCGTGTCAACAGAAGGTGAGCCTTCAATCCTGTTTCGGATCACGTCGGCGCGGAGGTTCATCGCCGGTCCCGCGGCGGATCGCCCAGCAGTTTCACCTCGCGCTCTAGGTCACCGAAGAGCCGCATGTCGGCCGTCTTGACAGCTTTCGCCTGCACATGCTGTCAGGGAAGACGCTTCAAACAAGCGGTCGGGTCGATGTTTGCTCCCGGGGAGATCGGTGACAGATCGTTCCGGACACATGTGTGACAGTGTTCCGGGGAGATGTGTGACATCACCGAGCCCACCAGCCGGGTCACAAACGCTACGGAACTACCACAACATCTGCCACCAGTATCAATCAGGCACGTCTCTTCTCGGGTAGTCGAACACCGACTGTGGCTGGCGGCGGCCATTCCTCGACCGGTCGAGAGCGGGCCTCTCCGCCTCGGTGCGTCGTAGGGCTCGGTGTTGTCAAGGTCAGCCGAGGGCTCGCATCCCGGACGGTCGTGCCGCGCCCCTGCGCAGGATCTCCCACCGACAGTCTCAGCAGAGCAGGAGCCCAAACGGCGTTCTCGCGGCAACTCACCTTGCCGGTGGCTACTCCTGGCCGGCCAGCTCCGCCTCGAGCAGGTATGGAACGTCCTGGACCTGACTCGCCGAATCGAACACCATCGCCGGTCCGGTGCTCCCAGCAGCCCGGACCCATCCGGGGTCACCGCTGTCGATGAAACGAACCCACGCTCGGTGCATGGTATCGGCAAGCTCCTGCGGAGGTTCGGCTCCGAGAACCTTCCGGACCCCCTCCGCGTCCAGGAGATCCCACACGAAAGGCAGCTCAGAGCAATGGAACGCCAAACCCATGACCGGCGACACCCAGCGGAAGTCATAGAGCCACGTG
The DNA here is from genome assembly GCA_963801165.1 of uncultured bacterium. Taxonomy (GTDB): domain Bacteria; phylum Actinomycetota; class Acidimicrobiia; order Spongiisociales; family UBA5794; genus JAAETI01. The sequence goes on from CAWDDT010000005.1 coordinate 134,742, forward strand.
CCGGCCGCGGTCGGGTCGGTGCGGGCCGCCACGACATCGAGCAGGGGGATGCGGAACATCCGCTCGCTTATCAGCTGGCCGAGCACCTGCCCGCCATCGAACCCAGGGAACTGCCCCCGGAACACCCCGGCGGTCTCGGCATCGAGACCGGCTGCGGTCAGCAGGGACACAGCATCATGCCCCGACAACGAGTCGCGTAACCCATCCATCACCATGGTGAACTCGTGGGCATTGGCACCAAGCAGCAGAGGTTTGTCGCTGCCGACGCCTTCCGAGATCATCACCGGTGCACCTCGCGGAATCAGCGTGTCGTCGACATGGGGCACAAACGGCAGATTGTCGCCCGGCTCTCCGCCCGCCATCGCCCGCACCAGGGCGACCGCCCGATTGTCGGCGGACCCCTCCACGTCGGGATGGGCATATAGCTCGGCCTGACCGTCGAGGATCTGGTCCTCCGACAGCGTCGACCAACCGGCTCTCGTTGCGGCGACCCCCATCCTTGTGGCAAAGCGCATTCCCAGCTCCCGTGCCGCCGCGAGGGGGCGATGCCGAATCACTCCGGACTCGGCGATCGCATGGGCGAACAACCGCTGCGAAGACGGCGTCGTCAGCAGGGTCAGCACCGCACTTCCCCCTGCCGACTGACCGGCAATGGTGACCCGAGCCGGATCACCGCCGAAGGCTTCGATGTTCTCCTGCACCCATTGGAGAGCGGCAATCTGATCCAGAACCCCGCGGTTCGCCGGAGCATCCTCGATCCATCCAAAACCATCAAACCCGAGACGGTACGAGACCGAGACGGTGACCACTCCGTCGCGGTTGAATGACACGCCGTCATACCACGGGCTGGCCGGCGACCCGGCAAAGAACCCGCCCCCATGAATCCACACCAGGACCGGAAGACGGGCATCGCTGTCGGCCGGAGCGGGTGTGAAGACATTGACGTTCAGTGTCGAGTCACCGGCAATCGAAGGCTCCGGGATCGTTGCCACCGGCCCAAACGGTCTGCGCTGCGGGGTTGATCCATACTCGCCGGCGTCGCGGATATCCGTCCACGGAGGGTGAGGGTGGGGGGCATCGAATCGGCGGTCGCCGACCGGAGGCGCCGCAAACGGAACACCGAGAAAAGCGGCGGAGCCCGATCTCCAGACGCCACGCACCCGGCCGGTGCGGGTCGAAACTACGGGACGGGCCTCGGCAACATTGGTCATTGTTCAGGGCTCCTTGACTGAGATATCCACAACACGCTCCTAGCGGGCGAGCCAAATGAAAGCGGCAACCAGCGTGACCGTGGCCCCGCCTGCGGTGATGACAACTAGAGCGAGATTGAGCCTGCCATCGGGCAACTCACCCTCGCCATGACGCAGGAACGCCAGCGTCCTGCGTGATCGCCTGGCGGCGAGCAACCCACATGCCAACCCGGCGACCGTGCCCACTCCCGCCAGGACCGCTCCCCCGCTTCCCAGCACGCTGGGAAGAAGACGCAGACCCACCAATCCGCCGACGACGATCGAGAGGGCAGTTCTCCTCCAAGCGAGATCGGTCCGTTCCGGCTGCAGCCCGGGGTCGTACATCATGGCTTGAAGTCCACAATGACACCCAAAAGCACCAGTCCGGCGAAGACCCCAACTGATATCACCAGCGGCAACGTAAGACGAGGCGACGGCAGCGGATCGTCACAGCGCATCGCGGCCTCCACCGACGCCCAATGCCCCCAGGCGAACACCGGAGTGGCTACTCCGAGCAAGAGCAGCAGCGTTGCACCGCCCAAACGCAGTACCGGAGGACCCGGGAGCTCGAGAGCAGCAACCGCTACACCTCCAGCGACGAATGCGAGGCCGGTGCGGATCCACGCCAGAAACGTTCGCTCGTTCGCAAGGCTGAATCTCGGATCCGGCTCAACACCCTGGCGATAGACCCGGGCAGGGAAGCGCCGCGCCGGCACCCCACCGAGACGCCGTGGCAGCTCCGGTATTGCGGCACCCTCACCGCTTCCCAATGGTCCTTCGTAATCCGCCACTCGTCACTCCGGCTCGGGCATGCCCGGCAGTTGGAGCCATTTGATCTTGGGGATCTCCGGTTGTGGTGCGACGACAACGTCCTCGACATCTGCGGGGACCGGCTGCGAAGGATGCGGGGCATCGCCGAGCCGCGCCTGTTCGCGCCACATAGCGCTCTTCAATTGCTCTCGGATGTCGCGATACTCGGGATCGTCGTAGACGTTGTTGACCTCGTCGGGGTCGTTCTCGAGGTCGTACAGCTCCCACTCGGGCGGGAACTTGAGGAAGAACAGAGTGAACGGAAGCCCGAAACCGTCGTTGTAGTAATAGATGAGCTTGTACCGCTCGGTGCGGTAGCCGTAGTGGGCCGGCGCCTTGTGGATGATGTCGTCGTTCTCCCAGTACCGGTAGTACACGCCCTCGACCGGCGGTAGGTCCTGCTCTCCGACGAGGTCGGGCCAGAAGCTGCGGCCCTGCATTTTCGGGTGGTGCTCGACACCGGCGGCGTCGAGGATCGTCTGGGCCATGTCGACGTTGCTGACGATGCCGTCAAAGGCGCGTCCGGCCTCGAGTTTGCGTGGGTAGCTGAGCAGGAAGGGCATCCGCAACGACTCCTCGAACATGAGTCGCTTGTCGAACCAGCCGTGATCACCTAGGAAGAATCCCTGGTCCGACGAGTAGATGAGCAGGGTGTCGTCGAAATCCGCACGGTCACGCGACCAGTCGATGAGCCGGCCCACGTTCTCGTCGATCGATTCCACACAGGCCAAGTAGTCCTGCATGTAGCGCTGGTATTTCCACACCGCCATGTCCTCATACGAGAGCCCCTCGGGGGGGTCCTCTTTGAGGTCGTCGGTGGTTAGGTGGTCGGCTACCCGCATCGCCGCCCTGCGGGCCGACGCGCTCCGAGTCGAATAGTCGTCCCAGAATGTCCTCGGGAGTGGTACCGGATCCTCGTACATCACCTTGTGCTCCGGCTTCGGCTCCCACGGACGGTGCGGCGCCTTGTGCCACACCAGCATGCACCACGGATCGTCGCCTTCGAGCGACTCGACCCAATCAGTGGCCAGGTCCGTAATGATGTCGGTGGCGTACCCCTCGACCGTCCGCGCGCCGTCTTCGGTGATGAAGGTCGGGTTCCAGTACTCGCCCTGGGCGGGCACGATATCCCAATAGTCGAACCCCACCGGGTCACTGACACCGCCGTGACCCATATGCCATTTACCGATCATCGCCGTCTTGTACCCGGCCGCCTTCAGCTGCGAGATGAATGTCGGCTGGCTGGCGTCGATCGGGGTGAACAGCGAGTACACGCCGTTCACGTGGCTGTAGGCGCCGGTGAGGATCGACGCCCGCGACGGTGAGCACAGCGAGTTGGTGACAAAGCAGTTGTCGAGACGAAAGCCGTTTGTGGCGATCTCGTCGATACGTGGTGTCTGATTGACCACCGAGCCGTACGCCCCGATCGAATGGGCGGCATGGTCGTCGGTGAGGATGAAGATGATGTTGGGACGGCGCTCCGTGCTCATTCGGTTTCCTCTCGTATCGCTCACCGCGCCGCGTCCCACAGACCGCAATACGGGTCGGCCGGGCTGATGCCGGTGAACTCGGCTCTGCCCAGCAACCGCTCCACCACCGCGTCGATCACGGGCACCGAAGACGTGTAGCCGTTGATAAACGTCTTGACCATCGGCACGTCCTGGAGGTGATATGGATTGTCGATCGAGATGAAGAGGGTGGGAATCTCCTCGACGAGCCGGGGCACATCGAACCCCATCGGGTTGCCCCAATTGATCCTCACGGTCGTCTGGTTGCTGGCGGTCTTGATGCTGGCGAGGTAGACGATCATGTCGTACCCGGCTATCTGCGCAAGTGGATCCATCAGCTTGGCCCATGCCTCGGGACCGGTCGCCTCGGCATAATCGAAGGTGTCGACATCGAACCCTTCCCCCGTGAGCGTCTCGACAAAGTACCCGGCCACGCCACCGCCCTCGTCCATGTATCCGCCGACGTCTCCGAGCACGTACAGAAGGATCTTGCGTTGGCGCTCGGGTGAGATTGGGAGCAAGCCCTGGGTGTCCCGCACCAGCGTGATAGCTCGGTCGGCGCATTCACGCGCCCACGCCTGGTGATCGTCGCAGCCGACGACGGCCAGGGCCGATTCGTCGGGAACCAGCGTGCCTTCGGCCTGCTTGCGGTGCAGACCGAGCGACGCCTTCAGACTGAGGATGGCGGTGACAGCCTCATCCAGACGCTCCTTGGTGAGCGCACCGCGTTCGAGACCGTCGAGCATGAACTGGTAGTCCTGAGCCAGGTTCGCGGCAAACAGGAATATGTCGCTACCCGCCATGATCGCAGCCGGCACGGCATCGGCGCGGCGCATCGAAGCCATCATCCCGGCCATCGCCGTGGCATCGGTCGTCACCACGCCGTTGAAACCGAGCTTGCCACGGAGCAGGTCGATGGTGATCTCGGGGGCCAGCGTCGACGGCTTGATGTCGGCATCGGCTATCCCCGGCCGCAACAATCGGGAGTAAGCAGGCTGCATGATGTGTGCTGCCATCACACCGTCTGCTCCCGCATCGATCATGCCCTGGTAGACCGTGCCGAAGGTGGCATCCCAATCGGCAACGGAAAGGCCGTTGACGCTCGCCACCAGGTGCTGGTCGCGGCCGTCCACCCCATCGCCGGGCCAGTGCTTGAGCGCCACCGCAAGCCCGGCCTCCTGGAAACCCTCCATACACGCGTGGGCGAGGCGGAGTACCCGGTTGGGATCGGAGCCGTAGGTCCTGGTGTTCGTTATCGGGTTCGCCGGGTTCGTGTCGATATCAATCACCGGGGCGAAAGCCCAGTTGCAGCCCACCGCCGCACCCTCACGTCCTGCCACCAGACCGAGGTGGTATGCGTGCTTCTCGTCGTCGGTGGCCGCGATGCCGTACTGGCTGGAGAAATTGGTTCCATCGAGAGCTATGCCGTCACCGCCACGCTCGAGATTGGCCGCCAGCAACAGTGGAACCGAAGCCGACTCCTGAAGCACACGGTGCAGGTGCTGGACCTCCTTGGCCGCAAACGGTCGCGCCATGAAACCAGCGGGTTCGATGCCAACCTCGCGGATCGCATTCAGATTGACCTCGGGGTCGGGGTCGGTGACCACGAGCACGAAGAGCTGACCGACCTTGGTGGCGAGGTCCATCCCGGCCAGCGTGTCCTCCACCCAGGCAACGTCTTCGTCGCTGAGCTCGAACGGCGGGGCTTTCGGGTCGATCATGTTGGGTCTCCTTGTGTTTGTAGAGCGTGGAGGGCGAGCTTCGCCCACAAATCCTCGAGAAGCAGACGGTTGTCGAGCGAGGTGTACACGCGCAGAGGCCGTCCGTCGTGTCGCGGCTGGTAGCCGCCCGTGCCGGTCATACGGGGACAGCCTTTGACGATGTGTCTGCTCGAGGAGGGCGCGGGCTCGAACGACGATTGCAGTGCAGTAAGAAGCACAAGAGGGCTGTCCCCGAGAATGTACGTCTCCCCCAGATTGAGTCCGTGGTCCCCGGCGGCCACGGTGACGTCGGCCAGAGACTGGAACAGGTGGTGGCCGAGTGAGCCGTGCGGCGCCATGTGTAGCCGCATCTCCGCCCACGACGCCAGCGTGGTGCGGTATACGTCTCTCGGAACCTGCCAGATGGGCAGATCCGACTCGTTGAAGACCACCTGGGCGGCGAGCGGGTCGATTGCAGTGTTGTACTCGACGACGTCGCCCCCGGGGGGTGGCTCGGCCATCCCTGCATGCTCGCACCCGCCGATCCAGATGAGTATCAGACGATCGGCGATGCGGGGTTCCATGAGCCATGCCGAGGCAATCTCGGTGAGCCCTCCCCCGCAGGTCACGAACAGCGGGAGGTCGGTGTCGTCACGCATCGCCTCGGCCACGATCACCTCAGCGGCGGGGCTCGGCGCCGGGGTGTCGATCTTTGACAGCGGCGTATTCGCCCCGGCGACAACGCGAACGTCATGGCGGTGGCACAACTCTGCCACCCTCCCGGCCGCCGCAGCGGCATGGTCGGCGGTAGCGTCGGAAGTGTCGAAGGGATCGCCGAAACGCAGATGGGAGCCGATGACGGCAGCCACGTCGACGCTCGGGCTCAACAGCAAGTGCGCCAGCTGCACGAGACCGTCGGGATCGCCTCCGTAGTCGTTGTCGGAGATGATCCGCATGCGCGGGCGGGTCGACCAGCGCTCAACCGACATCGCCGCTGCCCTCCTCGTGATACCAATCGAATCCGAGCTCCCCTGAGACGCAGTACATTCCGGCGACACGGCCAGTGAATGAACCGGTTGGCTCCGCCGTGAGGAACCGGCCGTCGAAGACAGCCACGTCAGAAGGACCGGCGTCGCCGACAAACCCCAGAGCGATCAGGTCCGACGTGATGATGAACTCACCGTCCGTTTTCCGGGCCTCGACGAAGAGCACGACGGGCCCGGGCGGTAGAGGCATGCGACGCTCGTCGGTGATCGTTGCCAGACGGGCCCGGGCGACCACCTCAGCCCCGTTGACCTCGATGTCGTAGTGGTGGTCCTCGTCATAGCGAAGGCTCAGCCCGCCCACACCTGTGCGATCCGAGATCGACGCGCTCGATGCGGGCGTCGAGACAACACACCCGACGGCCGATGAACGTAGGCACCAAAGCGTCCATAGTCCGGCCCTCTCCCTCGATTCTGACCAAGCCGGCGTCGAGCATGGCGACCTCTCTAGGCAGACGCCGCACGCCAATCCACTCGAGCCCGAGATCGTCCCCGTCGAAGTCATCGTGGAATACGGGCGGGCGAACTGTATCGGGGAGGACAACCGGCTCCACCACCGGCCAGCCGTCGACCCAGTCGACGCCGGTGATGAAGCTCTCCCGCCCCAGCGGCGAGAACGACGCCCTGCCCCCCGTGGTTCGAGTTCCCAGCATCACCATGCGCCAGCTGCCGTCGGGCGCGGCAACGAGGTCGCCGTGACCCGTGCTCTGGACCACCCGGCTCGTACCACTTGCGGTGAGGATCGGGTTGTCGGGGCACGGCACGAAGGGTCCTGTAGGTCTATCCGACCGGGCGATGCTCACCGAGTGCCCCCGCTCGGTACCGCCCTCGGCGATCATCAGGTACCACCAATCGCCGACGTGGTACAGGTGTGGCGCCTCGGGGAACATCAGCCCGGACCCCGACCACAGAGAGCGCGGCCCCTCGAGGGCTCGTCCGGTCTCGAGATCGATCCGTACTTGCTGGATGCCGAGATGCTGGAAGCCTGCGCCGAGCAGAAGCCCGGAGAAGGTCAGGTAGCACGTGCCGTCGTCATCCCAGGCAAGGTCCGGGTCGATGCCGTCGATGTCGCGTAGCAGTACAGGGTCGCTCCACGGTCCGGCAGGATCGTCGGCTGTGAACACCATGTTGCCCCTGCCCATGGCATCGGTAACGATGAGGACGAACCTACCGCCGTGGTACCGGATCGTGGGAGCCCATATCCCACCGGCGGTTCGCACTCCTTCCTCGAGGATGCCTGGCCTGTCGATCACGTTGCCGATGAGCTCCCACTCGGTCAGGTCGCGGCTGTGGTAGATGGGCAGACCGGGCTGGTATTCGAAGCTCGATGTCGCCAGGTAGTAGTCCGCCCCGACCTTCACCACCGACGGATCGGGGTTGAATCCGGGAATGATGAGATTCGACTTCATGGGACGAGCTCGATCGCTGCGGTCGCCGGCGTGTCGACAACACTGAATCCGGCCAGGATGGCAAACGTGCCCGGCTCGAATTGCCAGCCGCCATCGAAGTGAGCGAGTTCCCTAGAGGACACCTCGATCTCGATATCGGCTGTCTCGCCGGGTCCAAGCTCGATCTCGGAGAAGCCGATCAACCATCGTGCCGGTCTGTCAACCGAGCTATCCGTACGCTCGCCGTATAGCTGGACGACCTGTTTCCCGGTGCGCTCGCCCGTGTTGGTGAGACGCACGCCTACCACGAATGAGCGTCCCGCCACCACCTGAGCCGGCAGCGTCATCGAGTCGAGCGACCACGTCGTGTACCCGAGACCGTGACCAAAGCAGTACGCAGGCTCGGCGCCGGAGCGAAGCCACCCGCGATATCCGATGTGCAGTCCCTCGTCGTACCGCACTTGTCCATCGACGGGGATCGGCCGACCGATGGGGAGGACGTCCTCCGTCGGCGGCCACGTAGTCGTCAGCCGGCCGCCCGGTTCAGCCTTCCCGTACAAGACGTCGGCGAGGGCGTGGCCAAACTCCTGACCGGGGAAATGCACGATGAGAATCGCCGGTACCTCGTCGCGCCAGGGAAGGATGACGGGAGCGCCCGAGTTGACTACCACAATCGTGCTCGGGTTGGCGGCGGCAACTGCACGCACCAGGTCATCCTGACGGCCGGGAAGGGCCAGAGTGGTCCTATCTACGCCTTCAGACTCGATCTCTGCATTCGTCCCGACAACAACAACGGCTACGTCGGAGCGAGACGCTACGGCAACAGCCTCTTCGATCAGCCGGTCGCCGTTGGACGTGTCGGGCTTCGTGCCGAACTTGAAGAACAACGCGTCGCCGAGCGCCCCCATACCCTTGAGCGGCTCCAGAACGAGCTCCAGCTCAAGCACCTGGCCCGCGGTGACACCTAGCTTCCCGCTGTGAACCGGCGGCACGAGCAGCCCCTCGACGTCGAGCCCCGTACCCTGCTCGGGAGCATGTCGGAGAAACTCGGAACCGTCCACGGAAAGGACCGCCGGGTAGATGCCTCCATAGGCGAGCTCGATCGCCCCGGTGAATTCCACGCGGAAACTGGTACGCAGCGAGACCGTGGCTGCATCTCCAACCGGGGCACTCCCGCCGAAGTAGGTAAGGCTCGTCAGCCGCCGATCCTCCACATGCATGGCAGAGCCGGCGGCATCGGCGAATGTCACCCTCACCCCGGGAGCCCCGGTCACCGGGTTGGTCAGATTCTCAATCGGGAGGTCGGCGATTCCCGACTCGACGATTGCCCCCAGGGCGTACTCAACGCGATTTTCCCCGACCGCCGTGGCTAGACCCTCGAGAGCGGAGACGACGTGCTCCGGTATGACGGTGGCGCTGCCTCCACCCAGGACACGAGCCATCGTGGCGTTGTGGCCGATCAGGGCTACGGTCGACTCTGGGGCAAGCGGGAGGATGCCGCTGTTCTTGACGAGTACCGACCCGGCGATCGCCGCCTCACGGGCGAATACCTTGCCATCGGTGGCCGCTGGAGTGGCCGGCGCTCCACCGACCGACTCCAGCCCACCGACGCGGGCGGCTAGGAGGAGGTTCCGCCGCACCTTGCGATCAATTGTCTCTTCAGGAATCTTCCCGGACAGGACGGCGTCGACAAGCGCCTGGCCCCACGGTCCGTCGGGCCCGGGCATGACGAGGTCCTGTTCCTTCTCGGCACTATGGAGTGAGCGCACCGCCGTCCAGTCGCTGATCACGACACCGTCGAAACCCCATTCGGTTCTGAGGGGGTCGTCGAGCAGGTCGTTCTCCGATGAGGTAACGCCGTTGATCGAGTTGTAGGAACTCATCACCGACCAGGCCCCGGCGCGAACCACATCCTCGAAGGGGCGCAGGTACAGCTCGCGAAGTGCTCTTTCGGCGACCACAACGTCGACCGTGAAGCGATCTGTTTCGAAGTCGTTGGCGACATAGTGCTTGGGGGTAGCGCCGACACCGCTGTCCTGAACGCCGTCGACATACGCACACGCAAGAGCCCCGGTGAGTAGCGGGTCCTCGCTCATGCACTCGAAGTGGCGGCCGCCGTATGGAGTGCGATGGAGGTTGATGGTGGGGCCGAGAACGATGTCTACACCTTTGCGCCGAGCCTCACCGGCCAGTACGACACCAAAACGCCGGGCAAGAGCTCGGCTCCACGACGATGCCAGCGCCGTCAACGAAGGCAGACAGAGCGAGGGGTCGCGGTCGTCCCAGGTCTCACCGCGAACCCCAATGGGTCCGTCCGACAGCAGCAAGCTGCGCAGACCGATGCGCTCGAGGGGAACCGTGTTCCAGAAATCACGCCCCGTGAGCAGAGCAACCTTCTCCTCGAGCGTCAGCGAGGCGACGAGCTCGTCGATTGTCCCGGAGGTCATGTCACCACCCCTTCCGGGGGGAAGTGAGTCCAGATTCGCAGGAAGCGAAGGGCACCCATGCTTCGACCTCTCATCCGGCCGCCGCCGCGGCGAGACGCTGCCTTTCCTGCCTCCGCTCGGCTTGCCGATCAGGATCGGGCACCGGTGCAGCCATCATCAGTCGCCGCGTGTATGGCTCCTGTGGATGCTTGCTGATCTGCTCGCCATCGCCCCATTCGACGATGCCACCGTCTTGCATGACCGCGATGCGATGGCTCAGGTAATGAACCACTGCCAGGTCGTGAGAGATGAACAGGTAGGCGACCCCGGTCTGTTTCTGTATCTCGAGGAACAGATCGAGCACCTTGGCCTGCGTCGACAGGTCGAGCGCAGACACCGGCTCGTCACACACGATGAGCTTCGGGTCGAGCGCAAGTGCCCGAGCGATAGCGATACGCTGCCGCTGGCCGCCGCTGAATTCCTTCGGTTTGCGGTCGGCTGCGTTCTTGGGCAGTTTGACCTCATCGAGCAGATCCCGCACCCGAGCCCTGGCCTGATCCTTGGGGACCTTGCGGACGGTCATCGGCTCGGTGAGGATCTGCTCGATCGTCATCGATGGGTTGAGCGACGAATAGGGATCCTGGAACACGACCTGGATGTCGCTGGCCATCTCCCGGCGTGTGGCCCGGTTGGCGTTGGCGATTTCCTTGCCCTCGAAGCGGATCGACCCGCCGGTGACCGGGGCCAGACCGAGAATCCCACGACCAAGAGTCGTCTTCCCGGACCCGGACTCGCCGACGAGACCAACGCACTCGCCCCGTCGGATGTCGACCGACACATCTTTGATGATGTGATAACCGGGGTGGCGCAGGCCACGGCCCGGATAGGTGATGTCAACGTGCTCGCAGACGCAAATGGGCTCTGTCATCGCGCTACCTCCATGCTCGGAGCACGGTACGGTTCCCTGCCTTCGGAGCCATCGAGAATCGCATCGAGGAGCGATTGGGTATATGGATGCTGGGCATCGTGGAAGATCGATCGCACCGGACCGGATTCAACGATCGTGCCGTACTGCATCACGGCGACCTGATCGCAGAGGTCGGCGACCACACCGAAGTTGTGGGTCACCAGGAGCAGAGCAACGTTGGTGTCTTTCTGTAGCTCACGTAGCAAGTCGAGCACCTCGGCCTCCACCGTCACATCGAGCGCCGTGGTCGGTTCGTCGGCGATGATGAGGTCGGCGCCACAGGACACCGCCCCCGCGATCAGCACACGCTGCGCCATGCCTCCGGACAGCTGGTGGGGGTAAGAGTCGAACGTCCGTACCGGATCGGGGATCTCGACTCGTTCGAGCAGGTCGAGGGCACGCCGGCGGGCCTCCCTCTTGTCGATCCCCAGCACCATCCTCATCGGCTCTACGAGCTGATGGCCCACAGTGAAGGTGGGATCGAGATTGCTCATCGGTTCTTGCGGGATGTAGCCGATACGGTTGCCGAGTATCTCGTGCTGCCTGCCGAGGTCGTTGCTATCTACGATCAGCGGCTGCCCATCGAACGTGATAGAGCCGGCGAGGATGCGTCCTGTTGCGGGAAGCAAGCCCATGACACCGAAAGCGGTCTGGGTCTTCCCGGAGCCCGACTCGCCGATCAACCCCAGTACCTGGCCGCGGTGCACCGTCAGGCTCACGTCTCGCACCACGGGTGCGTACCGTCCGAAGCCATCCGGGTAACCGATGGTGAGACCGGATACCTCGAGCAGCACAGGTTGGTCCAAAGCAACTGCGGCGTGGTGGATCGGGGCGGCCTCTGGTACGGGGACGTTGGGCTCGGGAGGACGCTTGCGATCCTTGCGCCGGACACGGGGACCGGTCGCCTCCAACTCGTCCCGAACGGCGTTGGCGAACAGGGTGAGCGCCAGCATGGTGAGGGCGAGGATGAGGCCGGGCCAGAACACCAGTAGCGGCTGGATCGTGAGCTGACGGAATCCTTCGCGCAACATGCCACCCCACGTGGCCGTGTTGGCGTCGCCGAGACCCAGGATCTCGAGGCCGGCCTGGATCCGCACTGCGATACTGAAGATGAGCCCGGCTTGAATGATGATCGGGGCTCGCACCACCGAGAGAATGTGGCGCCCGATGATCCGCGTGTCGCTCAGGCCGGTGACCCGCGCCGCATCAACGTACAGCTCGTTTCTCACTTCTCGTACCGTTCCCGATACCAACCTGTAGAAGCCGGGAACCATGAGGAAACCGAACACCGCCATTGCCGTATATACGGACTTGCCCAGCACAACGCTTGCCGCCAGGACAACGACGATCGCCGGCATCGACATGACCAGCGAGACCACCCAGTTGGAGATGGTGTCGAACCATCCCGAGAAGTACCCGGCAATCAACCCGGTCACCGTTCCGACGGATAGGGCGATGATCATCGCCAGACCCGCCGCAGTCAGCGTGTTCTGCCCTCCGTAGAGCAGCCGCGACAACACGTCCTGGCCCGAGCTGCTGGTGCCCAACCAGTGAGCCGAACTCGGCCCGGAAAGAATGTTGGTGAGATCCGTCGCGCCTGGATCGTACGGACTCAGTACGCGGGCGAATATGCCCGAGAGGAGAATCAGAACAAGGACGATCAACGGGATCAATGCACCTGGACGCGTCAGGATGCGCTTGACAATGTGCTCTGTTTGACCTCGCGTGTCTCCGTGGACCTCAACCGGAGTGGTGCCCGTCATGACAGCCTCACTTTCGGATTGAGCCACGCGGTGATCAGATCGATGGCCAGATTGACAATGACGACCAACACGGCCACAACAACGACCAGCCCCATCACCAGGGGGATATCACCCTGCTGTGTGGACGTGACGGCGATCTCGCCGAGGCCGGGCAATACGAAGAGCCTCTCGATGATGATTGCCGCACCGAGCATCCCGATGAACTGCACACCAATGACCTGTAGGGCCGGGCCGGCGGAGTTGCGCAGCACGTGCTCGAACAACACCCGGCGACCCGGGACACCCCGCGCTCGCAGAGTGCGCACATAGTCGTTTTCGAGAGCGTCGCGCACCGTGCCACGGATCTGGAGTGTTGCCGCCGCCATGGCTCCGGCAGCCAGCGAGAGCACGGGTAGCGTGATGGACCTCAGCCACCCGGTCCAGGATTCTCCGAATGGGACAAATCCGCCTGCTTTGAACCAACCGAGCTTGACTGCAAACAGAGTGATTACAGCGAAGGCAACGAGGAATCCCGGGATGGCGAACCCGGTGAGCGCGACGCCTTGGACGAAGCGGTCAACACCGCCGCCGCGGACGGCTCCGATGACGCCGAGGACCACCGCGATGAGGACCGCAACCAGCATTGCACCGATCACGATCGTGAGTGTGATGGTGAGTCGGCGGCTGATCGAGTCGAAAACTGTGGACGGAGAGAACCAAGACCTCCCGAAGTCACCCGTGACTGCGTTGCGAAGCCACGCCCAGTACTGCTCCAGCACCGGTCGGTCGAGTCCGAGCTGCTTGGTGAGCTGCTGGACCTGTTCCTCGGTAGCATTCATCCCCAGCTGGTTGCGAGCGATGTTGCCCGCCCCGAGCGTCAGCAAGACAAAGGTCACTGTTGACACTCCAAGGAGTAATACGACGCCTGCGCCGACGCGTTTGGCAATGTACCTGAGCATGGTCTCCTCCTCCACGATGTGGTCTTGGAGCCCCCGCTGCCGGGGGCTCCAAACCACCGTATGGGCTAGCCGGCTGGAGTGAAGTTCCAGATATACGGCACCGCGTTGCCGACCTGGGACTGCACATTCACGACATCCGGGTTGTACGCGTACACCTGGAGCGGGCGCATCCACGGGGCAAACCAGGCCTGCTCGAGTATGTACTCACCCAGGTCTGAGACGAGCTGGTCGTACTTGGCCGGGTCGGTCTCGTACTGGATCTGCTTGATCAGATCCGCGGAGGTCTCGTCGGTGTACTTCGCCGGGTTCCACGTGGCGTTGGGGCCGAGCATGAACTCGATCGCGTCGTAGTCATTGGCCTGCTGCTGAAGGGCCATGAAGTACGCCGGGTACTTCGGCGTCAACAAAGCGCCGATGAAGTCGGCTCCCTCGTCGACGTGGTTGACCGTGATGCCTATCTGGCTCAACGAGTCCGCGGAAATCGCGTAAATGGCTTCGTTTAGCCGACTCGAAACGGGCATGTCGAGCGTGAACCCGTCCGCATACCCTGCCTCAGCCATCAGCGCCTTTGCCGCTTCGACGTCGTAGGGATAGAAGTTCTCGAGCTCGGGGTGGTATCCCGGGCTGTTTGGGGGGAACACCTGGTTGGTGGGTTCTGCATAACCGAGACCGATCGCATCAGAGATCGCCTGGCGATCAATCACCATATTGATCGCCTGCCGCACTCTGACATCTCCGAGCGGGCTGCCCATCGAGCCGGCCCTGTCGATGAGTGAGTATCCCCACCAGTCGAGCGGCCAGGTCACCGTGGCCAGACCGGCGGCCTCGACCTCCGGCACGAGTTCCTTGCCGAGCATGATGGCACCATCAACCTCACCCGTCTTGAGCGCGTTGGCAATGGCGTTCGGGTCACCGATGACCCGAAAGACGACCTGGTCCCAATACTGCATGTCGGGGTTCCAGTAGTCGGGATTCGCGTTGAACGTGTAGAACGACCCAACCGTCGAGTTGGCGACATCCATGATGTACGGGCCGCTACCGATCGGGTTTGTCGCCTCGTCGGCGGCTCCGAAGGTTGCCGGGCTCTGCATCAGCCCAGCCGTCACGGCCAGATGGTTGAGCAGTGCCGGGTTCGGCGCCGACAGGTGGATCTCGAGCGTGAACTCGTCCACCGCAACGGCATCATCAATCAACGCCAGGAACGACGCGTTGGATCCGGTCCCATCCCTGAAGCGAATCAGGTTCTGGGCGGCGGCGTCGGCGTTGAACGGGGTCCCGTCCGTGAAGGTCACGTCGTCACGCAGGTGCATGGTGAGCACCGTGTTGTCTTCGTTGTAGGACCAGTCTGTCGCCAGCCATGGCTCGAGCTCGCCTTCGGGCGTAGCCCGCACCAGGCCGTCGTATACAACCTGATACTGCTCGGCGTTCTGGCCAAACCGTGACTCCGCCGCCGTCCAGCTGACCACGTCAACGATCACAGCTAGTGTCAGGGTGCCGCCATGCGCCATGGGCGCAGCCGTCGATTCAGCAGAGGTGCTGCCGGTTTCGCCATTGGTTGCCGTGGTGGTTGTCTGACTGCCGGAATCCCCTCCGGCTGTCGTGGTGGTCTCGCCTGAGTCGCTGCCGCCGCAAGCGGCGACGACGAGGGCGAAGACCACCAGCACGGCGATTGCCTTCAGTTTTCGCATTTCTCCTCCGTAGGTCGTTTCCTTGATTGGTACCGACCGGCAGACGCCGGTCTCTCCGGGTTGTGGTCTCTGGCTTACCCCACCTTCGGAAGGCTCCTCTCGGTGGATACGGTTGAATCTCGCACCACCAGCTCCGGGGCAAACGAAATACGCCGATGGATGTGATCTGGTTCGTTTGCCTCGTTGACAAGCAGCTCGGCGGCGGCGGCACCGATGGCTGGGGGCTGTCTGATGGTGGTGAGGGGGACGGTGGCGATCTCGGCAAAGATGATGTCGTCGTACCCGATCAGGGCGATGTCCTCAGGAACACGACGACCGCGCTCGATGAGGCCACGAAGAACACCGAGAGCCGTCAGATCGTTTGCGCAGAAGACGCCATCGGGCTCGTACGCGAGGATGGCGTCGGTGGCAGCGTGACCGTCGATGCCGGTGAGGTTGTCGACCCAGACGACCTCGATCACGACGTCGTCACGATCGGCCGCCGCCGCACGGAGCCCGTCCAGCCGAAGGTTGGCGAAGTCCAGGTCGCGTGGGCCCGTCACGAACACGATCCTGCGGCGGCCGATCTCGAGGAGGTGTTGGCCGGCGAGCCGTCCACCATCCATCTGATCGATATCGGTCGAGCAACCCTCGGTTGTCGAACTGATGCCCCCGACATATGCGAACGACATGCCCCGAGCGCGCATAGCCTCGATCCGAGGAGCAAGCTCCTCGGTGAAGATCGGCGGGAGGACGACGCCCGCCACGCGGAACTCCTCCAGTTGCAGGAGTTGGCGCTCAACACGTTCGAAGTCAAACCCGGTCCCGGCGACGACGGCGGAATAGCCGTACGTGGCCAGTGCCTGCTCGGCGGCTTCGACGTATGCGGTAACGAAGGGGTTGGCGTAGTCGACCACCAGCACCCCCATCACTGTGCTCTTCTTCGCTCGCAAACGTGAGGCGGAGGCGTTGCGCACGTACCCGAGTTCTTCGATGGCCGTCAAGACGGCCCGTCTCGTAGGTTCGGCGACGGATTCGGGCCGGTTCAGCACGTTGGAGACGGTTCCCAGCGACACACCGGCTCGCATGGCAACCTCACGAATGCTGACGGCCCGTTTCATCACGACGGCACCACGCTCCCTGCGCTCCCGAACCCGCCGACGCTGTGACTGACCACAGACACTGTCTCCTCCCGCATCTTCGGTCTCTCCTCCAACCGTTGATTGAAACGTTTCAACCATAGCGCAGGCGAAACGGTCTTGTCTAGGGGAAATAATGACCAGCCCTCCATACAAACACGGTACAAGAGGCTGCGCGCTGAGCATGAAACGTTCCATCGTGTTCCGTCTGCGCTCGCCCAACCACGCGGAGTCCTCCCATGAGATCCTCGTCTCTACGGAAGCGCAGCAGGAGTTCGGCAGAGCCGAGCCCTCGGCTCTGCCCCCGGGACCTCCTACTCGGGTGGCGGGAACAGCGGTGCCGGCCGGGGCGGATCGTCGGCAGATGGCCGGAAACGACACGCGAGGTCGTGAACACCGGCGCCGACCTCCTCCATCGAGCTCCCATCCGGCATCTCGACCTCGGCCACGACGCCGTCGGGGACCTCGAGGTGGAGCCGGAACTCGTCGCCGGCCCGATCCCATCTCACCCGGGCTCGCCCGGTGGGCAACTCACGGCTCGCTTCGGCGTAGCTGAGACCACCACCCGGTAGCGGGCGTATCGCCAGCCTCGAATATCCCGGTGCCGCCGGGCCGAGACCGGCCACCCGCCGGTGGAGGAACGAGGCCACGGCCCCGAGGGCGTAGTGATTGAAGGACGTCATCTCCCCCGGATTCACCGACCCGTCCGGGAGCATGCTGTCCCAGCGCTCCCAGATCGTCGTCGCTCCCATCGTCACCGGATAGAGCCACGAGGGAACCTCGGTCTGCAGCAGCAGGTGATAGGCATCGTCGGGATACCCGCCATCCACCAGGGCGTCGCAAACGAGTGGTGTCCCAACGAAGCCGGTGCCGATGTGGAAACCGTCTCGCTCTACGAGATCACGCAATCGGCTAGCCGCCCGAGCCCGATGGTCTGCGGTTGACAGCAGGTCGAATTGGAGCGCAAGTGCGTACGCCGTCTGCGAGTCGCTCGCCATCAGACCATTTGGTGTGACGAACTCGGCCTGGAATGCTTTCCGGATTGCCACGGCCAGTCTGCCATACCGGGCGGCGTCGGCATCCTCACCGATCACTCTCGCAACCTGGGCGACGAGCCCGGCGCTATAGGCGTGATAGGCCACTGCCACTAGCTCCGGGCTGGTGCGCCCGGACGCAGGACGATCGGGAGGGGCGATCGGATCCAGCCAGTCCCCAAACTGGAGACCCGGTTTCCACAGCAGGTCGTCGCCGGCCAGGTCGGTGATCTGATCGACCCAGGAGCACATGCTCGTGTACTGGCGGCGAAGCACCGCGGGATCGCCGAAATGCTGGTAGAGCAACCAGGGTACGACCACCGCAGCGTCGCCCCACGCCGCCATCGGCACCGGGGGAATCATCAGTTGCACCCATGGCACATAGATCGGCACCGTATCGTGCTCGATCTGCTCGGCGGCGAGATCCTCCAGCCAGGATTCGATCATGGATGCACAGTCGAAAAGGAAGAAGGCGGCGTCGCCAAAAACCTGGAGATCTCCCGTCCAGCCCAGCCTCTCGTCACGCTGCGGGCAATCGGTCGGAATGTCGACGAAGTTGCCCCGTGCGCTCCACCGTGCGTTCTCGTGGAAACGGTTCAGCAATGCGTTGGAGCATTCGAACTCCCCCAATTCATCGAAGTCGGTGTGGCACACGACGGCACGCAAATCATCAGACGTCAGTTCCCCGGGCCAGCCTTCGATCTGCGCATAGCGAAACCCGTGGATCGTGAACCTGGGTTCCCACGTCAGCGCATCTGCGCCGCAGATGATCCGGTCGGTAGCTGCCGCTCCCCGCAACGGCCGGAACGCGGGCTCGCCGTGCTCCAGCACCTCGGCGTGCCGGACCGTGATCGTTCTCCCCGGCGCCGCCGGCACTTCCATCTGGAGCCGCCCGGCGATGTTCTGACCGAAGTCGACGATCGCCCGGCCCGATTCTCTGTAGTCGATCGACACCGGAGCAATGGCTTCGATGCGCCGCACCGGCGGGCTCACCGGCACAAAGAGCGGGCGGACATCGAAAGGTCTCGCCTCGACACCGGACCAATCCGAATCGTCGAAAACGGGCTGCGACCATGCCGGGTCTAGCCGGGCGGCATCCAGTGTTTCGCCGTCGTAGAGACTGGAGGCGACGATCGGGCTGGGGTCTGCGCTCCAACCCTCGTCGGTGACGACCCGCGTCACCGTCCCGTCCGGGTGTGTGATTGCCAGCAACGCGATAGGTCCGATTTCTGAGCCGTAGATCTCACGCACGCCGCCGCCGAAGCCGATACGGCCCCGGTACCAGCCTTCGGCGACCGTGACACCGATCGCATTCCGCCCGTCGGACAGCAGCGGGCCGACGTCATGGTGGATCAGGCGGTGGCGGTGGTGGTAGCTCGTCCAGCCGGGCGAAAGCACGTGGTCACCGACAACCGAGCCGTTGATCTCTGCCTCGAACACACCGCAGGCCGTCATCCACAGGTCCGCTGTCACGACCGGTTTGGGGAGCGTGAACGACGAACGGAACCTAACCGGCTGTGAGACAGGAGGCGGGGACCCGGCCCAGGCGGCAACAATGAGCCGCGGCTCCCAATCGAGTGGGTAGGGCTGTTGCGGGGCCACGGTGCTCCTCGATGCGGACGGGCTACCGATCGTAGCTCCACGCGCTCTCGGACTGCCGTCGCATAGAGTCCTCAGGCAGCGCGGGCGAGGATGCGCGCGAGCTCAGCTCGATCGAGTGGGATCGGGTTGCCCTTCATGCTGCTGGAGCGCAATGCGCCTTCGCAGATGCCCTCGTACATGTCGGCTATGAGGCCATAGTCGCTTAGCGATGGCACACCGAGGGACTCTGTCAGATCGAAAAGCCATGTGACCGCCGCACGAGGATTCGCATCAGAGTCTCTTGTCAGCCAGCGGGCGACCCGGGCGAACCTAGGCAACACGGGAGCATTCGCAGCCTCTGCCGCACTGATGTTGGCGTCGAAGACCGGGGCAAGTAGGCATCCACAGGCAAGACCGTGGGGCACGTGGAGACGGCCGCCGAGCACACCGGCGAAACCATGGACCGCGCCGAGCCCTGCGTTGGCAAGGACAATCCCGCCATAGAGGCTCGCCAGCGACATATCGAGCCGAGCATCCAAGTCGTCACCGTCGGCGGCGGCGCGCTGTAGCGAGCGAGCTGCCCGTCTGATCCCGTCCTCGCAGAACGGATCAACCAGCGGGTTCGCCCGGAGAGAGACGTACGACTCGAGCAGGTGCGTCAAGGCATCGAGGCCACTGCTCACGGTCACCGACCTCGGCATCGATTGAGTGAGGTCGGGGTCCACAAGAGCGATCGTCGGCACCATGAATGGGCTGCGCATGCTCACCTTGACGGCGTGCTTCTCCGACAGCAGGACCGCGTTCTTGGTCGCCTCGGACCCGGTCCCGGCCGTGGTCGGGACAGCGACATGGGGTACAGGCATCGTAGTAAGCGGCTTACCATCGCCGATAACCTCGAGGTACTCCATCACGTCGCCCGGGTTGCTGAGGAGAGCGGCAATGGCTTTCCCCGTGTCGAGCACGCTCCCGCCCCCGATCGAGACGACGAGATCACAGCCGGGCCCGCGGGCGATGTCGGTGCCCCGCTTCACGTCCTCGACGGTCGGCTCGTGACCGACGCAGAACGAAATGACGGCGACGCCGGCGGCTTCCAGACCGTCGATCAGGGGTTGCTGACGGAGTGGCTCCTTGCCGGTGACGACAAGAGCCCTGCTACCCAGGGAGGCCGCCCGCGTCCCCAGCTCAGCGGACGCCCCTACCCCGAAGACGATCTTTCCCGGTAGTACCAGTTCGAACGTAGCCATCGCCGCGACGATAGCTGCCGCCCCGGCTCTCCCTATTCCGGCGCACTTCCGCGGCCCGGGGAACGTAGCCTGTCCGTAAGTTCACGAAGAAAGGCCCGGGGCATCGGATGTGCCCCGGGCCTTTGATCACTTTGGTCAGGCCTTAGCGGCCTCGAGCTCGATCTCGATGGTCACTTCCTTGCCAACGAGCCAGCCGCCGGCCTCGAGAGGGGCGTTCCAGGTGAGCCCCCAGTCCTCACGGTTGATCTTTGTGCTCGCCGAAAAGATGGCCTTCTCATTCCCCCACGGGTCCTGAATGACGCCGGCGAACTCCATGTCAAGGGTGACCGGGCGGCTCTCGCCGCGAATGGTCAGTTCGCCGTCGACCGCGTAGCCGTCACCGGTGACACGAACGGTATTCGAGTTGAATTCGAGTGTGGGGAAGTTCTCTACGTCGAGGAAGTCCGGGGAACGAAGATGGTGGTCGCGGTCGCTCGCCCCGGTGTCGATGGATGCGGCGTCGATGGTGACATTCACCGACGAGTTCTCCACCGGATCGGCGACATTGATGGTTCCCGAGAAAGTCCTGAAGCTGCCCCGGACGCGCGCTGCCATCAGATGCTTGACCTTGAAACCCACCGTCGTATGTGCGGTGTCGAGGCTCCATGTCCCTGTTGCGGGAAGGGTAAGTGTGCTCACGACATTCCTTTCTAGTTGACTGCTAAGATAATGATACCTCAGATATCTGACAAGTCAAATGTTTCTTGGTAAGATGATTTCGATGACCGCCGCAACCACCCACAAAGCAATCGCCGACGAGCGAATCGGCCAGTTCGGTTTGTTCGTCGAGGCGGGCCGGCGTCTCGCCAGGATCATGGAAGCCTCGCTGCTGAATGCCCACGGCATGACGTCGATCGAGTTCGAGGCACTCCTTCGGGTGGCCAGATCGCCTGAGCATCGGATGTCGATGGGGCAGCTTGCCGAGCAGATGGTGCTCACCTCGGGTGGGGTCACCCGCCTCATCGACCGGCTGGCAGCAGACGGGCTCATCGCCAGGGTGAGTTGTCCCAGCGATCGACGGGTCCAGTGGGCGCATCTCACCAAGGCGGGAACCGAGAAGATTGTCGGCGTCGCCGAGACCCACCTGGCCGATCTGGACGAGCATTTCTTCTCTGCCATGACGACCGAGGAGTTGGAGACAATACTCCCGGTGCTCGACCGGCTCCGCTCCGCCTGCACTGAGCACTGAGACCCGCCGAAACGCACCGGGCGGGACGTCGTCGCACGCCACATCGCCAAACCTGCGGGTGAGCAGCCGGATCTGCACTGATCGCCTGGCATTTCAGGGTCTTGACAGACGGCCTACCGCCTCGGGACCAATGGGCCTACCGGTTGGGCCGACCCAGTCGCAATCATTGAATGCACTCCACTAGCTGAGGAGCTGATTTTGACTGCCCAAAACATCATGGTCGATGGCAACGAGGCCGCCGCCAGGATCGCCCACGCGCTTTCCGAGGTAATCGCCATCTACCCCATCACGCCTTCATCACCCATGGGCGAGCTCGCCGACTCCTGGTCGCAGAACGGTCAGACCAACATCTGGGGCGTCATCCCCGACGTGACCGAGATGCAGAGCGAGGGCGGTGCCGCCGGGGCCGTACACGGAGCGCTCCAGGCCGGCTCGATGTGCACCACCTTCACCGCCTCGCAGGGCTTGCTGTTGATGATCCCCAACATGTACAAGATCGCCGGTGAGCTGACCCCGGCCGTCTTCCACGTGGCCGCCCGGACCATCGCCACCCACGCCCTCAGCATCTTCGGGGACCATTCAGACGTAATGGCCACCCGCCAAACCGGATTCGCCCTCCTCGCCTCCTCTTCGGTGCAAGAAGCTCACGACATCGCCCTGGTCGCCCATGCCGCGACCTTGCGGGCCCGGGTCCCGTTCGTGCACTTCTTCGACGGGTTCCGGACCTCCCACGAGGTCAAGAAGATCACGGCGATCGGCAAGGACACGATCAGGGCCATGATCGACGACGACCTCGTCACCGCTCACCGGCTGCGGGCGCTCAACCCCAACGTCCCCAAGCTCCGGGGAACCGCCCAGAACCCGGACGTGTTCTTCCAGGCACGGGAAGCATCGAACCCGTTCTACGACTCCACACCGGGCATCGTCCAGGAAGAGATGGACAAGCTGGCTGCCCTCATCGGGCGGCACTACCACCTGTTCGACTATCACGGCGCTCCCGATGCTGAAAGGGTCATCGTGTTGATGGGCTCCGGTGTCGGCGCGGCCAAGGAAGCAGTTGACCACCTCGTCGCCGCAGGCGAGAAGGTCGGCATGGTGACGGTCCATCTGTACCGGCCGTTCTCCGTCGATCACTTCGTCTCGGCGCTGCCGGACACGGTCAAGCAGGTAGCTGTGCTCGACCGTACCAAGGAGCCCGGGGCGATCGGTGAGCCGCTCTATCTCGACGTCGTCGCCGCTTTTGCGGAGAAGGGCGGAGGTCCCCGGGTCATCGGCGGCCGCTACGGCCTCTCGTCGAAGGAATTCGACCCGGCGATGGCGATGACTGTGCTCGACGAGCTCGCCAAAGACGAGCCCAAGAAGCATTTCACCATCGGCATCACCGATGACGTCACCAACCTGAGCCTGCCGGTCGAGCGCATCTGGCGAGAGCGTGCCGATGTTGTCCAGAGCGTCTTCTTCGGCCTCGGCGCCGACGGTACGGTCGGCGCCAACAAGAACTCCGTGAAGATCATCGGTGAGAACACCGACAGGGCGGCGCAGGCCTACTTCGTCTACGACTCGAAGAAGTCGGGTGCGATGACCGTGTCCCACCTGCGCTTCGGCCCGGGCGAGATCGACTCCACCTACCTGATCCGCAAGGCGAACTTCGTGGCTTGCCACCAGTTCAACTTCATGGACAAGATCGACGTTCTCGACGTCGCCGATGAGGGAGCGACGTTCCTGCTCAACAGCCCGTACGGCCCGGACGAGGTGTGGGACGAGCTCCCCGCCAATGCCCAGCAGCACCTCATCGACAAGAAGCTGAAGTTCTACGTCGTCGACGCCACCGCCGTTGCCGGAGAAGCCGGTCTCGGCCAGCGGGTCAACACCGTGCTGCAGACCTGTTTCTTCGCCCTGGCAAACATCCTGCCTCATGACGAGGCAATCGCTGCCATCAAGAACGGCATCAAGAAGGCATACGGCAAGCGGGGTCAGGTCATACTGGACAAGAACTACGCCGCCGTCGACTCGTCGCTTGCAGCCCTCGCCGAGGTGACAATCCCGAGCGAGGTCACGTCGACCAATCAGTTGCTGGCTCCGGTACCTGCCGACGCACCGGATTTCGTCCAGCGCGTCACCGGCATGATCGCTGCCGGCAAGGGTGACCTGCTGCCGGTGAGCGCGTTGCCCGTTGATGGGACCTTCCCGACCGGAACGACACAATACGAGAAGCGCAGCATCGCCCTGGAAATCCCGATCTGGGACCCGGAGATCTGCATCGACTGCGCCCGGTGTGCGCTGGTCTGCCCACATGCCGCGATCCGCATGAAGGTGTACGACCCCGCGATCGCAGCCGGCACACCCGACGGCTTCCGCACCAAGCCGTGGAAGGGCCGCGACTTCGAGGGCATGAGCATGACCATCCAGGTTGCGCCCGAGGACTGCACAGGGTGCGGCGTCTGCGTCAACGTGTGCCCCGCCAAGAGCAAGTCCGAGGTCAAGCACAAAGCCATCAACATGGAACCCAAGATGGACCATCTCGACGTCGAGAAGGAGAGCTACGAGTTCTTCCTGTCGATCCCGGACTGGGACCGCACCAAGACCGACCCGGCGACCGTCAAAGGCTCCCAGGTGCTCAAGCCACTCTTCGAGTACAGCGGCGCCTGCGCCGGTTGCGGCGAGACGCCCTACGTCAAACTGATGAGCCAGATGTTCGGCGATCGGATGATCGTCGCCAACGCCACCGGTTGCTCGTCGATCTACGGCGGCAACCTGCCGTCAACACCATGGACGGTCGACGAGAACGGGCGGGGACCGTCGTGGTCCAACTCGCTGTTCGAGGACAACGCCGAGTTCGGCCTCGGCATGCGTCTCGCGGTGGACCACCAGACCGTGATGGCGCAGGATCTCCTTGCCGAACTGGCGCCCGAGATCGGCGGCTTGGCAGGTGAGATCCTCGATGCCGACCAGTCGTCTGAAGAGGGCATCGCCAAGCAGCGCGACCGCGTAGTCGAGTTGAAGCGTGTTTTGGCCACGACGGACAGCCCACTGGCCAAGCGTCTCGACACACTCACCGACTATCTGGTCCGGATGAATGTCTGGATCATGGGCGGTGACGGTTGGGCATACGACATCGGGTTCGGCGGTCTAGATCACGTCCTCGCATCGGGCAGAGACGTCAACATCCTCGTACTCGACACCGAGGTGTATTCGAACACCGGCGGTCAGGCTTCCAAGTCGACTCCGAGGGCAGCGGTCGCCAAGTTCGCTGCCGGCGGCAAGGCGACGATGAAGAAGGATCTCGGGATGATCGCCATGCTCTACGGCGACGTATACGTGGCGCAGGTGTCGATGGGCGCCAACATGACCCAGGTGGCCAAGGCCTTCGCCGAGGCGGAAGCCCACCACGGGCCATCGCTGATCATTGCCCTGAGCCCCTGCATCGCCCACGGCATCGACATGTCGACGATGATGGCGCACCAGAAGGAAGCAGCCGATTCCGGCTACTGGCCGCTCTACCGGTACAGCCCGGAGGAGGCTGCCGCCGGGCGTCCCGGGATGAAACTCGACAGCAGGGCACCAAAGATGTCCTTCCGGGACTTCGCCAAGTCCGAGGGCCGGTTCGCGATGTTGGCCAGGGCCAACCCGGACCACTACGACGAGCTCATGGATCTGGCACAGGAGGACATCGACAACCGGTGGCACCTCTATGAGCAGATGATCCATGTGGAGAGGACGGCAGAGCTTGCCGCCGAGGAGGGAGAAGTATGACCGTCGATATCTCTACGAAGTATCTCGGGCTCCAGCTGCCCAACCCGCTCGTCGCCTCGGCGTCGCCGCTGACCGGCAAGCTCGAGACGCTCCTCCAGCTCGAGGAGGCGGGAGCGGCTGCAGCCGTTCTCCCGTCGCTCTTCGAGGAGCAGATCGAACACGACTCGTGGGCCGTTCACGACTTGTACGAGTACGGGTCCGCTATCTCCCCCGAAGCCTTCGGCGGGTACGTGCCCGAGATGGAGAGTTACAACACAGGGCCCGAGCACTATCTCGAGCTGCTGGAGCAGGCCAAGGAGAAGCTGGAGATCCCGGTCATCGCCAGCCTCAACGGCATGTCTCCCGGTGGCTGGACCAAGTACGCCAAGTACATGGAGGAGGCAGGCGCCGACGCCCTCGAGCTGAATGTCTACCGGGTGGCCACCGATGTCAATATGACCGGCGGCGAGATCGAACAGAGCTACATCGATCTCGTCTCCGACGTCAAGGGGTCGATCGGGATCCCGCTTGCGGTGAAGATCTCGCCGTACTTCTCGTCGCTGGCGTCGATGGCCCGGCGTCTCATCGAGGCAGGGGCCGACGGTCTTGTGTTGTTCAACCGCTTCTACCAACCGGACATCAACCTCGAGGAACTCAAGGTCAAGCCCGACATCGTCCTGTCGAGCCCGGTGAACCTGCGTCTCCCGCTGCGGTGGACCGCCATCCTCAGCGGCAGGATCGACGGCTCGCTCGCAGCCAGCTCTGGTGTCCACACCGGTGAGGACGTCGTCAAGCTGGTCCTGGCCGGAGCGGATGTCACCCAGATGGCATCGGCTCTGCTCAAGTACGGGCCGAGCCATCTCGCCACGGTGCTGTTCGAGATGGAGTCGTGGTTCGCCGAGCACGACTACACCTCGCTCGAGCAGGGCAAGGGCAGCCTGAGTCAGGCTCATTCCGCCGATCCGGAATCCTTCGAGCGCACCAACTACATGCGCTCGCTGGTCAGCTACTCGTCGCGGTACTGAGACCTGTTGCTCTAGCCCGGTGACTCTCCCGCTAGGGTGCGCCGGGTGCGATCGATCGACGAGATACTTGCGTCGCTGAGCCTCGAGGAGAAGGTGGCGCAACTGTCGTGCGGCGGCCGTTGCTACGAGCTGCCGGAGTTGAGCGGTGGCAGCGTTGACGTCGAGGCCCTGCTGGTCCGATTCCCATACGGCACCGGTCAGCTCGGTCGCCCGAGCGTTGGTCGTGATCAGACGGCGGCGCGGCAGTTGACCACAGCGGTGCAGACGGCCATCCGGGAGGGGACCAGGGCTGGGATCGGCGTGCTCTTCAACGAGGAGGGGGTGCACGGCGTGATGGGTGGTGGAGCCACTGTCTTTCCCGCGGCTCTCGGTCTGGGTGCGACGTGGGATCCGGCCTTGGTCGAGGCCGTTTATGCAGCCGTGGCTCGCGAATGTCGGGCCCGGGGCAGCAACTACATATACGCTCCCGTGCTCGATCTGGCGCGCGATCCACGGTGGGGTCGGGTCGAGGAGACATTCGGTGAGGATCCCCATCATGTGGCCACAATGGGTGTTGCCGCCGTGGTCGGCCTCGAGGGAACCGGGGATCGGATCGCACCCGATCGGGTGCTGGCCTGTGCCAAGCATTTCGTCGGGCACGGGATGCCGCAGGCGGGCACAAACGCCGCTCCCATCACGATTGGTGAGCGCGAGTTGCGTCGCGATCACCTGCTGCCGTTCCGGACGGTGATCGACCGGGCCAACGTAGGGGCGATCATGGTCGCTTACAACGAGCTCGACGGCATCCCGATGCACAGTAACGCCCGATGGATCACCACGGTCCTGCGCGACGAGCTCGGCTTCGCCGGCATGGTCACTTCCGACGGATTCGGCATGCATCAGCTCGAGACCGTACACCGGGTCGCCCGTGACCCGGCAGATGCCGCCCTGCTGGCGTTTGCCGCCGGGATCGACTGCGAGATACCCGAGCCCATGTGCGCACCATCCCTCGTCGAGCACGTGCGCAGCGGCCGGCTCGCCACCGATGTGGTCGACCGGGCTTGCCGGAACGTGCTGACCGCCAAGGACCGCCTGGGTCTCCTGGACACCGAGGCGCAAACAGATTCCATCAGCATCGACCGCCCGGCTCATCGAGATCTGGCACGGCGGGCCGCGGAGCGAGCAATCGTGTTGCTCACCAACGGCAGAGGACGGTTGCCGCTCGACGCCAGCTCCTCGGGCGTAATGCTCGTATGCGGTCCCAACGCCGCCCACGCCCATCTCGGCGGGTATACGGACCCGGACGCGGCCGGGTCGTCGGTTCTGGATGGCCTCCGCACACGGTTCGAGTCATGGACCGTCGACTACGAGGAAGGATGCCGGATAACCGATGATCCGGCGGGTCCAAAGACATGGTGGCAAGACGAGATCCGACTCGCCGACCCTGCCGCAGATGACGACCGTATGACATGCGCGGTTGCCGCCGCGGCCACGGCCGACGTTGCCGTCGTCGTGGTCGGGGGCAACGAGGCGACTCATCGGGAGGGTTGGTGGTTCGATCACCTAGGCGACCGCGCCGAGTTGACATTGGCCGGCAGACAGGACGAGCTGATCGAGCGGATCGCCGCCACCGGGACGCCGACCGTTGCCATGGTCATCAGCGCGGGTCCTGTCGATTTGCGGCGTGTAGTTGCCGTCGCAGATGCCGTGCTGTGGAGCTGTTATCCGGGTGAGCGGGGTGGTGAGGCAATCGCCCGCATCCTCGCCGGGGATGCGGATCCTGCCGGACGCATCCCGGTCACCTTCCCGCGGTCGACCGGCCAGATACCCATTTACAGCGGGCGTCAACCTTCGGCGGGTCGCGGCTACTTGCACTCGGATCCTTCCCCGCTCTTTCCATTTGGATCGGGGCTGTCGTACACCAGCTTTGTGCTGGGGTCCGTGGTGGCAACCCCGACCGAGATCACGATTGGGGAACTCGGCAACGGCGCCGCCATCGAGCTCGAGGTCGAGATCGCAAATAGCGGTTTGCGTCGTGGATCCGAGCTGATCCGGGTCCACATCCTCGACACCGTTGCTTCTGTCGCCCAGCCAAGCCGGCTCGCTGCGTTTGAGCGTGTCGAACTCACGCCCGGAGAGACAACCACCGTCGGGCTGCGGCTCGAAGAGGCAGCGTTTGCTCTCATCGATCAGGCGATGCAGAAGCGGATTGAGCCGGGCGAATTCGAGCTGAGCGTGGTCGCCGGGGATCAACACCGGAAGTTGATGATCCGGGTTCATGGTGGTCACGGGCCACCAGCGTGACCACCGACGCGCATCCGTATTCAGATGTCTACGGTGCCCTCTATGCAGGTGACCGAGTCACCACCGATCCAGATCGCCCCCGCATCCTCCTCGACATAGACACGCCCGTCGCGACCCAGAGCCTTGCCCTGAGCGGCGATATAGGGGGCCTGCGCCACCCCTCGGCGAGCATCCATTGCGCCAACGAGGCGTTGAGACTGCCCATCACCGGGTCCTCGCGCATGACACGATCCACCGGAAAGAACGCACGTACCTCGAACTGGGCTGATGCGCCGGGCGGGTACGGCGCCACGATGCCGATGTCGAGGGGAGCATATTCCGGCTCGATGGCCAGCACGCGATCCGGATCCTCGATCCTGACCGCGACCCACCCTGGGCCGTTATCCACCCACGCGGCATCCACAACCTCATCCGCAGCGATGCCGAGCGATCTGATCGCCACACCAAGGGTGGCGGCGTCCAGCGGACCGCTCCGGACCAGCGGCGGCGCCTGGAATGCCAGCCTCCTGTGTAGGGATCGCAACGTGACCAGCCCGATGCCGCACTCCTGTATAACAGCACCACACCGCCCTGGTCGGCCAACCGGTGTGGCTGTTCAGCAGCGGTCCGCTGGGTACCGGTCTCGTCGACAAGGAAGGCCGCGACGTCATTGAGGCCTCCCGACCCAAGGAATTCGACGAGCTGGACGAGTTGCTCCAACCGCAGGGCGAGAGGATCTTCTTTGGCGCCTGGGACTCCGAGGCCCCGCCGGTTGGGATGGCGGTGCGATTCATGCGGCGCATGCTTAAAACCCGCCAGGCGACGCCGACCGGCGATTTCCGCGACTGGGAGGCGATCGACGAATGGGCCGCCGAAATCGCCTCCCAACTCGGGTCGGTCAAGACCTGAGCACCTGACCCTGATGCCCGGTCACCGGTCGAGGGAGGCGATACCCCCGACTGGGGAGAACCCGACCGGTTGACCCTCACTCAGCGCAATAGGGTCGCAATACCCTCCACCGACGGGCTGTCGACCACCTCACCGTTCAGCACGACGCGGGCCGGTGATCCGGACGCGCTGACCACTGCAACGATACCGTTCCAATCCAGCCATGAGACGTTGTCGTCTCGTACACCGCTTATCTGCGTGCTCGAGATCTCGTCGCCGCTCGTCAAGTCGACTACGACCAGCTGGAACGGCGCCTCGCTGCGCGGTAAACCGTGCAAGAAGGACATCGACTCCCCGTCCGGGGCGATGACACCGTCACCAACCCACACGGTCGTCACGGCGTCAGCGGTGGCGTGATCCTGGGGATTCCCGGACAGCTCGACCGGTGACCCGTCGGCGCCGACCGTATCGAACCAGGTGAGACCCTCGGCGGATTCCATCGTGAGCAAATACGTTCCCATCGCATACGAGACGTGCACGACATAGGCGTCGGAATCTCCGACTGCGGCGACGTTCCGATCGACGCCGGTCACCATGTCGTAGACGTGGAGGTCCTGAGCAAAGGAATCCTGTCCCGGTGTGCCCGTCTCCGCCATGTACACAACCGAGGTATGCCCCGCTACCTCAGTTACCTGGAAGAGCTGGAGTCGTTGCCCCGCCGCGGGTGAGATGATTGAGGCAGGTTGAGTAGCATCGCCCGAGCACAAACTTCCCGAGTCGTTGCCCCCGAGACACAGGATATCGCTGGCGGACGTCCCGATCTGGAACACATAGCCGCCACCTCCGTCGCTGAGCGCGAGCATGATCGGCCCAACATCACCGCCACTGGCCTCCCCGCCGTCCCGGGAAACAACGATGCCGTCCCTAGAGGCCACGGCCAATCCCACGTAGTACGCCGGAGCCATGGTCGTGACCACAGGCTCCGCGGTTGTCGACGTGACCATCGAGGTCGTCGTGGTCGCCGTGGCCACCGCTGTGCTCGACACTCCGCCTAGCTCCTCGCCGCCCGGTCGGATGGACGCGACGGCTATCCCGACGGCAGCCACGCTGACGGCCATCGCCGCCCCCACCGCGGTCATGGTCAAGGCGCGACGCCGACGTCCCCTTGCGATAACGGCGTCCATCTGCCCGGGAGGTGGCACCACCCTGCCTGCCTCCGACACCAATTCGTCACGAACACGGTCTTCCAGATTCACGAGCTCACCTCCAAAACGTCCCGGAGCTGGATCAGCGCACGGTGCAGCCTGCTCTTGACCGTTCCCAGACGGATCTGGAGCGTATCTGCGATCTCCTCGAGGGACATGTTGAGGAAGTAGCGCAGAACGACAACAGCTCGCTGGTGATCGGTGAGAGCCCCGATTCCGCTTGCCAACAGCGGGTCGAAAGGATCCGGATCCCACACGGCCGGTTCGGCCATGACCTCCGCAACCTCGCGTCGCCGCTTCCTGAGCCGGGATATCGCCCAGTTGAACCCAACCCGGTAGGCCCATCCCGCCGGGTTGTTGTACGCACGCAACCTCGCCCATCGTTGGAAGGCACGAGCCATCGCCTCGTCCGCCGCCTCGGCTGCCAGGTCGGCGTCCCGGAGTGTGATCGACAGAGCACGAACCAGGTCGTCCCGGTTGAGTCGATAGAAGTCCTCGAAGCGTGAGGGGCGGATCCTCGGCTGTAGATCGTCACGGATCACGTGTCGCGTCCTCCGACGGTTGGTGGTTGTGTCACAAACACACGCAGAGACCGGCAATCGGGTTCCATCATCGCCCGATACTCGGCCTATCCGTACCGGCAGCTTGCCGCAGCCCCTCCCCGCATATGCTCGTTTCTGTCTCGCAGCCGTCCTCTCATCCACCCCGCGACCTTCTGCCGAAAGCCATTCGCTACCCTGACGGCAGAGCAAGGAGCAGGCATGGCCACAGTCAGCGTTCGCTATATCGTCGATGACGTCGACGCCGCAATCGCCTTTTACACCACCCACCTCGACTTCACCGAGGTAATGCATCCGGCGCCTACCTTTGCGATGATCGACCGGGGCGACCTCCGCCTCCTGTTGAGCGCTCCCAGCGAACGGGGAGGTGGAGGACAGACGATGCCCGACGGTACCGCTCCCGAGCCTGGAGGCTGGAACCGGATCTCACTCCCGGTCGACGATCTCAATGCGCTGGTGGAGCGTCTCCGTGCGGAAGACGTCAGGTTTCGCAGCGACATCGTACGGGGTGTCGGCGGCGACCAGGTCCTCCTCGAGGACCCGGCGGGCAACCCGATCGAGCTGTTCGAGTTTCACTCCTGAGCAGCCGCGCGTACCGTGTCGAGGCTCGGGGCGACCGAGCGCATCGACGGCACCGACTCAACGCGAGTGACACCGATCGTGCTTGAAGCGGGTGCGGGTCCTCAGGTTGCGAGGTCACGGACGTCACCCCGATGATCAACAACGAGGCTGACACTCGACGCCGGATCCGGGTGCGATCAGTCGACGATCCCCTGCTCGTAGACCTCCATGGGCGGGCAAGCGCACACGACGTTGCGATCGCCGTAGGCACCATCGATCCGGCTCACCGGCGGCCAGTACTTGTCCTGGCGAAGCGCAGGCACCGGGAAGGCGGCAAGCTCCCGGTCGTAACCATGGGTCCAGCCGTCGGCGACGACGTCCTCAGCTGTGTGCGGGGCGTTGTGCAAGGCGCTGTCCTCCAACGGAACCGCCCCGGAGGCGATCTCATTGACCTCACCCTTGATGGCGACCATCGCCTCGATGAAGCGATCGAGCTCCTCAAGACTCTCCGACTCGGTCGGCTCGACCATGAGCGTTCCCGGTACGGGGAAGGACATCGTCGGGGCGTGGAAGCCGTAATCGATGAGCCGCTTGGCGACGTCGTCTGCGGTCACGCCGGTCTCGTGGCTGATCTCGCGGAGGTCGAGGATGCACTCATGGGCGACCAGCCCGTTGCTGCCCGTGTACAGGACCGGGTAGTGGTCGGAGAGCCGGGTAGCGATGTAGTTGGCCGACAGGATCGCTACCTCGGTCGCCTTCTCCAGCCCCGATGCCCCCATCAGGGCGATGTATGCCCACGAGATAGGCAACACCCCGGCCGAGCCCCACGGTGCCGCCGCTACGGCCCCGCTCCCGTCCCGGTATCCGTCCTGGTCGTGGACCAGTGGATGGCCGGGCAGGAACGGCTCGAGGTGTGCCTTGACCCCGATCGGGCCGACACCCGGCCCGCCACCACCGTGCGGTATGGCGAACGTCTTGTGCAGATTGAGATGCGACACGTCCCCACCGAACTCGCCCGGCTTGGCCACACCGAGCAGGGCGTTCAGGTTGGCTCCGTCGATGTACACCTGGCCGCCGTGTTGGTGGACGACCTCGCAGATCTCACGCACCTTCTCCTCGAAGACGCCGTGGGTTGACGGGTAGGTGATCATCAGGGCGGCGAGCCTGTCGGCGTTTGCGGCGGCCTTGGCCCGCAGATCCTCGAGATCGACGTTCCCGCCGTCGTCGGTGGCGACCACCACCACCTGGAGACCCGCCATGACGGCACTTGCCGGGTTGGTACCGTGCGCCGATGCCGGGATGAGACAGATGTTGCGATGGCCCTCGCCGCGGCTCTGGTGGTACCCCCGGATGGCCAGCAACCCCGAGTACTCCCCCTGCGAGCCGGCGTTTGGTTGGAGCGACACGGCGTCGTAGCCGGTGGCTTCTGCCAGCCAGCGCTCCAGGTCCCCGATCATCTCGAGGTACCCGGCCGCCTGCTCCAGCGGTGCATAGGGATGGATGTTGGCAAACTCCGGCCAGGTGATCGCCGCCATCTCGGTGGCGGCGTTCAGCTTCATCGTGCACGAGCCGAGTGGGATCATCGACCGATCGAGGGCGATGTCCCGGCCCTGGAGACGGCGCAGGTATCGCATCATCTCGGTCTCGCTGCGGTAGCGATGAAACACCTCGTGGGTCATGAACTCTGAGGTGCGGCGCAGGCTCGCGGGGATACCCGATGGAGCATCGATGGCGCTGTCGGCGATGAAGAACGACTCGACGACGGCATCGACTATTGCCTGTGTGGTCGTCTCGTCGAACGACACCCCGACGCGGTCACGGTCGACGATACGAAGGTTGATCTTGCGATCCTCGGCGGCGGCAACGACTTCTTCTGCCCGCCCGGGAACCAGCACGGTCACCGTGTCGAACCAGGTATCGTTGGCCAATTCCAGACCACCGCCGCTGAGTCGCGCCGCCAGCTGGGAGGTGAGTCGGTGCACCTCGTCGGCGATACCGGTGAGTCCTTCGGGCCCGTGCCACGCCCCGTAGAGGCCGGCCATCACCGCCAGCAGCGCCTGGGCGGTGCAGATGTTGGAGGTTGCCTTCTCGCGGCGGATGTGCTGCTCCCGGGTGGTGAGCGCCAGACGGAGCGCCATCCGGTTCTTGGTGTCGCGAGATACGCCGACGAGCCGACCGGGCAGCGACCGCTTGTACTCGTCCCTTGTGGCCATGAACGCGGCGTGGGGACCACCGAACATCATGGGGATCCCGAAACGCTGCGACGACCCGACTGCCACGTCGGCGCCTAACTCACCAGGCGGGACGAGCAGCGTCAGTGCCAGCAGGTCGGTGGCGACCGCCACCATGACACCGCCGTCCTTGAGCCGGGCGATGAGCTCCCGGTCGTCACGGACCACGCCGGATGTGCCCGGGTATTGAAGCACAGCACCGTAGACCTGCTCCGGGTGGATCTCGGCCGGGTCGCCGACAATGACCTCGATACCGAGCGGTTCGGCCCGGGTGTGCACCACCTCGATGACCTGGGGATGGCACTCGGCATCTACGAAGAATGCCCCGCCCTTCCGCTTGCTGATACGGCGCAGCATCGTCATGGCCTCGGCAACCGCGGTTGCCTCGTCAAGAAGTGAGGCGTTGGCGATGTCGAGACCGGCGAGGTCGGCGACCATCGTCTGGAAGTTGAGCATCGCTTCGAGCCGGCCCTGTGATATCTCGGGCTGGTAAGGGGTGTACGAGGTGTACCAGCCAGGATTCTCGAGGACGTTGCGCACGATGACCGCAGGCGGGTAGGTCCCGTAGTAGCCCTGGCCGATTAGGGAGGTAAACACCGCATTAGCGGCGCCCAGGTGGCGAAGCCGGGCGAGAACGCCGGCTTCGGAGTCGGCTTCGGGCAGGTCGAACGAGTCACGGATACGGATCGACTCGGGTACCGCGCGTGTGGTGAGATCTTCGAGCGAATCGATGCCGACGGTCTCGAGCATCTTGGCGAGGTCGCTATCGCGAGGCCCTATGTGCCGGTCGACGAAACGGGAGATCCCGGCTGGTGGCTTGCTCATCTTGTCGGTACCTCCTGGACAGCGTCTGCAGGGACCGGATGCACCGATCCCCACCCCGCTCTGTCATCGGTACCTGAGAGATTCACCGGGCTCCCGGCTTTCCCCTTCGGCGGAGCTTCCGGCTCACTTTCCAGAGGCGCCTGATCTGTGCGGTTCACCAGCCTGAGAGTTTCCCGGGGCGGTTGCTCCTTCGGCGCCGGTCGCGGTGCTCTCGCACCCGGACCGATCTCTCCCGCACAGCTTCAGCGGCTGCCCCCTGACTGTACACGAGTTGCCGGTATCGAGTCGTCCGCCGGCAACGTGTCCCAAGCGGCGAAGCTTGAGTAGGGTCGGTGTTCAACGGCAAAGGAGGACGCAGTAGCTGCCATTGACGTCAACGACAGAGGCAAGTTCCTGATCGAGCACCCGGGATGGGTACTCGAGGAGGAGACCATCCGCAAGACCTTCGAGTTCACCGACTTCAACGAAGCGATGGGATTCGTGGTGCGCGTGGCATTGCTCGCAGAACCTGCCAACCATCACCCCGACATCGACATCCGCTGGAACAAGGTGACCATCGCCCTCACCACCCACAGCGAGGGCGCCCTGACCGAAAAGGACATCACGCTCGCAAGCAAGATCGAGGCGCTCTGAGGGTCAACCGGCAGCCGACCATCCCGTCCAGTTCGAGACGGTGACCACGATGACCGGACCGTCAGGTCTCCGCCCCTCGTACTGGCGGTACTTCTGCTCGAGCAGGTCCAACCCGGCCTCTACCTGTGCGGCATCGACAACCGCCGCCATTCCGTCGGCCCGCACCCACCAGAGACACTCCCAATCCTCGTCGTATTCGTCGGCCACGAGCGACACGCGCGGATCGCGCTCGATGTTACGCAGACGCTGCAACCTGCGGGTGCGCTTGGGCTTGTGGTCGATCGCCGTGTAGATCCGGTCACCGGCGACGGCGAACACCACAGGTACGAGGTGCGGCCCATTAGGCCCGACCGTGCCGAGCACGGCGACCCTGGCTGCTGAGAAGCGCCCGGCGGCTTCATCGCGTTCCATCGGAGCAAGCTACCACTCACCAGCGTAACTTGACCGTTACGTAACATATCCGTTACACTCAGCGGATGGACACCTACGAGGCTATCGCCGACCCTACCCGACGCCGGATCATCGACCTCCTAGGGCACGATCCACTCAATGCGGGAACCATCGCCGCAGCGTTTGCCGTGAGCAGACCAGCTATCTCGCGGCACCTCCGGGTACTGCGCGAGACCGGGATCGTGTCGGTCGAGGAGGAAGCCCAGCAGCGCATCTATCACTTGAATCCGGAACGGCTCAGCGAGGTAGCAGGTTGGATCGCCCGATATACGACCTTCTGGGACGCGCACCTCGGGCGTTTGGCGACTCACCTCGAGTCTGGAGCTACGCCATGACATTCGGGACTGTCACCAACTTCGATGAGAGCGCCACAGTGCGTTTCGAGAGGATCATCGGCGCCGCAGTCGAAGTTGTCTGGAATGCCCTGACCGACCCGACCGAAATCGCCGCCTGGCTCGCTCCTGCCGGGTTCGACGCACGAGCGGGCGGAAACGTCTCCATTGATTTCGGCGAGGGCGGGACCGTCGCCGGGGCGATCACCGAATTCGAGCCACTCCGCGTCCTGGAATACACCTGGACGTTCACCGGGGAGCGCGACTCGGTCCTCCGCTTCGAGCTAACCGCCGACGGAGCAAAGACGAAGCTGGTGCTGGAACACCGTCTGCTGCCACCCGACCAGGCGGTCGGGTATGGAGCCGGATGGCATGCCCACCTGGACATGTTTGGAGCTCATGTCACCAACGCGACACCCGTCGACTGGGACGAGCGCTTCACCGAGGTGCTCGGCGCCTACGCCGGCGCCTGACGGAACCGCTCACACCGGCTCGTTGTACTTCTCGAGATGCAACGCTGCCGCGCTGGCCATCCAGTCGTCCCTCTCGATACGGCCCTTGAAGGCGTTCAGCGCGGCGGTAACAACGGCAATGTCACCGGGCTGAAAGTTGGCGATTTGCCGGAAGCTCGTGATACCGAAACCCTTGAGCGTCTGCTCCAATTTGGGACCAACGCCGTGAATCTCCTTCAGATCGTCGTCGGGAACCGGACCTGCACCGGCAGTCCTGGCGGCGACGTCCGCGATACGGGCGAGCGCCTGCTCCTTGGTCGGCGGCGGGATCGGAAGGGCGGCGAGGTCTTCTTGCAGCTTCTCGATCTGGGAACGGCTCGAGTCCAGCTCGCTCTCCAGGTCGGCAATGTGCGCCGCCATCTCGCGCTGTCCCGCGGTGGCGTGTTCGAGATCGGCCTGCAGCCCGGGCACCGTCGCTGCCTCGCGTCGGGCCGCAACCAGTTCGGTCTTGAGGTACCCGACCCGCTCCGACATCTGGTCGCGCTCCAACGTGGCCTTCTCCAAGCCGGCTCGTAGCTCGGGCACCGACGCTGCGACCTCGCTTGCTTCCGCCAGATCCCTCTCGAGCTGATCGATCTGATCGTCGCCGGAGGCCAGATCCGATTCGAGAGCGTCCACCCGCGTCTGGAGCGATCCTCTCTCGGCATTGGCAGCAACGAGGTCAGCCTCGAGACGCTCGACACGAGCCGCCAGCTGTCCACGCTCGGTTTCGAGCCTCTCCAGGTCGGTATGCATACCCGGTACTGCCGCGGCGGTCGCCTCCGCTATGGCTAGGTTGTCGCGTAGATCGGCCACCCGGCTCTCCGCCTCGTCAAGCCGGCCGCGCAGATGATCAGCCTGGCTTCTGTGCTCTTCCGCCGCCGAGCGAGCCTCGTCACGCTGGACCTTGATCTCGGCGTACGCCTCGTCCGACCCACCGGCGGCTGCCAGTTCGGCTTCGAGGTCGGCGATCGTCTCGTCGGTCTGACTCAGCTGTGCCTCCAACTCCCCGACCCTGGCGGACTGACTGTGGAGCTGGTTCTGGAGCTTGTCGAGTGTCTGGTTGCTCTCGATGAGACGGTATTCGGCTTTGTGCGCCAGCTCCTCCTGGGCGTCCAGCTCGTTCTCGTAGGCCGCGGCGATCACACCACGCTGTAGCCAGCGGCCAAAGATCCAGCCGATAGCGAGGCCGACCAGAGTCGCCAGGATCATGAACCAAACGATCTCGCCGGCTGCCCACCCCACTCCATCGAACATCTATCCGTCTCCTTCTTCGATCGCAAACTCGATTCTGCGGTTGCGAGCGCGACCGTCGGCCGTGTTGTTGTCTGCAATCGGCTGCGCCTCGCCGTAGCCGATTGCAGACAGCCGGCCGGCGTCCACCCCTCCGGCCACCATATAGGCCACAACGGCCTCAGCCTGCTGCTGTGACAGCTCCAGGTTGGCGGCCTCATCCCCCTGGTCGTCTGTGTATGCGGCGACGATCACGTTTCTTCCCGGATTCGCATCGAGTAGCTGTATCGCCTGGTCGAGTAGCGCCTGGCCCTCCGTCGAGATCGTCGTTTCCCCCGGCGGGAACATCTCGGTACCGGCGAGGAGCGAGGTCATCTTGACCACAACCGCCGCCGGGTCCACCCCAACGTCTGTGGTCACAGTCAACTGGCCGGCGACAACCTCATCGGCAAGCACCGCGATGGCAGCGACCTGGTCCTCGTCAAGCGTCAGACCCGTGATGGCAACGGCCCCGTCAGCGATGTCGATCGTCCACGGATCGAGCCTGGTCACGACATCGAGCAACCCGTCGATCGACTCCACCCACGAAGGCCCCGCGACTTCAGCGACCCTCAGGTTGTTGATGATGGTTGCCCCGGGGTGGAGACGGCGAGCCGCGTCGACTATTCCCGCTGCGGTGTCCTGGTCCGGGAGGCTCCCCGACAGAGTCAGTGCTCCGCCCGCGGACTCTGCATGGAATGTGGGCAGGGGCAAAACCGCGATCTCGAGATTCGATATCACCGGGATCGACCCGTCGAAAATGACCTCCGCATCCTGCTCGATGCGGCTGCGCACCGTATCAGAGATCACGTCGCCACTAAGGGTGAACCCGTCGTTGTTGGCCACAAAGCCACCGGATCGCAGCTCACCGAGATGGGCGAACACGTTCTTGATCCGACCGAGCCACGGTCGCGTCTCGACGTTCACGTTGACGATGAGCGCGTCGACAACCCGCTCGGCACCGTACTGCTCGGCGGCGGCGGCGATGAGCGCCTCAGAGACGTCTGTGCTGGGCACCGAGCCGCGTATGGACACCGCATCTCCGATGATGCGCATGGAGACTACGGGCGCGATGGGCTGGGGAGTCACCGGTGCAACAATCGTGAAACGAGTCCTCACCCCGCGCACGCCGGGAAGATCATCGATCTCAGCAACCAGGGCGTGGCCCGCTTCCTCCGAGTCGACCTCTCCGAACAAGGTGACATCGCGTCCAGAGATGTCAAAAGCCAGGTTGACACCGGACGCCTTGAGTGCATCCCGCGTCTCGTGCCGGACTTTGGTTTCGGCGTTATCCACACCCCAAACCAACGCCGCCAGGACGAGTACCACCCAGATGGCGAGCAGCCAGAAGACGGCTACCGGTATCCCGGGTTGGCTGTCTTTCAACTGTCTACCCTCCTACCTAGTAGCTTCAGGAAATTAGCCGCACCGCAGCCGTTATGCCACCCACGGTTGTCGCGCGTCCAAGATTTCTGAAATATGATACGACTGGACTCAGGTTATACGTGGCATGTATACTCAAACATATTCGAGTTTCCTAAAGAATGAACAGGAGAAACAGCAATGGGTAGAGCGGTAGGCATCGACCTCGGCACAACCAACTCGGTAGTGGCAACACTGGACGGTAGCGATCCCCAGGTGATAGCCAACGCCGAAGGGCAACGCACCACTCCATCGGTGGTCGCCTTCGCCAAGAACGGGGACGTCCTCGTGGGTGAGCAAGCCAAGCGCCAGGCAATCACCAATCCCGGTCGGACGGTCCGCTCGGTCAAACGCCATATGGGCGAGGACTGGGCCGTGGACATCGACGGCAAGAAGTACACCGCCCAGGAGATCTCGGCGCGCATCTTGATGAAGCTGAAGCGTGATGCGGAGACCTTCCTCGGCGAGCCGGTGACCGAAGCCGTCATCACCGTCCCCGCCTACTTCGGAGACGCCCAACGACAGGCAACCAAGGAAGCCGGGCAGATCGCCGGTCTCGAGGTCCTCCGTATCGTCAACGAACCGACGGCCGCGTCTCTTGCCTACGGCATGGACAAGTCGGAGGATCACCTCATCCTCGTGTTCGACCTGGGTGGCGGCACGTTCGACGTGTCCGTCCTCGAGATCGGCGAGGGCGTCTTCGAGGTGAAGTCGACCAGCGGTGACACCCACCTCGGTGGCGACGACTGGGACCAACGGGTCATGGACTGGCTGGTCAAGGAGTTCAAGAACGAGCACGGTGTCGATCTCTCACAGGACCCAATGGCTCTGACCCGGCTCAAGGAAGCCGCGGAGAAGGCCAAGATCGAGTTGTCGTCGGTCTCTGAGACTGAAGTCAACCTGCCGTTCATCACAGCGACGGACTCGGGTCCGATTCACATGCTCAAGACTCTCACCCGATCCGAGTTCCAGAAGATGACCGACGACCTGGTCGAGCGCACCCGCGCCCCGTTCCAGCAGGCCGTAAAGGATGCAGGCGTCACCGTCTCCGACATCAACCATGTCATCCTCGTGGGCGGCTCGACGCGCATGCCTTCGGTGCAGCAATTGGTCAAGGATCTCGCCGGCAAGGACCCGCACCAGGGTGTCAACCCGGACGAGGTCGTGGCTCTCGGTGCTGCGGTCCAGGCCGGGGTGCTCAAGGGCGACGTCAGCGGCATTCTCCTGCTCGACGTGACCCCGCTTACCCTCGGTGTCGAGACCGAAGGTGGCGTTTTCACCAAGATGATCGAGCGCAACACGACAATCCCGACCCGGCGTAGCGAGATCTTCACCACCG
The DNA here is from genome assembly GCA_963801165.1 of uncultured bacterium. Classification (GTDB taxonomy): domain Bacteria; phylum Actinomycetota; class Acidimicrobiia; order Spongiisociales; family UBA5794; genus JAAETI01. The sequence goes on from CAWDDT010000005.1 coordinate 175,635, forward strand.
CAGCGAACAACCAGCCCGAGGTGGAGATCCACGTGCTCCAGGGCGAACGGGCGATGGCCGCAGACAACAAGTCGCTCGGCCGTTTCAAGCTGCCCGGCATCGCACCCGCCCCGCGCGGGATTCCCCAAATCGAGGTCACGTTCGACATCGACGCCAACGGTATCGTGTCGGTTTCGGCCAAGGATCTCGGCACCGGTAAGAGCCAGCAGGTGACCATCACCGGCGGCACGGCACTTGCCCAGGATGAGATCGACCGCATGGTCCACGACGCCGAAGAGCACGCCAACGACGACGTTCAACGCCGCGAGCTCGCCGAAGCCCGTAACCAGGCCGATCACGCCGTCTACCAAACCGAGAAGATGCTCGAGGAGCACGGCGACAAGCTGACCGATGATGAGAAGGCGCCGATCACCGACAAAATGGCCGAGCTGCGCAAGCTACTCGAGGAACAGGCAGCCGCCTCGGACCTCAATCGGGTGCGCGAAGAGCTGATGACGACCTCACAGATCCTCGGTCAAAAGATCTATGAGGCATCCGCGGCGCAGGCCGCCGCCGCCCCGGACGAGAGCCCCACCCCCGGTGACGACGATGTCGTCGATGCGGAGATCGTCGATGAGGGTGACGAGTCGTAGTGGGTGATCAAGTGATACCTGAAGAGGACACCCTGGATCTCTCCACCCCGGAACTGCTCGCCGGCGACGGCGAGCAGACCGAGGGGGACGTGATTGAGGTGATCGACTCCGCCGCGGATGTTTCAGAGGTCGATATCGAGGTTCCCGCCGATCCAGCGGAGGCCGTGCCCGTCCTCATTTCGGCGCTGGTGGCGAGCCGCGACGAGGCGGCAACGTATCTCGATGCGATGCAGCGTATTGCCGCTGAGTTCGACAACTTCCGGAAACGGTCCGCCCGGGAGCGGGACGAGATCGTCGACCGGGCGTCACTGCGGCTTATCCAGCGGCTGCTGCCGACCCTTGACACCTTCGTCGCGGCGCTGGCCTACGAGCCGCAGACGGAGGGTGAGAAGCGCATGCTCGCCGGGATGGCGGATACCCACAGGTTGCTCATGGAAGCCCTGGCCGTTGACGGATTCGAACCGATCGCGGCCGACGACGTGCCGTTCGACCCGGCGGTGCATGAGGCAGTTACAGGTCCCGGAGACGACGGAGACGGTGACCTGATCGTCACCGAGATGCGACGTGGCTACACATTGCGTGGCCGGGTTATCCGTGCGGCTCTGGTAGCAGTGAGGCATGCTTGAAGACGATGCGTAGAGAATGGCTCGAAACTGACTATTACGCCGTACTCGGCGTAAAGCCTGACGCGTCCGCAAAGGAAATCAAGCAGGCCTATCGCAAGCTGGCCCAGCAGTATCACCCGGACAAGAACGCCGGCAACGCTGATGCCGAGAGGCGCTTCAAGGAGGCCAACGAGGCCTACGAGGTCATCGGCGACGCCGAGCAGCGCAAGGAGTACGACCACTCTCGCGAGATGGGGTACTTCGTCGGTGGCCCGGGTGGCGCACAGCAGTACGTACGGGTCGAGGATCTGTTTGGCGGGGGCCGGGCGGCGGGCGGATCGCCGTTCGACCTGCTCGGCGGGCTCGGAGATCTGTTCAACCGCCAGACGTCGCGCCCCGCGGGCGGTGAGGACCTCACCGCTGCGATGCACCTCAGCTTTCACGACGCCGTCTCCGGCACCACCAGGAAGCTCAATGTCGACGGGCAAACCGTTACCGTGAAGATCCCCAAGGGAGTCAGCGACGGTGCCCGAATTCGTGTGCGTGGGCGTGGCGCACCGGGGCGAAATGGAGGACCGGCGGGTGACCTGTACGTGACGGTCCAGGTTGCCGAACATCCGATCTTCGGGCGCTCCGGGAAGAATCTCACCATCGACGTGCCGATTACCTTCATCGAGGCCGCACTAGGTGCCGAGATCGACGTCCCGACTCTGAGCGGCAAGGTGCGGCTTCGCATTCCCGCCGGTACTCAGACCGGGAAGACTCTCCGTGTTCGCGAACACGGTGTCGAGGACAGCAAGGGCGACAAAGGTGATCTGCTGGTAACGGTCTCGGTGACCGTGCCCGAGAAGCTCACCGACGAGAGTCGCGAGCTGCTCCAGCAGTTCCGGCTGAAGAATCCCGACTACAACCCACGATCGCACCTGGGGGTGTGACCAAATGAGCAAGAGAACTGGGGCCGTCTACATAATCTCGGTCGCCGCCGAGTTGGCAGGGGTCCATCCGCAAACGCTTCGCATCTATGAGCGTAAGGGGCTGATCGAGCCGTTCCGTACCCCCGGAGGGACCAGACGGTACTCAGACGAGGATCTCGAGCGGCTCGGTCTGATCCAGGAGCTCACGGCGGACGGTGTAAACCTGGAGGGAGTGCGCCGCATTCTCGATCTCCAGGCCGAGAACGACCGGCTACGGTCACAGGTCGACCGGTTGCGCCGGCTGCTCGGCGAGGCCCAGTCGCGCATGGGCGCCGATCTCCCGGTTTCCGCACGGACGTTCACGGTGAACGTCACCAAGCGGCGCAACCTCCCCGACATCATTCGCGGGGGCCCATTCGGCGACTCGTGACGCCCCCGACACGATCCCTTATCATTGAGGCATGGACTGGCTGTCCCGCCCGTTGCTGCGACGCCCGCTGATGTTCCTGCTCGGCCTCGGCCTTGCTGTAGGCGCGGGGCTGCTCTTTCAGCCCCACTGGGTAAGCCTGTGCACCCGTATCAACTCCACGGAGTTCGTCGGCTGGAATGGCGAGACGGTCGTTGTCGGGCACCAGTGTGCCTGGGTAAGCCCGGCCACGATGGCCGGCACTTTCTTGATCGGATTCGGTGCGTTCATGCTCGTCATCGGCCCGATCATCTTCTCGCTGGCCCACGTGCTCCGACATGGCTTCAACTGGGAGTACTCACGTGTCGAGACCGCCACCTCCAACCTTCCCATGCTCTCCGGGGTCCTCTACATCATCGCCGGAACCAGTCTCGCCTTCATGAGCGGCAGCTAGACACGACCCCGACCTGACCACTCCGTTCCTGCGCAGATGCTGCCGGCATACCGGCGGAGGCTACGCACGAGCCTCGACTCGTGGCAAAAGACCCGTGCCCGTATAGGCTATTGCCATGAACTTCAAGGGGGCAACGGCCGTTCTCGCGACGATGGCGGTGATCGTCGGATTGGGGTCGAGTTCGGCAGAGGCTGATGAGCAACCGCCGTCGGTCGTGCTCGGGCCCGGATCGTTCACCGATGACAACGGCTCCATCCACGAATCCAGCATCGAAGCTCTCGCCGCGGCAGGCATCACCCTGGGATGCAACCCACCCGACAACGACCACTACTGCCCCACCACACCAACCACCCGCGCCCAGATGGCCACCTTCCTCACCCGCGCCCTCGACCTCCCCGCAACCAGCACCGACTACTTCACCGACGACAACAGCTCCATCCACGAATCCAGCATCAACGCCCTCGCCGCGGCAGGCATCACCCTGGGATGCAACCCACCCGACAACGACCACTACTGCCCCACCACACCAACCACCCGCGCCCAGATGGCCACCTTCCTCACCCGCGCCCTCGACCTCCCCGCAACCAGCACCGACTACTTCACCGACGACAACAGCTCCATCCACGAATCCAGCATCAACGCCCTCGCCGCGGCAGGCATCACCCTGGGCTGCAACCCACCCGACAACGACCGCTACTGCCCGCAGAGTGAGACGACGCGGGCGCAGATGGCGACGTTCTTGGTGCGTGGGCTCGGCTTCGGGCCACCCGAACTGTGGGCGTTGGTGCACGATGCCGTCGACGACCCGATCCCGGGATCGAGCTCCGCAGGCCGCCTCGCCTACGGGGACGTCGGCTACGTCGCGGCTGGTCCTGTCCTCGCCATCAACGATGATGCGGCCATCTGGACATCGCCCGACGGCGTCGACTGGGCCTACGTACCTAACACCGCCGGTTTGTTCGGCGGCCCGGGCAACGCGATCGCGGTCTCCGATGTCGCCTCGGGCAACACAGCCATGGTGGCTGTCGGTAACTGGCGCTCATCGAACAGCTCGATCAAATCCGACGCAGCCGTCTGGCGCTCAGAGGACAGAGTCACATGGGCACGAGTTGCGGACAGCCGATCCGCGTTTGGGACCTCGGACGACAACTCACTGCTCATGAACGCCGTTTCGTTCGATCCTGCCCTCGGCTTCGTTGCAGTAGGCAGCGAGGCACTCCTCGACGGTCAACCCGGCATGTCCGAGGAGAGCGTGGCCGCCGTTTGGGAGTCGAGCGATGGTGTCGACTGGGCTCGGGTCCCTACCGACTCCGCGCTCGAGGGCGGCAAGACGCTGACAATGAATGACGTTGTCGCCGCAAACGGTCTCGTCGTCGCCATCGGCACCGACTACTCGACCAATTCTCCTGCGTTCTGGTGGTCATCTGACGCACAGACTTGGACTCGAACCAGCGATCCGTCCGGCCTGCCGCCGCTCGACTCGCTGAGCATCGAGGACATCACCGCCGGGGCGGCCGGATTCGTGGCTGTCGCATACGAGACCATCGGCGAGACCCGCGCCCCGGTGTCGTACACGTCGATGGACGGTAAGACCTGGACCCGGCATGCCCTCGCCGTCGAGGGGACGCTGTCGGCCGTCACGTATGACGGTTCTGCATACGTAGCGGTAGGAAGCGGATCGACCACCTTGCACTATCCAGGGGCGGTATGGGAGTCCGAAGACGGGGTCACCTGGCAACGCAGAGGTGAACGAACCAGCGGGCCGACTTCACGATGGCTACAGACGGTCGTGGCAACGCCAGCCGGTTTACTGGTGGGTGGGACGCAAACCCCCGAGCACACGAACTATGGCGCCATCTGGCTCCGCCCGTAATTGTGTGGCGTCACAAGGCGGAACATGCCTCGGTTTCGACGCACGACGCAGAGAGTCAGGCGATAAAGGACTCGCCGTCGCGTTGCTGGACGACGAAGGTGGCGACCAGCGAAGCGATGTCGGGCCAGGCATCGAGGGCGGCGCGGGTCTGCGCGTTGGCCGCGGCGGCACGGGTCGACCAATCGATGCCTGCGGGAGCATCGACAAAAACGCCGAGCTCGGGACGGTGGGTGAGCTGCGAGCCCTGAAGGTCGAAGCCGTCCATCTCGACGACGGCGAGCCCCAACTCCTCGCAGCGGTCCACCAGCTCGATCGCCGTTGCATGATCGTAGAAGCCCTCGCCGTCGTCGGCGCGGTAGACCACCCGCTCTTCGAACTCCTCGGTCACCGCATTCGTATCAGGGGATTCCTCGTTCCACTCCCCCTCCGGCACGGCCGCGTTGTAGTCGCGGAGGTACTCCTCGTCCTCCTCCTCGAGCCGGTCTTCAGGAGTGACGATCCGTATCGCCGTGTCCAGGGCACGGATGAGATCACCGACCTCCAGGTCGTGTACGTCGCCGTCATCGTCCGGGTAGATCTGGACGATGGTCTCTTCGCCGTCCCAGAACACCATGCCGACAAAGTCGTTGTCCCGCCACAGCTCGACAACCGGCTCGTCGAAATCGGGACGGTCTGTCTCAACGATTCTCAGAGGAAGCATTGGGGAACGTTACCCGACGCGCTCGACATCCCGCGAACCGGGGGAGTCCGGTTGGGTGACCCGGGAGGAGGCGGCCTTCGACAGATGGACGAACAGAATGCCGGCGAGCACCAGAATCGACCCGAGAATCTGGCCGATGCTCATGGACTCGCCCAGGATGATGAAGGCGAAGATCGGCACCTCGATGACCTGCGCCGACCCGATGATGCCGGCGTGCAGTGCGTTGAGAGTGCGCATCGCCATGTGCCAGAGGGTGAAAGCCAGAGCGGTGTTGATGACACCCAGGACGAGGATGAGGCCGATCTGCTCCCAACCCAGATGGGGGAAAGGCTCGACGAAGCGTGACACGACAAAGAGCCCGGCACTGCCCATGACCATGGGAATGAGCGCCGCATCCAGGGCGCTTATCGTGCCGCCGCGCATCACCTGGCGCTGTACCGAGTTCGACCCACCGACGCCTATTGCCGCCACCATCGCCAGCCCGATGCCAACAGCCGCGTCACCATGGGGTACCGCCGGGTAGAAGAGAAAGATGCCACCGATCAACACGGCGATGCCCAGCCACTCCCATCGGGAGGTGGCCTCTTTGAGGAACACGCCCGCAAGCAGCGCCGTGACCAAGGGGATACCCGCTTGGAACACGAAGTTGAAGGTGATGGCGTCGACGATGTCGAGCGAGATGAACTGTGCCGCGGGAACGATCCCATACAGCATCACCCCGAGCACGATCAGCCATCGCCACGAGGTCCGTCCCGCCCTCGGAACCGGCGACCCCTGGCTGATCGCTCGCCAAACGATTAGGGCACCCGCACCGACCAGATACCGAAATGACGCAAACGTCAGGCGGGGAATGTCCTGTAGGCCGAGTTTGACCAGGACGATCGCCGCCGCCCACAGGATGGAAGTGGCAACCGCATACGCAACGGCCCGGGGCAGCGACGGCCGCCCGCTCACGTAGGCACCAGGGCGTCGGTAAACAGCGCCTCCACCCGGCGCATGACCTCGGCCGCGTCTCCCGGTTCGTTTGCGTAGTCGAGTTCGGAAGTATCGATACGGAGGACGGGCACCGACTTCTCGGCGTCGGCCCACCGTTCGTATCGCTGGTAGACATTACTGAGGAAACCCAGGTCGAGATCGCGCTCCCCCATTCGATCCCGACCCCGGATACGCTCTACGGTCAGCTCGAAAGGGGCCGTCAGGTACAGGATGAGATCGGGTTGCGGCACGTTCTCCAGCAGGCCACGCGCCAGCGTCATCAAGGTCTCAAGATCGTCGTCGTCGAGGGCACCCTGATCGTGCATGACCCGGTTGAACACCTCAGCGTCCTCCGACAGGCAACGCTCCTGGAGGATCGCACCGGGCACATGGCGTGCCGAGTTGTGCAGCGCCGCCCGCTGGCCGAGATAGAACGCCTGGTTGCGAAAAGCGTAGTCGGACAGGTTGGCGTACACCTTGGAGAGGTACGGATTCTCCATTACCGGTTCGGGAAGCACCGTCCAGATCCCGGTCCTCGCCAGGAGGTCGATGAGCGTCGTCTTGCCGACGCCCAGAGGGCCGGACACCACGACATACGATCGCTCGAGACGCCGCAGGTCGATAGTCGCCTCGCCTGTTCGCAGATCGATGACAACGCGCTCTTCAGCGAGCATCTTCCGCAACCCGTCGAGACTGCGGGCAATCCGGCTGTCGAGGATGCCCTCTACGATGCGACCGTGGCCGTTCCCGTGATAGCCACTGGTGCTCAACCCGACACACAGCTTGCCCCGACCGTATGCGATCCCGGCCTCGGCGGCGCAGCCGCCGTCGAGGTTCACGACCACCAGGTCGGCCTCCTCGATCGCGCGGACGCTCTTGTTGAACACCCCGTTGCCCGTAGGGGTCGTGCCGTCGTTCGGGACAATGGTCTCGAAACCGAGCTCCGCCAGCAGGTTCGTCACGGCCAGGTGCGAGACTCTCCCCCGCTTGGCTGCTCCCGCGATGTAGCAGGCCCGGGGCAGGCGTTCACGATTCACCACTTTGTTCACCTCTCGGTGGCCCGCACGCCACTTGATGAGGACAGTAGCGAGAACTGGCGAGCTAGCCGATGGGAATTCGGCCCGATCACCACTGCCAATGGGCCCGGTGCCACAGTTAGTGTGATGGCATGCCAATCGAGATCCTGCTGCTGCTTGCGCTCCCCGCTTCCGGTAAGTCGGAGTTGCGCCGCTATCTGGAATCGCTCGATGCCGAGACGGCTAGACGCGACCTGGGGCTGGGTCCTACGGTTCAGCTCGACGACTATCCCTACGTCCACATCATGCGACGTATCGGTGAGGAGACCCGTGCCGCCGGTGACGAACCGCTCTTCTTCGCCTCGAGCGATGAGCCCTTCCTCGACCCACGGGACTGGGACACGCTCATCTACCTGCTCAACTTCGATTACGCCGACCTCCACGACCCGCCCCAACCGCCGACCGGCGGCACCGCGGCCACCTGGTTGTTCGACCGCATCGACCGTGCCCGTAGCAAGGCGGGCTTGCCGAGGGCGCTCACCGCCCTTGCACCACTTACCCGCAAGAGGCTCGAGACGGCCCTCGAATCGGAGGCGCAGGCCGTCTTCGCCGAAAAGACCGCGGCGATCCCCAAGAGCCTCGATAGCAAGACTGTCGTCATCGAGTTTGCCCGGGGCGGCCCGGAGGGGTCGGCTCTCCCCCTCCCGGAGCCATACGGCTACGAGCATGCTCTCCCTTTGCTCAGTCGCGAGATCCTCCAAAAGGCCAGGATCCTCTACGTGTGGGTCGAGCCTGAGGAGAGTCGCCGAAAGAACGCTGCCAGGGCGATCCCGGGTCGTGAGGGTGACGCCTCGATCCTGCATCATGGAGTTCCGGAGACGGTAATGCGCAACGAATACGGGATTGACGACCTCATGTGGTTGCTCGCCGCCTCGGGTGGCAGCGTGGTCGCGGTTACAAAGGACGACGAGCATTTCGCCCTGCCGACAGGCGTCTTCGACAACCGCACCGACCTCACGTCGTTCCTGCGCGGAGACCCCGACGGCTGGTCCCTCTTTCGGGTCCGCCGGCTCCATCAGGAGCTTGTGAACTCGACGGCGGGCTTCCGGGTATGACACGCGACAAAGCCCCCGGATGGTCTCCGAGGGCTTTGGATCAGGAGTGAAAGTCGTTACTTCTTGAGAGATTACTTCTTGAGAGCGTCCCGGATCTCCCTGAGCAGTGCCACCCGCTCGTCGTCGACGGATGCAGCCTCGGTCTCTCCACCGGCCATCTTCATGTTCTTGTAGGCCTCGTAGGGCTTGATGATCAGGAAGAAGACACCGAACGCTATCGCAAGGAAAGTCACCAGGGAAGTGATAAACGAGCCGTAGTAGATGGCCGCATCTCTCAGGTGCCAGACGAGACCGCTGAAGTCCGTCGTCCCGAAGATGATCGCCACAATCGGCATGATGATGTCATTAACGACAGCACTGATGACATTGGCAAAGGCCACGGCCATGACGAAGGCGACGGCCAACCCGATGATGTCACCGCGGAAGGCGAATGCCTTGAAATCCTCGTAGAGCTTCTTCATTTACCCGCTCCTTGCTCTTTCGTATAGACGGAATGTACTCCTTTTCTTAGACCCGCCGCGTATTCAAAGGTTTCAGGATTACAGAATCCACGGAAGCACCCGGTAGCGGACCCGCTGCCGGTACTCGGCATACTCGGGGAAGCGGGCCATGAGCATCCTCTCCTCGGCCCTGGTCTTGGCATAGAAGAACGGGATCAGCGGTAGCGAGAGCGCCAGAGCAGGCAAGTTGCCGCCTCTGATTGCCAGCCCGGCAAACCCCAGGATCAGCCCTCCGTAGATAGGGTGACGAACGATCAGATAGGGACCACGCTGCCGCAGCTCCCCATCTTCGAGCGGCGCCGGCATCGCGGTGAGCTGGCTCCGGATCACCCACAGGCCGCCGACACAGAGGAGGGCCCCGCAGGCGATCAGAACCCACCCGGTCGCCTTCCACAGAAGAACTGCATCGTGGGTTCCGCTGAGCGCCACAAGAATGACACCAAACCATATGAATTGGCCGACGACCCACCAGCCGCCACGCTCCCGAAACGACACAGACTTGATAGCCATAGACTTAGATTTCTTGAATATTCGTGGTAGAGTCGGTGTTGTCTATAGCGAAAACTCCTTCAGAGGGACCATTCTTCCATGGACATAAACGCATTTACCCAGAAATCACAGCAAGCAATACTGGCCGCTCGGCAGAGCGCCCAACGACGCAACCACCAGACAGTACAGCCGTTTCACCTGCTCGACGCGTTGCTCGGCCAGACCGACACCATCTTCTACCCGTTGCTCGGGCACCTCGGGATAAACCCCGCCGATATTCGCAAGACGACCGAGGACCGGCTGTCCGCTATTCCCAAGGTGTACGGCGACACCGGCGAGGTGGCGTTCGCCCCGGCGACGCTGACCATCTTCGACACCGCCGATTCCATCAAGAGCGGAATGGGCGACCAATACGTGTCGGTCGAGCATCTACTGCTTGCCCTGGCCACCGCCTCCGACCCGATCGGAGACGTACTCAGGAATCTGGGGCTCACCAGGGACGCCATCATGGCCGCGGTGGAGACCATACGCGGTGCCCAGCGGGTCACCAGCCAGAACCCGGAGGACACGCTCGAGCCGCTCGAGAAGTTCGGGCGCGACCTGGTCCGCCAGGCGGCCGAGGGCAAGCTCGATCCGGTTATCGGCCGTGACGAGGAGATCCGTCGCGTCATCCAGGTGCTGTCCCGGCGCACCAAGAACAACCCGGTGCTCATCGGCGAGCCGGGCGTCGGCAAGACTGCGATCGCCGAGGGTCTCGCCCAGCGCATCGTCGACGGTGACGTACCAGAAGGCCTCAAGGACAAGCGGCTCATCGCCCTCGACCTCAGCGCCATGGTTGCCGGTGCCAAGTTTCGGGGCGAATTCGAGGAGCGGCTCAAGGCCACCCTCGACGAGATCAAGGCCGCCGAGGGCCGGATCATCACCTTTATCGACGAGATGCACACCATCGTCGGTGCCGGTGCTGCCGAGGGCTCCATGGACGCGTCCAACATGCTCAAGCCGATGCTGGCCCGCGGCGAGCTGCACATGATCGGAGCCACCACGCTCGACGAGTACCGCAAGTACGTCGAGAAGGACCCGGCGCTGGAGCGTCGTTTCGCACCCGTCGTCATCGAGCCGCCATCGGTCGAGGACACCGTCGGCATCCTCCGCGGGCTCAAGGAGCGCTACGAGGTGCACCACGGGGTTCGCATCACCGACTCGGCGATCGTCGCCGCCGCGGTCCTTTCCGATCGCTATATAACGGCCCGGCACCTCCCCGACAAGGCCATCGACTTGATCGACGAGGCAGCGTCACGGCTTCGTATCGAGATCGACTCGATGCCGGAGGAGATCGACGAGCTGGAGCGCCGCCGCCGCCAGCTCGAGATCGAGCGCAACGCCCTCGCCAAAGAGGACGACAGCGCCTCCAAGCTGCGTCTGGCCGGGATCGACGAGGAGCTGGCGACTCTCGGTGAGGATCTCGACCGGCTGGTAGCTCACTGGACGCTCGAAAAAGAGCACATTCAGGCGATCCAGGCCGCCAAGCAGGAGATCGAGGAGGCACGGGCGCGAGCTGAGCGCACCGAGCGTGCCGGCGATCTGCAGGCGGCCGCAGAGCTTCGATACGGCAAGCTCCCCGAGCTGCAGCGCACTCTCGAAGCGCGGCAGGAGGAGCTGGCCAAGCTCCAGTCGAACCTGCGGATGCTCAAAGAGGAGGTCGACGAGGAAGATGTTGCGGAGGTCGTCAGCCGCTGGACCGGGGTCCCGGTGAGCCGGCTGATGGAAGGCGAGATCGAGAAGCTGATCCGTCTCGAAGACCACTTGCACCGTCGGCTCGTCGGTCAAGACGAGGCGGTCACCGTCGTGGCCAACGCCATTCGGCGCAGCCGGGCAGGTCTGTCGGATCCGCACCGGCCCATTGGCTCATTCATCTTCCTCGGACCGACCGGTGTCGGCAAGACCGAGCTGGCCAGGGCACTTGCCGACTTCCTGTTCGACGACGAGCGGGCCATGGTCCGTATCGACATGTCGGAGTACATGGAGAAGCACTCGGTGTCGCGGCTCATCGGTGCACCCCCTGGTTACGTGGGGTACGACGAGGGTGGCCAGCTCACCGAAGCGGTGCGACGACGTCCCTATGCGGTCATCCTGCTCGACGAGATCGAGAAGGCCCATCCCGACGTGTTCAACACGCTGCTCCAGCTGATGGACGACGGGCGTCTCACCGACGGGCAGGGCAGGACGGTCGACTTCACCAACGCGGTGCTGATCATGACGTCCAACCTGGGCTCGGAGTTCATCGACCCCGACCTCCCCGACGAGACGGTGGAGGACCGGGTCATGACGGTGGTGCGCAACCACTTCCGACCCGAGTTCCTCAACCGGGTCGATGACATCGTGGTGTTCTCCCGGCTGACCCGGGAGGATCTACGCCAGATCGTAGACATCCAGTTCGACATCCTGAGCAAGCGGCTGGCGTCGCGACGCATCGAGCTCCGGCTGAGCGACGATGCTGCCACCTGGCTGGCCGAGCACGGCTACGACGCCAGCTTCGGCGCCCGCCCGCTCAAGCGTCTCATGCAGACCGAGATTGCCGACAAGCTGGCGCTCGAGCTGCTCGCAGGTCGCTTCAGCGACGGCGACACCGTCGAGGTGATCGTGGATGACGACGAGTTGGGGTTCACCAAGCGATGACGGAAGACCCTGCGCAAGGCAGGGCCTTCACAATTGGATCGAGCGTGGGACGGGAACGACCGGACTCGATAACGAAATCCCTCGAGCTGCGGGCGGGTAGCCTGTGCCGATGCCCGACGGGTCATCGATCGTCCTGTTCGCCCTTGCCGCGCTCGCCCTACTCCTGATGCCCGGCCCGGCGGTGCTCTACATCGTCACCAGGAGCATCGACCAGGGACGTGGTGCGGGTCTCGTCTCCGTCGTCGGCGTAGGTATGGGCTCGATGGTCCATGTTGTCGCCGCGGCCCTCGGCCTGTCGGCTGTCCTCCTCCAGTCGGCGCTTGCCTTCCGCACGGTCAAGTACGCCGGTGCGGCGTATCTGGTGTATCTGGGCGTACGGCGTCTGCTCGGGAAGGGCGAACTCGCCGTCGAACCGACCGGTTCGCCGCGCTCCCTGCGACGGGTGTTCGTCCAGGGCGTCGTGGTGAACATCCTCAACCCGAAAACAGCGTTGTTCTTCCTTGCGTTCCTACCGCAATTCGTAAACGTCGGCGGGGCTCCGATCGGCTTCCAGATCCTCTTCCTCGGGACTCTGATGATCAGCATGGGCATCGTCACCGATGGGCTGTACGCCCTTGCTGCAGGGAGCATCGGCGGGTGGCTGAAGCGCCGGCCAGGGGTGATATCCGGCCAGCGCTACGTGACCGGCGGAATCCTCATCTCGCTCGGACTGGCTGCCGCCTTCGCTGGGGGCAAGGAGAGCTAGGCCTCTGTGGTCTCGAACAAGACTTCGGTGTACCCGACCCCGCGGAGGAAGTTCTCGATCGTGATCTTGGCATTCTCTTCCGCCTTGTCCATGATGCCGTGCTCCATTGCCGAGTTGACCAGGACCTGCTGCGCAATCTGACGGGCGTCGCTCTCGAGATGCAGATCACCCTTGGTGAAGAGCCCGGTGTCCCTGTCGTACACCCGGGTGGCCTCGTTGTCTACCTCGACGAAGATGATCTCCGGTGCCGGCAGCCGCACCGTGACCGTGCCGCTCGTTTGGTCGACCTCGAAGTTCTCGGTGGTCACCGCCTCCATGTCGACGCCAGCACCAATACGGGCAACAGCGAACAGAAAGATCCGATCTCCACGGGCCCAATTGAGCCAACCGAAGTCGTTGCCCTTCTCCACGGTCGTGTACTCGACCATCTCCACCGTCGTCAGCTTCGCAACGTTCCGCACGCTGTCGACAACCGTCGGGCCCACCTGGGTGTACTTCTCTCCACCAAACGGGCCCCACCCCGCCACATTGGCGACGATGAAGAAGACGCCCGCGATGAGCACCGCGGCGATGAGTGTGGACCCTGCTCTTCGTGATGAATCGGCCATATCCTCTCGATTGGTCCTCTCGATTGATCCGCTCGATTGATCCGCTCGATTGATCCGCTCGATTGGTCGTGTATCACCTTTGACCTTAGAGCGGCGGAAAAGGTTCCACGTCACAGACCGGCGGAAAAAGTCTCACCACCTCTTGAATTACCATGCGTTCCATGGTAGTGTGCGACGCAAGATACCCTGGTACGCAGGGTAATAAGCAAAGCAAGATAGCAGACGATCCGGAGGATGCGTGTGGGGCACAGCTCCCAGCTACTCAAAGGTGTTCTCGATATGTGCCTGCTGGCGCTGATAGACCAAGAGCCAAGCTACGGGTACGAGATGGTCGCAAAACTACAGCGAAACGGTCTCGAGCTCGTGAGCGAGGGGACGATCTACCCGCTGCTCAGCAGACTGCAGAAGCAAGGCTTCATCGAGGGCTACTTCGTCGAGTCGACCGGAGGTCCCCCACGCAAGTACTACCGCATCGCCGAGGAAGGCAGAGCACAGCTTGGCGACTGGCGAGCGGAATGGCATGGCTTGTCGGCAGGCGTGGAAGAGGTGTTGAATGGAGCCTCGAGTGAGTGAGCGCATGAGCATCGATCGAATCCTCGCCGATTGCGAGCGTTATTGGCTCGAGACACGAGTGCCACGGTCGATATCAAATGCGATGAAACTCGAACTCGAATCGCATCTCCACGAGGCGGCCGCCGCCGGCAAGGACCCGGCGAGTGTCATCGGAGGAGATCTGGGCCAGTTTGCCGAGAGTTGGGCATCCGAGTTCCGCAACCCGGCCGCCACCGAAGTCTGGCGACGAATCCAACATCAACAGAGCCGGACGCGTGGCCGTCTGCTTGCCGCAGGGCTTACCGTTGCCGGGCTCATCACTATCGCCATCGGTCTGATGACAAAGGAGGACGCAGTGCAAGATATCGAGTTCTGGCTCTGGCTCTGGGTAGGTGCAGCCGTCGTGCTGGGCATCGGCGAGATGATGACCGCAGGGTTCTTCCTGCTGCCCTTCGCCATTGCCGCACTGATCGCGGCGGTGTTGGCTCTGCTTGGAGTCCATCCGATCATCCAGCTCATCTCCTTTGCTGTGTTCAGCGTCGCGGCCCTCGTCGCCATCCGGCGTTTTGCCAAGAAGGACGAGGACGTCATGTACCCGGTCGGGTCCAAGCGATACGTTGATGCCCGCGGTACCGTCATCGAAACCATCGACCCCTTCAAAAACATGGGCCGGGTTCGGGTCGAGACCGAGCAGTGGCGAGCCACCACCGATCTCAACGAGGTTATCGAAGTGGGAACGCCGATAGTGGTCAGAGACGTACGCGGCGCCCGCCTGGTCGTCGAACCTGCAGATATCTGAGACAAGACAACGACTCGAAAGGAGCAATAAGTGCAAGCATTGGGCTTCATAGTCATAGCGTTCATCGCCGTCATCTTCGCCTATGTGGTACTGGGGCTGAAGATCGTGCGCCAGTATGAGCAAGGGCTCGTGGAACGCTTTGGCAAATACACCAAGACACTCGATCCGGGACTCCAGCTGATCGTCCCGTTCATCGAGCGGATCCGGCGGGTCGACATGCGTGAGATCGTGGTCGACGTGCCCCCGCAAGAGGTCATCACCAAGGACAACGTGGTCGTAACGGTCGATGCCGTCGTCTACTACCAGGCAACCGACCCGGTCAAGCTCGTGTACAACGTGCAGAACTTCGTACTGGCAGCGACGAAGCTGGCGCAGACAAACCTGCGTAACGTCGTCGGCGATCTCGACCTGGACGATGCTCTCACCTCCCGTGAGCGCATCAACGCCCAACTCCGTGAGATCCTCGATGAGGCAACCGACGTCTGGGGAACCAAGGTGGTACGGGTCGAAATCCAGCGGATCGATCCGCCGGCGGACGTCACCCAGGCCATGCACCGCCAGATGAAGGCGGAGCGTGACCGGCGTGCCATCGTCACCGAGGCCGAAGGCGACAAGCGGTCGAAGATCCTCCAGGCAGAGGGCGTCAAGGCGTCTCGGATCCTCGAGGCAGAGGGTCAGGCCGAAGCTATCAAGCAGGTCGCCGAGGCGGAGAAGTTCCAGAAGCTCACCGTTGCCGAGGGTGAAGGCCAGGCAATCGAGCGGGTCTTCCTCGCCATCCACAACGGGAACCCGACGGACGATCTCATCGCCATCCGCTACCTGGATGCCCTCCAGGGTGTCGCCAACGGGACAGCGACGAAGATCTTCCTGCCCGTCGAGCTGAGCGGTATCCTTGGTTCCATAGGTGCCATCAGCGAGATGTTCAAAGACGGTAACTCACCGCAACAGCAACGGCAGATGTGACCGACAACCGACCAACAAGGAGCGGCGCTTCGGCGCCGCTCCTGCGCGTTCGCTACTGTGCGTCGACGATCTCAGAGTCGTCGGCCTGATCCCCGAACTCATCGGCGTCCCCGAACTCATCGGCGTCGTCAGGATCGTCCTGATCGTATGTCACCCCACGCTTCTGGGCGATAACGAACAGGACCACACCGGCGATGATCGCCGCCACCGATATCCAGCCGTTGCGGGACACCCCGAGGAGACGGAAAGTAGTGTCCGTCCGGAGAAGCTCTGTGAGGAGCCGGATGAGCCCGTAGACGATCATGTACACGGGAAACCGGGCGCCCCTCGCCAGCTTGTTCCTGCGTTCCAGAAACAGGATGACGGGTACGGTGATCAGGAAGTTCCACAGCGCCTCGTATAGGAACGTCGGGTGGAACGTCGAGTAGTCGACATACTGAGGGGGACGATACGCCCGGTCGATCTCTACGGCCCAGGGCAGCGTCGACGGCGTGCCGAATAACTCCTGGTTGAAGTAGTTGCCAAACCGGCCGATGGCCTGCGCCAGCGGGAGGCCCACGGCAACGGCGTCGGTGAACATGACGAAGTCGCCACCGTGTTTGCGCAGCATGTAGATCGCGGTAATCGCTCCCGCGGTCAGGCCCCCATAGAGGGCAAGCCCACCCTCCCAAATGAAGAAGACGCCGTACCACCGGTCGGAGTAGCGGCTGAAATGGGTGATCAGATATCCCGTCCGGGCACCGGCAAACCCGATGATCACCGTCCACATGATCACCGAATCGAGAATCGACGCATCTCCGCCGAAACGGGCGTAACGGCGGGTGGTGACGATGGCGGCGACCACAACACCGAGACCGATGAGGATCCCGTAGAAGTGGATCGTCAAGGGACCGATCTCGATTACGTTCGTCCCCGGGGACGGAAATGAGGCGATGAGCACGACGGCATCCTACCGACCGTATCCCTCTACTTTCTCGCCCGGAGACGGCACACGCCGCTTGCCCATAGGACGACTACACACCTATGGCGTCATCTGCTCCGGCACCCGGCAGGGAACGAACGGTGTGGGCCAGCTGCCATCCCCACCACATGACCAGCAGCAGCATCGGGAAGCCGGGAGACCAACCGATTGGACGAATCAGCGTCTGGCTTGCACCGAGGACCCAGACAACGACGACCCACGGCAGCCATCGACCCCGGTCCCAAACACTGGCCGCCACCCCGGCCGTGACCACGACAGCGGCACCGTCGTGGGACATGGCATGCAGCGAGAGAAGCAACAGCCCCGGCATCGTCACAGCGAGTAGACGGTCGAGGTCGCCTCCCGGCGACCGCAACCACATCCATGCCAGCAGCAAGGCGGTCGCGCCCGCCAGCATCCACGCCACAACAACCGCGGGCGAGTGCCCGACACCGAACAGGTTCTCTGCGAACCCGATGAAGGAGATAGCGGAGTGACCGTTTATCTGGGCGTCGGTGCGGCCAAAGCGTGCCGCAACATCGAGCCACTCGCCTACCCAACCCAAGCCGCGGAGTGCGACACCCCACAGATAGAAGACAACCGCTCCGCCGACCGCCCCGGCGACCACCCGCCAGTACCTGCCCAACAAGAACAGCCCGACTAAAGGAACCGCAAACTGCGGCTTGTAGAGCAGGCCCGCCAGGGCCAGCCCGGCGACCAGTTGCTTGTCCTCGTACACGAGGCGCCACGCCGCAACGACCAGAAACACGGTCAACGCGGTGTTCGAGCCGCCGGTAGTGGTCCGAAACATCGGCCAAAACGTGAGGGCGGCGGCCATGCCAAGCGCGAGCCGTCCTTGCAGCCAGGACAGCATCGGGCGAGCCAGAAGGAGCGAGGCCAGCAGTAGGAGAACCATGAGTGCGGTGTGTACGAGATAAGAGGGCAGGTAGCTCAGTCCGGCCAATGGCTCGTAGACGAAGGCGACCTGTGGCGGATATGCAAAGAACCGTGCATCCGACGAACCCGCATCGCCTCCAAGCCCGCGCTGGGCGTCTATCTGCCGCCCGAGGTCGTAGAGCTGGTCCCAATCGCCGGACGCCGCAATGGAACCAGCGCCATAGAACGCCGGGTAGTCGCCTCCATATGTGTCGCCCCGGCGCTCTGCACCGATAGCACCAAGAACTACACCAAGGATGATCGCAGCGACAACAGCAGTCGAATAGAGCCTGATTCTCGCGTCCCCGCTAGAAGCACCGTCACCGGGCTTGGCGTTGGAAGTGAGTGCGGTGCGCAAGCGCCTTGCCATACCTCGAGAATCCGATCGTGCCGCTAGTGCAAGCAGACCCGGATGATCCGGATCGCCTGTCACGTATCGGATGATACGCAGGCGTCTTTAGGCAGGCCCGGTTCTCAAGAGGTCGAGCCCTCAGAGAACTCCTCGTAGGCATCCCACGCATGCGAGGCGTATATCGAGGCGGGCCCGCCGCCCATCTGGATCGCGACGCCGATCGCCTCGGCCATCTCCTCGGCCGTCGCTCCCTTGCGGACCGCGCTACGGACATGCGAAGCGATACAGCCGTCACAACATTCACGAACCGCGATCGATACCGCCATGAGCTCCTTGACCTTCGCCGGGAGCGCCCCATCGCCGTAGGCCGAGCGATAGACGGTGGCAAAACCCTCGTAGACGCCGGGAATCTTCGCCTTGACCCCGGCGGTTCCGGCGTTGAGTGACTTCAGAATATCCTTGTATTTACCCATCTCAACTCCTACGGATTCACAAGCGTGCATACATGGGCACATGTTACGGATGATTAGCCTGACAGCTAATTCGAACACCGGAGGTTGATGTGGATCTCAAGCAGACGGCTACCGAACGATTCAACTCAGTCGAGTCGGAGCTGATCGGCATCTCGCACTGGATGTACGAGAACCCGGAGATCGCCTTCGAGGAATTCAACACATCGGCCCGCCTCGTCGACTTCCTGCGTGGCAATGGTTTCGAGGTGGAGTACCCGTCGTTTGGTCTCGACACCGCCTTTGCGGCCCGCGCCGGACACGAAGGGCCGGAGGTTGTCATTTGCGCCGAGTACGACGCCCTGCCCGAGGTGGGTCACGCCTGTGGCCACAACATCATCGCCACCGCAGCGCTGGGTGCGGGCGTCGCAGTGGTGGACGCTGCCAAACAGCTCGGGTTCCGGGTCCGGGTGCAGGGAACACCGGCCGAGGAGGCATATGGGGGCAAGATCGATCTCATCAACAACGGTGCTTTTGAAGGTGCGGCCCTCTCGATGATGATTCACCCGTCGCCATCGGACGTGGCCGACCCCAACTTCCTGGGAGTCGCCCACATCGAAGTCGAGTTCACCGGCAAGGAATCACACGCCGCGTTTGCCCCGCAGCTCGGCATCAACGCCCTCGATGCGGCGGTGCAGGCTTATGTCAACATCTCAATGCTCCGCCAGGCGTTGTACCCGACGGACAAGGTCCACGGCGTAATCGACTACGGCGGTGCCGTCCCCAACGTCATCCCGGCACGGACCCAGATGTCATGGTACGTGCGGGCCGCTACCAAGGACCGGCTCGCCGAGCTCTACGACAAGGTCGTTGCCTGCTTTGCCGCCGCCGCCGGGGCCACAGGTTGCGGCTATGAGGTCAGAAAGCGTGGCCACACGTATACGGATCTCGTTTCGGACCCGTTGCTGGTAGGCCTGTTCATCGGCAATGCCGGGGCGCTCGGTCGCAAGATGGGGAGGGGCGCAGACGACGACCCGGGAGCGGCCGGCTCGACCGACATGGGCAACGTGAGCCATGAGGTACCGGCGATACATCCGATGATCGGGATCGAACCAGGGCCGTGGGTCAATCATCAGAAGGAGTTCGCCGCAGCGACTATCACCGGGCCAGGCGAGGCGGCCATCCGCGATGGTGCGCTGGCGATGGCCCACACCGTTATCGACATCGCCGCCGGCAACCGCTGGGGTGAGCTGCGCAAGATTGCTCGATGATCGCGCTTCGGTAAAGGGGTGGGGTTGGCGACCAAGACCAATGCACTGAGGGTGCTCGACCAGGCGGGGATCGAGCACGAGGTGCGCGAGTACTCGCTTGCGATGGAGGAGTTCACCGCCGAGCGCGTGGCCGGGTTGCTCGGGATGCCCCCCGATCAGGTGTTCAAGACGCTGATCGCGGTCGGAGACAAGAACGGGCCGTGCTTTGCGGTTATCCCGGCAAACGCCGAGCTCGACCTCAAGGCATTGGCGTCGGCGCACGGCGAGAGGAGCATCAGGCTCGCCTCCTTGAAAGAGGTGCTACCCCTGACCGGGTACGAGCGAGGTGCGGTCACCGCTATCGCCGCCAGGAAGCCTTTTCCCGTCTATCTCGACGAGGTGGCCGATCTGTTCGACCGGCTTGCCGTCTCGGCCGGCGCTCGCGGTCTTCAGGTGATCCTGGCCACTACTGATTACGTCTCAATCACCCATGCAACCATCGCGCCGATCGGGGTGTGAGGGGTTAGATGCCTTGAGCGTGGAAGAAGACCCTGCGGTCGCGAGCCTGGTCGAGCTCACCGAATAGCACCCGCTGCCATTGACCGAGCAGAACCTCACCGTCCACCACCGGGATCGTCACCGACGGTTGTCCGACCAGCATGTGCCTGCAGTGGGCGTGCCCGTTGAGGAACTCATCCTCCTGCAGGTTCTCTGTGCGGACCGAATGGTCGTCGTGCTCGTAGTAGACGTCTTCGGGCACCAGACTGCTGATGAGCCTACGGAAGTCGTTGAGAAACCCGGTCTCCGATTCGTTGACGACGACCGTTGTCGTCGTATGCGGGCTGTATACCGTTACCTGGCCGTGCCGCACGCCGGATCGAGCAACGACGTCACGGGCTAGATCGGTGAGATCCCAGAACTCGTTTGGCCCCGTCGAGGTGAAATGCAGAGCCTCGGTCCGGATGGCCGGCTCTTCCGATTCAGCAAGCACGGTCAGAGAACCCGTCGGTTTCCGGGTTGCCTGACGTAGTGGACTTTGTTCCTTCAAAGGCGATCCGCTCCCAGATTCATGAGCGCCTGAACCATACTCGGCGTGCGAGCCTAATGGATGCAGCCTACTAGCCGCTAGTCATACCGGCCATAATGACACGTCGACCGGGCGCGTGCCATCACCGCAACCACCCCGGAACGGCCGTGCAGCGGGCTAAATCCCTAGGTCCCGGCACCCAAACCCGACCGCAGGAACCCGGTTCGGGCGGCTATGACGGCAGCGGCGTTCTCCCGTCCTCGCTCGGCAAGCTCGTCGATGCCTCCGACAACGAGGTCACCGATCATGATCCCGAGCGAGATCGGATCGACCCCATGAAGACGTCCGCCGGCAACGACCTCGGCGCAGAGCAACATGATCTCTTCCCGGATCGCGTGCAAGACCGACCAAACCGCATCTCGCTCCGGCTTGGGCAGCTCGCGACTCACCTTGAATAGGAGCACCGTCTCTACGGGATACTCGTCCACGAACAGAAGCGAACGTCGCACCATCTCGACGAGACGGTCAATCGGGTTCTCGGGGAGATCGGCGACAACACGCTCGGCGATACGTGGGAGCCGACCGTAGATCAGGTCCGCGAGCACTGCCTCCTTGTTCGGGAAGTACTCATATACCGTCGTCCTGGCAATCCCTGCCTCGTCGGCAAGGACACCGATCGAGGTTCCGGCTAGGCCTAGTTCGACGAACGATGCCGCACCCGCTTCCAGTAGAGCGGTGCGCGTTTTTTCCTTGTGCTCGTCGATAGTGGCCGCATTGATCTTCGGCATGTTGCCGGGATTGTATCTACAAACACTCATTCCAGTTTCTCGGCTAACCCGTAGTCGATCGCGACGGCCGAATACCACCTGCCAAGGGCCACTTCCGGCGATACGGTGTGATATCTCTGCCCGTATGGCCGCAACGGGCCAGGGATCGGTACAATCCGCCCGACCGGTCCGACGCATCCTTTGGAGGCACACGTGCCCACTACCGTTCTGATTGGCGCCCAATGGGGCGACGAAGGCAAAGGAAAGGTGACCGACCACCTCTCGGAGACGGCCGACGTAGTTGTCCGTTATCAAGGGGGGAACAACGCCGGCCACACGATAATTGTCGACGGTGAGCGATTCGCCCTCACCCTCATCCCCAGCGGGGTGCTGTACCCGCATGTAACGCCGGTGATCGGCAATGGCTGTGTCATCGATCCGGCCGTGTTGGTCGCTGAGATGGCCGAACTCGATTCCCGCGGAATCGATCCGACCAGGCTGCGCATCTCGGGAAACGCCCATGTAATCATGCCTTATCACCGCAAGCTCGACGCGGTCATGGAGCGCTTCCTCGGTCACGAGCAGATAGGCACCACCAAACGCGGCATCGGGCCCGCCTACATGGACAAGTTCTCCCGGCACGGTATCCGGGTACAGGACCTGTTCGACCCGAAGATCTTTCACCAGAAGCTCGAAGTCGCCCTCAAGGACAAGAACAAGCTCCTCAGCAAGGTGTACAACTCGTTGCCGATGGAGCTCGAACCGATCTACGAGGAGTACCTCAGGTACGCCGAGGACCTCGGCGACTATGTGACCGACACTTCGCTGCTGCTGTGGAACGCACAGCAGGAGGGGAAGAACATCATCTTCGAGGGAGCCCAGGGCACCCTGCTCGACATCGATCACG
Organism: uncultured bacterium; assembly: GCA_963801165.1. GTDB lineage: Bacteria > Actinomycetota > Acidimicrobiia > Spongiisociales > UBA5794 > JAAETI01. The sequence continues at coordinate 198,306 of CAWDDT010000005.1, forward strand.
GCACGTACCCGTTCGTCACGTCGTCCAACCCGACCGCAGGCGGAGCGACCATCGGAAGCGGGATCGGCCCCACCACCATCGATCGAATCGTCGGTGTTGCCAAGGCATACATCACAAGGGTCGGCACCGGCCCATTCCCCACCGAGCTGCACGACGATGTCGGAGCCAGGATGGTCGAGCTCGGTGGCGAGTTCGGCACGGTCACGGGCAGAAAACGGCGCTGTGGCTGGCTCGACATCGTTGCCCTCAAATACGCGGTCCGGGTCAACGGTCTCACCGAGCTGGCCATGACCAAGCTCGACATTCTCTCCCACTTCGACACGTTGAAGGTCGGTGTTGCCTACGATTCGCTGGGAGAGCGGTACAGCGACTTCCCGCGGCAGCAGCGGATCCTGTACAACTGCCACCCGGTATACGAGGAAATTCCCGGATGGAACACGGATATCACTGCCGTCCGTAACTATGGGGACTTGCCCAAGGAAGCCCGGCAATACGTCGAGTACGTCGAGGATGCCATCGGTGTGCCGGTCACGATGATCGGCGTCGGCCCGGGGCGCAGCGCAACCGTGCTGAGGACCCCATGAGGGTTCTGCTCGTCGGCGGTGGCGGCCGGGAGCACGCGCTCGGTTGGAAACTCGCTCAGAGTCAGATCATCACGGATCTCATCGCGGTTCCCGGCAACCCGGGATTTGCCCAACTCGGCGCCTGCGTGCCCGGGATCGACATCACCGATCCGCAGGCAATCGTGGATCTGGCGCTGGCCAACGCCATCGACCTGGTGGTCATCGGGCCCGAAGCGCCGCTTGCGGCAGGAGTGGTCGATGCACTTACGGCGGCGGGGATCCGTGCGTTTGGGCCGACTCGTGCGGCCGCCCAGCTCGAGTCTTCGAAGGCCTTTGCCAAGACGATCATGAAGCGAGCCGGGGTACCGACAGCCAACTGGCGGGCATTCACCGACGTCGAGGAGGCGATCGAGTATCTCGAGAAAGTCGACGGCCCCTATGTCATCAAGGCCGACGGTCTCGCCTACGGCAAGGGCGTATTGGTGACCGAAGACCTGATCGCCGCACAGGGCTGGGCCAGGCTGTGCATAGCAGGCGAGTTCGGGGACGCCGGCTCGACCGTGGTGGTCGAGGAGTTTCTCCCGGGTCGAGAGATCTCGGTGTTCGCCATCTGCGACGGCACCAAGGCGGTGGCACTGGAGCCCGCCCGCGACTACAAGCGTCACCGCGACGGGGGACGGGGACCCAACACCGGCGGAATGGGCTGCTACTCCCCCGTCAACGACCTGCCCGATGATCTGGTCGACCGAACCATCGACGAGATCATCCACCCCGTTCTCAACGAGATGCTAAAGGACGGCATCGAGTATCGCGGCTTCCTGTACGCCGGTCTCGTCCTCACCGAAGCGGGGCCGAAGGTGCTCGAGTTCAACTGCCGGCTGGGCGACCCAGAGACCCAGGTGCTCCTCACCAGGCTCAACGAGGATCTGTTGGAGCTGCTCGCCTCAGCGGCCGAGGGGTACCTGCCCGACGGTCCACTCAACTGGCGCGACATCGCCGTTGTCGACGTCGTGCTCACCGCAGCTGGATACCCGGATAACGCCGAGGTCGGTCGAGCAATCAGCGGCGTCAACGAGGTCAACAGCATCCCCAACGTCAAGGTGTTTCACGCCAATACCCGCCGCACCCCGGAAGGTCTGGTGACCGCAGGCGGGCGCGTGCTCAACATCGTGGCCTCGGGTGCCACGGTCGCCGAGGCGAGAAAGCTGGCGTACGAGGCAGCCTCTCATGTCCACTTCGGCGGTATCCACTACCGCCGGGATGTCGCTCTGACATGATTCTCCGCTACACCCTCCCCGAAATGGCTCGCATCTGGAGCGAGGAGCACAAGCTCGAGTTGTGGAAAGAGATGGAGACCCTGGTTGTGGAAGCGTGGGTAGATCAGGGGGTTGCCCCGGCAGCCGCCGCCGGCGCCCTCCGGGCCGCCCCCGAGGTCGACGCAGAGGAATGGCGAGAGCGTGAGCGGGTAACCAACCACGACGTCGCTGCCTTTGTCGACGTGCTGGCCGAATCGGCGGGCGAGGGCGGGGAATGGGTGCACTACGGCCTCACCTCTTCAGATGTGCTCGACACCGCCCTTGGGGCCATTCTCAAAGAGGCGGCCACCCTGCTGCAGAAACGGCTCGACGATCTGTTCATCGTCGTCAAGGCGAAGGCGTTCGAACATCGCGACACCGCAATGATCGGCCGAACGCACGGGATCTGGGCGGAACCGACGACCTTTGGTCTCAAGCTGGCGACCTGGGCTCTCGAGATCGACCGGGATCGCATTCGGCTGGCCGCAGCGAAGAGGTCGGTTGCGGTAGGCAAGATCTCCGGTGCCGTCGGCACGTACGCACATACACCACCAGCCATCGAAGAGTACGTGTGTGGGCGCATGGGAATCGAGATCGAACCCGCCTCGTCGCAGATCACCCACCGGGACCGGCACGCCGAGTTCCTTTCCGTGCTGGCGCTTGTCGGCGCATCGCTGGAGCGCTTTGCGACCGAGATTCGCCATCTGCAACGGTCCGAGGTCGGTGAGGCCCGCGAGTCGTTCGGCGCCGGGCAAAAGGGCTCATCGGCGATGCCGCACAAGCGGAACCCGATCGCCTCGGAGAACGTGACCGGTCTCGCCCGCCTGCTCCGCGGCTATGCCTCGGTAGGGCTGGAGAATGTGGCTCTCTGGCACGAGCGCGATATCTCCCATTCGTCTGCGGAACGAGTGGCCTTGCCCGATGCCTGTCTCATACTCGACTTCGCCCTGGTACGGATGACCAGGCTGATCGACAACCTCGTCGTCAACCAGGACCGCATGCTGCAGAACCTCGAGTCGACCCGGGGTCTCGTGTTCTCCCAGGCGGTGCTGCTGGCACTCATCGAGGAGCAGGGCCTGGCCAGGGACGAGGCCTACCGGATCGTGCAGCGCAACGCCATGCGCGCCTGGGACGAGGGTCTGCCGCTGCGGCAGCTACTCGCCGAGGACGTCGCCGCCGCCCTGCACCCGGACGTGCTCGACCGTTGCTTCAGCACCGACTACTTCCTGCGCAACAGCGGCGTCGTCTTCGACCGCTTGGCGAAGATCCCCGCTTCCGGCGTAGATCATGCCGGGATACCGGCATGATCTACGCACGAACGGGATTAGTAGTCGATCAGGACGAGCAGCTCCACCAGCTGTGCGGTGCCGTCGCTCTCGCTGCCCACCCCGAGACCACGGACGGGGGCAACCACCGCGGCTTCTTCCCGGGTCATTGGAACGAGGTCGACGATCCCGGCGATATCGACGTAGCCAACAAGACCGTCACCAATCACGGCTCCGTCAAGCTCCTGGTAGAGGTCGGAGGAGAGCAAGCCACCTTGGGCGCCTGAAACGACGCTCGAAACGATGTCGTGTCCCGTACCGACCACGAGCAGGTCGGGCCCAACCGAATAGCTGATGATCTCCTGGCCGGTGTCGGAGACGGTGGTCACGTTTCCGTCCTGCTCGAGATCGACACCCGACTGGCGCATCATCTCCTCGAGATTGGCGATCAGGTCGGTAACCGGGCCGCTGTCGAGAAGGCCGATCGCACCGACGATGCCCACCGGCACGTCTGACTCGCTGGCGATGAGGCCGTCCCTTGTCTCTGTAGCAGCAACGGTCAGATCACCGGACATCGATTGCAGCAGAGCGGCAACATCAACGCCCGTCTCGTAGTAGAGCTGGTCGAAGAGGTCGCTGAGGTCTCCCAGCGCCGACTCATCGATGGCGCCGTCGGACGAATCGGAGCCGGCAATCGACAAGAACCCGAGAGTGTCCCCAGGCAGGGCGGCGACGACATCACGGTCCGGCGAGATCGACGTCGGCGTCTGATCGTTGCCGGTCACCACGTAGCTGAACAGCATTCCCTCGTCGACGAGTGTCACCGAAGCTCCCATACTGACGAGGAGATCAGCGGGCGTACTCGACTCACCCATCGATGCAGCCTCGGCCATGCCTAGGAAATCGGCAAAGGCGCTTTTGCCCATGTAGAACGACACCATGCGGTCGTTGGGAAGCCGGCTCATGACATCGGTGAAACTGGCATCGTCGGCGATCGAAAGACCGGCGTCGTTGGCGGCAATCGCATCGGCTACGTCTTGTTCGACACCCACCAGCAGTGTGTCGTCGGTGAGGACGAGGCCGATGGAGATCTCGTCGAGGTCGTCATGCCACGCGTAGCCGGGCAAGCCACCGATGGTGGTCGCGGTTGGCTTGACGTCGCTTCCCGCCATCGCATCCAGTGCCTTTGCGACAAACGCCGCTGCGGCATCATGATTACGAACATCGGCGCTCAACAGGAACGAGAGCCCGTCGACCTCGAACGTCGCCGGGTCGAGCTCGGGCACAGAAGCGGCAATCGAGACGGACCTGCCGATCCAGGGGAGGATGTCACCCGACAGGGTGATGTCGCCTTCTTCCGCCATGGCCGTGTCTATGGCGGCGACGAGGTCTTCCGGATAGTCGTCGATGATCCCGGCGTCGACCATGGGGACCGCAAAGGCGTCGACAAAGGATTGGAGCCGGGCGCTGTCGCTGAGCGCAAGCGCGTCGAATGTCACCACGAAGTCCATGTCGGCGGGCACGGAGTGTGCTGAGGCGAACGGATCGCCGGTGCGGTTGCGCCAGACGACCGTTCCGGCGATGGCGGCTGCGATCAACGCAAATACGACAATTCCTGCGACTATCGAGGACCGGATTGTTCGCTGGCTGGGCTCGATCGGATCCATCAGCCCGTCGCCGTCACCGGTGACAGGAGCTACCCAGCCGCGTTCGTCATAACTGCTCATTTACTCCCCCTTTTTGGGACACTGGCCATGACCAGTGTCTCATGGCGTCTGGAAGGTGTACATAGGGCACGTGGCCCACGGTTCAGGACGGTTGGCCCGACCTACATTCCGCCACGCAGCGCTTCGACCGGCTCGAGAGTGCTGGCCCGCCACGACGGGTAGAGACCGGCGACGAGACCGACGACGGCACCTGCGAGGGGGGCGAGCAACGGGACCTGGACGTCGAGCACCGGGGTCCACTGCTTGTTGGCGGACACCGCGACGATGACGAGCACGCCCGCCGACGCGCCGATGATGCCACCGATGAATCCCATTGCCGCCGATTCAACGAGGAATTGCGAGGCGATGTGGCGCCGTGCCGCCCCCACCGCCCGGCGTAGCCCTATCTCGCCCACCCGTTCCAGCACCGAAACCAGAGTCACGTTGGCGATACCGATAGCACCGACGAGCAACGACACTCCGCCGAGCACCAGAAAGAGGGTGTTGACGTCCGACTCGACACCGGAGCGGACCGCACGGGGCTCGGGCGGGACCTGGACCCGCAGCAGAGACGGGTCGTTGGGGTTGAGTGCGATCGGAGCCTGGTCGCCAATGAGGTAGGCGGCGCCAATCTCGGTGCGGATGTGAACCTCGGCGGGCGCACCGGTCCCAAACAGGCTCCTGGCGGTGCCGTTGGGGACGATGATGGCATCGAGAAGCGACGGCTCGGTGGCAACATCCTCGATGATGCCGATCACCGCGAGTGTCGTGTCACCGACGAATATCGCCGGCTGCTGGTCCACCCGGTTTATGTTCAGCCGGGCCGCCGCCCCCGGGCCGAGCACGGCAACCGGATCGCCCCTCTCGTCATGACCGATGTCGAAGAACCGCCCGGTCCGCAGCTCGGATATGACCGCATCGAACAGCCCGGGCGACGCGGCCAGTACATCCATGGCGAACTCGCTCTGACCTAGCGGGTCGTTGATCGGGACCGAACTGACCAGTTGGCCGCCCGTGTCGACAAGGCTCAGCGTTCCGGCGGCAACGACGCCGTTGAGTCGCGTCAAGCGGTCCTCGGCATCCCACGGAATCGCGGATACGTCGTTGAGACCCGGCGATCTGAAGAAGCTGTCGGTGCGGTTGCTCACCGTGATCGACGTTGCGGCGAGAGCATCAAAACGAGTCACGATCTGGTTGCCCGCTGTCTTGGCGAGGCCGAGCGTCGCCACCAGTGCCGCCACGCCGAGCACGGTCCCGAGGATGGTGAGCACGGTGCGTCCCGGCCGGGCGAGCATCCCCGCCACCGCTTCGGTCACGAGATCGCGAAACGACAACCGGGACCTGATGATGCGACGGCGGTCGCTCATGACGCCTCCGCCAGAACACCGTCGGTGATGTCGACGCGACGCTCCCCGCGCCGGCTCACCCGCTCATCGTGGGTAATCACCATCAGGGTCAAGCCGTCGGCGGTACGGAGCTCGTCAAAAAGATCGAGGATCGAATCCGTGGTCTTGGTATCGAGGTTCCCCGTCGGCTCGTCACACAAGAGCAGGCTCGGCTCGGGTGCTATAGCCCGGGCGATCGCTACCCGCTGCCGCTCCCCACCTGAGAGCTGGCGCGGGGTGAAGTCGAGACGGTGTCCGAGACCGACACGCTCGAGCGCGGCGCGGGAGCGCTCCTTGCGCACCCGGCGTGGTGTCCGGTTGTAGACCAGACCGGTCATGACGTTCTCCATCACCGTCCGGTACGGGAGCAGGTAGAACGCCTGGAAGACAAAGCCGATCTCGCTACCCCGCAGCGCGGCCCGCTGCCCATCGCTGAGGTCTCCGACATCCAGGCCGAGCAGCCGGTAGGTGCCGGCGGTGGGGGTGTCGAGACAACCCAGGATGTGCAGCAGTGTCGATTTCCCCGAGCCTGAGGGGCCGACGAGGGTGACATAGTCGCCCTCGGCGACCGTCAGATCGGCGCCCTTCACCGCCTCGACCGGGGGCGAACCCGCAAAGGTCCTGGTCACACCGTCCAGCTCGACTACAGCACTCATCCTTCGACCGTCGTCGTGGTCGTGCTGCCCTCCTGGAACCCGACGACCACACGGTCGCCCTCGTTGAGCTCGCCGTCGGTCGGGGAGACCTCCACCATCCCGCCCGGAGCGGACAAACCCGGCGTCACCGTCACCACTCTGGTAGACCCGTCGTCACTCTCAACAGTGACAATGGTGTCGCCGCTCCCCGTCGCCGACAGCGCCGCTGCCGGCACCGCCAGGACATCGCCGCCGGAGGAACGGGTCGCCACCGGGATCGTTATCTTGACATTGGTGTTGTTGAGCTCGGCTCGTACCTCGTCGGGGACGATCTCGACATAGACCTCGTCGGCAGCGACGCCGTTGGTTCCGGCCGCTGCCGCCTTGACCGAGACTGTTCCACCGAGCTCGATGTTGAGCCGGCTGAGCTCGATCGTCACAGGGTCGCCTTCGTCGATCAGCTCCGCCTCGTCGACCGAGACCGACGAATCGATCGCCAGACGGGACCCGGAGACACGCATTATCTCGCCGGAAGCAAAGTCGCCCCGGCTCACCGTGACCGTGTCAACACGGATCGGGAACACCTTGAAGAACATGAACTCGCCGGTGGGGACGGGTGACCCGACCTTTGCCCGGGCCTCGGCGAGATCCCCCGATGCCTGTTCGAGTGCATCCCTTTGCGCACTGATGTCCTGAGGAGGACCCGCCGCCTCGGCGGCACCGAGTGCGGTTTGGTATGCGGCCTCCTTAGCAGTGACCTTGCCTTCGGCGGAGGCAACCGCCCCCTGGAGCTCCGCCAGCTCGGCGTCGGTTGGCGGCTGCCCGGTATCGGGATGCGTCCCTGCCTCGGCTTGGGCGAGGCGATCCTGGGCGCTAGCCAGCTCGTGCTGGGCATCCGAGAGATCGGCTGCGGCCCTGCTCACCGCCTGCTGTGCGGCTACTGCGGCACTTCGCTGAGCCACGGCTGCGTTGTACAGCTCGCGGGTACCATCGACGCTCTGCAGAAGCGCCTCGACCTGGTCGAGGAGCGCCTGGTCCGGCGGGATCGGCTCGTACCCCTGCGACTCGTAGAGCGCCTTGACTGCGGCCTCCGTATCGGGACCGTAGACACCGTCGACAATGCCAGGGTCGAAACCCAGCCTGGTGAGTGCCGTCTGCAGCTGCTGGATGTCCTCACCCTCGTCGCCGGGTTGCACCGTGCGGAAGAGCGGAAGATCTCCCTGGAGCACAAACGTGGGCCGACCGGCCAGCTCGAACAGCACCGAGCCTTCCGGCAGCTCGTCACCCGACTGCGGAACCTTCGTGACCACCGGGGACAGCGTCGGGTCCGCCGGCTGGGGAGCCGTCACGGACTCGGGCTCGTCGAAACGCACGGTGCCTCTGGTGACGACGTCGTTTGCGATGACCATGCGGGCCACGGGGACGGTGATCAACGATGCTTCAGGAGGTTGGGCCTCTGCGGCGACCTGCGCAGGCGACTTGATCCTGGAACCGGCCACCCAGCCAACACCGGCGGCGGCAATGACGGCGATGAGTGCCAGAACGAGAATGACTCTGCGCTTCAACGCCGACCTCTCGTTGTCGTGACAGCCGGTTCAGCCATTGGCATCGCGGAAGGCGACCAGCCGGTCCAGATTCTCGTCGATGAAGATCTGCTGATACTCCGTATAGATGTTCTCCTGGAGATCACGCAGCGGCTGCGAGCATTCGTAGTTGGCGGTGGCGACACCGATCTCCTCGTCGATGAGTGGCTGCAACTCCTCCATGTCGTACTCGGGCCCGGCGTACGAGCCGTCGCCGCCTCCGACTTCGACGGGTCCGATGGTCGTGGCCACGCCGCTGGAAGAGCTCCCTTCGCCCTCCACCACGGAACCGCCGCCTTCGTCGAACACAGGCTCCGGCCACGTGATCACCGCGTCGACCCTCTGCTGGAATTCGCCGGGACCGTTCTCATCACCGTAGAAGTACGCGTACATGTCCTCCTGGGAGGCATAGTCGTAGCCGTGGTCGGCCATGCATGCCGACCAGCCGGCCTGGGCGTCGACCATCCGCGGATCGGATTCCACCCTCGTCATGACGTCTTCGAAGTCCTGACCGAACTCCTGCCAGAACTCCTCCTGGGCTCCGCCGCCCCCATAGACGTCCTCGGACGCTGTGTTCTGGCACCCGTCAGACTGCCAGTTGGAGTAGGCATCGTTGTAGAACTGATTCAGCTCGTCCTCCGTCATGGCGTCGAGCTCTTCCTGAGGGGTGTTGGTGATGATGTCCGGCTCGCCACCGTACAGCACCCGGTAGTACTCCTCCTGTTCGACCTCGTCCATCGCGTTGATGATCTCCTGGTTGGGATCGTTGGCGTACGGGTCCTCGTACTCACCGCCATCCTGGAACGCCTGATCCTGGAGCACCCATGTCGAGACACCGAAGCCGTACGTCTTTACGTATTCCTCTTCGTCGAACGCGTCGCCGACGAAGCCGCCGCCAACGTCGGAGGGCACGAACGGGACGTACTCGAAGCCCTCAGCCGCCATGCACTCGGCAACCTGCTGCTGGACCTCCATCTCCTGGGCGCGCCAATCGGTGTTCTCGTCGAATTGCACCGCCCCGGGGATGAAATCCGCGAGCGTCAGCTCGCCGTCGTCTCCGGCATCGACCGCACCCGAGGTGGTCGTCGTCGTGTCGTCCGTCGTCCCCGACGTGCCCGTCGAATCCTGCTGCGACTGATCATTCGCAACGTCGGACGCGCCGGTATCCGTTGTCTCGGTTGCCGTTCCCCCGCATGCCCCGAGGAGCAAAACGAAGGCCGCAACGATCATGAAAAACCGTCTCACCACATACCTCCGGGTTATGTCGCCGAAGCGTACTGCTACCCGCCACCTACTGCCAGACGACGCGGAGCAGCCTCTCCACGATGAGACGTTTCATACCACCGCCGGGTTCCCGATGACCTTGCGCTATCCCGATTCGATCGTCATCGGGCCCTTTCGCAAACGGTTCCCGCGGCATCGATGATGAGGTGACACCCCGGCAATGAGCCCGACGAGGAAGCGGCGGCGCGACAGGTCGGTCACGGCTGCTCGATCGCCCCCATGGTGGGGGCCGTCGTCGAGCGGAGAGACCCGAAGAAGTCGGTGTCGACGCCGGTGAGCACCACGGCCGCGCCCAATGCCGGGCTGGAGGTGGCGGGTGTGTAACGGGCGGCAGCATCGTCCGGTCCGGTGAGACCGGACACCGTCGGGGTCACCACCACGCCCGTGCCCGATGTCGCCGTGACATCTCCGGTTTGCGGGAAAATCGGAATGCCGGGAGTGGGTGAGCCCGAGTTGTGAAAGGCGCCTGCCCATAGCTGCGGCCCGAACGTGATCGTGGCGCTCCCGGCGTCGTTCCTGGCATATTGCGGGTCCCCGCCCGTGCCAATGACGAGGTTGCTCGAGATATGGATGTCGTCGTTGCCGCTGGCACCACCGGAGGCGTTGTTGCCACTCTGGAGCCGGAAAATGGCGAAGCTGCTCTGGGTAACGATGGTGTTGTTGTACACCTCGGCGCCGTCGACACCCCTGATCTCCACCGCCGAATCGTCGCAATCGGTAATGAGGTTGTTCCGCACCACCTGGTCGACGCCCTCCCACTCGGGATAGAGAGGGTTCCAGAACGACGCCCCGGTGTTGCCCCCGAGCTGGAGGGCGGCGTTGCCCCGGATGCCCCGCACGACGTTGCCCTCGATGAGGATGTCGGCCGAGCCGCCCTTGAAGAAGATTCCGTGGCTGCCGGGGTCGTTGTCGTGGATGTCGTTGCCGACCACGACCGCCCCGTCGACCCCCACCCCGTCGATGATGGCGTTGTCTATGGCTTCGCTGACGTCGTTGTTCTCGAGACAGATCGTGCCCACGCCGGCGTTCTCCGGATTGTTGCGGTTGACCTTGATCGCAGCGCCCGGCCCGGACGCCAGGTCGTGGATGATCGTGTTCGCGACGTGGACGTGATGTACGTCGTCGCTCCCCGGGGCGATGTGCAGGTTGTTCCCACCGCCGTTCCGGATGTCGACACCCTCGAGGGACACATAGGACCCCCCGAGGCGGAACTCGCCTGCCCCGGCCAGGTCGATGATCGGAGTCGTCGCCCCGGCGGCGACGATACGTATCCAGTCGGTGGGGGTCCCGGAGTTGCTGATTGTGAGGTTCCCCGATTGCGTGTAGGTGCCGGCCCCGAGGACGATCAGGTCGCCCGGCTGCGCTCCCGACAGCGCTTCGGCGAGGGTCGGTGAGCCACCGGGCGTAACGATGATCTGGCGCAAGGCTGCGGTGCCCTCGGGAGGTCGCACACATGCCGTGTTTGCGGGCGGTGGCACCTCAGCACCGAGACCCAATGCCCGCGCCAGGAACGAGGCCATCTCGTCACGGCGGACCTGGCGCTGCGGGCAGAAGTGGTCGTTGGCAGGCGGGTTGCATCCCAGGGTGATCTCAGCCTGCCGGAGCCGGTCGATCTGTGCCTCGAAGACCGACCCGTCGTCGTCGGTGAACCAGTCTCCCGTCCCCGGATTGGTGTACCCGAAGGCACGCACCAAGAACGCCGCCATCTGACCCCGGGTAACCGGATCGTTGGGGCAGAACTGATCGTTGACCGGCGGGTTGCAGCCTTTGGTGATACCGGCTGCGGCAATTGAGTTGACGTTGGCTTCGAACACAGAGCCATCGTCGTCGGTGAAGGAATCGCTGCCGGCCGCGGGCAGGTCGAGGGCTCGTACCAGAAACGCCGCCATCTGACCCCTGGTAACGGTGTCGCCGGGGCAGAAACGATCGTTGACCGGCGGGTTGCACCCCAGAGTGATCCCGGCTGCGGCGATCGCCTCGATGTTGCCCTCGTGGACGTTGCCGTTGTCGTCTACAAAGGTCCCGCCGGGTGGGAGTGCGGCACCGGCGGCCGAGAGACCGGAGACAAACAGAACGACGGATACGATAATCGGCGTAAGACGTCTCACGGGTCTCAGTATCGTTGCCGTCGGGAGCTAGGCCTCATCGCGGTTGCGCATGTGGTCGGCAAGCTGGGCAAAACGAATCTCCAGGTAGCCGCGAACCGGCTCCGGAATGTTTGTGTCATCCATCGCCCCGGTCATACACCGCATCCACTCTGCTGCCTCGGTTGTGCCGATGGCGAATCTCAAGTGACGCGCCCGTAGGCGGGGATGGCCCTTGCGCTCGGCGTAGAGGTTGGGTCCACCCATCCAGCCGCTCAGGTACTCGAAGAGGTTGCGGCGTGAGTTCCGGTCATCGGCCGGATGCAGGGCCTGTAGGACCGGCGAGTCCGCCTTGATGCGGTCGTAGAAATGATCGACCAGAGCCCGTAGCGGGACCTCGCCACCGAGCTCTTCGTACGGGGTAGCCGCACCGCCCCAGGGGTTGCCCGCGATAGGCCGGGGTCCGGGGTTGATCCTCAAGTGCGCAGCTCGTCGAGATCGGGAGCGAGCAGGTCGCGCTCTGATGCGTCCTCGATCTGGCCCATCAGCTCCAATGCAGCCTCCAGGTGCTCATCTCTGCCGGCATCGTCCCCGGCGAGAAGGGCGGCGCGGGCGAGGGCCTCGTGGGCGTATGCGACAAAGAACGCCCCCAGCTCAGCGCGGGTGGCCGTCTCCAATGAGCGGCGCCCGTACTCCGCGGCGAGGCCAGCATGGCCAAGCATCGCGGCTACCCGCGATACCTGCCAGTCGCTGACGCTGAAGTTGCGCGCCTCACCGACCTGGAGCCAGTGGTAGCGCGAGGTGAACGCGGCCGTGAGCATCTCGACGTCATCATCGGGTGATCGTGAATCCTGATCGAGCAGCACCCAGGTCCGGTTGAATAGGGCTACGGCGAGACTACGGTGATCGATCGGTTCGGGGTCGGCGCTCATTCTGTCTCCGGTACGCTTTCTTCGAATCTAACGCATGCGATGGCCCCGCCGCGCCCGTAGCGTATGTCGCCGCAGCAAGGTGTGGTGTCGGCGACAACTATCCTGAATACATTCTCTCGAACTTCGGAGATGACCATGCGATCGATCGTTCAATATCACCGACCTGCCGATGTCGCCGAGGTGGTGGCGTTGCTGAGCAGACCGGAAGTGAACACGGTCGTGGTCGCGGGCGGGACGTCGATCCCTCCAGACTCGCAGACGGAGACCGAGGTGGTCGACATCCAGGCAGCGGTGGGATCCGGGCTGGAGTTGCAGGACGGGCGCCTGGTGATGGGAGCGATGTGCCGGCTCCAGGACATCGTCGACAGCCGCCGGACTCCCCCGCTCATCCAGGACCTCGCCCGGCGCGAGGGACCTTCGACGTTCCGTCACGCCGCCACGGTAGGCGGCACGGTCGGCGCCGCCGATTGGGAAAGCGGCCTGCTGGCAGGCTTGCTCGTCTACGAGGCGGAGTTGACATTCGCCACCACCGGGGGCACCCGCGCGATGTCACTCGAGGAAGCGCTGGCAGCGCCGTATGTGCCGGGTGGAGCGGTCATCACCTCGGTGTCTATCGTGGTCGATGGCGAGGCGACCTTCGCCGCTACCGGCCGCACCCCGGCCGACACGCCGATCGTCGCCGCGGCAGCGCGGGTGGTGTCCGCGGGGTTCCGGGTCGCTCTCACCGGTGTCGCCGCCACCCCGGTCCTCGTCGATCCGAACGACCTGGCGTCGCTCGACCCGCCCGGTGACTTCCGCGGCTCGTCCCGTTACCGAAAGGCGCTGGCATCGACCCTGGTCGGCAGGGCGATTGCCCGGCTGGGAGGTGCGGCATGAACGTCACCCTCACCCTCAACGGCTCCCCCACCGTCTGTGAATGTGAGCCACACGAGTCGCTGCGCTCGGTCCTCAGGCGGCAAGGCCTCTTCAGCGTGCGGTTCGGGGCAGAGACCGGTGAGACCGGCGCCGACGCAGTGCTCGTGGACGGGCGGTTAGTGTCGAGCGAGATCATGCTCGCCGCCCAGGCCGACGGCCACGTCGTCGAGACCATCGAGAGCCTGAACCCTCCTCGCGGTCTTCATCCTCTGCAGGAGGCGTTCGTCGCCGCAGGCGCCATCCAGTCGGGATACTCGGCGCCGGCGATGATTCTCGCCGCCAAAGCTCTGCTGGATGCGAACCCGAACCCCACCGAGACCGAGGTACGCGACGCGCTGTCGGGCATCCTCGACCGTGAGACCGGGTATCTGCGACCGGTGCACGCGGTCTTGCGTGCCGCCGCCGTGCTCCGCGGCGAGGAGGTACCGGTTGTCGAACCGACCCTGATTGATGCTCTCGTTGCTCCCGGCGGCGCCCCGGACCTCCATACCGCGATGGAGCCGCTCAGCCTGCCGCCGCTGGCCCCCCGGGTCGTGCCCAGCCCGGAGGTCCCGGAGACGAACGTCGTCGGCAAGCCGGAACGCAAGGTCGATGCGATCAAGCTCGCCAAGGGACACGCGGCGTTCGTTGACGACATCGAGATGCGGGGAATGCTGTACGCCAAGATGCTGTACAGCCCGTATGCACACGCCCGCATTCTCGACATCGACGACTCGAAGGCCCGCTCCCTTCCCGGCGTGCACGCCGTCTTGCACTACAAGAACGTCGCCCGCGTTCGCTATGCCTCAGGCGGGCAGAGCTACCCGAACCCCTTGCCGTACGACCAGGTCAGCTTCGACAACAAGGTGCGTCATGTGGGCGATCGCGTCGCGGTGGTGGCCGCCGACTCGATAGAGATCGCAGAACACGCAGTCCGGCTGATCGATGTCGATTACGAGGTTCTGCCTGCGGTTTTCGATGAGAACGAGGCAATCACAGGCGACGCCCCGGTGATCCACGACGAGCCGGACATGGAAGGTGCCCACGATGCGGCACGGAACATCGTCCACCACATGGAAGCCGAGGTGCGTGACTTCGCCGCGGGTCTGGCAACGGCCGACCATGTGTTCGAAGGGACCTTCCGGGTCCATCAGGTTCAGCAGGCCCCCATCGAACCGCATATCGCCATCGCCTGGCTTGACAGTGACGAACGGCTCGTCATCCGGACCTCTACCCAGGTGCCATTCCACGTACGGCGCATGGTGGCGCCACTCCTCGGCATGCCGGTCCGGGACGTGCGTATCGTCAAACCGCGTATCGGTGGCGGGTTCGGTGTCAAGCAGGAGATGCTCATCGAGGACATCGTCGGCCACCTGGCTCTGGTGACGGGACGACCGGTACGGCTGGAGCTCAACCGCCACGAGGAGTTCGTTTCCAGCCGGACCCGACATCCGCAAACGATCACCTACACCACCGGCGTCAAGTCGGATGGCACCCTGGTGGCACAGCGGATGCGGGTCGTGGGCAACACCGGGCCGTACGGTACCCACGGCCTAACCGTGCAACAGGTCAGCGGGCTGCGCGGGCTGAGCACCTACAACTGCCCGAACAAGAAGTTCGAATGCGATGTGGCCTACACCAACACCCCGGTGGCCGGCGCCTACCGCGGCTACGGCGCCCCCCAGGCGCTGTTCGCCCTCGAGTCGCACATGGAAGACATCGCAACCAAGCTGGGCATGGATCCGCTCGAGTTCCGCCGCAAGAACTGGACCAAGGTCGGGGATCCCCTCGATGTCGCCGCCGAGCTCGGAGAAGGCGCGACCGAGATGAAGTTCATCCCCGTCGTCACCTCGAGCGGCATGGACGAATGCACCGTGCAGGGCCAGCGGGCCGTGCGCTGGCACCGTCGCAACGACCCGGATTGGATCCAGCCGGCTGATCGCCCTCATATCCGGCGCGGGCTCGGCTTTGCCATGTGCATGCACGGGAGTGCCATCTCCGGGCTCGACATGGGAGGGGCCAGCATCAAGATCAACGACGACGGATCATTCAACCTGTTGATAGGGGCCACCGACCTCGGTACGGGGGCGGACACCATCCTGGCGCAGATTGCAGCAGAGGTGCTCGGTGTCCCGACCGAAGACGTGATCGTCTACGCCGCCGACACCGACATGACCCCGTTCGATGTCGGGGCGTACGCCTCGTCGACCACGTATGTCTCGGGAATGGCAGTGAAGAAAGCCGCCGAGCAGGTTCGGTACCAAATCGCGTCGCGGGCCGCCCTCATGCTCGACATCGACTCCGCCGGCGACATCGAGCTGCGGGGTCGCGCCGCATTCGCCCCCGACGGACGGTCGGTGACCCTCGGACAGGTCGCCCTGCACTCGCTGCACCAGGACGATCAGCATCAGATCATGGCGACGGCGTCGTATGTGGCCCCTGATTCGCCGCCGCCCTACGCCGCCCAGTTCGCCGAGGTGGAAGTCGACGTGGAAACCGGCCAGGTGACGGTGCTCAACCTGGTGATGGCGGTCGACTGCGGCGTGCCGATAAATCCGCTGACCTCGTCAGGGCAGGTCGAAGGCGGCATGGTGCAGGCACTCGGGTACGCCCATTGTGAGGAGATGGCACTCGACGAGACGGGCACGATGGTCAACGCACGGTTCGGCCCGTACAAGATCTACCGGTCGGACGAGATGCCCAACATCGAGGCTTACCTGGTACAAACCATGGAGAAGTCGGGCCCGTTCGGCGCCAAGGCGATCGCCGAGATACCAAAGGATGGGGTCGCCCCCGCCATCCGCAATGCCATCTTCAACGCCACCGGCGTGCAGATCAACAACATCCCGTTCACCCCGGAGCGGGTCTGGCAAGCTTTGCAGACAGAGTGACGGGCAACGAGCAAATACTGCGTGAGCTGGCGGCGGCGATCGAGCAGCACCGTCCGGTAGCCCTCGCCACCGTCATCTCGACCCGCCGCTCCGTGCCCCGGCATGCCGGGACCAAGATGCTGGTGTATGGCGACGGCACGACGACGGGTACGGTCGGAGGCGGGGAGATGGAAGCCAAGGTCGTCACCGCCGCCCGCGAGACAATCGAGACCGGCCGCCCCCGGGTGGTCGAGCACAGGCTCGTCGACCCCAAAGCAGGTGATCCCGGGGTTTGCGGCGGGGAAGCCACTTTCTATCTGGAGCCATTCATGCCCCCAACCACTGTCTACGTCATCGGATGCGGCCACGTCGGGGCTGCCGTAGTCGACCTGGCTCACTGGCTGGGATACCGCACCGTGGCCATCGACGACCGGCCGGAGCTCGTCACCGCAGAAGCGCTGCCCAATGCCGACGTTCGCTTTGGTGGGGACATCAGCGAGGCGCTGGCGGCTCACCCGGTACCTGAAGATGCTGCGATTGTCGTCGTTACCCGGAGCCCGGAGCTCGACGCTCGTATTCTCCCCGACCTGCTGGCGACCAACGCTCGCTATGTGGGTGTGATGGGCAGCCAGAAGCGCTGGGCGCAGACCCGAAACGAGATCCTGTCTCGCGGGGTCTCGGAGGAAGCGGCCGACCGGGTACACGTTCCCATCGGCATCGAGCTGCATGCGGAGACCCTCGAGGAGATTGCGGTATCGATCATGTCGGAGATCATTCGGGAGAATCGGTCGGAGGCCGGATGATGCTCTTCGGCGAGCACCTCGTCGTCGTGCGGGGTGGTGGTGACCTGGCCACCGGTACCGTGTACCGGCTCCAACGAGCCGGGTTCCCGACGCTCGTGCTCGAGCTGGCCCGACCACTGGCCATCCGCCGCACGGTGTCGGTGGCAAGCGCGGTCATCGAGGACCATGTCGTCGTCGATGGCCTCGACGCGACGCGAGCCGACACCATCGAGGAAGCGGTGGAGGTGGCCGGGACCGGCGCCATCCCGGTGCTGGTGAGCCCGACCCTGCCGCGGCTCACTTCGGTGCCATCGGTGGTCGTCGACGCCCGTCTCGCCAAGCGGAACATCGACACCACCATCGACGACGCCTCGTTCGTCGTCGGGCTCGGCCCCGGGTTCACCGCTGGCAACGACTGTCATGCGGTCATCGAGACGATGCGGGGTCACGATCTGGGCCGGGTCATCTGGGAGGGCCAGGCGGCTCCCAACACCGGCGTGCCCGGGCTCGTCGGGGGCAGGACCTCCGAACGAGTCGTTCGGGCTGAGAAGTCCGGCATGCTGAGCTGGAATGCGAGTATCGGCGATCTGGTTGTCGAGGGGGATGTGCTCGGCAACATCAGCGGCACACCGATCCGGTCGCGTCTCGGCGGGGTGGTGCGCGGTCTGCTGGCACCGGGCTACGAGGTGGAAGAGAATTGGAAGCTGGCCGACATCGACCCACGCGCAGACACTACGGCGTGTTTCGAGATCTCGGACAAGTCGCTTGCGGTCGGCGGTGGCGTCGTCGAGGCCGTGCTCACGTGGCTCAACAGCCGCTCGTGACACCGTTCGTGACACGGAGTCGATGGTTGACTTAGTGGTTTCTGAGACCGATCAATTAGGTTGTGGACACACATGACTGATCACATTGCACCGACCTGCTACCGCCACCCCGACAGGGAGACGTATCTGTCGTGCAGCAATTGTGGGCGACCTATCTGCCCGGACTGCTCGCATGAAGCACCCGTCGGTCAGAAGTGCCCCGAGTGCTTGAGGGCCGGTGGGAAACAGAGGATCGTCAACGGCAGGGCAGCGATCTCGGGGCCCTCGTTTCAGACGAGCCCGGTGGTGTTCACGCTGATTGCCATCAACGTGCTCATCTTCATGATCGGGCTGTACTCACCATCGCTACACAACAACCTCATCAACGATTACGGCTCGCTGCGTCTCGCCCGGACCCAGACCGGTGCGATCATCGGTATCGGCGCAGGCGAATGGTGGCGTGCTATCACCTATGCGTTCCTCCACGCCGGCTTCCTACACATCCTGTTCAACATGTATTTCCTGTACATCTTCGGGCCGCGCCTCGAACAGCAGGTCAAGGCGGGCGCCTTCACCGGCATCTTTCTGGCAAGCGCCGCCGGCGGCAGCCTCGCCTCGTTCCTATTCGGGCCACCGAATATCCCCTCCATCGGCGCGTCGGGGGCGCTGTTCGGTCTGTTCGGTGCCTGGTTGTACGCCGCATACCGCCAGCGCGGCTCGGCGGCGGGCAAGGCGATGTTCAACCAGCTGGGCGGGATCCTGCTGCTCAACATGGCCCTGCCGCTCTTCATCCCCGACATCGACTGGCGTGGCCATGTCGGCGGTCTGGTTACCGGTGTTGTGATCGCGTTGCTGTGGGAGCGGATCGCCCGCGGCCGCAACGCCCGGATGAAGCGGACGATCACGGCCTACGCCGTCTTCATCGCCATCATGGCGGCGCTCATCATCCTGTAGCTGACTAGCTCAGCCTCACTGACAGCAAGTGACCTTTAAGCGCGGCGAATTAATGCCGATAGTCACCTTGATGAGTGCACTCGATCCTTCCGACCCGCAAGTGACCGCCGCTGAGATGCGTGCGGATGCGATCGCGCAGTTGAAGTCTGCCCGTGAGCTGGCAAAGAAGGTTCGCGCAGAAGCCGTCACGGAGCTCGAAGATGCCCGTGCGCGGGTGCGCCGGATAGCCGCTCGTGAAGAGGAGATGGCAGAACGGTGGGCCAAGCTGCTGGAAGCGGAGAACCGGATGGCACTATCACCGCCGGCGTTACCCCAGATATCAGCGTCCGATCCAAACGCGCTGGTCACTGCCGCTCAGCAAGAGGCCCGCAGCATCATCGCACGTGCCGATGCCGAAGCCCGCGGCATTCGGGAGCAGGCTATGCGGCTGCTCGCGGTGGCCGAGGGTGAGAAGGCCGAATCGCATGTAATGGCGAAGTCGGAGACCGAACGGGCCATGCTCGAGGCGCGGCGCCTGCGCGCCGAGGCCGAGGAAGAGGCCGAGGGTCTGCGAAAGGACGCCGAACTGGTTGCCGACGGCGATCAGAGCATGTACGCACGCCGCGGTCGCAGGCTGCCCCGAATCGGCGAGAGCGCCAACGGCCTGCTGGCCGAGATGTCGGGTTTGCGAGCCAGGTTCACCGAAGACGACGAAAGCCGCCAGGTCGTCTAGCCGGCCGCTACTCCCGGAGCCGGCGCCAACGGTTCCACCCAACTCACCTGCCCGCGCCCGACGTTCGGTCGCAGTTTCACTGAGCCTCGACCTGGGTTTCGTTCACTTTTCCTGCGAGCTGGGAGCAAGCAGCAACTTCCCATTTCCCTGGATCCACGGGATGTGGCCGTCTTCGGGTGGCGAAGAGGTCGATTTCATCAGCTCTCTGAGCGATCTGAGTTGCACTCTTTCTGTGAATCTAGACCGGTTCGCAGGGCCCTCCTCGACCTGGCCCTGCGGGCCGGTCGATCCTCCCAGAGGGAGGATGAATTCCTTCCCCTACGGGACCCGCGGATTGAGAACTTCGGGGGATCGGCCGGGCGTAGCCCGGACGAAAGAGTCAGGAACAACGACGACCGGCTTGGGTTCTGCTTCGCAGAACATCAGCAAGGGGGCGCGGCCAAATGGCGCTGCGGGTGTACCGAAGTTGCGGGGTCTGTGACCTGAGCGGGGGCCGGGCTCAGCTGGGCGGCGATGCCACTAACTCGAAGAGCATCGCGGCTGGAGAGTCGGCGATCCGGACGACCTTCATCTCTATGCCGAACCACTTGACCCCGCTCTTCGTCTGGCTGTTGAGCCAGGAAAGAGCCTGCAGCTGCTCCTGCTCGAATTTCGCCGACACCAGCGCGACGGTTGCGGCGCCCGAGGAAGCAGCCATGCCAAGGGCACGACCGAGGTCGGAATCGTTTGCGACAGCCTCCTCTGAGGAGACAACGACCACATCGTCCCCGTTGTCGTCGCGCCCGACGACACCGCTGGCGCTCTTGGTCGTGTATTGACGGGCGTCCTTGAGCCCGGCCGCGAGACCGAGCACGTCACCTAGCTGCTTGGAATGAGCCAGGAACCACGGCGCAAAGTACTCGGCGCCTTCGGCCCAAACACTGGCCGGATCAACCTGCTCGAGAGTTCCAAAGTCCATCAGTACCTCCGCGTGTTGCTCCGGTTCTTGTTCTGCGAGGCCCGGCTCCGGTGACGGTTTATCGATCTCGTCGTCCTCGGGCTGTGCGCTCGCCTCGGGGGCGGCCTCCACCTGCGGCATCCAGCGTGACGGCTGCGGCGAGGGAGCGGGTTCCGGCGGGGCAGCGAAGACCTCAGGGACGGTCGTCTCGATAGTGGGCGTCGGCTCCGTTTCGGGCTCAGCCGCATAGAGGACGGGTTCGGGATCGACCGGGCGACCGTACAGCTGAGCTGCTGCCTCTTCGGCGATGGCCGCTATGTTGGCCTCGGCCTCTCCCCAGGACTGGTCCGCCCCGGGAAGGGCAATCTCGGCCAGACCCTGGCTGGACCCGTTGTACGCATCCCACGGGCTCGGGGTCACCTCAATCGGCTCGCCTCCGATCGCGGCGGCCGATGTCGAGGTATCCCATGTCGGCTCTGACACCATCGGCTCCGAAGGGACGGGGCCGGTCTCGGCGTCGGCGTCCGCGTCGGCGTCGAACACTTCGGGCAATCCGGGCGCGGCAGAGAAATCCGCGGCGGCGCCTGGGATCCTGGTCGGCATCGCGCCGAACGACGGCATGGTGGTCTCCGGCTCGACGTACTCGTCCGGTGCAGACGGCTCCAACACCTCCGGCACTCGATCCTCGGCGAAGTTGGGACCAATCGCCTCGATACGCGCCAGCGACTGCTCCTTCTCCATCAGCCGGGCGCGTTCCAGGATGTCGCCGCTGGTGATACGCCCGTCCTCACCGGATCCGGCAACGGTTGCGAGGTCGATGACACCGCTCTCGACGAGACGCTGCGCCCGAGGCGACAGGTCTTCGGTACGCACCTCGGCGGCCGATGTGTCGTCCTCATCGCTATATGAGCTCCTACGACGGCGTGAGCGCCTGCGAACCACAGCCACGCCTCCTCCTCTGTTCGAGCGGTGACCAATCACTACGAATGACGAATCGGACGACAATGACCGGGTCTTGAGCCGCTTTCGTCACCTCTTGGCCCATTTCACCCGGCTCATGTCACTCCCGCAGCGGGTTGCTACGCGTGATGCAGTATGGGTATCCGCCGGGAGAGGGTGTGCCGAGGAAGGCGGTCACCCAGGTGATCTGCATTACGTGACCCTAGACCCGGCCGGCTGTGACGTTGGCTTGCGCGCCGTGGCAGGCTTCCTTGGGCGTCAAGCCGCGACAGAAACCTCGTGCCCGGTGCAGACCTCACAGGCAGGATCGGGGCAGCGGTCGACGACGGTGAAGTCGAATCCCGCTTCGTCCAGCAGCTGCTCGATATCCATGAGCACACGTGTCGTCGCGTTTTGTGTCGTCGCGTTTTGTGTCGTCGCGTTTTGTGTCGTCGCGTTTTGTGTCGTCGTCGCGTTCTGTGTTGTTGCCTTCATGTGTCCACCATATCCGGGGGGTGTGACAAGAAATCCGCACTGTCCCGCCGAGCCGTCAGATCGGGCGCAAACAAATACCGTTCGATCATGGGCACAAGCTTCGGTATCAGATCCTCAGCTTCGGCGTCGGCGAGGTCGGGAAGCTCGAGAACGGAGCGGGCCAGGACCAGACCGATAGCGTGGCTGCCCAGCATCGCAATCCGAAGCCGGGCATCCGGGTAATCGATGAGCCGGGAAGCATTGTTGAGCAGGATCGATGCGAGGAACTCACGCAACATCGCTGCCGCGGCTTCATTGGTGGCCGCGGCTCGCAGCAGCGACAGCACCGGCGAGCCCGGCGCCCCGAGTACGGTTAGGTACATCCGGGCGATCGCCTCTGCCCTAGCTTCTGGCGGCAGAGCCATCACACCCTCGATGAGCTGCACCGGGTTGAACGGGAACTCGTGGGCGGCGGCGAACAGATCCTGCTTGGTCCCGAAGTGATGGTGGACCAGCGCAGGGTCGACACTGGCACGTGCCGCGATCTCACGGATGGTGGCTCGATCGAACCCAACCTCTCCGAACACCTCGCGGGCACCACGAAGGATCTCGCCCTTGGTCACCTCGGGGTCGCCCGGACGTCGTCCCGGACCGCGCTTCCTGCTCATGAGTCGAGCAGGACCATGGTCTCGTCGAGCGTCGCCGGAGCCGTTGCCATGTCTGCGGTGACCCCTGCCGCCTCGAGCGCGGCAGCGACATCGTCGACCGAATCACGCAACACCCGAACCGTGGTTCCCGACAGAGTGATCAAGCGATCGTCGTTGTCCAGAGCGGCAAACGCCCTATCCCACCGATCAGCGGTGACGGCGACCACAGACAGGTCCCCGATGATGTCATCGAGAAGCCCGGCGGCGACCACCTTGCCGTGCGACATCAGCACGAGCCGATCGGCCTGCTCCGCCTCATCCATGTAGTGGGTCGACACCAGAACTGCAGCCCCCGCCTCGGCACGCTGACGAATCATGTCCCACAGCTTGGTTCGCGATAGTGGAGACACCCCGGATGTCGGCTCATCGAGGACGAGCAGCTCCGGGTTGTGCTGAGTCGCCGCGGCAAACGCGGCGCGTCGCTGCAACCCGAGCGACATGGCGCCGACCAAGCCGTCGAACTCGGCCGGGAGCTCGGTCCGGACCGAGCCGAATACCTCCGCCCGGAATTCCAGGTTCTCCGCTGCGGTCAGGTCACGGTAGAGACCCAGGTTCTGAGGGACGTAGCCGATACGGCGCCGCTGGTCTCTGGTCGGCACCGTGCCGAACAACCGGATGGAGCCGGCGCTCGGCTCGAGCAGACCGAGAATCATCCGTATGAGCGTCGTCTTCCCGGCGCCGTTGGCGCCGACCAGCCCGACTACCTCTCCCGGCTCGATTTCGAAGTCGACATTGTCGACTGCGGTGAAGTCGCCGAAGCGCCGGGTGACACCCCGGGCGGCTACCGGCTTCATCGTTGCCCCCCTGACGCCTTGAGCTCGGCGACGATGGCCACGTCCTCGAGCGTGACGTTGTCTGTAGGTGTCCCAGCAGGGTCCCATTGCCGCCACCGTCGTCCGTGGCGCCACGCCGTAGCCGGATCGCTGGGTACGGCAACGTCGGCAACCGAGCCGGTCATCGCCGCCCGGACATCGTGTGGCGATCCCGCCGCAAGCACTACCCCGTCGTGAAGTAGAACCACGTGACCGGCGCGCTCTGCCTCGTCGAGATAGCTTGTCGCCACCAGCACCGCGGCGCCGTCTGCGGCCGCCCCGGCAATCAGCCGCCACAGGTCCATGCGGCTCACGGGATCGACGCCGGTCGTCACCTCGTCCAGAACCAGCAAATCGGGCTCAGGGAGCAGTGCCATCGAGCCGGCGAGCTTGCGCCGCTGACCGCCTGAGAGATCGCCGGCGAGCCGATCGCCGAAGCCGGCAATGGCGGACCGCTCCAAGAGGGCCCGGGCGCGGGCGGACCAGTCGGTGAGACGGTAAGCGTCGGCGACGAACTCCATGTTCTCGTCGACAGTCAGGTCACCGAAGACGCCACCCTGGGGAGGCACGTACCCGGTCTTGCCGGTGCCGGGGAGTCGGACGGTGCCCTCGTGATCGAGCCCGATGCCTGCAATCACCCGGAGCAGAGTCGTCTTGCCGGCACCGTCGCCGCCGACGACCACGTGAACAGCACCGCGCTCGAGCTCCAGCGACACGCCGCTGAGAGCGACCTTGTGTCCGAAGCGGACGGTCAGATCCTCAACACCCCAGGTCATGTTGCTGCCTCCAGGACTGGTGCGGGCTCGGCGCTGGTCTGCTTCGGCGCCAGATCACGCCGGAAGCGGAGCACCGCCAATGCAAAGATCACCACCGCCATCAACGTCAGCACCAGCAGCGGCACCGCCAGCGCGCTCGCCGACGATGCTTTGAGGAAGACGCCTCGCATCCCGATCACGAAGTAGGTGAGCGGCAGCAGGTACCCGATCCACCTGACGCCGGCTGCCATCGACTTGAGCGGGAAGATCATCCCCGAAAGCATCACCTGAGGCAGCAGGACCATGATGGCCAGCTGTATCGACTCGCCCTGGCTTCGTGACACGGTGGAGATGAGAACTCCGAGCCCGAGCACGACGAAGAGGTAGACGAACGCAAACGCGGCGAACATCAGGAACGAGCCACGGAACGGAACGTTGAACAGGAAGATGCCCACGACGGTGACGATGATCATGTCGATGACCGCCACCAGGAAGTACGGTGCGATCTTGCCGACAATCACGTCGACGGGGCGCAGCGGGGTGACGGCCAGTTGCTCGAGGGTCCCCTGTTCTCGCTCGCGCACGACACCGAGGCTGGTGATCACGGTGCCGATGAAGAGCAGGATCAACCCGATCAGCGAAGGCACCATCACCGCCGATGTGCTCAACTCCGGATTGAACAACACCTCGACGTTGGCGCCGGCGGGGAGACTGGTCGCCCTCCGCATCGCCGATTGTGCGATGAACAACTCCGTGCCGTCTACATACACGGTTGGATGCGGGGCGGTGACGATGGCGACCGAGGCTTTGGAATCTCGCAAGAGATCCTTTGCCATCGCGGCATCCCCGCTCGTATCGGTGACCACCACGTTGAAGGCGTCTCCGAGCGCGTTCTCCACGACCTGGGAGCCCGGGCCGAGGACCGCAGTCCGGATCTCGGTGACGTCGAAGCGGGCGGCGTAACCGAAGATCACCAGCAGCATCACAGGTAGACCGACCATCAACGCCACGGTGCGCCGATCCCGCCGCATCTGGCGGAACTCCTTGAGGATCATCGCTTTCACAGGTTCATCTCCTATTTCAACACCTGTTCAATTCCGTAACTCTACAACCGTTGAATTAGGTTGACAAGAGGAAAAGCGTTCGTGCGTAGACCGTGCCGGGATACCGGCACGGTCTACGCAGGGAGGGACGGGCGGCCGGATCAGTCGACGTCGATGGCGTGCAGGAAGCGGCGGGTCCTCTCGTGTGCCGGGTTGCCGAGAACCTCCAACGGTGGGCCCTCTTCGACGATGACACCGCCGTCCATGAAAATCACCCGGTCGGCCACCTGTTTGGCGAAGCCCATCTCGTGGGTGACGACGACCATCGTCATGCCCTCGTCGGCCAGCCCCCGCATCACGTCGAGAACCTCACCGATCAACTCGGGGTCGAGGGCGCTGGTGGGCTCGTCGAACAGCATCATGTCCGGGTTCATACACAGGGCCCGGGCTATGGCGACCCGCTGCTGCTGGCCACCGGAGAGACGGGAAGGATGTTCTTCGACCTTGTCGCTCAGACCGACCCGGTCCAACATCGCGTTGGCCACGCGTCGCGCCTCCTCGACGTCCCGGCCGAGCACCCTGCGCTGTGCGATGGTCAGGTTGCGCAGCACGGTCAGGTGCGGGAACAGGTTGAACTGCTGGAACACCATGCCGATGCGAGTGCGCAGACCGTCGACGTCGGCCTCTGGCCCGGTGATGTCCTCGCCCTCTATCAAGATCGAGCCGGACGTCGGTTCCTCCAGCCGGTTCACGCACCTAAGCAGGGTCGACTTGCCGGACCCGGACGGCCCGATCACGCAGACGACCTCACCTGTGCGCACCACCATGTCAATGCCGCGCAGGACCTCGAGAGCGCCAAAGTGCTTGTGTAGATCACGGATCTCGATCGGGTACGCACTCATCGCTTCTCCGCCTCCGTCCTTCGTTCCAGCCTCCGCACGAGATAAGTCATCGGGAGCGTGATGACCAGGTAGACGAACGCCACAACTATGAGCGGCGTTGCGTTGGTGTGATCGGCCATGGCGTCTCGAGCGAACTTGGTCAGTTCCTTGGAAACCGGTGTCGTGCCCAGTACGAAAAACAGCGAGGTGTCCTTGATGAGCAGCACGAGCTCGTTGGTGAGCGGCGGAATGATGATCCGGAATGCCTGAGGCAAGACGATTCGAGCCATGGCCGTTCCCGGCGGCATGCCCAAAGAGCGGGCCGCCTCCATCTGACCGCGTGGAACCGCCTGGATTCCGGCGCGGATCGTCTCTGCCATGTATGCCCCGGCAACGATGCCCAGCCCGATGCATCCCTTGCCGAGGGTTCCACCCGGGATGCGCCACCCGAATGCCAGAGGCAGCCCGTACCCGACGAGCAAGATCGTGATCAGAGCCGGCAGGCCGCGAAACAGCTCGATGTATCCCGACGCAAACCATCGATACGGTTTGATCGTTGAGAGCTTCATCAGCGCCAGCATCAGCGCCAGCACCAGCCCCAGCAGGAATGAGAGTGCGGTGTACACCACTGTGTTTCGGGCCGCGATCGTGAAGACTCGCGGCCACATCTCCCGGATGATGTCCAGCTGAAAGAAGTTGGCGCCGATCTTGTGCCAGTCGGCGAAGAATACAAGGACCACGAGCAGCAGGACCCCGGATCCGTACACCGCGGCTCTCCCCATCCGCTGTCGTCTCCGCCGTTTCATCACCGCAGTGCTTATCAAGCTCCCTCCCCGTCAATAGAAGTGGGGCGACTCCTGGGAGTCGCCCCACCGTTTTTTCATCGATTCGTCCGGCTACTTCCGAGACGGCTCAGAACCACTTGTCGTAGATCTCCTGGTAGGTCCCGTTGTCCTTGAGCTTCGCCAGCTCGTCGTTCACCGTCGCCAGCAAACCCTCGGAGCCCTCCTCCTTGACCGCAAGCCCGTACTGCTCGTTGGTCGGGTAGGTCTCAACGATGGTGACGTCGTCGTGCGACAGCGCATAGTCAGCGTTGGGCACGATGTCCTGGAGCACTCCTTCGATGTCACCGGCAGCCAGTGCCGTGAAGATGTCACCCGGATTCTCGTACGAGATCATGTTCGTATCGCTGGGCGCGTTGTCAGTGGCGTAGATCTCGCCGGTGGTGCCCGTTTGCACACCGAGACTCTTGCCGCTGAATCCGGCCAGATCGGTTATCCCCGAGCTGTTGGCAACTAGCAGCGACTGGTCGGCCGTGAAATAGGGGTCCGAGAAATCGATGTTCTCCTCCCGGTCCGCGGTGATCGTGATCGACGCGGCGGCGATGTCGCATTGATCTGACTCCATCGCAAGACCGGACGTGATCGGATCGAAACCGGTGTTGTTGACCGTCAGTTGTAGACCCAGGTCGTCGGCGATGGCTCGCATCAGGTCCATGTCGAACCCGGTGTACTCACCGTTATCCTCGAACTCCATCGGTCGATAGGGAGCGTCGGTGCAGACGGTCAATGTGCCCGGGGCGATCAAGGTGTAGTCGTGGCTCACCATGGCCGTAGTCGTAGTCTCAGCCATCGCCGTAGTCGTAGTCTCGCTGGCCACGGTCGTCGTGGTCGCGCTGGTACCGCCCGTGTCGTCGCCGCCGCACGCGGTGGCGATCAGGGCGAACGCAAGTGCGAGAACAATCAAGTGAATGGTTCTTTTCATCCCCAATCCTCCTTCGGATCCGGACGGGTCAACCAGCCCGGTGCCGAAGAGCATAGGCAGAACGCACGGGTCCGCGTACTCGACACGCTCCGAGACCCTCTCTGGCAGCCCGAACTCCGTGGTCGCGAGCGTTGCGAACTTGCAGTATGTGCCGCCACACCCCAATATGGATTCATGAGTTCGGTCAAGAACGAGATGGTGCGTCTGCATGCCCATATCTGCAAGGGTCTCGCCGACCCGAAGCGGCTGATGATCATCGACCTCCTGCGCGACGGTGAGGTCACGGTCACCGATCTCGTTGATGCGCTGGAGATACCGCAGGCGAACGTGTCGCAACACCTCGCCGTGCTCCGCGACAAGGGTCTCGTCACCTCGCGCCGCGACGGGCAGTGGGCCTTCTACTCATTGACCTCGCCGAAGACCGTGCAGGCGGTTGATCTACTGCGCCAGGTAATGCAAGAGCAATTCGGGGCACTAGCCGAGTAGCTGCCTGAACCGGGCCCGCGGCCCGGTTCAGATCCGTGGTCCGCTACACAGTGGACAGAGCGATCCTTCGCTCAGCTGATCGGATTGGCCTGCGTATTCTCCACGGCCTCCACTGCCGCCTTCTTCTTGCGACGGGACATGGCCACGCCCCCACCGAGAAGGGCAGCCGCGATCACCGCGGCGCCACCGATCAGCAGCGCCGAGCTGCCCCCGGCCGTTGAGGACGCTGCTTCCAGCGCACCGCGCTGCTCATTGAGAGCGAGGTTCCAGGTCAGCGTGTTGCCGTTGACAGAATCGGCGTTGTTCTCCTTGATGGAGCCGGGCAACGTCAGGCTGAATCGCATGTCGAACAAATCGGACAGCATCGACGTGTCGAAGCCCGAGGGCAGGTCCCCGCCGCCGGCCTGATCGAGCGTGCTGGTGAGATCCTGGCCCAGCCCGCTCACGTCGGCGTTGAAACGGAATTCGTCGCCCTCGTGGGTCAGCTTGAAGCTGTTCACCACATCGGCGCCCAAGGGGCTACCGCTATCGCTTCCAGCCTGGCTGAGGCGTGAGTTGAGCTCGTCGAACGAGCTGAAATTCCCCGAGATACGCGCTCCCTCAAACCCATCCTCGGAGTAATCCTCGACCGTGAATCCCTCCGGCACCTGGCCGGTCAGTTGGTCGACGATGTTGGTGTCCTCGCCGCCGCTCTGTGCGACCAGGTCTCGCATCTCCTGGTCGAGACCGATAAACACGGCAAATGTGCCCGATTCGTCGTCCTTGACATCCACGCCCATATCGAAGCGAATAGTGCATGCAGACAGAGCAAGCGCCAGCAGCATGAGCGGCATAAAGCGTTTCACTTGGGTGACTCCTCGTTGGAACTTTCCCCATTATCGACGCCACCGACCGATTCTTGAACCCTCGGCAACGTCCCGGCGAGGATACGCTAGGCCAATGAGCGACGTGACGGGTGTGATCCTGGCCGGCGGCAGCGCCAGCAGGATGGGACAGGACAAGGCATTTGTTCGCTTTCGCGGCGCCGCCATGGTCACCCACGTGGCCGCGAGCCTGACTGCGGCGGGTCTCGACGTCATCGTGGTCGGCCGGGGCGAACCGCTGAACGGGCTGGAGACGGTACCCGACGACGGCGTATCCGGTCGCGGCCCGATGGCGGGCATGGTGACGGGGCTGCGCACCGCGGGCACCGACATCTTTCTCGTCGCCGTCGACCAGCCCTTGCTACGGCCGGAGACGATCACAGCCATCCTCCGGCTCCCCGGGGATGCAGTCGTGCCCCGGGCGGACGGTCATC
Organism: uncultured bacterium; assembly: GCA_963801165.1. Taxonomy (GTDB): domain Bacteria; phylum Actinomycetota; class Acidimicrobiia; order Spongiisociales; family UBA5794; genus JAAETI01. Next base: position 228,148 of record CAWDDT010000005.1, read on the forward strand.
CGCAGGTCACCTGTGCGCTCTATCGGCGAAGCTGTCTGGAGCCTGCCGTGACCTCTTTGGCGGCGGGCGAGTTGAAGCTGAGACGGATGCTCGACAAGGTGGCGACGAACTACATCGAGCCTGACGTGTGGTCCGGTTGGGGCGAGGATGGCCGCTCCTGGCTGAGCCTCGACACCCCCGATGCGGTCGCCGCAGCCGAGGTGCACATCGCAACCGAGTGAACGCTTTAAGGGGCCAGATTGCGATCGCTCTTCTACGCTGGGGTCATCATGGACAGCTCCTACCCACAGTCGAACGTCATCTCGGTCGAGACGCAGAACCACATCGCCGTCTTGTGGTTGAACCGTCCCGAGAAACGAAATGCGATGGCACCGGAGTTCTGGACACGGTTCCCGGAGATAATCGATGCCCTCGGCGCAGACCCTGACGTGCGCGTCATCGTGATCGCGGCCAGGGGGCCGTCGTTCACCGTCGGCTTGGACCTGGTTGCCTTCGGCCCTGCCGTGATGGCCGGCGACATCGCTGCCATCGACGGATCTCAGTCCGAGTCCGACGTGGCAAAGCGGCGCAACACATACCGGCAGATCAGATTGATGCAGAGGACATTCACGGCGATAGCCGCGAACCCGAAACCCGTGATTGCGGCGATCCACGGCCATTGTCTCGGCGCCGGGGTCGATCTGGCGACCGCATGCGATATCCGGTTGGCGGCCAACGACGCCGTGTTCTCGGTCAGAGAGACCCGGATCGCCATGGTGGCCGACGTCGGCACACTGCAACGGCTCCCCGACATCATCGACCCGGGGAAGGTCGCCGAGTTGGTGTACACGGGCAGGGATTGGGATGCCGCCGAGGCGCTCCGGATCGGATTCGTGTCCGCAGTCCACGATGACGCCGAGGCCGTCCAGCGGGCGGCGCTGGCGATGGCAGAGACCATTGCGGCCAACTCCCCGCTTGCCGTTCAGGGGAGCAAGGCGATCCTCAACGGACCACGAGAGCGCAGGATCCAGTCGGAGCTCGACACCGTCGCTCTGTGGAACGCTGCCTTCCTCTATTCCGACGATCTCGCGGAAGCCATCCGCGCCTTCGTCGAGAAACGACCTCCGGAGTTCCAGGGACACTAACTGCTAATCCCGGGTCCTTTGGTGACGACGGGAGTACCGGCATAATCCGTCGTTGCCGGAGCTCGTGGAGTGCGCTTGTCGGAGTACAGGATGTTGAGGGTGGCCGCAGTCAGCGTGGCGGTCGCTTTGCTTTCGCTACCGGTGGCGGCATCCGCCGAACAGCTCCCCCGGTTCACCGGCGAAGAGTTCAACGACATGTTCACCACAGCCGAGCTCGACAACCTGGCGCCAATCGGGCCTCCGCCGTCGATCACGGGCAGCGCGTCACTCGACAACCGCATCAGGGCGATCGCCGAAGGGCGTGGGTACATCAGGCGTCCGGTGGCCGACGGCCCGCTGACATGGGTGAGCGGGCACCCGATGCAACCGGTCGCCGCCGAGGCGTGGATAGCCCTCCGCGACGCGGCCAAGCAAGCCGGCTACACACTGCTCCTGCAATCGACATACCGCAGCTACGGCGACCAGAGATACATCTTCCTGCGTCGCCTGCATTCCTACTCCGACTCCGCCATCGATACGCGGCTCCGCACCGCCGCCGCCCCCGGCTACTCAAAGCACCACACCGGGTACGCGATGGATATCACCCAATCGGGCTACTCCTTCACGAGCTTTCGGTACACCCCGGCGTACAAGTGGATCTCCGCCAACAACTTCGCCAACGCCAAGCGCTTCGGATGGATTCCGAGCTACCCGCCCGACGCACCGTCGCAGGGACCGGAGCCCGAGGCTTGGGAGTTCACCTACGTGGGTCTCGAGAACATCTACTGCTACGGCTTCACGGCGACGGACGGCAACACGTTCTGTGATGACTGGGGATCCACATTCCACGCCGACATCGAATGGCTCGTCGACGCCGGGATCACCTCAGGATGCAACGCCGCTGGTGATCGCTTCTGCCCGGACGAGGCCGTCACCCGCGGCCAGTTCGCGGCTTTCCTGCACCGGGCGGTCGGCGACTCGCTCCCCTCCGTCGGTACGGAGCACGGGTTCTCCGACACGGCCGATTCGGTGTTTGCGGGGGACATCGCCTGGCTCGCCGCGACGGGAATCACCCATGGATGCGGCCCGGACACGTTCTGCCCCGACGACCCGCTCACCCGGGGCCAGCTCGCGGCCTTTTTTGTCAGAGCGTTCGGGTACCAGGCCGACAGCGCAAGCGACCTGTTCCGCGACGACGACTACTCGGTGTTTGCCGACCAGATAGATGCCTTCGCCACCGCGGGTATCACCCGTGGATGTAACCCTCCCGACAACGACCGATTCTGCCCTGACGACGAGGTGACAAGGGAGCAGATGGCAGCCTTCCTGCACAGGGCGCTCGGGTGAGGGCGTGGGTCCCGTCGGGCGCTGCCGTAGGAGCGAAACCGATCCGGCAACGTGCGATCAGGCTTGCCGCACCCACACTGTGGCGAGGTTCACCCACCATGGGCTATCTACACCCGGCGACCGCGCATTGTGGCTGCACCCCCACTGTATGTCTTGTAGTTTGTGGCGGGTGGTGAGGAACCGCCGTACTCTCTCTTCAGGAGGGACGCCGGGGGGGACACCACATGGGCAAGGGTCGCAATACAGGGGCGCGAGTGACCACCGCACGGGCTGGCAGGTTTGAACTCAATAGCGGGACGGCGGTCGCTGCTGCCGTCGTCTTTGGCGCCCTCGTCCGTCTCGTCGATATCGGCGCTCAGAGCTACTCCATGGACGAGATCTGGGAATTCACGGTAATCCGTCTCCCCGCTCGTGAGATCGTCAAGGCCGGTGATGGCTTCCCGCCGCTGTTTCACCTGATGATCCACGGCATGTTTGCCGGTGGTCTCGGGGACATCTCGGCCCGAGTCCTCTCGGCGATCCTGGGGATCGTCACGGTGTGGTTGGCCAGCAGGCTCGGCAGACGAATCGACCCGAAGCTCGGTGCCGCCGCTGCGTTTGCGGTCGCGGTCGCTCCGCTGCTGGTGCTCTTGTCCAAGGAAGGCAGGGCATATGGACTGTTCATCCTCCTCGCCGGCCTCCTCCTGCTGGCGACGTGGGATGTCATAGACACCAACACTCCCAGAGCGTGGTCCGGCTTCATCGTCGTCGCCGTTCTCGGCATGTACACCCACTACATGTTCTCGCTGGCTCTGGTGGCGGCCGAGATCGTGATCATCTACAACATGGGACGCGATCCCGCCCGATGGCGACGCTGGCTTCTCGGGCATTGTGTGCTCGCGGTCCTTCTCATCCCGCTCGTGTACGTCGCCATCCCGGACTTCGGGCTCGATGCGTCCAACGACTATTCGCCAACGGTCGGCATCCTCGAGATCGGATATGCCGGTCTGTCGCTGTTCACCGGAACGACCCTCGGACCGTCAACCCGCGCACTGCACACCGCTGGCAGCATCGCGGCGATTCGCAGCGCCCTTCCCTGGGTAATCATGATCGGCGTGCCCGCGCTGTACCTCGCGTATCTGGGGTGGCGGGCTCTCTCCACCGACTGGCGGATCCGGCTGGGAGTCCCGTTCGTCGTTCCTGTCGTGTTGCTCAGCACCATCTCGGCGCTGGTCGGGACCGCTTTTCGAGTCCGCTATCTCTCCTGGCTGGTCATACCCCTTGCCCTATGGCTCGCTGCGGGATGGTTACGTGGCAAGGGGACTCTCCGCCACATCGCCGTCGGCTTGCTCGTCCTGTCGAGTGTGATCGCGATGGTCACTCGTGACACGATCGACGACTACCGGGTCGAAGACGCCCGCGGCGCTGCCCATTACATAGCCGACCACCCCGATCTGCCTGCGGTCGGCATGGCCTGGTACATGACAAGGCCAATCGAGTACTACCTGGGCCTCACGAGCGCCACCGCACTGCCCGCGACCGACGGACCAGACCGGTTCCTCTATCACCAGGAGCCGGACGACCGGATCGTTCCGCTTCCGAATCTGGAGGATGAAAGCCACGATGTGACCGCCCAGGACGAGGTGCTGGACGCCGCTGTACCGTTAGGTCAGGAATACCTGTTCGTGGTCACCCGGCAATTCCACGCCGACCCCGACGGAACGTATCTCGATCACCGGGTCGCCGAAGACGGGCTAGTACCGGTTGCGCATTTTGCGGGAATCACCATATATAAGGGAGTGCGAGGTAGTTAGTGAACACCCACACCGAGATTCAGAGAGGTCGCACGATGATCGCAGACGATGCCCGTATCGAGCCAGGAGCCAAGATAGGCGAAGGTACACACATCTGGCATCGCGCACAGGTGCGGTCGGGTGCCGTGCTCGGCGAGCAATGCGTCATCGGCAGCGGTGCGTTCATCGATACCGGGGTCGTGATTGGTGACAGGTGCAAGATCCAGAACGCGGCGCAGATCTTCGCCCCGGCACGCCTCGGCGACGGAGTGTTCATCGGTCCGGCCGCCATCCTCACCAACGACAAGTCGCCCCGCGCCGTCAACGAGGCGGGGGAGCCGAAGTCGGCAACCGATTGGAACGCGGAGGCGGTGATCGTCGAGGAAGGAGCCAGCATCGGTGCAGGCGCTGTTGTCGTCGCCGGAATCACTATCGGACGGTGGGCAATGGTCGCCGCCGGAGCGGTGATCACGCGAGACGTTCTCGACCACGAGCTCGTCGGCGGCGTTCCCGCAACCAACATGGGGTGGGTGGCCCGCAACGGTGACCGGATGGTACGCCACGGAGAGACGTGGCGGTCACCAGACGGTCGCCTGTATGTGACCCAGATCACCGGACTAGTGGAGGTCGACGCATGATTCACCAGGCCTCACCGATCATCGGAGACGAGGAGATCGCAGCGGTGACCGCTGTGATGCGCTCCGGAATGCTCGCTCAAGGGGCGGAAGTAGCTGCCTTCGAAGATGAGTTTGCCACGGCATTCGACGCCGGTGCCGCCGCCGCCGTCAACAATGGAACCACGGCGCTCGTTGTGGCCCTCCAGGCAGCCGGGCTCCAGCCGGGCGACGAGGTCATCGTTCCCTCGTTCACGTTCGCCGCCACCGCAAATGCGGTTGCCCTCCTCGGGGCAGTTCCGGTGTTCGCCGACATTGATCCGGACACGTATTGCATCGACCCCGACGACGTGGCTGCGCTCGTTACCGATCGCACCCGTGCCGTGATCCCCGTCCACCTCTACGGACACATGGCACCGATGCAAGCGCTCCGCCCGATAGCAACCGACCACGAGCTCATCCTCATCGAGGACGCCGCTCAGGCGCACGGCGCCCGACGCAACGGCCTCCCGGTGGGTGCGCTCTCGGATCTCAGCGCCTACAGCTTCTACCCGACGAAGAACATGACAACCGGCGAGGGCGGGATGATCACCGGCCATGAAGCCGCCCTCATCGAAAGGGTGCGGCTGCTCCGCAACCATGGGATGGCCCAGCGCTATCACCACGACATCATCGGCTCCAACGGCCGGATGACGGACATGGCGGCCGCAATCGGCCGGGTACAGCTCCGCAAGCTGCCGGGTTGGAACGACCGTCGTCGTGAGATCGCCGCCGTCTATGACCTGCATCTAGCCGGGGTGGTGCAGACGCCGCGGGTCGCCGACGACACAGTCCACGTCTACCACCAATACACGATACGCAGCGGCAAACGCGACAGCATCGTCGCCGCCTGCGGTGAAGCCGGCGTCGGGTTCGGGATCTACTACCCGATCCCCTGCCACCATCAAGAGGCCTTCCGGCAATACGCGTCCAGTCGGGAGCTGGCGGTGACCGACGGGGCGGCCGCCGAGGTCCTGTCGCTGCCGATGAGACCAGATTTGACGGATACCGAAATCGAGCGCGTTATAGACGCGGTGACCAAAGGGGCGAAATCATGACACTCAGGGTGGGGGTTCTGGGAGTAGGGGCGATGGGGCGTCATCACGCGCGGATTTGGCGCCAGATGGAGGGGGCGGAGCTTGTCGCCGTCGCTGATCCGGCCGGCGACCCCGGGCGGGCCGCGGTCGGGCTGCCCGTGGTTGCCACGTGCGAGGAGTTGCTGGACATCGGCATCGACGCCGCCTCCGTCGTCGTGCCGTCGAACCGGCACGAGGAAGTGGGTCTCAAGCTGGCCAGGGCCGGAGTGCACGCCATCATCGAGAAGCCTGTGGCCGACACCGTCGACGGTGCCCGGCGTCTCGCCAAGGAGTTCGACAGCGCCGGGCTGGTCGGCGTGGTAGGTCATGTCGAGCGCTACAACCCGGCCATCATCGAGATGCGCCGAAGGCTACAAGACGGTGAGCTCGGCCAAATCTACGCGATGTCGACCCGGCGGGTCGGCCCGTTCCCCACTCGCATCAGCGATGTGGGCGTCGTCCTCGACCTCGCAACCCATGACATCGATCTCATCAGGTCGCTCAGTGGGTCGTTCGCCACCTTGCACTCCGTGTCGCAGTCGGTAATCGCAGGTCCCAACGAAGACATCATCGAGGTCATCGGCGTGCTCGAGAGCGGGGTGATCGCCACGATGAGCGTCAACTGGGTCAGCCCGGTCAAGGAACGAAAGGTGAGCGTCGTCGGCACCCGGGGGGCCTTCGTCGCGGACCTGCTGTCTGCGGATCTGACGTTCTACGAGAATGGCGACGTGCGCACCGAATGGGACGACATCAGCCGGCTTCGCGGAGTCACCGAGGGCAACCGGATCACATATGCGTTCCAGAAGCGGGAGCCCCTCGTCACCGAGCTCGAGGCGTTCCGCGACGCTGTGCTCGGCGACACCGAGGCACAGATCGTGACCCTTGCCGACGGAGTTGGTGTCCTCGAGATGGCCGAAGAGCTGTTGGGTAAGCGCAGACACGACAACCCACCGTATTCCATATGCCACTGAAGACGCTCACAGTTGTCGGCGCCAGGCCGGAGTTCGTGCAGACCGCCCCTCTGGCTAGGGAGATCGCACATCGGGATGGGATCACCGGTGGTCTCATCCACACCGGCCAGCACTACGACTATGAGATGTCCGAGCTGTTCTTCTCCCAGCTCGACCTCCCCGAGCCGCTCTACCACCTCGGTGTCGGCTCGGGCTCCCACGGGGTTCAGACCGGCGCCATGCTCGCCGCCCTCGACCGCGTGTATCTAGCTGAGCGTCCGGACATCGTGATCACACACGGTGACACCAACTCGACTCTGGCGGCAGCCCTGTCGGCTGCCAAGCTCGGAATCACCGTCGCCCACGTCGAGGCCGGGCTGCGGTCGTGGAACCGGGTGATGCCCGAGGAGCTCAACCGGGTGGTCGCCGATCATCTCGCGGACCTGCTCTTCTGCCCTGGTGCGGCCGCCGCGGCGAATCTCGCCGGCGAGGGCATCACCAACGGCGTGCATGTGGTCGGCGACCTGATGCTCGACTCACTCAACTGGACGATGAAGTCGGTAGACGCTGTAGCGACGCTCGACCGGCATGGCCTGGCGGCGGGCGAGTACTTCTTCGCGACTATCCACCGCGCCGAGAACACCGATGATCCCCACCGTCTCGCGGCGATACTCGAAGGGCTCGGCCGGGTGGGCAGGGACCACACGGTCGTGCTGCCTGCACACCCGAGGACTCGCCCGCGCATTCGGGACCTCGGCGTACCCGCAGGCGTTCGCCTCATCGACCCGGTAGGACACCCGGAGGCGATGGCCCTCGTCCAGAACGCCCGGGTCGTGCTCACCGACTCGGGAGGGCTACAGAAGGAGGTCTACTGGCTGGGCACGCCGTGTGTGACGGTGCGCACCGAGACCGAATGGGTAGAGACGGTAGCCACCGGATGGAACCGCCTCGCCGATGCCGACCCGGCCGCCATCGAGCTTGCCGTCAAGATGGCGCTCACCGACACCCCACCGCATCCCGAGCTCTACGGCGACGGGCACGCGGCTCGCCACATCGTCGATCGTCTTCTCGCCCACGGCGCCGAACCCGAAAATCCCCTGGAGGAACGATGGTAGAAGGACCGACACGATGGGGGATCGTCGGCGGCGGTATGCTCGGCATGGAACTGGCCCGGCAGCTGGCGCGGGCCCGAGGCGTGGTCACGGTCTTCGAGGCTGCGTCGGAACCGGGCGGTCTTGCTATGACCTGGGAGATAGCGGGCACCCGGTGGGACAAGCACTATCACGTGATCCTTCCGACCGACACGCGTCTCGTCGCCTTGCTCGATGAGCTCGGGCTCGGTGGCGACATCGCTTGGGAGAAATCGTCGACCGGGCTCTTCGCCGGAGGCAAGCTCTACTCGGTTTCGAGCACCAGCGAGTTTCTCCGGCTGCCGTCACTTCGGCTCATCGACAAGTTCCGGCTCGGAGTCACGATGCTGTACGCCTCCCGGGTCAACGATTGGGAACGGCTCGAGAAGATCTCTGCCGAGAAATGGCTGTCCCGCTGGTCGGGAGCCCGGGCCTACCGGGAGTTCTGGAGACCGCTGTTGCGGTCGAAGCTGGGCGGTAACGCGGATCTGGCGTCGGCGGCGTTCATCTGGGCGATCATGAAACGGCTGTATCGGGCCCGCACGTCGGGCGCCAAGGTCGAGAAGCTCGGGTTCGTACGCGGCGGCTACGCCCAGGTGCTTGACGCTCTGGTTGCGGCCATCGCCGACGCCGGGGTCGAGCTACGCACCAGCGCCCCGGTGGAGCAGGTGAAGGCGAACAGCGACGGCAGGGTGACCGTCACAGAGAGCAACGGCACCCAGCACGAGTTCGACCGGGTTGTGGTAACCACGGCGGCGCCGCTCATCGGCCGCATCGTCGAGGGTCTGACCGCCACCGAGCGAGCCCGTCTCGATGGAATCGTCTACCAGGGCATCGTATGTGCGTCGCTGGTGTTCGACCGTCCCCTCGGTGGCTTCTACGTCACCAACATCACCGACGATGGGTTCCCATTCACGGGTGTCATCGAGATGTCGGCCCTGACCGGAACCGAGATCTTCGGTGGCAAGCACCTCGTATTCCTCCCCCGCTACACCACCGCCGACGACGAAGCGTGGAGCTGGAGCGACGACGAGGCCGTTGCCCGGTTCACCTCCGGTCTGCAACGCATGTACCCGGACCTCGCTCCTGATGCGATCGTCGAGGCCAAGGTCTCGCGGGTTCGCAACGTGCTCGCCGTCTCCACCATCAACCATTCTCAATCGATCCCACCGCTGTGGACCTCGGTCCCGGGAGTGGCGATCGTCAGCTCGGCGCAGATCCTGCACGGCACGCTGAACGTCGACGAGACGCTTGGTGTGATCGAGGCCGCGCTGCCCGGGCTTCTCGGCGACAAAGGAACCACAGATGACTAGGAAACCCGCCCCCCTCTCCCTCGACCTCGACAACAAGTGGTCGTATCTGAAGACTCACGGTGAAGATTCGTGGCAGTCGTTCCCGAGCTATCTCGACACCATCGTCCCCCGTGCGCTCGACATGCTCGCCGAGCGCGGGTGGAACATCACATGGTTCATCGTCGGCAAGGACGCCGACACCCCCTCCAACGGGGACGTCCTGCGGTCGATCGTCGACGCCGGCCATGAGATCGGAAACCACAGCTACCTGCACGAGCCGTGGCTGCATCAGTACACGAAGGCCCAGCTCGTCGACGACCTGGGCAGAGCACACGATGCGATCGCCAAGGCAACCGGTGCTGCGCCGGTCGGGTTCCGGGGCCCGGGTTTCAGCCTTTCGGAGAACACGCTCGAGGTGCTGAAGTCGCTCGGGTACGGGTTCGATGCCACCACGTTCCCCAACATCCTCAACCCGGTCAGCCGTCTCTACTACCTGCGCACCAGCAACCTCTCCGACGAGGAGAAGGAGAAGCGCAAGGCGCTCTTCGGGACCACCAAAGATGCACTCCGGGCCAACCGCCCGTACGAGTGGCTCCTCCAGAACGGGGAGAAGATCGCCGAGGTGCCGGTAACAACGATGCCGCTGTTCCGGGTGCCGATCCATTTCAGCTACGTCATATGGCTGAGCGGCAAGTCGATGTTCCTTGCCCGAACGTACTGGCGGATGTCGCTCGCCATGTGCCGCCTGGCCGGAACGGTTCCGTCGCTGCTCATGCATCCGCTCGACTTCCTGGGAAGCGACGACGAGCCGGAGCTCGGGTTCTTCCCCGGCATGGACATGCCCGCCGGAAGGAAGGCGGAAGTCCTCCACGAGCTGCTCGACATGTGGGCGGCGCACTACGAGGCGATGCCCATCGGCCGGTATGTGAATCAGCTCAGCGGTCTCAAGACTCGTCGTCCTGATCTGATGAAAGCCGAGGCGGCAAGTCGTTAGTGCGGCTGAGGATTGAGGTCCCCAGGTGGAAGATCTCCTCGAAGTAGCGCTTCTGCTGCGCCGACATGATCCCGAGACTGACCAGCTGGATCGATACCAACAGTGAGATCCCGCCCACGATGAAGCTGTGCGGCGAGAAGGCATAGGCCCGGGCAACCGCGGCCGAGAACGAGGCCTCTGCTCCCGGGGGAACGTTGAGCAGCTGATGGATCGTGTGATACGCCGACCACCCGAGCGAGTACACCGCGGCAATCGCGACCAGCAACCCGGGAACGATGAAGTAGAAGAACGGACGGAACAGGAAGCTGGAGAAGCCCTGACCCAGGATGCCGCGCAAGATGCGGATGCTCGAGCCACGCTCGGGCACCTCCAACTGGTTGCTCCAGTCCAGGTGGGCGGGGATCTCGACTATGTGCGCCCGCAATACCTGGGCCTTGTAGATGATCTCGGTGTTGATCTCGAAGTCCCACGCTTTGAGGTTGAGTTTGTGCAGAAACACCGTGTCGTAAGCCCGCACCATCCCCGTGAGAGTCGAGAAGTTGCCCTTTGCGCTCAGCGAGAGAAGCTTGTTGGCCCAGCGGCTCAGCTTCTCCCGGAACCACGGCACCGCGGTGACCTTGCCACCTTTGATATATGGTGAGGCGATGACCACCTTCGCCCTCGTCTCGACGATGGCGTCGGCAAGAGCCCCAATGTGCTCGGGACCGTAGCTGAGGTCGGAGTCGAGGACGATTGTGTAGTCGCCGCGGGCATTGGCGAACGCGTACCGTAACGCCTGGCCGAGGTTGAAATTGGTGTGGTGGTGCAACGCCCGGATGCGGGCGTCTTTGGCGGCGTACTGATCGATGATCTCTCCGGTGTTGTCACGGCTGCCATCATTGATGGCGAGGATCTCCCACGTGTAGCGGTCTTCGATCCCGGTGAGATACGCGACGACCTGATCGAGGGTGTCGGCGATCAGCGCCTCCTCGTTGTAGGCGGGCAACACGACAGTGAGCGATGGGAGCCGTCCGGGCTTGTCATTCATATCCACACGATCGTCATTCTGGCACTCGACCTTCACCATTCTCTCGTCCACCTATCGTTCCTGGGTCATCTTGTGTCAAAATGGCCCCCATGCGGACCAACCGGCCACAAGAACGACGACGCCAGCTCTTTGCGGCTCCCTGACGTTGCGCCGCGCAGTCCCTCTCGTTCTAATCCATCCGCAAAGGAGCCCCCATGTCCGATCTGGTATCACGACAAAGAGAAGTGATCGCCCCTCTGTTTGCATTCGAGACCGATGACGAAGTCATCGATTCCGAAGGCACCTGGCTGATAACCCGCAGCGGGAAACGGCTGCTCGACTTCACGTGTGGCATCGCCGTCAGCAACCTCGGCCACCAGCCACCGCACGTCAAACGGGCCATCATCCAGCAGGTCAACGAAGTTTGGCATTCCGGTTCGACCTTCCGCTACCGGTCACTCGTCGAGTGGGCGGAGAACCTGCGCAGCGTCACCCCCGACGGCATCGAGACGTTCATGCCTATGAACTCCGGCGCTGAGTCGGTCGAGGGTGCGGTGAAGCTGGCGAGAAAGACCAGCGGTCGGCAGGGCATCGTCGCCTTCCGCGGCGGGTTCCACGGCAGGACGATGGGCGCGGTCTCGTACACGACCTCCAAAGCCAAGTACCGGCAGGGCTACCACCCACTGGTGGGGTCTGTCTTCATTGCCCCCTACCCGTGGCCGTTCCGCTGGAAGCTGGATCAGGAAGCCGCGTCGGCGCGCGCTCTCGAGGAGCTCGACTATCTGCTCAAGCATGAGATCACACCCGGCGAGGTGGCCGCGTTCCTGGTGGAACCGATGCAGGGAGAGGGCGGCTATTACCCGGGCGGCAAGACGTTTCTCCAGGGTCTGCGGGACCGCGCCGACGAGCACGGCATCCTGCTGATCATGGACGAGGTCCAGACCGGTTTCGGTCGCACGGGTGACTGGTTCACGTCGCAGATCTACGGGATCCGCCCCGACATCCTCGTGATGGGCAAAGGTATCGCCAACGGTCTCCCCCTCTCGGCCTTCGGGGCTTCCAAGGAGCTGATGGCCTCCTGGCCGCCCGGCTCGCACGGAACCACCTACGGCGGCAACCCGATCGCCTGCGCCGCATCGGCGGCCACGATCGAGGCCTTGCACGGCGTGGTTCCCAACGTGAACAAGCTCTCCGACCATGCGTTCGATCGCTGGATCGAGCTGAAGGAACAGCACCCGACGATCGGCGACGTCCGTGGTCTCGGTCTGATGATCGGTGTCGAGCTGGTCAAGAAGGACGGCCATACGCCCGATCCCGACGCCTTCCCGGCCATCGGCGGCTACGCCCGGGAGCACGACATGCTGATCCTCCCCTGCGGACCCGACACGAACATCATCCGCTTCATCCCCCCGCTCAACGTCTCGACCGAGGAGCTGGACATGGGGATCGACATCCTCGCAGACGCCCTCACGGATTATGAGTAATACCGGGCGCTAGCCCCTAGGCGATACGACCGCGCATTGCCTTGCGAACTCGAAACCGACGGAGGTGTATAGCGTGCTCGATGCCGGGTTGTCCGGGTCCCAGGCGATCTTGATGTGATCTGCACCTGCGTCGGCAAGCAGGTTGATCCCGGTTGTCAGCACATGGCGCGCAAGCCCGCGGCGCTGGTGGTCGTCCTCGGTGCGCATAGGCTCGACGAGACCCGTTGCGGTTTCGGGATCGAACCAGAACAACCCGTACGCCGCAGGTCTGTCGCAACCATCGAGAACCACGAGGTCGAGATCAGCTCGATAGAGCGACGTCTGACGAAGCCGCTCCTCGACGTCGGGACCATTTCGGAGTCCCATGTGATGAGGATTCGAAAGCGTATCGAGGCGCGTCGCGAGCCGGTAATCCGGGTGCAGTGTGCTGATCACCGGCCGATCGGCGGCGGCGAGCCATGAGTCGACGCCCACGTCCTTCGTGGTCGTGAAGCCGTGCCCCGCCAGCGCCTCGGTCATGACGTCGTCTGCGCGGTCGATCACGATGTCGACCGCATCAAATCCTGACTCGCTCGCATGAGCGAGGCCACTCTCGACGACATGAGCAACCCGGTCAGGGCTTGCGTCTGGCATGACAATGGGATCGAGACCGATCGAATCGCCCCAATCGGTTGCGATCACGGCCGCTTCTGGTCGGCCGGCGTCGTCGAGCCAGAAGAGCTGTGGAACACTGTCGGTAGACCGGGGTTTGCGCCACCACCATTGATAGTCCGCAGCCTCATATACACCCACCGTCGGATGCGCAGTGCGCACGCGCTGCAGAAGGGTCGTCACCCCTTCGAGATATCGAATGCCAACCCGGTGCTCTTCGCGCATCCTCGCAGCCTATCAAGGCGGACCGATCAGCAACTGCCGCCCTCGGCCGAGGCCTTGATCCCGGCGAGAACGGCCTCCATGTTCTTCCGCCACTCGCCGAGACGAGCGGAAACGATCTGCTCTTCCATCTCCGGATTGTGGTGTATGAGCAGGGTCACGCCGGATCGGCCGGGCCCCATCTCAGCCCGCATGGCGACCCTCATTCCACCCTCTGCAAGCGGCTCGATGTCGTAGCGCCAGCGGGCACCGGGCGAGGCGGGATCCCCCACCAGATAGCCAAAGGACCGCTTCGGATCAAACACGTCCACCGTGCTGATCGTTTCCCACTCGCCGATGAAAGCGTTGCTGTTGCGGCCGACGAACCGCGCCCCGAGCGCCGGGCCGGCGTCCAGCCATTCACCCCCCTGAAACTCGTCTGAGAAACACGAAGGGAAGTTGACGTCGGTGATCAGTGGCCAGATCCGCTCGGGCGGGGCGTTGACCACGACACTCGTCTCGACAGTCGGCAGGTCGGCGAAGCGAGCCACGATGTCAGACTACCGCCACCGGAACCGTGCGTCAGATGCGCCGCTGCCGGAGACCGCCTTCTGGTCGTCCCGGCCCGGGTGTGAAGATGCCGGCGACAGCACCGGCCAGGGCGACGATCACCATCCAGTCGCCGAGCCTCGTGTAGAGGGTTGGCCCCGCGGCGCGGTAGTGCACTTCACCGTAGATGACCTTCTCTTCGAGAAGATCGGTCTTCTCCCCTACGTCGCCTTCGGCGGTGATGAACGTCGACCTTCCTGTGATCGCCGCCAGGATGAGATCCTGACCCACCGCGGCCGCGTTCACCCGAGCCATCTCGATCAACTGATCCGATGCCGGAGCATCTGGACCGTAACTGCTCTCGTTGGTGGCAATCACCAGCAGCTGAGAGCCGGCCCTGGCCTCGTCACGTATGTTGCGGCTGAACGCTCCTTCGAACGAGATGACCGAGCCGAGCACGCCGTGTTCTGGAATCTGAAAGACGACCGGCTCAGTACCGGGGATCATGTCCCGCGGCACCTGGTCGAGCTGAGGGATGAAGCTGAACAGATCCCGGAGCGGCACGAACTCCCCAAACGGCACCGGATGACGTTTGTCGTACCGGCCCACCTCAGTTGCGAATCGCGAGTAAACGATGTTGGTGTTGACAAACGACTTCTCATCCACGACGTGGGTGCCACTTACGAGCATGTATGCCCGGAGACGCTGCGCCTCCACCTCGAGTTCCCGCTCGACATCCGGATTCCCGATCGGGTCGAACGGCGAGCCAAACGAGTTCTCCCCCCACACAACCAGATCGACGGTGTCCCTGGGTATCTGCCGGGTCAGCGCCAGATGCTGCTCGTAGATCCGCTGGTTCTCGTTCTGGCAATGCGTCTGTGGGCAGGGGGTACTCCCCTGGACGATGGCGGCGTTGACGACCGGGCCGTCGGCGTGCGGGGGAAACAGGACACCGGCCATGACCAGGAGCAGGGCAACCACGGCGGGATCGACGAGCAGACGCCAATTGCTCGTATCTTCGATGACCAGCGTGATTCCTGCGGCGATCCCTGCAGCTAGAACGGTCCACCCGGTCGGTCCGATCCACTGCACCGACCCGATGAATCCCGGATTGCCGGCGGCAGCGTACCCGAGCGAACCCCAGGGGAAGCCACCCCAGGGGAAGTAGCTCTTGACCAGCTCCCAAAGCGTCCAGCCACCGACTGCCACTATCCACCAACGTGCCGCCGGCCAGCCCCGGAACGACCAGACGAGCAGACCGTATGCCGCGGAAAGCGTCCCGAGCCAAAGCGTCAGCGGGATCCAGGCCACCATGCCGAGAACACCGATCCACGAGAGCAGGAGCCCGAAGAAGACGGCTCCGTAGACAAAGCCGACGGCTATGGCAGTGGCCGCTGATTCCGCACGCCGCAGACCCCACAACAACGGGACCGGGGCGATGAAGGCCAGGATCCCGATGTCGAATGGCGGAAAGGAGAGCCACATCAAGATGGCCCCGCCGAGCGCGGCAGTGTAAGGAATCATCGAATCAGGGAGAGTAGCCACGGATCTTCGTTGTGCGGCGGGAAGACGGATAGAGAGGGCCCCGTGCCGTAGGCTGCCGCCCATGAATGACCTGGAACTGGCTCTCGCCGCAGCCGCCGCGGGAGCGGCCATCGTCCGCGATGGATTCGACAGCACGCACACCATCGAACAGAAGGGCAGGCTCGATCCCGTCACCGAGATCGATCGGGCCTCGGAGGCGGCGATAGTCGCGCTGCTGGACGAGCATCGCCCCGAGGATGGCTTGCTCGGCGAGGAAGGGAGTACCCGCGAGTCGACCGGTCGGCGCTGGATCATCGACCCGCTCGACGGCACCGTCAACTTCATCCATCGCATACCCCAGGTGGGGATATCGGTGGCTTTGTGGGATGGAGACGAGCCGCTGGTGGGGGTGGTGGTCGATGCCATCCGGGGCGAGGTGTTCGCCGCGGCCCGCGGCCGGGGAGCCACCCGCAACGGCGAGCAGATCGGGGTCTCCTCGACCTCAGAACTGCATCGGTCCGTGATCGTCACCGGCTTCCCGTACGATCACGACCGCTACGCAGCCGAATACGCGAGGGCTCTGGCTGCGGTGCTGGCGCAGGTGAACGGCATTCGCCGGCTCGGCAGTGCTGCGCTCGATTTCTGCTGGGTCGCCTGCGGCCGGTTCGACGGTTATTGGGAGTACTCGATCGGCCCGTGGGACGCAGCCGCGGGTGTGCTCATCGCCGCCGAGGCGGGAGCGACCGTCACCGACGTCCACGGGAGACGCCCGACCAGGTCACTGCGACACGTCCTCGCCGCCAACCCGACGGTGCACGGGCAATTGCGCGAGATTCTCGAGCCGCTCATTCCCGAGCACGTCGACGGCTGACCGCATAGGATCACGTGGGTGGCATTGCAGCTCTTTTCGGCACGGGCCGTCCGGACGGCCGACGGGGTCCCCGGCAACGCGGTTCTGGTCAGTGACGGTCTCATAGTCGCGGTGGGCAGCCGGGAGAGCCTCCCCGGCGATCATTCGGAGCGACGCTTCAGCGATGGGTTCCTTCTGCCCGGAATGCGGGATGCCCATCTTCATCCGGTGGCATATGCCGCGGCGCTGCGCGGGACCACACTCGCCACGTCTGCGGACTTTGCCGAGATCAGCGCCCGGCTCGCACACGCCGCGCGAGCGCGGCCGGATGCGCCCATAATCGGGATGCGTCTCAACGAGGAGACTCTCACCGAGCGGAAGCTGCCAAACCGGGAGGTACTCGACCAAGGTGCCGGAAGTATCCCGGCGTTGGTGCACCGCTACTGCGGGCACGTCGCCATCGCCAGCAGTGCTGCCCTTGCGCTTGCCGGGATCACTGCGGACACACTGGACCCCGCAGGCGGCATTATCGACCGCGATGGTGACGGCAACCCGACCGGGGTGCTCCGGGAAACCGCCATCGAGCTCGTTGCCGAGCGGCTCGGCGCAGGCAACGAGGTGACGGACGACGAGCTCCTCGATGCCCTGTACCGCCTCGCCGGCACCGGGGTGACTTCCGTCGGAGCGATGCTGCGGACGGGGGCCGGCGCCTGGGCAAGCCTCGGCAACGAGGTCGACATCGCCATCGCTGCGGCCGACCGAGCCCCGATCAAGCTCGGGGCCTACGTCATCGAGGAGAGCGCGGCCGTGGTCGCGGCGACCAAGCAGAAGATCGACGTTGCGCCCGACCGCCTCCGCTGGCTCGGGATCAAGCGGTTTGGAGACGGCAGCTTCGGCGGCCACACCGCGGCGTTGCACGAGCCCTTTGCCGACGTGGCGACCAAGGGCACGCTCCGTTTGACGCGCGTCGACAAGGAGATCGCCGAGGCGGCGTTGGAGCTGGGTGGCGGCGCCGCGATACACGCCATCGGCGATCGTGCCTGTGAGGCGGTCATCGACATGTTCGGCCAGTTGATTCTGCACGGGGCCCCTCCGGAGCGGCTACGGATCGAGCACGCCTCGGTTTTGACTGCCGACGAGGTCGACCGGATGGCACGCTACGGGATCGTTGTCGTGGTCCAGCCGCCGTTCCTGGGCTCTGAGGCCGGGTGGCTGGTGGACCGTCTCGGCGAGCAGCGGCTTCGGCGCACCTACCCGTTCGCCACATTGGAGGCCGCCGGCATCCCGCTGGCGGGGAGCTCCGACTGTCCTGTCGAGCCACCCGATCCGTGGGCGGGTATGGCCCTGGCCCGGGATCGTGCCGGCATGGTGCCCGAGGAAGGTCTCAGCGCCGAACAGGCTCTGGCCATGTACACGACGGGCGCCGCCAGGGCGCTCGGCGAGCCTCCCCCACTCGCCATCGGTAGCCCCGCCGACTTCATCATCGTCGACCGCGACCCGATGGCCGTCACCCCGGACGAGCTCAGAGCAACCGGGGTCATCGCCACCTTCGTCGACGGCGAGGAAGTCGAAGTAGACGGATCAAAACCTCTCTGGCTGGACTGACAACCGCTCGCTATCGGTCCCCGCCCGAGCGAAGAGCGAAGCTCGGGCGGCTAGATCTTCGAGACGAGGGAGAGGGCGGAGGCGCAATCGGAGCAGAGATATCCGTCGATCGTGAATCGGGCCTCAGCATCGGCGGGCTGACCACAGAAACCACAAAGCATGGCGACAAAGTCCTCCGCCATCGAGAGGAAGGGCCCGTCACCTCGAAATAGATCGCCGACGAGGACGGCGCTGCTGGTCCCGTTGTTCATGAGTGACGTCAGCTTACCCAGCGCCGGGGCGCTACTGGAAAAGCTCAGCGCTGGGTTTCCGGGTCATGATCGCTGGGATTGGCGTCGGTGTGAATCGTCCGCTGCATGTGCGTGTGCCGCCCGGGGATCGGTATGTGTGCCGGGTCGTCGATGAACATCGTCCCTTCGTCTACGTGCAGCAGCGCATGGCCGTAGGCCGCAACCAGGTTCTCACGCGTGAGGATCTCGCCGGGAGGGCCTGCCGCGACCACCTTTCCTGAGAGAAGGACAACGAAGTCGGCGACGCTCGCCTCCGAAAGGTCATGTGTGGTCATGATTACGGTGCACCCCTGATTGCGCTCGTCGTGGATGACCTCGTCGATCGCCTGAGCCGTGGGCAGGTCGATCCCGGTGAGCGGCTCATCGAGCATGAGGATCGCGTGATCCTGAGCGAGACCCTGGGCCACAAAGACACGTTGCCGCTGCCCGCCGGACAGCTCGTGGAGATGTCTGCTGGCCAGTGGCTCGATCCCGGTGCGGTGCATGGCGGCGGCAACCGCCTGCCGATCGTCGGCCGTGAGCCTCCCGTAGAGGCCCAGCCCCGGATATCTCCCCATCGCCACGACCTCTCGTACCGTGATCGGCAGAGCATCGTTCACCTTCGTCGTCTGCAGGACGTAGGCGATGCGTCGCATGCCGTTCCGCCTCGCCGGAACATCTAGCGATCCTGCCAGCGGTTCGAGCAAGCCGGCAATCGCATTGAGCATGGTCGACTTGCCGGAGCCGTTGGGACCGATGACGGCGGTCACCGACCCCGCCGGGATCGCAAACGTGCTCGCATCGACTGCCACCTTGCCGGGATAGCCGAGCACGAGACGCTCGGCGATCACCGCCGATTTCAGCGACATCTCCGGCACCGCCCTTCGATCTCCAGAACATGGCTCGTCGGCGAGAACGACGCCAGATCGGAGATCTCGGTGACGACGGCGTGGACCCGTTGCTCGACCCCGCGGGGCACGTCTATGTCCTCGACCGCACCACACTCGAGACAGACGAAATGGTGGTGGTGTCCGGTGATCCACTCAGCCAGCTCGTACCGGGTGAGCCCGCGGGCGCCAAAATGGGGGGCGATCACGTCGGCGTCCTCGAGAACTGCGAGAGTCCTGTATATCGAGGACAGCGGCACCTCGGAACCAACGATCTGGTGCAGCTCCGCGGCCGATTGGGGGCCGGCGGCGTCGGCAAGCGCGTGCACGACCGCCCGGCGTCCTCTTGTGTAGCGAACGTCGTTTCGCCCGAGACGCTGCTCCACATCCCTATCGAGGCTCGACATCGCCATTGGGTGAACTTTCTGATTATGATTATCAATACTGATCATAGTCGAGACGAGGCCCAAACATGGACTGGCTGACCACACCATTCGAGTTGGCGTTCCAGCAACGTGCGTTGATCGGCGGGTCGCTGGCGGCGATCGCGCTGGCGGTCGTCGGCACGTGGGTAGTCATCCGCGGCATGACTTTTCTCGGCGACGCGCTCGTCCACGGTGTGATACCGGGTATCGCTCTGGCGATCCTGCTCGGCTTCAACGTGATGATCGGGGCCTTGCTTGCAGCAGTGGTGATGATCTTCGGCATAAACCTCGTCCACCACCAGACCACTTTCGCCGAGGACACCGGGATCGGTTTGCTGTTTGTCGGCATGCTCGGTACCGGGGTGATCCTCATCTCGCGCACCGACTCGTACACGGGGAGCCTCACCGGGATTCTCTTCGGTGACGCGCTCGGCGTGAGCCCCGGCGACGTGTGGATGCTCAGCGCTATCGCACTCGTCGCCGTGGCCGCCACCGCCCTCTTGTACCGCCCGTTTCTGGTGCTGTCGTTCAACGATCACAAGGCCCGGCTGCTCGGCATGCGGCCTCGTCTCGCCCATGCGGCCCTGCTGGGTCTGATCATGGTGACCATCGTCGGCTCGTTTCAGACTGTGGGCACGCTGCTTGTCTTCGGCCTGCTGGTGGGACCACCCGCCACTGCCGCCCTGCTGGTGCGCAGGGTGCCTTCGATGATGGTGACCGCCGCCGCGATCGGTGTGCTGTCGGTGGCGTCGGGCCTAGTCATCAGCTACCACGCCAACACGTCGGGGTCGGCAACGATGGCGGTCGTTCCCATCGTTCTGTTCTTCGTCGTCCTGACGGTGCGGCGGCTCCTCGAGCGGTGGCGCAGACCCTCGCTGGTCCGGGGCTAATCAGCGCACTTTCTAGTCGTTCGTCTTCGCGGAGTCGGTGACATCCCTCGTGATAGAGATCGTGCACTCGGTCACCAGAGCCGCAACCGCTCCTATGGCGGCAGCAACGGGGGCGAACAACGCTCCGACAACGCCGATCGTGAGGGGGATCTCGAGCAACGTCCTGCCTTCCGAGTTCTTGATCGTGACCCTGCGCACATTGCCTTCTGCGATCAGCTCTCTGATACGCCTGAGCAGATCATCTCCCTTTACCGCGAATTCCTCTGTCTGATCCACCGAGACTCCTTGTCGACATCGGTGACAGCATCGCACAACCCGCCTCGCACTACCACCCGCGCCAACCCGGCGCTAGCGTCCCATCTCGCCAGGACAAGGAGGATCAATGCCTGCCACCATTCCCGACGACGTGCGTGCCATGCTCACCGAGCCCATCTTCTTCCACGCCGCCACGATCAACCCCGATGGATCGCCACAGCTTTCGGTGATCTGGGCCGACCTCGACGGTGATCTGGTTCGCTTCAGCACGGCAGAGGGCCGGGCGAAGCCGCGCAACCTGCGCCGGGACCCGCGTATCGCCATCTCGTTCACAGCCCCCGACAACCTCTACCGCAACATCGTTCTACAGGGTCGCGCCGTCGAGATCGAGAACCGGGGGATGGATCTCATCGACCACATGGCTCGGAAGTACACGGGCGACGATCGCTACCAGTGGGCTCGTCCCGGCGACGTACGGGTGGACGTCGCAGTGGAGATCGACCGGATCAGCGGGTGACGGCTGCTGAGTTGGGACGCCTGCCGGCTCGAGCGTTATCGTCGTAGCCCATGACGCGATTTGCTGCCATCGAAGCCGGCGGGACGAAGTTCCGGGTCGCCATTGCCGAGGATCAGCTCATCGTCGCCGACACGACCATTGCGACCACGCTGCCCGACGAGACAATTACAGCGACGATCGACTTCATCCAGGCAAACGAGCCCGTCGCCGCAGCCGGGATTGCCGCTTTCGGGCCGCTCGACATGGACCCGGCGTCGCCCGGCTACGGGTCGATAACGGCGACACCCAAGCCCGGCTGGAGCGATACCCCCATACTCACCCGATTCAGCGACGCGCTCGGCATCCCCGTCGCCATCGATGTCGACGTTGGTGGAGCCGCCCTCGGCGAGTGGAGATGGGGTGCCGCTCGAGGCTTGGAGCACTTCGTATACCTCACTATCGGTACCGGGATCGGCGGCGGCGCCTTCCTCAATGGGAAGGTACACCACGGTATGGGCCACCCCGAGATGGGTCACGTGGTCCTCGAGCGCGTCCCCGGCGACGGCTACCCGGGACATTGCCCGTTCCACGGCGCCTGTTTCGAGGGCATGGCGTCGGGCCCCGCCATCGAGGATCGATGGGGGGCAAAGGGTGTCGATCTGGCCGGTCGCGACGAGGTCTGGGACCTGGAGGCGACCTACCTGGCGCAGGCGTTGCGCACCTTCACCTACGTCGTTGCCCCGGAGCGTATTGTCATTGGCGGTGGTGTGATGCAGGTGCCCGGCCTGATCGAACGGCTCCGTGCCAAGCTCGTTGAGCAGATCGCAGGCTATGCGACGTCGCAGATCGGTACCGGCAACCTCGACGACTACGTCGTCTACCCCGAACTCGACCAGGATGCCGGCCTCTACGGGGCCATCGCCCTCGCCATGCAAGCGCACGGGACCTGACCCGGGGCCGGTCCTTCAACTTCCGGCGTATACCACGCCGACATCCCGGCACCACGTACGCAAGAAGCGGGAGCGCTATTCGTCCGTGACGCAGCCTTCGGAGGCCGATTTGACGGTCTTTATGTAGCGATGGAGGGTGCCCCGCGTGGCCTTGAGCGGCGGCGCGGTCCAGGCGTCACGGCGCCGCGCCAGTTCCTCGTCATCGACCTCGAGCGTGAGCGTCCGGGCGGTCGCATCGATGGTGATGAGGTCGCCGTCCTCGATCAGTGCGATCGGCCCACCCTCCTGCGCTTCGGGGGTCACGTGTCCGATGATGAACCCGTGCGACCCACCGGAGAAACGGCCGTCGGTCATGAGGGCGACCTCGCCGCCGAGACCCGCACCGACTATCGCCGAGGTCGGGGTGAGCATCTCGGGCATTCCCGGACCACCCTTGGGGCCCTCGTAGCGGATCACAACGACGTCACCGGGGCCGATGCCGCCCTGCTGCAGCGCAGGCATCATGTCCTCTTCGCAGTCGAAAACACGGGCCGTGCCCGCAAAGAGCATCCCTTCCTTGCCGGTGATCTTGGCGACGGCACCGTCGGGGGCGAGGTTGCCGCGCATTATCTGGAGATGCCCGCTCTCCTTGATCGGAGCTTGCCACGGCTGGACGATCCGCTGCCCGTCCGCCAGACCGGGAAGCTCGGTGAGGTTCTCGGCAAGGGTCTTGCCGGTCACCGTCATGCAGCTTCCGTCGATGGCGCCGTGCTCCAGAAGCAGCTTCAGCACCGCTGGCGTCCCTCCCACTGCGTGGAGGTCCTCCATGACGTAGCGGCCGCTCGGCTTGAGATCGGCCAGATACGGAACCCGGTCACTGACAGTCTGGAAGTCGTCGATGGTGAGATCGACTCCGACGGCGCGCGCCATCGCGATGAGATGCAGGACGGAGTTCGTCGAGCCGCCGGTAACCATGACGATCGCCATGGCGTTCTCGAAGGCTGCCCGGGTCATGATGTCGCTCGGCCGGATGTCCTGCTCGAGGAGGTTGCGGATGGCGGCGCCGGCATCGAAGCACTCCTGCAATTTGCCGGGATCGTTGGCCGGCGTCGACGCCGAATACGGCAGGCTCATGCCGAGGGCCTCGATCGCAGAAGCCATCGTGTTAGCGGTGTACATCCCGCCGCAGGCACCCTCCCCGGGGCAGGCGTTGCGCACGACGTCGCGCCGCTGCTCGTCGCTGATTCGACCGGCGATCCACTCCCCGTACGCCTGGAATGTCGAGACGATATCGAGCGGGGTCCCGTCGTCGAGGTGGCCGGCACGGATGGTGCCTCCGTAGATCATGAGCGACGGCACGTTGAGACGCGCCATGGCCATCACCGAGCCCGGCATGTTCTTGTCACACCCGGGAAGCGAGATGTTGGCGTCATACCACTGGGCTCGCATGACCGTCTCGATCGAGTCGGCAATCAGGTCACGAGACTGGAGCGAATAGCTCATCCCCTCTGTCCCCATGGCGATGCCGTCCGACACACCAATGGTGTTGAAGCGCATTGCCACCAAACCCGCGGCGAGCACCCCCTCCCTCACCCTGGCGGCGAGGTCGTTGAGGTGCATGTTGCATGAGTTGCCCTCGTACCACATGGAGGCAATGCCAACCTGGGCCTTGTCCATGTCCTCTTCGGTGAGGCCGGTTGCATAGAGCATCGCCTGGGAACCTCCCTGGGAGGCTTCCTGGGTGATGCGGCGGCTGACGCGATTCAGATTCTCACTCATGCCGGCCATGGTAACCCTCAGGGAGGGGCCAGGCCCGGGCTATCCGGAATCTCGCATAATCCGCACGGTGGTTACACTTCCGGCTTGCAGCCAAACCCTATCTCGCTGCGAGGCCCACTTGACCACTGAACCCGCTCCCCTACCCGCGCCCCGGTCGCGGCTGAGCACGCCCAAGAAGATCCTGCTTGCGGTGCTGATCGTCGGTGTCGTCGCCATCTTCTCGGCCATCGCATTCGTCTATTTCATCGACTCGAAGATCGAGAAGATCCCGAATGAGGTGCTCCCCTCGCTCACCCAGGAGGTGGAGGATCACGGCGTCACCAACATCCTCATCGTCGGCTCTGATAGCCGCGCCGGGCTCGATGATCTGACCAACTTCGGCGACTTCTCAGGTTCCCGTACCGACGTGATCATGGTTGCCCACCTGGTACCCGGGGGCGGGGCGCAGCTGCTCAGCCTGCCGCGTGATCTCAAGATGAGCATCCCGGGCGAGGGCACGAACCGGATCAACGCCGCCTATGTGTTCGGCGGGCCCGACCTGCTGGTGCAAACCATTCAAAACAACCTCGGGATCCCGATCCACCACTATGTCGAGATCGACTTTGCCGGGTTCGCCAACGTCGTCGATGCTCTCGGCGGTATCACCAAGACCTTTGACCACCCCGCCCGCGACAGCAAGTCCGGGCTCGACGTCGACGCGGGCACCATCAAAATGGACGGCATGACCGCACTCGCCTACGCACGGTCTCGTCACTACCAGGAGCTGATCAACGGCTCCTGGCAGAGCGTCGACGGCAGCGATATCGGAAGAACCCACCGCCAGCAAGAGGTCCTGCTGCTGATGTTCGACCAGGCGACTTCGAAATCGTCGGCCTTCAATCTGCCGCACTTCGCCTCGACCCTGGCCGAGCAGATCAAAGCCGACGAGGGTTTCACCGTGCAGGTGATGATCGATATGGGGCGGGCAGGCCTCAGCCTGTCATCGACCGAGATCCAGACAAGAACGCTGCCGGTGAAGAATCAGACCGAGGACGGCCGGGCCTACGTCGTCCCGATAGAGCCGGATGCCACCAACGTCATCAACGCCTTCCTAACCGGCGCCCCGTTCCCGGAGGAGTAGGTCAGACGGGCCGTCTCTCCCGAACGTTCCGCGTTGATTGGTCCTGCGTTCACAAGGCCCTCATCGCCTTCGTGCCGGCTTCGCCCTGTTCCCGCAGGAATAGTCAGGCCGGCCGTCTCTCCCGAACGTTCCGCGTTGATTGGTCCTGCGTTCACAAGGCCCTCATCGCCTTCGTGCCGGCTTCGCCCTGTTCCCGCAGGAATAGTCAGGCCGGCCGTCTCTCCCGAACGTTCCGCGTTGATTGGTCCTGTGTTCACAAGGCCCTCATCGCCTTCCGTGCCGGCTTCGCCGTCACGTCGGCACTTCTCCCAGAGGGAGAAGGAAGAGATGGGCTAGCAGTTGTCGTCCAGGGTTTCGATGCCGAGGAGCTGACGGGCCTCGTCCGGGGTGTGGGTGATCACGGTCTGAACATCCTGCTTGATCAGCGCCACGTTCGGTATGTTCCCGGTCGCGGTCGAATCGAGGATGTAGTCGGGGGGGATGAAGCGGATCGAGATCATGTTGTCCTGATCGATCTTGGGGAGGAGATCGATAAGGTCCGGGATACGGCCGAGCGGGATGTCGGTCTCCATCGTGTCCTCCAGGACACCGGCGAGTTGGGGGTAGCCAAGGGCCAGCTTCACCGGGTCGGCCTCGGCGAGGACTGCGTTGAGTAGACACCGCTGCCGGCCCATGCGGGCGTAGTCGTCGGCGTGACGGCGAGCTCGGACATAGGCAAGCGCCAAGTGACCGTCGAGATGCTGTTGGCCCGCCTCGATCCGGAGGTTGTCGATGCTGACCCCGTCCTCGTCGGGGTAGGTCTCGTCGACGATCGTGAACGGGACGTTTATGTCGACTCCACCGAGCGCGTCGACCACACCGATAAACCCATCGAGGGTCACGAGGGCGTAGTAGTGGATCGGAATGCCGAGGAGCTGTTCGAATCCGGCCTTGACCGCATTGACGCTCGGGCTCTGCGAACCGGGGTAGGCCTCCGGGCTCTCGATACCGGATACGTACAGATCGTTGAGCATGCGGGGGAAGCAGTCACAGCCCCAGATGCCCATCTCTTTGGGCAGCGGCACCTGGATCATGTTTCTGGGAAGGCTGAACAGGGCGACATCGCCGCTGTCGGGGTCGATGCTCGCCACGATCATCGTGTCTGTGCGAATTGCGGTTCGGCCGGGCCCTGCATCGCCACCTAGTAGGAGGATGTTGAGCCGATCGAGACCGTTCCACAGCACCGGGCCCGGCTCGGCCTCGAACAGCGTCGTCGTGGTCGTCCCACCCGCGACTGCCGGCTCAGCCGTAGCCGCCGTCGTGGTTGTGACCGGCTCCTCGGACGCAAACGTGGTGGTGATGAAGTCGTAGTGAACAATGTCGTAGTAGCCGGCCACGGCATGAGGACCGGCCAGCAGAACGGCGAGGATCACGCCTGCGAGCGGTGTGAACCTCCCCCGCCCGTTGAGCGCCGCTTGCCGGTAGGCGTCATCAGCCGCCCAGAGCCGGAACCCGAGCAGCACGATATTGCCCAGCATGGCGCCAATGAGCACCCCGGGCCGGAAAGCGGCCTTGACTACCTCGAGTTTGTTGAAGAACGCCAACCCGGCCAGAGCGACAAGTGCCACGTCGACGCTGAGCAAAACCAGTGCGCGCCGACGCAGCCCCGCATACCACTGCCCGGTTCCGGGGAGGACGGCAGACAGCAGCGCAGCCAATACCGGGCGCTTTCGAGCCCGCGCCGCACCGGCAGACACCATTTCTCCATGGTCGTAATCGGTTCTATCGCCGATCTCTCCGCCCTTCCCAGCTCGCAACGACGAAGTATCGTATGTGCCCAGCCGAGGAGCAACCGTAGGCAAGCAACGGCACAGAGGCGCATGCAACGAGAACCCGCCGATCCGCTCCCCGAGGGGGCATCACCAGTAACCCGCACCCGGTTTGCCAGTCTCACCGAGGACGGAACCGGGCACATCCTTGCCGGCAGCCTGCTCGCCGGCCTAGCGGCGTACGCCTATCAGATCATCGGCGCGCGCACGCTCGGCGCCACCGCGTTCGCCCCGGTATCGGTGTTGCTGACGATCCACTTCCTCACCTTCATCGTCTTCCTGCTCCCGGTCGAGCAACTGGTCGTCAGGCGTCTGACCCTCAATCGAGCCAACTCCGGGCTGCCCAAACAAGCAGTCTGGCTCTCGGCGTTCACCGTCGTTGCTGCGACGACATTCGCGTGGCTCGGTGTCAACCGGTTCCTCAACGGCGACAAGAGATTCATCGTCTTCACCGCGCTCACCGTCTCGGTCCACGTCGGGTATGCCGCAGCCCGTGGCCACCTGGCGGGCTGGCGACGCTTCCGCGAGTACGGCTATGCAAGCGGTGGCGCCAACATCCTCCGCTTGGTCGTGTCACTGCTGATTCTGGCGCTTCGACCGTCGGCGTCCGGGCTCGCCATCGCCCTCATCGTCGGACCGTTCATCACCCTGGTTTGGCATCCCTTCAGAAGGGTCGAGAGCTCTCGCAGCACATTGGCAGCCGAGGAGGCCGCCGCCGTGGGCGAGCGAGGCTTGCTCAGCGGGCTCGTTCTCTCCTCGGCAGCATCCCAGGCGCTCCTGCTCGCCGGACCGGTGGTTGCCGGCGTACTCGGGGCGACCCAGGCGTCGATCAGCATCGTGTTTGCGACATTCACCCTGTTCCGGGCGCCGCTCACGTTCGGATACAACTTGATCGCCCGGGTATTGCCGCCATTCACCGAGATGGCGGCGCGCCAGCAGCGTCAGGAACTGGCCGCCTGGGCTCGCGGCATCGCCGCGGCAGGGGCGGGCCTGTCAACACTCGGCTTCTTGATGGGGTACTTCTTCGGCCCGTGGGTGGTTGCGGCGGCTTTCGGCTCGGATTTCCGACCCGAGCCGGGGCCGGCGGCGCTGATTGCAGGTGGCGTCGTCCTTGCTGGTGCCGGTTTGTTCGTGGCCCAGGTATTGGTCGCGCAAGGAAAGCCGGCGGCGCTCGGGACGGCGTGGGTGGTCGGACTCGTTGCCTCGGCTGCCGGCCTGCTCTTGTCCGGCGGCGACGCCGCGGCGCGGGTGGCGGTTGCGTTCGTGGCAGGCGAGGCGGTGGCGCTGGCATCGCTGGCTATTGGTGCCATGGTCAAACCGGTCGGTGTCCAGGACCCCGCGGGAACCGCGTACAACCTGGCCAAGCGCACCATCGACATTGCGGTATCGGCCGTGGCGTTGATACTCACGTTCCCGCTGCTGCTGGTCAGCATCGTCGCCATCAAACTCGATTCGAGAGGGCCTGCATTCTTCCGCCAGGAGCGAGTAGGGCGCAATAGGAAGCACTTTGCCATGATGAAGTTGCGCACAATGCGCGCCGACGAAGGCGAGAAACTCTTCGCCGAGCATCTCGAGCAGATGGAGGCAGCACTCCGCAACAACGAAGCGGCGGGCATCCGTATCGACGACGATCCCCGCATCACCAGAGTCGGCAAGTGGCTGCGCCGGCTCTCGCTCGACGAGCTTCCCAACCTGTGGGATGTACTGCTGGGGAGGATGTCGCTCGTCGGCCCCCGTCCACTCGTTCCCGCCGAGGCCGAGCTGATCGGCTGGGAGAACCCGAGGTTCACGGTCAAACCGGGCGTCACCGGCCTGGCTCAGGTATCGGGCCGTGACCAGATAACCGCGGATCAACGGACGGCGTACGACAGCGAGTACGTGCGAACACGATCGCTTGCCCTCGATATCCGCATCATGCTGAAGACGGTTGCGATCGTCCTGGTCCCCGGTCGTTTCCGCCTACGGTGAGCCGGATGCACATCGAACCGGAGACACTCCTCAAGGCGCTGCGCTCCCAGGGGCTGCGTATCACCAGGGCGCGGCGTGCGGTTTGTGCCGTCATCGCTGAGCGACACGACGAGCATCTCACCGCGGCGTCGATCCTGGCCGCGGTGGCCGCCGGCGACAACGCCCGTGCCGATCAGTCGACTGTGTACCGCACCCTCGATGCGCTCGAGCAGGCCGACCTCCTGGTGCACAGCCATCTCGGCCACGGTCCCGCCGTATATCACCTTGCCGCTGAGGCCGAGCACCAGCACGTCGTCTGCAGAAGGTGCGGTGCCACCGCCTCGGTGCCGACGACTGGCATCAGCGATTGGCTCGAGCAACTGGAAGTAGCCACCGGCTTCGTCGTCGACCCCACCCATTTCGCAGTCACCGGCCTGTGCCCGCGGTGCGCCGCCGAGTCGAGCTGATCCGCACGACAAGTTTTCGGTTAGCTGCACACAAGGTCAAACCGATAGCACTAATCAATGTCGAGTTGGATCAATCGCGTCGAGATCTGGACCGAAGTGGGGGCATTCCCGTTGGTCGCAACCGGCGGGCACTGGACGTTGCGCAGACGTTCATGGAAGAGGAGGTAGGAGATGCATGTCGTTTGGGGGGCCGTGGTTGCGTTGCTGTCGTTGATCGCGTGGGGTGGCCAGACGGTGTCCTGGTTGGCACCGCGCCGGGCACACCCTCTTGCGGACACGAGCATTCGGAGCGAGCCTGCCTACTGGATCGGGATTCGAGGAGAAGCACCGCTCGACGCCGTCACCCTATGGACGATGGTGGTCGCGGGCGTTCTGTTGACCCTCGGCATCGGCGCGTGGGCTTACTTCGGGTTGGTCGGAGGCGGGATGTATGTCTACTTCGCCGGCCGCGGTCTGCTCGACCACGTCGTCGCCGAGCGTGGGGGCGTCCCCGCTAACCAGCGAAGAAACCACACGATCGGGTACCTCATGCTGGTGGCATGGGCCGCGATGGGTTTGGCCATGATCGTGGCCGCGATGGTTGCGCTCTCGACTACCTAGACCTCGGAGGATTTCCGTTCGCGCTACCACTCGTTGACGAGCGTGTCGACCAGATGTGGGGTGTACAGGGCGGGCTCGAGCAGGAAAGAGTCGTGCCCCTTGTCCGAGTGGACTGTGATCCGGCGGTGGGGAACGTCGGCGTCCTTGAGAAGAAGCGCCAGCTCGGCCTGCTCCTCGGGGTAGAAGCACACATCGGAATCGATCGAGAACAGCATGTAGCGCTGGTTCTTGCATCGGGTGAAGACCTCGGCGAGGTCCCCTGCCTCCGCCTCAGCGACGAGATCGAAGTGCTGCCAGGCTTCGGAGATCCGGACGTAGCTGTTGGCGTCGAAACGGGCGACGAACTTTCGCCCCTGGTGCCACATGTACGACTCCATCGGATCGGCGATGCGGTAGGTGCCGGGGCCTTCGGTACGGTCGATCATCTCGCCCCTGGCCCGTTCCTGCATCGCTTCCAGGGAGACAAACGACTTGTGTCCGATCATCCTAGCGAGCATCAACCCGGAGTTGGGTGACGGGCCGCCGTAGTAGTCACCGTCACGGAAATTCGGGTCGTTCTCAATGGCTGTGATCTGCTCGAAGTTGTGGAGCGTCTGCAAAGCCGTAACCCGTACCCCCGAGGCAATCGGGATGACGATGTCGACCATCTCGGGGAAGCGAGTGGCCAGGCTCATGGTCAGCAGCCCACCGGTCGAAGCCCCGGTCACGGCGTGGAGCTTCTCGATCCCGAGGTGCTCGAGCAGCCGGACCTGGGTGTCGGCTATGTCGGCGAATGTGACTCTCGGGAACCGGGACCCATACGGTTTTCCGGTTGCAGGCTCGATCGAGGAGGGGCCGGTGGAGCCGTAGCAACCGCCCAGGTAGTTGGCGGCGATGACGAAGAACCGATCGGTGTCGAGCGCCTTCCCGGGGCCGATGAACCCGTCCCACCATCCCGACTGGCATTCCTCGGTCCAGCGCGACTCCACACCGGGGACGGCCGGGTTGAAGCCGGCGGCGTGCTGGCTCCCGGTAAGGGCGTGAAAGACGAGGACGGCATTGGAGTGGTCATCGTCGAGTTTGCCGTATGTCTCGTATGCGATCGTCACTTCATCGAGCGTGCCGCCGGATCGCATCGCATACGGCTCGTTTGCGCTGCCGAATGTGAAGAACTGCGTCTCGGTGGTCCCCACGCTGTAACGGGTCATGGCATGCTCCGACGGTGAGCGCAAACCGTACTACGTCGGTAGTACCGGGTTTGTCGGCATCCTCCTCACAGCGACGGGGATGGAGCGATCGACACCGGGGGGCGGTCCATTCGCCGCCCGAGTATCGCCAGCAAGACGACGATGACGAAGAGGGCGGGCACCAGCCCGAAGGCGGCTCGGATTCCGGCTTGATCGGCGATCACGCCCAGGGTCAGCGGTGCCAGTAGCACGGCACCACCGGCTGAGATGTTCATGCGTGCCGCCGCGATGTCGGAACGTCCCCGCGCCGCGCCCATGGAGAGCGACAGGATCATGGGAAACTGCATCGAGATGCCGAGCCCGGCGCCGAGAAGACCGCAGACCACCGGTACGACCGAGCTGGAACCCCAGAACAGGAGGAAGCCTGCCAATCCGACCCCGGAGGTACCGAACAGCAGCGGGATCGGGCTCACGGTGCGGGCAACTCTCGAGCCCAGGAAACGGCCCATCACCATGGCTCCAAAGAATGCCGTCATGAGGAAGGATGCGGTCCCCCGGGTGGTGCCTGCCACCTCTACCAGGTAGTCCGCCCCCCAGGCTCCGACCGACCACTCGGCGCCCACGGCCGGGATGAACGCCACCCACAATATCCAATAGGCGCCCGGGAGACGCCTGCGACGAGTCGTCGGCTCCTCGCGGGGAGCGGGCGGGAACGTCTCGCCGCGCAACGCCAAACGGTGTCCGGCCACGATCAGAACCGGCACAAAGAACGCAGGCCGCCATCCGAGCCCGGCGGCGAGCGTTACCCCGATGAGCAAAGCCGGAATGACGCTGCCGAGGCTCATGGCAGTGTTGACCTCGGTCAGAGCTATCGACCGGTGCGAGGGATGATGATCAGAGAGAGTGGCCTGGCTCACAGTCAGCATCGCCGCCCCGGAGATCCCGGCGAGCAGAGCTCCCATCAGCGTCACCGCCGGGTTGGGGCCGATGCCGATGAGCGCCGCTCCGGCGGCAACCCCGACACCGCCCAGCCAGAACACACGACGGCGCTCCCAGCGTCTGATGAGCCGTTCCACGACGAAGCCGGAAAGCACCGAGCCGGCAGCAAGTGCGGTGAAGTGGAGACCACCCACCGTGCGGCTCATCCCCAGGTCCTCGCGCATCGAGGGCATTGCGGGCCCCATCGCGGCGACCGCAAAACCGAACGCCGTCGCCATCCCATACACGAGCAGGGTCAGTCGGTCCCGGGTGAAAGCCCCCGAGCCGTCGCGGTGGTGAGGGTGGCTGCTCACTGCGTCCTCTGAGCCTAGTGACGGCGTCGGTGTGCGGCGGCCCGGCAGGTATCTTGGCCGTGCCGCCACAGAGGAGCGTGATGACCCGGTTCGTCGTCGACACCAGTGCTGTTCTCCACATCGTGAGCAACGAGATCGACATCTCGGAGTCGCACAGGCTGCTCGCACCCACCCTGCTTCGTTCGCAAATGCTGTCTCTGCTGCACGAGGCGGTTGACCGCGGCGCAATGACGGCGGAGACGGCCCTTGACTACCTGACCCGCTATCGCAAGATCAGGATGCGCCTTCTCGGCGATGCCGTGCTGCAACGACAAGCGTGGAAGATCGCCGACCAACTCGGCTGGAACTCCACCTACGACGCCGAGTACATCGCCCTCACCAAACTCCAGGCCGATGCCTTTGTCACGCTGGACGAGACGCTGGCGAGACAGGTACAGGGGATTGTGGTGACGGCGTCTATCCATGAGCTCTCATAACGGGGAAACGGCGCTACCGATGCGCCGCGAGCAGGGCGTCGAGCAGCTGCCGGCGAGTCGGGGAGCCGGCCAGGCCTCCCGGCGTCGCGTAGAGACGACAACTCAACCCGAGTGGCGCTTCGGGATCGGCGAACGGATCAACACCATCGATGAGGACCGTCGGCGAGCCACGGAACCCGAGCTCGATCGCACTCTCGGTCGTCTCGATGAGCTGGTAGCGACTTTCCGACGCCAGGTGATGCTCCTCGATCAGGTCACGGAGGTCAGCCGAGGTCGTCTCCCAATTCGGGCAGCCATCGAAGTACTGAAGTGTGATGTCCATCGACGTGGTCCTTATCCGCCGGATCCAAGGCTATCTCGGAAAGCCCGGCTTCGCCCGAAAGAGCGTCACAGGCGCCTCAGCGCCGCCGACCTTCCCGCGGTCTCAGGTCGGAAACCGCGCTATCCTTATTGCGAACTGTTTGCAATAAGGAGCGGGCCGGTGCACATACCGGACGGATTCATCAACGGCACCACGTCTGCGGGGTTCGGCGTCGCCGCAGCCGGCGGTCTCGGTGCCGCAGTCAAACAGACGGGCAAATACCTGAGCGAGCGGCAGATCCCGCTGGCCGGGTTGGTCGCTGCCTTCGTGTTTGCTGCTCAGATGGTGAACTTCCCGGTTATGACCGGAGTCAGCGGCCATCTCCTCGGCGGCGTTCTCGCTGCGGTCCTGGTGGGACCGTGGGCAGGGTTCGTGGTGCTCTCGGTCGTCCTCATCGTCCAGGGGGTCTTCTTTGCCGATGGCGGGCTCAGCGCGCTCGGGCTCAACATCGTGAACATGGCCTTCATCGGGGCCGTCGCCGGCTATGCGATATACCGGCTGCTGCTCCACATTCTTCCCCGCGACGGGCGCGGCGTCACCATCGCCGCCGGGATCGCTGCCGGCATCTCGGTCCCGCTGGCGGCCCTGGGGTTCGTCGTCGAGTTCGCCATAGGCGGCACCGCCGGGGTATCTCTCGGCACCGTGCTGGCGGCGATGCTCGGCACCCACGTTCTCATCGGGATCGGCGAAGGCCTCATCACTGCTCTCGTCGTCGGGACGGTGGTGCGGAGCAGAGCCGATCTCGTCTACGGCGCCCCGCAGTTCGTAGGACAGCGAACCGAGGCACTGAGATGAGCACGAAGCGCATCTTTCTCATCGGCGCGCTGGTCACCCTCGTCGTCGCCGTCGTCATCTCCCAATTCGCTTCAGCTTCCCCGGACGGCCTCGAGTACGTAGCGAACAAGCAGGGCTTCGCCGGCGCGGCAGCCGACCACAGCCTCTCCGACTCTCCCCTCGCCGACTACGGGGAGAACCTCACCGACAACAGCGGCCTCAACACGGCGATCGCCGGTGGCGTGGGGATCGTGATCACGTTTGCGCTCGGCTACGGCGTCTTCTGGCTGGCCAAGAAGACAAACAAGACGCCGCCGGAGTCCACCGGATGAGCGGCGGTCACGTTCACGCCCTCTACCGGCACGGCGACACGATCCTCCACCGGCTGCGGCCGCAGGTGAAAATCGCCGCCGCGTTCCTGTTCGTCTTCGCTGTAGTCGCCACGCCCCGGGAAGCCTGGTGGGCGTTTGCCCTCTACGCGGTTGTCCTGATCGCGCTGGCCACCACTTCCCGGCTTGGTGGTCGGTTCGTGGCGACCCGGATGCTCATCGAGCTCCCGTTCGTCGTCGCCGCACTGGCGTTCCCGTTCTTCACCGCCGGGGACAAGGTCACCGTGCTCGGTTTGGAGCTGTCCCGAACCGGGCTTTGGGACATGTGGAACGTCCTGGCCAAGGCGACTCTCGGCTTGTTCACCTCGATCGTCCTGGCGGGCACGACCGACATCCCTTCGATGCTCAGAGGCTTCGAGAAGCTGCACGTACCGCGGACTCTGACGGCAATCATGGGCTTCATGATCCGCTACCTCGACGTCGTCCTCGGTGAGTTCCGCCGGATGCGGGTCGCCATGCAGTCCCGCGGGCACGACCCGACCTGGATCGGCCAGGCTGGGCCGTATGCTCGATCTGCCGGCCTGATCTTCATCCGCTCCTATGAACGCGGGGAGCGTGTCTACCTGGCAATGGCGTCACGCGGCTACAGCGGCCAGATGCCGGCAACCCCCGGGGACGAGGCGACCGCCGGCCAGTGGACGGCGGGGCTGCTGGTCGCGGCCTTCGCCTGGGTGGTGGCCGGTTCGGCGTGGTGGCTGCGATGAGCGTCCCGACGATCGCCGTCACCGCCCTCAGTTTCCATTACCCCGATGGGACGCCCGCGCTGAAGGATGTCGACCTGCACATCCACCCGGGGGAGACGGTTGCACTGCTCGGTCCCAACGGCGCCGGCAAGACCACCCTCATCCTGCACCTCAATGGGATCCATATGCCACAGCACGGGACGGTTGCGGTCTCCGGTCTCGAACTCACCAGCGACAATGTGATGGAGATTCGCAGACGTGTCGGCGTGGTCTTCCAGGATCCCGACGACCAACTGTTCATGCCCACCGTGCGGTCCGACGTCGAGTTCGGTCCGCGCAACCTAGGGCTTCAGGGAGCGGAACTGGACGACCGGGTCGATGCCGCGCTGAACGCGATGGAGGTCGCCGACCTGGCCGATCGTCCCCCGAACCACCTCTCATTCGGCCAGAAACGGCGGGTGGCGATAGCCGGGGTATTGGCGATGGAGCCCTCGATCATCATTCTCGACGAGCCGACGTCAAACCTCGACCCGGCCAGCCGGCGCGAGTTGGCCGAGGCACTCAAGGCGCTCGACACCACGCAGCTCATCGTTACCCACGACCTACCGTTTGCCTACGAGATGTGTGAGCGGGCCATTGTCATCGACCGCGGCGAGATCGTCGCCGAGGGATCAACCCCGGAGATCCTCGCCGACGACGCCTTGCTGAGACAGCACCGTCTGGAGCTGCCATACGGATTCTCGGTCCGCGCAGAGAGCTGAGCGTGGCGTTCCACTAGATTCGGGGCCATGTCTACCGGTGGCTCGTCCCGTGTCGTGATTGCCGCGTTCCTGGCGAACCTGGGTATCGCCATCGCCAAGTTCATCGGGTTCATCTTCACCCGCTCCTCGTCGATGCTGGCCGAGTCAATCCACTCGGTCGCCGACACCGGGAATCAGGTACTGCTCCTGATCGGTGCCCGGCTCTCGAAGCGGCAGCCGGACGAGGAGTTCCAATTCGGATTTGCCAGGGAAAGCTACTTCTGGTCTTTCGTCGTTGCCATGATCTTGTTCTCGCTCGGCTCGCTGTTCGCTCTCTACGAGGGGATCGGGAAACTCAGGCATCCCCACGAGATAGACAACGTCGCCTGGGCGATCGTCATATTGATTTTGGGCGTAGTCCTCGAGGGGTCGTCGTTCCTGACAGCGGTGCGAACCTCGCAGCCGCTCAAGGGTGATCGCAGCTGGTGGCGGTTCATCCGCTCCTCACGTATTGCGGAGTTGACGGTGGTCCTGCTCGAGGATTTCGGCGCCTTGATCGGCCTCGGAATCGCGCTCACCGCGGTGACCGTGAGCACCGTAACCGGCGACCCGGTGTGGGACGCGATCGGCACCATCTGCATCGGTGTGTTGCTGGGCGCCATCGCCACGCTGCTTGCCGTCGAGATGCGGGGACTCCTGATCGGGGAGTCGGCTCAGCCGGGCGACTACGACAAGATCCGCACGGCCATGCTCGGGGCGCCTGACGTTGTAGACGTCATCCACCTCCGTACCCAGCATTTCGGGCCGGAACAGCTGCTGGTCGGCGCCAAGATCGCCTTCTCCCGCGACCTGTCGGTTCTCCAACTCGCCAACGCCATCAACGAGGTCGAGCGGCTGGTCCGGGAGGTGGTCCCGATCGCCCGTCCCATGTACATCGAGCCCGACATCATTCGTGACGTGGAGCCACAGCCCGGCGACTCCGGGGACTCGAACCCGGTATCTTGAGGGCGATGCGATTCCGAACCAAACAGATCCACGCCGGGGTGACACCCGATCCGACGACCGGTGCGATCCTGACCCCGATCCACCAGTCGACCACCTTCGTGCAGCCGTCCGTCGATGAGTACATGGCCACCGGGTACTCGTATTCGCGGTCGGGCAACCCGACCGTGCGGGCCTTGGAGATGAAGGTTGCCGCCCTGGAAGACGGCGCCGATGCAGCAGCCTTCGCCACCGGGATGGCTGCCACCAACGCAGTGATGCTGGCGATGCTCAACGCCGGCGACCATGTGATCTTCTCCGACGTCGTCTACGGCGGTACCTACCGGCTGGCCACCCAGGTGTATCGCCGATTCGGCGTCGAATGCGAGTTCGTCGACACCTCGCATGCGGAGAACGTGGCCGCCGCTCTCCGGGACAACACCCGGCTGGTGTTCACCGAGACGCCGGCAAACCCGACGCTGAAGCTGACCGACATCGCCGCCGTCTCGGAGATCACGTCGGCCCGCGGCATCCCCCACTGTGTCGACAACACCTTCCTCACCCCCTACTACCAGCGACCCTTTGAGCTGGGAGCCGACCTCATCGTCCACTCGACGACGAAGTACTTCGACGGCCACAACGCGACCGTCGGCGGCGCCGTCGTGTCGAGGAACGACGAGTTCCAGGAAAAGATCAAGTTCATCCAGAACGCCACGGGGACCACCATGTCGCCGCAGATCGCCTGGCTGACCCTGCAGGGAACCAAGACCCTGTCGGAGCGGCTCGATCGGCAATCTGATAACGCCATGCAGGTCGCCCGGTTCCTCGAGAGCCACCCCAAGGTCGTCGAGGTCGCCTACCCGGGGCTGGAGTCGTTCCCGCAGCACGACCTCGCGAAACGGCAGGCATCCGGCTTCGGGGCGATGGCGTGGTTCGAGGTCGAGGGCGGGGTCGAAGCCGGGAAGAAGCTGATGGGTCTCGTGCAGTTGTGGACGCTGGCAGAGAACCTCGGCTCGGTGGAGTCGCTGATCACACACCCCGTGACCATGACCCACGCCGCGATCTCGCGTGAGGAGCGGCTCAAGGTGGGCATAACCGACGGTCTGGTACGGATCTCGGTAGGGATGGAAGACGTCGAGGACCTGATCGAGGACCTCGCCCAGGCGCTCGATCGGGTATGAGCGACCCGGTGCTCACCACGATCGACGGCCTCGGCGTCGACTACGAGGTCATCCCGTGCGACCCTCAGCTCGCAGATACCGCCCAGTTCTGCGAGGCGTACGGGTACTCGCCCGAGGACTCGGCGAACACGATCGTGGTGGTCGGCAAGGCCGACCCGAGGGTCTACGTTGCCTGCGTCGTGCTGGCCAGCACCAAGCTCGATGTGAACGGCACCGTGAAAAAGAAGCTCGGCATCCGACGTACCTCTTTCGCATCGGGTGATGAGACCGTCGCCGTCACCGGGATGACCATCGGCGGGGTCACCCCTTTCGGTCTCCCCAAAGACCTCCCCATCTGGATCGACGAACGGGTGATGGCCCGGGAGACGATCATCCTCGGCGGTGGCTCGAGGGACCGCAAGATCTCCGCCCCACCGGCAATCCTGACCGCCCTGCCCGCCGCCGAGGTGGTCACAGAGCTCGCCAAGGAATTCGAGCCGAGGTAGCGAGCGATGAAGACCATCCCCAACGAGCTCACCGCCGCGCTTGCAGCCAACCCCGAGGCGCAGCGCATCTTCCTGGGCATGTCCCCGTCACATCAGCGCCAGTACGCGATGCACGTCGCCGAAGCAAAACGCCCGGAGACGCGGAGACGCCGGGCGGCACAGATGATCCGCCTGATCCTCACCAAGGGCGACACGTAGAGAGCTACGGCCGATACGTCAAAGGCGACCACCGCTCGTCCTTCCCCCCTCGTCCGGCCCAAGAGGGCCGCCCGATCCCCCCGAAATGGGGGGATCACTACTTGCTTCCAGCTCACAGCGCACCGCTCGTCCTTCCCCCCTCGTCCGGGCTACGCCCGGCCGATCCCCCCGAAATGGGGGGATAGCTACTTGCCCCCAACAGCCGTTCTCGGGCCGCAAGAATTCAGACCGGTGTCATGTTGCCAACATCTCTGTATCAAGTGGGCCCTCTACCGTGTCTCTTGTTAGGGGGACAGGGCATGGGATCGGCCGCCAAGACCGGTCCCAACGCCCAAGAGCGCTCCGGTGCCGCAACGCCGGGGGCTCCAGGAGACGGGTGGGCGATACGCTCCTCGCCCGGCGGGTACCGCACGACCTGCCGGCATCGAGGATCGCCGACCCCGGGTGGTAGGGCCGGTGACAGCCTCACGACGTGAGGAAGTCACCGGCCGCTCCGTTTCACACGTGGGTGATCGCCTGAACGTCACGCAGGGTCCGCCCATGGAACGCCGCGTACCGGGTGGCGACCTGCCGCAGCTCCCGGGTCTCGGCCACGGCGAGCGATCTGAGAAGATGTGCCTCGATGTCGATCTCGGAGCCGCCACGGCGCACTCGCCAACGACCGGCAACCTCACCGTCGACGAGGATCATCCCCAACGGGAGGCCGCGGACATAACCGAGGGTCGATTCCCGACCCGTGGGATCGGAAATGTCCCGCGACTCCTGATATCCCACGAGGTACTCGTCGTAGATCTCGACCAGATTCACGCGTGGCGAACGCATCGGTTGCGACGGGATCGGCTCGCCTGCCCAGTACGTCCGCCCGTCGTTTTCGATCTGGTGGAGCTGATCGCTCATCATGGCGATGCCCCGTCTGATGTCGGTGACCTTCAAGCCAGACCACCAGCGGAAGTCGTTGACTGTCGCCGGGCCGTGGCCGGTGAAGTAGCGCAGCGTCAGCTCGGCGAGTGCCTCGTCGGGGTCCGGTTGCGGTTGGGCCGGAAGGCGCTCGTCGAGGAGGGCGTATGTGGGCTGCTTGGCGCCAACGCCGCTGCACACGAGACCGGTCAATTCGGCGTGCATGACGATGTGAGCCAGCCGCAGACTGTCGGTGTCGATGCCGACGTTGGCGAGCTCCTCACCGATGGCGGCTCGGGAGAGCGATCGGCCCTGAAGTACGGTCGCGATTACGCGGTGACAACGCTCGAGTTCGTCGTTGTCGAGGTTGACGTTGCGCATCTGCGACCCGGCCTGGATGAGAACCCTGGGCCCGGTGAGGGCAAGCCACGATCGCAGGTCTTCCGCGGCGACATAGTGCCAGGTGGGTCGGAGAACGTGGGTTCGGACCACAAGACCTCTGTCGAGCGACGCGGCGATATCGGTTGCGGTGGCGTCGGCGATGCGCTGCGCCATCGCCCAGGTCGCTGGCCCGATGTTCTGCGACTGGACCGCACCAAACCACGAGACTGCGTCATGGAAATCGGCGAATCGGGGGGCATCGAGACCGTGGACCGCCATTCGCAAGGCAGCGGGTTGAGGTTGCATCGTCGCACACTACCGGGAGGGTATGACGCGGTTCGGCCGGTGGTCCCACCAACCGTGAGGGACCACCGGCCGCGCCGTTTCCGTACCATCACATCGGTCCTTGAATCCTTCCGCGAGTGAGCGAGAGAACACTCAGCGACGTACGGGCCGCCAACTCGACGACGCTGGCTGCCAGCTTCGTCTCTTGGGTGGGTTGAGTTGGCTCGGTTGCGACGGGCGCCGGCCCGCCGGTCTCCGCTGCTCCGCTCGCCACCTCGGGGCCAGCCGGGGAAGCGTAGGGAACGGGATCATGGGCTACTGCCGGAGGCGTGGTTGGTGCGCCGGCCAGCCACCTCGAGACAAGTGCGGTCGTCTCCTCGGTGACGGGGATGCCACCTTCACCTGCGCCATGGATGGTGACGGCCATGGCTTCGGCGAAGTGTTCCGCCGGTGTTGCCGACCAGCCGGTTGCGTAGTCGAACCAATCACGGTCCTCTGGCAGATCTTGGGCGGCGTAGAAAGCTGTGGTGAAGTCCCCGTCGGCAAAGGCGCCGCATGCGAGGAAGGTGTGGTGGCTGAGCTCATGGACCACGATCGCAGCCATACCCGACGTTGTATCGGTTGGGTCAATGACCACCTGACCGGTCTTGGTGCGATACTCGCCGCGGCGACCGTCGAGCTGCTCATACGTGATGGTCACCGACGAGGAACAGGTCTGGCGGACACCAAGGGAATCGAACCACTCGTCGTACGCCGTCGCGACGATCGATGTGACCTCTGTGGGGACTGCTGGAGAATCAGCAGAAGCGGCGGCTGGGGCTACGACGAGACTCGAGATCATCCCTAGCACCAGCAACGTCATCCATGACCGCATATCACCTCGCCTTCCGTGGCTATGGGTGGCATGTCGGCAGCGGTGGACTATGGATAAGTAGTTACATCGAGGTTTTCTTCATTAGTTACCCACAACGGCTTAATCGAGCTGGGCGCCTGCCGGACGTGACCGCTATGCGGTCAGCTCGATGGAGACGATATCGGTACGCGGTATGGACTCGGTACCGAAACGGTTGCGTAGGAGGAGCGCATGCTCGCCGTGCACGGCCTCCATCCCCAGGTACTCGCCAAGCGTGACACCGGTCGCCGTGGTCACACGGTAGACACCGCCACGGCGGAGGTGGTTAATAGGCATGTCATTCATTTCCAGTGCCGACATGTGGCGTCCTTTCTCCATTCGTCCCCGGAGTGCGAGGTGGGCACTACCGGTGCCGGGGCGAGCACGATGATGAATTGGCGTTTCGCCTCGGTGCGTCACCGTATCATCCATTCGGCAAAATGGGACGGGAATTTGAGCGGTATCGGCGGGTCACCCGGCTTCCCCTGCTCGCATGGGTAGAACGATCGATGAGTACGGCTGAACGCTGAAGAGATGTCGTCCCTAGAGGCCACGCAGACCGGGACGGCCCATGATCTTGGCCAGCGGCAACAGCGACAACCACGACTGGCTCTTGGGTCGCTGCGCATCATCCTCGATCAGGTCGGGGAACATGTCGAGCGGGGTGAACCGGATGTGGCCGTGTTGCAGGCCCATGAAGGCACTCTGGGGCTGGTCGCTCATCGCCTGCTCGATCAGGTAGTCGAGCGACTTGGATGCGAAACGGGTTGCCTGGATCCGGTCGAATGGGGACGGGTCACCGCCTTGCTGGACGTGACCCAGGATGGCTTGACGGACGCTGAACAGCCCTTCGCTCTCTCGCTCGAAGAGGGCCTTGATGAAGCCACTGTCGTACACCGGATCGGCGCCCTCGCTGGTGATCACGAGCCCGAGCCGCTTGCCGTTCTTGAAGCCCTCTTTCAGGTTGCTCACATCCGACTCGAGGTCGTGCAGTGAGATCCCCTCCTCCGGCAAGTAGGTGCGCTCGGCACCAGTCGCCAGGCCGCTCATGAGAGCCAGATAGCCACAGTCGCGACCCATCACCTCGACGATGAAGCACCGGCCGGAAGCGACGGCCGACTGCTTGATCTTGTCCACATCGGCAACGATGTTGTTGAGTGCTGTGTCCGCGCCGATCGCAACCTCGGAACCGGGTAGGTCGTTGTTGATGGCAGCCGGCAGGCAGACGATGGGGAGCCCGAGGGCGGGATGCTCGCCGGCATGTGTCCGCAACTGGTGAGCGACGACGTATCCGGCCCAGCCGCCGATGAGCAGCAGACCGTCGATCTGATACTTCTCGATGTTGGCGGCGATGTGCGCCA
This sequence comes from uncultured bacterium, assembly GCA_963801165.1. Lineage (GTDB taxonomy): Bacteria > Actinomycetota > Acidimicrobiia > Spongiisociales > UBA5794 > JAAETI01. Next base: position 270,749 of record CAWDDT010000005.1, read on the forward strand.
GCTGCTCACCACGCGGCTGGTGCCGGCTGATCCCCAGCTCGGCGCCGCCTCGCGATGCCCAGCCGTTGACACTCATCCAATCCATCTCTTCGATCTGCCCGGCCTCGAACCCGCGGAACCCGTTGCGGATGCCGTACATCATGTGGCCCTTGTCGATGCCGACCCGGACTGCCACCCGCACCGCCGGGTTCATTCCGGGTGCGGGACCGCCGGCGTGGATGATGCCGAGCCTGAGCCGCCGCTGTTCGGGGTCGGGTGCGTGCGGCTTGGCACGCACCATGGTCTTGATCATCTGGAACGAGTCGCGGAAGCTCCCACCCCTCATATCCATGGCGGTCCCATAGTCGCGCTCGGCGATCCGGTCCGCGACGGCCCGGGTCTGCTGGACGCATTCCATCAACGGGGAGCTGATGATCTGGTGCTCCCTCAGCCCGATGAGCTGCGCCTCGCCGCCGGGAGCCGTCACCACCTGTTCCACCGCGGCGTATCCGAGCACGGTGCTCAGGTAGCGGTCGAAGGCGCTGGGGGCGCCACCGCGTTGCACGTGGCCGAGACTGGTGACCCGGGTGTCCTCGCCGAGACGCTCCGACAGGACGTCCTTGACGTATTGGGCGGTGATCGGGTTGCCGTACTTGTCCTGGGCACCCTCGGCAACGATCACGATGTTGAGCCGGCGCCCGACCTCCCTGCCGGCGCGGAGGGCACCCATCATCGACTCTTCCCATTCGTCCTGCTCGGGCGGGCTCTCGGGGATGAGCACCCAGTTGGCGCCGGCGGCGACCGCACTCATCAGTGCCAGATAGCCGCAGTTGCGACCCATCACCTCGATGACGAACGCACGTTGGTGGCTCGATGCGGTGCTGTGAATGGCGTCGATCGCATCGGCTATCCGGTGCAGGGCGCTGTCGGCGCCGATGGTCATGTCTGTGCCGAACATGTCGTTGTCGATCGACCCGACCATCCCGACCAGAGTGAGCCGTTGATGCGCCTCTGCCATCTCGGGCGTGATCTCCCCGGAGGAAGCCAGATCATCGATATGACCCCGCCATTCCTCCTTGAACAGGTTGGCACCGGTCAAGCTGCCATCGCCACCGATGACCACCAGGGCGTCGACGCCGAGCTCGACCAGGTTGCGGGCGGCGCGGCGGCGACCTTCGGGAGACCGGAATTCCACCGAGCGGGCGGTGCCGAGCACCGTGCCGCCCTGGTGCAGGATGCCACCCACCGACTCCGAGGTCGCCCTCTTGATCTTGTTGCCGCCCTCTACGAGACCCTGGAAGCCCTCGTAGACGCTGTAAACGGCCAGGTCGGCGTCGAGCCCTGCCCGGACCACCGCCCTGACGGCGGCGTTCATCCCGGCCGCGTCCCCGCCGCTGGTGAGCACCGCCAGACTGGTCGGGCGATGTGACATTTTCAGCATTTCAATCTCCTGGTGGAGGGAGACAAGTATCCCGCGAAACCCTATCCCATGCGATGTCGTGTAATGAGTGTCGTGTAAGGAGTGTCATGTAATGAGTGTCGTGTAAGGAGTTCTTGTCAATCGTCGGCCGTTGTGCCGGATTGCGCAAACCTTTCTCGAGAAAGGGTCTTTACCCATACGGGACTGTATGGTATGTTAAGACCATGATGCAAGCAGAGACCACACGAAGGGGCAGGCCCCGGGACCCGTCTGTAGACCAGGCGATTCTCGACGCGGCCCGTTCCGTGGTCGCAGCGAAGGGCTTCACAGGCGCCTCGATGGACGAGATCGCCCGGCGTGCCCATGTCGGCAAAGACACCCTGTACCGCCGCTGGAAGTCGAAGGAGGACCTGGTACTGCACCTGCTCACGGTCATGTCAGAGCAGAACGTCCCACCCCCAAAACTGGAGGATCCCCGCTACGGGCTCTTTCTGTTTCTTCAGGACATTCGTAAGGTGAACCTCGGCACCGACCTCGGCCCGATCATCGCCGGCATCGTCGGTGAGTGCGCCCGCAACGAGCGACTCGCCGAAGGGTTCCACAAGTATTGGAGGGAACGCCGCCGTCTGGCAGGCCTCGCCGTCCAGGAAATCGTTCCCTCGAACACGACCGACGAAGAGATCGAGGTAATCCTCGACCACATTCTCGGCCCGTTCTACTACCGCCTACTGCTCACGGGCGACCCGGTCGACGATGAGTACCTCTGGGAGCTCATCGGGACGATCCCGTGGTCTCCAGAAGAGCAACTGAACCAGAACTGACATAGACAGAAAACTGAGGCCAGAAATGAACAAAGAGCACACACTTACAGTCGTAGAACCAACGCTCGACGGCGACTCCGCCATCGACCTCGCCAAGGAGACCCGTGCCCGGGGCGGAGACACAACCATCGTGCTGCTGCTCGGTCGCGAGACAGTGGCCAACGTGGCGGCCTTCGCCAAGGCCGAGGACCTCGCCATAGCCGACGGACGGGAGATCTACTTCCAGCGTCTCACCGAGACGTATGAGAACCTGTCCGGGGGCAAGGTCACCCTCGTCTTCGACGGCCCGACTGCCAACCGTTGGGTCTTCGATCAGGCCGCTCGCTCACACGCCACCTCCGTGGTGCTTCCGCAGCGTCTGGTCAATCGCCGCAACTGGAAAGCATCCGTATCCAAGTCACAGGTTCCGGTGCTGCTTGCTCCTCCCAAAGCCGCATAGCACCGGATAGCTCGGCTCAATCCTCCTCCTGAGCCGTGAAAAGATGAAGCCGCCGGTTTCCCGCCTGGCGGCTTCATCGCGTCCTGCCCGAGTGTCGATGTCGCGCTCCCCGCGACGATCCTATGATGCGGTCTGCGCCGCCGGCAGGTCCCGGTCGCCGCAGTTGGTCGAGCAAGGAGGCTGCGGTCAGTGACCGCTGATAGTCCTAGATCCAAGGGTGCTGTCGCCCCCTGCCGCTCGGCCGTCTCGTCGATGGTGTGAGCTCCGCCGGGGTGACCACAGCACCCCGGACACCGTGAAGGAGTTCACATGTCACGTGCATTGCACGCGTGCCTTTCTCGGGAGGTCGTGTCGTGACCGGGCCCAAGCTTCCCGGCCGCATGGTGCGGCGTGCGGTTCGCACGCCACGAGAGCTGGCCCGCTGGCTCCGGGCATTGGCACGCCGGGAACCACGTCAGGCTCAGGAGTACATCAGCACCCACGCCGGTGATTGGTCACTGGTCGCCGACGCGAGCCCGGCCGACGCAGCCGACATTCTGGAGGCGGTAGGGGAAGAAGCCGCCGGGGAGCTGATCGCCGATCTCGACCCTGATCAGGCCGCCGACCTGTTCGAGGAGGTACGCGATCAGCTAGCTGCTGCGATCCTCGAGGAGCTCCCGGAGACCGGCGCCGTGCAGATCCTCGCGGAGATGGCTCCCGACGAGGCCGCCGACATCCTCGCGGCCCTCGACCCCGAGGTGAGCGACCGTCTTCTCGACGCCTCTGCCGATGAGTTCTCCGACGAGGTGCGTCGCCTGCTCGGGCACCACCCCGAATCGGCGGGTGGTCTGATGACCACCGACATTGCCTCGCTCCCCGTCGGGCTGAGCGTCGGCGAGGCGATGGAGCGGATCAGGCACCTTCGGGAGGAGTACGAGGACCTCTCCTACATCTACGTGGTCGACGACACCGAGCACCTGCTCGGGGTCGTTTCGTTTCGTGATCTCGTGTTCCGCCGACCTGGCGACAGTCTCGACCAGGCAATGGTGCAGCATCCGGTGGCGGTGGAGGCAGCCACCGACCGCGCCGTGGTCGCCGAACTCGTACAGCGGTACCACCTGTTCGGGATTCCCGTCATCGACGACGAGGGCCGCTTGCTCGGTATGGTCACCACAGACGCCGTCCTCGAGGTGGTCCAGGAGGAAGCATCTGAGGACTTCGCCATTGCGGTGGGTACCACGGCCGAGGACTCGGTACATGCACCGGTGCGCCGCTCCATCCGGCACCGACTCCCCTGGATCGCATTCGACGTCGTCGTGTCGTCGAGCGTTGTCTTCGCCATCTCGCAGTTCAACGACATCCTCACCGCCTTCGTTGTCCTCGCTGCCCTCATGCCGCTGGTCGCCCGCATCGGCGGCGACGCCGGGGCGCAGACGCTTGCGGTGGTCATCCGGGGTCTGGCCACCGACGACATCCAGAAGGGCGATCGTCGGCGTGTGCTGGCGAGGGAGACGACGATCGGGTTGGTGAATGGTTTCGTCGTTGGTGTCCTCGCCGGTTTGCTCGGTTACGGGCTGCAGTCCCTCCACGCCGGCCCTGATCCGCTTCGGGTGGCCGCCGCGGTCATGTTCGCCTCATGGACCAATATCGTGCTGGCGGGTCTAGCCGGGGCAGCCATCCCGCTCGGCCTGAAGCGGCTCGGTTTCGACCCCGCTCTCGGATCAAACCTGTTCCTCACCACCGCCACCGACCTGGTCGGCTTCGCCGGCTTCCTGGCGGTGGCGACCCTGCTCCTCTGAGGTAGCCCGATAGCCTGCGGCGCCGGTCCCACCGGTGTGGCATGATGCCTTGTCCTACCGGGAGGATTTGGCGTGAACGTGGTACGCAGCTTGATGAAAGCGCTCCTGGGGAAGCGGCTCCCCATCACGGAGGGGACCGTTCGAGTGCCAGGCATCACGGGGACCATTCGTATCGCTCGTGACGCACACGGCGTCGCCTACATCGACGCTGACAACGACACAGATGCCTGGTTTGGCCACGGCTTCGTCCAGGGTCAGGACCGCGCCTTCCAGCTCGAATCGATCCTTCGTTTGGTGCGGGGCACGCTTTCCGAGCTGATCGGGCCGGACACCGTTCCGCTCGATCGTCTGTCACGTCGCATCGGCTTCCGGCGATCTGCGCTTGCCCAACTGGATGCGCTCGACGACGACATCCGCACCATGCTCGAGGCATTTGCGGCCGGTGTTACGCAGGGGGCAACGGTCGGCTCTTCAAAGGTTGCCCACGAGTTCACATTGCTGCGTAGCAAACCGAGCCGCTACGAGGTTGCCGACATCCTCGGTCTGATGAAGCTCATGCCCTTCCTGCTGGCATCGAACTGGGATGCCGAGCTGATGCGGTACAAGATGATCGCCGAGGACGGCGTGGAGGCGATGCTGGCGCTCGACCCCACCTACCCCGAGTGGCTGCCTGCAACGATCCCGGTGGGTAAGTCGGCGGGCCCCGCCATTGACCGGCTTTCCGCCGACCTCGAGTCGTTCACAGCGGTGACCGGGATGGGCGGCGGGTCGAACAACTGGGCGATAGCAGGGTCCCGCACTGCGTCGGGTCGTCCGATCGTGGCGAACGACCCCCACCTCGCCCCGTCTCATCCTTCTCATTGGCATCTCGCCCATGTGTCGACGCCGGATTGGCATCTTGCCGGAGCCGCCCTGGTCGGGGCACCGGCGTTCCCCGTCGGCTTCAACGGCAGATGCGCCTGGGGTGTCACCGCAGGGCTGATCGACAACACCGACCTGTTCCTCGAAGACATCGGCCCGGACGGCGCGAGCGTCCGCATCGGCGACGAGTTCGTTCGATGCACGGTGCACCGGGAGACGATCAATGTGAAGGGTGGCGAGCCCGTCGTCGAGGAGGTACTCGAGACACCACACGGCCCGATCATCAGCCCGGCGCTTGCCGAGAACGAGGCCGCCATCGCACTGCGTGCCACGTGGCTCGACCCGGTGCCCGGTCGCGGCATGCTCAGCCTGCAAACTGTCTCGACACCACAAGAGCTGAGCAACGCATACCGCCATTGGCCGAGCCTGCCGCTCAATATCGTTTCCGGCTACGACAACGGGGATATCGCCTGGCAACTCGCAGGCGACACCCCGATCCGCAAGACCGGCAACGGCACCCTCCCTGTCGCCGGCTGGGATCCGGCCAATGGCTGGTCCGACGAACTCGTCGACATCACAGATCTGCCGCACGCCGTGAACCCTGAGACAGGCTACGTCGCGACGGCCAACAACAAGCCGCTTGCCGGGGACGGCGGCGCCTTCGTTGGTTACGACTTCATCGACGGCTACCGGGTGGCAAGGATCACCGAACAGCTTGCGGCACACGACAAATGGACCCTCGCCGACGTGGCTGCACTCCAGACCGATCGAACCACGATTCCCTGGCGAGAGATGCGCGACGTCGTCCTCGGTGTCACCACCGAAGACCCGGACGCGGCGATGGCGCAGGGGATGCTCCGTGGGTGGGACGGGGTAGCTGGAATCGCTTCGATACCGGCAAGCGTGTACGAGCTATTCGTCGTCAACCTCGCCAAGCGGGTTGTTTATGCGAAGGCTCCGAAGACGGCAGAGTGGGCACTCGGGAAAGGGATGGATGCCCTGCATCCCGAGATGGGAGTCTTCACCCGCAGGACGGGTCATCTCTCCCGCCTCGTGCAGGAGCGTCCCGACGGTTGGTTCGACCAGGGATGGGATGCCGAGATTGCGAAGGCCCTCGCCGAGTCCGTCAAGCAGCTGATCGTGCTGCGAGGTCCGGACACGAAGCAATGGGGCTGGGGTGCAGTGCGGCCGCTGACCTTCAAACATCCGGTCGGCGAGAAGAAACCGATGGACAAGGTGTTCAACCTGGGTCCTTTCCCGTGGGGCGGCGACGCCAACACCGTCAGCCAGGCGGCCGTGTCGTTCCTGGACCCGACGGCCAACTCGGGATTCGTGGCATCAATGCGGATGTCGGTCGAGGTCGGACACTGGGACAGCAACCGGTTCGTGCTACCCGGCGGGCAATCGGGCAACCCGATGTCGCCGCACTATGCCGATCAGCTCGACCTCTACCGGACGGGTAAGTCGATTTCTATCGCCTGGTCACCCGAGCGGGTCGCGGCGGCGACGGTCGGCATGCTCGAGCTTCGACCCGGGACCTAGGTCATGCTTCATTGACGGGCACGACCGGCGGCAGGTCGAGCGCCTCCGCCCGGTACGCCAGCGTACGGCCGGAAACTATTCGCTCGGTCCGACCACCCACGGTGGTGTCACGCAACCGACGGGAACGCAGAAGTGCATCGTTCAGGGGTACTTCCCCCTCTGAGCGGTAAGCGTCGCGATCGAGCGTTCCGTTCGCCCTCCCTCATCCGGTGCAGATCCACCTCCTGCCGCAGTTATCGAGAAGCCCCACGCGCCGTCATGTGGGATCAAAGAGAGCGATCCGCCAAGAGATGAGCACCGACAAGCACAATCCAGGTGAGGTACACGAAGAGAAGCCCCCGCTGCACGAGTCCGGTGTTGGCAGCATCTCTCTGGAAGGCCAGAGCCGTCCAGACGGTCATACCGACACCAGCTACCGCCGTTGCCAACGTGTACCAAGCCCAGAAGGCGTCCAGTTGAAGCGCCACAGCCAGGCACGCCCCAAGGGCTGCCAGGAAAAGGACCGGACCACTAACGTTGTGGATCCGAGCGCTCCAGGAAGGCTCGGCTCGAGGTTCGATGGGTGCTCCAGGCGGATATCCGCGTACTGGGTCGGGGGCAAATACGCCTGAGACGAACAGCCCAAAACCAAAGATCGCCAGCAGCCCAGCTCCGATGAGAGTGTCCAGAGCTTGATATATCGCGGCAGCAAAGGCGAACATCCCTAGTCCCACGACAAAGAAGTTGGCTCGCTGCACCCAACCTCGCTCACCAAGCTCCAACTCGCTCCCGGTGTGGTAAACGGGGTTATACCCAACTCGGATCGCACCTTCGATGAGCACTACGGCGAGGAACAATACAGCCGTTGCCATCCCGACAATGAGTAGGACATCTAGCATGACCTAATCCTTCCTGCCCCGACCATAAATGAGTTGCCCGCACTCCCAGTCGGTCGCATCAACCGATGCGTAGCCCTCTTGCCCAGCGCCCGAATGAGCCGATGTCGCTCGGGTACTGAATCGGATCTTCCTCGCTCCAGAAGGGTGGTTCCGAGCACCAGGCGCCCCAGAACCAAACACCCGGCAGGTTGCCATCTCGTCGCCGCCAACCCTTGAAACCGCCCCTTCACACTTCATTGACCGGCACGACCGGCGGCAGGTCGAGCGCCTCCGCCCGGTACGCCAGCGTGCGGACGAAGTCGTACATGTCCCGGCCTTCCTCTGTAGCCAGCGTGCCTTCGTAGTTGTTCCTCTGATAGCTCGTGAGACCACCGGGGCGGAACCGCGTTATGTGCAGGTCTCGCTCGCCGCGCAACTCGGCGATGACCTGTGTGAGCACATCGGACAGGCTCTCTATCGCGCTCGCCGGAAAGTCATCGGAGGGCGACATCGCGCCGAGCGCCTCGTGCAACGCCAGCGCCCACTCGATCAGCTCTGTATCGGGTGGGATGGGCTCCATCGCTTTCCTCCTGGACGCGCCCGGCCAATCATATCGAGTGAACCGCCACATTGCACCCATATGTATGGGCCATATGATATGGTTCACTGTATGAAGACGACCGTTGAGATCACCGATGAACTCCTCAGAGCGGCAAAGCACACCGCCGCCTTCCGCGGCACGACACTCCGGGACCTGATCGAGCGTGGCCTCCGCCACGAGCTCGACGAGGAGCGCGGAGGTTCGTTCACCCTCGTCGATGCTTCCTTCACGGGGTCGGGCACCCAGCAAGGAGTCGCAGAAGGCGACTGGACGACCATCCGGGAGCTGATTTACGAGGGCCGCGGCGGATGATCGCCGTCGACACCAACATCCTTGTGTACGCACACCGGGGTGATTCGGCCTATCACCAGCCGGCGCAGGAGACGATCCGAGACCTTGCCGAGGGAAGAAGATCGTGGGCAATCTCATGGCCGTCTATCCACGAGTTCCTGGCGGTGGTCACTCACCCCCGTATCTACGATCCGCCTACGCCTGCCGACATGGCCGTCGCCCAGGTGGAGGCATGGCTCGACTCGCCATCACTCGTCGTGATCGCTGAGGGGAATGACCACTGGGATCAGTTGAAGCCGATGATGACCACGGGCGCCACCGGACCACGAGTCCACGACGCGAGGATCGCTGCTCTGTGCAACGGGGCGGGGGTAACCGAACTGTGGTCGGCGGACCGCGACTTCACCCGATTCCCGATAAGGACCCGGAACCCGTTGATCGCCGGGTAGCGCGCCACCGACTGCCAGGTGAATGGCATTTCTCAGGGCTGCTCGGCCACCGACTGGAACGCCCGGCGAACACGCTCAACAACCTGATCGATGCTCAGCCCTAGCTGGTGTCCCCTGATTGCGAGCGTCTCGACGGCGCGGTCCAGGTCGGTGTCGTTGTGCTCGCCGACGTGCGGCTCCGAGACGAAACTCCCGTGTCTCCCCCGGGTCTCCAGAACGCCATCGCGCTCCAATTCCTGATACGCACGCGCCACAGTGCCGGGAGCGATGCCAAGGTCTCGGGCGAGCTGACGTATCGTTGGTAGCCGGGTGCCCACATCGAGCACTCCTGACACGGCCATTGCGGTGATCTGGCTCCGGATCTGCTCGAAGGCGGGGATCGGCGAATCCGCGTCGATCCGGATGATCATGCTTCCCTCGCCCTCGGCACGATCCACTTGGTGTTGAGGCGCGGAAAGCCAAGCAGCATCCCCAAGCCGCCGAATAGAAGCAGGATGCCGAGCACACCGAAGACCCAGGCAATCGGACTGTTCGTGGTCCTCGCCAGATCCCACGCCATCGCGGCAACCAGCCACATCGGACCGCCGTATCCCAGCCCGGCGAGGCCCTGGATCGACGCGCTGCGCATAGCGTCGTCTGCTTGTAGGTCATCGAGGTCGTCGAAGCTCTGGCGACGGCGTACGACAAACTCCTGAGCGATCCGCGTCGCAGCAATGATGGAGAGCGCCGCCAGCGCTAGGCCTACGTACCAGATTGTGTCGTGACGTGTGGGGACGTGCTCGCCGGGAAGCCGAATGGTCCCGAGGGGAAGGATGCTTCCGGCGCCGGCCATCAGAAGAGCGAGACCGGCGAGGATACAGTTGTCGATCCGCGTGAAGCCCGGCAGGTACTGACGCAGCTCTCGCGGCTCCACCGTCACCGAACCGCCGCTGGCGTGAGGACGGGTGACCTCAGCGAGAATGATGCCTGCGGCAAACCCAATCAGCCACCAGTAGGTGCCGAGATCGTCCATGCGATACGCGCTGCGCGTCACCCACATCCACACAAACGGGACGTTCCATCCAGCCAGGAATCCGATGGTGCGGATCCACCGGGTCCGCCTGAGATAGGCAGCAACACGGGGTCGGGTCTGTGCGCCTTTCCGTAGCCCGTGTCCGATCATCCACGAGTCGAGTGCCTTCTGGCTCGGATAAAGCACCGCACGGAGAATCCCGACAACGGTGACCCCGCCGAAGAACATGAAGCTCACGATCAAGCTGTTGGTGTCATATCCATCTATCATGTCACTATTGTATCAATGTATCGATACAATGCAACAGAAATTTGTCCACCTCTGGCGTTGATTCTGGCCGTCTATGTGCGCGTATCAACGCCAGAACTGAGCGGCTACACGCCGTCCCAGCCAGCGAGACGGGCTGACAACCACCAGAACGCCATGCCTTTGCGGCGACAGTTGAACGGATGGCTGTGGGCGCAGCTCGAACCGAGGTCGGCGCAATCGTCGGGATGGGTCGAGCACCAGGTGCTGCACCATTCGCAGGCGTCGCTGGCGTCTGGGTAGAAGTTGCCCGCCGGGTCGTATTGCTCGATGTCGGCGAAATCGAACAGCACTCCCCCGGTGTCGAGCACATGCTGACGAACCTTGTCGTTGTTGGCATCGAGCGATGCGCTGCCGCCGTCGAGATGCCCGGTCATGTAGACGAAGGTCACATCCGGGTATTCCGTCTCCAGGGTCGTCATCGCTTCGAGGTAGGCATCGACATCGGTGTAGTCGCCCGACATCTCACCGCACCACGACCAGGCGAAGGCGTTCGCTTCGGGCACGTCGGCGAGAACCGACCGGGCCTCGCCCAGGTAGGCGGAGGCGTTCCAGGACCACCCGGAGTCGTAGCCCATGCGTAGCTCCGCGGGGGTCGTCTGAGGACCGATCTCTCGATACCACTTCTCGAACGACAGCCCCAGCCAGTTGTCGAGGTCCTCGGCGCCGGTCCAGATCTGGGTGCCGTGCGATGTCGACCCGTATGCCCAGATCACATCATCGGCGGCGGCCTCGAGCCATATCTCGGGGATGGCGTCGATATCGGCGGCATTGTGGTCCACAACGATCGCATCCGGGGTCTCCGGCGGCGGTGGCGTGATCGGGTCGAGGTCGAGAGCTCGGGCGAAGAACGACGCCATCTGGTCACGCTTGACCGGCGCGGTGGGACAGAACTGATCGTTGGCAGGTGGGTTGCAACCTGCAGTGACACCGGCCCCGGCGAGTGCGTTGATACTTGCCTGGAAGATCGACGTGTCATCATCTGTGAAGTAGCCGGTGGATGTTGCCGGGTAACTGAAAGCTCGAGTGAGGAAAGCTGCCATCTGTTCCCGGGTCACCGAGGCGTCGGGGCAGAAGAGATCATTGTCGGGCGGGTTGCATCCCTTGGTGATCCCAGCAGCCGCAACCGCGTTGATGTCCGCTTCGAATACCAGGCCGTCGTCGTCTGTGAAGTAGTCGGTCGAGACTGGAGCCAGGTCGAGGGCCCGCTTGAGGAACGCAGCCATCTGGCCACGGGTGACGTTGCCGCTCGGGCAGTAGCGATCGTTGACCGGCGGATTACAGCCCCTGGTGATCCCAACGTCGGCGATTGCCTCGATGTTGGCCTCGTGGACGTTCCCGTTGTCATCGGTGAACGTGCCGCCGGGCGGTAGGGCGGCCACTGCCACTCCCGCAACCATCATGCTGGCCAGCACCAGGACGAGTGGGCTCAAGATCCTCGTACGCATCGGCTCTCCTCAATCGCGCCATGGGTAACCCTGGCATAATCGACAGTTAGCCGCGATAGGTTTAGCCCAATTCCTACCGGATGTGTGGGCGGGCGGCGCCAACGACGATATGGTCTCCGGACAATTCCTCAGCAGGAGCTGGGAATTCCACAGGATCGAGCGCCGGCGCCGGCCACCTATACGCCCGCCGTGAGAGCGCTTGTTCTCACGTGGGTCGCCTGGTCACGCAACGACGATGTGTCGTCGTATGTCACCACTGCCCTCGTCTCGAGCCCGGTCGTTGGCTCCAGCAGCACCGCCAGAGTGTCCCCGGCGACGGTGGCTCCGAAACCCGCACGGGCGCCGGCGCCAAAGGCTCCCTGCTCGGCGTGCCACAGGAGCATGATCACCCGACTCGACCTCGTATCGGCCCAGTCCCCGGCGGTGACCCCGAGGCTGCGGTGGAACCCGGCGACGGCGGCGGCGGGAACCGATCCGTACTCACAGGTACCCGTCACCGGCGCGGATGCGTCAGCCAGAAACAGACGGGCAGTCTGGGCCAAGTAGGCACATCCCGACGCCGGGTCCACGACCTCCTCGTATCCGATTGTCGTGACCGCGGTTGGCTCAACACCCGCCATCACCGCCGCCACCGCGGCGTGTTGCGCTCGATCGAGGTCGATCGCCGCCTCGGCATTCCCCGTGCCCTTGATCAGGGCGACGAGCAGCATCGCCACCAGGGTCGCTGCCACCACCACGATGCGAATCACCACAGCCCGCATTGTTGCCCGGTCCATTCGTCGCTCCTCACCTGCCCGAGCCTCTCACATACTGTTCTCCGATGCCGCCGCCGCGGTTCCGGCGACCTTTGGGATAGGTGGGTTGCGTGAACGCCCGTTTCGGACCTACAGGTGGCCACCCGATGCCGGACCGGGATCGATGAACACGGTCCGCCCATCGTCGGACAGGGCGACGCCATCGATCTCTCCCCCGGACGGATCGACGACCACAATCACCTCTTCGAACTCCGGGCCGGCAAAGCCCCTGAGCCAGTCAAGGTCGATACGGAGGCGCCTGTCCTGCGGATGGGTCGCCGGTTCGGGCAGTTGGGGCTCTCTGGTCGGCGCGACTACGTGGCGGTCGGGCTTCGCCTCGGGTACAGCCGGCTTCGGCTTGGGCCCGTGGACGATGTCGACCCCGAGCAGCCGAGTCAGGTAGTCGATCCCCGTGTCGTTCTGCATCTCGGCTACCGCGGTATCCGACCTTCTCCGCCACTCGGTGATCGGGAAGTTGCCGCCGAAGGCGACGAGGTTCACCCAGTTGCGCAGACCGTGCATCGTCTCGAGGACACGGGTCCAGCCTTCCTCGGTCACCGAGAACATCACCAGCCTCTGCACGTGGTCCCAGCGGGAGCCGGATTTGATGCGCTGTTCCTCCCAGTGGGTGAGCGCTCCACCGTCGAGGGACCCTGTCTCCATCTGTGTCTCGAAGCAACTCCCGGCTCCACTGGTCGAAGCCCGGTCCCATCACTATGTCTTCACGAAAGCGGCAGAGCGCGGCGTACTGACCGTCGAGGATCTCGTCGTACTCGTGGCTGGTGGCACGTAGGTCGAGGTCCCTGACCTCGTTGTTTTGCTGTGCGACATCAACCGCACGATGTGGTCTCGCCTGACCGCCTCGGACCGGGCGCGGGTTGCTCGGACCTTGGGTGACGACGATGTCGTCCTCGAGTGAGGCGAAGAACATGCTCTCGCCGGGGTCTCCCTGCCTACCCGCCCTCCCCCTGAGCTGATCGTCGACCCTACGGCTGGCGTGTCGCTCAGTGCCGATCACACACAGCCCTCCGAGCCGCACCACCGCGTCGTGCTCGGACTGGTCCGCACCGCCGAGCTTGATGTCGACGCCGCGCCCGGCCATGTTGGTCGCCACGGTCACCGCGCCGATCCGACCCGCCTCGGCGACGATGGCCGCCTCCGCAGCGTGGTGCTTGGCGTTGAGCACCTGATGTTTGATGTCGATGCCCCGCAGCCGGGCGCTCAGATACTCGGAGTGCGCCACCGTGGTCGTCCCGATCAGCAGAGGCTGCCCGGTGGCGTGTCTGGCGACGATCTCCTGCACAACCGCGTCGTACTTCTCCTCGGCGGATGCATACACCCGGTCCTCCTGGTCGACCCGGATCACGGGCCGGTGCGGAGGAATGGCCACGACGTCGATGCCGTAGGTGTCGCGGAACTCTAGATGGGCAGGCTGTGCAGTTCCCGACATGCCGACCAGCGTCTCGTAGCGGGAGAAGTAGCTGCGGACGGTGATCTGCGCCAATGGCCGCGAGTCCTCCCGTATCTCGACGCCCTCTTTCGCTTCGACCGCCTGATGCAGGCCATCGGTCCACCGCCTCCCCGGGAGGACACGTCCGGTGAACTCGTCGACGATGCGGACCCGGCCACCCGTGACGACATAGTCCCGGTCACGACGGACCGAGCAGCGCGCCCGCAGCGCCATGTGAATGTTGGCGCCTGCCGCAGAGCTCGGATCGGACATCGCTCCGGTACCGATCGATCGCTCGACCCTTTCGATACCCCTCTCTGTCAGCCATGCGGTGCGCTGCGCATCGTCGACCGCGAAGTCCACGCGGCGTACGAGGCCTGACACGATCCGGGCCGCATCGGCCAGGCCGGCAGGATCAACGGGCTCCCGCTTGGTCAACACGAACGGTATCCGGGCCTCGTCGAGCAGTATGAAGTCGATCTCGTCGACGAGTGCCGTGGCGTGGCCCCGCTGCATACGCGAGCCGGCCGTCAGGGTGTCGCGCAGATAGTCGAAAGCAAGCTCCCGGGCAGTGGCGTAGGTCACGTCACAGGCATACGCCGCCTGCTTGTCCAGCCGGCTCTTGGTGGGGCTGGTGACCCCGACGGTGACGCCGAGGTACTCGTAGAGTGGGCGCATCCACTCGGTGTCACGCCCGGCCAGGTAGTCGTTGGCGGTGGCGATGTGGACCGGGCCTTCGGGGACCAGGGCATAGGCCGCCAGCGCGGCGGCGAGCGTCTTTCCCTCGCCCGTGAGCATCTCGATGGCGTGCCCCGAGGCAAGCGCCGCCGCACCCAGCATCTGCTCGTCGTGTGGTCGTTCGCCGATGGTACGGACGGCGGCGACTCGGGCACGCGCCAGTCGCTCGGCGAGATCGTTGGTTGGTGGTAGCAGCTGCAACTGCTGGTCGGTGAGTTTGGTCAGCTCAGGGGCGAGCTCGTTGGCATCTTCGAGCGTTCGGTAGAGCCGGCGTGGCGGCGGCCCGTTCAAGGCACGCCGGAAGTCGATGGGCACAATGGTCTCCTCAGGTCGAGGCCCCAGCGGGGCGTCAGGCTGTTGCCGATAGAGGAGTGCCCGGTGGCGACGACAATCGCCGTGCCAGCCAGCTGCGCATGTGCTGAGCTGATGGGGTCTCGGCGGATTCGTGATCGCCGGACGTGATCCCGGGCCCCAGGAGAGGACGGCAGGAGTACGCCGCCTCCACATCGACCAGCACAAAGGCAATGGTCCAAAGTGCCGCGGCGACAGTGCGCACAACGGTGTTCATCACGATCGCGAACCTAGCGCTTCTGGCGTTGATACGCGCGACGATCTCGGTCATTATCGACGCCAGAACGGCAAGGGTATTCACTCTCTGTCGCCTCGATGTCACTGTGGTGGAGTGTCGGGACGAGAAACATTGCTCAACGAGATTGCACGAGATCAACGAGGTATCTTCACCGTGGCGCAAGCGCGGGCTTGCGGGTTCGCTCGGCGTACCGTCGCTGCCAGGGCTGCTCACGGCCGGTACGAGCAAATACACCCCGGAGTGTACGGCCTCGCAGGATCGGAGGAGACCTGGCACCGGCAGGTTACTGCTGCGGTCCTGTCCGCAAAGGTGCCATCGGCGGCGTCACATCAGACAGCGGCCTTCCTGTGGGGCATGACCGACCGTTGCCCCGAGCACATCGAGATTGTCACACGACGCCACGTGCGTTTGGCACGATCCGCATTCGTGGTCCACGAATCCAAGGACCTTGACGAAAGCGACATCCATCTCGTTGACCGCATTCCCACAACATCTCCAGCACGAACTCTCGTTGACCTGGGCGCCTCCGCACGCCTGGGCGTGGTCGCCAGATGCTTCGACAGCGCGCTCCGTGCGAAGCTCGTGTCCGTTGCAGAGGTCGACCAGATGGTCCGACGGGTTGCCCGCAAGGGCCGCACAGGGGTTGGCACCATCCGCCCGCTCATCGAGGAGCGGCTCCGTTGGCAATCAATCACAGAGAGCAGCTTGGAGGATCGGTTCCGGGCACTGCTGGACGGTGCCGGCCTGCCGCTACCGACAAGCCAATACCAGCTCTTCGAAGCCGACGGCGATTTCGTGGGGCGGTACGACTTCGCCTACGAAGGGTGCGCGGCAATCATCGAGCTCGACAGCGAGCGCTTCCACATGGATCCCGGCTCATTCCAGCGGGACCGTGAGAAGCAAACCCGTGCCCAGATGCTCGGTTGGACCGTGTACCGCTTCACCTGGCAAGACCTCACCACCCGACCGGACATGGTCATCAGCGTTCTGGCGTCGATTCTGACCCGAAATGACGCTCGTATCAACGCCAGAAGCGGCTAGATCAGGTCCAGAAGCTCCTCCAGGGTCTTGATCTCGTGGGTGATCGCGGCGTCCGGACCGGGTTGCTTACCGTCGGGGTTGTACCAGCAGGTGGCGATGCCGTAGTTGGCGCCGCCCTTGATGTCGGAGGCGAGGCTGTCGCCGACCATGAGCGCCGTCTCCTTTGGCGGATTGCCCAGCATGTCAAAGGTGATATCGAAGACTTCGGGATGTGGCTTGGCGACACCTACCTCGGCGGAGATGACGATCGCGTCAAAGAACCGCTCAAAGCCGAACCGGGCGATCTGCGGGCGTTTCACCTCGCTGAGCCCGTTGCTGAGCAGCGCCAGCGTGGCCAACGGCTCGAGCTTCTCGAGCACCTCGATCGTCCCCGGGTATAGGTCACCGAAGGTGGCGAGACCGGCGATGTAATCCTCCGCCATCTGCGCCACATCGCCGTCGCACCCGAGCTGTCTCACAAGTAGCTCGAACCGGCGCTCGCGCACCGCATCGGGTGGGATCTCGCTCTGCTCGACCTGCTTCCACAGACCGCGATTGATCTGCTTGTAGATCGGAAAGTGCTCCATCGGGTTGGAGACCCCCTGGTTGCGCAGCGTCACCGCAAAGGCTTTGCGCTCGGAGGCGGCGAAGTCGAGCAGGGTTGAGTCGAAATCGAGCAGAATCGTGGTGTAGGCCATCGGGTTGCCAGTGTGCCACAGCCCAGCGCGCTTCTAACCGGTGACAAGCTCGGCCGACGGATGACGCACGGCCACAGTGGCCGCCAGCAGAGTACAGAACCTATCCCGACCAGCACAGACAACCAGATCTCGCTCGATAGTGAGCACCTCGTCGTCCGCTCGAGAGCGGCACGGCTGCGCTCGGCAGGGCAAACACTCGCTGTGGCGCAGACGTGTATTCCAGATACTGCTAGGGGGGAACCCAGCTTGGGTTTGCATACGTCACAATGTGGATGATGAGGCGTCAGAGTCGGTGGTCGTTGCTTGCTGCTTTGCTGGCGCTTGCCGTGTCGGCTTGTGGCGTGTCGGATGGCGCGCCCTCTGTCACCGAGTCGGAGACCGGGCGGGTTGTCGGCCACGAGGTCGAAGTTGATGCGTTCCGCGTGGATGTAACCGAGCAGGCGACTGCTGTCTTCGTGGTGACGGGAACCGTTCCTTCTTCCTGTTACGAGGCAGTCTTTGGCTTCGAGGAGCCATCTAGCGACGGGGTCATGATCGGTTCTACGGAGTCTTTGTTCGATCCGACGTGCCGCGACGAAGGCGCCGCGGAGTTCTCGGTGTCAATGGAACTCACCGACCTTGCCCCGGACGATTATGTGGCTCGCCTTGATGAAACGTTCGAGGCACGGTTCTCGATTCCTGATAAGGCGGCCGACGAAGCGGCACAGGATTCGGCAGCCGGCAACGTTCCCGGGGGTGCCCCGGTTGTCATGGCCGATTGGGCCGCGTCCCCGTTCGAGGGAATTGTCCAGAGCTCAGATGTGGTCATTGTCGGGACGATCCAGACTGTTGACCCAATCACCAAGTGGAGCACACCGGACGGTGCACTCGAGCCAACCTACAGCAGCGGCGACATGCCGGGCGGTCTGCCCGAAGAGTGGCAGGAGCTCACAGTCTCAGTCGACCAGGTGATCGTGGATATCCGAGGTTCTGTATCCACCACACCCGTGCTTGTGCGCTACCAGGTAACCCAACCCGGCTACCAACCAATCAGCGTGTCACAGCTGGGAGCACAGATCCTGGTGTCGGCGTTCTTCTCTCGGGTGCCGTATACGGATGGTTCGATCGTGGAGCAACTGACCCTCGACCCGCAAGGCACCTACCTGGAAACCACCACCGGTGACATGGCGCAATTGTTTAGCGTCGTCGATGGTTCCTACTACAGCGCCCGGGGAAGAGGACAAAGCGATTGCAGCGAGGCCGATCTCGTCACTCTCGACGAGCTCGTCACCAGAGCAACCGGTCCAAGCGCTGACAAAACCAAGTGGCTGGGCTATGGAGAAGAACCATCCCCCTGTCCCACTGCCGCCGTTCCGGCCACGGGTGAGTTGGTGGTGCCTTCGTGCCAGGACAACGCCATGTGTCCCCTTGCGTTTGTTCTCAACGACGTGTCCTACACGGTGAGCTGTGCCGCCATCCAAGAGTCGGCGGTAACCGACGACATAGTCGGCAGCGGCGACTTCCACGGCGACAATGTCACGGTCCATCGCATCGACGGGGTCGACGATTCGGTGATGGTGGCGCTCAGTGTCCCGGGCGGCTTCTGTTCGGAGAACGACCCTGACGAACGGCACACTCCATGGAGCATGGCATTTGCCGACGGAGCCAACGACGAGCAACTCTCGGACGCAGTCTGCCAAGTCGGTGAGCTCTCTGCCGCACAGCGACTCGCCAACGGATGTCATCTCGGGCAAGAACTCCTGACCTGCGGCTCAGGACCCGGGTTTCCCCCCGATGTACCCGACGATCTGACCGTTTACCCAGAACCAACCGACAGCTTCGGTGCCGATATCGCCGCTCTCCTCGGGACAGACGATCCAGACGAACTCGTCGGCTGGCACGTCATCGTCGAAGAACGACAAAGTGACGGGAGCTACATCCAACTCCTGCTTCGTGAAGACCCCAACAGCCGTGAGCTGCAGTACCTACTCGACGGCAGCGCCGAAACCTTTGACGCGCCGCGCCGCTGCGAGCCCGAAGCGCTCGACTAGTCCGACGACGCGGCGCATCCGTTCACCGCCACAGGGCCAAGAGCGAGACCTCATTCAGCATCTCAGAGGCAGCAGATCCCGGCCCCACCCAGGATCGTCAGGTATCGGTCGAGCGCACATTTCGCCAAGTGTCCGAGATCGGCAGACTTCGATGGCTGTCACTCAAACCAGCTCACGCGCCTCTTCGAGGTTCTCCTTTGCCTCGTTGAGGGCGGCGACGGATACGAGTAGGGCGGCAAGCGGGTCTGCCCACCACCATCCGAAGGCCGCGTTCGCGGCAAGACCGAGCAGCACACCGAGGGCAAGCGCCGCATCGAGAAGCGACATCCGGGCCTCCGCCGATAGTGGCTCGCTGTGGAGATGTGCGCCCGTCGCCCGTTTGGCCAACCCGAGCAGGAGCATGGCGAGGACGGTGATTGTCATATAGGCGATGCCCCACGGCGACTCGCCCGGCACCGCATGGGTTGCGAGCGCCCAGATCGCCCCGGCGGAGACGACCAGCGCCAACCCGGCAAAGGCAAACGCGACGAGACGCAAGGCAAGAGCAGTGACCCGGTCGCTGTCTCGCCCGGGGTGCCGCAGGTGCCAGACAACGACCCCCGAGGCGAACAGCTCCACCATCGTGTCCAGCCCGAATGCGACCAGGGCAAGAGAGGCAGCGGCGATACCCAGCGCGATCGTGATCGTCATCTCGACCACGTTCCAGCCGATCGTCAGGTACTCGAGTCGAACGGCACGTTTCTCGAGATCTTGCTTCTGGTCGGTCATAGCGGCCGCCAGTGTCGCAGATCGCGGCCCATTGGCGCTGCAACCGTCGAGTAGCGACAAAGCCCGCAAGCCCCCGACACCTGTTCGGTGCCGGGGGCTGCTGCGGGATAGCCCCTACCTCTGGTCGGATGCTTGGGTCTGTGCTGCCTACCCGCTCCCCCTACCGCGAGCCGACGGCACCGCCAAGACGAACCCCACGGCGACACACCCCCCGATAGCGCCGTGCTGTCCAGACCGGTCTGTCCATTCCCGATAACAAGACCAACAAGGCGCGCTCGTGATACAGCGTTTTCGCTACAAGGCGAGATTGCGGAGACGAAGCGCCCAGCCACGCGGCGTGGCATCGACCAAGCAAGGGCTATGCCACCCCCCGTCAACGCACCCGGCGAGATAGGGTGATGCCGACATGCAGGAGACCAACAAGTGATCAGGTCGATCAAGTCCTGGCTGTACAGAAAGCTCGCCGTGAAGAAGAACGTCGCTATCGGCGCTCGCTTTCACGTGGGCCCGTTCAGCAGGATCTGGGCGCCGAACCGGCTTGTATTCGGCGACGATTGCTACGTCGGGAAGTACTGCACGATCGAGGTCGACGGCGAGATCGGCGATGGGGTGCTCATTGCCAACAACGTGGGCCTGGTAGGCAGAGTCGATCACGATATCCACGAAGTCGGCATGCTGATCAGCCGGTCGCGTTGGATCGGCGACCCGGATTACAACCCGGAGCGGACGACCATCAGGGTCGAGGACGACGTGTGGATCGGTTTTGGGGCCGTCGTCCTGAGTGGGGTGACCATCGGCCGCGGCGCCATCGTGGCGTCCGGGTCCGTCGTCACCAAGGACATACCGCCGTACGCCATCGTCGGCGGCAACCCCGCCAAGGTTCTCGCCCAGCGGTTCGACGAGGAGACGGCCGCAGAGCACGAGCGGCTGCTGAAGAAGCGTCGCTAGCAACGGCACACACCGGTCCGACGGGCCGGAATGGACCTACTGGACCCGGTGTTGTTAGGCACATGGCCAGACCGCTCACCCTCCTCCTCACGCTCACGTTGTTGCTCGGCGCCTGCAGCTCGAGTGGAACGAACGACACGACCATCCACGCGTTCTCCGAGGTTCAGGCGTCCGACTTCGTCTTTATGGCCGACCCGACCAATCCGGCGCGGGGCCTCTTCCAGGTCACCACCACCGAGCCGATGATCTGCGCGATCGTCTGGGGCGAGACCACCGACTACGGCAACTTCAACAACTCGCTGAACATGGCCGGAACCGGGATCGTGCAGCACGACGTGTTCCTCCCCGGCGCCCAGCCCGGTGTCGAGTACCACTACATCGTTCAAGGATCGACCGCAGACGGCACCCTGTACCAGTCGGATCCGGGTACCTTCACCATCCCGGCTACCGAGGCCACCAGCGACACAGTCGACCGGGGCCCGGACCTCGCCCTCGGAGCGACGATCACGGCGGTGAGCTCGGAGTTCAACGACGCCTTTGCGGCCAGCAAGGCCGTCGACGGCGATCTGACTACGGAGTGGTCGACGGCGGGCGACGGCGACAATGCCTCGATCACCCTCGACCTCGGCCAGCCGACACACGTGGCCACGATCGAGTTTCTCACCCGTTCGATGACCGACGGCACCGCGATCACCAACACCTTCACGGTGTCGGTCGACGGCGGCCAACCGCTCGGTCCGTTCTCGGCAGGGAATCCCGCCGACCCGCAGCCGGCATCGGTCGACGTCACAGGCACCCAGTTCGCCTTCCAGGTGGTCTCCTCAACGGGTGGCAACACCGGCGCCGTAGAGATCCAGATGTTCGGGAGCTGACGTCGTACAGATCGTTACAGGAACGGGTTGCGAACGGCCACCCCGGAGATGATCTGACGGTCGTTGAGGTCCTCGGTGAGAAGCTCATCGCACCCGGAGCGGGCGGCGGCCTGAACGATCTGAGCATCCCACAGAGACAGCGAGTCGCGGTCGGCGATCTCTGCGGCTCCCCGCACCAGTCGATCGTCGATCGCCACGATCGGGAGCTTGCTCAGATGCTCGAAAGCCCTCATCGCCTCGGCGTGGGTAACGGGCGGTGTCAGCTTGTGCGTCGTGACGACGTAGAACTCGCTGAGTACCTGAGCGCTGGTGACGTAATCGACACCCGGGTCCTCGAGAAGCGCCTGTGCGACCGCCCGCTTGGTCGGCTCAGACCGATCGAAAGCGTAGACAAGGATGTTCGTGTCCAGGAAGACGCGCATCAACTCTCCTCGTAGAGCTCATCCCGCGTCCACGCCCGACCTGAACCGTCCGCGCCGCTTGCGACCGATTTCGCCAGATCGACCAGATCGCCGAGAACGCCACGGTGACGATCCACGCCGGCGTATACCTCCAGATAGTCGCGCACGACGGCATTCACCGAAGTCCCTTGTTCGAGCGCACGAATGCGCGCCCTCCTGAGCACATCGCTATCAATCGCTAGGGTCAGATTTGACACAGGACCAGTGTAGCACGGGGTATGTGAGATGCTCATAGGTCGACCGTATCAGACAACGAGCCCACCCTCCATCCCTGTGCGCGGACGGCTGCTGGCAGGAGACCACTCCGTGGTGGCCACCCGAGCTTTGACCGTCGGCGAGTTCGAGCCCGGTCTGGCTTCGTTCCGTACGCCGTACTCCGACCGCAACCCGAGACGCTCGGAGCCCCCGGTCACCGAGGTGACCGGGGGCTTGTCGAGGCCGGAACTTCGTTCCTATCGAGGCCGGAACTTCGTTGGGCGCTACATCTCGCGACGCTTTCGGGAGTAGAGGACCATGCCTGCGCCTGCGGAGAGCATCATCAGGGCGGCGATGAACAGATCGCCGAAGTTGCCGCCGGTGAACGGGAGCGTGTCGGGCGGCGGCTCGTCGCCACCCGGGGGATCCTCGGGACCGGGCAACGTAACCGGGGTCACCGCAATGGTGTGGGTGTGCAAGATGCAGATCTGCGGGACGTCGTCGTCGCAGACCTGAACAACGATCTGGTAGGTGCCGATCTCCTCGGTGACACCGCTGAACGTACCGTCGGGGTTGAGCGTGATCCCGGGTGGCAGCTCACCGCTGACGTAGGTGACCGTCACCGGGCCACCGTCGGGATCCGAAACCGGGATCGGCGATAGCGGGTCGCCGACGACGACCGACTGGAACGAAGCTTCCGGCCCGGGTGGCTGGTTGACCTTGTTGACGGTGACGGTGACCGTCGCCGTGTCGCACAGACCAGTCGCCGGGACACCACCGACCGGACCGCCCACCTCACAGATCGTGTAGGTGAACGTGTCGGTGCCGACAAACCCGGAATTCGGCGTGTAGGTGATGGTGCCGTCGGGGTTGACGACGACGGTGCCGTTGAGCGGAGGGGTCGTACTGTCGACCGCGAAGGCGTGGCCGTCCGGGTCGCTGTCGTTGCTGAGCACCGAGATGACCACCGGTGTGTCCTGGTCGGTGACAGCACTGTCGTCGACTGCAACCGGGGGACGGTTGCCCACCAGCGGGAAGTCGACATCGAGATCGGTCTCACCGGCACCGAGCGTCAGCGTGACCGGTGGGGCCGTGCCGAGATCAGCCGGGATGGTCGCATCGTCCATCTCGACCCGGTATCCGCCTGCCGGAAGACCATCGACCAGGTACCGACCGTCGGGGTCGGTGACTGTCGTGAACACGATGTCGTCGGCCGTACCGATGACGCCGTCGCCGCCTGCCCAGGTCACATTGACGGTGACACCCGCCACACCCGGCTCACCGGCGCCGAACACACCGTTCCGGTCGACATCCTCGAACACCTGATCGCCGATGCTGCCCGAACCGGCCAGCGGGAAGTCCGCATCGTCACGAGCCTCCGCCGCCACCAGCGTCACCATCTGGCTCGTGGCGCCGGTGAGACCCGCCGGAACATTACCGATGACGACACTGAAGTCACCGGCGGGGAGACCGTCGACCTCGTACCGACCGTCAGATGTCGTGGTGGTGGTGAACACCAGATCGTCGCCGCCGCCGATGACGCCGTCCGGGCCGAACCAGGTGACGGTGACGTCCACACCACCGATGCCCGGCTCACCCGGATCCTGGACGCCGTTGCCGTCGAGATCGAGGAACACCTGGTCGCCGATGGAGCCGGTGGCCGTGTAGGCGAAGTCGATGGTGTCTCCCGTCGAACCCGGCGGCAGGGTCAGCGTGGTAGCGCTGTCGAGGGTGCCGTCGGGGTCGACGGTCGGGAAGTCGACACCGGCGGGGAGGGCGCCCGTGTCGACCGTGATCTCGTAGAGCCCGGGCGGCACCAGGTCGAAGCCGTAGTTGCCGTTGCCGTCGGTGGTCGTGTTGAGCACCTCATCGTCTGCGGTGCCGAAGACCCCGTCGAGACCCGCCCAGGTGGCCGCCATCGGGATCCCGTCGAGACCGATGTCGCTCGGGTCGATGACGCCGTCGCCCGCCACGTCGTGGGCGATGGTGCCGCTCAGATTGCCGCGAGCCAGCGCCACCACGTCGGCGTTGTCCTCGTCGGATAGTGCGTTCCCGAGCGGGTCGGTGGCGGTGACGGTGGCAGTGTTGGTGAAATCGTCGGTGGCTGTGACGACGCACGTGTAGGAAACCGGCGGTGAGCCGACGGGCAGGTCGCCGATGGCGTTGTCGCAGGCCGGGACCAGCGGGTCGGTGACGGCGACCTTGGTCAGGTCGGTCTGGCCGGTGTTGGTGACGATGATGGTGAAGGTGGCGTCGTCGCCCTCGACCACGGTCTGGATGTCGGGGGTCTTCTGGATGTCGATACCGGGCACGAGCACGGTGACGTCTGCAGTGTCGCTGTCGGTGACCTCGAGCCCGATCGGGTCGGTTCCGGAGACATCGGCCGTATTGGTGAAGCCGGCGGTGACATCACTCACAGTGCACGTGTATGAGGTGCTGGCTCCGGCCGCCAGGTCGCCGATGGTGCCGTCGCAGGCGGGCACCAGGGCGTCGGTGACGGTGACACCGGTCAGGTCGACGTCGCCGGTGTTGGCGACCTCGATGGTGAAGGTGGCAGCGTCGCCGGCGACCACGGTCTGGCCGTCGGGCGACTTCTGGATCGAGATGGCCGGAGCGATCACATCGACGTAGGCGCTGTCGCTGTCGGTGACCGGGTTGCCGATCGGGTCGTCACCGGTGACGTCTGCGGTGTTGGTGAAGTCCGCGGCGCCCGCGGTCATCGAGCACGTGTAGGAGGTTGTGTCACTGACGGCAAGGTCGCCGACGACGTTGTCACAGGCCGGGGCGGTGGCGTCGGTCACAGTGACGTTGCTGAGCGCCACGCCACCCGTGTTGGTGACGGTGATGGTGAAGTCGACCGTGTCGCCGGTGCGGGCCTGCTGCAGATCCGGGGTCTTCTGGATCTCGATACCCGGCACGACCACGGTCACGTCCGCCGTGTCGCTGCCGGTGACCGTTGCCCCGATCGGGTCGGTGCCGGTGGCGGTCGCCGTGTTGGTGAAGTCCGCGGTGACGCCGGCGAGCGAGCAGGTGACGGTCGTGGTTGCTCCAACGGCCAAGTCGCCGACGGTCGTGTCACAGTCGGGCGCAAGCGGGTCACTCACCGTGACCCCGGTCAGATCGACATCGCCGGTGTTGGAGACGGTGATGGTGAACGTCGCCGTCCCGTTGACCACGATGGCCTGGTTGCCGGGGGTCTTCTCGATGGCGAGACCCGGAGCAATCACGTCGACGGCGGCATCGTCGGAGTCGGACACCGGGTTTCCGAGCACGTCGCTGCCGGCGACCGAGGCGATGTTGGTGAAGTCGGCAATGACGCCCGCTGCGGTGCAGTCATATGACGTGCTCTCCCCGACCGCCAGGGCGGCGATGGTGTTGTCACACGCCGGAGTCAGCGCATCGGTGACGGTGAGGTCGACCAGCTCCTGGTCGCCGGTGTTGGTGACGGTAATGGTGAAAGTGACGTCTTCGCCGCTGTGGATCTGCTGGGTGTCGGGAGTCTTCTGGATCTCGACGCCGGGGGTCACTATCTCGACCGCGGCATCGTCGCTGTCGCTCACCTGGGTACCGATCGGGGTGTCGGCGGTTGCCGTGGCTACGTTGGTGAAGCTCGCCGGCACACCGGTGACGGTGCAGGTGACCGTTTCGCCAGCGCCGATGGTGAGTGAGGCGAACGTGGCGTCACAGCCCGGGGCGAGCGGATCGCTGACCACGATGTTGGTGAGATCGGTGTCGCCGGTGTTGGTGACGGTGACCGTGAACGAGGCGTCCTCACCGGCCAGCAGCGTCTGCAGGTTCGGGGTCTTGCTGACCGTGATCGCCGGGTCGACGAAATCGACGTCTGCCGTGTCGCTGTCGGCGACGGGGTTGCCCAACGGGTCATCGGCGGTGACCGAAGCGGTGTTGGTGAAGTCGGCGGCTACCCCGGTGACGTCGCAGTCGTACGAGGTGCTCTCACCGATCGCCAGCGCGGCGATGGTGGCGTCACATGCCGGGGCGAGGGGGTCGCTGACCGTGATGTTGTTGAGCGGGGTGGCTCCGGCATTGGTGACGGTAATGGTGAACGTCGCCGTTCCGCCGGGGCCGACCAGCTGGGTATCGGGTGTCTTCTGGATGTCGATGCCGGGCAGCAGCACGGTGACATCTGCGGTGTCACTGTCGGAGACCGGGCCGACCGCGCTGTCTGCGGTGACCGAGGCGGTGTTAGTGAAGTCGGCGGCGGTGGCGGTGCCGTCGCAGGCATAGGTCTCGGTAGCGCCGACGGCCAGGGAGGCGAAGGTGGCATCGCAGGCCGGGGCGAGGGCATCGGTGACGACGACGTTGCTGAGGTCGATGTCGCCGGTGTTGGTCACCCCGATGGTGAAGGTCGGCGTGCCGTTGAGCCCGACCGACTGAAGGTCAGGGGTCTTGGCGATGCTGACCGCCGGGTTGACCACATCGACGTCGGCGCTGTCACTGTCCGTCGCCGGGTTGCCCACCGTGTCGGTAGCGGTGACAGCGGCGACGTTGGTGAAGTCGTCGGTGACCACGTTGACCGTGCAGTCGTACGAGGTGCTCTCCCCGACCGCGAGGGCGGCGATGGTGGTGTCGCAGGCCGGGGCCAATGCGTCGGTGACGGCCACGTCGATGAGCGGCACGACACCGGCGTTGGTGACCGTGATGGTGAAGGTCACGTCGCTGCCCGGTGCGGCCAGCTGGGTGTCGGGGGTCTTCTGGATGTCGATCTGCGGCACCAGCACCACCACGTCTGCGCTGTCGGAAGCGGTCACCGTGCCGCCGGCGGGATGGGTGGCCACCACCGATGCCGTATTGGTGAAATCGGCTGTGACATCGGCGACGGTGCAGTTGACGGTCTGGGAGGCGCCGATCCCGAGGTTCGGGATGACGGCGTCGCAGCCGGGTGCCCGCGGATCGCTGATGGTGACATCGGTAAGCGGGCTGTCGCCGGTGTTGCTGACGGTGATGGTGAAGGAGGCGTCCTCACCGGCCAGGAGTTGCTGGAGCGCCGGGTCCTTGGCGAGGCTGATTGCCGGGTTGATCACCACAACGTCTGCGGTGTCCTCGTCGGTGACGGTGCCACCGGCGGGGTGGGTGCCGACCACCGAGGCAGTGTTGGTGAAGTCTGCACCGACCCCGGTCGCAACGCAGCTGTAGCTGGTGGAGGCGCCGGCCGCCAGGTCGCCGACAGTCGCATCGCAGGCGGGCACCAGGGCGTCGGTCACGGCGACATCGGTCAGATCCACATCGCCGGTGTTAGTGACGGTGATGGTGAAGGTGGCGTCGCTGCCGCTGGTTACGAACTGGCTGTCGGGGGTCTTGTCGATAGTGATCGCCGGGTTGACCACGTCGACGGCAGCGTCGTCGGAATCGCTCACTGTGTTGCCCAGCGAGTCGTCGCCAACCACCGAGGCGGTGTTGGTGAAGTCTGCTGTAACGGCCGGGACGGTGCAGGTGTACGAGGTGTTGGCGCCGACGGCGAAGTCGCCGATGGTGGCGTCGCAGTCGGGGGCGGCCGGGTCGGTCACCTGGACGCCGGTGAGGTCGACGTCGCCGCTGTTGGTGACCGTGATGGTGAACGTCGCATTCTGACCAGCGAGCACCGGGGTGTTGTCGGCGGTCTTGGTAAGTGTGATCGCCGGGGCGATGACATTGACGTCGGCAGTGTCCTCGTCGGTGACGGTACCGCCGAGCGGGTGGGTGCCAACGACGGACGCCGTGTTAGTGACGTCGGCGGTGAGCGCCGGCATCGTGCACGAGTACGTGGTCGCCTCGCCGGAAGCCAGATCGCCGATCGCGGCGTCACAGCCGGGCGCCAGAGCGTCGGTGACGGAGACATCGGTCAGCGGGTCGGTGCCAACATTGGTGACGGTGATAGTGAAGGTGGCGTCGACGCCGATGACGATGACGGGGGTATCTGCGGTCTTGACGATCTCGATCGCCGGGGCGCTGACGATGACGACGGCGTCGTCGCTGTCGCCGACCGGGTTGCCCAGCGGGTCGGTGGCCGTGACGTCGGCGACATTGGTGAACCCGGTGGTTACCCCGACCACTGTGCAGCCGTAGCTAGCGGTCTCGCCGGCGGCGAGGTTGCCGATGGTGCCGTCGCAGCCCGGCGCCTGGGCGTCGGTGACGGCGACATCGGTCAGATCGACATCACCGGTGTTGGTGACCGTGATCGTGAAGGTGGCGTCGTCGCCTGCGAGGACCGTCTGGGTGTCCGGGGTCTTGGCGACGGTTATCGCCGGGTCGATGACGTCGACGGCGGCGCTGTCGCTGTCGGTCACCGAACCGCCGGACGGGTCGTCGGCGGTCACATCGGCGACGTTGGTGAAATCAGCGGTGACTGCTGGCACCGTGCAGTCGTACGTCTCGGTGGCGCCGATAGGCAAGGCGGCGAAGGTAGCGTCGCAGGCCGGAGCCAGCACGTCGGTGACGACGACGTTGGAGAGTTGGGCATCGCCGCTGTTGGTGACGGCGATGGTGAAGGTCACGTCGGAACCGGTGAGCACGGTCTGGGTGACCGGGGTCTTGGTGATGCTGATCTCGGGGGCGATCACCTCGACGTCGGCCACGTCGGAATCCGTAACCGGGGTCGGTGTCGCCGGGTGCTCGGCAACGACGACGGCGACGTTTGTGAGGTCGGCGGTGACGTTGTCGAGGGTGCAGCTGTAGGTGACGCTCTCCCCTGCCGCCAGTGACGGGTAAGTGGCGTCGCAGTTGGGGGCCTGGGCGTCGGTGACCACGACGTTGTCCAGGGAGACATCGCCGATGTTGGTGACGGTGATGCCGAACGTTGCAGTCGTCCCACCGAGGATGGTCTGGGAGGGTGGGTTCTTGGCGATGTCGATCGTCGGGCTGACCACGTCGACATCGGCCGTGTCACCGTCGTTGACCGGGGCGCCGAGCGGGTCGTCACCGGTGACCAGGGCTGTGTTGGTGAAGTCGTCGGACCCGGCGGTCATCGTGCAGCTGTAGCTGGTGGAGGCGCCCGCCGCGAGTGCGCCGATGACGTTGTCGCAATCGGAGGCCAGAGCGTCGGAGACGGCAACGTTGGCGAGATCCACATCGCCGTTGTTGGTGACGGTGATGTCGAAGGTCACCGTGCTTCCGGCGACAGCCTGCTGGAGGTCCGGCGTCTTCTGGATGTCGATGCCGGGGTCGATGACGTCGACGGCGGCTGTGTCGCTATCGGTCACCGGGTTGGCGAGCGGGTCGTTGCCAGTGACCGTGGCGGTGTTGGTGAAGTCGGTACCGCCCGTGGTCATGGTGCACGAGTACGTCTCGGAGGCGCCCGTGGCGAGCGAGGCGAAGCTGCCGTTGCAGTTGGGGGCAAGCGGGTCGGAGACGGTCACGTCGGTGATGTCGACATCGCCGGTGTTGGTGACGGTGATGTCGAAGGTCGCCGTTTCGCCTGCCACGATTTGCTGGCTGTCGGGGGTCTTGTCGATGGTGATCGCCGGGTTGACGACGGTGACGTCGGCGATGTCGGAATCGGTCACCGGGTTGCCGAGCGGGTCGTCGGCCGTGACCGTTGCGGTGTTGGTGAAGTCGTTCGTGCCGGCGGTCATCGTGCAGCTGTAGGTGGTGGAGGCGCCTGCCGCCAGGGTGCCGATCGTGGTGTCGCAGCCCGATGCCAGGGCATCGGTCACCGCAACGTTGCTAAGGCTCACGTCCCCGGTGTTGGTGACGGTGATGTCGAAAGTGACGGTGCCGCCGGCTGCGACGGTCTGCAGGTCCGGCGTCTTGTCGATCGTGATCGCCGGGCCGATGACATCGACAGCGGCCGTATCGGAGTCGGCGACCGGGTTGCCCAACGGGTCATCACCGGTAACCGAGGCGGTGTTGGTGAAATCGGCGGTGACTCCGGCGAGTGTGCACGAGTAATCGGTGGAGACACCCGCGCCGAGCGTGCCGATGGTGGCGTCGCAGTCGGGCGCCAGAGCATCGGTGACCGTCACATTGTCGAGAGGAACGTCGCCGGTGTTGGCAACGGTGATGGTGAAGGTCGCATCGTCGCCACCGAGAATGGTCTGGAGGTCCGGGGTCTTGTCGATCGTGATCGCCGGGCCGATGACATCGACGTCGGCGGTGTCGCTGTCGGTGACCGCGTTGCCGAGCGGGTCGTCACCGGCCACAGAGGCGGTGTTGGTGAAGTCTGTGGAGCCCGCCGTCATGGTGCACGAGTACGAGGTCGACGAACCAGCGGCGAGCGAGCCGACGTTGGCATCACAATCGGGCGCCAACACATCCGTCACCGCAACATCAGTCAGGTCGACGTCGCCGGTATTCGCAACGGTGATATCGAAGGTCACCGTGTCCCCCGCCAGAGCCTGCTGTGTGTCGGGGGCCTTCTGGATGTCGATGGCCGGGTTGATGATGTCGACGTCGGCGGTGTCGGTGTCGCTGACCGGGTTGCCGAGCGGGTCGTCACCGGTGACTACGGCAGTATTGGTGAAGTCGACTGCCCCGGCCGTCATCGTGCACGAGTACGTGGTCGACGCGCCCGCAGCCAGCGGACCGATCGTGGCATCGCAGTTCGGCGCCACGGCGTCGGTAACCGCCACACCGTCGAGATCGACATCGCCTGCGTTGGTGACGGTGATGTCGAAGGGGACCGTGGCGCCTGCCAGAGCCTGCTGGAGGTTGGGGGTCTTGACAACGGTGATGGCCGGGTTGATCACGTCCACGCCCGCGCTGTCGCTGTCGGTGACCGGGTTGCCGAGCGGGTCGTCACCGGTAACCGAGGCGGTGTTGGTGAAGTCTGTGGAGCCCGCCGTCATGGTGCACGAGTACGTGGTCGAGGCACCCGCCGCCAGTGCGCCGACGGTTGTGTCGCAGTCCGGAGCGACGACATCGGCCACCGTCACGTCAGTCAGGTCCACGTCGCCGGTGTTGGTGACGGTGATATCGAACGTCACGGTGTCACCGGAAAGAGCCTGCTGTGTGCCGGGTGTCTTCTGAATGGCGATCGCCGGGTTGATGATGTCGACGTCGGCCGTGTCGGAGTCGGTCACCGGGTTGCCGAGCGGATCGTCACCTGTCACCACCGCGGTGTTGGTGAAATCGGATGCACCGGCGGTCATCGTGCAGGAGTAAGTCGCTCCGGCACCAACCACCAGGGTGACAAATGTTGCGTCACAGTCCGGAGCCAGCACGTCGGTCACGGCCACGTCGGTGAGGTTCACATCGCCTGTATTGGTGACCGTGATATCGAACGTCACCGTGTCACCGTCGTGAGCCTGCTGTGTGTCGGGCGTCTTTGCGACCGTGATCGCCGGGTTGATGACGTCGACATCTGCCGTGTCCGTGTCGGTTACCGCGTTGCCCAACGGATCGTCACCGGTGACATCGGCAGTGTTGGTGAAGTCGGCGGTGACACCGGCGACGGTGCAGCCGTAGGTCTCGATGGCGCCAACTGCGAGGGTGGCAAATGTCGCATCACAGTCCGGGGCCAGCGCATCGGTCACCGTCACGTCGGTCAGGTCCACATCGCCAGTGTTGGTGACCGTGATCGTGAACGTTGCATCGCCCCCGGCCACGACCTGTTGCAGGTCGGGGGTCTTCTGAATGGTGATCGCCGGGCCGATGACGTCGACATCTGCGGTGTCGCCGTCGGTCACGGGGCTGCCCAGCGGATCGTCACCGGTGACATCGGCAGTGTTGGTGAAGTCGGCGATAACCCCAGCGACGGTGCAGCCGTAGGCCTCGGCGGCGCCAACTGCGAGGGTGGCGAATGCCGCATCACAGTCCGGGGCCAGCGCATCGGTCACCGTCACATCGGTCAAATCCACGTCACCGGTGTTGGTCACCGTGATGGTGAACGTTGCGGTATCGCCGGCGAGGATGGTCTGCAAGTCGGGGGTCTTGTCGATGGTGATACCGGGGTTGATCACGTCCACAACGGCGGTGTCGGAGTCGGTCACCGGGCTGCCCAGCGGGTCATCGCCGGTCACCGTCACGTTGTTGGTGAAGTCGTCCGCGCCGGCGGTCATGATGCACGAGTAGCTGCTCGAGCCACCGGCAGCCAGCGAACCGATCGTGGCATCACAGTCCGGCGCAACCGCATCGCTCACGGTCACATTGGTCAGGTCCACATCGCCGGTGTTCGTCACCGTGATGTCAAACGTCACCGTGTCACCGTCGTGAGCCTGCTGGACATCCGGCGTCTTCTGAATGTCGATCGCCGGGTTGATCACATCCACATCGGCCGTGTCACTGTCGGTAACCGGGCTACCGAGCGGATCGTCACCGGTCACCGTCGCGGTGTTGGTGAAGTCATCCGCACCGGCGATCACCGTGCACGAGTACGAGGTCGAGGCACCCGCAGCCAGCGTCCCAATGGCGGCGTCACAATCGGGAGCCACGGCATCGGTCACGGCAACGTCGGCCAGATCGACATCACCGGTGTTGGTCACTGTGACATCGAACGTCACCGTGTCGCCGACCAGCGCCTGCTGGACATCCGGCGTCTTCTGAATGTCGATCGCCGGGTTGATCACATCGACATCGGCCGTGTCGGAATCGGTAACCGGATTACCCAGCGGGTCATCGCCGGTCACCGTCACGTTGTTGGTGAAATCAACCGCACCGGCCGTCATGATGCACGAGTAGCTGCTCGAGGCACCCGCATCCAGAGCACCGACCGTGGCGTCACAGTCCGGAGCGACCGCATCGGTCACGGCCACATCGGTCAGGTCGACATCACCGGTGTTGGTCACCGTGATATCGAACGTGACAGTGTCACCGGCGTGGGCCTGCTGGGTGTCCGGGGTCTTCTGAATGTCGATCGCCGGGTTGATCACGTCGACATCGGCAACATCGCTGTCGGAAACCCGGTTGCCGAGCGGATCGTTACCGGAGACCGAGGCGATGTTGGTGAAGTCGAGCGCACCGGCGTCCGTCGAGCAGTTGTAGGTGGTCGAGGCCCCGGCCGCCAGCGTGGCGAGCGAGGCATTGCAGGTCGGCGACATCAGGTCGGTGACCGCCACGTTGCTGAGATCTACGTCACCGGTGTTGGTCACCGTGATGCCGAAGGTCAACGTGCCGCCCGGCAGCGCCTGCTGGGTGTCCGGGGTCTTGGAGATCGTGATTGCCGGGTTGATCACATCGACATCGGCCGTGTCGCTGTCGGTCACCGGGTTGGCGAGCGGATCGTCACCCGTCACCGCAGCCGTGTTGGCGAAGTCATCCACACCGGCCGTCATGGTGCACGAATACGAGGTCGAGGCACCCGAAGCCAGCGAGCCGATCGTGGCGTCGCAGCCCGGCGCTACGGCATCGGTCACGGCCACATCGGTCAAGTCGACGTCACCGGTGTTGGTCACCGTGATGTCAAACGTCACCGTGTCACCCGCCAGGGTCTGCTGCGTATCCGGAGTCTTGGAGATCGCGATCGCCGGGTTGATCACATCGACATCGGCCGTGTCGCTGTCGGCCACCGGGTTGGCGAGCGGATCGTCACCCGTGACCGCAGCCGTGTTGGTGAAATCGGCGGTGACCCCGACGACCGTGCAGGTGTAGGTCTCGGTCGCACCTGCCGCCAGCGTGGCGAAGGTAGCGCCGCAATCCGGGGCGAGGACATCGCTGATCGTGACATCGGTCAGTGGCACGTCGCCCGTGTTGGTGACGGTGATCGTGAAGGTTGCATCGTCACCGGCAACGACGGTCTGGGTGTCGGGCGTCTTCTGAATGTCGAGGCCGGGGTTGATGGCGTCGACATCGGCGGTGTCGGAGTCGGACACCGGGTTGCCGAGCGGATCGTCACCGGCCACCGTTGCGGTGTTGGTGAAGTCCGTGGTGACTCCGGCGACGCTACAGGTGTATGTCTGAACGGCACCCACGGCCAACGCGGCAAACGTGGCGTCGCAATCCGGGACCAGAGCATCGGTGACCGACACGTCGGTCAGAGCGACGTCACCGCTGTTTGTCACCGTGATGGTGAAGGTCGCGTCGCCCCCGGCCAGCACCATCTGGTTGTCGGGAGTCTTTGCGATCGTGATTGCCGGGCCGATGACATCAACGTCGGCAGAGTCGCTGTCGGTGACCGTGTTGCCCACCTCGTCGTCGGCAGTAACGGTTGCGGTGTTGGTGAAGTCGGCGGTGACGCCAACCAATGTGCACGTGTAGGTGGTGGAGGCTCCGGCGGCGAGCGCCCCGATGGTGTTGTCACAGCCGGGGGCGCCGGGGTCGGTGACGACGACGCCGGTGAGGTCTTGCGGCCCCTGGTTGGTGACGGTGATCGTGAAGGCAGCGGTGCCGCCACCGACGACCTGCTGGTTCGCCGGGCCCTTGGCGATGGTGACCATGCCCGGATACGCATAGCCGAAGTCGACGTCGGCGACGGCGGCGTCGGCGACGGTGATCGCTTGGGGGTTGTTGCCGGTGGTCGAGGACATCCCGGCGGGCACGGTGGTCTCATCGACTGCAACCGTGTAGTCACCGTTGGGGACCGGCGGGAAGTTGTAGCTCCCGTCCACCGGGGTGGTGGCTGTGGCGACGACGGTGCCGGTGTCGTCACGTAGCTCGACCGTGATCCCGGCGAGCGGCGGCTCGACAGCATCGATGACAGTGTCGGCGTTCTCGTCGTTCCAGACGGTGCCGCTGATCGGGTAGGTGGGGAGGATGGCCCCGAAGTCGGCGGTGGCGAACGTGTCACCCGACTGGAGCGGGCTGGTTGCGACCGTTGTCGGTGTCGTCGGGACGTAGCCGGCGGGGAGGGAGGCCGTATCGACAACGGCGTCGTAGGCGCCCGGCGGCACGACGATGGAGTACGAGCCGTCGGCGGCAGTAACTGCAGATCCGATCGCGGTCCCGACTCCGTCGAAGACCGCGACGATGACACCACTGATGCCGGGCTCACCCGGATCCTGGACACCGTCGCCGTCGAGGTCGTTCCACACAAAGTCGCCGATGGTGACCGGAACATAGGCGCCTGCGTCGATGGTCGTGTCGGCGTCGCCGGAGATGACGGTGATCGGTGCCGTCTGCCCGGTTGCAGGGTCGGCGTCCGAGTCGGTGGCGTCGCTACCGACGTCGGCCGGGGAGAACTCGTAGGCGCCGGGGAGGACGAACTCCGCGACGTAGTTGCCCGGAGCCAGGGTGACGCTCCACAACCCGTTGCCGGCGGTGGTGTCGGTGGCGACCGGGGTGGCAGGATCGCCTGCGTCATAAACGTTGACGGTGGCTCCGACGATGCCGGGTTCGCCGGTGTCCTGGATGCCGTCGCCGTTGAGGTCGTCCCAGACCAGGTCGCCGACGGTGACCGGCTGGTAATAGCCGAAGTCGGCGTCGGTGTTGTCCTCGCCCTCGCCGAGGGTCACCGCATACGGCTCATTGCCGGTGGTGAGTACCGGGTTGCTGAACGGCAAGGTCGCCTCATTGACGTCGACGGTGTAGTCGCCGGGGGGCAGGTAGGTGAAGCTGTAAGCGCCGCCACCGGTGGTGACTGTGGTGGCCACTACCGCTCCGGTGCCGTCGAGCAGGTTGACGGTGACACCGTCGAGACCCGGCTCACCGGGATCCGGGGTGCCGTCGCCGTTGAGGTCGTTCCACACGAAATCGCCGATCGAGGCCCTCTGGATGACATCGGTGCTGTGGGTGTCGGTGTCGCTGGTCGGGTCGCCGTCGGTGTCGTCGCCGGTGACGGTAGCGGTGTTGACCAGCGGATCGGGATCTGTGGCCTGGATGGTGTAGTCGGCGGTGAACACCCAGGTCTCGCCGGTTTCGAGCAGCCCGTCTCCGTCGTCTCCGCTGACGTAGGAGGCGGCGCCGGCGACATCGTCTGTGACGGTGACGTTGGCAACCGGTGATCCGTCCGATGTCGAGTCATGGGACACGGTGAACCCGTAGGTGACGGTGTCTCCCACCAGCGCCGAGACCGGGCCGGTCTTGTTGATGACAAGCACCGGCAGGTGGTCGATGTCGGTCGAGTGGGTGTCGGTGGCCGCGGGCACGGAGTCGCCATCGAGATCGGTCCCCGTGACGGTGACGGTGTTGACCAACGGGTCGGCGTCGGTGCCGGCCACCGTGTAGCCAGCCTGGTACACCCAGGTCTCGGCGGCTTCGAGGAGCCCGTCGCCGTCGTCACCGCTCACATAGGTGGCGCCGCCGGCGACATCGTCGCTCACCGCACCTACCGACACCGGCGAACCGTCCGAGCCGGGAGCGTGCGACACGGCAAAGGTGTAGGTCACGGTCTCGCCGATGGTCGCAGTCGCCGGCCCGGTCTTGTCCACCTGAAGGAGCGGAGCCCAATCGACGTCGACCGTCTCGGTGTCTGTGGCTTGCGGGATAGGGTCGCCGTCCGAGTCGGTGCCGTCGACGGTCACGTCGTTGGTGAGCGGGTCCGGGGTTGCTGCAGTGACGGTCTCGGTGGCGGTGTAGATCCAGGTCTCGTCGCTATCGAGGAGACCGTCGCCGTTGGTGTCGCCCGTCGGGCCGCTCAGCGTCAACCCGCGGGAGTCGACGACGGTGACCCCGGCGACCGGGGACATATCAGACGTCAGGGCATGGGCGACCGTGTACGTGTAGGTGACAGTGTCGCCGACCCCGGCCGGGGCAGGACCACCGACTTTGGTGACGGTGAGGGCAGGACGGAAGTCGACATCGACGCTGTGGCTGCCGGTGGCGTCGGTGATCGGGTCGCCGTTGCCGTCGGTGCCGGTGACGGTGGCCACGTTCACCAGCGGATCGGCGGTATCGAGCGGGACCGTGTAGTCGATCGTGTAGACCCAGGTCTCGCTGCCGTCGAGCAACCCGTCGCCGTCGGTGTCACCACTGAGTGTGGCCCCGGAGAGATCGACCACGTCGTCGCTGATCACCACGTCCACCGGGGAGCCGTCCGAGGCCGCGGTGTGGGTGACCGTGTATGTATAGGTGACGGTCTCGCCGACCGCAACCGGTCCGGCAGGGCCGTCCTTGACAACCTGGAGCTCTGGCTGGAAGTCGATCGGGTCGGTGACGTAGCCCGTGGTCGCGGGCAGGGTGTCGCTGAAGACCGTGGCCTCGTTCAGGATGTCCGTGACCGAGCCGTCGAATGTGTCGTCGACCTTGACCTGATAGGTGATCGTCATCGACTCGCCGACCGGGAGGTCGAAGCCGTCGGCGGCATCCACCAACACCGGCGGGACACCGTTGACGAGATCGGATTCGGCGCCGCCGGGGATGTTGTCCTCGACCAATGGGCTCGTGGTGGTCCCGGTACCCTCGATGAACAGGGTGGCCTGGTGGAAAATGCCGATGGTGAAGAAGGGGTTGGTGTCACAGACGTTGAGGGTCCAGGTCCCGGCTCCCGGCTGCCCGGCGAGCGACTCGAGTGCGGCAACGCCGACCGACCGCTCATAATCGGCAGGCGAGACGCTGTCCGCGCTGTTGTCGTCGAGTGGCCCTGTGGAATCCCCGTCGAAGAGCACGTCGTAGTTGTCGTCCCGGTCACCCGAGTTGCCCGAAGCCAGCACGACCTCGGTCCCGGCAGGCGAGGTCAGCGTCGCCCGGAGCTGGCCGCGGTCCGCATGGCTTGCGGTGAAGCCGAGATTGACATCCGAGATATCGGTCGCATCAGGTATGGAAAAGGTCACCCGGGTGGGCGCGCTGCAGTTCTGCGAGATGGTCAGATCCTGATCGACCAGCTGGCTCCACGACCCGGCCGTCGTGCCAACCGTCCATCCCGACACGAGCGTGGACTCGTCGACGTAGCTAGTCGCGGAAGGAAGCGGGTCGACTACAGAGATGTCGTCAATCGGGAACACGCCCGTGTTGTCCACGGTGACGGTGTAGGTGATGAGCTGGCCGGCGACTACAGGCCCGGTTGCGTCGGACGTCTTGGTGACCGTCACTTCCGGTTGGGCGACGGTGACGATCTCAGTCGCCGTGTCTGTGACCGTGGCACCCGATGGCGCGGTACCGACGACAAATGCCGTGTTGGTGATGTGGCCGTTCTGCTCGTCTCCTGCGGTCACCGTGTAAGTGGCGGTGCACGTGAGGGTGTCGCCCGAGCTCAGCCCGGCGGGCATCGGCTCCGAACACGACAGGCTGCTCATACCGGGGAGCGGGTCAGTGATGGTGACGCCGGTGAGAGCGACGTTGCCGGTGTTGGTGGCGGCGAATTGGTATGTCAGGGTGTCACCGGTGGTCACCGTGGAAGAACCGTCCTCGTCGGCGTTGCCGATCAACGTCTTGCTGAGGTCGATGTCGGCGAGCTCGGGCGGCACGCAGAACGAACCCGAGAGGTCGTAGAAGTTGATACCCGTGGAGTGACCCGTGTACGTCATCTGCCCCGTCGCCTGGTTCACCTGGTACAGGGCACCCGTGACAGTGGTTCCCCAGGTGTTGCCGTCGAGATCCGTTCCGAGCTGGACGTAATTTGGCGAGTTCTCGGTTGCGATATACGTGAACACACCACTGTTGATGTTGTAGCTCCACCAATAGCCGGTGACCGCAGCGCTGTATCCGTCAACCACTGACCCGAACATGACAGGCTCCCCGTTGACGGTGAGCACGGTGAGGTCGCCATAGTCGGGTCGCATGTCCCGGCCGAAAGCGGCTTCGAGGCCGTCCTCGGGTTGGTTGGGCGCCAACTGCTCCAGCGTGCCGGCCATGACCGCGGTTCCGTTGGTGGGATCGATGGCGATCCGGTAGATGCCGTTGGCGTCGCCGCCTATCTCGGTGGAGAAGTAGTAGTAGCCACCGTGATAGGTGGCCCCGGCAGACTCGAGGGTGCCGTTGATCTGGCCGGTGAGGTCGGCGAGTACACCTTCGGTGTCGTCGATGGGGTTCCACCAGTAGACAACCGATCCGGATCCCCAGTAGACGAGACCGAGGTCGCTGTTGGATGCCAGGGCGTTCCGGTTCCCCGTGTTGAAGCTGGTCTGGAACTCGGCGGTGGCGACACCGGTCCGGGTGTTGACGGAGTAGATGGTGTCGCCCGAGATGCCGATGATGTCGTTGGTGTCGCAGACGGCGGGAGGAACGGTGACGATGTTGACGGCGGCGCTGGCGCTGTTGTTGCCCGAATTGGGATCCGGCTGGTTGGAGGCGCTGATCCTTGCGGTGTTGGTTACGAAGGCGACGCTCGCCGCCTCGGCGGTGAGGTTCAGAGTATGGGTGGAACCGTTCGGCATGGACCCGACCGACCAGATGCCGGTAGCGCTGTCGTACGAACCCGTGGTCGCCGACGCAGACATGAAGGTGAACTCGGAAGGAAGAACGTCGCTCACGACGACGCCGGTTGTGTCACCGGGACCCGCGTTCGTAACAGTGACGGTGAACTCCACGGCGGTGCCGAGGAGGGCGGACCCGCTGTTGGCGACCTTGGTTATGGCGAGATCGGTAGCCCCGGGAGCAGCCGCGGCGGGCACCGCCCCGACCACCAATGACGTGATAGAAATGACAAAAGCGGCAACTGCCGCCGCGCCCTTCTTGACACGAATCCCGAAGCGGGCATCACCGCTCGGGCTTGGGGAAGTACTCATTTTGGGTTCCAGCTTCTCGTCATCCTTGACCCGCCTCGGTTCCGGCCTCGACAGATCCGAGCCTCGTATCGGCCCGCACTGTTCATGTATTTCGGCTAAATGTGAAGTAACTGGAGACGGTTTTTTGTCGGTGCATGGTTAACTAGTCACCAGCCTTTCCCGGGTCGAATCGACACCTACCAGATCCTAGGACCCTCAACCTCGGCTTCATGGTTTAGACAGTGGGCAACCCCATCGGATAGCGTGAGATCAAGCAGCCTGGAGAGTGCAATGACGACCGACTGGAAGTTCAACGGGACATGGCCCTATCAGCCGAGGTGGTTCAACGGTGACGGGGGCCGCATGCATTACGTCGACGAGGGGCCTGCGGACGGCAAACCCGTCGTGATGTTGCACGGCAACCCAACGTGGAGCTATCTCTACCGAAACTTCATCGGCCCGGTCACGGCGGCCGGCTACCGGGCGATCGCTGTGGACCATCTCGGTTTTGGCCGTTCGGACAAACCGGATCAGCCGGAGCTGTACACCATCCGCCGTCACGCCGAGCGTCTCGATGCGCTCCTGGAGTCACTCGACCTCAGCGATGCAACTGTCGTCTGCCAGGACTGGGGCGGACCGATCGGTCTCTACTGGGCGACGAGGCACCCGGAGCGGGTCCGGTCGCTGTTCATCCTCAACACGTTCGCTCATCGGCCCCCCGGCCCGGTCAGGCTGCCGCTGCCGCTGCGTCTCATGCGGATGCGGGGAGTGGGCGAGATCATCGTCAAGGGTCTCAACGGCTTTGTCCGGGGAGCGGTGTTTCGCGCCGGTGTAGTCCACCGCGACCGGTTCACTCCTGACATGAAGCGGGCGTACCTCTCCCCCCACCCGACCTGGTCCAGCCGCACCCCCGTCCTGGTGTTCCCCAGGGAGATTCCCGACGGGCCCCGGGGCGACGTGGCCGATCTGAACGCCGACATCGAGCAGGGTCTGGAGAGTCACTTCCGGGACAAGCCGGTCAAGATCATGTGGGCGATGAAAGACATCGCCTTCACCCCCGCCATGGTCGATCAGCTGTGGCTGCGCACCTTCCCGGACGCCGAGGTCATCCGTCTCAACGACGCCGGCCACTATCTCCAGGAGGACGCCTACGAGTTGATCGTTCCCGAGCTGGTCGAGTTCCTGAGCCGCTGAAGGTGTCTGGCCGCAATTGCGCCACCCGAGAAACCTGCACTTGCTGACTGCACTAATGTGGCGCTCTCGCTACCTCTGAGGGGACGAAGATGCGAATAGCGCGCCTGGCAATCGCTCAGATACTGGTGATCGGGATTCTCGTTGGATCTGCACCAGCCGCGTCTGCAGGAATTGCAGCTGATGTGACCTGGACAATGGTTGATCTACACGCTGAGCAGGTCCTCTATGACCAGAGCAGCGGCACCGTCGTCGCTGCCGTGCGTCCGAGCGATCCCGACCACGCAAACGAAGTACTCGCTTTCGACCCCGTGACGCTGAGTGTGCTGTGGTCCGTTCCCTTTCCCTCCCAGCCGGACTTGATCGCCATCTCGGATGATGGATCGAGCGTCTACGTCGGACTCGGCGATAGCAATAGCATCGCCCGGATCGGGACGGCATCGCATTCGGTTGTGGACACCATTCAGTTACCCGACGATCCACGCTGGGGTCCGGTCGAGGCCGAAGACATCGCGGTGGCCCCCGGGAACCCAGATCTGATCGCCGTCGCATTGGAGCGAGGGGGTATCACCAGCGCGGGCATCACAGTTTTCGATGATGGCGTCGCCCTACCCGATGTCGCGCACGCGTCTCCGTACCCAGACTCAATTGCCTTTGGTGCGAACGCCGGAGTCCTATATGGGCTCAATACCAAAACATCGGGATTCGACTTCGTCCGAATGACAGTCTCTTCGAGCGGCGTGACCGTGGATGACTTCACACGCTCATTCGTGATTGGCTCCCACAACTCGATGGTTTACGCCGACGGAAGGCTCTACTTCGAGAACGCTTGGGTCGCGGATCCGTCAATCCCGGAGCTAGTGGACCGGTACACGACCGAGGAAACGGTCAACGTGTTGGTGCCGGTCCCATCCCTCGATCTGGCAATGGGGATATCGAGCACCACGGTCCCAACCATCGACACTCTCACGCTGTTCGACCTGGACGGGTTCAATGTCGTCGATGAGCTCAACTTCACCCACGGACAGGTCTACGGCGTGCACAACGCCACGACTATCGAAGGCCACGGCATCGTCGCCGCATATTCCGAGAAGGTTCTAATCGCTGGCTTCTTTCCCGGGGGCGACATCACGGGTCGAGTCACGGACGCCTCCTCGGACGAACCGATCTCTGAGGTCTGCGTCTATGCGACCGATGACGAGACTTACATCGTGAGCCAGACCGAGACGCTCGACGACGGCAGCTACAGCATGCGCGTTCCCCCCGGCACCTGGCGAATTGCGTTCGGCGATTGCCACTACGCCGACTACTTCTGGGAATGGCACAACAACCAGGTCTTCTACAACTTCGCCAAGGCGACACCGGTCACCGTGAACGACGGTGACACCGTGACGGTTAACGGCGCGCTCGAAAGAACATACACCGACTCGCTCGACAGCGTCTTCCGGGAGCAGATCTGGTGGATGCATGACACCGGCATCACTTCGGGCTGTGCACCCGAGGCATACTGCCCGGACGGGACCGTGACCCGGGGTCAGATGGCGGCGTTCCTGGTCCGTGCCCTCGGGCTGACCGCAACCTCCAGCATCGACTTCACCGACGACGACGGCAACATCTTCGAGCAGAACATCAACAAGCTCGCCACCGCAGACATCACCAAAGGCTGCAACCCACCAACCAACGACAAGTTCTGCCCCAACGACCCTGTCACCCGCGGACAGATGGCAGCGTTTCTGGTCCGGGCGCTCGGCTTGACCGCAACATCCGATGTCGACTTCGTCGACGACAACGGCAGCGTGTTCGAGGAGAACATCAACAAGCTCGCCACCGCCGGCATCACCAAAGGGTGCAACCCACCGACCAACGACAAGTTCTGCCCCAACGACCCTGTCACCCGCGGGCAAATGGCGGCGTTCCTATTCCGGGCGCTCGAGAGCGACTTTGCGCTATCGGCACCCGGCCGTTCGCTACGGGTCGAGGTACCGGCACCCGATCTGGATGCCCCCCTGCGCTGACAGACCGAGGGTTCTCCACGACCCGCACTTCATCTCCCGGACGACGCCGTCCAGACACCGGTGGGGTGGTATCTTCGCGTTGATGAAGTCCGTGCAGTCGTTCGCCTGTTGCTGTTCGAATGGCTCACGCGTGGGCGAAATCTGCTAGCCACAAAACCCACAACGATTACGCAACCGGCCCGCACCAGCGGGCCATTTTCATTTGGAGGATCTCATGGCACGTATCTACTCAGACATCACCGAAACCATCGGCAACACTCCCCTCGTTGCGCTCCGAAACATGCAGCCGGTCGGTGCCGCACGCATCGCCGTGAAGCTCGAGTCGTTCAACCCGCTGTCGAGTGTCAAGGACCGCATCGGCGTGAACATGATCAATGAGGCCGAGAAGGACGGGCGCATCACCCCGGGGGAGACCACGCTTGTGGAGCCCACCTCCGGCAACACCGGGATCGGTCTCGCATTCGCCGCGGCCGCCAAGGGATACAAGCTCGTCC
This sequence comes from uncultured bacterium, assembly GCA_963801165.1. GTDB lineage: Bacteria > Actinomycetota > Acidimicrobiia > Spongiisociales > UBA5794 > JAAETI01. The sequence goes on from CAWDDT010000005.1 coordinate 314,263, forward strand.
TCACCATGCCCGACACGATGAGCATCGAACGCCGCCGTCTCCTCGCCTTCCTCGGCGCCGAGCTCGTACTCACCGCGGGGACCGGAGGAATGAAGGGAGCAATCGACAAGGCAGAGGAATTGCGCGGGGAGATCCCCGGTGCGGTGGTCCTCCAGCAGTTCGCCAACCCGGCCAACCCCGACATCCACCGGCGTACAACGGCTGAGGAGATTTGGGCCGACACCGACGGCGAGGTCGACATCGTCGTCGCCGGGGTGGGAACCGGCGGCACCGTAACCGGCGTGGGCGAGGTGCTGAAAGCTCGCAAGCCGTCAGTCCAAATCGTGGCAGTCGAACCGGATGACTCACCGGTGCTCTCAGGGGGCGCTCCCGGGCCGCACAAGATCCAGGGAATCGGCGCAGGGTTCGTGCCGGAGGTGCTCAACACCGCGGTGATCGACGAGGTCGTACGGGTCTCCAACGACGACGCCATCGAGACATCCCGTGCACTCGCCCGTGGCGAGGGAATCCTGGCCGGGATCTCGGGCGGTGCCGCGTTGTGGGCGGCGCTCGAGGTGGCGGGACGACCCGGGAATGCCGACAAGCTGATCGTGGTCGTGCTCCCGGATGCCGCCGAGCGCTATCTGTCGACCGCCCTGTTCGAAGGCATCGCGTGATGAGCGCCTCCGGACCGGGGATGCGGGCTCGGATGCGCGAGGACATCGCCGCGGTATTCGAGCGTGACCCTGCCGCTCGCAGTGTCCCTGAGGTCGTGTTCAACTACCCGGGGATGCACGCCATCTGGATGCATCGGCTCGCCCACCGTCTCTGGAGGAGGAACCGGAGCTTCCTGGCCCGGCTGCTGAGCCACGTCAACCGCTTCATCACCGGGGTCGAGATCCATCCCGGAGCGACCATCGGCCGGCGCTTCGTCATCGACCACGGCATGGGTGTGGTGATCGGCGAGACCACCGAGATCGGGGACGACGTGATGCTCTACCAGGGAGTGACCCTGGGCGGGACAAGCCGCAAGAAGGAGAAACGCCACCCGACTCTCGAAGATGGGGTTGTCGTCGGCGCCGGCGCCAAGGTCCTGGGCGCCGTCACGGTGGGAACCGGCGCCAGGATCGGCGCCGGCGCCATCGTGGTGCGCGACGTTCCGCCCGGCGCCACCGTCGTCGGTGTGGCCGGGCGGGTCATCGAACGCCGAAAGCACGACGAGCACCACGTGAACCTGACGGAGAGCAAGGGCGACCACGACGTTCGGGTTCTCGAGGTGTTGGTCGACCGGGTCAGCGACCTCGAGATGATCGTCAACGACGCCGTGCTCGCCGTCCCCGGCAACGGCTCCGAGACCTACTCGCAAGGCGCCGGGATCTAGCAACCTACTGGAGCGGGAAACAGCTTTCCGCGGCCGCGCCACGACCTCGGCTCGATCTGCACGATCGGCGTCGGAGCGGTCTCGCTCGATGGCGAGGGCGAACAGGGTGCCCAGACCATCAGGCTGGCGGTACGACAGCGTCGCCTCGGCTGTTAGCTTCGCCATCATGGATGATCGCCTTGCCGACAACCGCGCCAATTGGGATGATCGCGTCCCCATCCACTGGGGTGGATACGACGCCGAGGGATTCATCGACGATCCTGGGCGCATCAGCGATGTCGTCCGCTACGACTCCGCCGTGCTCGGTGATGTCTCCGGGCAGCGCCTCGTGCATCTGCAATGTCACTTCGGGATGGACACGCTGTCGTGGGCGAGGCTTGGCGCCGAGGTCACCGGCGTCGACTTCTCCGAGAGCGCTATTGCGGCGGCCAAGGAGCTGAGCGACCGCAGCACCACCCAGGGGCGGTTCGTGGTGGCGAATGTCTACGACGCCGCCGATGTCCTCGGCGAGCAGTACGACATCGTCTACACCGGCGTCGGCGCGATCTGCTGGATTCCGGATATCGCCACATGGGCGCGGGTAGTCGCCGCGCTGCTCGAGCCGGGCGGAACCTTCTACATGCGGGAAGCACACCCCGTGCTGTGGGCACTCGACTGGCGCGACGACGGGCAGCTTATGTTGGTGTACCCGTACTTCGAGATACCAGACTCGGTACAGGAGGACTTGAATACGACCTACCTCGGCGAGGGAACCATCGAGCACACGACTACCCACTCGTGGAACCATGGCATCGCAGAAACCTTCGCCGCCCTGGTCGACGCCGGGTTGGTGATCACGACGCTACAGGAGCACAGGGAGTTGGAGTGGCAGGCCATGCCGACCATGACTCTGGGTGACGACGGGCGGTGGCGGCTCCCGGAGCATCAGCGAGAACTTGCGCCGTTGATGTGGACGATCATCGCCACCAAGCCGCGGTGATCAAGCGCGCCATCGGCGGTGCTCGGGGAGCGTCACGTCACCGTAGCCGTTGCAGCGGGCCTCGCCGACAAGTAGCTCGAACAGGACGTAGCGGTCCGCAGGCGGGTAGGAACACGCGGCGACCACGAGGGCACGAACGTTCGGGTCGGTGATCTCACGGCCGTCGCCCCTGACGAAGAACTCGCCGCCCGAGCCGGCGTTGTCCGGCACACCGTTGTGGATGGCGTAGACCACGCGTTCGCGGAGGTCGATGCCCTTGGGCGAGGTCGGTTCCATGAACAGGAACAACCCGGTGTCGCTGATGATCGGGGTTACCGGGTGCACCCGCGGGCTGCCGTTCTTGCGCTGGGTCGCCAGATAGGCCGGTCGCTCGCGGAGCAGTTCCGCGCCAAACGCAGCGAGCTCGGGCTCGAGTATGGAGAAGTCGGCCCAGGTGATCATCCGGTGGTCTCCGTAAACCCGTTGTCCCGCATCCACTCGTCGTTGTAGATCTTCGAGACGTAGTTGCGCCCGGAGTCGGGGAGCATGACGACCACCAGATCGTTGGGACGGCGCCGGGCCACGCGGAGCGCACCGGCGACTGCCAGGCCTCCGGAACCGCCGGCGAACACGCCTTCCACCCTGACCAGACGCCGGGTCATCTCAAACGTCTCGGCGTCGGTGACCATCTCGTACTCGTCGACAACGCTTGGATCGAAGGTCTCGGGCCAGAAGTCCTCCCCCACTCCCTCGGTCAGGTAGGTGGCGACGTCGTCCTCAGTGTCGGCGGTGTAGATCGATCCCTCGGGGTCGGCGCCGACCACCACCAATCCCGGTTTGCGTTCCTTCAGGTATCGGCCGGTCCCGCAAATCGTTCCGCCGGTGCCGATGCCAACCACGAGCACACCGATCGCCCCGTCGGTCTGCTCCCAGATCTCAGGACCTGTCTGTGCGTAGTGTGCCTCCGGGTTCGCCGGGTTCGAGTACTGGTCGGGACGGTACGAGTTCGGTGTCTCCCGGGTCAGCCGGTCGGCGACCGAGTAATACGACCGCGGGTCGTCCGGCTCGACGTCGGTGGGGCACACCACTACTTCGGCGCCGTAGGCGCGCAGAAGCGCCCGCTTCTCTTCGGACTGCTTGTCTGCCATCACCGCGATCAACTTGTAGCCCCGTAGCGCCGCCACCATCGCCAGACCGACTCCGGTGTTGCCGCTGGTCGGCTCGATGATCGTGCCCCCGGGCTCCAGCCATCCGTTGCGCTCGGCCCGCTCGATCATGCCGAGAGCGATCCGGTCTTTGACCGACCCCCCGGGGTTCATGTACTCGAGCTTGGCCACCAGGTTCCCCGGTGGATGCAGCCGGCCGAGACGGACCAGAGGCGTCCCGCCGACCGCGTCGATGATGTCCTCACGGATGTCCATACGGTCCGGGAGGCTAGTGGCGTGGACGACCATTGCCACCACCTTTGTCGCTCCGCTCCTCGTCCTCCTGAAGAGGGGGACATGACGTTGGCTGCCCCACCCACCCCTTTACTTCTCCCTCTGGGACAAGTGGCCGAGCGACGCGAAGGTCGATGAGGGCCTCACCGAATACGGAAGCCGGCGCAGGGCCGGGCGGCCCTCCCACATGTGACAAACCTCCCACCCCACCCGGGGTGGGGTCATGGTAGACTGCGGGTATGAAACCGGAGCACAAGAAGTCAGCGCTCAATCGGCTCAAGACCGTACGGGGTCACCTCGATGCCGTCATCTCGATGGTGGAAGAGGAGCGATACTGCCCGGATGTGATGAAGCAGGTCTCTGCGGTGCAGGGATCTCTGGAGAAGGTCAACCGGATCATTCTCCAGAACCACGTCGAGACGTGCGTGTTGCGTGCCGTGGAAGAAGGCCGCTCGGAGCAGATCGTCGACGAGTTGATGGAGTCTCTGCGCTACAGCTCCGGAGTAACCGGGCCGTAGCCCACCCTCACCCCCAAAACTGAAAGGGAGCAGCCATGACACAGATAACCCTCAACGTCCCCGACATCTCGTGCAACCACTGCAAGATGTCTATAGAAGGCGCCGTCAACGCCCTGTCGGGCATCGAGTCGGCTGTTGTCGACATCGAAGGTCGATCGGTCGATGTCTCTTTCGATGACACCACCCAGAGCCTCGACTCCATCGTCACCGCCATTGAAGAGCAGGGTTACGAAGTAGCCAACAGCTGATGGCAACCGATACCGAGACAATCACCCTCGACGTCGAGGGCATGACCTGTGCCTCCTGTGCGCTGCGGATCGAGCGAGTCCTCGGCAAGCAGGAGGGCGTATCCAGCGCCGTCGTCAACTTCGCCGGGCAGGAGGCCAGAGTCACCGTTGCCCAGGGCGTCCACATCCAGGCGCTCTCGGATGCCGTGTCGAAGCTCGGCTACTCGGTCCACGAGATAGCCGAGGGCGAAGAGCGCGAGTCCGTGATCGTGCGCTACTCCCGCGAGGTGGTCTACCAGCGGCGCAACTTCATCCTGGCGGCGTTGATCACTCTGCCACTGATGGTGCTCGCCATGTTCGGCAACGACGGCGACACCCAGCGCATCCTCCAGGGCGTGCTTGCGGTTCCTGTCGTATTTGTCTTCGGAGCACAGTTCCACAAGATCGCCTGGAAGCGGGCGCTGACGCTCGACGCCACCATGGACACGCTGGTGTCGGTCGGCACCCTCACGGCATTTATCTACTCGCTGTGGGCGCTGTTCAGCGACCGACCCGTCTTCTTCGACTCGGCGGCGATGATCATCACCCTCATCCTGCTCGGCCGGTTCTTCGAGGCACGTGCCAAAGGCCAGGCTTCGCAGGCGGTGACAAAGCTGCTCGAGCTGAGCGCCAGGGAAGCCCGCGTCATCCGCAACGGCGAGCAGGTCATGGTCGACCCACTCGACCTCCGGCCCGGCGAGACAATGGTGGTTCTCCCCGGCGAGAAGATACCGACCGACGGCGTGGTCACCACCGGGTCCTCGTCGATCGACGAGAGCATGCTGACCGGCGAATCGATGCCGGTGAAGCGCGGTCCCGGTGACGACGTCTTCGGCGCCACCGTCAACCAGGAAGGGCGACTCGAGATCGAGGTGCGCCACGTCGGCCCCAACACCGCGCTCGCCCGGATCGTCAAGCTCGTCGAGGACGCCCAGGCCACCAAGGCGCCGGTGCAACACCTGGCAGACAAGATCGCCGGCGTGTTCGTCCCGACCGTCATCCTCATCGCCCTCGTCGTCTTCGTGGGCTGGATGATCGGATCGGGCGACATCTCGACGGCTCTTCGCAACAGCGTTGCCGTGATGATCATTGCCTGCCCGTGCGCCCTCGGGCTGGCCACCCCCACCGCGATCATGGTCGGGTCGGGCCGCGGGGCGGAGCTCGGCATCCTATTCAAGAACGCCGAGGTGTTCGAGCGAGCCCGCGACATCGACGTCGTCATGTTCGACAAGACCGGGACGCTGACCAGAGGAGCGATGACCCTCAGCGACGTCATAACCACCGCAGACGAGACCACCTTCTTGCGCAGGATCGGTAGCGTCGAGGCCGCCAGCGGACATCCCATCGGCATGGCTGTTGCACTTGGCGCCGAGGAACGCGGCGTCGAGCTGACCGACCCGGCCGAGGTCAACGTCGAGACCGGGTCCGGTGTTGTCGGCGAGGTCGACGGCGTCAAGGTGATCGCCGGCAAGCCCACGCTGCTGGCTGACCACGGTCTCACCATTACCGATGAACTCGCTTCAGCGCTCTCCCGGCTCGAGCAGCAGGGAAAGACCACATTCATGGTCGGTTGGGAAGGTGAGGCCCGCGGCGTCGTCGCGGTCGCCGACACGATCCGATCTACCTCAGCCGGGGCCATCTCGGGTCTTGCTGCGCTGGGCACACAGACCACCATGATCACCGGAGACAACCGGACCACGGCACAGGTCATCGGCGACCAGCTCGGTATCGACAACATCATCGCCGAGGTACTCCCCGGTGATAAGTCCGCCGAGGTATCCCGGGTCCAGAGCTCCGGAGCGAGGGTCGCCTTTGTCGGTGACGGGATAAACGACGCCCCCGCGCTGACCCAGGCCGACCTCGGCATGGCCATCGGCAGCGGCACCGACGTCGCCATCGAAGCCGGCGACCTGGTGCTCGTCTCCGGCGACCCGGAACTCGTCCCCACCGCGCTCAAACTCGCCAGGGCAACGTTCCGGACGATCAGGCAGAACCTCGGCTGGGCATTCGGCTACAACGTCGCCGCCATCCCGCTGGCCGCGTCCGGGCTGCTCAACCCGATGATCGCCGCCGCTGCTATGGCCTTCTCCAGCGTCTCGGTGGTGAGCAACTCGCTGCGGCTTCGCCGCTTCGGCCGCTGATGATGAAGCAGACGCAACTGGGCAATAGCGATCTCACGGTGAGCGACCTGGCTCTCGGCACGATGACGTTCGGCGTGGAGACACCCGCCGCCGAGGCCATGAGGCAGCTCGAAATGTTCGTCACCGCAGGCGGCACTCTCGTCGACACCGCCGATGTGTACGGATCAGGGGCCTCCGAACAGATCATCGGCGACTGGCTCGCCCGGGGACGACCGGACGGTTTGGTGCTGGCGACCAAGGGCCGGTTTGGCCGGGGTGAAGCGGCGGGGGCCTCTCGCGTAGCCCTCCGGGCGGCCGTCCGGGCCAGCCTTGCCAGGCTCCGTATCGATACGATTGATCTGTACTACGTACATGGTTGGGACGAGAGCGTCCCGGTCGCAGAGACGGTCGGTGTGCTCGCCGAACTTGTGGACGACGGAGTCATTCGACACGTGGGATGGTCCAACACCACGGGCTGGCAGCTACAGCGCATCGTCGACGCAGCCGGTGACGGCCCGGCGCGGCCGATCGTCTTCCAGCCGCAGTACAACCTGCTGGACCGTGTCATCGAGTGGGAGATAGTCCCGGCGTGTCTCGCCAACGGTCTCGGTATCGCTCCGTGGTCACCGCTGGGCGGCGGCTGGCTGACGGGAAAGTACAGCCGCACCGAACGCCCCACCGGCGCAACCCGCCTGGGGGACAACCCGGCTCGCGGTGTGGAAGCCTACGACGGTCGCAACGTCGACCGGACCTGGCGAATCCTCGACGTGGTGACCGACATCGCCCGCGCCCACGACGCCTTGCCCGGCCATGTGGCGATCGCCTGGCTGCTCTCGAGACCACACGTGACCTCGGTACTGCTCGGAGCCAGGACCGTCGCCCAGCTCGAGCAGAACCTCGAGAGCAGCGACATGGCGCTGACGGACGGCGAGATCGAACGTCTCACCAGCGTCTCGGCACCCGGTCTGCCGCAGTACCCCTATGGCATGATCGAACGGTTCAGCGGCATCAGCCTGTGGCGGGAGATGGGCACGACCACATCACCCCCGACCGGGAGTTGACCCGGTCTGTCGAGAACGTCGTGCTGTGTGGAGCCTGCCTGAGACAGGTGTGCTGCGGGCGACCTACTACCGTTGCGGTATGTCTTCTCTCTCTGACCGCCGCCGGGAACGTCTCATCCAGCAACTCGACGGAGATTCGCGACTCGGTAAGACCAAGGTGCTTTCGGCCGTTCCGATGATCCGCGGCAGCTTTGTCATGCTGGTGATGTCGGGAGTCGTCGCCGCGATTGTTGCTCAGGTTGTGTTCGGCAACGGCGGCCTCCAGTTCGGGATCGGTCTCTTTGTGGGCTACGCCGCATACATCACGTATCTGCTGATCACCATGGGAGCACCGCGAGTGATCGGGGCGATGGCGGTGCTCACCAAGAACAAGCTGGTGCTCCTGGGAACGCGTCGAGTCGGGGTCGTCGCCGAGTGGCAGCGCAAGGACATCGACGACATAGACGTGCTCCGCAACGGCAATATGCTCGTCATGGGCAAGATCCGGATCCGCCCCAGCGGTGAGGACGGCATGGTCTTCTACCTCTCGAACCGCGACCTCGGCCGGCACTTCGTCGATACGTACCGCGAGGGGCGCCGGAGCTGACTGTGGAGCGGCTGCTGCGCAGAGCCAGAAGGTTCTACGGGCCCCATCTCCGCTCCGACGAGCAAATCGAGGACGTGGTAGTTGGGTACGCCACGGGCATCGCGACCCACGTTGTCCAGGGCATGATCTTCGGTGGGTTTGTCGGCTGGTTCTCCGCCATCTTTCTCGACGCCGCACCACTTCCCATGATCGTGCTGGGTGGATGCGTCAGTATCGTCGCCGGATTCTTCATCTCCGAACGGGCGGCAGGGACGGGCGCGACCGACTTCCTGGTGGCTCTCACCAACACCCGGCTATTGATTGCAAGGCGAAGCCTCTCCGGACGTCTGAGGATCCTGCGCTCCTGCGAGATCACCGCGATCCGGGAGGCGACCACGCACCGCTACCCGATCGGGCATCTGTGCCGACAGCTGATTGTCATGAGCGACGGCACCACCGTCGAATTCGCCGCGATGCGGGAGCTCCGGCTCGAACCTGTAAACAGAGGCCCAACTTCGGGGTAGATTGAAACTATGGACGCGATCCACCGTTTCTCGAAACCGATGCTGCGGCGGCCCCGCGCCATCATCGCGTTCGAGGGTTGGGGGGACGCCTGTGAAGCTGCCTCAGGAGCCGCGACCTACCTGATGGGGGCGCTCGATGCGGACGAGCCATTTGCCGTCATCGAGCCTGAGGAGTTCTTTGACTTTCAGGCGCACCGGCCCACGGTGTCGATCGACGAGGGGGAAACCAGACGCTTGGTGTGGCCGGCCACGCTGTTTCACCGGGTGTTGCTCCCGGCAGACGACCAGGACCTCATCATCGTTGCAGGCGACGAGCCCTCCTACCGCTGGAAGACCTTTGCCAGGCATGTGACCCAGGTGCTGTGTGAGAGCGACGTTGAGCAGGTTGTGCTGCTCGGAGCGTTCATCGGGCAAGTAGCACACACGCAGACCGTCCCGGTGATCGGGGTCGCCACCGACCCGGCGTTGGTGGTTCGCAACGGGCTGATGCCATCCGAGTACGAGGGACCGACCGGAATCCTCAGCGTCGTGCTCGAGGCCTGTCGCGAGGCCGGTATCCAGGCGCTGGCGCTGTGGGCGGCGACACCGCACTACCTCGCCGCCAACCCCAATCCGAAGGCGATGCTGGCGCTCGCCAGACGTGCCGCATCGATTCTCGGGTTCGAAGTCGACCTGACCGAGCTGGAGATGGTCACAGATGAGTACCTGGGCAGGGTCAACTCGGCCCTCGCCTCATCGGACGAGTTCTCCACGTACGTCTCCGAGCTGGAGCACGCCGACGGGACCCTCGACGGGATCGACCCGGACCAGACTGCGGGGCTCCTCAGCGAGATCGAGGACTACCTCCGGCGCGGCTGAGCGGCCTTCCTCAGGCCCTCCTGAGCGCGAAAACCGGGCACCGGCGATATGCAAAAAGCACGTCCAGCCGTTAGCCTCCAGCTATAGAGAGAGGCGACGACGTGGGGGTGCCACGGTGCGTCGCCAATTTTTCCAGACTACAAGTGGGAGAGAATCACATGCGCAAGCAGCTAGCAGTGCTGTTCAGCGTCGTGTTGGCTTTTGCTCTGATCACCACCGCCTGTGGCGGCGATGATTCGGGTGGAGGCGCAGACGTAAACGTCGGTATGGTCTTCGATATCGGAGGCCGCGGCGACCAGTCGTTCAACGATGCCGCAGCCGCCGGGTTCGACAAGGCTGTCACGGATTTCGGTATCGGGCATTCCGAGGCATCTGCAAACCAGGACGGCTCCAACCGTGAGGAGCTGCTCAACCTGCAGGCCGACCAGTCCGACCTGGTGATCGGTGTCGGGTTCCTGTTCGCAGAACCGATGACGAACGCAGCAACCGCAAACCCTGACGTCAACTTCGCCATCGTCGACGACGAGTCGATCGACCTGCCCAACGTGGCCGGTCTGGTGTTCTCCGAAGAGCAGGGCTCATTCCTCGTCGGCGCGGCGGCGGCGTTGAAGAGCACGAGCGGTCACATCGGGTTCATCGGTGGCGTCAACATGGAGTTGATCCAGAAGTTCGAGGCCGGCTATGTCGCCGGTGCCCGGGCGGTCAACCCCGACATCGTGATCGATCGTCAGTACATCAGCGAGCCGCCGGACTTCGCCGGCTTCAACGACCCGGCGTCGGGCAAGGTCATCGCCCAGTCGATGTTCCAGAGCGGTGCCGACATCGTCTATCACGCCGCCGGCGGATCGGGTGCTGGTCTGTTCCAGGCCGCCAAGGAATACTCCGACGCTAACGGAACCAAGGTCTGGGCGATTGGCGTCGACTCCGATCAGTACCTCACTGCGGGTACCGACGTGCAGGATTACATCCTCACTTCGATGCTCAAGCGAGTCGATGTCGCGGTCTACAACACCATTCAGGCTCAGGTCGACGGCAAGTTCACCGCAGGCTCGAACCGATTCGACCTGGCGGTCGACGGTGTCGGCTACTCCACCAGCGGTGGGTTCATCGATGACATCAAGAGCCAACTCGAGGACTACAAGGCGAAGATCATTTCTGGGGAGATCGTGGTCCCGACCACGCCCGCCCCGTAACCAGGGTCTTCATAGACAGAATCGAAACCTGTGTGGGATCGGACTAATGTCCGGTCCCACACCTTTTTTCTGTTGTAAGGCGGGCGAATGGCATCGGCAGTCCTACTCGAGGGGATCACCAAGCGGTTCCCCGGGGTGATCGCCAACGATGGGGTGAACCTGGCTGTAGCCGAAGGTGAGATCCACGCCATCTGCGGGGAAAACGGCGCAGGCAAGTCCACGCTGATGAAGATCCTCTACGGCATGCAACCGGCCGATGAGGGCCGGATGGAGGTGAACGGCCGGGAGGTGGCCTTCTCCTCCCCAAAGGAAGCCATCGACCTCGGCATCGGGATGGTCCACCAGCACTTCATGCTCGCCGACAACCTCACGGTCTTGGAGAACGTCATACTCGGCGACGAACCGACCAACCGTGGGGTGATCGACTTCGACGAAGCACGCCGCCACATCGTCGAGGTCGGCGAGAGCTACGGGCTGACCATCGACCCCGACGATCTCGTCGAGACCCTGGAAGTCGGTGAGCGACAGCGGGTCGAGATCATCAAGGTTCTGTTCCGCGGGGCGAAGATCCTCATCCTCGACGAGCCGACCGCAGTCCTCGTACCCCAGGAAGTCGAGGAGCTGTTCCGCAACATGCGAGAGCTGAAGGCGGAAGGGCACACCATCCTGTTCATCGACCACAAGCTCGACGAGGTACTCGAGATCGCAGACACCATCACCGTGCTGCGCGCCGGCAAGACCGTCGACACGGTGAAGCCCGATCAGGTCACCGCCCGCGACCTGGCCGAGCTCATGGTTGGTTCCGAGTTGCCGACGCCGGAGACGCGGGAATCAACCGTCACCAGCCACGTCGCTCTCGAAGTGCGAGATCTGGCAGCAGACGACGACGCCGGCAGCCCCAAGCTGCGCGGGATCAGTCTGAAAGTCCACAAGGGCGAGATCCTCGGGGTCGCCGGAGTGGAGGGCAACGGTCAGAGCGAGATGGTCGAGGCGGTCCTCGGGATGCGATCGGTCACGCACGGGTCGGTGCTGCTCGAAGGTGAGGACATGGCGAACTGGAATGTCCGCAAACGTCGTGAGGCCGGAATCGGCTATATCCCCGAAGACCGTACCCGGCGAGGTCTGCTGGCAGGATTCCCGCTCTGGGAAAACGACATGCTCGGGCATCAGAGTATGGAGCCGTTTGTCCGCAACGGATTCTGGATCACCAAAGATCTGGCGAGGGAGCACACCAAAAAGGTCGTGGAGCAGTTCGACGTCCGCACCCCCAGCGTCGATGTCGCCGCCCACGCCCTGTCCGGTGGGAATCAGCAGAAACTGATCGTTGGCAAGGAGATGTCGGCGAATCTGGTGGCTCTCGTGGCCGCCCACCCGACCCGGGGCATCGACGTCGGCGCCCAGGCGGCGGTGTGGGAGGAGCTGCGTCACGCGCGCGCTTTGGGCCTCGCCGTCATCCTGATCTCAGCCGATCTGGAGGAGCTGATCGGGTTGTCCGATCGGCTGGTGGTGATGCTCCGCGGCAACATCGTCGCTGAGCTCGACCCCGCCACGGTGACGCCGCGCGATCTTGGGGCGTACATGACAGGGGCGTCGACCCAGGGAGCCGCCGAATGAGAAGGAAGATCTTCTACGTCATGGCTGCCCCGGTCGCCGCAGTCGTAGTGGCGGTCGTCATCTCCTCGATCGTGCTGCTCGTTGCCGGCGCCAACCCGCTCAGCGCATACGGCAACATGTGGGAGTACGGGACCAGGCTCGAAACCCTCATCGAGACACTCAACCGCGCGACTCCGTACTATCTCTCTGGCATCGCTGTTGCGATCGGGTTCCGGATGAACCTGTTCAACATCGGGGTCGAAGGCCAGTACATCCTGGCAGGAATCGTCGCCGCCAAGGTCGGGGCTTCGATTGATCTGCCGCCGGTGCTCCATGTCACGGTGATCGTCGTGACCGCCATGGCGGTTGGGGCGTTCTGGTCGGGGTTGGCCGGCTTTCTCAAGGTGACCCGCAACGTCCACGAGGTCATCTCAACCATCATGCTCAACGCCATTGCCGTCGCCGGCATAGTGTCCTACTTGCTCAGCGTCTGGGACATACCCGACCCGGGTCTCGACACGGCACTCCCCGAGATCCCGAAGAGCGGATGGATGCCGTCGCTCAACCGTTTCGTTGAGCTTTTCACCCGGGACATCAAGCGGGTCGACCTGTGGGGCTTCATCCTCGTTGCGATCGTTGTCGGCGTTGCCTATCACATCTTGCTCAACCGCACCCGTATCGGATACGACCTGCGCGCCTCGGGAGAGAACGCCACCGCAGCACAGGCCGGCGGGGTCGACCCCAAGAGGATGGTCATGACCGCCATGATCGCCGGTGGCGCCGTCGCCGGACTCGTCGGTCTCCCTGAGTTGCTCGGCAGCTCCCACGCCTACAACCTGCGGTTCACACAGGGTCTCGGATTCGCCGGGATCGCGGTCGCATTGCTCGGTCGTAACCATGCGGTTGGCGTCGCCATCGGCGCCTTCGTCTTTGCCTGGCTCGACCGAGCATCCGGGGTGTTGGAGGTCCGCGGTGACGCCCCGCGCGAAATCGTCGCCATCATGCAGGGTGTGATCATCCTGGCGGCCGTTGTCGCCTATGCAGTTGTCGAACGTAAGCGTCGTGCCGAGGAGGCGAGCGCTGCGGCTGAGGCGACCGCGGCAGCACTTGCCGCCAAGGAGGAGGCCGCAATGGGAGGTGCGACGTGAGCGACCGTAACCCCGTGCTCCCCGATCTCACCGGCGCGTACCGCCGTGTGGTTGGTACCCCTGGCAATGGCAACGGCGCTCCCCGGTGGCGCATCTGGGTGCTCGGCGCCTTCGGCATCGTGATGATGCTGTCGATCACACAGCAGCTCGCCAAGCTCCCGACATCCGACCTCACTTCCAGCGGCACCTGGTCGATCGCCCTTGGCTGGTCGGTGCCGATCCTCATGGCCGGTCTGTGCGGCATCTTCTCCGAGCGTACCGGGATCGTCAACATCGGGCTCGAGGGTATGTTGGTGCTCGGCACCTGGTTCGGCGCTTTCGGTACTCTGGTAGGGGGACCCTGGTGGGGGATGGTCCTTGCCGCAATCGCCGGGGCGTTCGGAGGTCTGCTTCTTGCCCTGGCAACCGTGACGTTCAACGTCGATCACATCATCGCCGGTGTCGCTATCAACATCATGGCGCCCGGTCTCGCCCGTTTCCTTTCGAGCATCAACTTCCCTGATCGGGGCGGCTCGATCACCCAGTCGCCCACGATCGTGGGTGTGAGTAGCTTCAGTGTTCCGGTGCTGGCGGGCGGCACCATCTTTGGCTGGCAAAGCCCTGATGTGCTCGGTCGCATCGAGCGCTGGAATTGGTTCTTTGTCTCCGACCTGGCCGGGATCCTGCGTGGAATGGTCTCCAATATGTCATGGCTCACCTTCATCGCCATCCTGATCGTCCCCGCAGCCACCTACCTGCTGTGGAAGACCCGGTTTGGTCTCCGACTACGGAGCTGCGGCGAGAACCCGCACGCCGCCGACTCCCTGGGCGTCAACGTCATCAAGTACAAGTTCCTCGGTGTGACCATCGGTGGCGCCCTCGCCGGCTTTGGCGGTGGCTTCCTCGCTGTCCAACTCTCCGGCCTCTACCGCGAAGGCCAGACTCTGGGCAAGGGCTTCATCGGTTTGGCGACGATGATCTTTGGCAACTGGCGCCCCGTGGGAACCGCGCTCGGCGGTCTCCTCTTCGGCTTTGCCGACTCGCTGCGGCTGCGTGACCCCCACGCCGTCCATGGTCTGCTGCTGCTCGTGACTCTCGGGTTAGCGATCCTGCTGCTGCGGGCGCTCTACCGGCGCCGGTTCCAGGTCAGCGCCTGGCTCGCAGGCACGGCCGCGGTGATTCTCACCATCTACCTGAGCACCAACTCGGTCCCCAACCAGCTGCCCAAGATCACACCACACATCGCTGTGCTCGTGCTGCTGATCTTCGCCAGCCAGCGCCTCCGCATGCCGGCCGCCGACGGCCAGCCTTATCGCAAAGGGGAAGACGCCTGACCGCCTTCGGAGGTCAGGTTTGAGTTCGGCCCATGGCCGAACTCAGCCACGGATCGGACTCTTCGCCTTCGGCGGTCAGGTTTGAGTTCGGTCTACGACCGAACTCAGCCGCGAGGACGTTTGGGTCAACTGGTTCGATCTCTCCTACAAACGGCTACCACTTGGTGACGGCTCGTGATGAGCCCGGGCCCACCCGCCGACGACGGCCACCGCGGCAATTGCAGCGACCGCCGACAACAGCCACATGAGGTCGTACGAGCCCGTCCGGTCGATGAGAGCACCAAAGATGGCGGGTCCAATACCGAGTCCGCCGAGGAAGCCGAGCAACACATAACCCGACGCTTTCCCGGTGGATTCGAGACCGGTCTCCACCATCACCGCCAACATCCCAACCGAGATCCACGAGTTGGACCCGGCGGCTACCAGTACCGCGGCCGGCCACAGCAGCCAGGCGGCGAACTCACGCGCCCCATAGAACAAACCGGCCGCGATCACCGACAGCAGGCCCATCACCACCAGGGACGTACGGAAGGCATCCGTGCGCTCGGCGTACCGACTCCACAGGATCCGGCCGAAGACAGCGACGAAGGCGATGGTCGCCGCGGCGAACCCGCCCGCTACCGGGCCCCGCCCGAGCGCTTCTTCGGTGAACAGCGGCACCAGAAAGGTGATGGAGCTGGAGAACCCCATCAAGAACCCGTATGCGGTCAGCCACCAGATCGCCGCAGGCAGGGCCGACGGCCCGGCGGCGCGCACCTCGGCTTCTTCGGTGCTCGCCCGGGGCGGAATGAGTCTT
This sequence comes from uncultured bacterium, assembly GCA_963801165.1. GTDB lineage: Bacteria > Actinomycetota > Acidimicrobiia > Spongiisociales > UBA5794 > JAAETI01. The sequence continues at coordinate 329,975 of CAWDDT010000005.1, forward strand.
GTGATCGCCACGGCCAGCAGCAACGGTGCCACAGCAACTATGAGGTAGGCGACCCGCCACCCAAGCGCGATCGCCAGAGAAGGGATGGTCGCCCCACCGAGAAAGATGCCGGCCTGGACGCCCGACTGCTTGACGCCGGTGATCACGCCCCTGCGGCCGAGGGGTACGACCTCGGCGATCAGCTTGTTGGTCGCGGGGTTCCCCGAGGCCTGTGAGAAGGCTCCCCCGATCGCTGCGAGCAGCAGCATGGGATAGGCAAACGCGGTGCCGAGCAACACGTAGGTGACCGAGGCAGTGGCAAAGAGCACCACTAGTGCTGCTCTCCCCCCGATCCGATCGGTGACTCGACCGGCGATCGGCGACAGCAACGCCGACGCGACGTTGACCACGGCAACGACTATGCCCAATTGGGTGCGGCTGATGCCGAGGTCGTCGATGATGAACGAGGCGAGGATGCCAAGCGAGGCCGCGGTGAACGTCGCCATCGCCATGGCGGTGAGCATCAACGAGCTGAACAGGATGCGGCGGTCGCCCCGCATTGTCCCCTCCGAACCGAGGTCGGCCTCACACTACGGGATGCCGAGCGCCGCGACGTCCGGTCCGGAAGAAACCCCCGGTCTTCGGACCGGGGGTTTACATCACTTCTTCTTATGCCTATTGGCCTTCTGCCGCTTGCGGTATTTGTGCTTCGACATCTTCTTGCGGCGTTTTTTGATCAAAGAACCCAATTGAACCCTCGGATTTGGCGTGGCGATGAAAGGGGCCGCGGGCGAACCCGACGACTGCAGACCACCATAGGTTCGCAACTTACGCCCAAAATCGCAAGCTGGACTTGCATTCTGCCGACCAGAGGCCGGCGATCGGCATCAGATCGCGGTAGCCATCGGTCCCCTAGGTAGCTCAGCTCCAGCCGGTTTGGGCTACGTCTAGGACCGTGGCGATCCCTCTTTCGCCCAGGGTCTCCTTCATTGCCGCCACCACCGGCTCGGGATCGGCGGTGACCGCCAGAGCGGTAGGACCGGCGCCGCTCCAGGCGACGTGAAGCGCTCCGGCCCCACTGGCGGCTTGCATCAGCTCACCTGTGATCGGCGACAACTGCGAGCGGTACTGCTCGTGGATCTCGTCGCCACCGGCCCGCACCAGGGCTTCCGGATCACCGGTACGGAGCCCCTCGATCAGAAACGCAACCCGGGCGACGTTGCGGGCGGCGGCCTGTCTCGAGATCATGTCGGGAAGTGCGGTCCGGGCCTGGGCCGTCTTGAGAGTCTGGTTCGGGATTCCGAACACGAAGGAGAGGTTCGGAGACAACTCGAGCCGGCGCCACACTCCATCGGCCGCTGCCACAAGACCGCCGTAGACAGTTGCGGCGGCATTGTCCCCGTGACCCTCGATGCTTGCGACCAGCTCGTAGAGATGCTCCGACCGAGGCTCCTCCCCGACGGCGCGGAGGGCGGCTGCGGCCGCCGCCACCATCACTGCCGAGCTCGAACCGAGCCCGCGTGATCTCGGGACATCGTTCGTGATGGTGAGATGCATCGGTCTCCCCACGGCCTCGGAGACCGCGAGACGCACGAAGTCCTCCGGTTTCGGCTCGAATTCGGTGCCGAGCTCGGCGACTATCCACTCCTCGGAAGGGGTGGCAACAACCCGACAGCGCAACTCGAAGGCGAGCCCGAGACAGTCGAAACCCGGACCGAGATTGGCCGATGATCCGGGGGCGTTCGCCATTCCGCTGTTCATCGGGAGGATTCTAGGAGACGGTCGGTCCCCTTTAGCTATCGCTCGCCTCGACGGCCATTCCACAGCAGCCCGTGCGGTTAGCCTTGACCAACCATGACACCGGCAATCGTCCTCGATGGGCTCACCAAGTACTACGGCTCCACGCTTGGCGTCGAGGACCTCCATCTCGAGGTCAACGAGGGTGAGATCTTCGGGTTCCTCGGGCCAAATGGTGCCGGCAAGAGCACCACGATCTCGACCATCCTCGACTTCATCCGGCCTACACGGGGCACGGCGACGGTACTTGGTTTCGACAGCAGGCGTGACAGCGTCGCCGTCCACCGTGAGATCGGATATCTGTCGGGCGAGCCGGTGCTGTACGAGAGGATGACCGGCCGCGAGCTCCTCGGCTATCTGGCGGCTCTGCGCCGTGTCGACGCCGACGCCGAGATCGCGGCACTGGCTGAACGCCTCGACCTCGACCTCGATCGCAGGATCCGGGCCTACAGCAGCGGCAACAGACAGAAGGTCGGTCTCATCCAGGCGTTTCTGCACAGACCGCGCCTACTCATCCTCGACGAGCCCACCAATGGTCTAGACCCGATCGTCCAACACGAGTTCTATGCGCTGCTGCGTGAGGTGCGCGACGAAGGTCGCACCGTGTTTCTATCGTCACACGTCCTTCCCGAGGTCGAGCGGATCACCGATAGGGCAGCCATCATCCGCAAGGGCAGGCTCATGGTCGTAGCCGAGATCGAAGAGCTGAAGAGACAGACGCAACGGCGGTTGGAGCTCACGTTCGCCGCAGCAGTCGATCCGGCGGTGTTCGCCGCACTCGAGACCGTCGGCGCCATTGAGGCGGGCGATCGCACAATCACAGTCACCGTCACCGGTTCGGTCGACCCTGTGGTGAAACTGGCGGCGAACTACGAGGTTGAAACCATCGTCAGCCACGAGGGCGATCTCGAGTCGGCCTTCCTCGCCTACTACACGGACGGTGATTGATGCTACGAAGCATCTACGAAGAGACGATCTGGAGCCGCAGAGCCAGCCTGTTGCTGTACGGGCTGGGGATGGCCGCACTGGTCGGCATCACCGTCGGGGTGTACCCCACCGTGCGCAGAGACAGCGCCGCCTTCACCCAGCTTCTGCAATCGATGCCCCGGGGCATGCTGTCGTTTCTCGGCAGTTCCGACGTCACCCAGCTGCTCAGCCCTTCAGGTTTCATCAACAGCCGCGTCAACGCCTCTCTCGGAGCGGTGGTGCTGGCGGTGTTTGCGATCAGCCTGGGCACCGCGGCCATCGCCGGCGAGGAAGACCGACGTACGATGGATCTGGTCCTGGCGACCCCGACCCCGCGCCGTGCCGTCGTGCTGTCACGCTTCGGCGCCATGGCGACGCTTGTCGGCATCGTGGCGGGAGTCATCGGGTTGGTGATGGCCGCCGCCAACCCCATCGCCGACCTCGGGTTACCGGTGACTCACATCGTCGCATCCAATCTGGAGTTGGCGCTGTTGGCGATGGTGTTCGGAGCGCTGGCTCTTGCGGTGGGCGGGCTCACCGGTCGGCGCGGCCTAACCATCGGCGTGAGCGCCGGCGTTACGGTGGCCGCGTTCTTCGTCAACGGTCTCGCTCCCCTCGTCGACTGGCTCCAGGGTCCGCAGAAGCTGATGCCCTTCTACTGGCTGCAACGCTCCGACCCCCTCGGTGCAGGTCTGTCGATCCCGGATACCACGATCATGCTGGCCGTCATCGCCGCGTTCGTCCTCCTCGCTCTGTGGGGCTTCGAACGCCGTGACATCTCGGTGTAGGGCTGGCTTCGGGGGAAGGTCCCTGCGGCGCAGCCGGAAGCAGGGGCGAGCAGTGGTTTCACAGGTTTGGGTGCGGGTAATCCAGAAGGCCCTCACCGGCTTCTCTTCGCTCAGCGCCCTCTCCCAGAGCTAGACGTCACAGGTGGCTCTCAGAAGTCCCAGTCGGGTTTTGGGCTGGGGACGAGGAGGAAGCGGTCGAGAGCGGCGAGCAGGTCCGGTGGCCCGCTGAGGTCGTCGGTCACGGCCAGCCCGGAAGCGGGACGTACCCCGAGCCACATGCGGGTGAACGCACCAACGCTCGCGACCAGAGTCGGCAGGCCGGGTGCGGTTCCCGGATCGACCCCCGGCTCCGGCCCAAGTGTCACGACGTACTCGCCACCGACACCCCGCCACGGCGAGTCGGTGTCGATCAAGCCCTCTATTGGATCTGACAGCTCCAGGTTGAATGACACCGGCACGCCTTCGAGGCCAACAGCGGCGACACAAGCCTCGACGTTGCAGATCCGCATCTGCCAGTAGGCGGAAGCCCTCGCGCGGGTCTCGTACTGCGACTTCTCGGTCATTCTCTGCTTGCGAAACGGTCGCTCGATCAGGTCCTGAATCTGGATCGTGGCGGGCTCGCGCAGCCTGACCAGCTGCACGTTGTCACCCAGATGCACCAGCAGCGCCATCAGCTCGAGGAACTGCTCTGGGGTCTGATAGGCCATCCACCAGACCGACAGAGGCCCGTGCTCCATCGACTTGCCGCTGAACCAAAGATGGTGGGTGAGCTCGCCGTTCGGACCATCGGTGTAACCGAGCCCGAATCCATTGTCTGCCCAAAGCATCTCGGCGTGGGTGGCGGCCGGGGCTTCCAGGTTGCACGACGCCGTGACCACGAGCCCGGCTCAGCCGCGAGGCGTGTACCGCTGCGAAGTCGTCCGCCGAGAGCCGCTTGGGCGACCGGGCCTCGACGGGCACCCGTAGCGATGCCGGGTCGAGGGAATGCCAGTACTCATACGGCCCGCTGCCAAAACCGAGCCGGTTGTAGTAGCCCTGATCGAACATGCCAAGGGCACTCACCGCGGCGCCGGCGGCGGCGTCGCGAGCGACGGAAAGGGCCGCCAGGCGCTTCGCCAGACCTTGACGGCGGGCGATGTGGCTGGTCGTCACCGCGGTCACCACCGAGAGCGGCAAGTCATCATCCAGGTAGCGGACCCGACCCGCTCCGGTCGCCACGTAGCACTCCGGCGACCCGTCTACATCGGCAACCAGACCGTCGAACTGTTCGGCGAACATCCCAAGCGCCTTCTCGTGATCGTCGTTCCCGGCGTCGATCCAGCCGATCTCACGCCAGATGCGAGCGACGCCTGCGAAGTCGGCCTCATGGTCGTAAGCGCGTATCTCCATAGTGTCCCTTCGTACGGGCGGCGGTGATTTCATGTCCCCAAGAAGTACAGGACCGAGATCCGCGATAATGAACCCTGGCGGATCGCCCTGCGATGCGACATCATATCCGTGTCTACCCCGGGAGGCCCGATGACAACCGATCAACGTCTTGCCGGAGTCGTTCGGCGACGGTCAGAGCTGGGGAGGGCGATGCAGCAGGTCGAGCTTGCCGCCGCGGCTGCCGCGGGCAAGGAGGCCTGGGCAAACGAGCTGGAGATCAGTCTCCGCAAGCTCGAGATCGCCTGGCGGCACCATGTCAGAGAGGCCGAGTCCCCCGCCGGTCTGCACGACCGCATCCTCGATCAGGCTCCCCGGATGCAACGGACGGTAGAGTCTATCCAGGCGGATCACCGCGCCATTGCCCGCTCCGTCGAAGCCGCGCTCACCGAGGTACACGAAGCGGGTGACGACACGGACAAGGGAGCGCTGCGGGACACGGCGCTGGATATTCTCGTGGCGCTGGCACGGCACAGGCAACATGGCGCCGACCTCATCTACGACGCCTACAGCATCGATATCGGCGGTTATTAGCCGTTTCCTCAGCGTGAGTTCCGGGCGCAGCTGAAGCTCAGGCAGAACTCAAACCTCAACGCCGTCGAGAGCCTCGGAGAGATCGCCTCGGAGCGCGGCAAAATCCTCGAGCCCGATCGAGAGCCGGATCAACCCGGGGGACGCATGCGGATCGCTTCGCAGTCTGTGCTCCGCCAGTGACTCGACACCACCCAGCGAAGTCGCGTTGGTGAAGACCTGCAGCCGGTCGACGACCGCCGCCGCATCCGCGGGATCGGCGAGCTCGAACGACAGCACCCCACCGAAAGCGGACATCTGTCGCCCGGCGATGTCATGGCCGGGATGGGTCGGCAACCCCGGGTACCACACCCGCAGACCCCGATCCGCGAGATACGAAGCGAGCTGAAGGGCGGTCTCGCTCTGACGGGCGACCCGCAGCGGCAACGTGCGGACCCCACGCAACGTGAGCCACGTTTCGAGGGTGCCGGGGATGGCGCCATCGAGGACCCGTGCCTGCCGCAAATCCGCAGCAGCACCGGCGTCCTGCGAAGAGACCACGCCGCCCATCGCATCAGAGTGCCCGGCGATGAACTTCGTCGACGCATGCACCGAGTAGTCGATGCCTAGCCCGAGCGTGTCCTGGAGCACGGGGGTGGCGAATGTTGCGTCGGCCACCGTGACCACCCCTCGCTCCTGAGCCATCCCGGCGACCCCGGCCAGATCGGTGATCAGGCACTTCGGATTGGATGGTGTCTCCAGCCACCACACGTCGCCGCGACCCAGATCGGCCGTCTTGACCACCTCCCAGGTCCCGCGCTCCGCCTCTGCGGCGACAAACCCGGTGACCCCGTGATACACATCGTCGGGGAGGGCTATCCGTTGCGGCCGCAGGTGCCGTAACACCGCAGCCACCGCAGCCATCCCGGAAGGGAAGGCAACGGCGTGACCACCCTCCAGTGCTCCAATGACCGCCTCTAACCGCTCGGTCGTCTCGTCACCCATCCGCTTGTAGACCCGACCGCCCTCGCGGTGTTCAAAGGTAGTGCTGGGACGGAGCGGAGGAGCCACATCCGGCAGCTCCGCCAGCCCATCGTCTGCGTGGAGCGCTGTTGTGTACGGGTCCCGGTGCATGTGGGCACTGTACCGAGTGTCTATAGTGCGCGCAGCCACCCTTTAAAGACCGGTCCCGTGAGGCCGGAAAGGACGGTAAACATGGCACCCCAGAAAGTCCGCGGCGCCCTGGTACTCGCCGACGGGACATTTTTCAACGGTACCGCGATCGGGGCTGAGGGCGCCGGCATCGGCGAGGTGGTGTTCAACACCTCGATGACGGGCTACCAGGAGATCCTCACCGACCCCTCCTACGCCAGGCAGATCGTCACCCTGACCACCCCCCACATCGGCAACTACGGGATGGCCGCAGCCGACGATCAGGCCGACCGACCGCACTGCACCGGCTTGATCGTCCGATCCGCCACCCGCAGACCCTCCAACTGGCGGGCCGAGGGACCACTGGGCGAGTGGCTCCGCGACCGGGCCGTGGTCGCTCTCGCCGATGTCGACACCCGCCGGCTGACTCGCCACCTGCGTGACCATGGCGCCATGCCGGGGGTGGTGGCCACCGACGGCACCGCCGCCGAGCTGAGGCATCTTGCTGCCACGGCACCCCATATGACCGGTCTCGACCTCGCCTCCAGCGTTAGCACGCCGGTTCCGTATGTGGTCGACGCAACACACGATCGTGTCGGCACGGTCGTCGCCATCGACCTCGGCATGAAGCGGCGAATCGTCGAGGAGCTAACGAGACGGGGGCTCGAGACCCACGTCGTCCCGGCCACGGCCACTGCGGAGGAGATCCTCGCCATGAACCCCGGCGGCGTGTTCGTCTCCAACGGGCCGGGGGACCCCGAACCGCTCACCGGCGTCACGGCCACGCTCCGGGACCTCCTGGGCGAGACGCCCGTCTTCGGCATCTGTCTCGGGCATCAGGTGCTCGGGCTGGCTCTGGGTGCCCGCACCTACAAGCTGCCGTTTGGTCACCATGGTGGCAACCATCCAGTGCGCCGCGAGTCAGACGGCGCCGTCCACATCACCGCTCAGAACCACGGCTTCGCCGTCGACCTCACGCCCGGCGAGGTATTCGACGGCGAATTCGGGCCGGTCGACGTCACCCACGTCAACCTCAACGATGGGACCGTGGAGGGTCTCGCCTGTCGCGACATCACGGCCTTCTCGGTGCAGTATCACCCGGAGGCGGCGCCCGGGCCCAACGACGCCAAGCACCTCTTCGACCGGTTCGCCGAACTGGTGATCGCGGGGACCCACTGATGCCGAGACGCAGCGACATCGAATCGATCTTGATCATCGGATCCGGCCCGATCATCATCGGTCAGGGCTGCGAGTTCGACTATTCGGGAACCCAGGCGGTGCGGGTGCTACGAGACGACGGCTACCGGGTCATCCTGCTCAACTCGAACCCGGCGACGATCATGACCGACCCGGAGTTCGCAGATGCCACCTACATCGAGCCGATCACACCGGACGTCGTGGCGTCGATCATCGAACGGGAGCGCCCCGACGCCATCCTCGCCACGCTCGGCGGGCAGACGGCTCTGAACACGGCTATGGCGCTCGTCGAGCACGGCATCCTCGAGAAGTTCGGTGTGGAGATGATCGGCGCCACCCCCGACGCCATCGACGCGGCTGAGGATCGGGGCCGGTTCAAGAGGCTCATGGATGAGATCGGGCTGGAGACCACCCGGGCCCGCTACATCAAGAGTATCGACGAGGCAATGGTTGCGGTCGAAGACCTCGGCTACCCGGTGATGATCCGCCCCAGCTTCATCCTCGGAGGCGGCGGCACCGGCATCGCCCACAACGAAGACGAGCTCCGCGGGGTGGTCAAGACGGGTCTCGAGACGTCACCGATCGGCGAGGTCCTCATCGAAGAATCGATCCTGGGGTGGAAGGAATACGAACTCGAGGTGATGCGGGACCACGCCGACAACGCCGTGATCGTCTGCTCCATCGAGAACCTGGACCCGGTCGGGGTGCACACGGGTGACTCGATCACGGTGGCGCCGGCGATGACGCTCTCCGATGCGGAGTACCAGGAGATGCGGGACGAGGCGCTTGCCTGTCTGCGGGCAATCGGGGTCGACACCGGTGGCTCCAACGTCCAGTTCGCCGTCGAGCCGGAGACGGGGCGGCGGATCATCATCGAGATGAACCCCCGGGTGTCTCGTTCGTCGGCGCTCGCCTCCAAGGCGACCGGCTTCCCCATCGCAAAGATCGCCGCCAAACTCGCCGTCGGCTACACGCTCGACGAGATCACCAACGACATCACCGGGGCCACCCCGGCGTCGTTCGAGCCGGTGCTCGACTACACCGTCGTCAAGATCCCTCGTTTCGACTTCGCCAAGTTCCAGTCGGTACCCCCAGTGCTGGGGACCTCGATGCAGAGCGTCGGAGAGGCGATGGCCATCGGCAGGACCTTTCCCGAGGCGTTGCAGAAGGCGATCAGAAGCCTCGAGATCGGTCGGGCCGGGCTTAACGCCGATGCAGGGGAGCTGCCACTCCGTGACATCAGTACCGACACTCTGCTGGCTTCTGTGCGCACCCCGACTCCCGAGCGCCTGTTCGAGATCGCCGAGCTGCTGCGCCGGGGAGTTGCCGTGGACGCGCTCGGGGAGACGGCCGTCGACCCGTGGTTCCTCGACCAGATCGCCGACATCGTGGCACTCCGCGTCGAACTGGAGACCGCAGCGGACGACCCCGATATCGCGCTCGAGGCACGCCGCTACGGGTTCGGCGCCGAGCAGCTCGCCTATCTGTGGGGAGCGACCGTGCCCGAGGTCCGTGCCCGGTTCACCGGCTGGGGCCTGAGCCCCACATACAAGACCGTCGACACCTGTGGCGCGGAGTTCGACGCGATCACCCCCTACTTCTACAGCACCTGGGAGGAAGAGGACGAGAGCAACCCCAGCGGCAACCCGACCGTTGTCGTGCTCGGTTCGGGCCCTAATCGCATCGGCCAGGGCATCGAGTTCGACTACTGCTGCGTGCACGCCTCGATGGCGCTCCAGGAGACCGGCTACGACGCGGTGATGATCAACTGCAACCCGGAGACGGTCTCCACCGACTACGACACGTCGACCCGTTTGTACTTCGAGCCGCTGACCTTCGACGACGTGATGGCTGTGATCGACAAGGAGCGGCCCGAGGCCGTCATCGTCCAGCTCGGCGGGCAGACCCCTCTCAAGCTGGCAGACGACCTGGCCGCAGCCGGCGTCATGATCGCCGGGACCTCACCCGACGCCATCGACCTCGCCGAGGACCGCAAACGGTTCTCCCAGCTGTGCGCCCGCCTCGACGTCCTCCAGCCTCCGAACGGCACCGCCACCTCCCGGACCGAAGCGCAGGACATCGCCGCCGGGATCGGGTTCCCTGTGCTGGTACGACCCTCCTACGTACTCGGGGGCCGGGCGATGCGAATCGTCTACGCCCCGGACGAGCTAGAGGTTTACCTCGACGAGATCACCGATGCCGGGCGGGGCGAACCGATCAATCTCGCCACCGCTCCGCTGCTCATCGACTCGTTCCTCGAGAGCGCCATCGAGGTGGACGTAGACGCGATCTTCGACGGTGTCGACTTCTACATCGGCGGGGTGATGGAGCACGTCGAGGAGGCCGGGGTCCACTCCGGCGACTCCGCCTGTGTCATCCCGGCACCGACCCTTGGCCCGGTCGCCTACCGCAGGATCATCGAGTACACCGCTGCACTGGCGAAGGGGCTCGACGTGCGCGGGCTGCTCAACATCCAGTACGCCGTCCGCGGTGACACGGTATATGTGCTCGAGGCCAACCCGCGGGCGTCACGTACGGTGCCGTTCGTATCGAAGGCGACCGGTGTCCCGCTGGCGAAGGTGGCCACCCGGGTGATGATGGGTGCCACCATCGTCGATTTGAAGGTAGCCGGGCTGATCCCGACGGGATCGCAGTACGAGCCACCGTTTGCGTCGGTCAAGGAAGCCGTCCTCCCGTGGATGAGGTTCCCTGCAGAGGACATCATCCTCGGCCCCGAGATGCGCTCCACCGGTGAGGTGATGGGAATCGCCACGGCAACAGGAGCCGCCTACGCCAAGGCGCTACTGGCGTCGGGGGCACGGATCCCGGAGACTGGAACGCTGTTTCTCTCGGTCAACGACCGCGACAAAGAGCTCGGCGTCGAGACGGGCCGGCTGTTCTCCGAAATGGGGTTCCGCATCGTCGCCACAACGGGCACCGCGGCCGCCCTCGCCGCCGCCGGAGTTCCCGCCAGTCATGTCGACAAGATCGGCGAGGGCGCCTGGGACCCGATCCGGCTGCTCGACGACGGGCTCATCGACATCGTCATCAACACCCCCCGTGGCCAGCGGGCTCGCGGCGACGGCGGTCTCATCAGACGGGCCGCGACCCGCAACCGCATCCCTTGCGTGACGACGATGCGGGGTGGGCATGCGGTCGCCCGCAGCCTGCGCTCCGGCCACGACATGATCCTGGACGTCCAACCACTCCAGGAGCACCACCAGCGTCTTCGCAGCTGAGCCTTCTGGCGACAGGCATTATGCGGCGGGCCAGCCCCCGAGGTCGGCGAGCGTCGGTGGGTCCGCCCCAGCGCGGGTGCACACGGCCGCCGAAGCGCGCACGGCGAACCGAACTGCGCGCAGGATCGACCCGGCGTCGTCCAGGTCGGACGGCCCGACGCCATGGTGAACAAGGCAGGCTAGGAAGGCCCCACCGAATGTGTCCCCCGCCCCGACCGTGTCAACTACGTCGACCGCCGGCGCCGCCACGAGTTCCGTGCCCGCTGCGGTCAGGACGCGGACGGGGTGCGATCCATCGGTCACGAGCACAACGCGCGGGCCCCGAGCCCACACCCAGGCCGCAGCGTCATCGAGTGGCTCGCCCGGTCGCAGGAACTCGAGGTCCTCAGTGCTCGCTTTGACGATGTCGGCGCGCCCCATGATCCGAGTCATCCGAGCCCGCCACGCCTCCGGGTTGGTCGTCATCGAAGGACGTGCGTTGGGATCGAGCTGGAGGAGACACTGCTCCGGCACGTCAACCGCAAACGCCTCGAGGGTCGATCCTATGGGCTCGAGGACGAGGCCGATCGATCCGGTGGCAACGGCGCGGACCGAGTTTGCGATGACACCGCTGAGTGGCCCGGACTGGACTGCCGGAGCGGACGTCTGAGCCGTGTAGAACCGATACGAAGCGCTGCCGTCGGCGCCCAGTTCGGCCAGCGAGAGCGTGGTGGGCAGGTCCGTCCGCTGGACGGCTCGCAAATCGACGCCGTCGCCTGCGAGCCCGGCTTCGAGCATCCGCCCAAACCGATCCGTGGACAGCCCGCCGACAAAGGCGGTAGGCATGTCCAGACGTGCGATGGCGCGGGCGGTGTTGTACGGGCTGCCACCCGTTACCGGCACGATCTCGCCGTCGGCCCGCACGATCAGGTCGACGAGCGCCTCGCCGGCGACAATGATGGAGGGCCGGGCGGGCTCGGTGGGATCGGTTCCGCTAGTCACGCCGACGATTATCGCAGCGACGCAGCCCGCCGCAGTCACCGCTCTGGCGTTGGAGACCGGAACATTTTCCGGTCTGCGACGCCAGAAGGGGGAGAATGGGGGTGTCACCCGGGAAGGGCTCCGGTGACGTCTCATGGGTGTGATGACCGAGGAAGAGATCTACCGGAAGTACGCAGACGACCTGGTGCGATTCGCTACGGGCCTGGTCGGCCCGTTCGATGCGCCAGACGTCGTCACCGACGCGTGTTTGCGTGCGTTTCGCACCAGTGGCTGGGACCAGGTTGCCAACCACCGGGCATATCTCTATCGCACGGTCCTCAACCAAGCGCGGTCGCAGCATCGCTCCACACTCCGCCGCAGGCTCCGTGAGATGCGGGCAGCAACGCCCGATATTGCGGTATCTGCCGAGGTGGACGTTGATGTGCTGGCGGCCGTCGACAAGTTGAGCGTGCAACAGCGCGCCAGCGTCGTGCTCACCTATTGGGAAGACCTCACGCCGGCCGAGGTCGCGACCCGTCTCGGAATCTCCGAGGGATCGGTGAAACGCCACCTGGCGCGTGCGCGCGCACGTCTCAAGGAGCTTCTGCAATGAGCGAACCAATGGACAGCAAGCTGCGCGAGCTGACGTACCGGCTCATGGCGATGACCCCTGAGGCGCCACCATTCCCGGAGGAAGAAATGGTCCAGCTCAAGCCCTCACCCGTGCCGGCACCCCCGACCCGGCACCGCAACCCGCTCGTTTGGGTCGGTGTCACCGCCGTTGCCGCTCTACTCATCGTCGGCCTACCACTGATCCTGCTCCATGGCGGCTCTGCGCCGAATCCCAGCTCAACAGTGCCCCCGGCGACACAGACGACGGAGACACCTACGACGGCACCGGTATCCACTGCGTCGTTTGACGTGACCCTGTATTTCCTCGCCGACTATGTCGAAAACTCAACCATCGCGGGACCACACCTCGTGGCGGTTCGCCGCCAGGTCACGGCCGCCGTCGCAAACGGTCAGCCTGACGCGTTCGACTCGCTGAATGCAGCCTTATCCGCCCTTCTCGAGGGCCCCACGACAACCGACGACGAGGTGCGTCCCGGCGTATCGTCGGGCATCCCCGACGGCACCCAGCTGCTCGGAGTGACCGCCGACCAGACCGGTGAGGAATCCCGGGTCACCATCGACTTCAACACGACATTCGAGTCTGGAGGCGGCACGTTCTCCATGGGCGCCCGGCTTGCCCAGGTCGTCTACACGGCGACGCAGTTCGGATATCCGTCGGTCGAATTCGAGATCAACGGCGAGCCAGTCGACGTGTTCTCCTCGGAGGGCCTCGTTCTCGACGGCCCACAGACCCGCGACGACTACCGGGACTTCCTGCCGTCGATCTTCGTCGAGCAGCCACTCCAGGGTGATACGGTGACGTCACCGGTCGAGATCACCGGTGTGGCCAACACGTTCGAGGCGGGTCTTCTGTTTCGCATCGAACTCGAAAACGGCGACGTTCTTGCCGAAGGCAATTCGATGGCGAGTTGTGGCACCGGCTGCTGGGGCGATTTCACAATTACACCCGAATACACACTGGCGGAGCCGGCGACGGGCTACGTAGTGGTGTACGACGCTTCGGCGAAGGACGGCAGCTCGATCGACATCGTGCGCATCCCGGTGAACCTGGAGGCAGCGGAAGCTACCAAGGCAGCGGCTCCCGCGATCGTCAATCTCGAGGGGGTGGTCGACGGCATGACCATTGTCGAGCCGACCGTGAACGTAGGGGTCACCGCCTCCGGTGTCGACACCGTCACCATCAATGGCACGGACGCAGAGATATTCGAAGGCGGACTGGTCGACGGGGTTCAGACGTACTACACCAACGCCGACGTCGACCTCACCGAGGGGCCCAACACGATCGAGGTGGTGCTCACCGGTCCCGGCGGTACCACGTCCGAAACGATCAACGTCACCTACGCCCCAAACGCCGAGCGGCAGATCGCCTACCTGACCCAGGTCGGGGCCAACGAGATCGTCGCCGACTACATCCAGTGGCTCACCGGAGATGCGGCCAACCAGGCCGCCTTCGAGGATGGCGTGATCGGCTCGGTCGACGAGGGCGTGCCCAACGACTACTACATCCGGAACACCAACCCCCAGCTTCGCACCCTTCCGCTCGGCGACAACCCGCTGGTGATCCTCCAGACGTCCGCGGTCGGCTCGGTCTCCGGAGTCACCGTGCCCATCGACGAGTGGCTAGGACTGTTCAAGGACGACGGAACACCGTGGAACTACGAGACGGATGCGGTCCCCGATTGGCCTGCCCCCAACTACGGATTCGTCGGCGCCAGCACCGTCTATGCCCCCTACTGGCTGACCCTGGACGGCAACGGCAACGTCATGCAAATCGAGCAGCAATACATCCCGTAGTGGCCTCCGCGCTTCCTCCCGCTTCCGGCGTAGCGGGTGCCGTCATACCGGCACGGTCTACGCAAGAAGCGGGGAGGTCAGCGTCGGCGGCGGAGGAGGAGCTTGTCTAGCTCGGTGGCCCAGAAGACGACCGACGACACGGCCAGGGCCACCGCCAGCTCGACCATCGAGAGCGGCTGGGTGCCAAACACATGCTGGAGCGGTCCCCAGTAGATGACGAGCATCTGCAGGGCAAGCGTGACCAGCACCGCACCCAGCAGCGGGGTGTTACTGCGCAGCCCGATGGTGAAAAGCGACTTGCGTTCGGAGCGGACCGCCAATGCCTGGCCCATCTGCGACAGCGTCAGCACGGTGAAGATCATCGTCTGCCACGCCGGGTTGTCAGCGGCGAAGTAGAAGGTGCCCGCCAGCAACGACACGACGCCCATCAGCAGGCCGAACAGCAGAATGTGCCGGGCCATGCCTCGCCCGAAGATGTTCTCGTTCGGCGCATACGGCTCTCGCTGCATGACATCTGCCTCCGACGGCTCGAACGACATCGCCAGCCCGGGCAGCCCGTCGGTTACGAGGTTCACCCAGAGGATTTGAATGGCTGTGAGGGGAAGCGGCAGCCCGAAGAACGGCGCCAGCAGCATCGTGTAGATCTCGCCGCTGTTGCTGGTCATGGTGTACTTGATGAACTTGCGGATGTTGTCGTAGATCGTCCGGCCCTCCCGGACCGCTCGGACGATCGTGGCGAAGTTGTCGTCGAGCAGCACCATGCCCCCGGCCTCTTTCGAGACGTCGGTCCCCGTGATACCCATGGCGACGCCGATATCTGCCTTGCGCAGCGCCGGGGCGTCGTTGACGCCGTCGCCGGTCATGGCGACGACCTCTCCCTGGTCTTGCAGCGCTTCCACGATTCGCAGCTTGTGTTCCGGCGCAACCCGGGCATACACCGACACGTCGGCTACGAGGCCTCGCAGCTCCTCACCGTCCATGTTGTTGAGATCGGCACCGGTGACAACACCACCGTCGGTGTCGATGCCTACGTCGGCGGCGATCCGCCGTGCGGTCAAGGGATGATCACCGGTGATCATCACCGGGCGAATACCGGCGCGCCGGCACGCCGCAACAGCGGGCGGCACCTCGAGGCGCGGCGGATCGACCAGCGTGATCATCCCGAGCAGGGTTAGCCCTTCCTCGACCGACTCGATCTCGTCGAGAGGCGGCATGGTCTCGAGCGGCCGCATTGCCACCCCGAGTACCCGCCGACCTGCCGCGGCCAGATCTTCGTTGGCGGTCCGGCTGGATGTTCTCCGGTCGTCGGTGAGCTCAACCGGCCCCTCGCCCTCCCAGGTCGTCGTAGACAGGTCGATGAGACCGTCCGGGGCACCTTTGACCATCGCCACCAACGGCCCCCCAATGACGTCTCGCATTTCCTCCGGTACTCGATGCACGGTGGCCATCCGCTTCCGCTCCGACGTGAAAGGCGCTTCGGCGACCCGGGGCCATGCGGCGATGATGTCGGCCGGAGCCATACCGACACGGAGCGAAGCGGCGGCTATGGCTATCTCAGTGGGGTCACCAACGTGTTGGTCGGCGCCGGAAGTATCCAGCTGGGCGTCGTTGCACAGGAGGGCGGAGAGCAGCGCCAGGCTCGTGGCGGTGGGCGACCCGGTGGAGGGCACCACAACATCGTCGAGCGAGCGTACACCACCGTCGGCGACGATCTCGGCAGCCGCCATCCGGTTCTGCGTGATCGTGCCGGTCTTGTCGGAGCAGATGACTGTCACCGAACCGAGGGTCTCCACCGCCGGCAGCTTGCGGATCAGCACCTCACGTTTCAGCATCCGCTGCGCCCCGAGCGACAGGGCGATCGTCACTACCGCCGGCAACCCTTCGGGCACCGCGGCGACCGCCAGGGCGATGGCAGTGAGGAACATGGTTTCGACGTTCTCGCCCCGCAGCAACCCGAGCACGAACACGACCGCGACAATGCCGGCTGCGGCGATGGCGAGACCCTTGCCCAACTGCGTCATGCGGCGCTGCAGCGGGGTCGCCGACCGATCGATGCTTTGCAGCAGGTCGGCAATGTGGCCCAACTCGGTGGCCATCCCGGTTGCCACGATGACCACGGTTCCCTTGCCGTGTGTGACCGACGTGCCCATGTACACCATGTTGCGGCGGGAGGCGATGTCGACGTCGGCGGAACCCATGACGTCGGTGTGCTTCTCGGTCGGGTAGGACTCGCCGGTCAGCGCCGCCTCCGCAACCCGGAGACTGTGTCCCTCGAGCAACCGACCGTCGGCGGGTACCGCCGAACCCGCTTCCAGCACCACAATGTCGCCCGGCACCAGATCGACCGAAGGGATATCGGCAAGGGATCCCCCATCACGGCGCACCCGCACCTGCGGGACCGTCATCAGCTTCAACGCCTGGATTGCCCGCTCGGCGCGGTACTCCTGGACAAAACCGAGGATCGCGTTGAGAACGACGATGACGAGGATGACCACCGCGTCGTTGCCATCACCGATCGCGGCGGCAATCACCGCGGCAATGATGAGGACGATCACCATGGTGTCGGTGAATTGGTCCAGGACGATCCGCAGCGGATTGATACCGTCTTTCTCGACCAGCTCGTTTGGTCCGTGCTCGTCCAGCCGGCGGCGTGCCTCGACACTGCTCAGACCGGCATGCGCCGCTACGCCCAGGTCCGTAAGGACGTCGGCGATGTCGCGATTATGAAATGCCGGCCGCTCCCGGCGGCTTGCACCGTCGGTATGTGTCACGAGAAAACGTTACACGGCGGGGAGAACGACCCTCAATTCACCAGCTCGAATGCTTCCGGGTAGGTCGCCGGCCCGATCGGCGCCGTAGCCGGATCGCCGAGGATGAGGGCGAGGAAGTGCGGGCCGCTCTGCCGGCCCGGGTATCGCTTTCCAACCGCGCAAGAGAACCCGAATCGGGAGTAGTACGCGGGATTGCCTACCACCAGGATCACCTGCTCTTCCCGCTCCCGGAGCACCTCGATCCCGGTGCTTATCAGCTTCGACCCAACCCCTTTGCCCTGACGGTCCGGATCAACAGCAACCGGCGCCAGCGCCACTCCGCCGACAGGACCATCGGCCGTGTCGACCGTCAGACGTGAGAACGCCGCGTGCCCGACGACCTCGCCATTCACCGTAGCCACCAGGGAGAGCAGCAGGTCGCCTGCGGAGCGCAGAGCATCCACCAGCTCGGCCTCCTCGTTGCGACCATCGAAGGCCCGGGTGTTCACCCGATAGATCCACTCGTGCTGATCGGGCTGCTCCGGTGATACCTGGATCGTCACCAGGACAACTCCCGGGACCCGGCGGCCGCAACCGTGCCTCCGATGGAGGCGCTCTTGCCCTCCCAAACCAACTCGATCCGGCTGGGATGGCCGATCTCCTCGCCCTGGTCGATCGTGGTGCCGCCGTCGCGGGTGAAGACGCGGAGTACCGAGCAGGGTCGTGACATGGCCCAAGAGTACCGGAAAGACGCTGCTAAGAGCCCTCAGGGCGTCTGCTCACGGGGCGCCGGTGGGATCCCATCCAGTGGCCAGGCCCTCGTCGAGAGCATCAAGCCGTTCCATGTCGTCATCGTCGAGCGTGAAGTCGAACACGGCAAAGTTCTCGGCAATGCGGCTGGCATGCACCGACTTGGGGAGCGCTACGAACCCCTTGTCGAGTGACCAGCGGATCAGTACCTGCGCCGGCGTCTTGTCGTAGCGGTTGCCGATTTCAGCGAGCACGGGATCGGCGAGCTTACGACCCTTGGTCAACGGGCTGTACGCCTCGACGACAACACCGAGCTCCCGGCACAGCGCGACGATATCGCGCCTGCTCCGATAGTTATAGGGAGACAGCTCGATCTGGTTGACGGCGGGGGTCACGGCAGCGTTCTCGACTATCTCCTCGAGATGCTGTGTCATGTAGTTGCACACACCGATGTCACGTACCCGACCGTCGAGGGTCAGCCGCTCGAGGGCACGCCACGTGTCCAGCCGTCGCTCCGGCACGGGCCAGTGGATCAGGTAGAGATCAACGTAGTCGAGACCGAGTGTTTCGAGGGAGCGATCGAACGCAGCGAGAGCGTTGTCGTAGCCGTGGTCGTCGTTCCACAGTTTCGTGGTCACAAAGACATCGCTTCTGTCGAGGCCACTCGCCGCGATGGCATCGCCGACGTCTGCCTCGTTGTTGTAGATCGATGCCGTGTCAATGAGCCGATACCCGATCCGCAGCGCTTCCAGGACCGCATCCCTGGTGACCACTCCCGGCTCGCTCTTGTAGACGCCCAGACCGATGGCCGGAATCGAGCGCCGGGACCGCATGGTCAAGGTAGCCATGACTCACCCCTTTGTGTTGCCTCCACGCATGACTCTATCGAAATGTGCTCCCGGACAGGTGGTAGCGTCACCGACAATGTCAATGACCGAACTGCTCGGGCTGGATGATCTCATGGCGGAGCTGATCGTCGCGGTCGGTGCGGCCATGGTGCTCGGCAGCGGTTTAGCGATCATCCAGCACGCTCGCGGCAAGCGCCCCGAAGGCGCCGACGGAGAGTTTCGCGCCGGTCGCGTCTCCTGGCTGCTCACCGTCGGGATGGTCATCACCGTGTGGGGTCTCGCCAGCTTGCTGTCCACCTGATGCGGTTACACTTGTGGCTCCCGCGGGTGTAGTTCAATGGTAGAACATCAGCTTCCCAAGCTGAATACGGGAGTTCGATTCTCCTCACCCGCTCCAGGTCGAGGCATTCAGGCGGTTTGGTCGAGGCATTCAGGCGGTTTGATGGACACCATTGCCACTGTGCGTCACGTCGGCGGAGCCAGGTTCGACGCCACCACCGCCACCGGTCACACGGTGAGGCTCGAGGGTGGTGCCCATGAGACCGGGGGCAGCCCGATGGAGATGGTTCTTGCCGCCCTCGGTGGGTGCAGCGCGGTCACCGCCGTCGAGTTCCTGGAAAAGATGCGCCAACCATTCACATCGCTCGAGGTCGAGGTGTCGGCGGAGCGGGCAGAGACGACGCCGCGGGTCTACACGAAGATCCATCTGCACTACCGGGTCGGCGGCGAGGTCGACGAGGACAGGGTGGCGCACGCCATCGCGCTCACCGAGAACAAGTATTGCTCGGTGTACACCATGCTCGAGAAGTCCGCGGAGATGAGCCACGCAATCGAGTTCGTGTGACCGAGTTCTTGTGACCGAGTTCTTGTGACCACCGGCCCCGGCCGGAGCGGTCTTACTACCATCCCGGACATGGTTTTCTCGGACCGCACCATCAAGGAAGCAGTCGCCGCCGGCCGAATCTTCATCGACCCCTACGACGAGAGCATGGTCCAGCCGTCGAGCATCGACCTCCGTTGCGATTCGACTTTCCTGGTATTCGAGAACCATCGGTACCCGCTCATCGATCCCAAGGCACCACAGGACGACTTGACGCATGCGGTCGGGGCCACGGAGGATCACCCTTTCATCCTCCATCCCGGCGAGTTCGTGCTGGGGTCGACCATGGAGGTGGTCGGTCTGGCAGCCGACGTCGTCGCCCGGCTGGAAGGCAAGTCCAGCCTGGGGAGAATTGGATTGCTCATCCACTCGACAGCCGGCTTTATCGACCCAGGGTTCCGGGGTCAGGTGACCCTCGAACTGTCCAACGTCGCCAACCTACCCATCGCCATTTACCCGGGGATGAAGATCGGGCAGATCTCGTTCTACCAGCTGAGCACCCCTGCGGAACATCCGTACGGATCACCGGGTGCAGGCTCGAAGTACCAGGGTCAGAGCGGACCCACTCCATCACGCATCCACCGCGATTTCGGAGGCAGGGAATGACCGTCCCGGCACACGTCGGTGCGGTCATGATCGACTGCAACGATCTCGATTCCATGGTCGCGTTCTGGGGAGAGATCCTGGGACTAGAGCCGAAGGTCCGCTACCCGGGCTACGTCTTCATGAGCAGGGTCAGCGCTGGAGGACCGGCGCTGGCGTTTCAGAAGGTCGCTGAGCCGCGGGTCGGCAAGAACCGGATCCACCTTGATCTCACCGCAGCCGACCTGGCCGCGCTCATCACCAGGATCATCGAGCTGGGTGGCAGCCGGGTCGAAGACCACGAGATGGAAGGCTTCCACTGGACGGTCCTCTCCGACCCGGAGGGCAACGTCTTCTGCGTCAGTGCAGCGGAGTGAGCCGGCGCCGCGGTTCACAAGGCCCCCATCGCCTTCGCTTCGCTCGGCACTTCCCCCATAGCAGGAAGGAATTGCAGACCCCCGCTGAGTTCGGCCGAAGGCCGAACTCCAACCTGAACGGCCCCAGGCCGTTCAGGCGTCGTCCCCCGCCAGCAGCTGGCTCCGACCGTGGGTCCACGGTCGCTCCGGGTCGCTGAGCAGCAGCTGGTAGACACTGATCGCTGCTCGATCGAAAGCAACCGCCGAACCCGCCATGTACAACCTCCAGATCCGATAGGTCTGCTCCGACGTCGCCGCCAGGGCCGCGTCACGGGTCTTCTCGAGGTTGCTCACCCAATGCTGGAGCGTGAGTGCATAGCTCGCCCGCAGCGACTCGAGGTCACGCAGCTCGAACCCGGCGTCCTCGGCGGCGCTGATCACCTCGTCGATCGTGGTCAACTCACTATCCGGAAACACGTAGGTGCTGACGAATGTGGGCTTAGTCCGTCCTCGTTTTCGGCCGCGGGTCACGATCCCGTGGTTCAACAGCTGCCCGCCGGGAACGAGCGACTTGCGGAGGATGCCGAAGTACCGCGGCAGCTCCTTGAGACCTACATGCTCGACCATCCCCACTGAGGCGATGGCGTCGTATCTCTCCTTGATGTCCCGGTAGTCCTTGACCTCGATCGATGCCCGCCCCTGGAAACCCTCGGCATCGATACGCTGTCTGGCGATCGCCGCCTGCTCTGCGCTCAACGTGAGCCCGGTGGCGGTGACGCCGTACTCGCGCACCGCGTGCATCACGAGGGCGCCCCATCCACACCCGACGTCGAGCAACCGCATCCCGGGAGCGAGACGGAGCTTGCGACATATGAGGTCGAGCTTGCGTCGCTGTGCCTCATCGAGAGTGTCCATCGGGCTCAGGAAGGCGGCGCTCGAGTACACCATCTCCTTGCCTAGAAACAGGCGGAAGAACTCGTTTCCCGTGTCGTAGTGGTGGGTGACCGCCGCTCGATCACGACGTTTCGAATGCAGCATCCCCCGGAACCGCGGCTGTTCGGCATCCGCACGCTTGACGTCCTCCGGTAGCCGGCGCAGAAGACTCAGCAAGCGGGCGATGGTGACGGGGCCTTTCCTGGCCTCGGAAAGGGTCGCCCCCCACCGCAGCAGCGAGTACAGATCTCCCTCGAAATCGACGTCGCCATAGATATAGGCCTCCGCGGCCGACAGATCGTTTGGTGGCAGCAGCATTGACCGCAAGGCCCCGGGCCTGTTGAGCGCGATGGTCGCCGGCGCGTGCCGCGGGCCCCACTCCTCACCGGTCCATGCTCGCATCCTGGGGACGGGAGCACCGCCCACTCTGGCGAGGAGGCCGTAGACACGACGCGAGATCTCCAGCTCGTCCATGACAACCCAGCATATCGCCTTGTAGCACGCATATGGCACGAGAGCGATAGTCCCGGGAAACACCGGCGACGCTACGATCGGTCGTCATGCCATCATCGCTACCGGTTCCCTCCATCCCGATCGGTTCCCCGAGGTCCCGGCTGTGATCTGGCTCGTCGCAGTGGCGGCTCTCCTGCTCGGCTTCAACAAGGCCGGTTTCGCCGGAACACTCGGACCGTTCGTCACGGTGATCATGGTCCTGGCGATGCCGGCCGACCAAGCGGTCGGTCTGCTGCTACCGATGCTGATTGCGGCCGACAGCTTCTCGGTGGCCGCCTACTGGCGACAGTGGGAGACCAAACTGTTGTGGCCATTATTGGCAGCCGCGGCTGTCGGCATCGCGGCGGGCACGTTCGTCATCTCTCACATCAGCGAGGACGCGCTACGACGTCTCATTGCCATCGCTCTCCTGCTGTTCGCCGTCATCTACGTCAAACAGCGAGGGGTGCGCATTCCCCAGCACCACCATCGTCAGTGGGCGATGGTTGCCGGCACCACCGCCGGCTTCACCTCGTCGATTGCCCATGCCGGGGGCCCGCCGATAATCGTGTACCTGATGGGCGTGGGTCTCGAGCCGAAGCGGTTTGTCGGCACGACAGTTGCGTTGTTCGCGATGATCAACCTTCTCAAGGTGCCGGGCTATCTGCTTGCCGGACTCATCGATGGGCACCTGATCCTGACGACGATCTGGGGATGGCTGCTGATCCCCGTCGGTGTCGCCCTGGGTCGGCTGCTCATAGGCCGCATCGATCGAACCCGGTTCGAGCGGATCACTTTCGGGTTGCTCGTCGTCGGGGCGCTTGCGCTACTCGTGTTCTAACCCAATGCCGGCGAGCCCGCGTACTGTGATCAGCCGACGGTGGAGGATCAGCTTCCTGAAGCCCGGGGCAAATCGAGCGATGCGCACGTCTCATTGCGGGCTCAGACTATGCGCTTCTCGTGTTGCGACGGCATCGCCGAGCGTCAAGGTCTCTCCTTGCCGGGCGACCACAGCCCAACCGGGGAGCGATCTCCCGATCTCATCGAGCTCGTCGTCTGTCCTGGCAGGGTCGTGGTGGAAGACGACGAGACGCCTGACTTCCATCGACGCGGCGAGCCGGACCGCACGCTCGACTGTCGTGTGGCCGAGGTACGCGGTCGTCGGGAATTCTGCGTCGCGATGCTGCCCGTCATGAATAAGCAGGTCAACGCCGCGGCACAGCTCGCCGACTTCCCGGGTCGGCGAGCTGTCGAAGGCGTGATCGGGCAAATACGCGATCGCCTGCCCGTCGGCCTCAACGCGGTAACCGAGCGTGAGCCCTCCCTTGTGCGGCACGGGCAGCGCCAGTATCTCGAAACCCTCGCGGCGACACAGTCTCTCTCTTGCCTCGAACTCCCACGCGCCGCGGAGACCTCCCGGTCCGATAGGGAAATGGGGTGGCCCGAGGATTTGCCGTAGAACGCTGCGGACCGGGATACCCTCGGTCGGTGCTACCAGGGTCACCCGGGCCTCAGGGTGGTCGAGCTGGGTAGCAAACGGGATCCCATGGGTGTGGTCCCAATGCCAATGGGTCAGCAGCACCGTACCGTGGAACGGGCGGCTTCTCTCGAGGTTGCGTAGACCCGTGCCGGCGTCGAGCAGCAGCGATGGTTCTTCCCCGTCGCGAGCGATCGCGACCGCCGCGGTATCACCGCCGTAGCGACTGAACGCGGCCCCCGTCGCCGGGAATGAGCCCCGGCAACCGAGAAGACCGACCTTCATGGGTGTTCCCGGTGGTGACCGGCAGCCACATGGCCCAATGCCTCCGGATCGAGGCGGCCCGGTCTTGCCACCGCCACCTTGACCTCCGTGGTGGCTCGGACCGTCGAGGTACGGAACCCTCTCTCGAGCGCTGCCCGCTCGCCGATGATTGCTCCCGGAGCGACTGCACCCACCACCACCCCGTCGACGGACACGTCGACCATCCCGTCGAGCAGCAAGAACACCTCGTCGGCCCGCTCGCCCTGGGTCGTCAATGCCGTGCCCGCAGGATGGGTTCTGATCTCGCACCCGCCGCTCATTATCTCGACCGAAAGCCCGCGTTCAACCGCCGTCTCGACGCCACCCACCAGCACCGGCCGATCACCCCCGCCCCACGGGGTGTGCTCGTTGTTGGTACCGGACCATGCGGAGAAGTCGATGAGCCCGCTTTTGGCAACCAACTCGCCCACCTCGTCGTAGACCCAATGCCGGGGGAACGGGGAGGCCCCAACGATCTCGTGGCTCACTGCACCATCGCGTCCGATGGTCAACGCCAGAGTCGTCCATGCGGTGGGAGCGATGATCCTGAGAAATGGCGCCTCGCTGGACCGGCGAGGAAACGGCGCTCCGGTGCGTCCACCGGCGGACTGGACGAAGCGAACACCGTTTGGTGTGATCTCGGGCTCGGCCCGCAGATCGGGGAAAGCAGTGGCCTTGACGGTCAACGCCACCGGACCGACCTTCAGCTTGGTCACACCGATGATCCCTCCTCCGGTGTAGCCGGCGTCGCTGACCCGATCGCCATCCATCTCGACGTATGCGGACAAGCGGTTGGCGAAGCGGAAGCGGTCGGTTCGAGCCAGCTCGTCGAGATCGGTCAATCGTGCCGGTGGTGCCTCGTCGTAGTGGCCGATACCGATGTCCATGGGGATCCGCATCGGACCGCTCACGGCCTCAGACGGGATCCACGAGATCGTGGTAACCGATGCCTCGTATCTCATTGCACCTCCAGATCCTCCTCCGATCGCAGTTCCTCGCGCGATCGCAATTCCTCCGGCGATCGTCGAGCACATGGCCCTTTGCCGTAACCGTGGTGGCCACAAGAGGAGGGTGTGGGATTCCTCACCATTCGATTCGAGGTGCCACGGTTCCCGCGCCCCGGCGGCGTCGGCATGGTGAGGAGGTGTCGAGTAGTCGAAGGAGGTTTTCATGGCACATGCGATTGAAGCAACAGCCGAATCGTCGATCCGGTCCCTGGTCACGCGCATCGCCGCCGGATTGATCGCGATGTTGGTTCTGGTCGGTCTCGGGTCGGCACCTGCGCTCATCGCCGGGTTCACCGACAGATCGGACGTTCATGCGTTTCACGGGTTTGAGTGGGGTACGCTGGCGGGTGTTCTGTTCGGTGGTTCGCTGCTCATCGTCGCAGTGAGCGCCGACCACTCGCAGGCTGCCGTGCGGGCGGCGCTGGCAATCGGCGTCACCTTCCTGGTGGTGGCCGTACTGGCCCGGGTCGTAGGACCCGACACGTTGAGCCCGCTGGTGCTGGCAACTGTCGTCGCGCTGCTCGGCGGTCTTCCTCTTCTCGCCGGGAACTGGCGGCCCCGCTCGCTCCCCCTCGCTCTGATGTCGCTGGCAGCGTTCGTCGCAGGGGTGATCAACGCCGCTGTCGAGATCGGCTTCCAACTGGACCGTGTCGATGTGCACTCCGCCGAGCTCCACTACGCCGGCTCCGCTGTGGTCCTTCTGGCCATCCCCATCGTCGCATACATCGTGGCGACTCTGCCTGACGGCTACCGGCCGGTGACGTGGCTGGTCGGCTCTGCGGCGACCCTGCTTGGTCTGGGATCGTTGCTGATCCAGCGCACCGGTGCTTTTGCGGCACTACCTGCCGTGCTCATGATCGTGTGGGGGGTGGCGTTCGTCGCCATCGCCCACTCCGTGCATACGAACGCCGCGGCCGCTGCCGCCGGCTGGGGGGAGTCCCACAATGCATGAATTGCTCGTAGTCATCCACGTAATCGCCGCCATGGCGTGGGTCGGTGGAGGTCTTTACTCGACGGTGATGTCACAGAAGGCGCTCAGCACCGGTGAGGGATTCGACTTTGTCGCCGCCCAAGCAGAACGCGCTGGTACTCGTCTATTCGCCCCGGCTTCCGTCCTGGTATTGCTGAGCGGGATCTCGATCGTGCTCACCACCGAATCGTGGCGATTCGGGCAGACATTTGTATGGTCCAGCCTCATACTCGCCGCCGTTTCATTCATCATCGGAGGCGCGTTCTACGGCCCCACCTGGAAGAAAGTCCGCCATCTCCAGCTCGAGAAGCCCGATAGCCCACAGCTCGTGGCGCTGCGCCGTCGGGTCATGAGCGTGACCCGGCTCGACACGGCGATCCTGGTCACCGTCGTCGTGCTGATGGTGACCAAGCCGGGGCTGTGACCATGACCGAGTCGATCTCCGTGTTCCTCGCCGACGACAATCTCCTCGTCAGAGAAGGCGTGAGGACGCTGATCGACATGGCTGGAGACTTCGAGATCGTCGGCATGGCCGGTGACTTCGACGACCTCGTCGCCGGGGCTACCGCGACCGCGCCGCAGGTGGTGGTGACCGACATCCGTATGCCACCGGACTTCCGGCGGGAGGGCATCGAGGCGGCCAAGCTGATCCGCAGGCTGCATCCGGGAACCGGGGTCGTCGTGCTCAGCCAGTACGACGACCCCGAGTATGCCGTTTCTCTCCTCTCCGAGGGTGCCGCCGGTTATGCCTACCTGCTCAAGGACCGCGTTGCCGAGGGGGACCAACTCGCCCGCGCCATCCGTGAGGTGGCAGCGGGGGGATCACTTATCGACCCCACCATCGTTGCCGCGCTCACCCGACCGGTGCAACCTGCTGCCGGGCTGGATCCGGAGAGCGAGCGTCTGCTCCATCTGATTGCCGAGGGCACCCCGGTGAAGGCGATCGCTCTCGCCATCGGCGCTCCCCCGGCCGATGTGGACCGTCGCATCGAGAAGCTGTTCGTGAGTCTGGCCGAGGATGTCTCCACGGGAAGCCTCGCCGCCATCGACCGTCTCAAGCTTCTCCACCGCGCCATCGTCGACCGAAAGGAGCAGGGCGAAGTGCTGTCGCGGTTGCTGCCAGGCGGTTTGGCGGACAAACTACGCAACGAGGGAAGAGCCATCGGCGAGACGGAGGAACTGGAGGTGACGGTGCTGATGTCCGACGTACGGGGATACACCACCATCGCCGAGCGCACCCACCCCACCGTTCTCGCCGGCCAGCTCAACCGGCATCGTGCCGAGATGAACCGGGCGATCCTCGATCATGGCGGCACCGTCATGCAGTTCGTTGGAGACGCCGTGATGGGCGTGTTCGGCGCACCCGATTCGATCCCCGACCACGCCGATTGTGCCCTGGCGGCTGCCCATGCCATGCATGCGGGCCAGCGCTCGGTCAACCAGAACTGGCAGGCTGAAGGCCTCGAGCCTTTCGGCCTCGGGATCGGGCTCTCCTCCGGGATGGTCGCCGCCGCGCTCCTCGGCTCCGAGGAGCGAGTCGAATACAGCGTTGTCGGCGACATCGTGAACCTGACCCAACGGCTGCAGCAATGGGCCGAGCCGGGAGAAACGGTCCTCAGTGAGCCGACCTGGCGTCTGCTCGCCGGCCGACCCGACGCCGATGAGCTGGAACCGGCCACCGTCAAGGGTCGAGCCGCACCGGTGCGCGCATTTCGGGTTCCCAGGAGGGCCCGATGATCGACAGACCTCGTGTCGCCGTAGCGCGGACCATGGCGGTCTTCAGCGTCGCCTCTGCAGCCGTAGGACTCGGCTGGCTGGTCGTCATCGGAGACGGCGGTGCGGCGTGGCACGACTGGATCGTCCACAGCGCGGTCGTCGCCATCTGCGCCGGCGTGATCACATGGCTCGTCGCCCCATCTCAGCCTCGCAACGGCGCCATCTGGGTATTGGCATGGGCGGGTCTGCTCACCGGTTTCGAGACCCTCTCCTATGCCGTCGTGGTGGAATTACAACGGATACACGGGATAGGAGGTTCGGCCCTTGACCTCGTGCCGGCCGACGTTCCCGTCTCGATGGCGCTGGTCATGCAGCAGACGAACTGGCTCTGGATCGGGGTGCTGCTGACTCTGACGTTGCTCCCGCTGTTTCCCGATGGGCATCTGCCGTCTGCCAAGTGGCGACCCGTAGTGGCGGCGCAGCTCTTCCTCATTGGTATAACCTCGCTGGGTCTCTTCTGGGAGGCGCGACCGTCGGGAACATTCGCCCTGCGTCAGACTCAGGATCTCGCCGGTGGCTTCCGCAGCGTCTCTGCCGCCTTTGTGACACTCGGCTACCCGCTCATCTTCGCCGCCGGCATCGCCGGGGTACCAGCTCTGCTGGTTCGCTACCGACACAGCACTGCGGAGGAACGCCAGCAGTTCCGGTGGGTGGCCTGGGGCGCATCGTTTCTCGGAGTCTCGCTGGTCGTCGCTCTCCTCGGAGCTGAGGTAGCGGGCCGGCTCGATGTCGCCCTCATAGCCGCGGCGATTGCCCTGGCCGCCTTCCTTGCTTCCCTTGGCATCGCCATCGGCAGGTACAGGCTCTACGACGTCGACGTCCTCATCTCGCGGTCGTTCGTGTTCGGGACGCTGGCGCTTTTCATCACGGGCGCTTACGTCGGGGTCGTCGTCGGGGTGGGAGCACTGCTCAACCTGGATCAGTCCAGCGCGGGGCTCGAGATCGTGGCCACCGCCCTGGTGGCTATCGCGTTCCAGCCGCTGCGCCGCAGGCTGCAACGCATCGCAAACCGGATCGCGTTCGGGAAACGAGCCACTCCCTATGAGGTCCTCTCGGAGTTCTCCCGCAGAGTCGCCGCGGCAGACGAGACTGCGCTGGCCGACATAGCCAGATCGCTCGTGGAAGGGACCAGTGCCACCCAGGCCGCGGTGTGGGTGGGCCGGCCCGGGAACCGGCACGCCGCCGCCAGCTGGCCGGATGCGGCCGTCGCCGAGGTGACGCTGGAGCGACCCATAGTCCACGGCGGTGAGGAGCTCGGAGCGGTGACACTGACCGCGGCTCGCGGTCTCCGGCCGGGGCCGGCCGATGCGCAATTGCTCGAGGAGGTCGCCGCCGGACTGGGGCTGGTGCTGCGAAACCTCCGGTTGAGCGACACCCTGCAGGATCGGATCGACGAGCTTCGCGCCTCGCGGCGCCGTATTGTGGCCGTGCGCGATCAGACGAGGCGCACTCTGGAGCGGGACCTCCACGACGGCGCTCAGCAGCAACTCGTCGCCATCAAGGTGAAGCTCGGGCTCGCTCGCCAGCTGGCGGCGAAATCAGGCGCCACCGAGACAGCACAGCTCGTCGAGTCCATCGCGGCCGGAACCAATGACGCCATCGATGCTATGCGCGACTTTGCTCGCGGCATCTATCCGCCCTTGCTCGAGGCGGAAGGGCTGGCGGCGGCCCTGTCGGCGCAGATCCGAAAGCTGCAGCTCGAGGTCTCTCTGGTGGCCGATGGTTTCGGACGCAGGCGCAGCGACGTCGAGTCGACGCTGTACTTCTGCGCCGTCGACCTGCTGACGAGTGCCAGACAAGGTGGTGCTCAGGTCCAGTTGCGCCTCGTCGCCGACGGCGAGACGGCCGGCTTCGAGCTAACCCACCCCGATGGCATGTGGTGGAATGCGTCCACCCTGACCGATCTCGCCGACCGTATCGACGCCGCAGGAGGCTCTTTTCTCGTCGATCAGACAGGCACCGGTGCCGTCGAGGTTGCGATTCCGGAGGTGGTCGGATGAAGCGCCTGACGTGGATCGCGACGGCCACCATCGTCATCGCCAGCGTTGCGGCCGGGCTTCTCTGGAGCGACGGGACCCCGCTGCGTTCGCCATGGATGCTGCCCGCGGCGACCATGACGATCGTCGGGGCAGTGCTCACGTCGAGGGTCCCGGGCAACCCCATCGGTCCTCTGTGCCTGTGGTTCGGTCTCGGTGCCGGTGCCACCGCGATCGTTCCTTACAGCCTCCCCTTCTCGTCTGAGAATCAGGCAGCGTGGGCAGAAGGAATAGGTAGCCTCCTCAACACAGCCTTGGTCGTGCTCACTCTGATCCCCCTCGTGATGCGTTTCCCCGACGGCCATCTGCTCGACCGTCGCTGGCGCCATGTCGAGCGGGTTGCCGTGCTGGCCGCACTACTCGGTGGGATGGCCGCCCTGATCAACAACGGTTGGGGCGGAGCGCTCGATCAGGCCGTTCGCCAGTCACCATTGCGCCCGGCATTCGGCGGATTCGCCGACACGGTCGTACCGGTCTTCTATGCGATCCTGAGCCTTCTATTCGCCATCGCCGCTCTGGCCGTGGTTCTCCGTTTTCGCCGCGCCGACGGTGACGAGCGCGAGCAATTGCGATGGCTCATGTCTGCGGCGGTGATCCTGGTCGTGGCCATCGTCGTCGCCGGACTCGGCGGCGCCAGCTCGAATGTCGATGCACTCGTGGTAGGTGGGGCGATGTCCCTCGTGCCGGTCGCCATCGCAGTTGCGGTGTTGCGCTACCGGCTCTACGACCTCGACCTCGTCATCTCACGCACCCTCCTGTTCGGAATGCTTGTCGTCTTCATCACCGGCGTGTACGCCATTGTCGTTGTCGGGTTGGGGTCGCTTGTCGGGGGACAGAGGAATCTCGTCCTCTCGATCGGCTCGACCGCTCTTGTGGCGGTTCTCTTCGAGCCGGTTCGCACCAGAACCCAGCGTTGGGCCAACCGGCTGGTCTTTGGGCGGAAGGCGACCCCATATGAGGTATTGGCCGACCTGACGACCCGGCTGGCCGCGGCCGAGTCATACGAGGGCCTGCTCGAACGGATGGCGGCGCGCCTGGCAGATGGCATTGGGGCGGCACGCGCAGCAGTCTGGGTCGCCGAGGATGGCGGCTACCGGGCTCTTGCCGCCCATCCGCCGCTTGCGACACGGGAGGTTCTCGCATCGACCATCCCGGGTTGGGTCGTACCGATAGAGCACGACGAAGACACCGTGGGCGTGCTCAGTGTCGAGACCCGGCGAGGCGAGATGCTGAGCCCTACCGAGCGCCGCCTCACTGAGGATCTGGCCGGCTCGGCTGGACTCGTCCTCAACAAAGCGAGGCTCGATGCGGCACTGGCGGCAAGGGCCGCCGATCTGGCGGAGTCGCGACGCCGTCTCGTCGGGGCTGAGGACGCCGAGCGCCGCCACCACGAACAGATTCTCGAAGGCGGGGTGCAGCAGCAACTGGTCGCCATCAAGCTGCGGCTCGGGATGGCCTCCAGGACCGCGATCGAGGAAGGGGCCGATGCGGTCGGGCAACTACTTCAGGGGATAACCGGTGACGCGCAGGCCGCTATCGACCAGGTGCGAACGCTGGCCCGAGGCATCTTCCCCCCGCTGCTCGAGACCGAGGGCCTCCGGGCGGCGCTCATCGCGGCCATCGAGCAGGCTCCGGTCGAGGCTCGGGCCAACATCGACGATGTGGACAGGTTGCCCCGGGATATCGAGGGTGCCGTGTACTTCACCATGTTGGAGGCGATCACCAACGCGGTCAAACACGCCGTCGGCCCGATCCACGTGGATCTTCATCGCCGCAAAGACGTTATCGAGTTTGCCGTGGCGGACACCGGCCCCGGTTTCGACCCCGCGCTCGCTTCGCCCGGTTCGGGCATGGCCAACCTCGCCGACCGGGTCGAGACCGCGGGAGGTGTGTTGCGCATCGAAGCCGCCCCGGGATCACCAACGGTGATCGCCGGGCGGATCCCCGTCGCCGAGACCACACATATCGCGGCGGCCTCGTACCAGGCCACGGCTCTTGAGTAGGCTTCCCGGTTAGTCACCCTGGGAATCCGATGAGCACCCACGACAAGCACGTAGTAGCCGAAGAGCCCGCGACCGGGGCCAATGCCACCTCCGAGAGTGAGGAGATGTTCCTCATCACGGTGGCGCGGGCCATCGAAGACGGACATCCCAGCCCGGTGCCGGTTCCGCTCCTCGCCGACAAGCTGTCCATATCGCGGGTGTCGGCAAACGAGATGACCAAGAAGCTGGTTGGTAGGGGCTTTGTCGAGTACGAGCCCTATCGCGGGGTCACGCTCACCGCTACGGGAACCGCCGTAGCCAACCGGGTCCTGCGCCGCCGCAGGCTCTGGGCACTGTTTCTCGCCGAGCATCTTGGTCTGTCCCCTACGGCGGCCGACACCGTTGCCTGCGAGTTCGAGCACATCACGCCGGCGGAGGTAGCCACCCGTCTTGCGGGCTTTCTCGGCGACCCTTCGGTCGATCCCGAAGGCAAACCGATACCGGCCGCCGGCAGCTCGATGGGCAACGGCCCGCTCGATCTGGCTCTTGCCGACCTCGGGGTGGGTCGTCAGAGCGTGGTCACCCGCATCGCCGCTGATTCGGCGATCCGCTCGTTTCTCGAGGATGAGGGAATAGCCGAAGGAACCGTGATCACCCTCCTGGCCGTTGGCTCGGACCATGGTTGTCTGGTCGATGGCGGCAACGGCCACGTGCATATGTCGGCCGGGGTTGCAGCCCACGTGCTCGTCGCTCCGGTGGCCAACTGACCCTCGACTTGACAACATCTCCACCCCGCCTAGATTAGGGCGCCTTAAACAATCGTGTAAGTGTGAGTTAATAACCGGGTAGGCATGTTCTCCAACTTCCTGATCGGCCTCCGCGAAGGTCTCGAGGCGGTCCTCGTCGTCAGCATCCTGGTTGCGTACCTCGTCAAATCGGGCCGGGGCGACCAACTGACACGCGTCTGGACCGGAGCAGGTATCGCCGTCGCCGTTTCCCTCGCGACCGGCGCCCTCCTCACCTTCGGCCCGCGCGGTCTGACCTTCGAAGCCCAGGAGGCCATCGGTGGGTTTCTGTCGCTCCTTGCAGTCGGCTTCATCACGTGGATGATCTTCTGGATGGCCCGGACCGCCCGCAATCTGAAGGGCGAACTCGAGGAGCAAGCCGGCCTGGCCATCAGTGCCGGCAAATGGGGACTCGTGCTGGTGGCGGCACTGGCCGTCGGTAGGGAGGGTCTGGAGACTGCTCTGTTCCTATGGACCGCTACTAAGGCGGCGGGGTCCACGCTCGAACCCCTGGTGGGTGCTTTCTTCGGCCTGGCCACTGCGGTAATCCTCGGGCTGCTCATACACCGTGGTGCGGTGCGGATAGATCTGCGGCGGTTCTTCTCGGTAACCGGAGCCCTGCTGATCATCGTCGCTGCCGGTGTGCTGTCCTACGGGATCCACGACCTGCAAGAAGCGGGAATACTCCCCGGTCTCGGTGCGGTGGCGTTCGATGTCTCTGGCGCGATTCCACCGTCGTCGTGGTACGGCACGCTGCTCAAGGGAACGATCAACTTCTCGCCCCGGTCCACATGGCTCGAGACGGTCACCTGGCTGGCCTACACCATCCCGGTGCTCACCGCATTCATCCGCAAGGTGCGCCCAACACGACCGGTGCCGGGACGATCTGCCGTGCCGGCGGCGACCTCAGGAGCCGCCCGATGACGCGTCGCACCCTGCTCGCTGCCCTCGCCGTCATGTCCCTTGCGGTGAGTGGTTGCACCAGCAACGGCGACGCGACCACCACCGTCGAGGTGGTCAGCACCGATAAGGAGTGCCGGGTCGCCGCGACGCAAGCACCGGTGGGAACGATCACCTTCGATGTGCGCAATGATGGCAACGACGTAACGGAGTTCTACCTGTATGACGAAGATGGTGCGAAGGTGGTCGGTGAGGTGGAGAACATCGGCCCCGGCGTCACTCGATCGATGGTCGTCGAAGCGGTGGTGGGCTCCTATGAGACCGCATGCAAGCCGGGGATGGCCGGAGACGGGATAAGAGCCGCGTTCGAGGTGGTGGACACCGGGTGACATCTGGCCGGGTCAGTCGAATATGAGGCTCCACGGGCCAAACTCGGCTTTCGACACAAAGCCGACCGCCCCGGCCTCGAGAGCGCGCGACTCGTACTCGGCGCTTTCATAAGTCGAGACCACGAGCACCGCAATATCGGGAAACTCGCTGACGATGCGTCTGGTTGCCTCGAGCCCGTCGATGCCGGGCAGGTTTATGTCCATCAGAACCAGGTCGGGGGCCGTAGCCGCGATCTTGTCGAGCGCCTCTTCAGCCGAGCCCGCCTCGCCGGCGAACTCAACTCCGTCCGCCAGCTCGACGACGAGTGCCGCCGCCTGACGGAAGGGAGCCTGGTCATCTACGATCAGGACTCGACGCACCTGCTGATCCAACTTCATACCCCCATTGTCATCCAAGCCCGGCGGCTCACCAAGGGCACAGGCACCACACCGGCCGGTGTGGTTTTCCACACCGCTGTCACGTCGTCTCGCCCAGAAATAGAAGCACCGCCTTGACCCGCCGGTTGCCGTCGACGTTTGCTAGTAGATCGAGCTTGGTGAAGATCGAGTTGATGTGCTTCTCCACTGCCCGCTCCGAGAGGAATAGATCGGCGGCGATGCCGGCATTGGTGCCGCCGGCGGCGACGTGCTCGAGCACTTCCCGCTCCCGGCCCGTCAGCCGTTCCAACTTGGAACGGCGTCCGGCACTCCGTCCCGCCAGCAACGCGTCGACGACCTTCGGGTCGATCCTCGAACCACCAACCGCAACCCGCTCGATGGCGTCCACCAGCTCGTTCGCATCACCGAGGCGCTCCTTGAGCAGGTAGGCGAAACCGGAAGACCCGTCCTCCAGCAGGCGGATCGCATACTCCGGCTCGACGTACTGACTCAGCACGACAACACCGATGTCGGGGTGCAGAGCCCGAATCTCCCGCGCCGCCTTGATGCCCTCGTCGGTACGGCTCGGCGGCATCCTGATGTCGGTAACGACAACGTCAGGATGGTGCATCTCGACCGCTTCCAGCAGCTCGTAGTAATTCTCGGCAGTAGCCAGCAGCTCGTACCCGGCGCTTTCCAGCACCAGCTTCTCCCCCTCGCGTACGATGTAGCTGTCTTCGGCGAGCACCAGCTTGAGACCCATCAGGTCACACTACACAACGGGCGGTCCGCCCGAAGTGGTTAAGGGAGCGCCTAGTCTTGCTCGCCATGGCCGTACACATCGCGCTACTACGCGGAATCAACGTCGGTGGCAAGAACCGGCTGGCGATGTCACTGCTGCGCACGATCGCCTCCGACCTCGGCTACACCGACGTTGTCACGTACATACAGAGCGGGAACATCGTGCTGACGAGCCGTGAGGCGAGCCGCACGGTCGCCGGGAAACTCGAAGGCGCCATTACCGCGACGACCGGTCTCGACGTCCCTGTGATTGCCCGTACGGCCGCGGAATGGTCCACGATGATGGCGGCGAACCCGTTTCCCGTCGCCGACGGCAAGAAGCTGCACGTTGTGTTCCTGCCCGGTCCGGCGGGCGACGCATATAGCCGAATCGATTCAGCCGCCCACGGGCCCGAGGACTTCTCCGTCTCGGGCAGCCACGTCTTCCTGTGGCTCCCCAACGGGATCGGGCGCAGCAAGCTGGCGGCGGCGATCGGCAGGGCCGGTCAACCCGGTACGGCCCGCAACTGGAACACCGTGGTGAAGCTGGCGCAGCTGAGCGGCGCCGAGCAACCGTAGGTCGTTGCCAAGCCGCACGCCGTCGGGTGTGGCTTGCTCTCTCTCGGTGGGCTTCGAGTTCACGAAATGTTCCCCGGCAACCCGGCAACAAGCCGGGTGTTGCCTGCCAGGATGCCAACCATGAAAGCCATCACGATGCTCTTGACCGCGCTGCTGCTAGCCGCATGCGGTAGCTCGAGCGATCAGCACGCGGCCACTGCCACCCCCACCGACGTACAGACACGACTCGACGAGATATCCGGCTACGTCACAGACTGGCAACAAGCCGGTGACCTGGCCGCAGCGACCAGCGCAGCCGAGGCCGCCGCCAACCTGGTGGTTGGCCCCAACGGACCCGGTTATGGCGACCGCAACGGGGACGGCGAGATCAGTGGAGCCGGCGATGTAGGCCTACTCCCCGGTAGCGACGGCACCCCGACCGGTCTGGTGCTCGACGTCATAGGCGACGTCGAGTGTGTCCACCAGGACGTTCTCGGTGGCGCGTGGGACGACCCTGCAGCAAGGTGGGGCGAGCTGGCAGCGGCGATCGCAGACTGGGCAGCCGACAACAACACATTCCCGTCGCTGGCGGCGCATCCCATGCGTCTCGTCGGCTGGGCAACCCTGACCCAGACCGCCACTCTCGACGAAGCCCACCAGTACGCAGGCCACGCCGCGCTCCATGTGAGCGTGGCCGAACAGGCGCTCGCCAACTGCTGAAACACGTACACGCCGGGACCCCGTAGCGTGATCACTCGATACCTGCCGTATTGCGACCTGCGGGGCCGGTTATGCGCTGGTGAGTGGCAGCCGGGGATCAACCGGCTTGCCGTCCCAGGTACCGCGCACCCAGGCGTGAGTGGGATCGTCGCAGATCCGCCACGCTCGCTCGGCGCCGGGACCTGCCATGACGTTGAGGTAGTAGAGGTGGTACCCGGGAGCGGCCATCGCCGGACCGTGCCACCCGTACGGAATCAAGACGACGTCACCGGTGCGTACTTCCTCGAGCACGTCGATCTCAAACCCGGGGTGCCCATAAACCCGCTGGTAGGCGAAGCCTGGATCGCTCGGCCCGTCGGCTACCTCGAAGTAATAGACCTCCTCGAGAGCCGTCTCGTTCTCATTTTCCTCGTCGTGCTTGTGCGGGGGATACGAGGACCAGTTGCCGGCGGGCGTGAGCACCTCGACGGCAATGAGACGGTCGGCCTCAAACGTCTCCGGTGTGCAGAAGTTGACGACCTGACGCGAAGCCTGCCCGGCGCCCCGCAGCTCAACCGACACCTCATCGGCCGGGCGGTACCGGAACGGATAGCGTCGTGTCGCCTGCGCCCCGGATATCGAGAACCTGCCTCCCCCCACACTGCTGATCGTGACCGTGGATTCGATCGGGACATAGACGAAATCCGACACTGCGGAGAAGACCCCGGAGCGGCCCACCAGCTCCCGGCGTTCGCCGTCGCACGCGACGATGCACGACCCGGATAGCGGCAGCACGACCATCTCCTCCGACCCGGTCTCGAAGGTCTTCGCTTCTTCGGGTCCCAGGCTCAAGACACGGAAACTCGAATAGCCCCATCCCGCCAGCTCCGGTGTGACCTCGAGTTCGAAGCCATTAGCCGTGAGCTCCCCTGCGGGGTAGTAGAACCGTCGTTCGCCCATTTCCGTTCAACCTCCGTGCACAAGCTTCACTGCAACGGAAACCCGTGTGTCTGCTGGTGTTTCCGTGGCCGTTGGCGATTCCTACGGACCGTATCACAGCGTCGCCGCTCGGGTCACTTCCAACCGCGCCATCGGTGATGTGCGAAGCTGGTTGTGGACGGACATGCCAAATGGATCGTCCCCGGTTCGGGCCATGACGGCGCCGGAACGCCCGTGGCGTGCCGCGGCGACCGTTGGTTCGTGCCACTCCCGCCGGATGAACTTGCCGAATGCGGTCGCCGATTCCAAACCCGCCGGGTATCGATTTCTGCCCGCTGAGTGATAACGTCGAATGTCCGTCACGTGACACGGAGAGGGCGAAGTGGGAGCGATAACAATCGATGAGCTGGGGGTGACCGTCAACCCGTCGAGCCCGGTGCCCCTCTACCACCAGATCGCAGACCAGCTACAAAAGGCCATCGAGACCGGCCAGGTCAACAAGGGCGACTACCTACCGAGCGAAGTGGACCTCGCCGAACGATGGAGCGTCTCGAGACCGACGACGCGCCGGGCGATCCAGCATCTCGTGGACCACGGCATGGTCGTCCGAAAGCGTGGGGTGGGAACGCAGGTCGTGGCCTCTCACATCCGTCGCGGCGTCCGGCTGTCCAGCCTCTACGACGACCTCAGTGCCAGCGGCCGTCGACCTACCACCGCCGTCGTCCATCTCGGTGTCGTCGATGCCGACGAGGAAGTGTCTCGACTCCTCGAGCTCGAGCGCAGCACGCCCGTTGTGACCATCGAGAGGATTCGCTCCGCCGACGGCAGACCCCTGGCCGTCATGCACAACTGGCTTCCGTACGACATCGGCAAGGACCTCACGGTGGAGGCGTTGTCGAGCGCCGGGCTCTACGCCTTGATGCGGGCAAGCGGGGTACGGCCCATGGAAGCGACGCAGGTCATCGAGGCCCGTGGCGCGAGCGCAGCTGAGGCGAGGACGCTCGCGTTGGAACCCGGGGCGCCGATGCTCACCATCCAGCGGGTGATGCAGGACGAGACCGGACGAAAGGTCGAGCTCGCCCGTCACGCCTACGACGCCCGGCAGTATTCGATCGAGACCACGATGGTCGAGGGCTGAGAGTCGCTCGACACCAGGACACTCCTATGGCCCGGCCACGCTGGTGCCGCCGGCGAGCCCTGATCCCTGGCTGCGCCCCCTCGTTATCGCTCCCCCCTCGGTCAGCCAGAGCGTGAGCTCCTGCCTCGTCGGCGTGTGCAACGTCCCGTCGCTGACAAACAGCGCCCTATCGACGTAGTTGATCGCGGCGGGGTCGTGCGATGCCATCAGGACGGTTGTTCCGCTTCGCGCCGCCTGCTGGAGCAGGGTCAGGATGGCAGCCCCGGTTGTCGAGTCGAGCTCGCCGGTCGGCTCGTCGGCAAGCAGGTAGCCCGGCTCATGGACCATGGCTCGGGCGATGGACACCCGCTGCTGCTCACCACCCGACAGCTCGTCCGGCCGGTGATTGGCCCGGTCGGCCATGCCCACCGCATCCAACGCGGCGTCGACCCGATCCCGTGCCTTACGACCCCCGGTGCCCAGCAGCCGAAGCGCCACGCCGACGTTCTCGGATGCCGACAGCAGAGAAAGCAGGCTTGCGCTCTGAAAGACGAATCCGAGCCGGGTCCGGCGGATCTCGGCGGTACCCGCCTCGGACAGGTTGTCGACCCGTTCCCCGTCGATACGGACCTCTCCCCTGTCCGGGTGCAGGAGCAGCCCCGCCATCTGCAGCAACGACGTCTTCCCGGAGCCGGAGGGGCCGAACAGGGCTACGAACTCGCCCGGCTCGGTAACGAGGTTGACGTCTGCTGCCCCAACAGCACCGTTGGGATAGACCTTCGAGACGCTTCTCAGCTCAATGGCCATGGTCTTCCCCGGACGGCTCGAGCAGTATTCCCTCGTCAACGACACGAGCCGAAACCCGGTCTTCGATCCCGGCTTCGATCAGCAGGTCACGTGGTATCTGAATCATGCCGCGCCGGTCGACGGCCAACAGCTCGTGCGTCTCGAATCTGCCCTGGGTCGCCATGCGCCCATCGGCGAGACGCACCACCCGGTCCGTCCGTTGGGCGAGGGCGACATCGTGGGTGACCACCAGCACGCTGAGACCTCCCTCGTGGGCCATACGGCGCAGCAACTCGTAGATTCCGAGCGATGTCTCCGTATCGAGCTCCCCGGTCGGCTCGTCGGCCAGCAGCAGCTGCGGGCCGAGTGCCAGCGCCACACAGAGCGCCAGACGCTGCTGCTCACCGCCGGAGAGGGTGTTCACCTTGGCGTAGGCGCTGCTGCGCAGGCCAACGGCTTCGAGCAACGCCATCGCTCGCTTCTTCCGCTTACGGGTGGGAACTCCGGCAAGCAGCATGGGCAGCTCGATGTTGTTGAGCGTCTTGAGGTAGGGCAGCAAGTTGCGGGTGAAGTCCTGCCACAGGAACCCGACTCCCCGGCGGTAATAGGCGACGCGCTGGCGTGCGGTGAGATCGGACAGGTCGGCACCGGCGACCTCCACCCGGCCCGCCGAGGGCGTCTCGAGACCTGCCAGGATCTGCAACAGTGTCGACTTGCCGGCGCCGGACTTGCCCACGATCGAGATGAACTCGCCCTTGTTCATGGCGAAGTCGAGACCCTGGAGGGCCACCACCTCCAGGTTGCCCTGCTTGTGGATCTTGATGAGGTTGTCACATTCGATGATCCGGGTCATCAGCGATCCACCTCTCGCAACACCTCGCTCATCCGTCTCACCGAGACCCTCCGCGTGGCCCACACTACGGAGAACACCAGCAGCACGCTGACTATGGCGATGTATCCGAGCAGCACGCTCCAGTTGACCGAGATGAGGATGGGCGGTTCGATGTCGGTGGCGGTCTCTCCGAGCTGGAGGAAGGGCAGCATCGCCCACATCAGCGCGATGCCGCCATATGTGCCGATCACCGCACCGAGTCCCAGCACCGCGATCTGCTCGACGGTGAAGGTGGCGGCAACCCCGCGGCGCGGGAAACCGAGCGCCCGGAGCACGCCCATCTCCCGGGCACGCCGTGCCACCGCCAGCAGTACGTACCCGGTCACTCCGGCCAGGGCCAGAACCACCGACACTGCCGCACCGACAAAGAGCACCGCGACCAGACCCACCTGGACCGGTCGGCTGGAGAACTCACCTACAGACTTCTTGAGTGTCACGATGTCGTCGGGCTCGTGACCGGCGGGGAACTGCGCCTCGATCTGCCGGACGGTGGCGTCGGTGTCGTCGGTCTCGAGCCACAGCTCCTGCGGCGCCTCCACCCGTGCCAGAGCTGATTGGTAGCTCCAGCTCGGGGTGCCGTTGAGCCAACCGTTCATAGCATCGAGATCGACGATCATGCGGCCCTCGCGACGTGAGTCGAGCATGGCCGGAACCCGTCCGACGAAGCCTGCCACTTCCCCGTCGATCAGCTGGGAACCGACTGAGAAAGACGAGTGCTCGCCAACGTCGAGACCGGCGAACGCGGCAAGATCTTCGTCGACGAGCACTTCGAGATCGGCCAGCGGAGCCCGCAGCGCAGGCACGGATTCGTCGAGAACGTTCCTGACTCCAGGGCCGACCCACAGCGTCGCCGTTCCATCCGCATAGAGAGGCGAGCTCCGGATCGTTGCATCGTCGGGGAACCCGACGTCATCGGGCACCTCTTTGTAATACGCATCGGCCGCTTGCGAGGCGGGGACGTCGGAGCGAAGCTCTAGATCGCCCGTCGGCTCCAACTCATCCACAGCGAACGGAACTTCCGACTGCCCGACCAACCGGAAGTTGCGGAGCAGCATCGACTCGCCGTTCAGAACCGTGCTGCCTCCGAATTGTGATCGCTCCACCCACAGAGCGTGGACGGTCAACGGCGGCGCCGGATCGGACAGGTAGTCGTTGAGACCTTTGGTGAGGTCGAACTCAACGGTGGTCCACTTCGAGTCGACGAAGTCGTTCTCGGCCTGGATGGTCCATGGCCTGCCTTTGGCATCGAAGGCTTTCATCATCATCCGCAAGCTCGCATCGGGCTTCTCGTCTCCGAGCTCCGCCTGTTCTCGCCAGCTCTTTGGGATTACGACACCGTCCACCAACAACCTGGTGGCGTCTGCTGGCAGCTCGACCCCGAGGTCCGGGGCTACCCCGTCGGGCCGCAGCGCCGAGAAGACTTCGCCGGGGCTATCGGCTCCGAAATCGGAACGCCAGGACACGACGGCGGAAAACTCGTCCGGCCGGATAGCCAGAACTTCGGCCCGGCGGTTGCTCTGACGTGGGGCGCCGTCGGTGCGGTATACCGCGGCTCCGAGCGCACCCTCAGGCACGTCGAGAAAGCCGGCCTGATCGGCGACGACCCTGACGTCGCTGCCGGAGACGAAGGCGGCCCTGTCCTGGAACGACTGATTTAGCGTGCCGGCATAGGTGAGCGCGAAAGCGCCCAGCCCCGTGGTCAGCCACACGAGAAGCGCCAACCGACCGTAAGGAACCGGGTTGCGACCCAGGTGCCACCCGGGGAGGGCCAGCGACAGACCGCGCACCCTGGTCATCAGCCAGCCCACGACCCGCAGGACGAACGGCAGCAGCCGCAGCAAGACGAGTGCCCCGGTGAACAGCAACAGCACGGGGAACACGACGGCAAGGGCATCGAGCCGCACCTCTCCTCCCGTTGTGTTGATGAACCCTCGTTGTGCCAGCTGGAACAGGATGACGAGAGACATTGCGATGGCGAATAGATCGAGGTTGTAACGCTGCCAGATCGAGCTCCCGGATGGTCTCGCCGCCAACGACCGCAGCTCGAGCACGGGACGTCTGGCGACGGGGAGTATGGCCAGACCCATCGAGAGGAATGTCACGACTGCTCCCCCGAGCACATACGGCGTGATCGAGGCAACCTGGGAGACTTGTAGCGCCTGCTGTCCAGTCAGGTCCGAAAGCGGCGGCACCCGGCCGGTGACCTCGACGAGCAACCTGGCCACGTAGGGTGCGACCGCGGCGGCGATGGCGGCGACAACTGCCGACTGTGCGAGGTGGATCCCGGTGGTCTGCCAGGTGCTGGCGCCGCGGGTCTTGAGGAGGGCTATCTCAGGCCCCTCACGCTCCAGTGTCAAGGCGGCGGTGTAGATCAGGAAGTAGAGGGCGCCGCCCACAACGAGCGCGAGGATCGCCAGGATCGGAGCACCAACCGTTACCGACCGAACGTCGAAGGCATCGAGCAACGAGATCAGCAGGGTCTGGGCCGCCACCTCGCCCCCGCTTTCCTGGCTGATTTTCGCTCGAAACGCGCCCGCCGCTCCCCGCAGGGCGTCGACCTCCTCCAGCTGGAGCGCATCCGGGTCGAAGTCGATAATCCAGCGCTGGCCCGCGGAAATATCGGGAAAACCGCGGGAGTTACGCAGCCACGGGTCCTGGGACGATGCAATCGCTACCGGTGCCATCCAGGCGTCGAAAGTCTGTTGGGGTAGGTAGACCATCCGCAAGGGGTCGTCGAGACCCCAGATCTTCTCTCCTCTGTCGACCGGTGCCACGATGGCTGCGATCTCGACCACTTCGAAAGTGTCGGGGTGTCCTGAAAACGGCTTCATGATGAACACGTCCCCCACCCCGAGACCGGTGAGTCTCGCCACGTCCTGCCCGACCATGATCGGGAGCGGTGCGGCATTGTCGCCACCCGGGGCTTCGAGCGCCGTCTCGGGCCACGCGCCCTCTACGACCTGAACATGCTGGTCGAGGGTCGGGCTGGTGAACAGCCGGATCTGGAGCGCCTCCTGGGGTGGTGTGGGGTAGGGAGGAGGCGGCACCTCCTGCGGCTCCTCCGTCAGGTTGAGCTTGGAGTTGGCCAGCTCGATCTCGGCCTTCTGCTTCTTCCACTCATTGGCGCGGCCTATCCAATCAACTGCTCCCCCGGTGGGGATGACGACGAACTCGCGGGTCTGGGTGCGCTCGACATAGGTCGGGTACCACTCGGAGATGGTCGAGGACTGCAGATTGGTTACTAGCTTGCGGTTGGCGGCGGCGTCGGTGGAGAGGTAGTCGGTGGTCCGCCACCCGACCTCGAAGTCGACCTGATCGGCGAGCGCGCTATGAGTGGAGAAGCGCAGATCAACGGCTCTGACCGAATCCTGGTAGAGGGGAACGACAACGAGCAGGGCGATGACCAGAGTTGCCCCAAGCAACGACCCGATGAGTATCCCGCGCTTGGCCCACAAGCGCCGCGCCACAAGCCCAATGTAGGTGACGAGCTTCACGTCATGACGTCCCTTGCCTCCGGACCGGCATCACCTTAGTCCCGACCCCGTCCGGGGAACCAGGTCATACGCCCTGGAGATCGAGCTCGACCGCACGCACACAGGCAACCTCGCCGGGAGGGGCGGGCAGCAACGGCGGAGCGGCCTCCGAGCAGCCGGCGACGGCGTAGGGGCAGCGGGGCACGAGGGTGCATTCGCCCTCGGGAACGTCTGTGAGCTTGGGCACGTCACCGGCGATGGGACGAAGCCGGCTGACCCCGGGCCGGGGCAGAGCACCGAGCAAACCTTCGGTATACGGATGCTGCGGGTTACGGAACACCGCGTCCACCGGACCGGTCTCCACGATCCTGCCCCCGTACATGATCGCGACCCTGGTGGCCAGTGATGCCACCCGGGCGAGGTCGTGGGTGATGAAGATCATCGCCATTCCCCGCTCCCGGGTCATGTCTCGGATGAGATCGAGCACCGCGGCCGCAACGGCCGAGTCGAGACCGGTCAGCGGCTCGTCGGCCACGAGCAACCGGGGACCTTTCACGAGCGCCGCAGCCAGCATCGCCCGCTGTGCCTGCCCACGGCTCAGCTCATTGGGGAACGCCAGGTATTTCGACGTCTTGGGCAGCTTCACCTGACCGAGCGCATCGAGAACCCGCTCTTCGATCTCACCCAAGGACAGCTCGGTGTGGGCATCGAGCGCCTCTCCCGCCTGCTCACCGATGATCTCCACCGGGTTCCAGCCGCCGATGGCATCCTGGAACAGAACGCCCACCTCGGTCCCCATGATCCGCCGCCAATCGTCGTCAAGCAGCTCCTCCAAGAACCTCTCCCGCTTGCGTGGCCTGCGCCGGCGCCACCG
Source organism: uncultured bacterium (assembly GCA_963801165.1). Classification (GTDB taxonomy): domain Bacteria; phylum Actinomycetota; class Acidimicrobiia; order Spongiisociales; family UBA5794; genus JAAETI01. The sequence goes on from CAWDDT010000005.1 coordinate 374,106, forward strand.
CCTGGAGGCGCGCTGATCCTCAGTTGCGGTAGGACGGATGCGCGTCCCATCGAAGGACACCTCACCGCGAACCACCTTCGCTCCCACACCGAGTAGCCCGAGACTCCCCATCGCCGCCAGCGTCTTGCCGCTGCCCGACTCGCCGACGATGGCGAGCACCTCCTCCGGGTAGACGGAAAAGCTGACGTCTTTGATCGCATCGACCCACCCGTATGGGAGCATCGGTCCGTACGGCTCCACCATCACGCCTCTCTGGCTGCGCCGCCGGGCGGCCTCGAGGTCGTACACGGCGACCCCCAGGTTCTGTACCTCAAAGATTGGCCGGGGCACCAAGCACCTCCTCATCCGCCCGGTCACCGGCAGCCAGAAGGCCACCGGCGATCACCAACCCTATACCGAGCCACTGCCATCGCGAAGGTGTCTCGTCGAGAAACACCAGTGCCAGTACGACGGCAGACGCAGGCTCCACGTGCATCAGCACGCTCACCACCGCAACTGGAAGCTCGCTCGTGGCCGTCCAGAAGATGAGGAACCCGAGCCCGGTCAGCACGATTCCCAGGATCAGCAACGGCACGGGATCGTCTCTGAGCCCCCCGACGGCCGAGCCGAGAAACGGGGAGAGAACGATCGACGCGGTGATCATCTCTCCTGTAGTGACGGGAAGTGGACCGACAGCATCGACCGCGGCCTTTGATACGAGTAACAGCGCGGCGACTGTTAGCGCCGAGACGATGGCTACCACGACCCCGCGTCCGGTGGTTGCGGTGGCGTCGCCACCTTCGGAGGCCACGACGAAAACGACGCCGGTGAACGCCACGGCAAGGGCCCCGTAGACCCGCGGGCGAACGCGCTCGCTGAGGAAGTACGGAGCCAGGACCGCGGCGGAAACCGGACCCAGGTAGACAACGGCAAGAGTCACCGCGACCGACGTCAGCTTCAACGCCCAGAAGAAGGTCGCCCAATGAACCGCAAGAAGAACACCGGCGACGGCGATCTGTGGCCGGTGGGTGGCCGGCAGCCGCAGACGCCTCCGTGCGATCATGATCGCCAGCAGGGTCATCGCCCCCAACCAGACCCGAACGGTCACCAGCCCTTGCCAGGGAACGTCTTCGCGAACGATCAGCGGGATCGCTCCCCAACCGACGGCAAGCGCCGACAGGGCGATCATGGCAAGCGAGCGTCGCGACATCGCCTCAGACTAGGAGCGAGACCAGAACCGGTGTTGTCGCACGGACCAGTCACTTCAGAAAGAAGAGAAATGGTCCTTTCGCGGAACGGCATACCTGCCGACAGAAGGGGTACATAACCCGGGCGGTTTGTTCCAACTCCACGGGAACAACTTAGGAGGTCCCCTTCCCTCCGACTCATCCTCAGAGCGGCCGTCGGGGTATTGCGCAGATGCAGCCCCCCTCGTGGGGGCTGCATTTTTCTCAGCCCTACTCAGGTACCCATTCGCAATCCGCAAGCAGGCATCGTTGCCGGAGTTATGCCGTTGAGCGTGTTTCTAGAAGTAACTGCGTGAGTATTCGCCCGCAGGGCGAATGCGCGTCTAGCCCCAGACGACACCGAGCTCGCCGCTCAGGACCATGGCGGCGGCTCCGAGAACAACTCCCGACGATCCCAGGCGTGTCGTGGTCACCTCGGGACACCAACCGGCTCGCGACGCGATGCCCTTTGCGACATGATCGGGAACCGACGCCCACTCGCCCATCTGGCCACCGACCACCACCCGGTCGGCATCGACCGCCATGACAATCGGCGCCAGCGCCTCCCCCAGGTACTCGGCTGCCCGATCGATCCCGGGTGTCGTCTCGACCGCCAGCCGTTTCCTGGCCTCGGTGCTGATATCGAGTTGATCCGCGCCCAGAATCTCGATCATGGACACCCGTGACCCGAGGCAGCCTTCTTGCCCACAGCCGCACGCATCTCGCCACCCGGGCATACGCAGGTGGGTGAGATCGCCACCATGGGTCGGAGTGGGGTTGAGCCGATCGTTGGTGACGAGCGCCACCGAGATCCGATCGTCCACTTTCACATACACCATCCGGCCGAGAGGGTCCGACCCGGTGCGGCCAACTTCAGCTGCGGCGGCAGCCTCGGCGTCGCCCACGACATAGCAGGGCAGGCCGTACACGTCCTCGAGCTCGTCACGTAGGGGGGCGTCGAACCATTCCAGCTGTGCGGCAGCGACGATGTGACCATCGGCGGCGACGGTGCCCGGCACACCCAATCCGATGCCGAGCGCCGGCGTGGTCGCCGTCCCCATCAGGTCGGCAATGACACGGTGCAGCTCCTGCATTGCGACCCGGCCGACCGCGGCAAGGGTCTTACCGGTAGCCCGCGCCTCGATCCGACCCCGCAGGTTCAGCAGTGCCGCCTCGATCGGATGTCGCGACAGATCAACGGCCAGAGTGACCCGACCGGCCGGGTCGAGCTCGAGCATCGTGGGGGGCTTACCACCGGTCGATTGTCCTGGCCCGGACTCCACTATGAGTCCCTGACCAATCAGGTCGGCAGCGATCTCCGAGACGGTTGCCCGGCCCAGCCCCGTAGCCCGGGCGAGATCGGCCCGACTGATCGGTCCCGCGTCGAACACGCTCTGCAGCAGCAGCCGGCGATTGCTGCGTCTGGTTTCCTCGTGCAGGGTCTTGCCCTGCGGGTGGAGCCCCGGAGTGAGAGTCATTGTCTTGGGTCGACAAGCAAACGGCGCCCGGATTCCGGGCGCCGTTTCTCATCGTGACCGTTGGCTACGCTTTGGCGCCTATCCGCGTGCCTGTGGACGGATCGAAGAAGTGCATCTTCGAAGTGTCCACGGTGACCGTGATCTGCTCTCCGAGCGACACCGGCACATCCGAGCTGACACGGGCCGTGAACTTGGTCGTGTTACCCAGCGAGGACACGTCGGCACCGGTGTCGGCGAGGAGTTCCTCGATATCGGGGGTCACCACAGGGGTAACTTCGAGCTCGAAGTGCACGTACGTCTCGGAACCGAGAATCTCCGCAACGGTCACCGTGGCGGTGATGGTCCGGTCCTGGGCGGGGCCGGTGATGGACTCGGCCTCGAAGTTGCCCGGACGAATGCCCATGACGAGCGGCTTGCCTACCCAGTCGCGGAGACCGGGGTGCCGTTCGATGGCGGCTGCGTCGACAACGACACGCTCGTTGGCGAACTTCACGTATAGGCCGGTGGCATCGGTTTCGAGAGTCGCGTTGGCCATGTTCATGGCAGGGCTGCCGATGAAACCTGCGACGAACATGTTCACCGGATTGGAATACAGCTCGGTCGGTGAGGCAACCTGCTGGAGGTTGTCCGGTCGGGCCGCGCTGACCGGCTTGAGAACAGCAACCCTGTGACCGAGGGTCATTGCCTCGATCTGATCGTGGGTCACATAGACGGTGGTGGTGCGGAGACGATTGTGTAGCTCGCTCAGTTCGGTCCGCATCTGGACGCGCAGCTTCGCATCGAGGTTCGACAAGGGCTCGTCCATGAGAAAAGCCTTTGGCTCGCGAACGATGGCGCGGCCCATCGCGACACGCTGCCGCTGCCCTCCGGAAAGAGCCTTCGGCTTGCGGTCGAGGAAGTCGGTGATCTCGAGTACCTGGGCGGCTTCCTTGACACGACGATCGATCTCGTCCTTGTCCATCTTCCGCAGCTTCAGACCGAATGCCATGTTGTCGTACACCGTCATGTGCGGGTACAGGGCATAGTTCTGGAACACCATGGCGATGTCGCGGTCCTTAGGCTGAACGTCATTGACGAGGGTCTCGCCGATGTACATCTCGCCTTCCGAGATCTCCTCGAGCCCGGCGATCATCCGCAGGATCGTGGACTTGCCACAACCCGACGGGCCCACCAGCACGAGGAACTCACCGTCTTTGATCTCGAGATCGACGTCACCGACGGCGCGGGTGCCGTCCGGATAGATCTTTCCGAGATCCTTCATCGTGATACTTGCCATAACCCCTCTCTAGGTCGACGGCTTTGATCGGAACCCATACTAAGTCCTTTGCACCAAGATTGCACATCGATTGTCGTGGGGCGCCCGAGGACCAATCGACCCCACCGGACGTCGCCTCGCCGAACCATCTTCGGGACGAATGCCCCTATGAGGGGGACCGGCTGGGGGAGAAGATTCTGGTATGCAACGCCGTTTTTACGACTGTCACACTCATCTGTTCCCGACAGATCGCATGGACGGATTGATGCGTTGGGTCCATCGCGCCGTATTGCATTTCGATGTCCCGATAGACATCACTGCCGAACAGGCTGTCACCGATCTCCTCGATGCCGGCGCTGTCGGCCTGGCGAATCTCCTGTTTCCGCTCAGCCCCGACGAGGCACCCGGTCTCCATGCCTGGGGACGCCAACTGGCGGACCGATTCCCCGAGGTCGTACCGTTTGGCGGAGTCCACGTAGACGACCAGAACCCGCTCGGCGTGGTGCAGGAAGCGGTCGAGGTCTACCACATGGCGGGTTTGAAGTTCCACCCGATGGTGCAGGGTTTCTACCCGTGGCACCCGCGTCTGGCGGCGGTGTTGTCGTATCTGAATAGCCGTGGGCTGCCCATGTACGTGCACACCGGCTATGACAAGTGGTACGGCTTCGAGTACGACCGAGTCGGGCTCGAGGAAATGCTCGATCGCTATCCGGAGCTGCCGGTGGTGCTGTCCCACGTCGGTTTCCCCGATCTCAAGTGGGGATTCGCATTGGCGGATCGGTTCCCTCAGGTGTGGCTCGATCTCACCAACCTCCCCGGATCGTTCGATTGGTCGAACTCCCCGTCCGAGCTGGTCAACATGTTCCAAACCGGAGTAGGCCTGTTCTCCGACCGAGTATTGCTGGGAACCGACTACCCGGCAGGGATCGGAACACTGGACGAGATCTTCACGCAGCTCGAGTCGATCGGTCTCGACGACGGCCTCGTAGAGCACGTGCTGGTGACCAGTCCCGAGAGGTTCTTCACCCGCTTTGGGAGTCGGGGCTGACCGGCATCGTCGAGGTACGGGCGATCAGCTCCAGGGGAAGCTCGACCTCCTCGGCGGTTCGCACCTTCGTCTGCATCTGCTCGACCAGCATCCGCACCCCTCGTGCCCCTGATTCGTAAAGTGGCTGACGCACCGTGCTGAGACCGAGATGCTCGGCGATCTCGAGGTCGTCGAATCCGATCACCGATAGATCCTCCGGCACCCGCACCCCGTGCGCTCTCGCCGTCTCGGCCACGATCATGGCGTGCGAGTCGGCCGAGGCGACGATGGCGGTAGGTGGTTCGGTGAGCGCGAGGAGCGCCTCGGTGGCTGCCCGGGTCACCATATGGTCGTGCGGGCCGGTTCGCACGTACGCCCCGGGTATCTCGACGCCGGCATCGGCCATCGTCTTCAAGTAGCCGACGCGGCGTTTTGCGGTTGGCCGGAAACCAATGGTGTCCTCCCAGTCACCGACAAACGCAATCCGTTTGTGCCCGAGCGCGAGCAGATGCTCGGTCGCCATCCTCCCGCCCCGCTCATCGTCGACGTAGAGCCCTGAGATGCCCGGTAGCCGGCCGTCGACTACAACAACAGGCACCGGATTGTCGGCCAGGGTGGCAATTTCCTCATCGTCCGGCTTGATCGACACGAGAAGACCGCCGGCGCATCGGTCGGGCCGGAGCAGACCACGGACCTGATCGCGATAGTCGTCGACGCTGTTGACATTGTGCAGGATCACGTCGAACCCGGCCTGGGAAGCAACATCGAGGATGCCCCTGAGCCGTTGCAGGGCAGACGCCGACGTCATGCGCTGTACGACCGCGGCGAGCACGCCCGCAGTTCCGATGGAGAGACCGCGCGCAAGCGCGCTGGGGCGGTAGTTCATCTCCTCGATGACGGCGAGCACCCGGGCACGGGTGCGGTCGCTGACGAGGGGGCTGTTGTTGAGGACCCGGGATACGGTCCCCACCCCTACCCCGGCCCTGGCGGCGACATCCGCGATGGTTGCCATGGCACTCCTGGAACTGGTTCCAGCACGGTAGCAGCTATACACTTCTGGCCTTCTGGACGTTCGTGTGGTGGGAGACGCGGCCAAGCCCCCTCTATGGGGTGGAGGAAAGAGGAACGAGTGAGCGTCACTGCAACCTCAACGTAGACAGTGTCTCCCTCCGGTACAGTCCCGGGATGACCTTGCGCACCCTGGCTCTCGGCGGCATCGCCTGGAACACCATGGTCTACCTCGACCGTTTCCCCGAGCCCCGCCCCCAGACCGTGTTCGCCCGCGGCAGTCACACCACGGTGGGGTCGAGCGGTGCCGGCAAGGCCCTCAACTTTGCCAGCCTGGGGGCGCACTCGTCACTGTGGGGTCTGGTCGGTGACGACGAGCCGGGCGACCGGGTTCGCGAGTACCTGGCAGCGCACGGCGTCGAGCTCATCCCCGAGGTCGATCCGCTGGGGACGATGCGTCACGTCAACCTCATGGACACCGCAGGCGAGCGGATCTCGATCTTCGCCAACCCGGGATCGCATGAGTTCCCTGTCGACGTCGAGAAGATCAGGCCGGTTGCGCGCACAGCCGATGTTGTCTCCGTCACGATCATGAACTACGGCCGGGCGTTCCTGCCGATGTTGCAGGGCATGGGCAAGCCCATCTGGATCGACATCCACGACTACGACGGGGTCAACCTCCACCACCAGGAGTTCATCGAGGCGGCCGACTTTCTCTTCATGAGCTCCCAGCTTCATCCTGGCTGGCGCGGCTTCCTCGAGGACCGGGTGGGTGCGGGAACGACGGTTGCCGTAGCAACCCACGGTGCCGCAGGCGCCAGCGGGATCACAGCAAGCGAAGGTTGGATCGAGGTGGAGGCGTTGCCTCCCCGGCAGATGGTCGACACGAACGGAGCCGGTGACGCGTTCTTCGCCGGCTTCGCCGTCGAGTGGATGGGCCGGGCCAACCTGCGGGCTGCTCTCGAGGCAGGCGCGTTGCACGCCTCTCAGGCCGTAGCCTCACCGGATCTGGCACCGCCGCATCCTTAGCTCGAGACACCGGGCTCACCCACACCGCCCCGGTGACGAGGCCGACGGACCGGTCGCCGATGGTCGAGCTCGTTTCAATGTATGTAACGCTGTGTGGTCGTCTTGCTGCTGACCGAACACGGGTAGTAAGCACCTTCACATGGCCCGTGGCACGTCAGCCGATCGACTGCGGACTGGTCAATCTACAGTATCTCGCTGTACGTTCAGCAGATTGGACGGGTACGTGGGGGCCGCGATCGGCTCGCCGAATCGTCACCCATCTTCCCGCCCACTGCGCTCAGAGGCGCGCCGGATCGGGCAGGGGCTGCCCGATGGGGAATATAGGAAGGTGGGAACGATGAGCATTTCTGCTCTAAGACGTTGGCGAAGCAGTCTCGCTGCAACATGCACGATGACGCTGCTCGCCGCCCTAATGGCGTTCGTCGGGGTGAGCCCGGCCAACGCGGCAACTGAGGTGAGCTTCTCGGGCACAGAGCTACTCGGCACGCCAACAGATACATCGATTGCGATCAACGTGGTGCCCGATGCGAACATCGACCTGTACTACGAGTACGGGACAAGCCCCGGCACATACACGGCCAGCACCTCAACGGAGTTGGCCGTTGCCGACCAGCCTCACGAGACGACCGTCTCTGGCTTGAGCCCGGACACCCGGTACTACTACAGAATGCAGTACCAGATCCCTGGCGACAGCGGGTGGGTCGTGCGTGACGAGCACACGTTCCACACTGCCCGTGCCTCGGGGGAGGACTTCGTCTTCACCGTGACATCGGACTCGCACCTCGGGATGATGGGTTCCTCGGCAACCTACGAGAACACAACGCTGAATGTTGCTGCCGATCAGCCGGACCTCAGTTTCGACCTGGGCGACACGTTCATCACCAACAACACATCCAGCCAGGCGGACGTCGACCAGGTCTATCTGACCCAAAGGCCGTACATCGGCAACTACGGCGACTCGACGCCGGTGTTCTTGACGCCGGGAAACCATGAGAACGAAGAGGGGTGGAACTGGGACGACTCGCCGTTCAGCAAGGCAGTGGCCAGCATTCAGGCTCGCAAGGCGCTCTATCCCACGCCAAACCCAACGACGCCCGGTAGCTTCTACACCACCGACAGCGTGGTGCATCCGGAGATCGCCGGCGACGGCTATGCAGAGGGCTACTACGCGTTCGAATGGGGCGACGCCCTCTTCGTCGTGATCAATCCATTCCACTTCACCATGACGAACCCGTATGGCGCAACAGCCGGCGAGGACAACGACGAGGTCGTCTCCGGCGACCAGTGGGTGTGGACCCTGGGTGCCGACCAGTACAACTGGCTCAAGCAGACACTTCAGAACAGCGATGCCCCGTTCAAGTTCGTGTTCTCACACCAAGTCACCGGCGGTCAGTTGGTGACCGGCGGGTCGGCGGGTGCCCCTTCGTACGTACGGGGTGGCGCCAACGCCGCCGACTACTGGGAGTGGGGTGGCCACGACGGCACGGGCGCCTATACGTTCGACACCGAGCGCCCCGGATGGGGAGAGCCGATCCAGGACCTGTTCGTGGACAATGGCGTGACCGCCTACTTCCACGGCCACGACCACCAGTACGCCTATGAGATAGTCGACGGTGTCGTGTACCAGTCGATGCCTTCGGCGAGCATGACCGATAGCAACGGATTCAACCTCTACTCCGAGAGTGATCCGGAGACCTACAAGGTGCTCCCGAGCGCCGGTTACTTGCGTGTCACCGTCTCGCCCACAACCGGGCTGGCGACGGCCGACTACGTGCGATCCAGCTCCACAGGTGGGGGCATCAACGGCACCGTGTCGTACACCTATACGATGGCCGAAGGTGAAGAGTCTGCCAGCCCGATCCTGTACCGGGTCAACGCTGGTGGGTCTACGCTCACAGGTCTGTCCGGCCCCGACTATGTGGGGATCAGCGCCGACGGCACCACCGGTGGAATCACAGTCAGTGGCACGACCTCGAACTCGACCACCAACGCGGTAGATCTCTCCGGCGTGTCGCTGGATCTCGGCTCCGCGGCGGCCGAGGATCTGTTCCAGTCCACCCTGTACACCACCAGCTCGATGTCATGGGCATTTGATGTACCGGACGGCAACTACGACGTGAAGCTGTACATGATCGAGCAGCAGGCCAACTTCGAACCCGGCGACCGCGTGTTCGACGTGTCATTCGAGGGCGACGTCCTGCTCGACGACTTCGATGTGCTGGCAAACAACGGTGGCGTCGCCATGAAGGCGTATACCGAGACCGTCCCGGTCACGGTGAGCGACGGCGAGCTCAACATCGACTTCACCAACGGCGTGAGCTACGCCAACGTCCGCGGTATCGAGGTCATTCAGACAGAGGGACCGGATGAGACACCGCCTGTGATCACCCTGAGCGGCGCTGCCGAGATGTGGGTCGAGGTTGGTGGTTCATTCGTCGACCCCGGGGCAACTGCCTACGACGCCGTCGACGGCAGCGTTCTTGTTGTGGTGGGTGGCGACACCGTCGACACCTCGACCATCGGTGACTATGTGATCACCTACAACGCCGTCGACGCTGCAGACAACCACGCCATCGAGAAGACGCGAACCCTCCACGTCACGCCCGAGACCGGCATTGTCTATCGCGTCAATGCGGGCGGTTCCACCCTCGCCTCTACCTACGGACCATCGTTCACCGGTATCAGCGGTGACGGCACGTCCGGTGGCATCACGGTGAGCGGGACCACCTCTAACTCGACCACAGAGGCGGTCAACCTGTCCGCGGTCGACCTCGATCTGACCGACGCCAACGCCGAGGACCTGTTCCAAAGCACGCTGTACACGACTGACTCCATGTCGTTTGGCTTCGACGTCGCCAACGGGATCTACCAGGTCAAGCTGCACCTCATCGAGCAGCAGGCCGACTTCGTAAAGGGCGACCGACTCGTTGACGTATCGATGGAGGGTGCCGTCCGACTCAACGACCTCGATGTGTACGACGAGGCCGGCGGCATCATGAAGGCGCTGACCAAGTCCGTGCTGGTCGCGGTCGAAGACGGCGAGCTCAACATCGACTTTGCCAACGTCGAGAGCTACGCAAACATTCGCGGAATCGAAATCATCGAAGCCGAGGACGACGAAGCGCCCGTCATCTCCTTGTTGGGTGCCAACCCGATGACGGTAGAAGCCGGTAGCTCGTTCACCGATCCGGGTGCGACGGTGACCGACAACGTCGACCCGACCACGACCATCACAGGCGTTTCGACGGTCAACACGGGAATTCCGGGCGACTACACGGTCACCTACAACCACACCGACGCCGTCGGGAACGCGGCGACCACCGTGGTTCGCGATGTCGAGGTCGTTGACACGACAGCCCCGGTGATCACGCTGCTCGGTAGCAACCCGTTGTACGTGCTCCAGGGGACGAGCTTCTCCGATCCAGGAGCGACGGCAACGGACACGGTCGACGGCAATCTGACTCCGGCAATCGTCGTCGGCGGCGACACGGTGAACACGGAGGTCGCTGGCGACTACGGCGTCACCTACAACGTCTGCGACAGCGCATACAACTGCGCCGACGAGGTCACCAGGACAGTCACAGTCACGTCGGACCTTCCCCCGGAGATCACCCTGCTCGGGAGCAACCCGCAGGTGATTGAGGGCGGTGATGCGTACGTGGAAGCCGGGGCAACGGCTACCGACCATGAGGACGGCAACCTGACGGCATCGATCGTGATCGATGCCACGGCGGTCGACACCAGCAAGGTAGGTGACTACGGGGTCGAGTACTCGGCGACCGATTCCTCCGGCAACACGACGACCGAGACCAGAACGGTCCGCGTTGTCGACACGACGGCGCCGGTGATCACTCTGCTCGGTACCAACCCGATGACGATCGATGTCGGCGGCGCGTTCACCGACCCGGGGGCGTCTGTCAGCGACAACGTCGACGCCACGTCGACGATCGTCGGCGCAGGCACGGTCAACACCGGGACACCCGGCAACTACTCGGTGGCATACGACGACACCGATAATGCGGGGAACGCGGCCATCACGGTGATCCGCACCGTGTCGGTCGTCGACAGCACTCCCCCGCCGACATTCACCGACGATGACGGCTCGGTCTTCGAGGCCGACATCGAGTGGCTGGCGGGCCAGGGGATCACCCGGGGATGCAACCCGCCGGTGAACGACATGTTCTGTCCCGATGCTCCGACGACCCGCGGCCAGATGGCTGCATTCTTCCACCGGGCCTTGGGCGACGTCATCCCGGTTGATCTCGACAACGTCATCGTGTTCGACGACACCCGTGCGAGCGTCTTCATGAGCGACATCGAGTGGCTGAGCGCAACCGGTATCACCAGGGGCTGCAACCCGCCCGCCAACGACATGTTCTGCCCGGAGGGCAATGTCACCAGAGGCCAGATGGCTGCGTTCATCCGTCGAGCTTTCGGCGACATGATCCCGACACCGGCGTCGAGCGGCCTTGTGTTTACTGATACACAGGGAAACGTGTTCGCCAGCGACATCCAGTGGCTGGCCGATACCGGCATCACCAAGGGGTGCGGCGCAGATACGTTCTGCCCGAACGCCAACGTGACCAGGGGCGAGATGGCTGCGTTCTTCAGAAGAGCGTTCACGGCCGCAGGGCTATAGGAGGTCGTTGATTAATCGCGGTAAAGGCTCGCAGGGCCCCGAGAAATGGGTGTTGTCGAAATGCCACGAGACTGAACTCGGATTCTTCAACGGTCTCCTAGGAGGTCCTTGATCTGGAACGGTCACGTCCGGCAACGGGCGTGGCCGTTCCTCCAGTACCAGGGCTCTGGTCACCGTCTCACTCCGATGGCCAGTGTGCGACGAGTCGATCCAGCACTACGCCCCAGGCATCCTCGAAGTAGGCCAGGTATTCGTCCCAGTCGGGCCCGGTGAGAAACCCGGTGTGGACCAACCGGACCCGGGTGCCGGCATCGGTGGGGGTGAACGTCAAGACCACCCAGGTGTTTGTCTGCCGCAAGGACAAGTGCGGCGGAGCGTTCCAGGTGAATGAGAACGACTCGCCCGGCACGTAGGACAGAATGCGGCAGCCCTCCGAACCCTGTTTGCCCGGTGGGGCGTCGCTCAGGAACAGCAACTCGAACGGTCCGCCGATCCGTAGCTCGATGTTGGATCGAGGCGGGCCCCACCAGGACGCGATCCCCTCGCTCGATGTCCACGCGCTCCACACGTCGCGGGGAGCGGCACCCACCTCCACCTCCTTGGCGACGGACCGGATGTCGGCACCTGCAGCGGCAATCGTCGAGGTGTCGATCGTCATTGCCTCTCCTGGCTCGTTCGATAGAACGCAAACGCACCGACCATCGCGACCACGACCCCGCCGAGTGTCGCCGCGATGCTGTCGCTCACCAGGACCACCGCGGCGAGCGGGACGACTTCGAGAAGTAGAAGCCCGCCCAGAATCGAAAACAGCCTCGATAGCAACCCCGCTGTGGAGCGGGCAACAAGCCACTGCGCCGGCAGGAGCCCGGGAGCGACGATGAACTGCCCTCCGAACGACAGCAGGATGACGATGCTGAATCCTCCGAAGACGACCAGCCCGATCTGGATGAAGGCAGCTCTCCAGCCACCCGTGTTGATGATGCTGCTGATTTCCATATCTACAACATACGCGATGACACCGACAGATTCAGCCGCAGACAAGTGACAAACGGCACGTTGCGCGGCAACTGCCCATCGTTACTCTGAGCAGAGGCCCGTCCTGGAGGTTTCGGTGAAGGTGCGTCGTCTAGTCCCGCTCGTTGTGCTGCTCGTCTTGTTGCTCGCTGCCTGTTCGGCGGGAGCCAATCCCGAAACCGGGGTTGCCGCTGTAGACGGTCGCGTTGCCGGGTTCTGGCTCGGTCTGTGGCATGGTCTGATTGCCCCGATCGCGTTCTTGATCTCGCTCTTCAGGGACACGGTCAACGTCTACGACGTGCACAACAGCGGCAACTGGTACGACTTCGGATTCGTACTCGGCGTCAGCACTGCGTTTGGCGGTGCCTCCCGGGGAGCCAGGAAGCGGCGCTAGCTCAGATGACCGGTGTGTCCCGGCCCATATCCGAGAACAAGGTGAACTCGGGGAGGAAGGTCAGGTCGACCCGGCCCACGGAACCCTGGCGGTGCTTGGCGATGGCAACCTCGGCGATTCCCTTAGTCTCGACGGCTTCGGGGTGGTAGTACTCGTGCCGGTAGATGAACAGGACGACGTCCGCATCTTGTTCTATCGCGCCGGAATTGTGCACGACAATTCCGTTGGCAAGGAAGTTGTGCGTGCCAGCAACTCGAGCATCGAAGACCTCTTCGACCCCATCGGGCTCGATCGACTTGATCTCGTCCCAAAGGACATCGCTGTTGGCAAGCTTTGTGAAATCATCACCCGGGACAGCCTCGGCGACGCGCCCCAGCCGCTCGCGAGACATGCTCGACTTGAACAGTGCCGACCCGCAATAGCTCATCCCCAAGTGACTTGCGAGCTGTCGGTGCGTCACGCCGGCCTCAGCCATGCTGCTGCGTACCGCGTTCCATACCTCCAGCGGCACCGTATCAACGTTCGTGTTGGAGGATCGTCCCTGGAGCGCGACGCGTGCCTCGCCCACGTTCTTAGCGCGAGCCCCATGGACCCCGATCTCGCTGAGGAACCGACGCTGTTGATCAGCCCCTGAGATCCACAATTGATGCGCCGGCGCGTACTGCCCCTGCGCCACAACGTGGAGACGAGGTATGAACCCCACCCGCAGCAGCAGCGTCTGGATATCCGCCGCGAGGCCAGGACTCGCTGTTGAATAGTAAACCGAAACGCGGTCCGAACTTCGCTGCACCGTAACGGATCCGTCCGTAGCCCATAGATGCCTCAGAAACAGGCGGATCTGCCGATCTGGGAGCGAGAAGACCTTCTCTGGCACCCTCTTCGTCTTAGACCTTTGGCCGAAAACGCCGAGGTCATCGAGCCAGGCAGCAATGGGGTTGCGCCGACCGCGTGTGAGATGATAAGGCGCCGGCAGAAGTGTTTGCCATGCCCGACCCCGAAGCGGCACGGGACGGCGACGAACGCCGAAGCGAGCGCCTGCAGCGAGCATGACAAAGCCATGGTTCTCGGGGTCCATACTCGTATATCTCAACGGCTGCCGCCGCACATAGGAACCATCGCCGATCAGATGAGCGAGCAGGCCAATCTCCTCCTCGTTCATCTCTTGAGGACGGTCTGGCGCGGGCAACCGGCGCGGGACGGCGATCCGATCACCGACGCTCAGGTCACCGACCATCGTCCAGCCGGCGTAGGTTCTCAGCGGATGGTTCTCTGTCGCCCGCAGACTGCGTCCCGACCTGGTTGTGATCTTGAACACAGGCTTCACTCCGGTCGACCACGCCTCGGACATGACACCGGGCACCAGCTTGTATTCGTCGCTCAGGCTCCACACTGGTATGTCCGTCTGTCCGGATCGCGCCAGATCAGCGATCGATACCGCTGCCCCGGTGTCGCGGCGCCTGATCTGAGTGTCGGCGGCAAGACACTCGCGTAGATCACCGAGACGGGGCCGCTTGTCCTCGCGTTGCTCCAGAGAGCGGTTCAGCTGGGAGACACCGATAACGGGGACCTCGAGCTCTCTGGCCAGGCTCTTGAGGCTTCTACTGATGATGGCGATCTCCTGCTGGCGGTTCTCGCCACCGCTGCCGTGCATCAGCTGGAGATAGTCCACCACCACCAGCCCCAGCCCATGACGGCGCTTCAGCCTGCGGCATTTGGCGCGAATCTCGGTGACGGTGAGCCCGGACGAGTCGTCCACATAGATCGGCTTCTTGTAGAGCACGTTCGCCGCACTAGAAAGCTTCGAGAAATCGCCTTCGGTGAGCCGTCCCGTGCGCAGCCGCTGGGAGTCGATCCGCCCCTGCGAACAGAGCATCCTCGTGACGATCTCCTCGCGACTCATCTCCATGGTAAAGATCGCCACCGGATCGCCCTGGATCGCAATGTGCTGTGCGATCCCGATCGCCATAGTTGTCTTCCCCATCCCCGGTCGGGCCGCGATGACGATGAGGTTTCCTGAATGCAGACCGGCCAGCTTCCTGTCGAGGTCACGCAGACCTGTCGAGAGCCCGATCACCTCCTGACCCAGCCGGTGCAGCTCCTCGGCTCGTTCGATCGCCGGGCCCAGCAGCGGGTCGATGGGTGCCAGCCCGTCACCAACCCGCTTCTCCGACACAGCAAACACCGACTGCTCTGCCTTGTCGATAACGTCGCCTATCGGCTCGCTGACCTCGGTGGCGAGCTTCGCTATGTCACCGCCGACCCGGAGCAGCTTTCGTCGGAGCGCATGCTCCTCGACGATCGCCGCGTACTGCTCGATATTGGAGGTAGCCGGAACGGCGTCGAGCAGTTGGGTCAGGTAGGCGAGACCGCCGACACGTTCCAACATGTCGCTGCGGCGCAGACCCTCGGCGACCGTGACCGCATCGACCGGCTCGTTTTTGTTGAACAGGTCGAGCACGACATCGAATATCGCCTGGTGAGAGGGGCGATAGAAGTCATCAGGTTGGAGCCGCTCGAGCGCGATGTTGGCGGCGTCGCTGTCGAGCAGAACAGCGCCGAGAACCGACTCCTCGGCCTCGACGCTGTGTGGAGGAACGCGCAGGGAACCCGATCGAGGATCGTCGATTCCCAATGCCATGCCTTCCTTGCCCGTCTACCCGGGCCGTTATGCGGGGATCACGTCGAGGGTCACGCTGAACTCCACTTCTTCGTGGGGTCTGATGGTCACCTCGTGCAGCCCGATCTCCTTGATCGGTGTCGGGATCTCGATGTATGCGTTCGGGATCTCGACACCACTGACTTTCCTCACCGCCTCGGCGATGTCATGACTCCCGACAGAGCCGAACAGCTTGCCCTCGTCGCCCGAACGGGCAGCGATGACGATCCGGGAGCCAACCAGGTTCCTGGCCAGTTCTTCAGCCTCGGTCTTCAGCTTGGCAGCCACCTCGATCCGCTGCCTGCGCACCGTATCCGCCTGCCGGATAGCACCGGCGGTGGCCTTTGTTGCCAGCTTCCTCGGAAGCAGGTAGTTGCGTGCGTATCCGTCGGCGACATCGACGATGTCGCCCTTGCCGCCGAGCTCGGCGACGTCCTTCAGCAATATGACGTTCATCAGCCCCTCTGTGAGATATAGGGCAGCAGCGCCATCTCGCGGGCGTTCTTGATTGCAACCGCCAGCTCACGCTGATGCTTGGGACAAGCACCGGTCACCCTGCGCGCCCGGATCTTGCCCCGGTCGGACATGTACTTACGGAGCACCGCAACTTCCTTGTAGTCGATGAAGCGCGTCTTTTCCTTGCAAAACTGACACACCTTTGGACGGCGCCGGGAATCGGCAGCCGACATGCGACGGCGCTTGGTCCGTGCTTTCGGGGGCATAAGTGTTCTCCTTGGGGAAGTCGATGATTCTTTCTGCTGCTCGACATCTGGCGGCACCGACCCCGGGTCGACGCACCGCTGCCGACCAACTTCCTAAAACGGGGCCTCGTCCGGGCCGTAGTCGTCACGGGCGACCGGGGCAGGGGGCACGGAGCCTCCGCCGGCACCACCGCCGCCGCTGTCGCCGCTGCCGCCGTTCCAGTCTCCGCCGCCGCCGCTGCGAGGCGTTCTGGTGACCGAGGCGGTTGCCCAACGTACCGAGGGACCGATGTCGTCGATGCGGATCTCGATGGTGGAGCGCTTCTCGCCATCCTGGTTCTCCCACGACCGCTGCTCGAGGCTGCCCACGACGATGATGCGCATCCCCTTCTGCAGCGACTCGGCGACGTTCTCGGCCATGTCACGCCAGCAGGTACCGCCGAAGAAGCTGGTCTCTTCCTGCCACTCCTTGTTCCGATCTTGGAAGCGACGGCTGACGGCGAAACGGACACGAGCCATGGCAACACCGTTGGGGGTGAACCGCAACTCGGGGTCATCGACGAGGTTGCCGACGAGGGTCACACTGTTATCTCTCATCACCTAATCTCTCTACTTTCCGCGCACTCACTGACAGTGTGCAACAAAGGTGTGACAGGTTCTCGGGCTACTTGCGCCCGAGCCTGGTGATCTTGTGACGAACAACCGCATCGTGAAGACCCAGGGCCCGGTCGAGCGTCTCCACGGTGTCGGTCTCTGATTCGAATTCAATGACCGAGTAGAAGCCCTCGTGCAGATGGTCGATCTCGTAAGCGAATCGGCGTTTGCCCCAGAAATTCGTACCGGTCACGGCGCCGGCACCGGCGATCACACCTTCCACCTCGCCGACGAGAGTCCGCACATCGGGCTCCGTCAGCTCGGGACGATGAATCATCATTAACTCATACGAACGCAATATCTCACCTCCTGTGGACAGTCGCTTGTTGCGAGAGGCCCCCGGTCTCTCCGGGAGCAGGGGTTTGGGAGGGTGCCGGGCTGGTGATGCCCGACGCACTCCTCGTGCGGGTAGCGAGTGTAACGGGACGGAGGCCATTTAGCCACATCGCGAAAGGTGGCTGTGCCGGACGATCTCATCGCCGTCCGGCACAGCCCGGGAGGATCCCGGTGACGCATCTTCCCCCTGGGTGAGTGCTGAGGAACCACTCTCCTGACCCGACCCGTCCCCGGTCCGTATACAGGAGTCACCTCCGCCCCCCGTGATACGGCCAACTAACCGGGATTCGACATGAACGCGGAAGAACTCCTGTGTCGGGCCCGCGTCACCCGGTCAGGCGGCTGCGCTTTCTGATGAGAAACCGACGCTCGACCTCGTTTTCGGTCAGCTCTATCGCCCGGTCGTATTCGAATCGAGCGGAGTCCACGTCCCCTGCCCGGGCGAACAGATCGGCGCTTGCGGCGTGGAATGGCTGGTACTCGTCGAGCTGCCCGGCTTCAACCTCGCCGAGGGCGGCAAGACCGGCGACGGGCCCATCGAGCTCACCGACGGCGATCGCCCGGTTCATCGCCACCACCCCATTGGGGCGGAGCATGTAGAGCTGGTCGTACAGCGCAACGATCTGCGCCCAATCCGTAGCCTCTGCGTTCGCGGCATCGGCGTGCACAGCCGCGATCGCCGCCTGGATCTGATACTGCCCGGGCTGGTTGCGACGTAGACAGGCACGCACCAGCGCGTGCCCCTCGGCGATCAGATCGCGGTCCCACAGTCCACGGTCCTGGTCGCGCAGCGGGACCAGCTCACCGTCTGCCGTGGTCCGCGCCCGGCGTCGGGCATCGGTCAACAACAACAGCGCCAGAAGACCGGCCGCTTCCGGCTCGTCGGGCATCAGCCCCACCAGTACCCGGGTCAGTCTGATCGCTTCCTCCGACAAATCAGCGCGTACCAGCTCGTCAGATTCCGGGGCGGTGTGCCCGGCGGTGAAGACGAGGTAGATGACGGCGAGCACGGCTCGAAGCCGGTCGGGGAGCTCGGCGGCCGACGGGACACGGTACGGGGCGTGGTTATCCCGAAGCTTGTGCTTGGCCCGAACGATCCGCTGCGCCATCGTCGCCTCCGGGATGAGAAACGAGCGGGCGATCTCGGGGGTGCTCAGCCCGCCGAGCAGCCGGAGCGTAAGGGCGACCCGGGCATCTGCCGACAGGGCGGGGTGACAGCACAGAAACATCAATCTGAGCTGATCATCCGGCACCACATCGACGAAGGCGTCGAGTGCCTGCATCTCAGGGGATTCGTCGTAATCCATGGTCTCGTTCAGTCGGTGGGCGGCGATGTGACGATCCGTTCGTGTCGACTCGCGGCGCAGCCAGTCGATCGCCCGGTTGCGTGCCGTGGTCGTTATCCAGCCGCCCGGGTTTGGCGGGATCCCTGTCACCGGCCACTTCTCGGCTGCGATCACAAAAGCCTCGGCTACCGCATCCTCGGCGAGATCTATGTCGCCGAGGATGCGGATGAGTGTTGCGGTGCAACGACCGGCCTCATGCTGGAAGACGGCGGCAAGCGACGGGTCGTTCACCCTTCGAACGGGCGAACCTCGACCGGCCCCTCGCATGCAGCGGCGCCGCGGCGTGCCCAATCGAGAGCGGCGTCGAGATCCGGGGCCTCGATGACCCAGAAGCCACCCATCTGCTCCTTCGATTCCGCATAGGGGCCGTCGGTCATCGATACCTCGTCACCGACGGTGCGGACCACGGTCGCCGAAGTCGCCGGGTGCAGCCCACCGGCGAAGACCCACGATCCTGAGGCCCGGAGCTTGTTGTTGAAGTCGTCGACCTGAGCAACAACTCGCTTCATCTCGTCGCTGCTGAAATCGACCTCATAGGTGTCGTCGTGCCACACCGAGAGCAGATACTGAGCCATTGCGATCCTCCTTCGTTGGGACCTGTGCCGGAACTTCCGACACCATGTCCACGAACGGGCCCCGGGAAATCGACACGATTCCTGCGAGATTTCTTCTTTGCCGCCGGTTCATTATCACCGGCTCAGAATCAGGTTGGCGACGATCGTCAACTCGGTGTGACCAGCGGCAGCTGCTCCTCCGAAACACCGTCGCCGAGACGGTAGACCCGGTACGCGGCGGCGTCGCCGTCGACCGACACAGCCGTCTTCAGCTCGGTACCGACAAAGTGCACCGCGGTTCCGTCCTCGCATGCGTATCCGGCCGGCAGGGCGCCGGCGGCCACCAGCCCGAGATACTCGGGTCGGCGCGACGGCTCGGACGAGTAGTGCGGGCAGAAGCTGCCGGGGATGAACCCGAGACCGTCGCGGAGAGGATCGGCGTTGCCGATCAGGTACGAGTCGGTGGTCGACGAGTCGAACCAGCAGTTGGCGCCCGCGCTCAACCCGCTGAGAACAACACCGGCATACCAGGCTTCCTCGAGATCCCCGTCGACACCGTGAAGCCGCCACACCGCCAGCATGTTGGCGGTGTTTCCGCCGCCTACGTAAACCATGTCCATACCAAGGAGGAAGCTGCGAACGTCGGCGATCTCCCGGTTGAACAGACTGAGGACGTACGGATCGCATCCGTAGCTCGAATACGCCTGGTAGAAAGCGAGCGTGTAGCCGGCGTCGTCACCACTTGCCGTCGGGATGAAGCACACCCGGGGCCGGTCGGCATGCACCAGCGAGAGCGCATACCGGTCGAGGGTGCGGTTACCGGAGCTGAACCCGCCGCCGCCCATCGCCACGATGTTTCGTTCGGCCACTGCCGTCTCCTATCGGTCGACTGTGATGTGCTCGACGCCTTCCGGCATCGCACCCGCCGGCATCTCGAGGGCGAACCGGTATGAACGGTCGGGGCGATACGAGGTGCACGGGTCGGAGGTGCACTGCTCCATGGCAAACCCATCTACGTAATCCCCCGCTGCGGTGAAGAACGCTATGTCGAGCGGGATTAGCGTGTCCTTCATCCAGAACGCGGCGGACACGTCCTCGTCGAAAACAAAGAGCATGCCGTCGAGATCACCGAGATCGGTCACCCCCATCAGGCCTTGCCGGCGTGTGTTGCCGTCATCGGCCACGGCAACCAGCAAGTCCTCCCCGTCGAGGCTCACAGTCGTCACGGCAAAGCCGCTGAGCTCGTCGGGGATCGGCGGCGTACTGGAGGTCGTTGCCCCGACGGTGGTTGTCGTGGCCGCAGGAGCAATGGAGTCGAACGACCCGGCCCCAGAGGCGGAGTCGCACCCGGCGACGAGGACGAAGAGCAGCACCAGCCCAACACGGAACATGGCTCCGAGCGTAGTTGCCTCCCCCACACGCGGCGTCACGGGATCCGGCGAGGCGGACCGGTAGTGGCCCGAATAACGAGCGATGGGGGGACGACAACGTGACTGGCGATGGTGCGGTTGTCACGCAGACGTTCCAGAACCAGCCTGACGGCATCCTCGCCGAGCCGGGCCCGGGGCTGACCCACCGTCGTCAGCGAGATCCTGGGGAGACCGGCGATACCGAGGTTGTCATACCCGATCAGGGAGATGTCGTCCGGGATAGCGAGTCCGGCGGAGTCGATGACGTCCATGGCGCCGAGCGCCGCCGCGTCGTTGGGTGCGAAAACGGCCGTGGGAACGTCACCGCTGTTGAGGATATCGGCCATCGCCTTGGCCCCGCCTGCTTCCGTGAACGCACCGGGGAAGCTGCGGACGCTGTCGGCGAGACCGTGCGTGGTCATCGCCTGCTCGTATCCGGCGCACCGGCGCGGTGCGCCTGCCGCCGTTCCGGCGTGGATATGGACGATGTTGCGGTGACCCAACTCGATCAGGTACTCGACCGCTTCCCGCGCGCCTGCAACGTCGTCGACACCCACCATGTCGATGGCGGGAGACTCCGTGTAGCGGCCGACGACCGTCACGGGGACGATCTTGGCGAATTCCTCGAGATCACCGATGTCCATCGTCGCTCCGGTCACGATCAGGGCGTCGACCCTTCGCTCGAGTAGCGTCTCGACCGACGCCTTCTCCCGATCCGGGCTGAGGTATCCGGAGGACAGCATGGTGCGGAACCCGGCACCTGTGGCGGCGACCTCGATGCCGTCGGCTACGTCTGCATAGAAGGGGTTGTGGAGATCCGCCAGCACAACGCCGATAACATGCGATCGCTGCTGCACCAGACTTCTGGCGACCGCGTTTGGGCGGTACCCGAGCTCGGAAGCCGCCTTCAGCACCGCCTCCCGGCTGGCGTCGCTGACCCGGTCCGGATCACGCATGACGAGCGAGACCAGTGATTTGGAGACACCGGCCCGTTCGGCAACGTCGAGGATGGTGGGTCGCTTCACAAGTACCTCTTGGCTTCGGGCAATGCTAGCAACGAATGGAACGTTCCAGATACAACCCCGAGACCCGTCAATACGACGAGTACCAGCGCTCGGTCACGTCATCGAGGGCGACCACGTCGCCCCAATCCCTTCCATAGTCGACAGCGAGTCGCGACAACTCGGCGAGGCGCGGCCGGACGGTCTGCTCCATGACCCGGGCTCTTCGCTCGGGAGGAGCGGCTACGAAATCCCCCCACAGTGCCCTGCCCACGAGGAAACCCGACGCCCCGGCCCGGCAGGCAATGTCCAACTGGTCACGGAACAGCTCGTACGGATCGCCTCCGGAAAGCAACACCCAGGGAACGAGGGTCGCCTCATCGAGCTCCGCGCAGGCGTCGGCCCAGACTGCCCGATCGGTCTCATACATGGTGGCAACCGGGAAAGGAACCTTCAACACGTCCGGGCCAAGGGCAGCCAGACGCCGCACGGTTTCGATGATGACCCTGCGCCGAATCGCAGCGAACCCGGGAGCGTCGACACTTCCGTGCCCATCCATACGGTACGGCAGCGGTTCGAGGAACAGCGGAATGTCGTACCTGGCGCAGTCGGCGACCACCTGCATGATCAACTCGTCCTGCTCCTCGGTGACGGCTCCTGCGTCGGGCCGGTACAGGACGAGCAGCTTGATCGCGCTCGCACCTACCCGCTTCGCCTTCTCCACCGACCAGCCCTCGAGCAGCGAAGTCTTGCGAGCTGCCGGATTCCCGAGGTAACCCTGAGCCTCGATCGCAGCGATGAAGCCGATGGATCCCGGGAGCGAGCGGGTCATGATCGCCTGACCGATGCTGTATTCCGGTTCGAGCATCACGGCCGTCGTCTCGCATCCGAGTTGCCGGAGCAGATCTAGCTTCAGCCCGGTCAGGTCGGACGACGACACGGCAGAGGGATTGCCCGGTGAGATGAGCACCCGCATCGAATCGCGGTGATCCAGCGCGAGGACCTTGAAGATACCCTCCGGAGAGGAGGTCGCACTGAGACCGCGGGTCTTGCCGGGAGTGAGGTTGCGACGAGTCATGATCGTGGCTTCTCGATAGCATCGGAGCCCGGGCCTACATGGGGCAGCTCCATCTCGTTCAGATCCCAGTTGCCGTCGATCCAGCGGTACTCGGGTTGGAAGAACGGTGGAATCGATCTGTCCTCTCCCGTGGGATCGCCTGCCAGATAGTTGAGGAAATACATATGACTGCCCGGGGCGGCCGCACTCGAGTGGAAGCCTTGTGTGACCATGACCACGTCGCGGTCGGCCACGGCGAAGCTCTCGTCGAATGCTGTGTCCACCCGGTAGTTGCGGTGCATACCCCATCCGTTCGGAGGGTCGAACCGGAAGTAGTAGGTCTCCTCGAGATAGGGTGATCCCTCGTAGCCGTCGTGACAGTGTGGCGGCCAACCCGACCACTTGCCCCGCGGCACATACACCTCATAGAGGATGAGTCGCTCGGCCGGGAGCGGGTGCGCCAGGATGTGGTTCACCTGACGCTGCGCCCCACCGCCGCCGCGTACCTCGGTCTTCATCTCGTCGGGTCTGATCAGCCGGACCGGGTACATGCCTTCGGCCGGGGCTCCGCCAATCGCAAACTCGCTCCGCTCCACAGCGTCCACCCGAAACACCGTGCCCGGGGGGAGGTAGAGCACGGCTGCCATCTCGGCGAAGACACCGGCCCGGCCCATCGGGAAGATCTCGCCGTCGATATCGATGGCGAATTCGCCCTGTTGCGGAACGATGGCGACCTCCCGTACTCCCGTATCGCCCATCCAAAACTCGCCCGCCTCCAAAGCCACGATGGAGAAGTCGAGTGTCCGCCATCCGGCGACCTCCGGGGTTACCTCGAGGATCACCCCCGAACCTGGAGCAGGGTTCAGATGATGATTCATTGCTCCCGCTCGGTAGATTCGATGAAGGCGGCTATCTCATCAGCCGTCGGAAAGGCCACCGAGCAGCCATGCCGGGTGACCTCGATCGCACCGCAGGCGTTTGCCTGTCGACATGCCTGTATCCAGTCGTCGCCGGCGTTTCGCCGCCAGATGAGGCCAGCGGCAAACGCATCACCAGCCCCCACGGTATTCACCGGATCGACGGGGAATCCGGGCACCTCGGTTCTGGTGCCGGCGTTGAGCACCGTCGCACCTGCCGAACCCCGCTTCACCACCACGGTCTCGACAGTCCTCGTGTCGAGTAGCACTTCGACCAACTGCTCCAGCACCTCTCGATCGACGGATGTGATCCTGGCTCCAACCGCCACCGGGCCCGGGTCCGGGGCGAGCAGCGCATAGAATTCCTCTTCTGTGCCGATCACAACATCGACCCACGGAAGCACCGGACGCAGGGTCAGGCCGAATGCATGGGGATGCAACCACTCGCTCGGTCGTAGGTCCAGATCCATGTACGTCGTTGTGTCGTACTGCGCTGCGGTCTGTGCGATCTTGCGGGCCGCGTCGGCTGTCGTACCGCGGCTGAACGCATCACCTGAGAGCAGCACCGCCTTCGTGTCGGCCATCGGCACCGCGGCCGCGTCGTCGATTGTGAGATGAGTGTCCGCGGGGTCCTCGCGATAGAAGGTAAGCGGGAAGCGGTCGGGGGGTTGTACCCCGACCAGAGCGAGCGACGTATGCGTCCCCGTCTTCACCGAGACGTAGTCGATGCCCACGCCCATGTCGCGCAGATACCGCAGCACCAACTCGCCGACGGTGTCGTCCCCGACGGCAGTGAACGCGGCCGATCTGAGCCCGAGGCGGCCGGCGGCCATGGCGATGTTCGTCGGCGAACCGCCTACGGCCGCGTCGAAACCGGTCACGTCGGCGAACTCCGCCCCGATGTCCTGTGCGAACAGATCGAGGTTCACCCGGCCGACCGTGATCAGATCGATACTCACGGGGTCATGTCACGCTTCGGTATCGGTTGGTAGCCGGCGCCGATCACGGACTGGTCATAGTCGATGACAGACCCGGTCATCACACCTGCCTCGCCGGAGGCGACGAACGCGATCAGCGCCGCAATCTCATCTAGTTTGATGATCTTGCCAAACGGCATTGCTGCCTCGGCCCTCTCGAGCCAGTTGTCATCGCTGCCCTCGACCTGCTTCTGGATCACGTCTTCGCCCGGTGTATCCATCCAACCGGCATTGACGCAGTTGACGCGGATGCGGTCCCAAGCCACGGAATACGCGACGTTCTTGGTGAGCACGGCCAGGCCGGCCTTGGAGACGGCGTATGGCATCAGCCTCGGGATACTGCCGTGAGAGGAAATGGATCCGACGTTGACGATCGCACCGCCCCGGCCCTCGCGGCGCATGATCTCGATAGCGCCCTGCATCAGCAGGAATGGGGCACGGACGTTGATGTTCATCATGTCGTCCCACAACTCGACGGTCGTGTCGACGATGGTGCCTCTCAGCGTGAGGCCGGCAGAGTTGACCAGGATATCGATACGGCCGAGTGCGGCATCGGTCTCGGCGATGAGCCTCCTGCAGCTGTCTGCGTCGGCTAGCTCGACCTGGACGAATCGAGCAGTGGCGCCCTGTGCTGCCAGGTCCGCGGCGACCGCCTCTCCCCGCTCTCGATTGCGGCCGCACACGACGATGCCCCGCGCCCCTTCGGCGGCGAGTCGGCGAGCGACGGCCTCGCCGACCCCCTGGGTGCTTCCTGTTATGAGTGCCGTCTTACCGTCAAACCGACCCATGGTTCCTCCCGCCTCGATCTCCAGTGCAGTATATCCCCCAGACTTGGAACGTTCCAGGGATCGGCCGCACACAACTAGCGCAACGACAGCCCTCCCGGGGCGCCTCCCTTGTCGTTCCGTCGAGTTCAGACACCGGGTGGATACGGGTGGTTCACAAACGCCTGACCCATTGCTTCGGGGCCGACGGAGTCATATCCGCAATCAACTGCGAGATCGGCTCCGGTGATGGCAGACGCCCTATCCGAGCAAAGGAAGACGACCGCGTCTCCCGCCTCGGAGGGGTCGACCATACGCCCCATCAGCTGGAACTCGGCGGCGAAGGCGTCCGCAGCTTCCCTGGTCCCACGCCTGCGCTCGATGTTGCGGCTCCACGTCCAGCCCAGAGTGATGAGGTTGGCCCGGATGTGATCCGGTGCCAGAGCGTGGGCCATGTTCCGGGTCAACCCGAGCAACGCCGCCTTGGTCGTCGGGTAGACGATCCGGTTCGGCTGGGAGTGCTTGCCGGAGATCGATCCGATGATGACCACCGCTCCACCGCCCCGCCGCCGCATGTGCGGGATGGCCTTCTCGATGAGCATCGCATTGCCGATCACATTCACGTCGAAGGACCGTCGCCAATTGTCGCGGGTTGTCTCCAGCATGCCACAGTCGAAGATCGCGGCCGCGGTGACTACGAAGTCAATACCGCCGAAGCGGGTGACCGCGGCGTCGACCATGTCGTCGAGATCGTCGTCGCTGGTCACGTCGGCACGGACGAACACGGCCGAGTCACCGAGCGGTGCCAGTGCCTCAGCCCCGTTTTGCTCGTTTCGGCCACCGAGGACGACCCGGGCTCCAGCCTCGACGAGCTTGGCGGCAATGGCGGCGCCGACAAATGAGCCGGCGCCGCTCAACAACGCAACTTTGCCTTCGAGCTCAGCGGCCACTACACGCCTACTCGCTGGTGCTTCTTCTCGGCATCGAGTTCGGCCCGGGCCACCCGCACCTGTTCCCGATCACTGACCTCAGGGATGCCGACCTCCCACCATGCTCCGCCTTCGGTCCACGTGTACTCGTCGATATCGACGACGATCACGTAGCTGCGATCGGCGGCCTTGGCCCTGGCGAATGCCGCAGGCAGGTCTTCGAGCTTTTCGACCTTCTCGGCAATGGCGCCCATCGACTCGGCGTGCTTGACGAAGTCGATCTGCACATACCGCACCTGCTTGGTGTCCCGGAGCAGACAGTTGAACTCGACGCCACCGACGTTCATCTGCAACCTGTTGATGACGGCAAACCCGCCGTTGTCACAGACCATGAAGATGACCTTGTCGCCGGTCATCACCGTGGAGTAGATGTCCGAGTTCATCATCAGATACGAGCCGTCCCCGGTCCAGGCGATGACGTCTCCGTCGCCCCTGGCGATCTTGGCGCCCCAGGCGCCTGCAATCTCGTAGCCCATGGTCGAGTAGCCGTATTCGGAGTCGAACGAGCCGACAGACCTCGACCGCCACCCCATCACCAGCTCGCCGGGGAGACCGCCGGCCGCCGACAGGCAGTAGTCGTCTTCGTCACAGATGTCATTGACGACCTGGATCACCTGGGCATACGCGGGCTTGCCATCTTGCGGCTTGCTCTTCCACGAGTCGAGGTACTCGTGCCATTCGGCGATGCGCTTCTGGGCAAACGCCAGCCAGTCCCCGGGTGCCTTGTAGTCGCCGATGGCGGCGTCGAGGGCTTCGATCCCGGCCCTGGCGTCGGCGATCACCGGCAGCGACTGTTGCTTGTAGGCATCCCACCGCGTGGTGTTGATCGCAACGAACCTGGTGTCGGGGTTCTTGAACACCGTCCACGAACCGGTGGTGAAGTCCTGGAGCCGGGTGCCGACGGCGAGCACCAGATCTGCATCCTCGGCGACCGCATTGGCAGCTTCCGATCCGGTAACACCGATCGGGCCCGCATAGTTGGGGTGGTTGTGGACGAACGCCGCCTTCCCGGCAACCGTCTCGACGACAGGGATTCCCCGTCTGACTGCAAAATCGGTGAGCTCGGCAACGGCGTCGGAATAGTGAACGCCACCACCGGCGATGATCATCGGCTTGTCTGCCTTCATCAACAGATCGGCTGCGGCTGCGATATCCCGCGGATCGGGCCCCGGCCGCCGCACGTAGTGAATCTTCTTCTCGAAGAACTTCGCCGGGTAGTCGTATGCCTCGGCCTGGATGTCCTGAGGCAGGGCGAAGAACACCGGCCCGCGAGTTCCCGGGTCGAGCATCACCGCAAGTGCCTGCGGGAACGACTGGATGACCTGCTCGGGACGGCTGATCCGATCCCAGTAGCGAGTTACGGGCTTGAAAGCGTCCGCGGCGGTGACAGTGGGATCCTCGAAATTCTCCACCTGCTGTAGGACTGGATCGACGATGCGGTGCTGGAAGGTGTCGCCGGAGAAGAGCAACACGGGGATGCGGTTGGCGTGTGCGGCTGCTGCGGCTGTGACCATGTTGGTGCTTCCCGGACCGATCGAGGAGCTGGCAATCATGATCCGCCGTCCCCGCATCGCCTTGCCGTAGGCAACGGCAGCGAGAGCCATGGACTGCTCGTTGTGCCCGCGGTAGGTGGGCAACTGTTCCTGGACGGGCTCGAGAGCCTCAGCCAGACAGGTCACATTGCCATGACCGAAGATGCCGAAGAGACCGGCGAAGACGCAGACCTCTTCACCGTCGACAACGGTTCGCTGCGCCAGCAGCCACTTGACGATGGCCTGGGCTGTGGTCAAACGGATTGTTTCCACGAGTTCTCCTCCTCAGCCGCGCACCGCGGACAAATAGGCTTGCATTCCTTGCTTAATGAATCCTTCGACGCCCGACGTGAAATAGCGGGCACCCTTGTCGTACCACTCGGCAGCGAACTCCGGCGTTCCCGCATAGATGCCAAGGGTCTTGTCCGACTTCGTCACCACATCCGCCACCCGCTCCATGGCCTCCTTCACCTCGGGATGGCCCGGGTTGCCGGGATGACCGAGCGAGTGGGAGAGATCGGTGGGACCAATGAACAGCACGTCTACGCCGTCGATCGTCGTGTAGTCCTCCACTGCGGCCACGGCATCGGTGGTTTCGATGTGAATGATGACCATGGTCTCCCGATTGGCGCGGGCGGTGAAGTCGGCCAGTGACTCGGTGTTGCCCCAGCCACCCTGCCGACTCCCGGCCAGACCGCGGAGCCCGCGCGGCCCGTACTTTACGGAGCGGACCACCTGCTCAACGGCTTCTGCAGTGTTCACCCACGGCACCTGGACGCCGTGCGCCCCCGCATCGAGGAAGCGCAGGATCGTGGATGGCTCGTTGGTGGTGACGCGCGCTATAGGGGTCACCCCGTGTAACTCGGCGGCACGGGAGAGCCCTTCGATGTCACGGGCTTCGAGCGAACCGTGCTCGGCATCGAAGATGATGAAGTCCCAGCCCTGCATGGCGACGTGCTCGGCCAGCGATGGCTCGGCGTATCGGAAGAACAAGCCGTAGACGGCCTCGCCGTTCTCGAGCTTCTTCCTGGTTGTGTTGGTTGTGAGCATGTGCTTCCTCAGTCGATACGCAAGCTGACGACGTCCTCCCACTTTCCGGACTCGAAGGACCGGATCATGGCGGCCATCACTGAGGCTACGTTGAGCGCGTCGTTGAAGTTGGGGTAGTTCGTGCCACCTGCGGCCACGGCCGTCATGAACTCCAGTGCCTCGATCACCTTCAAGTCCTCGTAGCCGATGGAGTTGCCGCCACCGGGGACGAAATTGCCGTGGTGAGGGAATTGGTCGCCGGACAAGACCTCGATGAAGCCATCCGCCGGCTGCTCCTCGGGGAGATACAGCTGGAGCTGGTTGAGCTTTTCGTGGTCCCACATCGCGGCGCCCTTGGCTCCGTTGACCTCGAAGCGCATTTGACTCTGCGGCCCGAAGATCGAGCGGTCTGCTTCGAGCGTGCCGCGCGCTCCGTTCTCGAACTCGACCAGAGCACCGACGTAGTCTTCGTTGGTGACCTCCCCCATCGGGTCACCCGGCTTGCCCCGGTCGTAGTGGGTGCCTTTGCCCGGTGTCGGCAGGGGACGCTGTTTGACGAAGATCTCCTTGGTGGCCACGACTCTCTTGATCGGCCCGCTGATGTAGTGGGCCATGTCGAGAGCGTGGGACATGATGTCTGCGAGCACCCCGTATCCGGCCGCCTCCTGCTTGAAGCGCCATGAAAGGAGACCTAGCCGATCACGCCCGTACATCGAGAAGAACCGGCCCCGATAGTGAGTCAGCTCGCCGAGCCTGCCGTCGTCGATGAGCCGGCGGGTGTATTGCACGAGCGGTGCCTGGCGGTAGTTGTAGCCGCAGCCGGTGACAACGCCGGCGTCCCGTGCCGCCTTCTCGATGACGGCCGTGGCCTGGGGGGAGATGCCGACGGGCTTCTCACACGTGATGTGCTTGCCCGCGGCTGCGGCGGCTACCGCAAGCTCTTCGTGCATGCTGGTGGGAGCGGTGATGTCGATGACATCGATGTCGTCCCGTTCCAGCAGGTCATGCCAATCAGCGGTTCCGGATTCGAACCCGAAGTTGCTGATGGCCAGATCGACCCGTTCCGGGACGTTGTCGGCGATGGCAACGAGCCTGGGGGCGAGGCCTCGCTCCGGGAAGTACGCCGGGATGCTGCGATAGGCGCGGCTGTGTGACTGCCCCATCCATCCGAAACCGATGACGCCGACACCGATAGTCTTACTCACTGTTTCTCCTATCTAGCCCACACCTCAGGGTTGACGAGATGTGGTGGTCTTTGTCCGTTCACGACCTGGATGACCTGGTCGAAAGCTGAGTTGAAGATGCGCCGCTTGGCACCCGCCGTCCCGGCGGCCACGTGTGCGGTGACGACGACGTCAAGGCGGTGCAGCAGCGGATGATCGGGGGGCAGCGGCTCCGGGTCGGTGACGTCCAGCCCCGCCCCAAAGAGGTGGCCGGAGTCGAGAGCCGTTGCCAGCGCTTCCGCATCCACCAGTCCGCCGCGCGCCGTGTTGATGAGAATGGCACCCGGCTTCATCGCGGCGAGAAGGTCATGGCCGACCAGCCCTGCACTCGCTTCGGTCAGTGGGATGTGAAGCGACAGCACATCTGAGATTTGCGCAAGCTCCTCGACGGTGTCGCTGCGGGTGACCCCATCGAACCGGTCGGGATCGAGATAGGGGTCGTAAGCCGCGATGCTCATGCCGAGGCCCGAAGTGATTTCTGCGACCCGCCGGGCAATCCTCCCGTAGCCGACCAGACCCAGCGTCAACCCGGCAAGCTCGATTCCGACGTGGCGTGCGTAGAAGTCCGAGCCGCCTCCCCGCAGTTCACTCTCAGAGCGTTTGACGTTCTTGGCGGCCATCATCAGGAGCGTGACGGCGTGCTCTGCAGTGGAGATGGTGGGAGCATCCGGCGTGTTGGTGACCGCGATTCCGCGCTCCGTGGCGGCAGCAACATCCACCTTGTCGTAGCCGATCCCGGTGCGGGCAATGACTCGGAGACCAGGGGCGAGATCCATCAGCGCACCGTCGTAGACGTGCTGGGAAGCGACGATACCCAACGCCCCCGGAAGGCCCGCATAGGGATCGTCTGGAGTAGCCGAGGCCGGTCCGAGGATGGTTGCCTCCCCGGCGACGCGGGCGCGCAGATCCGGCAGGATCTCTCGTTCAAACCATACAGGCGGCAACGACGCGGGCAATCAGGTCCTCCGATTGTCCTGCCATACTACATCGTGCGATTGGAACGTTCCAAGCCGAGTAGGTGCCTTCTGCCCGGGCGCGTCGCACCCGCGGCTAGGCTCATCCGGCCATGACTCAGCAACCGGAAAGAATCCAGGATCGCATGCGTGCTGCATTGCCCGCAGCCATGAAGGCGCGTGACAAGATCACCGTCGCCGCGTTGCGATCCGCGCTGGCCGCGATCGAGAATGCCGGGGCGGTGGCTACCCCGGACGCCCCTACCCCCCTGATCGGCAACAGCGGGGTCGCCGGTGCTGCCATCGGCGTCGGCGCCACGGAGGTTGCCCGCCGTGATCTCAGCGAAGCCCACGTCACCGAGATCGTGCGCGGCGAGATAGCCGAACGGCAACGGGCCGCCGCAACCTACGAGCAAGCCGGACGGTACGACCGGGCGCGGGCACTCCACGACGAGGCCGCCGTGCTCACCGCGCACCTCGGTCGCTGACGGCGCCGGGCGGATCCGTCCCAACCATTCGGAGCGATTGACCCGTACGGTGGTTGTCCCGACAGGGCGAAGGAAGACGTCATGCCCGACAGTGCCGCACGCAGAACCGCCACGGCTGACTCCTTCCTCTACTTGTCTGATGGTGCGAGGGGTTGGATCCACTCCCTCGTGTTGAAGTCGATTTCCCGGACGTCTGGTGGGACGTCTGGCGGGATGTCTGGTGGGACGTCTGGTGGGACGTCTGGTGGGACGTCTGGTGGGACGTCTGGTGGGACGTCTGGTGGGACTAAGGATCTGCCAAATCAAACCGGATCCTGGTTGAGACTGGTCACTAGCCTTGACGGGGCACCCAATAGGGAGCGATGCATGCCAGACGATCGCAAGAAGCCGGCCCGGATTCCCCCACGATGGTTCGTTCGCACCGCCTGGTCCGTGCACCGCGGCTTGTACCGCGTGACCGGTCACCGGTTCGGGCTGCGCCGGGTGAAGGGCAGCCGCTGGGGAATGATGCATCTCACCACCATCGGGCGTCGCACCGGGCAGGAACGAGGGGTCATCCTCGGCTACTTCGACGACGGACCGAACCTGGTCACGATGGCGATGAACGGCTGGGGCGAAGCCGAACCCGCCTGGTGGCTCAACCTACAGGCGCACCCGGACGTCACCGTCAATCTCGTCGGCGGCAGCCGCAACGTCAGGGGCCGAGCCGCAAAGGGATACGAACGGGAACGACTGTGGGACCGCTGGCGAGAGTTCGACGCAAAACTCGATGACTACGCGGCGCTCCGATCCGGTGAGACCACCGTCGTCGTCCTCGAACCGTCGACCGGCACCAGAGGCCTCTAGCGTCGCAAGAAACGGCAGGGGTCAGCCGGCGAACACCGGCTCGGGTAGGCCACCGACGCCGGGGTCGAATACGAAGAGGCCGCCGTGGGGGCCGGGACCGTCCTTTTCCGGGTCGCGTACTCCGATGCTGGTGATGTACATCGTGTCGAGGTTCGGGCCACCGAACGCAGGCATTGTCGGGCGAATTACCGGCACGTCGACCACCCGGTCGACAGCACCGTTCGGCGTGATCCGCGCCACCGCCGCCCCACCGACACACGCCACCCAGTAGCAGCCCGTCTCGTCGACACATGCGCCGTCCGGCTTTCCGGGAAGCCCCGCAGCTCCGAACTCCAGGAACACCCGCTCGTTGTGTCGTTCACCCGTGTCGACGTCGTAGTCGTATGCGAACACGGTCTTGTCCAGGGTCTCCGCCCAGTACATCGTCTTGCCGTCGGGCGAGAAGGCCGTGCCGTTGGCGCAGCCGACATGGTCACGAACCGTCGCGAAGCTCCCGTCGGGCTCCACCCGGTGCAGGTAGGACACGTACTGCATAGCGGACGTCGGGTCGTAGATGCCGCCCACCCAGAAGCGACCTGCCGGATCGCACCGCCCGTCGTTGAGCCGGACGTTCGGCTGCGTCTCCTCGAGCGTCATCCACGGCGTCAGCTCGCCGTTGTCGAGGTCCAGCCAGGCCATCCCGACGTCGACGGCAACCAACAGACGTGACGGGTCGGCCGTCTTGCCGAGCGCGGTCGGCTTGCCTTCCAGATCCCACTTGCGGTCGTCTCCCGTCTCCGGTGAGAAGGCGTGCACCGCACAGCCGTCGATATCGACCCAGTAGAGGACACCCTGCTCCGCGCTCCACACCGGGCTCTCGCCCAGCTTGGCGCCTGCGTCGAGGATCAGCTCGGCCGATGCCATGTCACACCCCCGCCAGTTCGTGGTGCTCCACCTCGTGCCGGAAGGTTGCTAGGAACCGCTCCAGATCTGGGAGGTCGTAGTCGAGCGCTAATGCGGTGGCACCTGCATCGAGCGTCGTGTCGATGGGGATGCGCATCCCTCCGGTGCCGCTGAAGTCGCCGGTGCTTGTAGTGATCAACCCGGGATCGAGGTCGAAAGCCTCTGCGGTTGCCGTGGCGAGAGCGACCCTTCCGATGCTGAAGCCGCCAACGCAGTGGAACACCCCGCGCACATCCTTCTCGATGATGCGCATGATCATCTCGGCGCTCTCGCTGGCCAGGCTCGGCGTCGCCCTCATGTTGAGCTGTCCGGTCCACACCGGGAATTGCCGCCCGGCCTGCAACTCGTGCACCACGGCACCGACGAAGTACCCCATTCCGACGTTCTGGGTGGGCACCCAATCCTCCCGCGCCCAGTGGGTCCCGCTCACCGCGGCCACCCGGGCGACCACCCCGTTGTCGGCAGTGGCCTGCACCAGCGTTTCGCAGACGACCTTGAGCACGCCGTACAGGTTGGTCGGGTTGGGTGGCGTTGCCTCCGTCGCCCCGGGTTGCGCACCGTCGAAGACCCAGTCGGTGGAGACAAGCACCATCTTGGCCCCGACCTCGTTGGAGGCATCGATCAGGGTCCTGGTGGCCTCTACGTATACGTTCCAGGCGGACATCCGATCCTTGTGCATCGCGTCCCAGTCCAAAGTCGCCGCCGAGTGCACAATGGCGTCGGGTTGAGCATCGAGCACCGCGGTGCGCATGGCGTCACGGTCGGTCATGTCGAGGTTCACGATCGAGAACTGCTCTCTGCCGTCACTGCGATAGCTGTGTGCCGTGGTGATCACGTCGGCGCCGTGCCGTTCGGCGGCCACCTTCACGATGTTGCTGCCGACGAATCCTGTCCCCCCGGTCACAAATAACTTCACAGCTCCTCCAGAGGGGACAGCTCCCGCGATCATATACAGGGCATCACCGCGAGATGGCGAGCCGGGTGGGAATCTCGACACGTTCCTCCGATTCTTCGGGGAGGTCCGTAGCATTGGGGGTGGAGGTGTGTGTGGTGACACTCGAATCAACCGTTCCCACCGTCTACTGGCATGAGTTGGACGACGGGCGTGTTCAATGTGACCTGTGCCCGCGGCAGTGCAAGCTCCGCGAAGGCCAGCGTGGCCTGTGCTACGTGCGGACCCGGGAAGACGACCAGATTGTCCTCACCACCTACGGGCGCTCCAGCGGATTCTGCATCGACCCCATCGAGAAGAAGCCGCTCAACCACTTCCTGCCCGGCACTCCGGTGCTGTCGTTTGGGACCGCAGGATGCAACCTCGCCTGCCGGTTCTGCCAGAACTGGGACATCTCCAAGTCGAAGGAGTTCGACACCCTCAGCGACCAGGCTTCACCGGAGCAGATCGCAGCTGCCGCCAAAGCGACCGGGTGCCGGAGCATCGCCTTCACCTACAACGACCCGGTGATCTTCCACGAGTACGCCATCGACGCCGCAGACGCGGCCAGGGACCAGGGCTTGAAAGCGGTGGCGGTGACGGCCGGGTATGTGATGCCGGATCCGCGCCGCGAGTTCTACGAGCACATGGATGCTGCCAACATCGACCTCAAGGCCTTCACCGACGAGTTCTATCACCGTGTCTCCGCCGCCGCCCTCCGCCCCGTTCTCGACACGCTCGAATATGTCGCCAACGAGACCGACGTCTGGCTGGAGATCACAACGCTCCTCATCCCCGGGTACAACGACTCCATAGAGGAGATCGACGAGATGACCCGTTGGGTCGTCACCAACCTCGGCCCCGACATACCTCACCATTTCTCCGCTTTCCACCCCGACTTCAAGATGCTCGACGTTCCCCGCACGCCGCCGGCGACATTGACCCGGGCTCGCCGGATCGCTCTCGACAACGGCGAGCGCTACGTGTACACCGGGAACGTCCACGACCCGGACGGTCAGACCACCTATTGCCACAACTGTGGAACCGCCCTTATCGAGCGCGACTGGTACCGGCTCGGCGACTGGCGGCTCGACGGCAACGGTCGCTGCACATCCTGCGGGACCGGATGCGCCGGCGTGTTCGAGTCGCAGCCGGGAACATGGGGAGCGGCCCGCCGCCCGGTCCGGATCAGCGGCTACAAATCCTGAGCCGCATTCCGGCTTCAGAGTCCCAGGACGAACGCTCCGTATCCCACCACCCGATCGGATGGCCCGGCCGTGTCGCCCGAGTTTCTCAGGTCGAGCATCGTCACCCGATAGCCGAGACGGGTCGCCAGCTCCAATGCAATCTGGATGGCCGTGCGCCCGCAGGCGGACTCATGCTCGAGCGCGGCCCAGTCGAGCCGGACGATGGCCGCGGCGGTGGCCGCGTCGAGGCGACGTGCAATCTTCGAGTCGTAGTAGTGCGAGAGATCCGAAGAGACGAGCAGCAATGTCTTGTCATCGAGAAGGGGGGCAACGACGTCGGCTCCCTGCCTGGGTGTTATCGCTCCGGTCAGCAGCGGCACCACCGAAACGCCCGGTGTCACCACCTGGAGGAACGGGAGCTGCACCTCGAGCGAATGCTCGCGCCTATGGGCCTCCGGGTCCTCGGTGACCAGCGAATCCGCCAACAGTCCGCGGCATGCATCCGCGTCGATCGAGACGATCCCGAGCGGTGTCTCCATACCGTCCGCCCCGGGCAACGTCATCCCGGCAAAAGGCACGTAGTGTGCCGGACCGAGCAGCACCACCCTCTCGACCGGCACGTTCTCGAGACACCGGTATGCGCGAGCCGCCACCGGTCCGGAGTAGATGTATCCCGCATGGGGAACAATCAGCATGCGCACCGACGAGTCGGGTTGCGGCACCCCTGCCGCGTCGAGGTGCGCCCGGACGTCGCCCTCCAGCCGGACGGGATCGGAGGGATAGAAAGTGCCTGCAACCGCAGCTCGGCGTGTCGACATACGACTCCTTCTTCTCAAGGGTACGCTCGCCCGTCACCACCGACAAGGTGTGGTCAACCGAGCGACTGACCCCTACACCGCTCAGTCGTTCTCGACACAGTGCGGTGTGCCCGCATCAATCGGCCAGATGGCTTCGGCGTCCGCAGCGCGAGCTCGCAGTTCGGTGGCGTCGATCACGAGACGGCATTCCGGAATGGCGAAAGCCGGCCACTCGGCGACGATAGTCAGCGGTCCCGCCGGCGGCAGAGGCCACACCCAGTACTGCATGTTGTAGGAATCCTCTCCCCCTCCGCCCC
The DNA here is from genome assembly GCA_963801165.1 of uncultured bacterium. GTDB lineage: Bacteria > Actinomycetota > Acidimicrobiia > Spongiisociales > UBA5794 > JAAETI01. The sequence continues at coordinate 410,761 of CAWDDT010000005.1, forward strand.
GGCGAAAGCCGATAATCGGTTGCTTGGGTCGGTCGTCGGCGTGCTTGGGCTGCCACCGTCGCTCGAGATTTGTCCACTTCGTCCCGTCCGCCAGCATCACCCCCAAACGAAGAAAGTCATCCGAAAGCGGTTGCGATCGCGGTCCGTGCAGATCGAAAACGAGATCACCCTGATAGTCCTCCGGGTTGCGAAAGCGGACATGAAGGGTGAACTCGAGACCGTTCGGGTAGACCAGGAAACGGTGGGCCATCATGAACACCTGGTCGGTCTTGAACACCTGAGCGTTCTGCGCCGACACACCCGGCAGCATGCCGGGTGGCGGTCCCAGCCACTCCGGCTGCTGCCCTCCCGGCCATCGAGGCGGTTCGGGAGGTGGAGCAGGAACCTCGAAGAAGCTCACGCCGGAACAATAGCGAGCCTGGTGGTTGTCGCCTCGTGGCGATACATTGGAGCCATGGACGAGCATCCCTACGTGCAGCTGGCCAGACAGGCGATCGAGCGCTACGTGAAGGACAACGAGCTGATTCGCCCGGACGCCGAGCCCGGCGATCCGCCGCCGGTGGCATTGTTTGTCTCGATTCACGAGCGACCCGAACCCGGGGAGGCCGAAGGACGCTTGCGAGGATGCATCGGATCTACCGTTCCCACAGAGCCGACTCTGCGTAGCCAAATCGCCCGCTTGGCCGTATCGGCAGCCGTGTCCGACCCGAGGTTCCCACCGCTGACACCGGGTGAGCTGGAAGGACTCGACATAACCGTCTACCTGCTCGGCGAGCGAGAGCAGGTGGCTGATCTCTCTCAGCTCGACCCTGCCCGCTACGGCGTCATCGTCGAGAAGCACGGGCGCATAGGCCTTCTGCTGCCTGCGATCCCATCGATCACGACCCCGGAACAGCAGGTCGCAATTGCCCGGCAGAAGGGACGCTTCCGCCCCGACGAGGACTTAGCCATGTACCGTTTCGAGGCAACGATCCTGCATTGATCGGCGTGTTTTGCGTCGCACATCTCTCCTAGGCTGGCTCTTCACGCGATAGAGGAGCTTGCATGGCTGTGGAATCGACAATGCTCGCGCTGGGAACCGCGGCGCCCGATTTCGATCTCGTTGACACAGTGAGTGGCCAACCCGTCAGCTTGGCCGACCATTCTTCCAAGGCGCTCGTGGTCATGTTCATCTGCAACCACTGCCCATACGTCAAGCACGTCCAACAAGGTCTGGTCGAGTTCGGTCGTGACTATGCGGACGCCGATGTGGACATCGTGGCCATAAGCTCCAACGACGCCACTGCCTACCCGGACGACGCCCCCAACGAGCTAGCCGCAACCGCCAGGAGGTTGGGCTACCCCTTCCCGGTCCTCTACGACGAGACGCAAGAGGTGGCCAGGGCGTACACCGCGGCGTGCACACCGGACTTCTTTGTCTTTGGTCCCGAGCGCACCCTCGTATATCGCGGTCGCTTCGACGAATCGCGCCCCGACTCCGGCCTCCCGGTTACGGGCGCCGACCTACGAGCTGCGGTCGATTCCGTAATCGCTGGTGAGTCGGTCGCCGATATGCAGTACCCCTCGATGGGATGCAGCATCAAGTGGGCCCCGGGAAACGAGCCGTACTGATCCCATGACCTGACTCGTACCTCAGCCGGTGACCTGCTCCATCCACGCGACCAGCTCGTCGGGAAGGTCGATACCCTCGGCCGCAGAGCGCTCTCTGTTGCCGAGACGGCGGCTGCCGGGAATCCGGGTGCCCGGCTGGTCGGTGACGGCATCGAGCAGCACCTCGAGCCGCTCCGTATAGCTGCCTCCACTGAGCGGACCGGGATCGAAGCCCAATAGGAACTGCCCTACCCGCGGCGGCTCACCTTCGGTCTCGAAGAACGAGGACGCCTCGAAACCAAAGTTGGCGCCTGTCATTGCAGCCGCCATGATCTCGACGGCCAGCACCAGGGCCGCACCCTTAGCGTCGCCGAGTGGCAGCATCGAGCCGCCGAGCGCGGCCGCAGCGTCGGTGGTTGGCTTGCCGGCGGCGTCCAATGCCCACCCCTCAGGTATCTCCCGTCCCGTGTCGGCGGCGAGCTTCACCTTGCCCCGGGCTTGTTTCGAGAGTGACAGATCGACAACCACTGGAGGAGCAGCCGTCCGCGGGAATCCGAATGCCATCGGGTTGGTGCCAAAAAGCGGTCGGAACCCACCCCACGGAGCAATGCCCGCAGGCGAGTTTCCGACCACCATCCCGACAGCGCCCCTCTCGGCGAGCCGCTCCACGTGGTGACCCGCTACGCCGAAGTGATGCGAGTTGGTGATGGCGATCCCGGCGATGGGCGTCACGGCCAGCATGTCGACCATCGTCTCGATCGCCAGATCGAGGGCCGGGAAGGCAAACCCCTCCCGGGCGTCGATGCGGGCCGCCGAAGGGCCCAGTATCTCGAGCTCGGGGACGGCGCTACCGGCGACCTTGCCCGTCGTCACCTGACCGGAGTATGCCCGGAGCCGTGCCAGTCCGTGTGAGTGGAGACCGTCGGCGTCGGCCCGAACCAGCGCCAGGGCCACCGACCCTGCCGCCGGCTCGGATGTGCCTGCGTTCACCAGCACCCGCCTGGCGAGCTCCACGAGCTGTTCCGCAGTGCGGATCATCGCCGTCTCCTATGCAGACTGGTACAGCTTGGTGAAGATGAATTCACGATGGCCGAGCGTCTCGGCTGCAGTGTTCCGTCCGTTCGCCGTACGCACGACCATGTCGATCAGCGCGTCACCGGCCTCATCGAGAGTCATCTCGCCGCTGAGCAGACCAGAGACGTCGAGGTCGACGTGGTCGGCCATGAGCCGGGCGGTACGGGGATTCGCCGTCACCTTGATCACGGGCATTACCGGGTTGCCGATGATGTTGCCCTGACCCGTGGTGAAGATATGAAGCGCAAACCCGGCCGCAGCCTGAAGCGTGTTGCACTCGGCGGCTGCAGACGACGTGTCCATGAAGTACAGCCCCGGCCCCTTGGTCGGGGGCTGGGCCGGTACCAGCACATCGATGTACCTGGTGGCCTTCCCGATCTTCTGCAGGTTGCCGAACGCCTTCTCCTCGATCGTGGTCAGACCACCTTCGATGTTGCCTGCGGTCGGCTGGCTCTCCGACAGATCGCTCGTCTTGTGTTGGTTGATCATGTCGTTGTAGGCGTTCCAGGTATCCAGGAACTTCTGCCGTACCTCGGGAGTGGCCGCCCGTTCGGCGCACACCATCTCGGCGCCGGTCAGCTCGGAGGTCTCCCCAAAGCAGAGGTATTGGCCCTCAGGCTCGAGTTTGTCCATCAGGTTGCCGACGGTCGGGTTGCTGGCGAGACCGGAGGTCGTGTCCGACTCACCGCATTTGGCGGCGATCCACAACTCGCTCAGTGGTACCTCTTCGCGCTGAAGCTCGGTCGCGTACTGAACGAACTCCTGCGCCTTGCGGCCGGCCATTGCCGCGGTCTCGAGATCGCCATGCCGCTCGATGGAAAACCCGGCGACCGGTTTCCCGGTGGCGGCGATGCCGTCGACTACCCGCTGGGTCCACTTGGGCTCGATCCCGATGACGATGGCGGCAGCGACGTTCGGGTTGGACCCGGTACCGATGAGCGTGTCGAAGGTCAGTTCGAGGTCGGGGCCGAACTGGAGACGGCCGTAGGCATGGGGCAGGGCGATGGTACCGACGATGTTGTTGGCGACTTTCTCTGCGCACACGTTCGAGATGTCATCGACCGGGAGAATGATCACGTGGTTGCGGATGCCGACGCGGCCGTTCTTGCGCCGGTAGGCGTTGATGGTTCGAGTCATCGTTTCCTCCTTCACCACTTCTTGGTCTTGACGTTATGGATGTGAACGTGATGGCCGGTGGAAATGTCGTCGGTCACCAACCCGATGTCGTACCCGTACTTGATCAGGGTGTCGCCCCTGGCGAGATCGACGAGCGCGATCTTGTGACCGAGCGGGATCGGCTCCTGCGCCTTCATCGACCTGCTCTCGTTTGTGTCCATGACCCAGACGGTCAGGTCCTGGCCCGTCTCGATCCCTTCAACAACAGCGACTCCGACCGAGTCGGAACTGTCGTGGATGACTATGTCCGGTTTCATTGTTGCTGCACCTCCGGTAGGCGGTTTGCCAGGCGGTTTGCCAGGCGGTTTGTTGTGCGTTGGTACCGGTTCCATTGGCACACGCCGCCGACTGTAGCAGGGTGTGCCGAACGTTTTCAGGACATGTCCTCGCCGAGGACCTCCGTCATCATCACAGGGCGACCCTCGTCTATTGACAGGTGGGCCGCCTGCCCGACCGCGACCGCCAGCAGCCCGTCTTCGAGCGTGACAGAAGCCGGCGTCCCGGTGCGGATCGCGGTGGCGAAGTCGAGATGCTCCAGATAGGACGCACCCTCGTGGAGACCGCGGTAGGCGACGTGATCCTCGGACACGGCGACCTCCCTGACAGAGCGCTCTGCGCGTCTCCCGACCCGCATCACGGCATCGGGGACGAACGACTCCACCTTGCCGACGTCGCCGGTCACCGCAAGCTCCTGCTCGTTGCGTGACCCCTCGGCGAACATGCACAGGTCGAGCAGCGCCCTGATGCCGTTCTCGAAGTCGACGATGACAAAGGCGTTGTCGAGCAGATCCGGGGTCTCACCGTTGTACCGCTCCTGGAGATGGTTGACGTCCTGGGCACCCGAGCCGTACACCCGGACCGGGCGCGACTCGGCAATGAGGGTCATCAGGTCGAAGAAGTGGCAACACTTCTCTACGAGAGTCCCGCCGGTGTTGCGGTTGAACCTGTTCCAATCCCCCACTTTGACCAGGAAGGGGAACCGGTGTTCGCGGATGGCGATCATCTTGATGTTGCCGACCGCCCCGGCACGCACCTGCTTGATCAGCGCCTGGATCGGCGGCTTGTATCGATACTCGAGCCCCATCCAGATGATGCCCTTGTGCCCCTCAGCGGCCTTCAGGATGCGCCGGCATTCGGCAACTGTTGTCCCGAGCGGCTTCTCCACCATCACGTGGACGTCGGTGGCGAGGATGTCCTCCATGATGTCGGCGTGTGTGTGATTCGGTGATACGAGAACCACCGCATCACACACACCGGCCGCCAGAAGATCCCGATGAGACTCGAAGACCATGTTGTCCGCGATGTCCGCGGTGTTCTGACCGAACTTGCGCGACCGGGGATCCGGGTCCGAGATCGCCACGACACTGGCCCCATCGATTGCATTGACGTTGTTTATGTGCTCGAGGCCCATCATCCCCGTGCCAATCACGCCGTAGCGGATCTTGTCCGTCATCACTGTCTCCTTGTGCTCGGCCCGAGCACCTAGTCAGGAATGCCGAGATACTTGTTGGTCGTCGCCACGGCCTCGGCACCGGTGGCGTGCATTTCCATCGCGGCGCGGACCGCGTCGATCGTCTCGGGGATCGTCACCGACTCCTGTGGGATGTTGATCCCCCACACGACGTCATCGCCGGAGAGACCCACCATCTCTTCCCACAAGCCGATCTCATACATATCGGCCCGTGGGTACTCCATGTACCGCGCCCACTGGAACAGCGAGGCGTTCGAGTTGAAGCCGTCGGCGATCCGGACGACCTTGATGCGCGGGTAGGCCTTGAACGCTTCGAGAGCTCGGTCTACCGAGATCTTCGCCTTCGGCGTCGCACACAAAGTGATGATGTGTCCGTGGGTGACCGGGGTGTGGATCAAGAGGCCGGTGGCGTCGACACCCTCCATGATGTTCGACAGGTCGACGGCCTGGTGGTTGGGGATCGGCTCCACCTGGAGCACGTTGGTGAGACCACGGTGCGTATCGCCCGGGTCGGCGACACGGCGGATGATCGTGATGAATACCTTCTCGACCCCCACAGCCTTGTGGATGGCGTCGACGGCGCGGATCAAGCCGGTGGTGTTACACGAGGTCAGCTTGAGGTAGTCCTTACCGAGACCCTTCTCGTAGTTGACGGTTCCGTGGAAGAACACATCTGCGACAGATCCTGCTTCGCCGCCCTGGAAGACGGCCTTGACGCCCGCGGCGACATACTTCTCCTTGTTTTTCGCACCGATCCCGCCGGGGGCGGCGTCGAGCATCACATCGACCTCACCGAGGAGATCGTCGAAGTTCCCCGAGACCGGGATACCCGCTGCTTCCAGCGCCTTTTCGGCACCGTCCATCGCGGTGAACAGCTTGTAGGGCATACCGCGCGCCGCGAGCGCACGCACCGGCAGCGTTGGAGCGACATCGGCCACACCGACCAACTCCATGTCCTCTTGCCGGGCAACGCCGGCGGCGAGCCGGTTGCCGATCACTCCATACCCGGCAACGCCGACCTTCACCTTGCTCATTGCTGTCTCCTCTCTATAGATCGATAACGGGGATACCCCAGCGAGCCGCCAGGGCTTCTAGCTCCTCGCGATAGTCGCCGTACACGATTCCGAAGTGGTGTTCCAGGCCTTCTCTGGCGATGGTCGCGACGATCTCGGGTGCGGGCACGTCGAACTCGACAACGCCTGCAGTTCCCGAGAATGCAAGCGGTTCTTCGAGCATCGTACCGCCCCCTATGACCAGCGACTGCATCCCTCCTGCCTGGCTCAGCCGGCAGATCGTCACCCTGCCGGGACGCAGGGCGAACTCATTGAGCAGGGGCAGCTTCCGGTTCGAGTGAATCGTGCCGACCGCGGAACCGTCGTCAGGCGCCATGTGCATCGGGGCGAGCCCGCAGTGCCACATCACACCCGTCCTGCCCACGATGTCCATCTCCACCAGATCTGCGACAAAGGCAGGCTCGCCTGCGATGTACTGGAGCAACAGAGCAGTTACGTTTCCATAGACGTCGGCCTCGCAGGTTCCCGGCGTCCCATCGTCGATGAGCATGCTCTGTGGCGAGCAGGCGGCGCCGCCGAACTCGGTGAAGCACTCAGGCCAGCATCTCGTGGCGACACCGGCCCAGGACCGCTCGTCGATCATCTTCTTCAGCCCGCCGTAGAGGCTCAGCGACCTGCCGAGCGACATCTGGTCGAGGCCGTCGAGATCGCCGAGCGAGGATTCGGCGCGCCTCCTGGTCGCCGCGATGGTCTCGGCAGGTGTTGCGGCCGCCGCGGCGAACATGTCGGCGAGCTGGCTGCGTTCCACCGTCACCCCGGTCACCGCGGCAAGCGTCCCCGCGTCGTAGCCGCAGGGGTCGAAGCCGGTTGGCCGATCACCGATGACCCCGATCGTCGTCTCCGCCAGACGGGCGGCAACACCCGCCGCGGTTGTGGCGGCCGCTGCTGTCGTCTCCCGCGCCGGTCTTCTGCGGCTGGCTTCCTGCGTGATGCCCCGGGAGAGAATCTGCTCGATGTCGGCAACGGCGCCGGGATCGTCTGCGGCGCGGTGAACGTAGGCGAAGCTGCTCGCCGCCCGCACGAGAGCGAACGCGGCCAGGTTCAACCCGCAGAACGAGTTGAGCCTCAGCCTCCCTCCGGTCCTGGCCTCGGGGAAAGACCAGATGATGATCGGCGTCTCGAACCTCGCCCCGATTGCCTCGGTCATCGACGAGTCGGTGAACGAAACCTGGAGCAGCAGCAACGCATCGAGGTCGCCGTCGCTGAATTGCTCTAGTGCCAATTCGGTGCTGGCGGCGTCGAAAAGCAGGTCCGTCGTCCCGATCAACTCGGCATCGAGACCACCCAGGGTCGCCAGCGCCGCGGCCGCTACCTCTTCTGCGTACGGAACGTCGAACGTGGGGCGGGCAAGCGCCAGCACGCCGAGTCGTCTCCGGGACCGGGTCATGGCACTACTCGTAGGGGGTCTCGTCCCAGAATGACTGGAACTTGGCGAGACCCACGTCGGTGTAGGGATGGGCGAACGCATCCTGGAAGACAGGCATCCCTGCGGTGACGATGTCGGCACCGACCACGGCGGAGTTGACTATCTGCCTGGCGTTGCGGGCTGCCGCAACGATAATCTCGGTCTCGAAGCCGTATACGTCGCGGATCGCCGCCACTTCGTCGACGAAGTGGGTGATCTCCTCACCGTTGCTCTCCTTCCAACCGATGAACGGGGAGACGAACGCCGCCCCCATCCGCATCGCCTGGAGGGCTTGGGCCGCTGAGAAGACCAGGGTGAGATTCGAACGGATGCCCTGGTCGGCAAGCTCGAAGACTGCCTTGAACCCGGGCTCGGTTGCGGGCAGCTTGATGACGAAGTTGGGTGACATGGCGGAGAGCTTCTTCCCCTCGGCGACCATCGTCTTCCAATCATCGAGGTGAGGGTTGACCTCCACCGAGATCGGCTTGTCGGTGCCGTCGAAGATGGTGGCGATCTCGTTGATCACCTTGAGGAACGGCTTGCCCGACACCTGGACGTGACGGGGGTTGGTCGTGACGCCGTCGATATTCCACATCTCGAGGGCGTACTCGATGTCATCGGTCTTGGCACTGTCGAGGAAAAACTTCACGTTTTGCTCCTAACTTGTCGTGAGAGTCTGTAGAACGTTGGCAACCGTCACCTCGCTGACGCGGGTGTTCGATTCGGCGGTGAGGCCGGCGATATGGGGGGTGAGGACGATGTTGTCGAGCCCGGCGAACTTCAGGGCGCCCTCCTCGGTCAGCGGCTCCTCCTCGAATACGTCGAGCGCCGCCCCCGCGAGATGACCCCGGCGGACGGCATCGGCGAGGGCTACATCGTCGACGACCCCACCCCGGGACGTGTTGATGACCACAGCAGCGGGTGCCAGCCACGCCAGTGCGGCGGCATCGAGGATGTGCCGGGTATCGGCGGTGAGCGGGACGTGAATGCTCACTGCGTCGCGGCCGGTGAGCAACGACTTCACCGTGTCGTATCTCGTGATCCCCTGCCAGACAGGGTCGTCGGCAGCTAGGAAGGGGTCGTATGCGGAGACCGTCATGCCGAGGGCGGTCGCCCGCTCGGCGACGAGCCGAGCGATTTCGCCGAAGCCGACGAGAGCCAGGCTCTTGCCCGCTGTCTCCCTGCCCTGGAGGTCCGCCCGTGGCCATGATCCACTCAGCATCCGCACCTTCGAGGCATACGCACCCCGAAACAACATGAGAAGGGCGGCGATGACGTACTCGGCAACGGCGACGGCGTTGGCTCCGGTGGCCGGATGGACAGCTACCCCACGCCGGGCACAAGCGTCCAGATCGATGTTGTCGAGACCGACGCCGAGCCGGCCGACGACACGCAAGCGCGGGGCAGCATCAAGCAGCTCCTCGTCGACCCTGGTTCGGTTGCGAACGATGATCGCCTCGGCTTCGGCGAGCTCGGATAGCAACCGGGATCGGTCATCTACGAGGCCGGGATCGAAAGAAAGACTGAACTTTCCCTGCAACGGCTCGAGAGCATCTCGGCTCATGAATTCGGATACGACTATCTGTGACATCGAGAAACCTCACTGATCTCAACTTAGACTACTACTGGAACCGGTTCCGTTTTTCAACCGGAAATCTACGGCAGCTCTCGTCCTCTGGCAGTACATGGATGGACGTGACTTTGAGACAGCGAGGGTCGTCGTTATTGTTGGAAACGCGTCGGCGCTCGGCCGGCGCTCAAGGAGGAGGACTCCATGAAGCAACTCAAGTGGTTGCTGCTGGTAGTTGTGTTTGCCATGCTCGCTGCGGCGTGCGGCAACGACAGCTCTGGGGACACAACGACGGCAGCTCCATCGAATACAACTGCGGCGGCTACAACGACAACTGCAGGCAGTACAGAAACCACAATGGCCGAGACCACGACCACCGCAGGAATGGTCGATCTCACCGGCACCAAGGTGACGGTGTTTGGTCCCGAAGAGACCGCGGCTGAGGCAGGATCGCTGCAGGCGACCCTCGATCTCTTCGCCGCACAAACCGGCATAGAGATCGTCTACACCGGTGCTCGCGACGCGTCGGATCAGATCAACGCACAGGTAGCCGGCGGCAACCCGCCGGACATCTTCGTGTTCCCGCAGCCAGGCAAACTGGCCGACTTCGCCCGGCAGGGTGCTCTGTACCCGCTGCCTGACGATGTGCTGGCAACGGTCGCGGCAAACCAGAGTGATGCGTGGACTTCGTTCGGCAACGTCGACGGTGTCCAGTACGGCATCCCGACCAAGGCCGACCTCAAGTCGCTCGTCTGGTATCAGCCGGCGCGTTTCGCAGCCGCCGGCTACACGATCCCGCAGACGTGGGACGAGCTCAAGGCCCTCAGCAACCAGATGATCGCCGACGGCAACACGCCGTGGTGTGTCGGCATCGAGTCCGGCGCCGCCACCGGGTGGCCGTTCACGGACTGGGTCGAGGATCTGATGCTCCGTTACTACGGGCCCGATGTCTACGACCAGTGGGTCTCGCACGAAGTTCCGTTCTCGGACCAGCGCGTCATCGACGTGTTCAATCAGATCAGGGACCTCTGGGATACCCCCGGAGCGGTATATGCAGCAGGCGGTTCCATCGCTTCCACCGCTTTTGGTGACAACGGCGAGCCGCTCGTCAACGGCGACTGCTTCATGCACCGCCAGGCGTCGTTCTTCTCGGCCTTCTTCCCGGATGGGACCCCGGTCGCCGACGGTAGTGATGGCGCAGTTGACGTCTTCTACTTCCCGGCTGTTGATCCGAACACCCACCCGGTGCTTGGTGCCGGTACGTTGGTCGGTGCGTTCCGCGACGCTCCCGAGGTGTGGGCAGTGATGAACTACTTCGCCACCTCGGAGTACGGTCAGAACCGGCAGAAGCTGCAGGCACTCTCTAAGGGTGGCGGCGGCGCACTGTCCGGCTTCCTGTCGCCGGCAACGCAGCAGGACATGAGCGTGTACAACCCGCTCGAGCAGTCGTTCCTCGACATTCTGGCGAGTGCGGATGTTGTCCGATTCGACGGATCCGACCTGATGCCGACAGCCGTCGGCTCGGGCGCCTTCTGGACCGAAGGAACCAGCTTCATCAATGGCCAGGAGGACGCTGCAGCAGCAACCGCGGCCATCGATGCGGCGTGGCCGTAAACCGATATCGACCGAATAGTTGAGTAAAGGCAGGGCGCCGGCACGAAGGTGCCGGCGCCCTGCGACTTTCGAGGGTCCGTGCGGGAGAGAAACGGACCGGGCGGCGAGCCGGCGTGAGTCGAATCTTGCGTCTGTTGGTCACCCCCCGAGGATGGGAGGACGATGGATCGAGTATTCGCAACATTGATCAGCATCGTGGCCGCGGTCGGCGGTAGCGCGGGGCTGTTCGTCGGAGCCAACAAGCTCTTTGACCTGGCACGAAGCCGGTACCCGGTCTTTAGCTCCATGATTGGAGCGCTGCTCGGCTTCAGTACCGGGCTCTTGATGTGGGCCAACCGTGTTTCCATAGTGGGCCACGGGCCGCTGGTCGGTGCCCCGAACCCAACCGGGTTCGTCGCAGCCGTCGACTTCGTGGTGACGCTGGTTGCCAACACCATCGTGCCGACGCTCATCGGTCTGGCCGGGGGCTGGCTGTACGCCAGGGTGAGCGGGTCGGCCGTCACCTCGACCCAGTACCAGCTCGGTGACCGTGAGGCCGAAGATACGCCCACGACGATGTCGGACAGTGTCCGGAGGAATCGGTTGCTGGTGGCCATGGCCACCACCGGACTGCTGGGGCTGTGGTTTGCGCTCTTCTACGAGCTGGCCCTGGTGCCGGCGTTCGAGATCGGCAAACTCATCATCTGGACGGTTATCGGGCTGGCCATTGCCGCGGCACTCTGGTACACGGGTAAGCGGAGATCGCCGCTCGGAGCCTCACTCGCCCTCGGCGGAGGCCTCGGTTGGCTCATCGGCACGATGGTCGCCCCCCAACTGGGGGACTTCAAACGGGTGCTGTCTATTGCCGGCATGGATCTAGACGGTGACCAGATCTGGACAATTCTGGCGATGGTGATCGGCTTCGTTGCCGTCGGTGCATACATCGGCCTCAAGCCCGTCGCCAGATATCCAACGAGAGACAGAATCGCCCGGAATTCGCGCGTGTACATATTCCTCGGCCCGGCGCTGCTATTCATCTTCGCCTCGCTGATGCTGCCTGCGTTGCGCACCATCTGGCTGTCGTTCCTTGGTCCCGACGCGACGCTGCCGCCCACCGAGCGTGCCGCCGGTGGCGTTGACAAGCTTGTCGGGTTGACCAACTACAAGGACGTGTTCAGCGACCCGAACAACTGGAATCTGAGCAACTGGTCCGACATCTTTGGCAGTACGCTGTTCTGGGGCGCGATCATCCTGATCGTAGGCGGGGTCATAGCCGGTATCGTGCTGGGTCGGCAGCGCGGGATGTCGTTCGAGAAATCAGGCGGCTCGCTGGCCCCGATCTCAATCGGTGCGTTCCTGCTGCTCACCTCCCTGTTCGCCGCATTGCGGGGAACCGTGTTCAACAACCTGTGGTGGGTGGTTGCGGTCACCACCCTGGCAAGCGTGTTCGGTTTGGCAGTCGCCGTGCTGGCGGACAGGGCCAAAATGGAGAACATCGCCAAATCGCTGATCTTCATGCCGATGGCGATCTCGTTTGTCGGCGCCGGCATCATATGGCGGTTCGTCTACAACGCCAGGGAAGTTCGTCAGGATCAGACGGGTGTGCTGAATGCCATCTGGGTCGCTCTTGGCCAGCTGTCAAACAGCGGTTGGCCCAAGGTCCTAGCGGCATTGCTGCTTGCAGCCGTCATCGCAGGCCTGGGTTACATGAGCTGGCGGGGTTATAAGGCAGGGGCGACCGGGCTTTTCGCCGGCTCGCTGGTAACGGCGCTGCCGTTCCTGTACATCCTGGTACGGCTCCTCACCAACGGTATCGGCGGGTTCTCGGTAGCCGACGACGGCACGATACTCAAAGAGACGATCCTCGTTCGTGAGTCCAGCCCGTACAACAACCTGTTCCTGATGGTGGTCCTGATCTGGATCCAGACCGGATTCACGATGGTCATCTTCTCGGCAGCGATCAAGGCGGTCCCCTCTGATCTGATCGAAGCGTCGAAGGTTGACGGCGCTACCGAGTCGCAGACGTTCTGGCGGGTCACCATCCCGCAGATCGCACCGACGATCGGCGTGGTGATAACAACGCTGATCGTGTTGGTGATGAAGGTCTTCGACATCGTCAAGGTCATGACAAACGGGAACTTCGACACCCAGGTACTAGCCAACGCCATGTTCACAACCGCCTTCACGAACTTCAACTTCGGTAAAGGTTCGGCGCTGGCGGTGCTGATCCTCCTATCGGTGCTCCCGGTGATGATCTTGAACATACGCCGCATGCAGAAGGAGGCCCGCTGATGACCGCAGTCGACGGACGCGCCATGGCCGAGAGGGCGGCAAGCTCCGAGGGTGGCGTCGGGAAACGGATCTACCGCTTCCTGAAGGCAATCCCCACGTGGGTCCTTTGGATGCTGGTCATCCTGTGGACCATCCCCAGCTTGGGCCTGCTTGTCAACAGCTTCAGGCCCCGCGACGCCCAAAGGGCGACCGGCTGGTGGACCACGTTCACCGGCCACGGCGGCGGGTTGACCCTGGCCAACTACAAGGAGGTGCTGAGCGCAGGAGCGACGGGTGGTCTTGGGCAAGCGTTGCTCAACTCGATGGCGATCGCGATCCCTGCGACCATCATCCCGATTGCAGTAGCGGCCTTCGCCGCATACGCATTCGCCTGGATCGACTTCCGGGGGCGGGAGTGGCTGTTCATCGCAACGGTCGCCTTGATGTCGATCCCGCTCCAGGTGGCGCTGATCCCGCTGCTCACCACCTACTCGGGCGGTGCGCACTGGACAATCCCGCTGCTTCACCGAACGCTGACGTTCTTCCCCGACTTCTCCTTATCGGGGACGGTGACGGCAGTGTGGTTGACGCACACCGGATTCGCCTTACCGTTCGCCATCTTCCTGCTGCACAACTACATATCCGGCCTACCGGCAGATGTGTTCGAGTCGGCGCGGATCGATGGCGCTGATCACTACAGGATCTTCTGGAGTCTCGTAGTCCCGCTGTCGGTTCCCGTGCTTGCGGCGTTTGCGATCTTCCAGTTCCTCTGGACTTGGAACGACTACCTGATCGCCTTGACGATGATCGGAGGTAATGGCCCAGCCTTCCCGATAACGGTCAAGATCGCCTCGCAGGCGGGCTCGTTCGGTCAGAACGAGCACTTGCTGACGGCGGGTGCGTTCGTCTCGACCGTGGTACCGCTGGTGGTGTTCTTCTCGCTGCAGCGATACTTCGTCAGAGGGATCCTGGCCGGGTCGGTCAAGGGATAGAGAAGTTCGAGTCTATGCAGAAGGGCCCCGGGAACCCGGGGCCCTTCTCGTTTTGTGACTCGAGGAGCCGCTGCCGCCGTATGCGGCCGCGGCGGGCACGTGAGGGACTACTGCTCCATAGCCTCGTCGGCGAGGAAATCGTCTGTGACTATCCCGTCACCGGGTAGCCCACCTGACATCTGGCGCATCTCATGCAAGATGTCGGCGGAATCCACCGGCATGTGATAGGTCTCGTCGTCTCCGGGGAAAGTCCCACCGCGGATGTCTGCGATGAACTCCTCGAGGGCGGCAACGGCCGTATCGGCGAGATGGGCGTACTGGCGGACGAACTTTGCGGTAGGGCGACCGTGTAACCCGAGCACGTCGTGAAACACGAGCACCTGCCCGTCACAAGCAGCACCCGCACCGATCCCGATCGTAGGAACCGCGATCTCATCGGTCACGATCTCAGCGACGACGTCCGGCACCCCTTCGAGCACGATGGCGAACACGCCGGCATCGGCCAGCAGCTTCGCCTCGGTCACGAGCTCATATGCGGCGGCCGCTCGCTTGCCCTGAACCCGGTAGCCACCCATGGCATTGACCGACTGCGGGGTGAGCCCGAGATGACCCATTACGGGGATCTCGGCGTCGAGAACAGCCTTGATGACATCGAGACGTTTCCGCCCGCCTTCCAGCTTGACGGCTTCGGCGCCCTCACGCACCAGCCGACCGGCGTTGTGCACAGCCTCTTTTCCGTTGGTGTGGTAGCTGAGCCACGGCATGTCGCCGACGACCAGCGCATTGGGATTTGCCGAGGTGACCGCCTTGGTGTGGTAGGCCATCTCGTCGATGGTCATCGCCAGGGTGTCCGAGCGGCCGAGCACGACGTTGGCCACCGAATCTCCGACGAGGATGATGTCTACTCCGGCACGGTCGGCGATGCGTGCCGTCGGCTCGTCGTAGGCGGTGAGCATCGTGATCTTCTCGCCACCCTTACGACCGCGGATGGCGGGTACGGTGATCTTTCCTGTCATAGCAGTTCCCTTTCTCCCCACTGATCCCAGTTGGGGGACGGACCGGTTGTCGAGTGTCCTCCGCGTCCGCGGTATCGGCCGCCTTCGGGTCGCCCGTACCTACGCGGATGTCGGCTCCTCTGCGGGAACGATACCCGGCCGGTTTGGTTCCGGCACTATGTTTCTCCCATGGCACGCAAAGACGTAACTATGACCGCCGAGGAAGTCCAGAGGTTCCTCACCGACAACCAGATTCTCGAAGTGGCGACGATTGGCGGCGACGGTTGGCCCCACCTCGCCCCGATGTGGTACGTGATGGACGGGGAACACGTGGTGTTCCGCTCCTTCACCAAGTCGCAGAAGATCGTCAACCTGCACCGGAACCCCAGGCTCAGCGTGCTGGTGGAGACCGGCAACGAGTACTCGCAGCTGCGCGGCGTGATGATCAAGGGCACCGCAAACCTGATCACAGACCCGGAGTACGTGTTGTCCATCTACGGCCGGCTGGCGGCCAAGTACCCGATGATCAACGACACGCCGATGGACCTCGACCCGGAGGCTCTGCAGACCGCATTCGGCCGGTTCGCCGCCAAGAACACGGCCGTCCTGGTCGAGCCGGTTAGGACCATCACCTGGGACCACACCAAGCTGGGTGGCGACTATTAGGGACGGCCGCTGGAACATGACATACTTGCCACATGTTCGGTGTGATCATCGTCATTGCCGTCATCGGCCTGATCGTGGCGGCCGCCAATCAGCAGCATAAGCGGATCGCGTCATCCTGGGGGGAGGTGGCCCGCCGGCTGGGGATCCAGATGGAGTCAGGGTCGTGGTTCTCGAACCCCAAGCTGACCGGCACCCTCAACGGCATCCCGCTCTACGTCGACAGCTACAGCCGCCGCCACAACAACAGCTCGACCACCTACACGCGGTACCAGGTCCGCTACCCCACCCCCGGATTCGACTTCACATTGCGGCGGGAAGGGGGCCTCACCAAGATCGGCAAGCTCTTCGGAATCAGAGACGCAGAGGTCGGTGACCCTGCGTTCGACGGGGCGTTCAAGATCAAGACCGACGATCAAACCCGGATCCAGCAATACCTGACACCTTCTGTGCGCGCCGGTCTGTTCCGTCTCATGGCGTCGTTCCCGACGGTTGTTATCTCGGCGGGACACATCGGGTTGGAGCAGGCTCGCCTCGAGAAGAACCCGGACAGGCTCGAGTCAGTCATCAGGCGTCTAGTGGGAACCGCTCAACTTCTCGCATCTCCGGACGGTGGCGTCAGCGACCAGGACGTCACCGACCGCCAACACGGCATGCTCGACGACGTCGCCGGCAGCGTGCGCAAATCCGTAGAGCAGAACCCTGAGGACGTCGACCAACGCCTCTTCGAGATCGAGACGCTTGCCGCGGCGGGACGGGACGAGCAGGCGGGACGGCGTCTCGAGGAGCTAGAGAAGATGGCTCCCGCCGACCCCGATGTGGTGGGCTGGAAAAAGACGCTCGAGACCCCGAGCAGGCAGCCGGTCGCCAGAGAGGTCAACCTCGACGAGATGGCGGCCGACCTCTTCGGAGGCAGCGATCTGAGCTTCGAGACCAGGACCAAGTTCAACGATCAGTACGCCGGAGCAACCGTCAGTTGGCAAGGGACGGTGAAAGAAGTTCGGGAATCCCCAACCGGCGCCAGGGTGACCGTGACGGTGGCCAACGTCGACAACGATCTATACGGCAACACCGACATCGACGTCGTCGTCGACGCCACAACGCCGCCACCGGCCAAAGGGGCGACGGTAACCGTCTCCGGCATGCTCGACCGCATCGACCCGCTGATGCGCAACCTGTATCTGGCGGCAGCCAGGGTCAGCTAGTGCCCTGGCCAGGGCACTAGGGAGCGTCTCGCTAGACCCTCCGCCGCAGAAGGATCTCGACGCGTCTGATCCTGCGTCCGCTCATCGCAGTTACCTTGAACCGAAGGTGTCCGGCGTCTACCTCCGTGCCTACTGCCGGCAGGTCGCCGGCGATGCCCATCACCATGCCACCTACGGTGGTCCAGTCCCCTGCGGGGAGCCGAACACCGATCGCACCCTCCAGGTCCTCGGTGAGCATGCCCCCGTCGGCAACCCACCTGTCTTGTCCCACTTTGCGCAACGGCGGCACCAGCGCGATCTTCTCCTCGCTGACGGCACCGAAGATCTCCTCGACGATGTCCTCGATCGTGACCATGCCAGAGGTGCCGCCGTGCTCGTCGATGACGATGGCGACGTGTGTCCCTTCGCTCTGCATCTCCCTGAGCAGCTCGAGGACACGCTTGTTCTCGGCGACGAGCAGCGGCTGATACGCGACATCGCTCACCTCGGTCTCGATGTTGACCACGAGATCGCGCTGGCGCACGACGCCGACGATGTTGTCGATTGTCCCGTCGTATACCGGGAGCCGCCGGTGGCCGCTACGGAGACCGATGTCGAGAGCCTCGGCCGCGGTTGCCGATACGGGTACGGCGACTATGTCGACGCGGGGAACCATGACCTCGTCGGCGACCCGGTCGCCCAACCGGAAGACCCCTTCGATGAGGTCCAGGTCGGCGTCGGTGATCTCGCCTTCGGTGGCGGCGGCCGCGGCCAGGCTGCGCAGCTCGCGCTCGGTCACGGTAGGAGCCGTCGCGATGCCCCGACCGGGGGCGTGCAGATCCGCAAACTTCACCAGGACGGTGACTATCGGTCTCAGCAGCGTCGTGAGCCAGCCGATGGGGAACGCGAGAGCCATCACGACGCGGGCGGCGGCCCGGTAGGCAAATGTCTTCGGGATTGCCTCCGTGTAGACAAAAAGGAAGAGGGTGAGGGCAAACGACGCGATGGTGACCCCTCCATTGCCGAACCATCGGTCCGCGAGGATGCCTGTGACGGTCGCCGCCCCGATCTGGACCAGCAGCACCGAGAGCAGGATCGTGTTGAGTACGCGGGGCAGATCATCGAGTAGCCGGAGGGTTCGCCTACCACGCCGGCTTCCTTCGTCCGCGATGGCGGCGATACGAACACGGGATACCCGCACCAGCGCGGTCTCGGCGGCCGCGAGAAAGACGGCGATCAGCACAAGGGCCACGAACAGGATGATCAGGCTGCCGTCGCGATTCCACTCCATGCGGCAAGTCTGGCACAGGCGAAGCGCCGTGCCTCACCCCGCGGTCGAGACGGGCACCCACCCGACCTGACGAAGCCAACGTTCCGTGTGTTGCCGCACGTAGTCGGGAGGTATCGGCTCGCCGAGCACGACGCGCTTGTAAAAGATCGCACCCGCCAGCTCGGCGACGGAGTCGCTTGCGTCGATATCGGCGGGCAGCTCGCCACGACTCTTGCCCCTCTCGATCAACTGCACGAGATGATTGCGTCGCGCCTTGGTTGCTTCGAAGTGCAATCGGCTCATGGCCGCGTTGCGGTGGGCCGCGCTCAGCATGGAGAGGGCGATGGTGACGACATCGTCGTTGCTGAACCACTCGACCAACTGACCGAGGAAGCACTCGATGTCGCCCTGCACGGAACCGGTGTCGATATCGGGATCGAGAACGAGACGGCTCTTGACCGCCTCGACAATGAGGTGCTGCTTATCGGGCCAGTGGCGGTAGATGGTCGATCGAGCCACCCCGCAACGATCACTGACACCCTCGATGGTGGTTTTGTCGTACCCTCGCTCGGCGACCAGGTCGGCCGTCGCGCCGAGCACGAGGCGGCGTGTACGCTCAATCCTGGGATCGCATTCGTTTTCGATCTCGTCGGTCATGGCGCACCCATTCTATCAAACAAACCTGTAGCGCTCCACTACAAGTGTGTTGCATAGTAGGTCAGATGTGTTCTATAGTGCAACACCGCTGTCCTACAGAGGAGACCGCCGATGCGAATAACACCCGAGCAGAAGTACGAGCGCCGCTGGTTCACGCTTGTTGTCCTGTCGCTGAGCCTGGTGATAATCGGGCTCGACAACACCATCCTCAATGTCGCGCTGCCGACGTTGCAGCGTGACCTCAGCGCCAACGCATCCCAGCTGCAATGGATGGTCGATAGCTACGTGCTGGTGTATGCAGGCCTGCTGCTCACCGTCGGTGCCCTCGGTGACCGTTTTGGCCGGGGAGGGGCTCTCACTTCCGGGCTGGCCATCTTCGGTCTTGCCAGCCTGGTCGCGTCGCAGACCGGATCGGCGGATCAACTGATCGCAGCCAGGGCAGTGATGGGAGTCGGCGGCGCACTCATCATGCCGGCCACACTCTCGATCATCACCGACGTCTTTCCCCGCGAGGAGCGGGGCCGGGCGATCGGGATCTGGGCCGGAGTGGCTGGTGCCGGGATCGGGCTTGGCCCCATTGTCGGTGGCGTTCTACTCCAGTACTTCTGGTGGGGCTCGGTGTTCCTGGTCAACATCCCGATAGTGATCACGGCACTGGTCGCCGGCTACATCCTGGTTCCGACCAGCCGCGATCCAAACGCAACGCCACTCGACATCCCGGGCGCCTTCCTCTCCATGCTCGCCATCTCGTCGCTGGTGTACGCCATCATCGAGGGACCAAGCGAGGGATGGACGTCCGGTCTGGTGCTCAGCGGGTTCCTCGCTGCGATCGTGTTCGGGATCGTCTTCCTCGTTGTCGAGCTCCGCACCAACCATCCGATGCTCAATCTGTCCTTCTTCGCCAACCGGCGTTTCTCGGGAGGGGCAACTGCCATCGGGATCGCGTTCTTCTCCCTGTTCGGGGTCGTCTTCGTGCTCACCCAGTATCTCCAGTTCGTCCAGGGTTACACCGCCCTCCAGGCTGGAGTGCGCACCGCGCCGATCGCCCTCGGGATGATGATCGGGTCATCAATGGCGCCCCGGATCGTGGAACGCATTGGGACGACCCGGGTCGTTTCCGCCGGGCTCGTGGTGCTGGCCCTAACCCTTGCTTCGTACTCGCTACTCACTCCTGACACGAGCTACTGGCTGGTGCTTCTGGCCCTCCTCGTCATGACCCTGGCGATGGGGTCGATCATGGCCCCTTCCACCGATGCGGTGATGGGGGCAGTGCCGCGGGCCAAGGCGGGCGTGGCCTCGGCTACCAATGACGTGGCCCGGCAGGTCTCGGGCGCCATCGGCGTCGCTCTGGTAGGTTCGGCGCTCAACTCGGCGTATGCGACCCGGATGACCGATGCCGTCACCCAGCTCCCTACCCAGGCTGCGGAGGCCGCACGCAATTCCATCGGGGCCGCAATCGCCGTTGCCGCGAACCTCCCGGGCGAGGCCGGATCGCAGCTGATCACCGCGGCACGACACGCGTTCGTCGATTCGATGGGCATGGCCGTCTTCATCGGAGCCGGGGCGGCGCTCATCGGCGCTTTCCTGGTCGCCCGCTTCATGCCTCCGCAGCATCTGCCTGAGGAGGACGAACCGGACGAATATGGAGCGCCAGAGCCGGAGCCCGTGTTCGACTGAGTAACGATGACAAACCCCATGGATCCGGAGAACCCCGTCAACGCCTTGTGCATCCAGGGCATGGAGGCCGAGGGACGGGGCGATCCGGAGTCCGCCCGGGTGTTGTTCTCTCAGGCTTGGGAACGGCGGTCGAACCCCGTCGAGGCCGCGGTCGCCGCCCACTACGTGGCGCGGCATCAGGACACGGCCGCCGGGACGCTTCTGTGGAACCAGCGTGCCCTCGATGAGGCGACGGCAGGAGAGCCTGGGGCGATCGCCGGCTTTCTGCCTTCCCTACACCTCAACCTCGGCAAGAGCCACGAGGACGTCGGCGACCTCGCCGCAGCTCGCGGACAGTACCTCCTGGCGCAGCACGCCTCCTCGGCGCTCGGCGACGACGGTTACGGCCGCATGATCCGGGGCGGTATCGGCGCGGCCCTGGAGCGGACCGCCACAGCCGGGTAATGCCACGCTCGTTGCAGCCGGCGGCTACGGACGGGGAGTGGCGTGGCCGGCGCAGTCCAGACCCTCGCCGGGGCGGTACAGGGCATTCACCGAGTCTTCGAATGTCTCGCCTTCGGGGTTGGTCCGGGACCGGTCGGTCTCCACTGCGGTACAAGCACCGGACCGCCAGCTGCTCTGACCGGTCTGCTCTACGTCCCAATAGTGAGTCGAGTACATCTGGACGGTGATCGAGGTGTCGGTGTACTCGGTCCAGATGAGGATCGCATACGGGGTGTTGTTGATGACGGCGAGGTCTACGTCCGGGTAGTTGAGCGTCGCCTCCCGGCCGTAGGGATAGCGGCTGATGTAGATGGAGTGCGCCTTGTAGTCGTCGAGCTCGAGACCGGCGAAGAACGAGGCGTTGAACATCGTCGTGGCGAATTGGGAGATGCCACCGCCAACGTCGTCCTTGTAGTGACCTTGCTGGATGGTGCCCGCCGAGACAAATCCCTTCTCCCTGGTGCGCGGCCCGATGAAGTCATTGACCGAGAAACGCTCCCCGGGCATGATCACAACGCCTCGCATGAGATCTGCGATCCGGTGGATGTTCTCCACCCGGTTCTGACAGCAGGCATGATTCGTGGTGAACTCGCTCACCTGCTCGCTGACTCCCAAGGCATCGATCCGGGCCTTTCCAAAGTCGTCCTCGACCAGCCTGGTGGGGAGGAAGACGAGCGAGCGGCCACCGGCTTGGGCCTCGTCGTAGAGGGCGGCGGCGGCCCCCTCGCCGCAACAGGTCCGGGCTGGATCGCCGTCGATCCCGTAGGTCACCTTCCCGTTCACCACGGTGTAGACCGGCTGCGGGAGCGGGGTGGCGTACCCGTCGAGGAGGCTCTCCAGCGAGTCGGTGACCCGTTGCTCGTTAAAGACCGGCACAAGCCCGTCGCTGGTTATCGCTGAGTCGATCCAGCGCCGAATCGTCGTGCTGCCTACGTGTGCGGTTTTGCCGTTGATCCGCACCGCAAGATCGTGTGCCGCAAGCTGCTCAGCAGCAGAGAGCCCTGCGACCAGATCCTCATTGTCGAACTGCGGCTTCATAGGGCTCCACGGAACGTCGACCGAGAATGGCGTTGTCCCGAACTGCACCTCGGCAGCGAGCGCCTCTGCGGCCTCCCCCGGGTCGACGTAGATACCGTCCGCACCCTCGGTGACGACGGGCTCGCCGGACTTGTAGGTGAAGCCGGGCTCGACCGGAGGCTGCTGCACAGTGTCGGGCAGGGCGGCGACCGCGGCGCTCGCAACGGCGGCATCAACGGTGAACACCGGCTCGACCGCCACCGGATCGGCCAGGCCGCCGACCCAGGTGCCGAAAGCAGTCACCGGGTTCCCCTGACGCCCTGCGGCAAACACGGCATCCCTGGTTGCCTCCCGGTCCACGCTGACGCCCGCCTCCGCTCGTGTCAGCACGATGTCGAGACCCGGCGCCGAGATCATCACAGTGTCGGCCGCACTCTCGGTTGCGATACGGTCGATGGTCGCGTCCAGCTCGGAATCGGTCATCCCCCCGACCTCAACACCGGCGAGCGTGACGTTTCGGTTCACCCGGTCGACGTGGGCGACCCGATCAACACCCCAGGCAGCAACGGTGCTGAGGAGAAGACCGAGAACGACGAACGCGGCGACTACAAGGGTGCGCCCCAACCAGCGTGGCATAACCCGGCGATGATAGGCGATTGCCTCCTGATTCCCAGTTTCGGATCGCCTGTCCGTAGGTGGGCCCCGAACCCGGTATCGATCCTCTCCGCTGCGTAAGGTGTTGACCCCGCGCGGAGATTGCCTATATCGATTCGATACATCTATATCGAATCGATATACTCAGACCATGATCGATCTTGCCATCCTCGGGTTGCTCCACGAGCGTCCCCGCCACGGCTACGAGTTGAAGACATGTCTGCTCGATCTCGGATCCACGCGGGTTTCGTTCGGCACGCTCTACCCGGCATTGCGCCGGCTGGAGAGACGCGGCTTCATCGCCGCTCTACGAGAGTCGGGCCGACGCAAGGCGTACCGTCTCACCGAGACGGGCAAGATCGAGCTGGACCGAATCCTCAATGCGGCCGACAGCGACGAGGACCGAGACTTCAATATGAAGCTGGCGTTCTTCCGTCACCTCGAACCGCCTGCCCGGATGCGCACCCTGAAGCGGCGCCGTCGCCAGCTCGCTGAGCGGCTCCGAACCGCCCAGGACGCAATGCAGCGCTCGATCAGCCACAGGGAAGACGATCCGTATGCCGGAGCCCTGCTCCGGCACAACATCCAGACGACGGAGGCCGATATCGAGTGGCTCGACCGGTTGATCGCCTTCGCCCGCACCGAACAAGAAATCGAGATCCCCAGATCCCTCCGAGGAGGTAGGAAATGAGCAAAGTGAAAGTGGCCATCGCCGGTGTCGGCAACTGCGCGAACTCCCTGATCCAAGGTGTTACGTATTACCGCGACGCCGACCCCGAGACACAGGTTCCCGGGCTGATGCACGTCAACTTCGCCGGCTACCACGTTGGTGACGTCGAGTTCGTCGCGGCATTCGACGTAGACATCACCAAGGTGGGCCAGGACCTGTCGAAAGCTATGTGGGCGGGCGAGAACAACACGATCAAGTTCGCCGACGTCACCGACCTCGGTGTCGAGGTCCAGCGTGGTCCAACCCTCGACGGTCTCGGCAAGTACTACGTGAGGGCGATCGAGGAGTCCCCGGAGGCCCCGGTTGACGTCGCCCAAGCGCTTCGAGACTGCGGTGCCGATGTGCTGGTCTCCTACCTCCCTGTCGGCTCGGAGCTGGCGCAGAAGGGTTACGCCCAGGCCGCGCTCGACGCCGGCGTGGGATTCGTCAACGCCATCCCGGTCTTCATCGCGTCCGATCCCGAGTGGGCGAGGAAGTTCCGCGACGCCAACCTCCCCATCGTCGGCGACGACATCAAGTCACAGGTTGGGTCGACGATTCTGCACCGCAACCTGGCCCGTCTGTTCGAGGACCGCGGCGTGGTTGTCGAGCGCACTTACCAACTCAACGTCGGCGGCAACATGGACTTCATGAACATGCTGGAACGGGAGCGGCTCGAGTCGAAGAAGATCTCGAAGACCCAGGCGGTCACTTCGCAGATCGACAACGGGATCGCCGACAAGAACGTGCACATCGGGCCTTCCGACCACGTGCCATGGCTGACGGACCGCAAGTGGGCATACATCCGCATCGAAGGCACTACCTTTGGCGACGTGCCGCTCAACGCCGAGGTGAAGCTCGAGGTATGGGACTCCCCCAACTCGGCCGGGGTCATCATCGATGCGATACGCGCCGCCAAGGTCGCCCTCGACCGCGGCATCGGCGGACCACTGCTGGCGGCGTCTTCGTACTTCATGAAGAGCCCCCCGGTGCAGTACCGCGACGCGGTTGCCGTCCAGAACCTCGAAGCGTTCATCGCAGGCGAGGACCGCACCGCAGCAGAGTTTGCGGACTACCTCGCGTAGCGCTTCTGGCGTCCAGGACACGACCGTTGTCGGCCCGATTGGACGCCAGAAAAGGGTCCGGGCTCGCACCTACCGTGACGATTGCATCGTTGTAGGAGCTTCCGACCCTGATCGCAGAAGGCTGCTGACGGATAGCCGGACTGTGCTTCGGCAACTAGATGCCTCCGCCGTCATCGACGGCGGAGGCATCTTCATGGCAGCCTGTCGCAGGCTGACCATCGCCCCCCAACTTGCCCGCCGTGCGAAGGTGTTTGGGTTCGACGCCGTTACTGGGAACGACCCCTACCACCACAAACGAGCAATGTTCAGCTACCGGGCGGGCTAGGTGTTAGCCATCGTCTCACCCGCCCAACGCTCGGTGCAGGAATGCCGCCATCTGACCACGGGTCACAGCACCATTAGGACAGAACATGTCGTTGGTAGGCGGATTACAGCCACGAGTTATGTTGGCTGCCGCCAGCTTGGCGATATCGGACTCGAACACTGACCCGTCGTCATCGACGAAATGGTTTCCGCCGCCATCGTCGGTGAGCTGCAAAGCCCGCACCAAGAACGCCGCCATCTGACCACGGGTCACCGCACCATCAGGACAGAACATGTCATTGGTAGGCGGATTACAGCCACGAGTTATGTTGGCTGCCGCCAGCTTGGCGATATCGGACTCGAACACTGACCCGTCGTCATCGACGAAATGGTTTCCGCCGCCATCGTCGGTGAGCTGCAAAGCCCGCACCAAGAACGCCGCCATCTGACCACGGGTCACCGCACCATCAGGACAGAACATGTCATTGGTAGGCGGATTACAGCCACGAGTTATGTTGGCGTCGGCGAGCCACTCGATGTCGGATGCGAATACCGATCCGTCGATATCTTGGAAGGTGCTCGGTCCAGGCCCGGGACTTGGCGCGGTGCCGATCGTCGCAACGAAAACGTCTGCTACCCCGTTTGTATCGCCGGCCACCAAGTCTGACGAGCTCGAGTAGTAGGAGACCGTCGATCCGTCCGCGGCAATCGCCGGATCGAAGCTCCCACCGTTCGGTGTCGATCCATCGGCTGTCACCGAGAGGCGGACGGTCTCCCCTGTCCCCATGTCATGAGCAAAGACGTCGTTGAAGGTCCCCGAGTCGCCTGCTACCAGGTTGGAGGCGTTGGATTCGAAGGCGACCAGCGCGCCGTCCGCGGAGATCGATGCGCCGCTGCTCGCGTCGTTCGCCTCGCTACCGTCGGATGCCACGGACACCCGTGTCGTCACGTCGTTGGCGATGTCGTAGTGGAAGACATCCCACGTGTCGTTGGTGTCATCGGCAACCAGGTTCGGGGCAAGCGACTCGTACGCTACCGCAGAGCCGTCATCTGAAATTACCGCCCACTGGCTGACGTCGTATGCTTCGGTACCATCTGGTGCTTCTGATACGCGGGTATATTCACCGCTGGTGACGTCGTACAGGAACACGTCGTACAAGTCGTTCGGGAAGTCCCCCGGCACGAAATTCCACGCATACGATTCGAACACGATCAGGTTGCCGTCGCCGGACACATCCGGGTTGAAGCTGCCGGGATGATGATCCGTGGCAGGCGTTGCAGAAATGAGCGTCGTCTCCTTGGTACCCACGTCGTAGCGGAAGATATTGGTCTTTAGATCGTCTTCCATGCCCGGCACGAGATTGGTGGCACCCGACTCGTACACCACTACCGAGCCATCGGCTGAGATCGACGGATTAGAGCTGTGGTTGTTTGCCGCTTGGCCGTCGCTCGTTTCCGACACTCGAGTCGTGATTCCGGTGTCGACGTCGTACAGGAACACGTCCGCGAGAACTGTGTCTCCCGGCACTAGATTCGTAGCTTCTGAGAAGTAGACGATCTTGCTGCCGTCGGCGGAGATCGACGGTGAGAAGCTGTTTCCGTTTCCTCCGGTCCCGTCGGGTGCCTGCGAGATTCGGACCGTCTCGCCGGTGGTCAGCTTGCGCATGAACACGTCTCGGAACCCGTTGCTGTCTCCCGGAACCAGGTTCGAGGCGTCCGAAATGAACACGACGACCGACCCATCGCCCGAGATCTCCGCGCTGTTGCTGAAGCTGTTGGCCGGGGTGCCGTCCGACGCCACCGAGACGAGGGTGGTCGAGACGTCTTCGGCCGCCATCCCGGGAATGGGCGCAACCGATAACACCGTCAACATGGTGGCGACGAGTACCAGCACCCTGGCACTACGGAACGCCCGCCAATCCCCAGCCGTAGATCTCTCTCTTCTGTACATCATCTCTCTCCTTTGCATTGCGGCAACCGTGCCGCTGGGCTCGTCATCGAACAGGGAAGGTGCTGATAATCGGGTTGAGGCACTGGTCGCTGGGCTCGGCCGTATCGGAAACAAAGGTCTCGTCAAAGCTGGCCGTCTCGGCAGGTTCCAGACGATCCGTCGAGATCGCATACGAGCGGCCGGACTGGCCGACGTAATAGAAGACAAACGAGACAACGACGCCCACCGCGAGGTCGGAGGTGTTCGTAACAGTGGCAGAGAACGCATCGGTGGCACAGGTCGCAACATCAACGGTGATGGCATCGGCTAGCTCGAAGACGTCACCGGCCCCGGCCACCTCTCCGGCATTTACATCCGTGCCAAAAGACACGGCGCAGAGCGCCTCGCGGTTGCCGGCATCCCATTCCGCAACGGGTGTGACCCTCATCAACATCGAAGTGCGGGTGCTGCCAACGTAGGACTCGGCGAGCTCCAAGCACTTGGAGTGCACCTCCTCCTGTGCGTGTTGGTCGGCATCAACCGGTTCACCGTCGACGATGTGCTGATACGGGTAACCGAGCGCGTCGATCGCGACCGTCCCAATCACCTCAGCACCATGTGGTTCTGCACAGTCGACGGCCAACATGTCGATGCTGGTCGCCGTGCCGAGACAGGTACCCGGCGCAACGTCGACGGATTCGATGGTGTTTGCCCACTGCTCGGATGAGTAGGCCAGACCGTCGGCGTACTCCGGACAAAGGCTCTCGACCGCCGTCGAGACGAACCTACGCGACAGCGCGGTGGGAACGAATTGCGTCGGTTCGAGTTCCCGCGCGGCGACGAAGGCCGTAGATAGCTCGAGCGGGCCGGACATCGACGCCGGGTCGAGGCCTGCAGCCTCGTCGCACACCGCCTCACCTGCCGCGAGCAGCGTGTCGGTGGTCACGCCGGCGGGTGCCCAGCCCTCGGTTGCCGCCACCAGCGCCTCCACGGGGGTCGGCGCTGCAGTGGTGGTGGCCTCTGCCAAGGTGGTGGTGGTCAGCGGTGGTGCCGTGGTGCCGGGTGCAGATGTCGATTCTGCCGCGACGGTCGTCGTGGTATTGGCAGCCGCCTCTGTAGTCGCTGCGCTCTGCGCACCGCAGGCAGTGGCAAACAGGGCCAAGGCGACAATCACTTTCTTCATACGTTTCCTCTTTGCCGTGACCGGCCCGTCCCTCGTGGCTCATCCACAGGGCGGAGGTCGGTTCTCCCGTCCAAGATGCTGGGTCATCGTCCTTACACAGCGCTTACACGCCTGCAAGGCGAACGGCTACGTCGAGCCGCTGGGCTCACAACAACGACGAGACGTTGCCGACGGGCGCCGGTGTAAGTGCTCGATAAGCGGTCGATCGCACGATGTCGTATGCCAAGCCAGCACTTTGACGGCCGCGGTCGGGTTACCGGGATTGGAAGCGTCGCAGGTCGGGCCACAGCCGTTGCGTTCGTTGCCCATTGGGTGGCCCTCGACCTGACCTATCCGTCACCCCACCCCGGCTGTCGCCACGGTTTCCTGTGTATTGTCCGGGCTCGGGAGGCGGTCAGTGAGGATCAGACTGCTCGGTTCACCCGTCGGTACCGAGGAAGGGCGCAAGGTCGAGTTGAGGGGCGCAGCCGGGGGGCTGCTGTGTCTGCTCGCCGTCCACATGGGCTCCGATGTATCGACAGATCGCATCGCCCAGTTCATCTGGGGAGACGAACAGCCCCGCTCTTCTCGGACAGGGATCCAGGTCACCGTCCACCGGTTGCGACGCATCCTCGACCCGGATCAGTCTGCGCCCCACACGTCGTCGATGGTCGTCACAACCGATGGTGGATACCGCCTCGAGGTCGCGCCACATGAGATCGACATTTTCGTGTTCGAGCGTCGCTTGGCCGAAGCCAAGCAACTGGCATTCGAGGGGTCGTGGGCGGAGTCGATCGCCGTCCTTCAAGACGCGCTGGAGTTGTGGCGAGGAGTGCCTTTTGGCGAGTACGGCGACAGGCCCGAGCTGATGGTGGAGGTTCACCGGCTCTCGGAGCTTCGTCTCGAGGCAGAGGACACGCTGAGCGAAGCCATGGTGCAGATCGGGCGAGCATCATCGGCGAGGCTACGAAAGCTCGCAGAAGAAGAACCTCTGCGGGAACGTCGCTGGCACCATCTCATGGTCACTCTGTATCGCGAGGGCCGCCACGCGGAGTCGCTGCAGGCTTTCAAGGCGGCTACGGACGCGCTCGAGGACTCAGGTCTCGAACCGAGCCCTGAGTTGTACCGCCTCGAGAAGCGCATCCTGCTCCACGATCAGAGCCTCCGAGCTGTTGTGCCGATGCCCGCTCGCCGCAGTTCGGGGGCGCGGTTGATCGGCCGGGAGACCGAGCTGGCGACCCTGAAGCAGGCTGTGGCGTCCTTCCGGATCACCTCCGTTATCGGCCCCCCCGGGGTCGGTAAGACCAGTCTCGTCCGAGAACTCCTTGATCACGTCGGCGGAAGAACATTCTCCATCGAAGTCAACGAGTCGAGTGGAGACATAACAACGGCCCTCGTGGCCGAGCTGGAATGCGATGTCGACACCTCAACTACACCTATCAACCGACTTGCGGAAGTGCTCGGGGGACAGGACACCGTTCTAGTTCTTGACGGAATCGACGAGTCAATCGATGGAGTCCGGACTCTCGCCGTCGCCCTGGTCGAAGAGTGCCCCCGACTTCACCTCATCGTCACCGGGTCCGAAGCTCTGGATCTTGTCTTGGAGCGGGTTGTCCGGCTCGCACCCCTACCCACTCCATCCCCACTGTCTGATCATGAGACGATCCTGGCGAGCCCGGCAGTCCGGCTGTTCATGCAGCTGGCGGCCGTTCGCGGGGTCGACCTGAGCTCGGATCGTGAGAGTGTCGCCGAACTGACCCGTGAACTCGACGGTCTTCCGCTGGCACTGGAACTGGCGGCAGCGCTAACCGATGCCCTCGCTCCGTCCACCATCCTGGAACTCATCAGCCGAGGTGCCGATCCTCGCGGCTCCGAGCTCACTGCAGTGTTCACCAGCGCGTTCGATCGCCTGAGCAACGAGGCGAAGAACGTCCTCATGCTCGCCGCGGAGTTCCAGGGCTGGATGACCGCAGCCGAAGTCGAATGCGTGGCCCGCCATGCCGACGACCAATCCGACGTCACATCCGCACTCATTGAACTCGCCAGGAAGTCACTACTGGTTCGCGACGACGCTACCTACCGGTTGCTCGCACCGTTGCGCACGGAGGTGCGAGCCATGACGCGAGACCATGCCATGACGCCGAAACGCCACTTTGCCTTTCGGGAAGCCGTGGCCGAGATGGTTGAGACCGCCGATCGCTACCTGAAAACGAGCTTGCCGGGTCCTCCGATGGCGATACTCGACCGCCTTCGTGGCGACGCACGCAAGGTGGTGCACGACGCGTTCGAAGCCGGCGAAGGATCTGTCGCCTGGCGGGTCTTTGCGGCAATGACCCTGTATTGGTGGATCCGTCAAGCTCGCGACGAAGCGACAGAAATCCGCCAGCTGGTCATGCAGATGAATCGGTCGGCGCTCGACGATGAGACGGAGCTAGCCGGACTGGCGTGTGCTGCGATCGCGGACTTCTCTCTCGCCGAGATCGCGAGAAACCATCCGCTTCTCGAGGAAGCCGCCGAGCGGGCACGCCGCACCGAAGCGAGCGGTTGGGCGTCCTTTACCCTGGCCCAATATGCGACGGCCCTGGTCACATCCGACCGGTTCCATCCTGATGCCCTTTCCGTAGCCGACGAAGCCGTAGCACACGCGGAGGCATCAGGTGAACCGTTTGCCACTATGTACGCCATGTTGACGATGGGCCTGGTGCACGCAGCTCGACTCGATTTCACCAATTCGACCCGTTACCTCAACCGGTCCGCGGCCATGGCGGAGGCGTCGGGGCTGGAGGCGCTCGGAGCATACGCCTGGATGTGGCAGGGCCACATCTCGACATATGCGGGAGAGCCGGCTCGAGCTGTGGAGGCCTATGAGAGTGCGCTGGCCGCCTCGAAGGAGATAGCTTGGGTCCACCACAGTTCGCTTCTCGGGCTCGCCGAGGCCGGGGAGCTTCTGGGAGACCTCGACACGCTCGACAGGTATCGCTCGGCGGCGGTGACGTTACGCGACATGGGCGACATCCGTGGCGCGGCGACGGCAGCCTTTCGGGCGGCGGCGCTCGAGATCGAGATCGGCCATCTCGAGCGGGCGGAACGTCTGCTGGCAACTGCTGTCCCGGATCTGCAGCGGTGGGGAGACGCGGCCGTGCAGGCTGCCTCGGTGGTGACGCTGGCCACTCTCGACCTTGCCCTGGGAGACGTCTCTGCTGCCACCGAGCACCTCACCGAGGCAGAGAACCTCTTCATCAGGGTCGGGGTGCCGCCCGATCCGCTCACACTGCGTGCCCTCGATCGGTTGAGAAGCGGTCTGGCGGGGTCACAGTGACGCCCGACCGTCTCTCCCGGCGCGCCCTCGTGCCCTACTCGGTAGGGGCGGTCGGCCCGTCGATTGTGTTCGCTCTGCAGGGTTTGTTCCTTCTCTACTTCCTCACCGACGTGGCACTCATCCCGGCTGCCACGGTGACAGTCGCGCTTGCTCTGGGGCGTATCTGGGACATTCTCAATGACCCTCTAGTGGGATGGGTATCCGATCGGACGGTTTCTCGGCTGGGACGCCGCCGACCCTACATGCTGTGGGGCGCGGTTCCGCTAGCCGTCTCGACATATTTCATGTTCGCCATCCCTCGGGGATTGACCGGGTCATGGGCCGTTCTTGTCGTGTTCGGTGCCTTCTTCTTCTGGGATCTGGCGCTCACGGTGGTGCACGTCCCGTTCGTCGCTCTCGGAGCCGAGATGACCACCGTCTACGACGGGCGAACACGAGTCGTCGCGTATGGAGCAGCCGGTGCGGTCCTCGGCTACCTACTCGGAGGAGTAGGCACCCCGACGCTCGTGTCCTTCTTCACCAGTGATGTGGCCGGCTATCGCGTCGCGGGCGCATTCTGCGGGATCATCGCCGGAGCAACTGCGGCCGGGGCGGCATGGAAGGTGACGGAGGTCGAACGCGTCCCTACAACGCTCTCCATACGTCGTACTGCAGAGGTCATACTGACAAATCGTCCGTTTCGGGTGCTGGTCATCAGTCTCGCTCTCGTTTCGTTTGCGTTCACCGCGGCCACGGCGGCGCTCCCGTACTTCGTGGCTCATCAGCTCCTGGCCGGTGAGCAATTCACCGGGGCTCTTGTGTTCGAGCTACTCGGTGTTGTCGCGCTGGGAATTCCGGTATGGAGGTGGATTTCGGTCCGCACCACGAAACATGAGGCATACGCCTACGGTCTCGGCATCATGTCAACGGCCCTGGCCGCCGTGCTTCTCATCCCGTCACAGGGGATCATCGCCGCGTTCGTGTTGGTCGCATTCATCGGGTTCGGCAACGCGGCCCACTGGGTTCTGCCCTGGTCAATGATTCCAGACGCCGTCGATGTATCCGACGCGGGCGACGCCGTCGGCACGCATTTCGGCGTATACGGGGTTGTGGAGAAGGTGGCGGGAAGCGTGTCCATCGTGGCCATGGGCGGAGCGCTGGCACTATTTGGTTATCGAGGCGGCGTTGATCCATCGCATACCGCGGTGCTCGGAATACGGCTACTCGTCGGGCCGATCCCGGCAATGTTTGTTGCCGGCGCAGCACTCGTCATGCGGAGATACCCGATCGAGACCCACCGCAGCCCGCGGCTTGCTCGGTCCGTCGAGCCCGACCCGGAACTCGGCTCCTAAGCGTCCAGACGGCCGTTGTCGGCCGAATCGGACGCTGGAGGCGGGCTTGAGAGGTTCGTATCCTGGTTCCGTTCTCGTGATGCTCGATCTCGACACACGCTGTTCGATCGACAGGCGGCGTTGCCCGCCTCCGTTGGCCGGTAGCAGGACGAGGCGGGGTCACTAATCGTCGCCGTGTGGGCGTACGAGAGCCGGGAGAGCGACGAGACCATCCGGGACCGGGTGCGCTTCGACCCCGCGTCGATCCGGGCGAGGACGGTGCGCCGGGAACGATACGATCCGTTGTTCATCTCCAGCGAGGAGCATCTCATGGAATCGACGGTCCTGCTGGAATGGACCGAACTGCGACACCTCGGGTGACCGACCGTGCCGTGCTCAGTCGGCGAGATGCTCCGAAATGATCTCGACGGTTGCTCGGGCCTATCTCGAGACCAGGCGGCTCGTTCCCGCTGACGCCCGCACCCTATATACGCCGCCGCACCCTCGACGAGCCTGTACTCGATGATCTCGGATCCATCGGGGTCGACGACCCAATACCGCTGCAGCCCTGCTGCGGCGCATTTGTGTGCCTTGCGGAGAAGGTCCGCAGCTCGGTCCGTCGACAGAACCTCGATCGCTGGGAAACGCCGGTCATCATCACCCGCCGGGAAGGCTTCAATACGGTGTCGTTTGGGGAGCAACGAGGACCAATCACCGGACCCTTGCCCGCCCGTGTCCGGACAGCCAAGCGGGCGTACCGGTGTCTGCGGGTTCCGGTTCTGACCATCGATTTCGTGTCATACCCGCTTGGTACGTTGTCTTCATGTTGTTCACGGATCCTGATCTGGTTACAGATTTCAAGACCGAGTTGGCGGAGAACTCTGCCGAGATCGCCCGGCTCGAGGCGCGGCGGTTGACCCTACTGAACCAGCTGCAACGCGCCGGCGCCGCCGAAGCCGGCGGGGCCAGAACGATGGTGGACTGGACGGCAACCACGCTCGATGTGACCCATCGCCACGCCCAACAGTTGGTCGCTGCGGCCAACAACCTGTGTCGCAAGGACCCGTACCTGTTCGAACAACTCGAAGACGGCGAGATCAGTTTCGACCGCGCCATGACCACTCTGACGCTGATGGGGGCCGATGCCCCGATGGGTGTCGTTGACCTAAGCCTGGACCTCGATCTGGCTGCGGTGAACCGGCTCATCAACCAGTACCGGCGCATCACCCACAAAGACGAACAGCAAGCTTTCAACGATCGCCACTTCTCGATACAACCGACCCTGGACAACTCGATGTGGCGAGGCTCCCTCGAGCTCCCGGCAGTCGAGGGCTCCATCGTCGACCAAGCCATCGCGGCAAAGGCAGATGAACTACGGCAGCTCCCCGGCGGCGACCACTACACCCGCAGCCAACTCAACGCCGACGCTCTCGTGATGATCTCCCAAGACTCCCTCACCAACAACGAGGAAGCCACCTCTGGTGGGGTCGCGGCTACGGTGTTTGTCGACCTCGACCGTGCCAACGGCACCGGTGGCGAGCTGGGTGTCGAACTGCAATACGGACCCAGGGTCGGACCGAACGTACTCGACGAGGTCCTATGCGGCGGCACCGTCCGCGTGGTCGGCTTGGAGGACGGCCAACCGGTGGTGACCTCCCACGCGGCGTCAGCGATACCACCTGCGATGCGCGACTTTGTCGCCTGGCGTGACAAAGGCTGCGTCGTCAAAGGTTGCCACAGCCGCTACCGGCTCCAGATCCACCACATCAAACATCGTGCTCACCACGGGGATCATGATCCATCGAACCTCGCCGTGTTGTGCTGGTTTCACCATCACATAGCCATCCACCAAACCGGGTTCTCCATCGACGTGAGCGACCCGCCAAGCTGTCGGAGACTCATCCCACCCGGCCATGGATCCGACCCGCCTTAGTAGGCGTGACACCACTTCCCCACTGGGTTTCTGTCACCCAGCCTGGTCTCCCGATACCAAGCCATCGCTCAGATCTCCGTTCCTCCCGATTCCGGCTGGGTTGGCGCGCTCCGCCACGGACCTATCCGCGGCGACGCTGACGTGTGCCACATACAACGCATCCGGCTTTTCCTTCAGCGGTTGAATCGCACCGAGCGTGGCTGACGCCACTCCGCCAGCAGCGAGATTCCGGTCAGACGTCGTGCTCAGCGATGACCTCAAAACCTGCCCGGGTGAACACGGTCTCGGAGGGCAGGTTTCCCGTTGTGATGAAAGCCCGCAAGTCGTCGTACCCGTCTGCCCACACCGATGCCGCAGCCCGATCGAGCAACACGCCGGCCAGGCCGCGGTTCTTCACAGCCGCACGGGTCATGATGTAGCCGACCATCGGCGCACCGGCCAACTTGCCCAACAATGCCGCCGCCTGTAGCTCCCCGTTGCGCTCAGCGACAACAGATGCACCCAGATAGGCTTCATTGTGAAGGTAGCGATCCACCTCGTCGCGGGCGTCGTCGAGGTCCTCGCCCTCGTAGTCGATCGTGCCCGTGTAGGCGTCGAGCATCAAGGACGCCAACTGCTCAGTGTCCTCCGCCGCCAGCGCTCGGACGGTCACGCCGTCGGGCAGCATACGACCGGACGGTATGAAGGCAGGCCGGGTCACCAGGTATTCACGTTTCGTCATCGGGTGCACCCTACCCACGCCGGCACCTCAGAACACGATGAAGCCCCCACCCGGATCCGGGTGGGGGCTTCTGTGTTACCCACGGGTCAAAGGTCGGGGTTTGACCCGCGAGGAGGTTCTACACGCCCGCTGTCGTGAGTTCTCTCTCGACTTCGCGGTCGGTAGCAATGCTGATTTCCTTCTTGCCGTCACCGCTGGACGCCCAGACGAGGCCGGCGCCTGCGATGATCACAACCAGGCCGAGAGCGGCGAACAGACCGGACAGGGCCAGAGCCAGCTTCAGCGCAGAGTGCGTGACGGTGCCGACACCGAGCTCACCGATCATGCCCAGCACAACTCCGCTCCATGCTGCGCTGCGAACCTCAGAGTTCACCGGGTTGCTGCGGTCGAACTGGCTGTAGTACCGACCGGCGACCGCCGCGTCGATCGGGTCGCCCGCCTCGTAATGCACACCCTCGTAGTCAATGGGCTCGTCCAGGAAGACGGTCTGGGTGCCGTCGAGGACGTGCGTGCTGATTGTGGCCATCTGGTACATGTACTCGCTCGCCGTGTTGACCAGCGGATCGCTCGGGTTCATCTCGCTCGGGACGACTTTGTAGCCCCACTCGTTCTCGAGACGGTTCATGATCTCCTCGGCCCCCTCGACGGTGCCGTGGTCCAGAAGCTGTCCTTCTTCGTTGTAGGTGAGCGTGACACCCTGCGCCTCGCTGAACTTCTGCAGCGAGTGGTAGCCGCTCTGGGTCTGCGAATAGCCGACTCCACCCGCGACCACGAAACCGAGCCCCAGTACAACGAGTACGTAGCCGAGCTTCTTGAGACGGTCTTTCATTTGATACTTCCTCTCGTATCCGACCAGACAACTGAGACGAATGCGTATTTACTTACCCAACGTCTCTGGGATTGTGGCGGGAGAGAGCACCAGGGCCTATCGGCCATAGCGACGTTCCTGAGGTCCCGAACGGCCCGGGCCGTTAGTCCCTGGAGGGGGATCCAAGAGACCTAGTCGTTTACTACACAATTAGACAAAGTGTGCGCCACGGCCGCTGCAAGCAGCCCGGAGCTCGCTCAATCGAACTCCACAGGAGCCCTACAAACGCGCCCGAAGCCAGGCGATGTCCTTCTTCTGACCGTCGTCATCGCTGGGCGTCTCGACCACAACTGGAGCGCCGGCCGCTCGGACCGTCCCAATGATCAGCTCCTCGGGGATCTCACCGCGACCCAGGTTGGTGTGACGGTCTCGCCTGCTGTCGAACGGGTCTCGCGAATCGTTGCAATGGACCAGGTCCACCTTCCCGGTAGCGGCAACGATCCGGTCGACCGCCGTCATCAGGTCCTCTCCGGACGCCCACGCATGACAGGTGTCCAGACAGACACCAACGTTGTAGCTTCCGATCTCTCCCCACAGCCGCCCGTAGTTGTCCAACTCGCGCACAACGGCATTGCCCCCGCCCGCCGTGTTCTCGATGAGCAACGGCACCGTCGCCTCGAACGTATCGAGTGCCTTGCGCCAGCGCTCGAAGCCCACAGCGACATCCTCGTCGTCACCGACGTGGCCGCCGTGCACGATCACCCCCGCGGCGCCCAGCTCCCCGGCGGCCTCGACGGTTTGGGCGAGCGTCTTCCGGCTGGGGATGCGGATCCGGTTGTTCGGCGACGCCGGGTTCATGATGTAGGGGGCATGAACGTACAGGGGTATACCCGAGGCGATCATCTCTGCCGCATCTTCCCGCGGCACCGGGTTCTTGTACGACTGCGGGTTGGAGATGAACATCTGGATGACCTCGGCCCCGCGCTCTCTTGCGTCGGCCAGCGGGTCCGTGGCTCCAACATGTGCTCCGATCAAGATCATTGATACTCACCCCGTGGTCGATCCAGCTGCAGCTCGGCGCGGACGACCACGTCCTCAACAGGGGTCTCCCACCCGTCTGCATCCACGT
This sequence comes from uncultured bacterium, assembly GCA_963801165.1. Taxonomy (GTDB): domain Bacteria; phylum Actinomycetota; class Acidimicrobiia; order Spongiisociales; family UBA5794; genus JAAETI01. The sequence continues at coordinate 447,985 of CAWDDT010000005.1, forward strand.
AGAGGGTGTTGCCCCGCCACACCGCCCCCCACAGACCATCGGGATACTTGCCCCGATCGTCCACGTCGACCAGAAACACAGGGATGGGGACGCGGCCATCGTCGTCGTAGTCGCTCCCCGAACGAACCGAGACGATGTCCTCCCAGGGGATATCCATCATCGAGAGCGGGCCGGCAACCCTGAGTCGGATCGACTCATCGGTCAGCTCGACCATGGGTCGCGCCGCCACCAGGCCCCCGAGACCGACCACGATGAGCGAGGCTCCCACCGCGGTGAAAAGCGATCCCCAGGCAATGTCGGTGCGGCGCTCGGTCTGCCCCTTAGAGGTGAGAACACCGTCTGCGTTTGTCGTCGGCGGATCGGAGAGGCGGTGCAAGCTCACGATGTCCAAAGCGGCAACCAGAAGCAGGATGCCGGCCGCAGCCATGAGCAACTGGCGAGTCGCCGACCGTTTGGAAGCAAACACCGTCGTCACGCGGTCACCCCCAGATCCTCGGGCAGCAGCAAAGCCACCAGCGGTACTCCCAGGCTCGCCAGCAGATCCCGGGCGGCACCATCGCTGCGATCGACGAGGACAATCGCCTGGATGACGTCGACGCCCTCGGCTCGCAGCGCCTCGATCGCCGCTGCCATCGATGCACCCGTCGTAACCGCATCCTCAACGACCACGGCGCGATCGCCCGCAAAGATCGGCCCGACGAGCCGGCCGCCGGTGCCGTGCTCCTTCGCCTCCTTGCGCACGCTGAAGGCCCGCAGCGGTCGGTCCGCCAGGACCGCCGTGGCAACCGCAATCGGATCTGCCCCCATGGTCATACCTCCGACAACGTCTACCGAGTCGTCGAGGACCTCGAGGACACATGCGGCGACGATGCGGGCTCCGGCGCCGTCGAAAGTGGTCTGCCGTCCGTCGACGTACCAGCCGGACTCCAGGCCGGAGCTCAACCGGTAGGGGCCTTCTGTGTACAGCCCGTTGGCCTGGAGATGAGCTACTAGTTCGTTTTGGTTCTCCGTGAGATTCATCAAGGAAAAAACCCCTAAAGGATTTGGCAACGCGGACCGATATGGTACTCAGACTGGATGCCTTCCTACCTCCCGTCTAAAGCCCAGAAAGAGACCGCCGCCAGGCGGTCTCTTTCTTTGTGCACTCTGTCTCCGGAGAATCCCGAGAAAATATCTCAGAAATTCCTCAAGGTTCTCATTATCGGGACCGACATATTCGCTCGGGAAGACTCCTTCTCCTTCCGTACTCGCACCGGAGGCCGCCGTCAGGCGGCCTCTAGTGTTTTCCGAGGAGCTCCGATCAGCCGGATGGTTCCCCGTCCTGATCACGCCCGTTATAGATCTGGCTCGCCAGCACCAGACCGATCCCGAACATGGTCAGCAGCGCACCCCATAGAGCCAGGACATCCACGTCGAACCCGGTCAGAGGCAAACCGGCCTGAAAGCCGAAGTTGGCGTCGAGGACATGGACGCCACCGGTGAGATCCACCGTGGTAACCATATCGATGACCCCGTCCCGATCCCACGTAGGTCGCAGATGGCCGGGAACGGATGCGTAGTCGATCTGGACCACATATGTTCCGGGGAACAGATCGTCGAACCCGTACGACCCGCCCCCGTCCGTGCCGGTGAATGCGACAAGACTGCCGAGCTCGTCATAGAGGTTGACCAGGACCGCGGACACACCATCCTCCCCGGCATCCACCACCCCGTTGCCGTTTCCGTCGACCCACACCTTCGAACCGACCCGGAGCATCAGGGCGATCCCGAAGTCCGCCGCTGCCGTACCCGCCGGATCCACGACGATTGGCACGTCCGTGGCAGTTGTCGGGCTCATCCCGAGAGGCACAGACAGAGGATCGATCGCCGTGTCGTATATGCCCGGGGGCAGATTCTCGATCCGCCAGGCTCCGAACGCGTCGGTCTCGCCAGCAAGCAAGACGTCGCCCGACTGATCTCGCCAGACCACGTCGATCCCCACCGAGGCGACCCCGACCTCGGCGTCGCCGCGCAACTCGTCCCCGTCGCGATCGTTCCAAACGGTCCCGCCTATCGTGCCGGTGCCGGTCGTCCTGAAGTCGATGCCGGCAACGGTCGCTCCTGCGCCCAGAGTCACCGGAATCGGGTTGTCGCCGGTCAGCGCCAGCCCATCGGGAAGCGAAGCCTCGTCGAACTCGATCTCGTAGAACCCCGACGGCAGACCGGGTACGTGATACGTACCGTCGGTTCCGGTCACGGCGGTGAAGACCGCATCGGTACCGGTGGGGGCGTCCGGACCGAGGTACGTGATGGTGACGACCCCGTCCCGGACACCGGGTTCCCCGGTTTGCCGGTCGCCGTCGCTATCGACATCGATCCATATCGTGCCGGCAGCCGTTCCGTCGCCCCTCAGCCCGAAATCGATCTCGCGATGAGTCTCGTAGGGGCCGATAACCAGCTGGGTCGCGCCGTCCGTCACCGTATCCGGATCAGATGCGGGACCCACTCCTGGGGGCACGGCGGTACCGTCGATCGCCACCAGGCAGGTGCCCGGGGGCAGGTCGGTGAAGAGATAGCCGCCCGTGCCGTCCGTCGTTGCCGCCCAGGTGACGTCGTCACCGGTCGCCAATGACCCGTCCCACCCCGCCCATGTGAGAGACACCGGGACGTCGCTCATTCCCGGCTCCCGCGGCGACTGCATGCCGTCGGCGTCGAGATCCCAGAAGACGGAGTCGCCAACGGTACCGCCACCCGCATAACCGAAATCGATCGCGGTCTCGGTATCACCCGGGTTGACACCGGCTATGACCGTCCGCCCGTCCCCGTTGCCGTCGGGGTCCCCGCTGTTGCCCAGCCCGTCGGCGATGCCCGACACGACGGCAACCTCGAAGTTGCCCGCCGGGAGCCCTGTGGCGACATAGCCGCCGTCGAGGTCGGAGGTGGTCGCTACCGCAACGAAATCGTCTCCGCCTCCGGCGACCCCGTCGCCTCCCAGCCACGTCACCGTGATACCGGCATCAGGCACCCCGGGCTCCCCGGCGTCCGTGCTCCCGTCGGCGTCGACGTCGAGCCACACCAGGTCGCCTATCTGCGCGGTGCCGTGATAGCCGAAGTCGCTGCCGTGGTCGGTGGCGCCGCCCGCCAGGGTGACATCGACACCCGAGTTGTGGTCGCCGTCCTCGTCATAGGTGTTGTCTGCCCGTGAGACGATCACACCGGTGATCGCGATGCGATATGTCCCCGGTGGCAGGTTGGCAAACAGGTAGCTGCCGTCTCCATCGGTCGCCAGGTCGTAGATCTCGTCGTCGGCCGTACCGATCACGTTGTCGCCGCCGGCCGCGATCATCTCGACGTCCTGGCCCGGGATCCCCGGCTCATCGGCGCCCACCGTCCCGTCGCCGTTCTGGTCGAACCAGACGAGATCACCGATCGACCCGGTTCCGTAGTAGCCGAAATCAGCGCTCAGGTGGGTCTCGCCTTCGGCCACAGCAAATAGGGTCCGGTCGTCGAGCACGCCGTCTTCGTCATTGGAACCGACCATCCCCGAGGGGAGCGATGCCGGGTCGACAACAACGGCGTAGTTGCCGGGCGGCAGATTCGACACAAGGTAGCTGCCGTCGGGGCCTGTCGTGGCGGTGAAGGTCTCGTCGTCTGCGGTGGCGTGGATCCCGTCGGGGCCCGCCCAGATCACGTCGACCACCACACCCTCGATCCCGTACTCGGCCGTACCGGGCGCGCCGTCACCGTCCTGGTCGAACCAGATCAAGTCGCCGATGTCGGCACCGCCGTCGTACCCGAAGTCCTGGGTATCGTCGGTGGCGCCGCCGGCAAGCGTCGTCACCGATCGGTGCAAGGTCGATAGACCGTCGTAGTCGTGGGTTGGGATTACGCCGGTTGGGAGCGAACCCGGATCGACCGCCACCCCATAACCGCCCGCGGGCAGACCGGAGACGCCGTAGTTGCCGTCGATATCGGTTGTCGTGTCCAGAGTGAAGTCATCGGCCGTTGCCGGCGTCCCGTCGACACCGAACCATGTCACCGCAACGTCGACAGCGGGGAGACCGGGCTCGGCCACGTCCTGGACACCGTCCGAATCGATATCGAGCCAGATGTAGTCGCCGATCGATCCGGTGCCTTCGTACCCGAAGTCGGCGGTGAGATGGATCTCGTCGACCGTCAGACCCGCGACGAGGCTGACCCCATCGAGGCCTCCGTCTTCGTCATACGTCTGCACCAAGCCGCCCGGGACTCCCGAGTCGATCACCACCCGGTAGTCACCCGCCGGGAGGTCCGCGAGAAGAAAGCCGCCGCCGGCACCGGTCGTAGTTGCGAACGACAAGTCGTCGCCGTTGCCGAACGTACCGTCGAGACCGGCGTAAGTGAGAGCCACGGCCACTCCCGGGATGCCCGGTTCCCCGGCGTCGAGGGCACCGTTGCCGTCGAGGTCCCACCAGACGATGTCACCGATTGAGGCCGTACCGTGAAAACCGAAGTCGGCGGTGAGATGGGTCTCCCCGTCGCTGAGGGTGACCACCGCCGTTGCATCGCTCCCCCCGTCCTCGTCAAACGTGTTGGGGGCGGCCTCAGGAAGCCCCGCGAGGATCGTCACCTGGTACTCGCCGGGCGGCATGTTGGCGAATGTGTACAGCCCGTCTGAGTCGGTTGAGGTCAAGAACGGCTCGTCGTCACCACCCCCGAGCACACCATCCTCGCCGGGCCATGTCAGCTGAACGGGCACGCCGACGATCCCCGGTTCGGTGCCATCCTGCACACCGTCTCCGTCGCGGTCGAGCCACACAAAGTCGCCGAGGGTGCCAGTGCCGGCATAGCCGAAGTCCTCGTCCGGGTCGACGGTACCGCCCCCAAGGATGACGACTGTGGACCCCGGCGTCCCCACCCCGTCGGTGTCGTACGTGGCCCCCATCCCGGCGGGCACCGTCGCATCGTCGATGTCGATCGTGTAGATGCCTCCGGGGAGACGGGAGATCAGGAACCCGCCGGAGCCGTCTGTCGCCGTCGTGTAGACGACGTCGTCTCCGCCCGGAACACCGTCCAGGCCGAGCCACGTGACGGTCAGCGTGACGCCCTCCAAGCGATACTCGGCGCCGTCGAGCATCCCATCCCGGTCGCTGTCGAACCAGACCGTGCCACCGATGCTCCCGCTTCCGGTGTAGCCGAAGTCGACGTCGAGCTTGTCCTCGCTCTCCCCCAGCGGGCCCGGTCCCCAGCCGCCGTCCGGACTCAGCGTCCCCCCGTCGAGGTCGTATGAGGGGACAAAGCCGGCCGGGATGTCGGAGGCATCCACCACCACGGTGTACGAGCCACCCGGCAGGTGCTCGACCAGAGCTGAGCCGTCGCTTGCAGTGGTCACGAGATGCGGCTCGTCGTCGCCGCTGACCACCCCATCGAGACCCAGATACGTCATTGTGAGATCGACGCCCGGGAACGGCGGCTCGCCTGCGTCCCACACGCCGTCGGCGTCGACGTCGAACCACACTGCGCTCCCGATGGACGCCAGATCGAGCTCGACTTGCACCGTATCGGCCGTCACGTTGTCGTAGTTGCGATACGTGAAGGTCGGATTTGCGGCCCGCGCCGCAGCCGCTACCGCGTAGTACGACGTGATGTCCGCAGTATTGGTTGCCTCCCTGCTCCCGTCGTCTTCATCGCTCGAGTTGAGACTCGCATCCACCGTCGCCTCATAGGTTCGGGTCAGCGAAGCGCCGGGGGCGAGCGGGCCGGGATCGGTCCAGGTGATGGTCCCGCCGACACCATCACCCGGAGTCGGGTCGGCCACCCACACCCCGCCGCCGGGGACGGGCAGCGTGACGGCGAGACCTTCGGGCAAGGTGTCGACGATCACCAGGTCATACGCCGCTGATGTGTGGCTTGCGCTCGAGCCCGTTGCGACGATCGTGAACGACAAATTCTCGCCGGGGACCGCCCGGCGATAGTCGCCATCTCCGACCTGGCCGGCTACGTCCTTGTCGATCGTCAATCGCGGCTCGACAACGGTGACCGTGTCCGTCGCAGGCCCGACGGCGACATCGAACGAAGACGGGAGCGGTACCGACGACGGCGTTCCCGCGATCTTGTCAGTCTGGTTGCCGTACACCGACGCCGAGCTCACCCGGGTGTTGCCCGCCACTCCGGAATCCAGCAGGTGCGCCCGGTACTCGATCGTGACGACTCGCTCTTCTCCGGTTGCACTCGAAATGTCGATGTCCCCGAAGAAGAACGCGGCAGTCGTCGATCCCGCAATACCGATCTCGGTTGCGGTGACCATCGGGTCACACGGCCCGCCTCCCATGTCACAGTTCGACGAAACGAGCCCGTCGAACTCCATCCCGGCGGGCAGCGAGTCGATCACAGTGGCGTCATACATGATGGTTCCGGGTGGCATCGTGACGTCGAGGGTGTAGGTGACGACGTCGCCGATCGTTGCCGACCCGGGATCGACATCGCGCGACAACCCGGCGAGCGGGGTGTTGAGGATGCGCCCGGCTGAGGCGTGGTAGCCGGTCCCTGCCGAACGCTCTACCGCGGCGGCCCCGGCTATCGACGAACCATCGACGGTCACCGTGTTGACAAAGGTCGTGCTGACGACAACCGGATCGTCGATCGTGACCTCATACGTGCGAGCCAGCGACGACGCTGCCGCAAGCGATGCGACCGACCAGGTTATCGTGCCGCCGACGCCGTCACCGGGTGTGCCGTCGGCCGCCCACACGCCGCCGTCGGGCACCGGGATGGTGAGCGTCACTCCCTCGGGAAGCGTGTCGACGATCTCCAGGTCATGGGCGGTGCCGACGCTGGTGGTCGCCGGGTTCGTGACGGTGAGGGTGTAATCGACCGTCTCGTTGCCCACAACCGTGCCGTTGTTGCCGATGCTGTCCACGCTCGTCTTGGCGATGCTCAGCAGCGGCTCCACCACAGTCGTGCTGACCGAGGTTCCCTTCGTGTGAAAAACGGCGTTCTGGTCGAGCCAGGTGAACGCCGCGGAGTTGCCGATCGATGTGCCCCGGCTGTTGGCCGGGACATCGATAACCCGCGCCACCAGAGTGAGCACGAGGGTGTCGTTCCCTGTCCCGGGCGCGTTTCTGTAAGACGGATCGGGAAAGTCGATGGTGACGCTGTCGGCCGCTCCGTCCTCCGTCAACACCAGAGCTTCCTCACCGTCGAAGGTGTGGCTCGACGACACGAGATCGAGGTTGGCAGGGAGATCATCGAACAGCCGCGCGTCCCAGACGGTGGTGCCCTCGGGGACGGCGAGGGTCACTGTGTAGGTGATCAACTCACCGATAGTCGCCTGGCTAGAGGCGTTGTTCCCCGACTCGGTGATCCCGGTGGTACGAGTGCTGGCGAGCGTCACCGCAGGGGTGACGACGTTCGAGGCATCGTCGGCCGACGCCGTGTTGCTGCTTCCTGCACCCGCGTCGACATTGCTGCTGGGAACGTAGGAGAAGGGATCGTTGTTCGTGGCCGAGGTGTAGGACACCACCCCGGCGTGATTGCCCAGCGTGGTCGACGGAGCGATCCCGGAGGGAATCGTGGCGTCGTACGTGACCGCGACGGTGGCTCCCGCGCCAACCGAGAGCGTGCTGGGCCCCGTCCACTCGACACGGTTGGCTGCGTCGTCGCACGCCCCGCCGTCGCTGATGGTCGAGATCTGGGAGGTGCACGGCGCCAGCAAATCCGGGAGCAGATCCCAGACCACCACATCGGCCGCGTCGACACCACCGGAGTTGCTGACAGACAGGCGGTAGGTGACGACGTCGTCTTCCTTCACCGTGACTCCGTCGAGGCTGCCTCCCGTACTCACCGTATTCACCGCGATGACACCCTTGGTCAGATGCACCTCGGGTTCCAGGACCTTCACGATGGCCGCGTCCGAGTTAGTGATGGTCGACCCGCTCGTGGTGTGGTGGTAGTGGTTGGCGATACTGGTGACGTTCTGCCCCGATGACGTTGCTGCGGGTTTGGTGATCGTGGTTGACACGACCACTTCCAGACGTTCCCCGGACGCCACGTAGCCGGCGCCGTCACCGATGTTCCAGGTCAGCGTGCCGGCTCCGGTGACGACGCCCGCTCCGTCGACATCGGAGACCGGGACGGTGTTGCCCGATCCGGGTGCCCAGGTGTCGTTGGCCGTGTAGGTCTGCCCTGTCGGCACCGGAAACGTGACCTGCGAGTCGGCGGTGGTGAGACCGCTCGGGTAGACGACGCTGATCCGCCAGCAGACCTGGTCACCGACCCGGTAGCTCGTGGCGGCCGTGTCGTTCCACGTCAGTCCCGCCCCGTCGGAGCAAACAGCCGGCTGGGTCAGGGTCGCGGGTCGGGTGGCGATCTCCTCGGTGACCGCCACCCCGCCCGCGGTCTGGCCGACCGTGGCGGTGTCGTTGACGTCGGTTCCGTCCACCGTGCCGTCCACCCTGGCGGCATTGGTCCACGAATCCCGTGCCAGAACGGGCGTGTCATCGGCGAAGCCCTCCTGGTAGTACGCCCCGGCCTCGGTGGAGAAGGTGATCTGGGTCTGGGTCGATGGCCCCATGTCTGCCAGATACCAGATCAACGTCCATGTTCCGTTGCTGTTCTCGGTGGCTGTGGTGTAGTCGGGCGAAGCGGCCACCCCCCCGGTGCAGTCGGGGTCGCCCGCTCCGTCAGGACACAACCCGTCGGGCAGCGTGTCGGTGACAACGATGCCCGTGGCCATGGTCATATCGGCCGAGGTACCCACTGTCAGCGTCCAGTTGCTCACAGCACCCTGGAAGATGGCGTTGTTGTCGACGGCGACGGCGACGGTGAGGTCGTCGACAGCCGCCTCCGCTCGCGGGGAGCCCGGAATGAGCACGACAGCGCCCAGGAACGTGAGGAAGGCGAGGACGACGCGCAGCACACGCGCTAGGTATCCAGGCTTCGCAGTCACATTCACCTCACGGCGGCGGGAGATTCCGGTTACTCCGACCACCATCCCTGTCGGCATGGACGAGGCGGAGATAACGCCAGGAACACGGGGGCGACACCGTGGGGTGCGCTTGGCGACGGGGCTAGACGGACATACCCCGGATCAGGAACTCGACTGCGATTTCTGCGATCTCATGGACCTGGCCCTTGGGGTCGGCGGTGTCCATGATGGTCCGGCCAGCGCCCATGATGATTTGGAACATGAGCTGGCCGGCTACCCGGTGCGGCAGGTCCCGGAAGACACCTGCAGCGACACCGTCCGCGTACACCCCGGCCAGCGCCCCAACCAGACCGGCATGAGCCGCGGCCACCCGCTGTTGCGCGTCGTCGGAGAGTTGCATGGCTTCGGTGTGAAGGATGAGACCGAGGTGGTCCAGCCCTACGAACTCCACCGTCCTGGTCCCAAGCTCCCGCATCCGTGCGACCGGATCGGCGTCAGCCGGGATGCCGCCGACGATCTCAGCAATGAGCGCGGGAAGCCGCTCTTCGACGAGCTGCACGAGAAGGTCCTCGGTACTTTCGAAGTACTCGTAGAACGTGGTGCGCCCGATCCCGATCTCGGCAGCCAGATCCGCATGCGTAGTGTCCCGAAAGCCGTGGTTCACGAACGACTCGAGCGCCGCGTCGAATAGGGCAACCCGTGTCTCTTCACGTGAAGACCGGCGACTCGGCATCAGACCTCCGTCATTTACCGTAGCGCCGGTTGCTGTGTGTGAAATCCCGAAGCGCGCGGAGAAAGTCGACTCTGCGGAACTCCGGCCAGTAGACATCGACGAACGAGAACTCGGCGTAGGCGGCCTGCCAGAGCAAGAACCCCGAGAGCCGGGTCTCGCCGCTCGTACGGATGACGAGATCCGGGTCGGGGAGATCCGGTGTGTACATGTAGGAGCTGAGGGTGGCGACATCAATGTGCTCAGCCATCTCTTCGGGGGCGACTCCATTAGCAGCGAGGCTGCTCACCATCTCGCGGGTGGCATCGATGATCTCCTGACGCCCTCCGTAAGCGAGAGCGATGGTTACGTGGCGGCTCCCCTTATTACAGGTGGCGGCCAGCCGCTTGGCGGCGTCGGTCAGCCGTTGTGGCAGCAGGTCGAGGCTGCCGACGAACCTGACGGCAACGTCGTGGCCCGTGATCCTTTCCGGTATCGAATCGAACAGGTCGATGAGCACCTCGTAGTAGGGCTCCAACTCCTCGACCGGCCGGGACAGGTTCTCGGTTGACAGCAACCAACAGCTGATTGCGTGGATCTTGAGCTCGTCGGCCCAACCGAGGAACTCGACGACCTTGTCCATTCCCTCTCGATAGCTCGCCGCATAGTCCGGCAGCCTCTCGGCGCGGGCATAGCGCCGGTGGCCGTCGTGAATGACCCCGATGTGCTTAGGAAGTTTGTCCCGATCGAGGAACTTCAAGATACGCGCTTCGTAGATGCGATAGAGCGGCTTCTTGGCGATCCTCTTGAGCTTGTTCAGATTCACCCGCAAAGTCTACGCCCCAATCCGTTTATGCCGACACCGATATATCGAAGCTCTGGAGACCCCGCTTGAGCCACTACCGTTTGAGCGAATCGCCCGGTAGCCTCGTCGCGTGCAACTCAACGACGACCTGAAACGCTGGACGCTGGGCCCGATGCAGAACCCCGTGCGGGGTATTCTCCACGGCACCGCCGCCGTCATCTCATTGCTGGGGACGGTTCTGCTGGTGGCCAGGGCCAACACCGGCAAGGCGGTGATAGCCGCGATCGTCTTCGGCATCGGGCTGCTCGGTCTCTACACAACGAGCTCGCTGTACCACTCGATCCCATGGCGAGACGGATGGAAACGGCGCATGCAGCGTCTCGACCATTCCATGATCTTCGTCCTCATCGCCTCCACCTACACCCCGATCGCGCTGATCATCCTCAATGGCGTATGGGAGTGGCTCGCTCTTGCCGTGGCGTGGGGGATCGCCCTCGTCGGGATCATAAATCGGCTCCTCGGGTCGATGGAGCGCCACGTGTTCTCGTTCAGCCTGATGCTGATCCTCGGGTGGCTCTCCATCCCGCTCCTGTTCCCGCTGGCGCACCGTGCGGGGACATCAGCCGTGGTGCTGATCGCGGTGGGCGGCGGTCTCTACACGATGGGGATGATCTTCAAGGTGACGCGCTGGCCGCGGCTGTGGCCCCGCGTCTTTTCGGCCCACGAGCTCTTCCACGTATGTGTGGTCGCCGCCTCGGTGCTGCACTGGACCGCGACCTACCGGTACGTTCTCTCGCCCTGAACGGGTCCTACGGGGTGCGGTCTCGATGGGGTTCCTGTAGGACCAGCAGTCGGCCTACCTCGTAGCCGCCGTTGTGATATGAGTACTGCTCGCCACCCTCGAAAACGAGAACGTCTCCCGGTGTCACCAATGCGGTCTCACCGTCGCAGGTGAAAAGCACCTCGCCGCGCAGACCTACGTAGATCTTCTCATTGCGCTGCTCGGCGAAGGGCGGGTGCTCTCCCCCGATCGGCACTTCGACGACTCCGATCGACAGCTCGGCGAAAGTCTGCGGGGTCATGTTGCGGACGTTGAGCGTTCCAAACGGGAATGGGGCTTCGTCGCGGTACGTCTTCAGTTCCACCTGAGTACCTCCATGGAGATAACTCTACGGACGACGACGCAGCGTGTGAAATCTGACCGCGGTGATCCGGTGTCAGTTGCCGGAGCCGTAGAGCCGACGCCTAGTCTTGAAGCCGGAAGTTCGCCTCAGATCGAGACGCCGGTAATGACCACCACCCACCGCGCCAAGCAACGAGATCGCAGGCTGCCCACACGGGCGCTGTGGTTGCTGCTCGCTGCCGTGGTGTTCATCATCCCGCTCGTCGTTCATTTCCCCGACCTGTCCCCGGCAGGGCATCGCATGCTGGCGATCTTCTTTGTCGCCATCGTGTTGTGGGTCACAGAGGCGATCCCGCTATACGGCACGGCCGTCCTCATCATCTTTCTCGAGATCCTCATGATCAGCGACCAGGCGATCGTGACTCTCCCGGCCGGTTTCGAGCCGAGCAGCTACCGCAACTACTACTCGGCGCTGGCGGACCCCGTTCTGATGCTCGTGCTCGGCGGCTTCTTTCTCGCCATCGGTGCGGCACGATTCCAGCTCGACAGAGCGGTAGGCAGGATCATGCTGCGGCCGTTCGGTGACCGCCCGACCCGCATCATGCTCGGTCTCATGCTGGTTACGGCGACGTTCTCGATGTTCATGTCGAACACCGCTACAACTGCAACGATGATGGCGGTCGTCCTTCCGGTGGTGGCGGCGCTGCCCGAGACCGACCGCCTGCGCGTCGCCATGATCCTGTCGATTCCGTTCGCCGCGAACATCGGCGGGATCGGCACCCCGGTCGGTACTCCGCCGAACGCGATCGCCATCGGACAGCTCGCCGAGGTCGGGATCTCGGTCAGCTTCGGCAAGTGGATGGTGATGGCTGTGCCCGGCGTCGTGGTCATCATCCTCATCGCCTGGTGGGTGTTGCGTCTGATGTTCCCGTCCGACACGGAGTCGATGACGGTGCGGATCGAGGGTGAGTTCGTGCATTCCCGTGATGCCCACATCTTCTACGGGGTGTTCATCGTCACCGTTCTCCTCTGGCTCACCGAGTCGTTGCACGGGGTGTCCTCGACCATCGTCGGCTTCATCCCCGTAGTCGCCTTGCTGGTGACGGGGGTCTTCAACGAGAAGGACCTCCAGAAGGTCCAGTGGCACGTCTTGTGGCTGATCGCAGGTGGCATGGCGTTGGGCCGGGGAATCCTCGATTCGGGCCTCGACCGGTGGGTCATCGGTCTCATCTCCTGGGAGAACATCGGGCCGACCGTCGTCGTTGCCCTTTTCGCTCTTGCCGCGCTCTCGCTCGCCACGGTCATGTCGCACAGCGCCAGCGCCAATCTGATCATCCCGCTCGGCATCTCGGTTGCCACCTCCCCGGTACTCGACCTGGATCCACTCGTGGTTGGTTTCATGATCGCCATCGGGGCATCGCTGGCCATGTCGCTGCCCATCTCGACTCCGCCAAACGCCATTGCCTACAGCTCGGGACTCATCAAGACGGGGGACATGGCCAAAACCGGCATCCTCATCGGCATCATCGGTCTGATCATCTACCTCGTAGTGTCACCACTTCTGTGGTCTGTGCTCGGTGTGACATGACTTCTGAGGCGATCGTCGACATCGTGTTCTGCGCCTCGAGTGATGCGACCACGTGCTCGCAACTCGAACGCGACCTGGTGGCGCTCGCCGAAGGTGCCTTCTCGGTCCGGACGGTTACCTCGGCTGCCGACCTGGTGCGCGACGCCGGCTCTGCTGTAGCCAAGGGGGCTATCGTCCCGCTTGTGTTTGTCGACGAGGTCCTGCGCGACGCCAGCGGCCTGGCCACCCTGGAACGTCTTCGCGACACCCCGGGCCTCGAGATGGCGCGCCGCATCCTCATCACGGAGAACCCTCCCGACGTGACCGGTGTGAGCGACGGGCTCCTCACTGTCCCGTGGAACCCGCAACGGCTGAAATCGCTCGTCTCCCGGTTGGTAACCGAGTACTTCGTAGAGGAGGCCCCACAGGAGGTCGACGAGGTCGCCGACGTTGTCGACGTTGACGTCCTCTCCCGGGCATTTGTCGAGGTCGAGGAACGCGCCCAGGCAGTCACCGAGCGTCTCGCCCTTCTGCAGCGCTCGTTTCTCGAGGACCGCGCTCTCTCCGACGATGAGGTCGAGGAGGAGATGATCGCGGAGATCGACCGCTCTCTCGGTGACCCGCCGCGCGTCACCGTCCCCACCGGGACGAGGATCCTCACCGCAGGCGAGCCCGTCGACGGGATCCGCGTCGTCGTCTCCGGCCGGGTACATCTGACCCTCGAGGTGGATGGGCGCGAGATCGTATTCCATGCCCGGACCGCGGGGCGCGTGATCGGGCTCAACGCCATCGCCCTCTCCGAGACCGCGGCGTTCTTCAACGTCGACACCATCGAGGAGACAACGTTCATCCCGCTTACCCTGGAGCAATTCGACGATGCCCTCCGTCACAGCCCCACTCTTGCCATTCACTTCGTCTCGGTGGCGTTGCGGGCGATGGCGCGACGAAACCAGCGATCGATCGAGCTACGCACAACCGTCGACCGTCTCGCCCGCGACCTCGAGCAAGAGCGCGACGAGCTGGCGGTCGCGATCGACCGTCTCAATGAGACCCAGGCCCGGCTCGTCGAGTCCGAGAAACTCGCCACGCTCGGGCAACTCGCCGCCGGGATCGGTCACGAGCTGAACAACCCCGCCGCTGTGGTCAGTCGTGCCGCCGATTTCCTCACCGAGGACATCGAGGCGCTGACGGCAAGCGTGCCCGGGGCCGACATGTTCATCGACGCAGTCAGGGTCGCCAGAAGCCGGCCGCCCGTGTCCACCCGCGTGCTGCGGCACCAGACCAAACAACTCGCCGATGATCTCGGTGACGATGCTCTGGCGCGCCGTCTGGTCCGGATTGGAATCACCACCCGGGCCGAGTACGAGAGGCATTTCGAGGACATTCCAGACGCCGAGGTACAGCTCGACCGCATGGAGCGGTTCCACCGTATCGGTACCTCGATCCGCAACATCGACACCGCCGCCGAGCGGATTGTCAGACTGGTCGGCTCAGTACGCTCGTACGCCAGGGGAAACCAGGAGCAGGCCGTTGCCTGCGACATCCGCCCGGGGATCGAGGAGACTCTGCTTCTCCTCGGTCACGAGCTGGTATCCGTCACAGTCGAGACCTCATATCCCGACGAGACACCTTGTGTCGACGGCTACCCGGGCGACTTGAACCAGGTTTGGACGAACCTCATCACCAACGCCATCCAGGCTATGGACCAGAGCGACGCCCGGCTGGCCATCGATGTTTCCATGTCGCCCGAAGGTGACGTCGCCGTCGCCATCACCGACAACGGTCACGGCATCGCACCCGAGAACCTGGAGCGGATCTTCGAGCCGGCGTTCACCACCAAGTCGGGCAGGATCGAGTTTGGCCTCGGTCTCGGGCTTCAGATCGTCAAGGACATCGTCGTGCGTCACCGTGGCTCGATCTCGGTCGAGTCGGAACCGGGCCGCACCTGCTTCACGGTGGCGCTGCCTGCTTCCCGCACCGGATGCGGCGACAATGGAGGCGTCACATGAACCGGCTGGTCATTCTCTGCATAGAAGACGAGGACGAGGTCCGCGAGGCTGTGATGCGCGACCTCGAGGTGTTCGAGCCTGCTTTTGTGGTCGAGATGGCCGAGGACGCCGCCGACGCCAGGCAAGCCACCGCGGAGATCGCGGCCGCAGGAGACACGATCGCGCTGGTGATCGCCGACCACCGACTACCCGGGATGCAGGGGACCGACTTCCTGATCGAGCTTCACCACAGCCCGGCGACGGCGCCCGCCCGCAAGGTGCTGCTGACCGGGCAAGCGGGGCACGAGGACACCATACGCGCCATCAACGAGGCGGGCCTCGACCATTACATCTCCAAGCCGTGGACGCCTGAGGAACTGCACGCCGTAGTCCGAGAGCAGCTCACCGAATTCGTGCTCGAGAACGTCGTAGATGTACTGCCTTACGTGGCGGTCCTCGACGGACCCCGACTGTTGGAGCGCCTGGCCGACGACTCGGTGTGACCGCTCGGGGCCCCGTCGATCTCGACGGGCGCTGCCATTGGAAGTGACAGATTCGGGACATAGTCCTCTTTTCCGGCCCTCTCGGAGTGACGTACGTTGAGATGACAGCGAGACCCGCAGCTCGGAGGACTAGATGGCCTGGTGGAGGCGGATCACCGATCCGGACGAGGTGATCGTGGTCGACCGCGTAGAGACCGTGGCTCGCGGTATCGCCCGCACCTGGAGCCTGCTGGCCATTGCCGTGTTCGTCGTCCTCGGCCTCACGGTAGGCATCCCGCACACACCGGATATGGAGCAGTGGGAGAAGACCGTGCAATTGGCCACCCTCGGCGTGATCGTCGCCGGCGCCGTGGTCGCATGGCTCCTCGAAGGCGTGGGCGGAGCGGTCATGCTCGTGGGGGCCGCCGCTCTTGGGGATATGGCAACGCTCGAGCATCAACCGGTGGTGGCGCTCATTCCCGCATTGGTGTTCTCGATCCCGGCCATCTGCTTCCTGATCGCCTGGAAGCGCACCCGCTCGATGCTGTCCCTCCTGATCCTCGGTGCAGCCATCGTCGTCGTGCTCGGTGCCGGTGGGACCGTCGCCTACTCCACTTATCAGCACGGCTACGGTCCCAGCCACCCGCAATCGGCGCTCCCGCCACTTCCCGAAACGCCTGTCGTCTGGATGTGGTCCGGTGGCGTCACGGACTCGGCCGCCGTCGTCACCGCCCGTATCGATGGCGACGACGCTGAGCTCGAGCTCGCGACAGAGGCCGGCGGCGCCGGCACGTACACGGGAACACAGACCGACGGCGTGTGGCGATTCTCGCTCTCGGACCTCACCCCGATCACCACTTACAGCTACCGATTCGTCGTCGACGGCGTCCTCGAGCCGCTTCGGGTTGGGCAGTTCCGGACGTTCTCTACCGACCCGATGAGCTTCACCATCGCCCTCGGCTCCTGCGCCCGACTCGGGTCAGCAGGCAAGGTCTTCGAGACCATCCTCGCCATGGACCCCGACCTCTTCATTTCGACCGGCGACTTCTTCTACGCCGACTACATCACTACCGCCTCACAATTCGCGGCAGCCTACGACGACACGCTCACAAGCCCCCCGCAAGCTGCCCTCTACGCCGCCGTGCCGATCGCATACACGTGGGACGATCACGACTACGGTGGCAACGACTCCGACTCCACCGCTCCGGCACGGGACCAGGCCCTCTCCGCCTACGAAAACCTCGTTCCGCACTATCCGCTCACCGACACCGGCGCCATCAACCAGACGTTCTCGATCGGTCGGGTCCGGATCATCCTGCTCGACGGTCGCTCTGCCCGGGAGCCCGACACGCTCCCCGACGGACCGAACAAGACGATGCTCGGAACAGCGCAGCTCGACTGGTTCGAGAACGAGCTCCTCACCTCGTCGCAGAACCATGCCCTCGTCATCGTCACCACCTCAGTTCCGTGGATCTCGGCACCGATCGACGGTGGGGACGATTGGGGTGGCTTCACCACCGAACGTCGTACCATCGCCAACTTCCTCGCCGACAACGACATCGACAACGTGATGATGATCGCCGGTGACGCTCATATGCTCGCCATCGACGACGGCACCAACACCGACTACTCGGATAGAGGCGGCCACGGTTTCCCTCTGTTCCATGCGGCGGCGCTCGATCGGCCCGGCAGCTTCAAAGGCGGCCCGTACAGCGAAGGGGCCTTTCCCGGAGGAGGGCAATTCGGTGTGATCACGGTGACCGACGACGGCGGCCCGATTCTCCACGTCACACTGGCGGGGTACAACTGGACCGGCGCCCGGCTAATCGACTACAACTTCGAGGTGGCGTCACCATGACCCTTGTCGCCCGCCCTCGCAATCGTCTGTTCACCTACCTCGAGGGCTCGGGCCATACCGTGGAAGAGGTCGGAGGCAAGGGCGCCGGTCTCGATCGGCTCGTCGCGGCCGGTCTGCCCGTCCCCACCGCCGCCGTACTGACAACAGACGCCTACCGGCTGGCGACCGAAGAGCGCAGCCTGCACCTCCTGATCGAGGATCTCCGAACGTCGTCGCTACCCGCCCCCGACGGTCTCGCAGCCGAGGGTGCCGCCATCGAGCGGACCTTCCTGGCTGCGCCACTCCCGGAAACGATCACCACTGCCATAGCCAGGATCGGCAGAGAAATGCTCCCCGACGGGCCGGTGGCCGTCCGCTCCTCCGCCACCACAGAGGACACGACATCGGCCTCATTCGCCGGGCAATACCTGACCATCACGGGGGTGAGCGGGCTACGCGAGCTGGAGCGGGCCATCCGCCGGTGCTGGGCGTCGCTTTGGGCTCCGGCGGCTCGCGCGTACAGGAGACATCAGACGATAGACGAGCAGCATGTCGCCATGGCGGTGGTGATACAAACGATGGTCGACCCTATTTGGTCCGGGGTCGCCTTCACCAGTGATCCCGAACGCGGCCGGCATCTGATCCGCGTGGAGGCCGTCGCCGGGCCCGGCGAGGCCCTCGTATCGGGGCGCGTAACCCCCGACGACTACACGATCCGTAAGGACACGCTCCAAATCGTGCCCGGCAACGGCGCCGAACCACTCGACTTCCTTGAAGACCTGAGCCGGCTCGCTATCGACATCGAGCGCATGGCACACGCTCCTCAGGACATCGAGTGGGCCTACACGCTGACCGGGTTGACCCTACTCCAGACCCGGCCGATCACAGCGGCCGCAGACATCTCCACATACACCGACCGTCTCGCCACGACTGCTCACCCGCAAGCGGTCTACACCCCCCACGGCATCATCGAGATGCTGCCCGGCGTCCTGTCACCACTGCTGTGGACGATCAATGCCCCGATGCTCGAGGATGCGTTGCGCACCACGCTCGCCTGCCTCGGCGGCGAGACGCCCGACCGGTCCCGCAGACTCGTTTGCCGGTTCCGCGGCAGGGCCGCCCTCGATCTCTCGGCGCTCGGCGATATCGCAGCCTCGCTCCCCGGGGGGAGCGCAGCAGAAGTGGAGCGCCAGTACCTGGGACGACCACTCTCTGCAGAGGTCGTACCCGGAAAGAGCGGGATCCACATGCCCGCGGCGTTTCGTATGCGCGGGGTGCATAACCGGATTGCCGACGAGGTTGCCCTCGTTGCCGCGGCGGCCCGCGGGCTCAACGCCATCGGTCTCGACCTCGAGGCGTTGCCGGTGCGGCGGCTGGTCGCCTACCGCCGGCGAATCCGCGATCTCGCCTGGCGGGGATATGCGGCAGAAGTCGGAGCCTCCAGTGCGGCGGCGACGGCCTACCACGCCCTCGAACTGCTGCTTGCCAGGTGGTACCCGAAAGACGAGGCCGCACGGTGGGCACAACGGACCACCAGCGGCAAAAGCGCAGTCGGGGCGGCCAGAGCGAAAGCGCTCGCCGATGTGCTCTCCGAACATGCGACAAACACGATAAGGGACGTGATCACGGGGGACGCAGAGGACAGGAGGGAGCGCATCGCTGCCACCGGGCCGGATGGATCGCGGTTCCTCACAGCACTCGACACCGTCGTCAATTCCATGGGATCACAGGCGCTCTACGGCGACATCACCTGGGCCGAAAACGAATGGTGGATCTGGCGTCAACTACAACTCCTCGTGGCCGCACGGGATCCCGGCCACCACCGGGATGCGGATGAGATTGCCTTGCTGTGCCGCGAGCTAGCGTCTCGCCCCGGCTGGCGACGTACCCGGATCCTCACCGGTCAGTTCGTCGATGTCCGGATCCGTCTGCTCCGCCGGCAGGTAGCCGAGACGGCACGGTTGCTCGAGCTTCGGGAGAAGGCCAAGGACGCGCTGCTCGTGCTCGGTGGGGAAGAGCGTCGCGCCATCCTGGAAGCAGCGAACCGTATGGTCGACTCCCGGCTGCTGGCTCGTCCCGAGGAAGTCCATTTTCTGACCGATGCCGAACTCGAAGCGATGCTGTTCGGCGGACAAGGTGCCGACAAGGACGCATTGTCCGATCGACGGCGTGTGGCTGCGAGACAAGCTAGGGACCGCGCCCTCCCCGACTGGTTCCGTGGCGACCCCGACGATCAGGAACCGATTGCCGTCGTTCCGGGGAACCGGATCTCGGGTTGGGCAGCAAGCCCCGGCCGGGCCGAGGGCACCGTACGCATCGTCGACTCGTTGGCCGCAGGGACCCGCCTGCAACATGGTGACGTACTCGTGGCGCATGCCACTGACCCGTCATGGACTCCGCTGTTGCTCACGGCCGGTGCGATTGTGCTCGAGACCGGGGGCCCGCTGGCACATGTCGCGATTGTCGCCCGGGAGTTCGGGCTTCCCGCGGTACTGAATGTCCCGTCTGCCACCTCCATCCTCACCGAGGGAGAGACGGTTCGAGTTGACGGCAGCCGCGGCGTGGTCGACAGGATCGGGGACGGGAGCAGCGCATGACATTCGCCGTGTTCTTCCCGAGCCTCATGGGTGTGGGGATCATCGTGTCGGGGACGCTGCTCCTCTCCGACTGGCTGCGGCGACTCTTCCCTCAGGTGCGCTTGCGTAGAGAGCATGCGGTCGCGGCCGGCGCCTACGGAGCGATCACGGATGCGCTCGCTGCGGCCGGATACCTCCTGGCCGAGCCCGGGTTTCTCCGCCGAGTGTTGCGGCACCGACCCACGTACGTGGCCGTCGCAATCGCGGGCGCCCTTGTCGCCGCTGCCTCGGTACGGGGTGGTCTGGCACTGCACAACGACCCGCGCGTGCTCCTCGAGAGCCCGTGGGCTGTCGGCATCGCGTACGTGCTGGGTGGAGCCGCGGCCGTCCTTAGCGTCACCGGTCTGGTCATCGCTCTCTGGTATCGGAGGCTGCCCCGTCTTATACGGGGACTCGTCGAGGCCACGTCGCTGGGCCGCTACAACCTGCCAACCGCCACCGACCAGGCAACCTCACTGAGCAAGATCGAAAAAGGAGTTTCGCCATGAAGCGAACCCTGGCAATGGTCGCCCTCATCGTCTTTCTCATCTTCACAGGCATCTACATCTTCGTGTACTTGTTTCGCGCTTTCCGCGAGACCGCACCGGTCGGTGATCCGGTCCAGATCTGGCATGGGGATCCGTTCGCCCGGGCGATCCTCGTTTCGATCTTCTTCATGATCGGTCTGCTGATCATGTTGTTTGTGATGCTGATGCGACCGGGCGCCCATCGCGCCGGCCGGATCTCGGTGCGACCCGATCTGTGGCAGTGGCTCGTCGAACAGGGCAAACGCACCAACGAGCCTCCCGAGCGCATTGGAGAGCGGGCTATCGCCGTCTATCAAGCACGCCTCGAAGGAACCGACACCGGTGAGCACCGCTAATCGAGAGCGCTATTCGATCTCGTAGGCGGGCTTGGCACAGACGGTCCGGAGCGCAAAGCTCGACCGCAGCCTGATAACGCCGGGAAGACGGGACAGATAGGTGCGGTGGATCCTCTCGTAGTCCTCGACGTCGGCACACAGGATCTGGACGACGTAGTCGGCGTCTCCGGCCATGAGGTGACATGACATCACCCCGGGTACTTCCTTGACGGCCGCCTCGAACTCGTCGAGGAGGCCCTCACGCTGGCTCGATAGCGAGATGTCGACAAACACGGACGTCGCCTTGCCGATCGTCGCCGGGTCGATAACCGCTGTGTAGCGGGCGATCACCCCCTGCTCCTCGAGTCGCCGCACCCGGCGGAGACAGGCGGAGGGGGACAGATGCACCGTCTCGGCAAGAGCAACGTTGCTGATGCGGCCGTCGTCACCCAACGCAGCCAGAATGGCTCGGTCTGTCCTGTCGAGGCGGTGTGTCACAACAATCCTTCGCCTTGAGTCTCAGTTACGCATGATTATTGCACAATCATGCATTTCTACGCTACAAATCGCAACCACATGTCGGCAATACCGCGATATGTTTGATTCAGCCTCATCGGGAGCTGGTTCTGTGATCGTTGGAGTGCCCAAGGAAATCAAAGTCGCCGAACGACGGGTGGGTCTGAAGCCTCCTTCGGTCCGTGAGCTCGTCAACCACGACCAGCAGGTCATCGTCGAGACGGGTGCGGGGGCGGGTGTGGGGGCGTCCGATGCGGAGTACGAAGCTGCCGGCGCCCGGATCGTTTCGACTGCCGCCGACGTGTTCGCCACCGCGGACATGCTGGTCAAGGTCAAGGAACCACAGCCGCAGGAACGCGCCATGCTCCGCGAGGGCCAGATCCTCTTCACCTATCTCCACCTGGCTCCCGATCCGAAGCAGGCGGCCGATCTCATCTCGAACAAGTCGATCTGTATCGCATACGAGACCGTGACCGACAACCACGGTGGCTTGCCGTTGCTGGCGCCGATGTCGCGCGTCGCCGGCCGGCTGTCGGTACAAGCGGGTGCCACCGCGCTCGAGAGCGTCAACGGCGGCTCCGGCATACTCCTCGGTGGGATCCCGGGAGTTGCGCCTGCCCTCGTGGTCGTCATCGGAGGAGGGGTCGTCGGGGTCAACGCCATCGACGTCGCTCTCGGCATGGGAGCCAACGTCACGGTCCTCGACAACGACGTCGACGTGCTCGACCGGCTCGGCCGTCACTTCGGTCCGGCGCTGACCACGATCTACTCGACGGCCGCGGCCCTCGACGAGGCCGTCATCAAGGCGGACCTGGTCATCGGAGCGGTGCTGGTGAAGGGGGCGCGAGCGCCGAAGCTGGTTACGGCGGACATGGTGGCCCGGATGAGCCCGGGCTCGGTCCTCGTCGACGTTGCCATCGATCAAGGCGGGTGTTTCGAGACGTCACACCCCACTACCCACACCGACCCCACCTTCATCGTCGACGATACCGTTCACTACTGCGTGGCCAACATGCCCGGTGCGGTGCCGAAGACCTCGACCGCAGCCCTGAACACGGTGACCCTCCCCCGCGTGCTCGCCCTGGCGACGAAGGGTGTCAAGCAGGCCCTTCTCGACGACCCGAACCTTCGCAACGGGTTGAACGTGTGTGCCGGCATGGTCACCGACGAGGCGGTCGCCAGCGAACTCGGCTACGAGTACGTGGACCCGCTCCAGGCACTCGCTTCGTTGTAAGGACTTCCGACGTCCGGCCGGATTTCGCCCACGGTACACAGATGAGGGCACCTGATTCTTTCTCCGCTCCGCTAGGCGGCTGTGATCGAGCCGGATACAATCGCAGTGGGACGCTGCAAGTTGCCGATGGTGCTACGAGGAGCGGCACAGCCATGGAGTACACGCTCACGCCGTCTACCGATTCGCAGTACATCATCATCAAAGTCGTGGGCGAGTTCACTCGGCCCGAGGCGCTCAAGATAGCCAGCGACGCGTTCGAGCTCGGGCGTGAGCTGGGAATCCGGTGCCACCTGAACGACATGACCGAAGCACGCAACGTCGACCGCGTCATCGATGACGTGTACTTCACCAGGAAGGACGTCCGGGACATCGAGGCCCGTGACGATATGGCTTGCGCCGCGGTTCTGGTCGACCCGTCAGACCATTCCCACGATTTCTACGTAGCGTTCGCCAGAGGCAACGGCATCGACATAACACTGTTCTGGGACCGCGACGAGGCGATCGCCCATCTCCTGAAAGCCGCAAAGCGCCTCGCAACCGATCGCAGCGACGAATAGGGAGACGGACGCTCAGACGATGGCCGGTCCATCGGGGCGACTGGCGTCGAGGGTGGATGTATTCAGGGACGCCGCTGCAACGTCTCCGTCATCACAGCCCGGGTTCGCCGCGGGCCGGTTCAGCCGCGCAGGGCAGGACGGGTCGTCACGACGACTCGGCGCCGGGGAGAGCCCGCCAGGCGCGATAGCCGCCGATGAGGTCGGTCGCTCCCGGCACACCGAGGTCCTGGAGGCGGGCCGCAGCAAGTGATGAGCTGTACCCGTCACTGCAGACGAGAATCACCTTCTGTCCCGGAGCGATCTCGAACGTCCTCGTCGTGCTGGAAGGTGCGAGTCGCCACTCGAGAACGGTCAGATCGACCACATGCGCGCCGGGCAACTCGCCCTCTCGATGACGTATTGCCGTGTCTCTGACATCGACGACCACGGCACCGTCACGCATCTCCTCTGCAAGAAGCTCGGGCACGACGCGATCGAGTCGTGCCCGAGCCCGGGCGAGCAGTTCGTCAATCGAGATCGCTCGAACTGGCGATCCTAAAGCCGTAGCTCGGGACGCGTAACCACCCGGTAGAGCACCCAACCGATCAGCAGGATCACAACGCCGAGGCCGACCGCCATCGCCGACACGCCAAACGCAATCACCGACGCATAGAGCGATGCCCTGAGGAACGACGCCGTCATTGCCGTATCACGAAGTGGGTCATCCCGGCCGAGCTGGGCATAGGTGAGCCCGCCGGTCGCATCCAGCTCGTGGTGCTTGATGGTGAGCGCTTGCTCATATGCGGTGAACGGCCCGTCCACTATCTGGCCGGCGAAGTGGTTGGCGTCGGCTGACACGGTGATCTGCTCATCATGAAGATGATGCTTGACGTTGAACCACGTGAAGACCCCGGTTGCGGCCAGGATCAACCCCGCAACCATCACGAGAATTGCGATGATCCGCAGAGACGAGCCAGCCGTGGCGGCATCGGGTTTGGATTCGGTGGGTGTGTCGGTCATAGGGCCCTCTCTTCGTCGAGCTTTCGACCTGAGGCTAGGCTTTTGAAACGCGGTCTGCGACGAATCCCGGGCGTGGGATTCTTGCCGGGCCTCTACTCGCCGGTGTGGTGGCCATGGTCGATGTCGACGAGCGCCAGCACGAATCCGGCCGTCGAGCCGTTAGCCGAGTATCTCGCGAAGTCTGTCGAGCTGAGCCCTCACTGACTCCATGGAACCGCCACCGGCAGTGATCCGGGACGCCACCGATGCTCCAGGAGAGAGCTCGGCCAGGTCCTCGGGGATGAGCTGTGTGTGCGCCGCCTCGAGCTCCCCGGCGGTGGCGTCCGAGAGAGTGCGTCCCTGCGCCGCCAGCCCGGCGACGAGTCGACCGACGGCGTCATGTGCCGCCCGGAAGGGGACCCCGCGCCCCACCAGGAGCTCCGCCAGATCCAATGCGGTTACCATCGACGACGGCTCCGGTGGATGGAAGCTGGCGCTCTCGATCATCCCTCCCATGGCGACCAGCGCCAGGGCCAGCGTATCGTCGGCGTGGAAGACCGCCCTCTTGTCCTCTTGGAGATCCCGGTTATAGGTGAGCGGGAGACCTTTCTGCAACGCGAGCAACGTGGTGAGATCGCCGATGACCGCCGCCGCCTTCCCCCGGGTGAGCTCGGCGATATCGGGGTTCTTTTTCTGCGGCATTGCCGAGGATCCGGTGGTGAAAGCATCGCTGAACGTAGCCCAACCAAACTCCTCGGTCCCCCACAGGACCATCTCCTCAGAGAGACGCGATAGCGTCACCATGGTCTGCGCACAGCAGAACACATACTCGGCGACGAAGTCCCGTGACGCCACGGCGTCCATCGAGTTGGCGAACACCGCTTGGAACCCGAGGCTCGCCGCACTTCGCCCGGGATCGATGGGCAGCCGGCTTCCCGCCGAGGCTCCCGCACCGAGAGGCGATACGTCGATCCGCAGGTACGCATCGAGAAAACGGCTGCGGTCGCGTAACAGCATCCAGGCGTAGGCCAATAGGTGGTGCGCCAATGGCACCGCCTGAGCCTGCTGAACATGGGTATACGAGGCGACAACGGTGTCGCCCGCATCCTCGGCGCAACCCATCAACACTCGTACCAGATCGGTTATCTCTGCGGCGCGCTCCCCGGCGGCCCGGCGCAGGTAGAGCCGCAAGTCGAGGCACACCTGATCGTTGCGAGAACGCCCGGTGTGCAGCTTCCCGGCTACCTCGCCGATCAGCTCATAGAGCCTCCGCTCTACGGCGGAATGCACATCCTCGTCACCATCGGACCAGGCGAACCCACCCGAGGCTGCCTCCGCCAGTGCCGTGGCCAGACCGAGCTGCAACTGGTCTCGCTCCTCGGCCGTGAGGACGCCCACCTCCGCGAGCATGGCCGCGTGAGCCTTCGATCCCTCGATGTCGTCGACGAGCAGCCGGCGGTCGGCATGATCGACGGTAAACCGCCACAGCAGCTCGCCCGGGCCCTCCTCGAACCTGCCACCCCACAAGGTCACGGCTATTCGCCCTTTCCCAGCCGCTTCTCGGCGAACGTGCGCAACCGCAGCGACTGCAGCCGGATGAAACCTTCGGCGTCGGCCTGGTCGTACACGTCGTCCGCCTCGAAGGTGACGGTCTTCTCGTCGTAGAGGCTGTCGGAGTCGGATCGGCGCCCTTCGACGATGACGTTGCCCTTGTAGAGGGTGAGCCGTGCTTCACCGTTGACCCGTTGCTGGATCTCGTCGTTGAACTTCTGGAGAGCCTCCCGCTCGGGCGAGAACCAGAATCCGTTGTAGACCATCTCGGCATACCTGGGCGCCAACTCGTCCCTCAAGTGGGTGACCTCACGGTCGAGCGTCAGCGACTCGACCGCACGATGAGCGTGATGGAGGATCGTCCCACCCGGGGTCTCGTACACCCCGCGCGACTTCATGCCGACGAAACGGTTCTCGACAATGTCGACCCTGCCGATGCCGTGCGCACCGCCGACAGCGTTCAGCCTGGTGAGAATCTCGACCGGGCTCATCCGCACCCCATTGATCGCAACCGCATCGCCCTTCTCGAACTCGATCGCCATTGTCTCCATCATGTCGGGCGCTTCCCAGGGATCAGTCGTCATCCGGAACATCCCCTTCGGCGGAGCCACCCACGGGTCCTCGAGCACGCCGCCCTCGTAGGAGATGTGCAGGAGGTTGGCGTCCATCGAATACGGCTTCTCCGGCGTCACAGGAACCGGGATGTTGTGCTCCTCTGCGTAGGCGACGCAGTCGGCGCGACCCCTGAGATCCCATTCCCGCCACGGAGCGATCACCTTGATGGTCGGGTCGATGGCGAACGCCGACAACTCGAAACGAACCTGGTCATTGCCCTTGCCGGTGGCGCCGTGGGCGATCGCATCTGCCCCGGTGTCCCGGGCCACAGCCATCATCCCCTTGGAGATAACCGGTCGAGCGAGCGAGGTGCCCAGCAGGTAGTAGCCCTCGTATACCGCATTCGCCCGGATGGCGGGGAAGACATAGTCGGCGACGAACTCGGCACGAAGGTCATCGACGATGGCTTCCGTCGCCCCTGTGGCCAGTGCCTTCTCTCTTGCCTCGCCGACCTCTTCGCCCTGACCGACGTCGGCCGTGTACGCCACTACCTCGGCGTCGTATTGCTGCTTTATCCAGTGGAGGATCACCGAGGTGTCGAGCCCGCCGCTGTAGGCAAGCACCACCTTTTTGATGTCGCTCATTTCCTTGCTCCCATTTCTTCGATCTTGGCGGCAATCGTGTCCCCGCCGATCTCGGCTGAGGCCACGATCACGATGGTGTCATCACCGGCGATCGTGCCGAGAACACCGCCGACCAGGGCCCGGTCGATCGCTCCGGCGACGAGGTGGGCTGCTCCAGGCGGGGTGTGCAGCACTACCAGGTTGTCCGATACAGCCATCTCCTCGACAAAGTCGTTCACGGCGCGGCGCAATCTGATCTCGGCGTCGCTCAACTGCTCGGTGCCCGGTGTCAGGCTGTAGCGCACTGAGCCGTCATCGTCGCGAATCTTGAGTGCACCCAGCGCATCGAGGTCCCGGGACACCGTCGCCTGTGTCACCGGATAGCCCTCTTCCTCGAGCAACTCGACGAGCTGGCTCTGGCTGGTGATCTGCCCCTCGGTAAGAAGCTTGCGAATCAAGCGGCGTCGGCCTGCGGTCGCCGGGCTCACGGCACCGGCTCCATCGTCACCATTGTTCCTATCCCTTCTGGTGTGAAGATCTCGAGAAGCAAAGCGTGCTGCATCCGTCCGTCGAGTATGTGGGCCCTCTCCACTCCACCTTCGATCGCAACGATGCAAGACCGCAGCTTGGGGAGCATCCCTGAAGAAACCGACCCGGAGTCAATCAACTTCTTCAGATCGGGCACGACGATGCGCGCTATCAGCGACTCCTCGTCGCCGAGGTCGCGGTACAGACCCTCGACGTCTGTCAGATAGATCACCTTCACCGCGCCCACAGCCTCGGCGAGCGCCCCGGCTGCGGTATCCGCGTTGAGGTTGTACGTCTTGCCGTCTTCCCCCCGTGCCAGCGGCGCCACCACGGGTACATAGCCCTCAGCCTGGAGACTCTGGATCAGGTCGGGATTGACCCGGGTGATCTCGCCGACGTATCCCAGCTTCTCGTCCTTCGGTCGGGCGATGAAAGTGTTCCCATCCAGACCGTTCACCCCGGCCGCCACCGAACCGTGGGTGTTGATCAAGCGCACGATGTCCGGGTTGATCTCGCCGGCGAGCGTCGACTGGACCACCCTGATTGTCTCCCCGTCGGTAACCCGCAAACCCTCGTGCCACACCGGCTCGATACCAAGCTGCCCCATCGCCCGCGAGATGTGAGGCCCACCCCCGTGGACGATGACCGGCTTGATGCCCACGTAATGCATCATGGCAACGTCGTCGGCAAACGTGCTGCGCAAGCTCTCGTCGACCATCGCAGATCCGCCGTACTTGATAACGACCGTTTTGCCGCGGAAGTCCTTGATGAAGGGAAGAGCCTCGGAGAAGATACGGGCCTTGCCCATGGTCTTGGCAATGCGGGGTTTGGCTTCGTGCGGTGTGGAGTGTCCTGTCGTGCTCATCAGCTGTACTCCGCGTTGAACGCTACGTATTCGGGGGTGAGGTCGGTGGTGATCACCCTGGCCCGGCCCGGGCCGTCACCTACGGTCATCGTCACCGTGAAGTCACCCTTGGCGATGGCCTCGTGGAGAGCGGGCCCATCGTGGTCAACAGCGACGCCCGCACGGGCAATGTCGATTCCCTCGTAGGCGACACCAAACCGGGCGGGGTCGAATTCGAAGTCGGTTGCCCCGAGCGCACCGAGCAGCCGACCCCAGTTGGGGTCGCCCCCGTAGAACGCCGCCCTGACCAGCGCAGAATCGGCGACGAGCCGCCCGGCGCGACGCGCCTCGGCATCGCCGGCTGCCCCGACCACCTCGATCAGCACGACCCGGCCGGCACCCTCCGCGTCGGCGGCGAGTTGGTTGGCGAGATCCCAGCACACCCGGGTCATGGCCTCAGTGAATGAACCGGCGTCCGGAGCCGTCCCGCTCTCCCCCGAGGCGAGGGCGATCACGGTGTCGTTGGTGGAGGGGCACCCGTCGATGTTGAGGGCGTGAAAAGACTCATCGACAGCAGCTCGCAGTGCGGTTTCCAGCATCCCTGGGTCGACCACGGCGTCGGTGGTCAAGACGGCCAGCATGGTGGCGAGGTCGGGACGCACCATACCCGCACCTTTGGCCATCCCGCCGACGGTGTATCCGGGCGCCGCGTACACGCTCTCCTTGGGCACCGTGTCTGTGGTCATGATCGCCCGGGCCGCCCGGGTACCGGCGTCGGCATCACCCGCCAGTTGCTCACCGGCGGCGAGGATCCCCTCGATCACTCTCTTGATGGGAAGTGGCTTGCCTATGCCGCCGGTGGAGCACACCAGCACTTCCTCGTGGCTGCACCCGACCACGCTGGCCGTGGCGTTGACCATCGCCCTGGCGTCGGCAACACCGGTCGCGCCCGTGGCTGCGTTGGCGCACCCCGAGTTGAGAACGACGGCCCGCATTGTCTTGCTACGATCCAGCTGCTCGCGGCTCACCACCACCGGCGCCGCCTGCGCCCGGTTGCGAGTGAACACTGCAGCAGCGGCCAGCCCGGCGTCGCCGGCGATGACGGCGATGTCCGGCGCACCCGATGCCTTGATGCCGGCGGCCACACCGGCTGCTTTGAACCCCCTTGCCGCGGTGACGCTCACGGCATCCACCCCGCCATAGGCAGCCCGGTCGTCTCATCGAGACCGAGCGCGATGTTGACCGATTGGACGGCGGCGCCTGCGGTGCCCTTGGTGAGGTTGTCGATGGCCACGAGCACGAGCGCGGTCCCGGTGCGAGGGTCGAAGTGCGGTTTGAGCAGCACCCTGTTCGAGTTGGTGACCCAACGTGTGTTGGGTGACGCCTCGGACACCGAGACAAACGGAGTCTTGGCGTAAGCATCGGCGAAGATGTCGTCGACAGCCTCGCCGTCCGTCCCTTCGGTCACCGGGATGTAACAGGTCGACAGAATCCCCCTCTGCATGGGGATCAGGTGAGGGGTGAAGATCACCGTCGGTTCGAACGGCCCGTCCTGGCCGAGCACCTGCTCGATCTCGGGTTGATGGCGGTGGGCGAGCACCCCGTATGCGACGGCACCTTCGTCCACGGCGCCGAACATGAGATGCTCCTTGGCGCCGCGACCGGCACCAGAGACACCCGAGACCGCGTCAACGATGATGGGACCGGCAACGAGCCCGGCCCGGTGCAAGGGGGCGATGCCGAGCAGCGCCGAGGTCGGGTAGCAGCCGGGGACCGCGATGCGATCGGCACCGGCGAGCTCGGCGGCGAACAGCTCGGGCAGACCGTAGACCCATTGCCCGAGCTGCTCCGGGTAAGGGTGGGGCGAGCCGTAAGCCGCCAGGTAGCGCTCGGGCGTGTCGAGACGGAAGTCGCTGCCCATGTCGACGACCTTGGCTCCCGTCTCCCTCATCCGCATCGCCGGCTCCGCAGAAGCGCCGTGCGGCAATGCGAAGAACGCGACCTCGACGTCGGGCAAGAAATCCGGCTCGTTGGAGCGAAGGATGCGATCCCCTCCCGCGAGGTGGGGATGAACGTCGCCGAGGGAAGCCCCCGCCCTGGTGTGCGCTCCGAGATAGACTGCCTCCAGATCAGGATGGGCGTCGATCAATCTGATCAACTCGCCCCCGCCGTACCCGGATGCTCCGAAGATGGCTGTGCGGATCATCGTTCCTTCCAACAAAGAGGATGGACTATACGCATATGCACATACTTGTCAAGCCGAACTTCGCTCCATATTCGCTCCCCGTGCCAAATAGGTTCGCCAATTTGAGCCTTGAGAACAAGCGCGGGAGCGCCTGTCGCTACCGCACATGAACCCCGCCGCGGTATTGTCGCGGCATGATGTGGTTGCCATGATGTGGTTAGTCGCCCACCAGGGCGGGTGGGATGAGATATTGCTCTTTGTCGCACCGCTCGCGATCGCTTTCATCGCCATCGGCGCGTTCGAGCGCCGCGGTCGTAAGCCCGATGCCGACCGGGATCCGGAGAAGCCGACCGGCCACGCCGACGAACGGCGGCCCGGGCGTGCTTCGGGAGATACAAAAGAGTCGAGCTGATGCCTCGAGCTGGTGCAATTCGCCAAACTTCTAGACTGAACCCGTGATTCACAGCCGGCACACGTGGTTCGCGTTCGCCGTTTCGGCCGGAGCCGCGCTGACGCTCACCAGCGCCGCGACTCTCCTCCTCGCCCTACGTCAAGCGAAGCTCCTCGAGACCGCGATCCTGATGTTCGTTGTCGGCGCGCTCTCATGGTGGTGGGCAGTCATGCTCGCCTTTTCCGCCGATCAGTCGGAACCGCTGACGGTGGGTCAGACGCGTGCCGGGGCGGGGCTCGCCGCCACCGTCACCGCCGTTGTCTCGCTCGCCCCCGACCCGAACCGGCTCGGCCGGCTCCAACTCACGGTTCTCGGAGCCGCCGCTCTTCTCGTGATCGCCACCGTTCTCAGCCCGTGGCTGGTGCGACGAGGCTACGGCGACCGCCTGCTGCATCTGCTGGGACGCAGGTCGCTGCCGGCACCGGTGACCCTCACCGGTGAAGACCGGGATCGGCGTGAGCTGCTGTGGGGTCTGGTCATAGTGGCTGTTGCGGCCCTGGCATTCTTCTGGCTGGTCACCGGCGGTCCTCTTGGACACGACGAGAGCACCTATGCGCTCAAAGCGCGCGCGTGGCGGGAAGGCACGCCCACAACCGGCTACGGTGTCCACCGGCCGGTCGGAATGGCCGGGGTCGCCTGGGTCGTGTTGGGCTTTGCCGATGCCGAAGGCGGGCTGCGGATGCTCGCCGCCGCCGTATCGGTACTGACGATCGTGCTCGTGTGGCGTGCCGGCAGGGCGCTGCTGTCGCCTGGCGCTGCTCTACTTGCGGCCGCACTACTCGTTGAGGCACCGTCGTTCCTTCGCCGCGCGGCTGAGTTTCTCAACGATATCGCCACCACTGCTTTGGTCGTGCTGATTATCTACCTGCTCTGGCGCCACTTCGAAGAGCGCGCCACCAACCGATGGGAAGTCGTCCTGGTGGCCCCACTCGCCGCCGCTGCCTTCTACCTCCGGTACGGCGTCGTGTCTACGTACCTGGTCGTGCTTCTGGTTGGCGGCGTCGTCTGGCGCAAGAAGATCGCCGCGTCTATAGGTCCTCTACTCATCACGGCAGCGGGACTGGTCCTCCTGATCGTCCCCCACGTCGTGTATGCGATCGGCACAACCGGATCACCGGTCGGGATCCTCACTGCGGCTACAAGCACCGCAGGACGTGCGTACTTCGGCGAGGGTCTCGTCACATATGTCAGATGGTTGCCGATCGAACTTGCCGGTCCGCTGCTCGGCCCGGTAGTTGCGGTCGGCGCTCTGGCCACGATCGCGGCGCTCGTTGGTCGCAACAAGGGCGAGAGCCGGCGTCGGCGGACCATCCTCCTTCTGGGCGGGATCGGAGCAGGTCATCTCGCGCTGACCGGGTTGTTCGTCCACGCCGAGCAACGGTATGTCTTCCTGTCAATAGCGTTGCTCGGGTTGGTTGGGGCCCAAGCCATCCTCGACGGCGGGGCCCGGCTCGAGGCAACGATGCGGCGCACCACCGGAATCGCTGCCCTCGCCCTCCTTCTTCTGTTGACCGCCGTCGATGTGACCAGGGCGCATACGAACCTCCGAGATGTCGCGGCGGACCGGGTCGTGATCGAGGACGCCGGCGAGGCGATCGCTGAGGCCGCCGATGCCGATTGCCTGGTCATGACTTCGTATCTGCCTCAGGTCACCTGGTATTCGAGTTGCGCCACGACGGCCTTTGACCTGGAGTCGGTGCCCCGGCCTCTCGTTGAAGGCCTAGCGATCACCGATTTCCTGCTCTTCTTCGATAACGGGAAACGCCAGCCCGAGGGCCGGGTGCTCGAGGGGTACCTCAATGACATCCCCGAGCAATTAGTCGTTACTATCGACGACGCTGGTGCAGTCGGTGATGCCCATATCCACCGCGTGGAAGGAAAGACGGGAGATGGCTGACACTCCCGAAGTCAGCATCGTCATCCCCGCTTACAACGAGGAAGTCAGGTTGGGCGACACTCTCGACGAGCTGGCCGCTCTCGCCGGAACCGAGCAGTGGGACCTGGAGGTCTTGGTGGTCGACGATGGCTCGACGGATCGCACCGCAGGGATCGCAGCCGAGCACCTCACAAGTTTCTCTGCCGGCCGTGTTGTCCCCACTAGCCGCAACCGGGGCAAAGGTCATGCGGTACGGGTGGGCATGCTGGCCGCCCACGGGAGAAGGCGCTTGTTCATGGACGCAGATGGTTCGACCGCTCTCGATGAGATCCCGCGCTTTCTCGAGCGCTCCGCGCAGGTGGCGGGTGACCACGTCCTCATCGGCTCGATCGCTGTTCCCGGGGCGACCGTCGCACCGCAGCCCTGGTACCGCCAGACCGCCGGGAGGCTCGCCAACTGGCTCATCCGGCTGCTCGTGCTCCCCGGTATCAAGGACAGCCAGCGTGGCTTCAAGCTCTTCACGGCGCACGCCGCCGAGGAAGTCTTCGGCCGGTGTGAGATCGACGGTTGGCTGTTCGACGTCGAGGTGCTCACCCTCGCCCGCCGCCTCGACATCCCGGTTATCGAGATACCGGTGACCTGGGAACACCGCGAGGCGAGCCGCGTCTCGCTGCGCTCCTATGGCCAGACACTGACCGATCTCGTGCGCATCCGGTGGCGGATCTCCCGCGGTCACTACGGCACCAGGCAACCGCGCCGCTGAGGGCCGAAGACGCGATGCGTCGTTTGGGCCTCTCGGGCCTCTATATCATCGGGATGTCTTCACTGAAGGCATGAGGGAGATCTGTACCGCCACGGGCATTGACAGCGCTGATCTCCCCGCATCGGATCGGCCGCGACATGGCGACCCGCACGCAATCGAGAGAAAGTCAACCGGGCCGTGACTCTGAAAGTAGCCCAGGGGCACCTCAACGACGTAATACGGTTCAGTGCTGTCGACGGACCTGGCAACCGCTTTGTCGTTCTCCTCCAGGGCTGCAACTTCAACTGCATCGCGTGCCATAAGCCCCACGCAATCAACCAGTGCGACAGCTGTGGTCTATGTGTCGAACCCTGTCCCGAGATGGCCCTCTATTACGATGGTCACCACCGCGTCGTGGTCGACAGCGACGAGTGCACCAACTGCGCCATCTGCCTCGACGTATGCCCAAGCGACAGCACCCCGCTGAGCCAGATGATCCGTCTTGACAGTCTCACACGACAGATTGCCGACGTGGCTCATTTTCTCTCCGGGGTCACCATCTCGGGTGGTGAGCCGACGCTCCAGGCCGATTTCGTTGCCAGCCTGTTCTGCGCCATCAAATGCGATGACAACCTGTCCCGCCTCACGACGTTCGTCGATTCGAACGGTCACGCCAGCCGGCAGGTCTGGGACCGTGTCCTCCCCGTCATGGATGGAGCCATGATCGACCTCAAGGCCCTCGACCAGGAAACGCATGTCGCCATGACCGGCCAGCCCAACACGCTGGTCCTCGACACGATCCGCTACCTCGCCGAATGGGACCGCCTCTACGAGGTCCGCCTGCTGATGGTCCCCGGTAAGAACGACGACCCGGCGACGGTCGAGAGGACCGCACGCTGGCTTCACAACGTCGACCCCTCGTTGCGGATCAAGCTGATCGGATTCGACAACAAAGGGGTACGTAGTCAATTTGCCCACGTCCCGAGCGCCGACCCGGCCATGATCGCTCTGCTCGCCGATATCATCCGCGGCGTAGGCTTCGAGGACCTTATTGTGGCCTGAGCGGTCACCCCGAAGTCCTCAAGGAACCATCTGAAGGACCCGATTTCATCAAGTGCAACGATTTACCGGCAGCGCATACCTAATCGACGATCCCGACAGTGTATTTACCGCCGAAGTCGATCTCGACTTGAACCGCATCACGGTCAAAGCCGACGGGACCGAGATCGGCTCGTGGAAGCAGGCCGACGTCACCGTTGCCAGGACGAAGGACCGGGTGCACCTCACTGCAGACGGGGACACACTGGTACTCGATCTCGAGGCGCGGGACTTCTTCCTCGACATGTTCAACGTCGACGAAGCGCAGCCTACGAAGCGGCGCCGAAGGCGGGCCGCTGCGCCCGATTATGAAGCCGAGGGTCGCAAGCCGTTCAGCCTGGCCGACGTCAAGACGCAGATGCTCGAGGACACAGCCGACCAGATCGACCAGCGTGTCGCGGGGCTGATGGCCGCCGCAGCCGTGGCGGTCCTCCTCGGTGCTGCCCTCACCTGGGGGCCGTTCCGGTTGCTCGACCCGGGCAGCTTCCCCATCGGGCGGATCCTGGCCGCATTTGGCGGTCTTGGTGGTCTGGTCGGCGTCTACCTCGCCTACTTCGACCGGAGCCGGGTCACGGGTTCGGCGGCTGCCATCGCCGCTGGCCTTGTCACCTTCTGCATCTTGTACCTGTACGCCCGGGCCGCCCACTTGGGCATCGGTTTCGTGTTGGCACTGCTCGGATCGCAGGCTCTCATTGCCGCAGGCGTCGTCGGGATGCTACGTCGCTCGTCTTCCGACGACTCGTCCGCGGACGATCCGGAGGAGTGAGTCCCTAGCCGCTCACACTTCGGAATCGAGCCCACCACTCATCCAGAAGCCGATACGCTTCTTCGGGTTCGTAGGGGCCGTGCTCGAGCCGGTGTTCGAGAAGCATCCTCATCGCCCGCCCGACATCGGGCCCCGGTTGGATGTCGAGGTGCGTCATCACGTCGTTGCCGTCGATCGGCGGCCGCATCGCGTCGAGCTCCTCCCGCTTGCGCAGCTCCGTGATCCTCTCCTCCATATCGTCGATACGTCGGGAGATCGCATTCGCCCGTCTCTTGTTGCCCGTAGTCACGTCACATCGGACCAGCTCGTTCAGCCTGGGGAGCAACGGGCCGGCGTCGCGCACGTAACGGCGCACCGCCGAATCTGTCCAGCCCAGCTTGTACGTGTGCGGGCGCATGTGCAAGAAGACGAGCTGTGACACGTCCTTGATGGTCTCGTTGGGAAACCGCAGCTCACGCATCCGCTGCCGCGCCATCCGTGCCCCCACCACCTCGTGATGATGAAAGGTGACGACCCCCTTTGACCCGTACTCCCTGGTCGCCGGCTTGCCGACGTCGTGAAAGAGAGCAGCCAGCCGGAGCGTCTCATCAGGCGACGCCTTGGCAACCACGGCAATCGTGTGCGCCAGCACGTCCTTGTGATGATGAACGGGATCCTGCTCGAGCTCGAGGGCGATCAACTCGGGTAGGAACTCCTCGGCAAGCCGGGTGCGGACCAGACCCCAGAGCGCCTCCTCGACAAAGGTGCCTGTGATCAGCTTCGCCAGCTCGTCTCTGACACGCTCGCGCGAGACGATGGCGAGACGCTCCCGCATCCTGGACACCGCGTCTTCTGCATTCGGGTCGGCGGTGAAGCCGAACGTGGACACGAACCGGTACAGACGGAGCATGCGCAGCGGGTCGTCACCGAACGACACCTCCGGATCGATCGGCGTGCGCAGCAACTGTGTCGCCAGGTCGGCCAGACCCCCATACGGGTCGACCATCTCCGGGGCGTCGTCCCCGGTCAGCCGGATGGCCATCGTATTCACGGTGAAATCGCGCCGGGAGAGGTCGGCCTCGATGTTGTCGGAGAACTCCACGTGTGGCTTGCGGCTGTCCTCCCGATAGACGTCACTGCGGAAAGTCGTGACCTCGTACCGCTCCCCGCCTTTCGTCGCCCCGATGGTGCCAAAGGCCTCCCCCACCCGGAACACATTGTCGGCCCACCCGGCAAGAAGGTCGGCGGTATCGGCCGGCCGGGCGTCGGTGGCGAAGTCCAGGTCCTTGGTAGCAGCATCGAGAAAAGCGTCGCGAACGCTTCCCCCGACCAGATACAGCTCATGACCGGCTGCGGCGAAACGCTCCCCCAGGCTACGAATCGCGGAGCCGTCTGCGAGCAGTGGATCGAGCCGTGCGGGGATCATGTCTCCCGCCATCTCGCCGCCAGCCTGTCGGCGTACTCGTTCCATTTGAAACCGACGTGAGCCTTGATCCATTGCAGCTCGAGCTCTGGTCGCCTCCGGTATCCGTGATAGACCGGCTCGACCAGGTCGCGGTTCTCGACGGGCCCCGTTTTTCGCTTCCAGCCGCGCTTCTCCCAACCAGGTGCCCATTCGGTGATTGTGCGTACCGCCAGATTCGAGTCCGAGTACACGGTAATGGCCGTGCCTTCCGGGACCACCTCGAGGGCGACCAGCAATGCCGTCAGCTCCATCCGGTTGTTGGTCGTATCGGGGTCATGACCAAACCGCTCGGCGACGATCTCATCGTCGACGACGTAGACAACACCCCACCCCCCTGGTCCCGGGTTGGGAACCGAGCTGCCGTCGGTGAATACGCCCGTATGCGGGTCGGTGACCTGATCGGGCGGCTTGGCATTGCGAGCGGGTGCCCCGTGCCGGCAGTTGCGACATTGCCGGGGAACCCAACCTGGATACCGATCCAGGATGTGCTGCGGCAGCAAGAACGCGGCTCCGCAATCGCGACAGACAAACTCGGGCATGCCAGAAGCGTAATGCCTCCGCACCCTCGGGTAGCGGGTAGGGTTCGGGGCTCTGGAAAACCCTGCCTTGGCTTCCTGTGAGCCCCGGACCCGGACCCTCTCTTCAGGCTGTGCGCAAGCCCGACTTTTGGGCCGCCATCCTGAAATCTGAGGGATGAGAGGCATTGTTGAGTGCCTCTTCGAAGGTGATCGTGCCTTCGCGGAACATGGCGAGCAGACTCTGGTCGAACGTCTTCATCCCGTAGTAGGCCCCCTCCGCCATGACTTCCTCGAGACGACCGGTCCGATCCGGGTCCATGACATAGTCGAACGTGCGATCAGTGTGCGTCAGTACCTCGAACGCAGGTATCCGTCCCGACCCGTCTGCCGCGGCGACCAGACGCTGACTCAGGATCATCTTGAGGTTGCGACCGAGCCGCAGCCTCATCTGGTGGTGACGGTGGGGCTCGAAGACCTCGACCAATCGAGTGACGGTCTCAGTCGCATCGTTGGTGTACATGGCGGCTAGGACCAGATGCCCGGTCTCGGCGGCATAGAAGGCTGCCTCGATCGTCTCGGCGTCCTGCAGCTCGCTGACCATGATCACGTTGGGATCCTGGCGCAGGATCCGCCTCAGCCCGTCGGGGAAGTTGGCGGCATCGACACCGATCTCACGCTGGCTGACGATGGCCATCTT
Source organism: uncultured bacterium (assembly GCA_963801165.1). Classification (GTDB taxonomy): domain Bacteria; phylum Actinomycetota; class Acidimicrobiia; order Spongiisociales; family UBA5794; genus JAAETI01. The sequence goes on from CAWDDT010000005.1 coordinate 486,020, forward strand.
GTCCCGATGAACTGTCTCGATGGGATCTTCCAGGGTGACGATGCTGACCCGTCGCGACGAGTTGATCTCATCGACCATTGCGTTCAGGCTCGTCGTCTTGCCGGAACCGGATGAGCCGGTGACCAGCACGAGACCGCGTTCCTGTTTACAGACCCGCCCCACAGGTTCGGGGAGACCGAGTTCGACAAACCCCTTGCTTCCCGACACAACGGCCCGCACCACGAGGGCAATGGAGCCGCGCTGCCTGTAGATGTTCATCCGGAACCGACCCAGACTGGCCGAACCGTGGCCGAAGTCGACCTCGCCGTCACGAGCGAAAGTCTCCCGCGCCTTGTCGTCCATCAGGGCCTGCGACCACTCCTCGGTATCCTCGGTCTTGATCTTGGGCAGCTCGGAGAAATGGAGGTGCCCATCGATCCGATATGCCGGCGGCGATCCGACCTTCAGGTGCAGATCGGAGGCCCCGATCTCGGCGAGTTTCCCGAGAAGGGCGTCAAGTGTCGGCAATCGATCCATATCTCTATCCCTCAGCGACTATAGGTAGCGACCCCCGCCACCCTCCGTAGTATCAACAACCTATCGGTCGGACCGGGCGGGCACTTGAACGTTGGCTGTGATCCTCCTTTGCTGCGGCCGACATGCCTCCGAACGCGGTTAACTTGGTGGGTAGCACCGACTGGTTGCGAAGGATCGAGACCGATGGCTCTAACCGATCAGCCGGCCACCGTTACCCAGCGGGGAACCTGGCCAGGACAGATCACGCTGCGGCGTGGATGGGCGCGCGCCGAGGCTCGCCCCTGGAACGACGACGAGCCTCAGGCCGCTCTCCGCATGCTGCGCGGTGGGTCTTCGTTTCTCGAGGCATGCTCGGGGCGTCTCCTCCAGCTCGGCGCCACCGGAGTGATCTCCCCACCGTTGCCGCTTTCGGCGCAACGGTCCTGGATCCAGGCAGGATTCGCGCCCTTCATCGAGCTCGCCTTGATGCGCAAATCGCTCGACAAGCCCACGGGCTCCCCCGACCATCTCGTTGCGGAAAAACCGCAAGTCGATCTCGACGAGCTGCTCGAGATCGACGCCGGTGCGTTCTCGCCCTTCTGGCGTTTCAACCGCGGCGCCCTGGAAGAGGCCATCGGTGCCACCTCCCGGTCGACCACACTCACCATCGTGGACAGCTCGGGTACCGCCATCGCATATGCGGTGGTCGGATTTGGCAGCGCCATTGCGTACCTGCAGCGCGTTGCCGTCCGCCCCAACTGGCAAGGTCAGGGGATGGGGCGCTCGTTGGTGAGGGTGGTCGCTCGCAAGGCTCGCACCGCAGGGGCGAAGGTGCTGCTCCTCAACACACAGACAGACAACGTCTCGGCGATCGGGCTGTACGAGGACGAGGGTTTTGTCCGCTTGCCGGAACCTCTGTCGTTGTTGCGCGTCTCCGGCTGATCGGACTGCGATGGCACCGCAACTCCCCGACCGGTACCAAACCCAGGTCCGGTTGGGTCGTGACGGCGATATCGACGAGTGGCTCGCCACCGACACTGTGCTCGATCGACCGGTCCTGATCCGGGTGCTCGACTCCGACGCCAGCGGGGCCCGGATCAACGAGTTCGTCAGCGCCAACCGGGCTGCCGCAACCGTCGAGCACGTCCACCTGGCCGGGGTCTACGAGGTCGCCGAGTCACCGGCGGGCGGCGCCCACGCCGCCATCGAATGGAACGGGGGTGTTTCCATCGCCGATCGCCTGGCAGCAGGAGAGACCCTGCCGGTCGCCGAGTTCCTCCCAAATGCGGCCGGTCTCGCCGAGGGTCTTGCCGAACTGCACGCCGCCGGCGTCGTGCACGGGGCCATCGACCCTGCCGCGATCGTCTTCTCCGCGGCGCACCCGGCGAAACTCAGCTCCTACGGCAGACACAGGCTCTCGGCGCGTCCTCAGCACGACACAGCGGCATTGGCTCGGGCATTGCGGATTGCCGTGACCGGATCGGCTAGCCCCGAGATCAGGCCTTCGCATCTGGTCGAGGGATTACCCTCTTCGGTCGACGACGCCATTCGGCGCGCCGAGGCCGGCGAGTTCGATGCCCGCGCCCTCGGGGCGGCGCTGCGTGCCATCCCCTCCACGTTGCCAACGTCACGTCGTACCGGGTGGTCGTGGCGGTGGCTCATTCCGGCGACCATGCTTCTGATCTCGTCGGTGGTGATCGCCGGGATCGGGTTGGCGATCGATGTCGACCCGGATTCGCCGTTCCTGTTCCCCGCCACCCCCCCGATCGACCGCACCGTAACCACGACAACCACCATCCCTGCGACGACCACGATCGCAGCGTCGACTCCGGGCACACTCGGCGCCGAGCCGTCTATCTACGACCCGTTCGGGGACCAGAGCGAGCGGGAGAGGGATCTGTCCAACCTGGTCGACGGGAACTTCGCCACCACCTGGAGAACCGAGCGTTACTTCGATCCCCTACCGCTCATCAAGGACGGCGTCGGCGTGATATTCCGGGTGAGCGGCGCCCCGGGATCGGTGGAGCTGCGGGCGAGTCCCAACACTTCATACGCCGTTCTGTGGGCCGATACCGTGCCTTCGTCGTTTGCAGGCTGGGAGGAGATCGGGTCAGGCACGGTCTTCGACGCCCCTGCCACCATGCAGCTGCCCAGCCGTGACGGCGGTGTCTGGCTGGTGTGGCTCACCGATCTTCCCGAACAGGCAGCCGGCGAGTACTACTCCGAGCTCTCCGAGGTCGTGTTTCGCCCGTAGCAGAAAATGACACGCTGCCGGATATGCGCCAGAATCCCACCATGACCAGCAGGGCCGAAGCGGATATCGCACTGCTCGAGCGATTCCACGGGGGTGACGTCACCGCCTTCGACGAGTTGGTCCGCGCCCACGAGGACCGTGTCTTCGGCATCTGCCTGCGCATGATGCGCGACCGTGAGGCAGCCCTCGATGCTGTGCAAGAGACCTTTCTGACCGTGTTTCGCAAAGCGGACCGCTACCAGGCCAGGGCGACGTTCAGCACCTGGCTCTACCGGGTGACGGTGAACACCTGCTACGACCTCCTGCGCAAGGCGAAGCGGAGACAAACCGAGCCGTTGCCGGAGAACACTCACCCCACCGACACCCACAGCGACGACGATCTCGGCGCGGCGGAGATGCGGCCAGACATCGAGGCCGCGCTCAACGACCTGCCCGTGGAATTCCGGTCCGCTGTCGTGCTTGTCGACCTCAACGGGCTCTCGCTGCAACAAGCCTCCGAGATCCTCGACGTCCCGGTGGGGACGATCAAATCACGAGTATTCAGGGGAAGACGACAACTTGCGACAAGCCTCGGGAACCTCAGAGCAGGGTCCCGGCATCCAAGAGACGAATGAGTATGCACGAACACGACCAGGAACTGATCATGGCTCTCGCCGAGGGAACCCTCGACGAGGCTGCCGCCGCGGCAGCGCGCACCGAGATCAGCGCATGTGCCGGGTGCAGCCGCGACCTCGAGCTGCAACGCATCGCCATCACCGCGCTCGAGGACCTCCCGGCGGTATACCTCTCCGCGGCCGAGTCCTCCCGTCTCCACGACGCCCTGAAGCGGGACCTCGACATGGCCACGCCGCAGACAGCCGCACGTCGGCGCATAATCGCCTGGGGTCGCTGGATCCCGGTCGCGGGCGTTGTTGCCGTCCTCTTGGTCGCCGTCCTGACGCTCCCCAACATGACCGGTGGCGACAACTCCACTGCGGACATGACCATGGCCGCCGCGGAGACAACCACAACCACTTCCATGACGGCGGAAGCGCAGGTACCGCGCGATGGAGCGACAGCAACGGGGTCCTCCTCCGACTACGCGGCCGCGCCCAACGCGGGCGGAACCGAGACAACGGCCGCCGCCGAGACGACTCAGGACATGCTGGAGACAACGACCGCGGCCGGGCAGGACAGTGCCGAGCCTCTCCCCTATCTCGGCGAGGTTTCGGGCCTCGACTACGACCAGATCCTCGAACGCGTGGTAACAGAGATGGACGATCTACGGTTGCGATCCCTCGAAGCCCTGCGCTCAGACGGCGTGCTCGCCGAGTGTCTCGCAATCGATAGCTCCGAGTTCGCTCCCGAGTTCGGTCTTCCCGAGAACAGCACGCCGATCGCTCTCGGTGTCGTCACCGACACGACGGGCGAGGAGCTGGTCCTCGTCGCGTACGTCCCTGAGGATGTCACACGGAGTGTCTTTGTGACGATGCGCAGCCCCGGCTGCGAGCTGGTCGCCACGCTGTTTCGCTAGACCTGGTCGTACCTTGTCCGAGGCTGACTAATCTCAGTGGGGATGAACGACTTTCCAACTCGAATCGCCGACTTCCTCGAAAATACCGCCGGCAAGATAAGGGCGATGACCGTCGACCGTGTCGCCGGATGGGCTAAGTGGACCGGGGTCGGCATCGTCGCTTCGCTGCTGGGTCTCGTGCTGACCATCTTTCTCGTAGTGGGATTGGTCCGGCTGCTTGCCGGGCTTGTGGGCATGCAATGGGCGTACACGATCATTGGGGGATTATTTGTGGCCGTCGGGATGTTCTTATGGAGACTCCGCATCCCGCGCGAGGCTTCACAGGACTGACGCACAAAGGACACAATGATGACTGAGAAGGTCGTGATCATCGGCTCGGGCCCGGCAGGCCTGACTGCGGCGATCTATAACGCACGCGCCGATCTGCACCCTCTCATGATCGAGGGATTCGAGCGCGGCGGCCAGCTGATGCTCACCACCGATGTCGAGAACTACCCGGGCTACCCCGACGGCATCATGGGCCCGGAGCTGATGGAGAATCTGCACAAGCAGGCCGAGCGCTTCGGTACCCGGATCATGAGCTCGGATGTGACCAAGGTCGACTTCTCACAGCGGCCGTTCCGCATCTGGGTCGACGAGGATTCGTACGAGGCGGATTCGGTCATCATCTCGACCGGCGCTTCTGCGCGCTGGCTGGGGCTCGAGAGCGAGGCTCGTCTGCGTGGCCACGGGGTGTCCGCCTGTGCAACCTGTGACGGCTTCTTCTTCCGGGGCAAGGAGATCGCAGTGATCGGTGGCGGTGACAGTGCCGCCGAGGAGGCTCTGTTCCTAACCAAGTTCGCCTCCAAGGTGTACGTCATTCACCGCCGCGACGAGCTGCGGGCCTCCAAGATCATGGCAAATCGGCTCCTCACTCACGAGAAGGTCGAGATGGTCTGGGACACGGCTGTCGAGGAGGTCCTCGGCGACACCGCTGTGACCGGTTTGAAGCTCCGCAACACGAAGACCGGCGCACTGTCCGAGCTGGCAGTCGAGGGTATGTTCCTTGCCATCGGGCACACCCCCAATACGAAGGTGTTCCAGGGTCAGCTCGATCTCGACGAGAAGGGCTACATTCTCGTCGGAGACAACACCATGACCTCGGTGCCGGGTGTCTTTGCGGCGGGTGATGTCACAGATCACGTGTACCGTCAGGCCATCACGGCAGCCGGTATGGGATGCCAGGCAGCCATCGATGTGGAGCGGTGGCTGGACGAACAGGAAGGTTGAGGCGTATGGGCAACACGACAGTGACCGCGAACGATACGGGTTTCGCAGATCTCATCAGCGGCGAGACCCCGGTTCTCGTTGACTTCTGGGCAGAGTGGTGCGGGCCGTGCAAGATGATGGAGGGCCCGCTGACTGAATTGGCCGGAGAGAAGGCGGGCAAGCTCACGATCGCCAAGCTGAACGTGGATGAGAACCCATCCACCGCAATGACGTATGAGGTCATGAGCATTCCGACAATGATCCTCTTCCGCAGCGGCGAAGAGCAAAAGCGATTCATCGGCGCCCGATCCAAGGGACAGCTCGAAGCGGAGCTCGCCGATTACATCGGTTGACCAGGCTTTGTGAGACGATGGGGCCGTGAGGCTCTATCGACAAGGTGACGACGGAGAGGCGGTCCGGGATATCCAGGACCGTCTCGGCGCGCTCGGGTTCGACACCGAAGACGATCCCACCGGGAGCTTCGGAGAGTCGACCTACCGCGCAGTCTCGGCCTTTCAGGCCAAGCGCGGGCTATGGGCGGACGGCATCGTTGGTCCCGATACATGGCGAGCCCTGGTCAGCGCCGGCTACACGCTCGGGAGCAGGATCCTCTATCACCGTGTCCCCATGATGGCCGGTGACGACGTGGCGGATTTGCAGCGTCAGCTCAACTCGCTCGGTTTCGACTCCGGAAACGTCGACGGCATTTTCGGCCCGGATACCCTGCGCGGGCTCCTTGCGTTTCAGTCCAACCGGGGTTTGGCCGAGGACGGTTTGGCCGGTACCGAGGTGATCGCCGAACTGGCTCTGATGTCCCGCGCAACGGCTAAGCACGGCCGCGAAGCGGTACGAGGCCGCCAATGGCTGGAGAATCTTCCCAGGTCGGTGGCGGGGCAGCGAATATACATCGACGCCTTCTGCAGAGACGATCAGGAAGCTGCCATAACGTGGGGGCCTAGTGTTCTTCTCTCCAGCATCATCCAGTCGCACGGCGCCACTGTGTTTCTTTCCCGCAGCATCGATACCTCCCCAGGCGAGCGGGTGCGGGCGTTGCGAGCCAACCGTCTCGGTGTCGATCTGATCGTGTCGATTTGTGCTGCCCGCGAGGTAGCTGCGGTCCACTTCTTTGCGTCCGAGATGAGCCGATCCACTGCCGGCGAGGCCGTGGCCGGCAGTATCGCCGGACGACTCGGTTTGCCCACTGGTGGGCTGGCCATCCCGATACTCAAGAACACCCGCGCCGCCTGCGTTGTCGTCGCTCTGGTTGCGTTCTCGGTGGCGGACACAACGGCCATCGCCCAGGGCGTCCTCGACGTATATGCGACGGATTGGTCTACCCGTTGACGGGGGATGTCATGACCGGGGAAGTCAGTTGAGCAAGTGGTAGATCCGCTCCAGATCATCGAGAGACGCATATCTGATCGAGACCTTGCCTCCGCGTTTTCCGTGATCGATCTTGACCGCCGTCCCCAGCCGCTCACCTAGCCGATCCTCTAACTCGATGATCGCAGCGGGCCGCGGTGGCGGAACCGCGGTGGCGCTGGGCCGCCTCTCCCCTGCCCTCTTCTTGACCGCCTCCTCCACCTGGCGCACCGACCAGCCCTCGGCGACGACCCGTTCCGCGATGTGAACCGCATAGGAGGCATCCTCGAGACCAAGCAGAGCGCGGGCGTGCCCGGCGTTGAGGTCGCCCCGGTTGATCATTCCCTGGATCTGCACCGGCAGCTGGAGCAGCCGTAGCGTGTTGGTCACAGCACTACGGCTCTTCCCGACCCGGACGGCAACCTGATCGTGCGTAAGACCAAAATCTGCCAGTAGTTGCTGGTAGGCGGCTCCTTCTTCGAGCGGCGACAGGTCCTCGCGCTGAAGGTTCTCGATGAGGGCTTCCGCCAGGCTGGTCGCCTCGTCAATACCCTCGTCTCTGATCAGCGCCGGGATCTCCTCGAGACCGGCAAGTTGGGCGGCGCGACACCGTCGCTCGCCGGCAATCAGGATGTAGCCCTCCTCACTCGGTCGAACCACGACCGGCTGGAGAACACCGACTTCCCTGATCGAGTCGGCCATCGACCCAAGCGAGGTATCGTCGAACCGTTGCCGCGGCTGCTGTGGATTTGGTCGGATTTGATCAACCGGGAGTGATGCATATCCGCTGGTTGGCCTCTCGACAGGTATGAGCGAATCGAGCCCACGGCCCAGTCCGCCTTTACGTGCGGCCATGACGCCTCCTGAACTCACGGGCCAGCTCTCTGTAGGCGATGGCTCCACGTGACATGGGGTCAAATGCCTCGATCGGCTCTCCATACGACGGAGCCTCCGACAGACGAACGGTCCTGGGGATTACGGTACGGTACGTCGTTTCGCCAAAGTGGTCGCGTACCTGGCTGACCACATCGGCAGACAGGGTCGTTCTGCCGTCGTACATGGTCAGGAGAACACCCTCAACCTCCAGTTGAGGGTTTAGGCTTTGTTTGACCAGGTCCACATTTCGTTTCAGCTGACTCACTCCCTCCAATGCGTAGTATTCGCACTGGATCGGTATCAGCACCTCATCTGCCGCAGCCAGCCCATTGATGGTGAGCAGGCCGAGAGAGGGCGGACAGTCGATGAGGATGAAGTCATATTCGGGAACCATGGATTTGAGCGCTTGAGCCAACCTCTTCTCACGTGAGAAGAGGGATACCAGCTCGATCTCAGCTCCCGCAAGGTCGATCGTCGCCGGTACAATGTGAAGGTTCCGCACTGAGGTTGGCTCGACAACATCCTCGAGCGGTACGTCGTCGATCATCGCTTCGTAGGTCGAATACTCGAGTGCGCCACGATCGATCCCAAGGCCGGACGTTGTATTGCCCTGTGGATCGAGATCAACCAGCAGGACGCGCTCGCCCTGTATGGCCAACCCGGCGCCAAGATTGATGGCGGTGGTCGACTTGCCCACGCCGCCCTTCTGGTTCGCAATCGCAACGATAGTTGCGTCGGCCATGAAGTCTCCTCGGCTAAGTTGCCTCAATCCTAAGGAGAGTTGCGTCAGTGTCAAGGACCCGGGCAGGAATTCGAAGGAGCGTGATCCGGAGCCCGTCTGATTCTTCGGGCAAATTTGGTGGCCTAGCGCTTGTCGACAGCCCGATGTTTGCGACTCCCCCGGGTACAAGCAGGCGTTTCACGTGAATCATGATCTCCTCGGGTGGCATAGCGGCTCTTGACACGAGACGCTCGTACTTGTCCTCGACATTGCGAATGTCCAGGTTGACGACACGGCAGTTTTCAAGACCGAGAATCAGACTTGCCCGTCTGGCAAGGTCGGTACGGCGGCGAGACCGGTCGACAAGCACAAAAGCGATCGCGGGATACGCAATGGCGAGCGGTATTCCGGGTAGTCCCACACCGCTCCCCACATCGAGACACGCTCCTGTGCCCGCCAGCCCATGACCAAACACGAGCGAGTCGGCTATGTGTCTGCTCCAGAGACGGTGCTCTTCGTTCGGCCCGATCCCGCCGGCCACGAGCGCCTCGTCACGCAGCCAGGCGTGGTACGTCTCCAGCTGCTCCACTTGTGCAGCACCGAGATCGACACCGGCGTAACCGGCGGCAGCAAGCACCATCCCAAACGAATCAGCCCCCATGTTCCACGTGAAACATGGGGGCTGCAAGCAACGCTGTCTCAGTCATCTGGCGCTGTCTCAGTCATCTGGTGCTACGACAACCGATCGGTTTGGCTCTTCGCCCTCCGAATAGGAACGCACGCCGTCGATCTCGGCGATTGCATCGTGGACAACCTTGCGATCCGCCGCATTCATTGCCTCGAGCATTGCTTCGCGACCGTCCTCGATAACCGTCTCGGCGAGACGCCCTGCGTAGATCTTGAGCGCTTCGCGTCGGCGGGCCGCATAGCCGGCGATGTCGAGTCTGATCCGCGGCGCTCCAAATGTCTTCCTCTGTATCACCGTGCGTGTCAGCTCGTGTACCGCCTGGACAACCGCACCCTTCCGTCCCACCAGCGCTTCGGTCTGCTCACCCTCGATATCAATATAGAGAACGTCGTCCTCCACCCTTGTATTGACAGTCCCCTCCAGACCAAACGCTTTCAGTAGACCCTCGGCGAACTCCCGCGCAACGTCAGCCTGCTCTTCGATGTTTGCGTTTCGATCTGGCTTTGTATCCACGGCAACCTTCTTCGGTGCACCCTTTTCCTGTCGATTCTCCTGTCGATTCGAGCTCTTGTTCCTCGGCTCGTTTCGGTCTCCGGGTCTTGGTCGGCGCTTGTTCCCGTCCCCGGTCCTGTCGCTCTTGTTGTCCTTGTCTACACGGTCTGGCTTCCCGTCGCGCACCTTTCCTCGACGTCGTCTCTTCTTCTGCGGCTTGACGGTGACTTTCACCTTCGCCTCACGCCCCCCTAGACCAAGGATACTCTTCTTCCCCTCATCAATTACTTCGATATCAACGGCTTCTCTCGAGGTCTGCTCCAGGGCACGCATGGCTGCATTGACCGCTTCCTCGACAGTCTTGCCGACCGCCTCGACCCACTCCATACCTACTTCCTCCTGCGCCGATTGCGCTTCTTACTGGCATTCGGTGACGGTCCACTCGGCTTGGGATCCGGGGGAGTGTCGTCATCACCCTTGGCGGGTTTTCCGCCTGAGCCGCCGCTGCCATCACCATCCATTCGGAAAATGAGAGCCTGCTGACCAACACGGAAGAGATTCGAGACCGCAAAATAGAGGACCAGACCCATCGGGAACCCCCATGAGATGAATCCCATGAACAGCGGCATGATCCGCGTCACCATTTGCATCTGCTGGCCCTGCTTCGTATCTCCCTGGTTGCTCCCTTTGGTACGACGGCTGGTCTGATAGGTTTGGTAAAAACTGGATGCCACCACGATGAGGACCAGCAAAATGGCGGGGATCGCCTTTGCCAGACCTTGCGTCGAGGCGCTCGACGGAGACTGCAACATGTCGAGCGACAGGAACGAGGTACTTGCATCGTGGGTCAGCAGCGCGTGAGCGAGGGTCGAATCCGGCGGGATTATGTCCGTGTAGTTGAGCACCGGCGGGGTAGCGGTGGTGGGGCCCACCCGGAAAACCCTGTAGAGGGCGAACCAGATAGGCATCTGGAGCAGCAATGGCAAACAGCCGGCGGCCGGGTTGATGCCGCGCTCCTGGTAGAGCGCCATCATCTGCTTGTTCATCTCTTCCCGGTCGTCTTTGAACTCCTTCTGGAGCCGCTTGATCTCGGGTTGGATCTCCTGCATCGTCTTCATCGACCGCGTCTGTTTGAGCGTCAACGGAAACAGGAGGAGGCTCACCATGAGGGTGAGCAGAATGATGGCCAGCCCGTAGTTGTGGGGCCAGACGTCGTAGAGAATGGACATCAGATTGCCCAGCGGGGGAGCGAGGATGGTGAAGGGGTTCACGTTTGCATTGCCTTATGCGGTTGAGGTTTCTTCAGAAGACCGATGCGGTGGTACCGGATCGTAGCCGCCGTCATGCCAGGGATGACATCGGCCGATGCGCTTGACGGCCAGCAACCCGCCCCGGAACAGCCCATGGATGCGAAACGCCTCCTGGGCGTACTCCGAGCAGGTCGGGCGGTAGCGACAGTTGGAGCGCAGCAACGGCGAGATGAAGCGCCGGTATCCACCGATCAGCTTCATCGCCCAGAAAGACGGATGATACGGCCTCGGATTCATCGTGCTTCTCCCGCCAAAGTCATCTTCTCCAAACAGCGCTCGATCCATCCAACCAGCCGGCCGAACTCTGCCTCGAGCACGCCCTTGTCGGCGACAAGCACATACACGGTATCGCTTTCCAGCCGGCTCTGCGCTATCGCAGCCCGGAGCCGTCTCTTGGCGCGGTTCCTCGCCACCGCCCGGCCCACCTTCCTGCCCGCAACAAAGCCCACCATCGGTGGCCCCGGCGGTCCGGGGGCCACTATCAACGTGAGGGCGCCACAACGCCGGCGCGCTCCCTCTCGGTAGGCAGCTTGAAACTGGCTGCCTTTCCTCAAAGAGCGGTACGGGCGCCCCAGTTCTGGCCTCCTAATCAGGCGGAGACGCGATGGCGGCCCTTGAGCCGGCGCCGCTTGATGACAGCTCGGCCGGCGCGGGTTCGCATGCGGCTGCGGAACCCATGCTTCCTCTTGCGGCGTCGCTGATTTGGTTGGTAAGTGTGCTTCATGACAGAGAATCCCAATCAGAGGGGTTGCGGAGTAAAGCTGTAGGTTATGAACGGGCTCGTCGGATTGTCAAAGGAGGGGAGCCATGTTCGACACCATCCTTCCCTGTTGCCCGGCACCAGTCGCGAAAAGAAGCCTTCATCCGCGAAAGAAAGAAAAGCGCGGAAAGCGGCGCGACCGCCGTAATCCGGGCGGTTGAGGGCCTCATGACACCTCTCGTAATCTCCTGTGTCACAACCGATTATCCGAACCAGCACTCGGGAGCCGGCATGACGCTAGTCACGCTTTTGGCGTTCTTGAACACCCCCGGCGACATCCCATATACTCGCTCGGCGGGCTGGCGCACCAACCCACAACTTTCCCAGGGCTTTTGATACATATGCGCGCTTGCACGTGTCTTCTCCACAGCATGTGGATAGATATGTGGATGGCGCCGGGCAAGAGGGATGGCGTGTTCTGGTAATGACAGTTGGACAACACCAACCGCTGCCCACGATGTGGGACAGCTTCAAGCAGGCAATGCAGGAAGAGGTTTCCACCGGGGCGTGGAAGGCGTGGATAGCTCCGCTGCGTGTTGCGCAACGCGACACGTCGCTTACATTCGAAGCCCCCAGCGAGTTTCACCGGTCGTGGGTCCGGGACAGGTATCTCCCTACGCTGCGGCGTATCACCCACGACGTCTATGGCGACGCTTATGAGATCTACCTCACGGTCGCACAGGCCGCGGAGCGGCGACGTACACCGGAGACGCCGTTGCCTCACGGCGATACTCTCGGCGATGAACCGCCCCGCCAGCCCCGTCTCCCGATCGATGGGGAGAGCCGGCTAGTCGAGAAATACACATTCGACAACTTTGTCGTTGGCGCATCCAATCGCTTCGCAAACGCGGCGGCGCTGGCCGTCGCCGAACAGCCCGGCAGCCAGTACAACCCACTTTTCATCTATGCCGACGCAGGTCTGGGTAAGACCCACCTGCTACACGCCGTGGGCCATCACCGCACCGAAATCGCACCCGGCTCCGTCGTGCGCTACGTCACCTCTGAGACGTTCTTCAACGAGTTCATCAACGGGATCCGCCGCAAGCGCATGGACGAGTTCAAGGCGCGGTACCGGACGATCGACCTGTTGCTGCTCGACGACGTGCAGTTCTTCGACGGCAAGGAACAGATCCTCGAAGAGTTCTTCCACACCTTCAACAGCCTGTACGAGGCCGGCAAACAGCTCGTCATCACCTCGGATCGCCACCCCAAGCATCTCACGACTCTCGAAGACCGGCTGCGCAGCCGATTCGAGTGGGGGCTACTCACCGACATCCAGACCCCTGATGTCGAGACGAGGCTCGCCATCCTCCGCAGCAACGCCGAGTACGCACCCACCCCGGTGCCGCCCGAGGTTCTCCAGTTCATCGCCGAGAGCGTGGCCACCAATATTCGCGAGCTGGAAGGTGCCCTCACGAGAGTGACCGCATACGCCGCCCTGACCCACGAGCGCATCAGCCTCGAGATGGCTCAGGAGGTTCTCCGTGATCTCATTCCCGCCATCGACACGGCTCCTCTAACCGCAGATGACATCATCGACCAGGTCGCTTTGTACTCAGGGTCGAGCCGTGACGACCTCGTCGGCCCCAGCCGCCGCCAGCCCCTCGCCCGGCACCGCCAGCTCGCCATGTACCTGTGCCGCGAGTACACCGACCTGTCATTGCCGAAGATCGGCAGGGCTTTTGGCGACAGAGACCACACGACGGTCTTGCACGCCGTAGACAAGATCCGCACCCTGATGCAGAGCGACGCTGGTGTGTACAAGGATGTGACTTCACTGTCACACAACCTGAGGACAACGTGATGTTCTCCACACCGGTTGGCATCACGACTATCAGGGCTGTGGACGTCGTCGAGCTTGCCCACAGCCCTGGTGAAGAGCCTGTGGAGACGAAACTTCAATGATTACGGGATCTGCCGAGGTCTATCCACAATCCACAGGGCCTACTACTACGACTACTGTCTTGTATCTATAAAGAACCGAAGAAGAGGGAAACGACTGTGCGTATCCGAGCTGAACGAGATGATCTGGCTGATGTGCTCACCAGGGCAGGCCGGGCCGTAGGGACCCGGTCGGCATTGCCCATCCTCCAGGGTCTTCTCTGCGAGGTGTCCGGCGGCAAGCTGAACGTGACCGGCACCGACACAGAGATCACCATCCAGACGTCCCTCGAGGTGGAGGTACTCGAAGAGGGCCGGACCGTCATTCCTGCCAAATTGGTCGCCGAGGCCGTTCGCAAGTTGCCCGCCGGCGCAGTCTCATTTTCCGCACAGGACGGCGAGGTTGAGATCACTGGGAATGGACCACGCTTCAACCTGAGGGAGTTCGACGCCAACGACTTCCCGGATGTTGCCAGAGGACATGGCGAGGGCGGAGTCGAGCTCGACGGAGACGCGTTGACCGTAGCGCTCACTCAGGTAGGTGTGGCCGCATCGAACGACGACGGCCGGCCGACGCTGACAGGCGTGCTCTTCGAATCTGAGAGCGATCATCTGCGCTTGGTTGCCACCGACTCGTACCGGTTGGCCGTCCGTGACCTGCCCGCCGTCGCCGGGGTGGACACAACGCTCATTCCCTACCGCGCTCTCAAGGAGATCGGTCGCACCATCGGCGCCGACAAGGTGAACATGGCCATTGGTGATCGCGAAGGGACGTTCTCTTCCGACCGGGGGAAACTGACTGCACGCGTCATCGAAAGCTCATTCCCGAGTTACAGGACGCTGTTGCCGAGCGAGTATCCCAACCGCCTGACTATCAACCGCGATGCCCTGCTCGAAGCCGTCGGCCGGGCCTCGCTCGTTGCCGAGGATCACATCCCTGTGCGGCTGAATCTGGGTGCAGGGGGAGTGGAGCTCACCGTGAGCAGGCAAGACGTGGGTGGCGAGACGGAGTACATCGAGGCGGCCTATCAGGGCGAGGACATGGTCATCGCCTTCAACACCCGGTATCTCACCGACGGGGTTGCCGCCATGAAGACCGAGAACCTCGTCCTGGAGACGATCAACCCGCTGAAGCCGGGTCTGCTCACGGCAGAGGACGACGACGCCTTCCGATACCTGCTTATGCCCGTTCGCCTCTGAGCCGCGCTTCCATCCCGGGGACGGGGTTGGGGACATCGGAGCGCGGTCGGTGAACGACGGGAAGGAAGCATGCATCTCGCCTGGCTCGAATTGAGACAGTTCCGCAGCTACGGAGAGCTGCGTTTCGAACCGGACCCGGGGGCGAATGTGTTGATCGGGCGCAACGGCGCCGGCAAGACCAACCTGCTCGAGGCGATCGGCTATCTGTCGATGCAGAAGTCTTTCCGCAGGTCGCCGGACGCGGCGTTGATCCTTGCCGGCGAGGACAGCGCGGTGATGCGCGGTGGTTTCGAAGATGAGTCCGGCATCGTCGACGTCGCCGTCGAGATCCCCAGGGAAGGCAGGAGACAGGTGCTGGTCAATGGGAAGCGGCCCAAGAGACTCGGCGACGTGGCCGACACGGTGCCAGTCGTGGCCTTTCTTCCCGATGACCTCGACCTCGTGAAACGGGGCCCGGCGCTGAGGCGGGAGTATCTCGACGATTTGGGTGCCCAGCTGGCACCGACCGTGGGTGCCGATCAGAGCGAGTACGAACAAGCTCTGCGTCAGCGCAACACTCTCTTGCGTCAAGACGGTCGCTACACCGATCCGATGACCCTCGACGTGTGGGACGTCCGTGTCGCCGAATCGGGTGGAAAGGTGGTGGCCAACCGCTTCGCCTTGCTTGCCCGTCTCCGCGATCGCCTCACCAACGCCTATCGCACCGTGGGAGGCTCCGAGGAGGAGACGCTGCTGCCAACCTACGCCTCCTCGTGGTTCGAGCCGGGCGACCCCGGTACGGACCGGGAAGGGTTCGAGGTTTATGCGTCGCGGCTGTTGCGTGGGCTCGAGCAGAGACGGAACAGGGATATGGAGATGCGAACCACGAGCGCCGGCCCGCACCGGGACGATCCCGGGTTTGAGCTCGCGGGCCGTGACGTGCGGGTGCAGGCCAGCCAGGGAGAGCAACGCTCGGTGGCATTGAGTCTCCGAATCACCGCCTATCAACTACTCGAGCAGCGCCACGGAAGGCCGCCGATCCTGTTGCTCGACGATGTGTTCTCGGAGCTTGATCCCGGTCGCGCCGACGGAGTCACCGCCTTGCTGCCACGCGGCCAGGTTTTTGTCACAAGCGCGCGCGATGATGAGGTTCCAGAGATGGGACGACGGTGGCGTGTCAGCGAGGGGGTCCTGACGTGAAGGGTCGAGAATGATCAATCCGTGGACAGGGGAAGAGACCGACCGTGGCCTGGCGCTCGTCGGCGGGGCATTGGAAGAGGTGCTGGAGAGGGTCACCGAAGGCCGGCTGGCCGCGCTCGAGGTCGTTAGGGCAGTGTGGAACGATGTTGTATCCGACACCTGGCGGGCGCGCTCCCGGCCCGTGCGTCTCGAGAACGGCGTACTCACGGTCGAGGTTTCCGACGGGGGAGTGGCCTCTCGCCTGAGGCTGGAACAGACCAAGATCAGAGCAGCTCTCGACGAGCGGCTCGGTCGTGGCGAGGTAGCTCAGATCAAGATGAAAGTCAGCCGCGGCGGTGTCTGGTCGGAACCGTCGTGACGAGGCGTAAAGTGCCGGATTATGTTGGGTTTTCGCCTATAATGACACCCTTGTCAGTTTATATCGAAGACCACGGCCGATTCGGTCGCTAGGAGTCCCGTTGAGCAAGCCAAGATCGCCGTCCAACGCGTCCTACGACGCCAAGGACATCACCGTTCTCGAGGGTCTGGACCCGGTCCGGAAACGCCCCGCCATGTACATAGGGTCGACGGGTCCCAAGGGCCTTCATCACCTCGTCTGGGAGGTGCTCGACAACGCCGTCGACGAGGCTATGGCCGGTTATTGCGACAAGATCGACCTCACCATCCGACCGGACGGATCTGTGGAGGTGAAGGACAACGGGCGTGGCGTCCCCGTTGACAGGCATGAGTCGACGAAACTCCCGGCCCTGACAACGGTGATGACCGTGCTCCATGCCGGTGGCAAATTCGAGCAGGGGGCCTACACGGTGTCGGGTGGTCTGCACGGTGTCGGCGTCTCGGTGGTCAACGCCTTGTCGACGCGGATGGACGTGGAGGTCACCAGAGACGGCTTCCAGTGGAGTCAGTCGTTCAAGTACGGGGCACCGATCGGAAAGCTCAAGAAGGGCAAGCCGGCCAAGCGGACCGGGAGCGCATTCCGGTTCTGGCCGGATCCTGACATCTTCGAAGAGACAACCGAGTTCGATTTCAAGGTGATCCAGAGCCGGGTTCGTGAGATGGCCTTCCTCAACAAGGGGGTCGAGTTTCGCATCCATGACCTCCGCAGCGACGAACCCGAAGAGGTCACCTTCAGGTACTCGGGTGGCCTTATCGACTTCGTCAAACATCTCAACGCCAAGCGTGAGCCGATCCACCCCCAGGTCGCCTTCTTCGAGCAGGTCACAGCAGAGGCCGAGATCGAGGTGGCCATGCAATGGACCAGTGGTTACACCGAGACCGTGCTGAGCTTCGCCAACAACATCAACACCCACGAGGGCGGCACCCACGAGGAGGGTTTTCGCAAGGCGATGACGCGGGCCATCAACGATTTCGCCAGGGCGAAAAATGTTCTCAAGGAGAAGGACGACAACCTCACCGGCGACGATGTTCGTGAGGGTCTCACAGCCGTCATCTCCGCCAAGGTGCGGCAGCCGCAGTTCGAGGGTCAGACGAAAACCAAGCTCGGCAATACCGAGATTCGTTCCTTTGTCGAGCGGGCTCTCAATCAGATGTTCCCGGAATGGCTGGACAGACACCCGGGCGACGCCCGGCGCATCGTCGAGAAATCGGCCACGGCGGCCAAAGCGCGTATGGCAGCGCGCCAGGCCCGGGACCTCACCAGACGCAAGAGCCTGCTGGAGTCGTCCGGGCTACCCGGGAAACTCGCCGATTGTTCGTCCCGGGAACCCGCCTTGAGCGAGCTCTTCATCGTCGAGGGCAACTCTGCCGGTGGGTCTGCCAAACAGGCGCGCAACTCGGACTTCCAGGCGATTCTCCCGATCCGGGGCAAGATCATCAACGTCGAGAAGAACCGGCTCACCCGGGTTCTACAGAACACCGAGATCCAGTCGTTGATCACCGGTATCGGTACCGGCATCGGCGAGGAGATGGACATAACCAAGGCTCGGTATCACAAGGTGGTCATCCTCACCGACGCCGACGTCGACGGTGCTCATATCCGGACGTTGCTGCTGACATTCTTCTTCCGCCACATGCCGGAGCTGATCGAAGCCGGGTACGTCTACATCGCTCAGCCGCCGCTGTATTCGGTGAAGGCGGGTACAAAGCTCGTGTGGGCGTACAACGACGAGCATCTCGATCAGGTCAAAGGTGACCTCGAAGGGCGCAAGCTCAACATCCAGCGCTTCAAGGGGCTCGGTGAGATGAACGCAGACCAGCTGTGGGACACAACCATGGACCCGTCGAATCGACAACTTCTCCAGATCCAACTCGAAGACCAGTTCCGGGCCGAGGAAGTCTTCGAGACGTTGATGGGCAATGACGTATCCGCCCGCCGAACCTTCATCCAGCAGAACGCCAAGGACGTTCGCTTCCTCGACATCTGACAACAGGACCGATAAATGCCGAACCAAGACGACGCGCGAATCAGGCCAATCGAGATCGAAAAGGAGATGGAGGACTCGTTCCTCGAGTACGCCATGTCCGTCATCGTGTCGCGCGCCCTTCCCGACGTGCGCGACGGGCTCAAGCCGGTGCACCGGCGAATCCTCTACTCCATGTACGACGCCGGGATCCGGCCGGGGACGCCGTTTCGCAAGTGCGCCCGTGTCGTCGGCGACGTCATGGGTTGGTTCCATCCTCACTCGAACGACGCCATCTACGACGCTCTGGTTCGGCTCGGCCAGGACTTCTCGCAGCGCTACCCGCTCGTCGAGCCGCAGGGAAATTTCGGGTCGGTGGATGATCCTCCCGCACAGATGCGCTACACCGAGACCCGGATGGCAGCGATCGCCATGCACCTCCTCGAGAGCATCGACGAGGACACCGTCGACTTCGTTGACAACTACTCGGGGGAGCGGCAGGAGCCGACCGTGCTCCCGTCCCGGTTCCCGAACCTGCTGGTGAACGGCTCGACGGGCATCGCCGTTGGCATGGCGACCAACATCCCCCCGCACAACCTCAGTGAGATCATCGACGCCACCCTGCACATGATCGACGTGCCGGAGGCAACCGCGGACGACCTGCTCCAGTTTGTGAAGGGACCCGACTTCCCAACCGGTGCCTGCATCATCCGCAACTCCGGTGTCCGTGAGGCGCTGCTCACCGGTCGCGGCTCGGTCAGGATGCGAGCCGTCACCGACATCGTCGAGACCAAGCGCAACCGTCTCGCCATCATCGTGAGTGAGATTCCGTACCAGGTGTCCATCGACAGGGTGATGAGCAAGATCGCCGATCTCGTCAAGGACAAGGTCGTCCAGGGCATCGCCGACCTGCGAAACGAGACCAACAAGGACGGCATCCGCATGGTCATCGAGCTGAAGAGGGATGCCAATCCGCAGGTCGTGCTCAACCTGCTCTACAAGCACACCCAGCTCGAAGACACCTTCGGTGTCAACGCCGTGGCGCTTGTCGACGGTGTCCCCCGCACGCTCAATGTCGCCCAGATGGTGAGCCACTACATCGATCATCAGCTGGAAGTCATCGAGCGCCGCAGCATCTTCCGTCTCAACAAGGCTGAGGCCAGGGCACACATCGTCGAGGGCCTCTTGATCGCACTCGACAACATCGACGAAGTAGTCCGAACAATTCGCAGCTCAGCGGACGTCGACATGGCCCGACGGACGTTGATGGAGCGGTTCGAGCTGAGCAAGATCCAGGCCGATCACATCCTGGACATGCCACTGCGCCGGCTGACCGCTCTCGAGACTGACAAACTCCGGCAGGAGTACGACGACCTCCAGGTGGTGATAGCAGACCTGATGGACATTCTGGGATCCGAGTCCCGGCGGCGTTCGATCCTATCCGAGGAGCTGCGCGAGATCCGGGACAAGTTCGGAGACGAGCGGCGTACCCAGATCATCGCCGACGCAGGCGAGATGTCCCTCGAGGACCTGATCGCGGACGAGGAACTGGTTGTTACTGCATCCGAAGCCGGGTATGTGAAGGCGGTCCTCGCCCAGACGTATCGCCGCCAGGGGAGGGGGGACGCGGGGTCAAGGGTGCCGACCTGCGCGAGGAGGACGTGATCACCCATGTCCTGCACACCTCGGCGCACGCCTACCTGCTGTTCTTCACCAACCGGGGCAAGGTCTACCGGATCCGAGCCCACGAGCTCCCCAGAAAGGAGCGCACTGCCAAGGGCAGCCTGGTGCAATCGGTGCTTCCCATGGATCCCGACGAGAAGATCGAGGCGATCATCGACACCCGGGACTACGAGTCACACAAGTACCTGGTGTGCTTCACAAAGCAGGGCCAGGTCAAGAAGACCAAGTTCAGTGATTACGACTCCCGCAACCAGGTGCTCGTCGCCATCAGTCTCGTCGAGGACGACGAGGTCGTAGCTGTAAGAGCCACTTCCGGTGAGACCGACCTCGTCATGGTCACGGGAAACGCCATGGCGATCCGGTTCCCGGAACAAGACGCCCGCCCCATGGGCCGGGACACGCGGGGGGTGCGCGGGATCAAGCTACGTGAGGGCGACAAAGTAGTTTCGGCTGCCACCGTCACCGAGGGTGAAGAGATCCTGTTCCTCACCAGTGGTGGCTACGGCAAGCGCACAGCCATGGCGGAGTTCCCCAAGCAGAAGCGTGGCGGCATCGGGGTGAAGGCGATGAAGCTGACCCGGGTTCGGGGCGATCTCGTGGCTGCGATGGCGGTCAACAGGGAGGATCAGATCTTTGTCACTTCCAGCGACGGGATCGTCATCCGCCAGTCGGCGGGCGAGATAAGCCGGCAGAAGAGAGCCAGCACAGGGGTGAAAGTGATGAGCCTCGGCGCAGGCACTGCACTGGCGGCGGCCGCTCTGGTCCCCCGGGATGAAACCGAGGAAGACGCGGATCCGTCCTGACATCGAATCTGTTCACAACTCGGGTTTGAGATTGATCCGCAGCTTCGCTGAGGTTCGTCAGACTCGGTCTGAGCGCGAGGCGTTGTGACGGACGGCGGGCTGCACCGAAGCCACGGGAACGATTGTCGACCGTGAATCGTTGTTGGCGGTGTTACTAGGTATGCCCCCGGTGGCATTACACTCGGGCCATTCCCGAAGGAGCCTGGCATGGCAGTTCGACGTGTTCGTCGAATCGTTCGCAAGATAGACCCCTGGACGGTGCTGAAGGCATCGCTTGTCTTCAACGCCATCATGGGAATGATCTTCGTCCTCGGAATGTGGGTGACGTGGTCGCTCGTGCTGCAAAAGGGCATTCCCGACAAGATCGTCAACCTCTTCGAATCGGTGACGATCACGCTTACGATCGACGGGCCGCTGTACTTCCGCATCGTCGTCATCCTGGCGATTATCGGTGTCATCGGAATGACGGCGTTCATGACGCTGGGCGCTGTCATCTACAACCTGATCTCAGATCTCGTCGGCGGTATCGAGTTGACCGTTCTCGAGGAGACCTACAACGGCATGCCGGGACAGCCTGCGGCCCCGCCGCGACGCTCCGTGTGGCGCCCGTTCCCGCAGCCGACGATGAAGAGCCAGACCGAACCCGACAAGCAGCGGGTCGGCTAATGCTGCGGGCCGTTGGCCCGCTAGAAGTCGGGGAGCTGTACCGCGTGGGGCAGCACGATCCGCGACACGCCGCCTGATGTGACCGACACCGGCTGGTTGAACCGCACCTGCTCGATGATGCACAAGCCCTCTGAATCCTCACGGCAGTACAGCAACGTCACGTCGGTGGTGATTGATCCCGATCCGGCTACGAATACCACGGGCACCGTTACCGGCAGGGTTGCGCCGGTGAGCGTCTGGTCCGGCACAGGATCGGCGACGCCGCCGGACACAACGAACTCGGCCGAGGATGGCGCATCTGCGTTGACCTTGTAGCCGTCGGGAAGCTCGATGGCGAGCTCGACCTCCCCCGGTCCCGATGCCACCTCCACCGGGTCGAGGTTGATGACGGTGCCGGCATAGTCGGTGTCCTCGGGTGCGGGCGTGAAGTCCTCAATCCCATTCAGAACAAGCGTCTTGACCGTATTGGTGGACAGGTCGACGGTGCGTACCACCTGATTGTTGGTGTCTGCGACGTAGAGCTTGCCGTCGGCGACGGCGAGGCCGCCCGGTTCGTAGAACTCCGGGTTTGCCCCATCGGCCCAACCCTGGTCCCCACCCAGGTAGGTGACGGTCGCTCCGGTGGTCGGGTCGATGCGCTTCAGCTTGCTGTTGTAGGTATCGGCGACGATCAGATCGCCGCTCATGTCATCCCAGGCGATCCCCAGCGGATGCTGGAGACGGGCATCGGTACCGGTGCCGTCCTCGTCGCCGAAATCAAACAGATTGGCATCTGAGCCCGCCAGCACACCCGTTGCGCCTGCGGGGTCGAGGACGTCGGCCCACCGAATGGAGCTGGACTCCGAATCGGCGAAGTAGAGACGTCCTCCCGGGTCGAAGGCGAGACCACTTGGCTGCGCCAGAGTTGCCTCGGTGAGCGTCCCGTTGTCCACGCCCTCGAGACTGCTGCCGACTACCGGGCTGATGACACCACCTGCGAGGTCGGCGACCCAGATCTGGTGTGATCCGGCCATCGCGATCCACAAATCACCGTCACGCAGCGTCAGCCCCCAGGGTGAGTCGAGCCGCGCATCTTCGAACAGTGCCGCAGCCGGCGGGTAGCCCAGGCTGCCTGTGCCGGTGAGGGTGCCCACCTCGCCGGTGTCAACGGCGACGGTGCGGATGGCGTGGTTGTTTGTGTCGGCCACATAAAGCGTGCGTGTGTCCGGGTCGAAGGCGAGCCCTTGTGGGGAATCGAAGCGGGCGGTCAATGCAGGGCCGTTCGCAAAGCCGGACTTGCCGCTGCCGTAGACCGCCAGGATCTCACCCGTGTCCGGGCGGGCTGCGATCACCCTGTTGTGACCGGTGTCACTCACATAGAGAAGACCGTCGCCGACGGTCACTTTGCCCGGATAGGACAGAACGGTGTTGGCCGCACCGGCACTGTCGGGTGTCAGCTCGAGCGGGGTGCCGTCGATCTCACCGGCAAACTCAGTTGTCAATGCCTCGATCACCGGCTGGGCCACGGCGTAGACATCTTCGCCTGCGTGAGTGCCGACCACATTGCCGGCCGGGTCGACGAGAGCGATCGTGGGCCAGCCCTGCGCTCCCCAGGTGTTCCAGATCTGAAAGTCCTTGTCGTTGACGACCGGGTGGTCGACCCCGTACCGCTTGACGACCTCACGGATATTGGCCGTCTCGGCTTCGTTGCTGAACTTCGCCGAATGGACACCGATGACCACAAGCTGCGACGGGTACTCATCCTCGAGCCGCTTCAAATCGGGGATGATGTGGATGCAGTTGATACAGCCGTAGGTCCAGAAGTCGAGCAGCACGATTTTCCCCGTGAGATCGGCCAGCCGGATCGGCTGGTCCGTATTGATCCAGTCGAGCCCTTCGGGGAACTCCGGTGCAGCGACGGTGCCCGCATAGGTCTGGCCCGCAGTGGTGCTCGTGCCCGTTGTTGGTGTTGTGCCCGTTGTTGGTGTTGTGCCCGTTGTTGGTGTTGAGGAGACGAGGCCGGCGGTACTGGGCGCGACGGCGTTAGCGCCGGAATCGGAGCAGGCGGATACCAGGAGCACCAGGGCAACAAGCAACAGAGCGGGGCGCATGGTGATCAGAACAGCCGGAGCTGTTGATCAATTCCCGTGGAGGGTATGGGCGGCGACGTCCAGACCGGCGTCGAGGAGACGGGCGAGATATCTCTCGGACAGATCGGCGGGCTGGCTGCTCCCCGGCGGATAGTCGGTGACGAGCATTCCAGCGACGGCGAGCGCCAGGGCCTCCAGGTGCACTGCGAGATCGGCCACGCCGACGATCCTGGTCACGACACCGGTATCCGAGGCACCGGTCACCCGTGCCATCGCGGCCGCCCATTCACCACCGACGCGGGCGACAAACGCTCGATCGGCATATGGGGTCTCCCTCTCTTCTCCCCAGCGCGAGCCGATGGGGTCGGGAAACGGGATGGCGTGACCCCGCCGGCGCGGCGAACCCGGTTCGGTCCACGCAGCTGAAGTTTCGAGCACGTTGTCCGTGGCTGCCACTTCGTGTGCGATGAGAGATGGTGCGATCCCGGTCGCCAGGTTGCATCCCGTGATGAGACGGAGACCGGCGTCGGTGAAATCTTCGTCGTAGCGGTCGTAAGCGTCCTCGGCGTCGACCCAGACGACACAGCTGACTCCGGCAACGAGGGCCATCTCGATATCGGGCTCAGGCGCGCTCGCGTCGGTGATGAGGGCGTCGTAGGTGGCCAGCACCTCGACCCTCTCCAGCCGGGAGTCGTGCTCTGCGGGGTGCTGGTCGATCAACCCGAGCGCGGTGAGCTCCTTTTCGGCGAGAAGGACCCGTCCCGCGCGAGTGGCCACCTCTCCGGTGGCATGGAGGGCGAGTCTCATAACTAGTGGGGTGCCTTGCGCTGGTCGGCAGGTCCCCATACTCCGGTGGATGCAGGCTGCTTCACCGGGCGCTTCAGATAGGCCGCAACCGCGGCTGCGAGCGCAGCCAACACGAGGAGACGCTTGTTCATCACCATCAGGGTAACGCGATCAGCTGACTGCCCGATCGAAAAGCCATCCAACCCAATAGGCGATGACTCCGCCGATGCCGGCAATGATGAGGTTCTCCAAACCCGCCTTCACCGTGTGGGTCTTGGTCACCACACTCTTAGCCGCACCGACGGCGAACAAGCCGATTGTGGTGAAGACACCGGCTACCGCCAGACCTGCCTGCGTGCTGCCGATCAGGGCGAAGGGAATCACCGAGGGAAGAGAGCCGCAGATGAAGGTGAAACCCGAGACCGTCATCGCGGCATAGGGGGACCGCTCTTCGGAGTCGACGACGCCGAACTCCATCACCTTCATCGAAGCGAGGAGACGCTCGTCGTTCTCGGCAAATATGTCCACTGCGGCATCGAGGTCGTCACCGTCCAGCGCCATCTCGGCGAGCATCTCCCTGAGTTGATCGACTTCCATCTGCCTGTGGTGACGGATGTGGTCTCGCTCGATCTTCAGTTCCCGGGCCAGCACCTCGGTTTGCGACTTGGTTGCCAGGAACTCGCCCGCCGCCATCGAGATCGCCCCGGCAATGGCACCCCCCACCGCAGTCAGCAGGACTTGCTTGGTGGTGAGTCCACCGCCGACGACGACGGCGACCAGCAGGATCATCGAAACGAGCCCATCGTTCACACCGAGGATGATGTCCCGCCAGTACTGGCGGCTCGTCCCCACGTGCGGTTCGTACGGGGCTGGTTCTGCGGTTGCCGGTTCGTTGCCTGTCATCGGTTTCGAAGGTTACCTCGACTGAGGGATGGCATTCCGTGGGCAGTCGGAGCGAAGTCACCCCCGACTAGAAACCACTTCCGACTAGAAACCACTTCCGACTAGAAATCACTTCCGACTATCAGACTGAGAGCCGGTGCGCCGCCGGAACGTTACCCGGGTTTCCGTCGTGGCGGTAGGTGATGTCGCCGCCCATCATCCTCGCCGGCTGCCGGCTCGCCGTGAGGCCGAGACCAACAGCTAGGGCCGATTCTCAGTGGATTCTTAGACACATGACGGCGCCGGGCAAATACGATGTCTGGATATCAATGTCTCGATGTCAGTTGTCGCCGTGAAAGGACCGACTGAATGAACATGAAGAATTTCCGAACCGGCGTGGCCGCGTCCGTTGGCGGCGCCGTTTTGCTCGGGGGCCTGCTGGTGGGGGCTTCAATTGCGCGAGCCGACAACAGCCCCGGGACGACACAGACCACACCGAATCACATTTCCGACAGCCGAACCGGCGACTCCGCTCATTTCCATGGAATAGGCGTCCATGGGATAGGCGCCACCATTGACGAGCTGGCCAACGAGCTCGGGTTGAGCGTCGATGAGCTCAGACAAAAGCTCGGCGACGGCGCGACTCTCAAGGAGTTGGCCGATGCAGCCGGTGTCGACGTCGACACCGTGATTGCGAACGTCAAGGACCGTCTCGAGGCCACGCTCGACGACGAAGTCACGGCGGGGCATCTCAGCCAGGAACAGGCAGACGCGATCAAGGCGAAGATCGATTCGCTCGATCTCGGCAACCTGTCGCTTGCAGGTCTCCGTGGTCAGTTGCGGGACGGTGGGAGCCTTGGCCTTCCTTTCCTCGGACGCCACGGCGATTGGCTGGGCGACCTGAACCTCGGCATTGATCTCGACCAGCTGCGCGCAAAGCTCGATTCGGGGCTGAGTCTGAAAGAGGCGCTGACCGAGTTGGGTGTCGACGTCGACTCGGTGGTCGCGCAGATGAAGCAGTCGGCGCTCGACAAGATCGATCAGATGGTCAAGGACGGCACCATCACCCAGGACCGCGCCGATGAGCTCGAGCAGATGGTCGAGAATTTCGATCTCGGTGACCGGCTGCCGCTTGGCCCGGGTGCCCATCTCGACCCCGGAACACTCGGACCGCGGGGACACATGCAGCACGGACCGCAAGCAAATGGCCCCCAGTTCTTCAACAGAGATCGGGGTTCGGACAACCCAGCCGGTAGTGGGGACCCAGCCGGTAGTGGGGAAGTCTGATACCTCCGCAGGCGCATTCCCGATTGATCGGCCAGACCGACCGATCAGTCGGTTCCGACCGGGTAATCCGCGTATAGGACCGGGCCCGGCTCGGCTTTGGACATCTCCTGGGCGACCTCCGCCGGCACCGGGCGGTTGGCCGTGTCCACGTGGATGATCTGAGGTGTGAAATCATCTAGCTCGTCCTCGTCGTAGTCGGCATAGGTGATGATGATCACACGGTCGCCGGGGGACACGAGCCGGGCCGCGGCTCCGTTCAAACAGACGTCACCCGGTCCGCCCGGGATGGCGTAGGTGACGAGACGGTTGCCGTTGTCGATGTCGAGGACGTGTACTTGCTCCATTTCACGTATGTCGGCAAGCTTCATCAGGTCGCCATCGAGGGTGATAGATCCGACATAGTTCAGGTCGGCGTCGGTAACAGTCGCCCTGTGGATCTTCGATTTCATCATGCGTCGCCGCACGGTTGCTCCTTTGCTTGACGCCGCCCGAGCGGTCGCCGTACGTTCACCGGTTGCAGGATAGTTGCACCAGGTACAACCCGGCTAGGGGGTTTTCTATTCGTTTGAGCCCGACCTATTCGTTTGACCCGACAAATTCGTCTGACCCCAACAAAGGAAGAGAGTTTCGGTCGATGGCCCGTTGGCGGTAATGTGAATGTCGCTCTTCGCAAAGAAGAGGTTCCGGCGTTCAGCGAAGTCCGGTGAGAACCCGGCGCTGTCCCGCAGCTGTGAAGCCTTTGGCGGCCGCAACAAACGGTCCGAGAAGGATCAGCCAGATCGCCTGGTCACCGGAACCGGTTAGAGACCTCGGATGAAGGTTGATCCCGGTGCCAGAACCTCGGGCTCCTCGCTTCATCCTCCTGAATGGGAGGATGTTTTATGGAACGGCTCTCCAGCCACCCACCGCGCTGGGCGGCTCTCTCTCTACTGATCTCCGTCCTGGCGATTCTGCTCACGCCGATCCCGGCGTCGGCTGCGGTCGATCCGGATTCGGCACCGGCGCGAGCGGCAGAATGGATTGCGAGGGACTATCAGGCTCCCGATTCTGAGATAGCGCTATACGGGACGGGAGTTCTGATCGACGCCCTTGTCTCGCTCGCTGCTACCGGAACCGAGTCGGGCGTGGCGCTTGACATGCTCGACGAGTTGCGCACGGTGGCCGGTGACTACGTGGGAGGCGGTGATTCGTTCAGCGTGGGAGCGGCCGGAAAGGTGATCCACGTGCTCGAGGTCTACGGC
This sequence comes from uncultured bacterium, assembly GCA_963801165.1. Lineage (GTDB taxonomy): Bacteria > Actinomycetota > Acidimicrobiia > Spongiisociales > UBA5794 > JAAETI01. Next base: position 513,776 of record CAWDDT010000005.1, read on the forward strand.
GAGGACGTGGCCACGTTCGTTGGCTCCGACATCGAGGCTGAGCTGCGTTCCACAATGCAGACGTCCGGTGACGAAGCCGGCCGGTTTGGTGAGGCGACCGTCTTCGAACAGGCGACGGTGGTCCTGGGGTTGGCGACCACCCCCGACGGTGTGCCCGCAGACGCGGTGACGTATCTCGCGTCGCAGCAATGTCCCGGCGGCGAGTTCACCTACGACGGCTCTTGCCCCGGCCCCGGTGACGCCGATACCACCGGTATCGCAGCCGTGGCGTTGATCGCAGGTGGCGATACGACGACAGCGGCAACGTCGGTCTCCTGGTTGCTGTCGTTGCAGCTCGGCGATGGATCGATCCCCGGGTACGGCACCCCCAACAGCAACTCGACGGCCGCCGGTGCCCAGGCGTTTGTGGCTGCCGGTGAGACCACAGCGGCAGCCGCCGCGGCGACCTTTCTCGCGTCGATGCAGTTCCCCGCGACTGCCGATCCCGCCGACGCCGGCGGTCTGAGATGGATCGCAGGGGATGCGGCAGCAAACACCTTTGCGACGGTGCAGGGCGTCTGGGGGATGGGCGTCCCCGCTCTGTTCGACATCTCCGCCCCGATGTTTGAGTTCACCGACACAGCCGGTTCTGTCTTCCCGCGTGAGATCAAGTGGATTGCCGCTGCCGGCGTCACAATGGGGTGCAATCCGCCCACGGACGACAGGTTCTGTCCGGACGATCCGGTGACTCGAGGCCAGATGGCGGCGTTCTTGAGCCGGGCGCTGGACCTGCCGGCGGCGTCCGGGTCGGGTTTCACCGACATCGCCACCAGTACGTTTGAGGGCGATATAGAGGCGATCGCCGGAGCGGGGATCACCAAAGGGTGCAACCCACCGGCGAACGACATGTTTTGCCCCGACCAGATCGTCACCCGCGGCGAGATGGCGGCGTTCCTCAACCGGGCATTTGCGCTCCCCGCGGGCTCCGGGTCGGGGTTTGTCGATGTCACCGGGAACGTGTTTGCCGGCGATATAGAGGCAATCGCTGCGGCCGGGGTCACCAGGGGCTGCAACCCGCCGGTCAACGACATGTATTGCCCCTACCAGCCGGTGACACGCGGTCAGATGGCGGCGTTCATATATCGAGCGATGCACGGGTAGGGAACGATGACGCAGCGGCGAGCGATGCGACGATGGGTGGCTACGGCGCTGGTGTTGCTCGTGTCGTGGCTGCCGTCCGGGGTGGCCCGGGCCGGGGAAGCGTGTCCCGATGCCGCAAGTGGTGTGACGGTCGTCGTCGACTTCCGTGACGCCGGTGGCGGTATCCAGGTGGGATGCGCCCCCGGCGTTCCTTCGTCCGGGTTTGCCGCGCTCCAGGCCGCCGGGTTCACCATCACGGAAGTTCAGGGAACGCCGGGGTTCCTGTGCAAGATCAATGGGCTTCCCGGCGACGAGGACTGCGTAGGAACGCCGCCCGCCGACGCCTTTTGGTCTTACTGGTCGGCGTCACGGGGCGGGTCGTGGTCCTACAGCATCGTCGGTGGTTCCACACGGACTCCGGCGGCGGGGACCGTGGACGGCTGGTCGTTCGGGTCCGGCACGGCACCGGGTATCGACCCGCCAGGCGAGGCGCCACCGGCTACAACAACGACGACAACCACGACAACGACGACAACCACGACAACGACTACGACCACAACGACAACGACCACCGTCCCGCCGACCACTACAACAACGGCCGTCGCCCCCACCACGACGGCAGCCCCGGTGACCACCACTTCGTCGACAGCACCGCCGGCGACGACCGCCCCGGTCGCCCCGACGACCGTTGCGAAGGGCGCCACCGTCGCGTCGGCCGCGACCCCGACCACCACACCGCCAACTACGACGTCCGCCACATCGGTCGCGCCGGCGGCGGCCACGGGGACAACCGCGACGGCAACGACGGTTGCGGCTGCGGCCCCGAGGACCAACGACGAGGGTGGCTCCGGGTCGGGAGCATCGACCGTCGTCGCCCTCGCCGCCCTGGCCGGGATCGGCATGGCTGGAACCGGTATTGCGATACGCCGCAGAGGGACACACCGATGAGCCGGCCGCTCCGTCGTCTTCATCCCGGTGCCTGGTGGTTGTGGGCGCTATTCCTTGCCGCGGCGGCCTCACGGACGACGGACCTGCTTCTGCTGGCACTGCTCGTCGCCGTTGCCTGGTTCATGGTGATAGTCCGCGGCGGGCAGGGGAGCACCCGGACATTCCGCATCTACCTGTTTGTCGCCTTGTTCGTTCTGGTGCTCCGGGTGGCCTTCCGGGTGCTTGTCGGTGGCGACGCCGCCGGCGACGTGCTGTTCCGGCTCCCGCAAATATCGTTGCCCTCCTGGGCGGTCGGTATCCGGCTCGGCGGGCCGGTAACCACTCGCGAGCTCACCGGCGGTGTCGCCGACGGAGCGCGCCTGGCAACGCTTATCGTCTGTGTCGGTGCCGCCAACGCACTCGCCGACCCGAGACGGCTTCTCCGGTCGTTACCGCTGGCGCTGCATTCTGTGGGAACGGCGGTAGTGGTTGCCATCGGTCTGGTACCGCAACTGATCGCCAGCGCACTCCGGGTGCACCGGGCGTCGTCGCTCCGGGCGGTCAAGAGCCGCCGTCTCCGCTTGCGCCGCACCGTATCCCCGGTCATCGACGACGCCCTCGATAGGACGCTGGCGCTGGCAGTAGCGATGGAGGTGCGGGGGTTCGGCAGACCGCTCGGGCCCGGGCACCGTCGCATTTTCGCACTCACCGCGGCCGGGCTGCTGGCAGTGGCAACCGGGCTCTATCTCGTCCTGGACGGAACGACCACCGCGGGTACCGCGCTGGTTGTGGCGGGGATGGCGGCGAGTCTGGCCGGTCTGCGCTTCGCCGGGCGCCGCCGGTCTGTGACCGTCTATCGGCCAGAGCCCTGGCTGGCCTCCGAGTGGGTGGTGGCGGCAACGGGCCTGCTGGTCCTGGTGGTCGTGCTTGCCGCCGGCCGGACCAACCCGGCAGCGCTGCATCCAATCGGGGTGCCGTCCCCACCGCTCCCCGTCACGATCGCCATCGTCGCCGCGGCTCTCCCCGCCTGGTTTGCGCCCCGTGAAGCCGGGGGACCGCTCCGTCCCACCAGATTGCAGACGTCATGACCGAATTCACCGAGATGATCGAATTCACCGAGTTCACGCTCACCTACCCGGACGCCGCCGCACCCGTGCTCCGCAAGGTGAGCCTGACAATCGAGGAGGGGATGCTCTGTCTGGTTACCGGAGCCACCGGCGCCGGCAAGACGTCGCTTCTCGCCGCCATCAACGGGCTGGTACCTCATTTCACCGGGGGCACCGTGTCCGGATCGGTCGTGGTCGGTGGCCGTGACACCAGGGTCACCCATCCTGCGGCGATGGCCGATCTTGTCGGATACGTCGGGCAGGACCCGGCTCGCGGCTTTGTCACAGAGACCGTCGAGTACGAGCTTGCCTACGGCATGGAGCAGGCGGGTGTTGACCGATCCACCATGCGCGCCCGCGTGGAGGAGACCCTCGATCTGCTTGGCATCGCCCACCTCCGCCAGATGCCGGTCACGGCACTCTCGGGTGGGGAGCAGCAAAGGGTCGCCATCGGGTCGGTGCTGACGGTGCATCCGCGGGTGCTGGTGCTCGACGAGCCGACCTCGGCGCTCGATCCGGGTGCGGCCGAGGAGGTTCTTGCCGCTGTGACCCGGCTGGTTCACGATCTCGGGCTCACCGTGGTGGTAGCCGAGCATCGGCTGGAGCGGATCATCCACTACGCCGATCAGGTGGTCGTTGTCAACGCGGACGGCACGGTGACGTCGGGGGAGCCACGCGACACCATCGCGACGAGTGAGCTCGTCCCACCGGTCGTCGAGCTAGGACGGATAGCCGGATGGGACGTCGTGCCGCTGTCGGTGCGTGAGGGGCGCAGGCGAGCTGCCGATCTGCGCAGCCGGGTGGCTGCACCACTATCGAGACCTCCCGTCGTCGGGCACGCGGCGGTATCGGCGAAGCGGCTCTCCGTGACCTACGGCCCGGTGGTCGCCGTTCGCGATCTGACCGTCGAGCTGAACCGGGGCGAGGTGTGCGTCGTGATGGGTCGCAACGGGTCCGGGAAATCCTCACTGTTCTGGGCGCTGCAAGGTGCTCTCGTGCCCGACCAGGGATCGGTTGATCGCACCGGCGTAGTGGGGTTGGTGCCGCAGACACCCGGCGACCTGTTGTTTCTGTCCTCGGTCGCCGGGGAGTGCGCTCAAGCCGACCAGGACGGTGACCTCGCACCGGGAACCTGCAAGGCGGTGCTCGACGAGCTCGTTCCCGGCATCGCAGGCGATACCCATCCGGGCGATCTGTCGGAGGGTCAGCGGCTGGCGCTCGTACTCGCCACGCAGCTCGTGACCCAGCCCGACGCCGTATTGCTCGATGAGCCAACCCGCGGCCTCGATTACGCCTCCAAGAGGAATCTTGTCGCGGTGTTGCAGCGGCTTGCCACCGAGGACCGGGCGGTGGTGTTGTCGACCCACGACGTCGAGTTCGCTGCTCTTGTTGCCGACCGGGTGGTGGTGATGGCGGAAGGCGAGATCGTCAGCGACGGCAGTGCGGTCGACGTGCTCACTGCGACGCCGCTGTTCGCTCCGCAGGTGGCCAAGGTGATGGCACCGCTGCCGTTCCTGACCGTCTCCGAGGTCATCGAGGCGATCGCATGAGAAGCCGTGCCCTTGCCGTGGTTGGTCTGATCTCGGTGATCGGGCTGATGGGCTTTCTCTGGCCGCTCCTCGTGCAGCCCGACAGCACCCTCGCCCACAACGACGACGCCCCAATGCTGTTTGCAGTCATGCTGCCGTTGTTGCTGGCGGTGGTCCTGGCCGAGTTGTCGGACGGGGTGATGGACTCCAAGCGGGTTGCCATGCTCGGTGTGCTCGCCGCGCTCGGTGCAGTGCTGCGCCCGCTCGGGGCCGGGACCGGCGGGATCGAGCTGGTGTTTATCCCGATCATCCTCGGCGGTCGTGCGTTCGGCCCGTCGTTCGGGTTCGTGCTCGGCTCGATCACACTTTTTGCGTCGGCGCTGCTCACCGCAGGAGTCGGGCCCTGGCTGCCGTTCCAGATGCTCGCTGCCGCCTGGATGGGCATGGGTGCCGGTCTGCTGCCGAAGCGTCTCGCCGGTCGTACGGAGATCGTCGTTCTCGCCGCCTACGGGGCGATAGCGGCACTCGCCTTCGGGTTGGTGATGAACATGTACTTCTGGCCGTTCGCCGTCGGCAGCGACACGGCCATCTCAATGCAGGCCGGCGCCGCGGTATGGGACAACCTGCGCCGCTTCTTCGCTTACCACCTGGCGACGTCCCTCGGCTGGGACGTCGGTCGCGCAATCACCAACGTGGTGGCGATCAGCCTGATCGGCCGTGGCGTCCTGATCGCCCTGAAACGAACGGCCCGCCGCGCCGCCTTCGACTACCAACCCGGCCCACTTTCGGCGTCCAATGCGGCCGCAATTGGCCGGAACGGACACTAGGTCGGTTAGGAGCGGTCGCGGCTGACCAGGGCCATCATCAGGACCACGGCACCCAGCGCTGCCGAGCATGCCACCCAGAGAGGCGAGATCTGCGTGGTTCGCTCCGGGCTGGGGGCGAGCGCCATGTAGGCAGGGGCCGCCCGTGGGGCCGGAGCCGCCGAGGTGACGACCACGTCGATTGCCACCGCGGCGGTTGATGGTGGTACGTGGGTGATCTCCTGCTCGAGGGACGGCGGGTCGATACCCACGTACAGCGCCCCACCGTTGAGGTCGCCAAACCCGGTAGTGCATGGGTCATTGCAGACGACAACCTGATACTCACCCGCCGGGGTCTCGGCCGGAATCGTGGCTTGCACAGACACCTCGGCATTCTTCCCAGACGCATCGATGCTGAGCTCGCCGAGCGGCACGTCTGTCGCAGTCCCACCGGTTGCGGTCGAAGTGATCTCTCCGTAGCCGGTGCCGATCAGATACACGTAGAACGGCCCGTCCTCCACCCAACCGAACGCTCCCTGCGAGACATGGGCGCTCAGCTCGATCTCTTCGCCCGCGTCGACCCGGACCCGGCTCGGCTCGAGCTGGGCACCGCCTGCATAGGCGGGAGCGGCAATGGCAACCGCCGCCACCGCGAGTGCGGATATGCTGAAGAATCGACGCAAGAGGAACCACCTTTGCCTGACTCCGCCCGAGGCTAATTTGGTCCGGGGATTAAGTGACTAGTTTCTTCGCGCGCCCTCGGGCGACCACCACCGGGCAGCGTTTGCTGTGTTCCAACCCTGATGGGGGACGAAGCCTTGGATCCGGTCCGGCCAATAGGGGGCGAGCGACATCTGTCGGCGGACGATCGGGTAAACGACGGCGTTGTCGGCGAGGATCGTCTCGGCCTCGACGACGAGGTCTCTGAGGCGATCCGGGTCGAGCGTGGTCTGCGCCTCGGCGACGATGTCCGCATACCGTTGTGCCGGCCCGCCGACCGAAGACCAATCGAAGAGGATCTGGTCATTCGGCAGTGTCGGGTCGAAGGCCGACAGCTGGGAGGCGAGTTCCGGGAGCCCGTCGCCGGAGAAGAGCCGCAGAGCGAAGATGTCGTTTTGACCCTCCGGCAGGTTGATGTTGAAGAAATCCCAGGTGTAGTTGGTGGTTGCGTCCCATCCGGCGGTCACCAGCTGTGCGACCACCGCATCGCCGATAGCGATGGTCTCGTCGCCGGGGCTGCTCGTGTATACGGCGGTCGGCGGATCTGCCGAGAAGTCGCGGCCCGATGCCGCGCCGAGCCGGCCCAGTAGATCGCCGGTCCGCGTCGTATCGTCGTACTGTTGCCACACATCGAGATCGAGCCCGGGCGCGGCAGTACCAACGATCGACGTTGCGACTGGAAATCCGGTGTCGTTCGATATGGCATTCCGGTCGATCGCGCTCAGAACCGCCCGGCGGTAGAGCAACTCGGCGTTCAGAGAGTCGGGGTTGACGTCGAATCGGGTGTCCCTCATCTCGAAACCGATCACCTCGTAGAGCGTGTCCCAGGACTGTCCCAGAGCGAAACCTTCCTGGTCCGGATCGCCAAGCGAGCCCGTGTCGGAGGGGTAGATGAGGTATGGCAGCATCACGTCAACCGACTGTGCGTTGAAGCTGGACAGAGGAGTGGCCGAGTCGCTCGCCGGGCTGTAGACCTGCATCTCGATGCCATCGAGATAGGGGAGCTGGTTGCCGTCCTCGTCGTACTCCCAGTAGTTGTTGTTGCGGCTGAAATGCAGAAGGCCGGGGAGCGTCTCCGGAGCTGAGGTCTTCTCGTATCCCTCGAAGACGAACGGCCCGCCCGATAGCCACGGGTGGTCGTTCCAATCATCGGCGAAAGTCGCGGCGGTCACGGTGTGAGCAGGAACCAGCCACGGGAAGAGCCGCTCGTAGCGCGGGTCGGGCCGGGTGAGCTGGAAGGTGACCGTGTCTCCGGTGCCGTCGAGTGTGTTCATATCGATGAGCGAGTGCAGATCCCGCAGATCGTGGTCGATCGGCAGGTTGTCGTTCATGATCAACTCGAGGGTGAAGGCGAAGTCCTCGTACGTAATGGGCGTGCCATCCGCCCACACCGCTCCCGGGTCGATGTGATAGGTGACCGTTGCCCGGCCGTCTGCCAGAACCACGCCCCCGTTGGCCGTGGTCGGGATCGGATTGACGACCCAGGGCTGCGCCTCGTTGGTTTCGGGGTCGATCCGGAACGCACCCGGCACGGTGAGCCGGGCCACATCCGAAGCGTTGCCTGGATCGATGAGGGGGTTGATTGTCGCTACGCGGTGCAGCCCGTCTATGCCCTCGTAGCCATAGATCATGTCCGTGTTGGACGCCACTTTTACCACGCCGCCATAACCCGGTTCGGCGGCGAGAGCGGCCGTGGTTGTCGTGGTCTCGGGGAGGGTCGACGTGGTTGTGGATGGCGCCGTCTCCGGGGCGAGCGTCGTCGTGGTGTCGGCCGGAGCGACATCTGGTTCGGTTCTCATGAACAAGGCGCCGACACCTACGACAATCACGAGCGCCAGTGCCGAGGTGAGGACTACCGCGAGCACCCGGGCGCGTCGTCGTCGCCGGATGGTCCGTGCCAGATCGGGAGGGGAGAAACCGGCACCGGATCGGCGCGCCTCTGCACCCGCGCTGCGTCCGAGTTCGTCGCTGTTCATGGCGCTTCCTCCATGGTTCCGAACCGTTTCGCCAGAGTCTCCCGGGCTCGGTGCAGGTGGGTCTTTACCGAGCCGGTGGTGATGCCGAGGATCCCGGCGATGTCTTCAACCGTGCGGTCCTCGACGTAATGCAGCGCCACGACTTGGGCCTGGCGGCCGGGGAGACGCCTGACGTCGGCCCAAAACTCGCTGGCTTCGACGCTCATCGTCGTTGCAGATCGCACCGGCCGCATCCGCAACAGGGCTTTAGCCTCTGCCCGCATGCTGCGGAATCGGGATATCGCCAGATTGGTGGCCACCCGGCGTACCCAGCCCTCCGGGTTGTCGAACTGGCCTACCCGCTCCCAATCGCGCTGGGCTCGCAAGAAGGCGTCCTGGGCTATGTCCTCGGCGGCGCTGTGGCTGCGGGTCAGAACCATGGTCAGGGTCGTGACCGCTCGATACTCACGGCGGTAGAACGAGCTGAAGTCGGGAACGGATCGCACGACCGGCACCGAGCCGTCCGGCTCGCCGTTCGCTGTACTCCCCACGACGCCTCCCCGTGGCAGAACGTTCTCCACAAGCTAATAACGCTCGAGACGGCTCGCACGGTTGACAGCCCGACCGAAAATGCACATTCGGGCCTGCGCATTCGCCGAGTCGCCGGTACCAAGCCTTTGGTTTACGCTCGCGATTTCGCTGCGTTCGTCGGAGGTAGGCGTGCGGCACGGATCCCGAATCTCGATGATGGTTGTGACAGTGATGCTGCTCGTGGGATGTGGCGGCGACGATGTGACGGCTACGACGAGCCCGCCGCCGGGGGATACCGCACCCGCGGGCACCGAAGACCCTGGTCTCGGTCCGGTCGGCGGCGAAGAATGGCCGGATGCCATACCGGGCGACATCCCGGTCCTCGCCGGTGAGATCACCATGGTCATGGCGGACAGCACCAAAGTCAGGCTGTTCTACGCCGGCGTCTCGGACGACGATCTGCGCGGCTACCTGGACCAGCTCGAATCGCTCGGCTACGACCTCGAGTACGTCGTCTACGAGACACCCGGAAACCCCGGGCGCGCCCAGGAAAGGGCCGATGCCGGAGAGTGGGACGCGGTCCGGGCGACCAAGGGCGACTACCACCTCGGTCTGGAGTTCGGCGCGGGCACCGGGACGTTCGACATCGGCGGCATCCCGATGGACGGGCTCGGCCCCGATACCGCCTGGCCGGAGGCATGGTCCGGGGTCCCCGCGCCCAGCGGGCTGCCGATAAGCCAGGTGACCGATCTCGGCGCCAACGGACCGCTGGTCGAAGTCGCTTACGAGACGGACGACGACATCACCGCCTACGTGGCCGAGCTCGAGGCTGCCGGATTCACCGTCACCGACCGCTCATACGACCAGAACGACAAGATCATCAGTGTGACCGTCGGCGACGGTGACCACGACGTCCATATGCGCACCTATCCCGGTGGGCGGCTCGAGATTTCGGTGTCGGAAGCAACGATGGCGCCGAAAAGCGAAGGTGCCGCCCCCGGCGTGGCGACCAGGGAGTTCCCCGAATGGCTACCGCAGGTCCCCGGTGGCGAGCTGATCACCGCGACCGACGAAGGAGAGAACAGCTTCACGGCAGTCGTGACGATCGGGGACGGCCATACCGTTGCCGAGTATGTGCAGGTCCTGATCGACGCCGGTTATGCGGAGACCGGCACCATGCTTGCGGGCCACATTCTCAGCGACGGCTCTCGAACCGTCACCATCTACGGCGACGACGGCGGGCTGCCACCCCTCCAGATCATGATCGACGTGAAGCCGAGCTAGGTCCCGAGCCTCCGGCTGCTCCGCGTCGTCGGCTCAGAGCTCGTTGCCCGACTCGTGACCCTCGGCGAATGCGGTGATATTGGCGATGGTCACGTGGGCAATCGCTTCGAGCGCTTCGGCGGTGAAGAAGGCCTGGTGGCCGGTGATGAGGACGTTGGGGAATGTGAGCAGCCGGGAGAACATGTCGTCCTGGATGACGGTGTCGGAGAGGTCCTCGAAGAACAAGTCGCCCTCCTCCTCGTAGACGTCGAGCCCGAGGTAGCCGATCTTGCCCGTCTTGAGCCCCTCGATGGCCGCCGCGGTGTCGATGAGAGCGCCGCGGCTCGTGTTGACCAGCATCACGCCCGTCTTCATGTTGGCGATGGCGTACGAGTCGACGATGTGGTGTGTCTCAGGTGTCAGCGGGGCGTGGAGCGAGATGACGTCGGCCTGCTCCCAAAGTTGCTTCAGTTCAACGTATTCGAGGCCGAGCTCGACGGCATCCGGGTTCTGGTGGACGTCAGAGCCGATGAGGCTGCACCCAAAGCCGTGCAGAAGGCGTGCGACCGCAACCCCGATCTTGCCGGTGCCGACCAGCCCGACGGTTCGGCTGCCCAGGTCGAAACCGAGCAACCCGTCGAGCGAGAAGTTGCCCTCACGAACACGGGCGTGGGCACGGTGGATCTTCCGGTCGAGGGCGAGCATTAAGGCGACCGTGTGCTCGGCGACCGAGCGGGGTGAGTATGCGGGCACCCGCACCACCGTCAACCCGAGGCTCTTGGCCGCGTCCAGGTCGACGTTGTTGAACCCGGCGCTGCGCAGGGCGATCAGCTTTGGCTCGCTTCTGGCCAGCCGTAACAAGGTCGCGGCGCCAAGGTCGTCGTTGACAAAGGCACACACCACGTCGAACCCGTCGGCGAGCGAGGCGGTAGATCGGTCGAGGTGGGTTTCGAAGAACTCCAACTCGTGGCCGGAACCGGCGGCTGCGTCGCCGAGAAACCGCTTGTCGTATGGTTTGCTGCTGAACACTGCTACCCGCATGGCGACGAGTGTAAGGGGCGGGGAACGGGCCGCAGCACGGTTTGTGAGCCCCGGGATGGATCGCATTTGTGTAGGTACAATCGGCCGACAGCGAGGGAGGTGCCATGGCCACTACGACTACTCAGGATGGCGCAAGCGTCTACTACGAGACCACCGGGACGGGAACGCCCGTTGTGCTCGTCCACGGCATCACCGAGTCGTGCCGAACCTGGGATCCTGTGAGAGATCGACTAGTCGACGCAGGCTATCGGGTCATCGCTCCCGACCTGCGCGGCCACGGGCAGTCTTCGCCTCATCCCCCGTACGATCTCGGCTCGCTTGTCGGGGACATCATCGCCGTGGTGACGGCGGAGGGTCTCAGCAACCCGAGGGTGGTGGGGCACTCGCTGGGCGGTGCGGTTGTCTCGGCGCTCGCCGGGGCATTTCCCGTCGAGTCGGCCGTCAACGTCGATCAGTCTCTGAAGCTGGACGACTTCCAGGACCAGCTGAAGCAAGCGGAACCTGCGCTGCGGGACCCCGCTTCGTTCCCGATGGTCATCGAGGGGCTTTTCGGCCAGCTGGCCGGGGACGCGATCCCCGCAGAGGAGTGGCAGCGAGTGCAGAGCCATCGCCGCGCCGATCAGGACGTCGTGCTCGGGGTATGGGACCTGGTGCTGACCGCACCACGTGAGGAGCTGGCTGCGGCGGTGGAGGGCGCCGCGTCGGGTGTGTCTTGCCTGTATCTATCGCTGCACGGCATCGATCCCGGCGACGAGTACAAGGACTGGCTCCAGCGGCTCGTACCTCAGGCTGAAGTCGAAGTCTGGCCCGGTCTCGGGCACTACCCCCATCTGGTTGAGCCGGATCGGTTCGTCTCCCGTCTCCAAAGCTTCTGGGGCGACTGAGCGACGTTCCTGCTCAACCCATAGCAACGGCGAGGATGGGGCGGAGGATGCCGACGAGGGTCTTTGCGTGGCGCCCGTCCGGGTCGAGGTCGGGGTCGAATACGCTCACATCCAATCCGAGGCACCGCCGGTTCGTCGCCAGCGCACGTATCAGCGCCGCGAGCTGGTCGGGATAGACACCGTCCGTGTTCGGTGAATCGACCGCGGGCATCACCGACTCATCCAGGATGTCGGTATCGAGATGAATCCAGAATCCGTCGAGGCCCGGCTTGGTGACGTGATCGAGCATGAGCTCGCCGATACCTGCAGGATCGGAACGGATCCGATCCGATGTCCATACCGGCATCCCGAGATGGGCCAGCTCGTCGAGGTCTGCATCCGGGTCGTCGGCACGCATCCCCGCCACGGCGATGTCTGTTGTCTTGACGTAGGGTCCCCGGGCTTCGAGGTCGACGAGACGTGCATCTCCCCGGCCGGTGACGATCGCCAGGTCCTCCCCGGCGGCGGCACCGATGTCGTCCGAGTTGCCGGGATGGCGGAAGTCGTCATGACCGTCGAGAAACGCCAGCCCATGCCTGCCGAGTCGTGCCAACCCGAGCATGATCCCGATCAGGTTGCTGCAATCGCCGCCGAGCACCAGGGTGAAAGCGCCGGGCGGCGCCATCGTGACCCGGTCCGCCAAGAGGAGAGACACGGCGGCGATGGCCTCAGCGTTGCGATCACCGGTGCCGGGCTCCCAGGTCGCTTCGTACCGGGGCGGGACAACCGTTCCGAGAGAGTGGGTCGCCAGGCCTTCCAGCAAGCCCGCCTCCCGGAGTGCCCAGCCGAGCTTGTAACAGCCGGGCACGGTTCCCGGTTGGGGCGGGCGAAGGCCCAGATTCGAAGGCGAATCGATCACATACAAGGGCCGACCGGGGGTTGCGGGCATCTCAGTTGCGGGCATCTCAGTCGCCGACATCGAGTGTGACGCCGAGGGCGGTCGGAGATGCGGTCACGTGCGACAGGTCAGCCACGCGAGCCGCCGGGGTTGACGACCAGGGCTGGTCGCCCACAGCGATCACCGTCGCCCCAGCAGCCTTGCCGGCCTCACCGCCCGGGCTTGAATCCTCGAAGACAACGCTCTCCGCGGGGTCGAGACCGAGCAGAGCGGCGGCTCTGAGATATGGCTCTGGATCGGGTTTGCCGGCGGCGACGTCGTCCGCGGTAATCACCTTTGGCGGAACCGGGATACCGGCGCCGCGCCAGCGGGCCTCGGCCAACCGGGTGCTCCCGGAGGTGACGATCGTCCAGACTCCATCGGGGAGGCGGTCGAGCAGTTCGATCGCTCCCTCCAGGGGTGTGCATGCGGCTGCCATGTCCACCTCTATGTCCTCCAGCCGGTCGACGGCCCGCTGTAGGGAGTCGTCGGGAAGGTGGTGGCGCAACGTGTCCTCAGCGCGCACCCCGGTGAATTGGCCGGAGAGCACGTCGAAGTCGAGACCGAACTCTTCGGCAAGCTGACGCCAGGCTGCATTCACCAGGTAATGGCTGTCGATGAGGACGCCGTCGCTGTCGAACAGCAATGCCGCTGCTTCAATCCGCATGTCGGCAACTGTAGGCGGGTTTGGATGACGAACTGGATCGGGCGGTCAGGCCGCGACCCGGAAGCTCCTCAAAGCCTGCATGGCTCGTGCCAACGCTCGCATCCGCACCGGCTCCGGTTGCCCTGGATCGGCAAGGATTCCGGCGATGGCCGGCAGCGCTCCGGTCCGAACGAGCAACTCTCCGATTGCGGGAAATGCGGGATCATCGTTGCCGATTCCCTGGATGAGGATACGTCGCTCCAGCCGATCGAGCATTTCTGAGTAGGGGTTCAAGTTGGCTCCTTTTCAAATACCAACATACCGCTACAGGAGTATGAGTAATAGCGATCATCTCTTGATATAACAATAAGCCGCGCTTATAGTCAGGCCATGAAGTCGTTTGCAGAGAGTCCCTTCCGAGACCTCGAGCTGCGTCATCTCGAGGCACTTTGCGCAGTTGCCACGGCGGGGACCTTCGGCAGGGCAGCAGCGCAGCTCGGCTACACGCAGTCGGCGGTATCGCAGCAGATCGCCGCCCTGGAACGAATTGTCGGCGAGCGTGTCTTCGATCGGCCCGGCGGTCCCAAGCCGGTGCAACTGACGGCGGCGGGCAAGATGCTGCTGAGCGACGCAGAGCAGGTGCTCGATCGGGTTTCGCGCCTGACCCGAGATGTTGAGGGTTTCAAGGCAGGCACCAGCGGGAGGATCGAGCTTGGCGTGTTCCAGTCGGTGGCCGTGAAGGTGGTGCCAAGGGTTGTCGGGCGGCTGCGGGAGGTCTCTCCTGGTGTCGATGTGCGTCTCTACGAGGCCCGCGACGACTCCGAGTTCGTCACCATGGTGGCCAGCCACGAGCTCGACCTCGCCTTTCTGGTGGGTGCCCCTGCGGATGCTGGCCTCGAGATCCGTGACCTTGTCAGCGACCCGTTTGTTCTCATTGTTCCCCGCGGTCATCCACTCGGGGACACGGTGACGACTCTCGATCTCCGTGGACGACCTCTGATCGGCCAGCCCGGCGAGGATTCGTGCCAGCGGAAGATCGATGCCGGCTTGACCGCCGCCGGGGTCCGCCCTGAGTATTTCTTCAGGACAACCGACAATGCTGCGATGCAGTCGATGGTCCGCGCCGGCATGGGCGTGGCAATCGTGCCCTACCTTGCCGTGGACACCAACGACCCCGACATCCGCATCTGCACCCTCGACCCGCCGATTCCCGCCCGGGAGCTGAAGCTTGTCATTGGATCAGACCCGTCCCCGGTGACGAGACAGTTTGTCGAGCTCACCGTCGAGTTCTGTCACGACGCCCTCAGCGGCGCCCCGGTGTGACTCCGCCGGTGCGGCCGCTTCTTGCGTCGCAAACCGGAATATGTTCCGGTCTCCGACGCCAGAGTGGGCCCCGATGTAGACGAGATCGGTGTCGGTCGCCGTACCTGGTAGTCGCCGGAAACCTGGCTCGGCGGAGGGGGCTGGTCGGGACCAACGCTCTACCGCCGTCCGGCCCTTCGGAATGGGGCGATTGCCCCTCATACGGACTACGGTCACCACCGAAACTGGGTGCACCGTCCCTAGAGAGCAGTGGAAAGGTGGTCCGGTGAAACTCGACCGCAGTACGGTCGCGCTCGTCGCCACAACTGCAGGTGGCTTGGTAGTCGGCATCATCGCTGCCGTCGCCGGACAGTCCGCGGTTTCGGACGTTGCCTGGGCTCTCGCCGGAGTTGTTGCCGCGATCCCGCTCGTTGTCGGCTTCGTCGACAGCGTCAGGAAACGCGAGTGGGGGCTGGACATCATCGCGGTCCTGGCGGTCGCCGGTTCGATCATCCTCGGTGAGTACCTCGCCGCGGCAATCATCGGTCTGATGCTGACGACGGGGGAAGCGCTCGACTCCTATGCGGCGACGAGGGCGAAGCACGAGTTGACCGCGCTCTTGCAGCGAGCACCGCGGGAAGCCCACATCGTCGTCGGCGACGAGGTCACCACCGTTGGAGTGGACGAGGTTCGAGAAAGGGATCGGCTCATCGTCAAGGCGGGAGAAGTCGTTCCGGTGGACGGTGTGGTGGTGGACGGTAGCGCGGTTCTCGATGAGTCTTCGCTTACGGGCGAGGTGGCCCCGGTGGTGCATCCTGTTGGTGACCACGTTGCCAGTGGCACCGTCAATGCGGGGGACGGCTTCCATGTGGTGGCGCTCAAGGGTGCTGCTGATTCGACCTATGCGGGAATCGTCAAGCTGGTGGCGGAGGCGCAGTCCGCCAAGGCGCCCATCTCCCGGCTGGCGGATCGGTACGCGTTCGGGTTCGTTCCCCTGGCGCTCGCTATTTCTGCGGTCGCGTGGGTGGTTTCGGGCGACCCGGTGCGTGGCCTCTCGGTGCTCGTGGTTGCTACGCCGTGCCCGCTGCTCCTGGCGGTCCCCATAGCCATCGTCTCTGGTGTTTCCCGTGCCGCAAATAGAGGGGTGGTGGTCAAGGGTGGCGGCGTGCTCGAGCGGCTGGCAGACGCCGAGATCCTCATCATCGACAAGACGGGGACGCTCACCGTTGGCGAGGCATCGGTGGCCGCAGTTACCGCATTTGGTCCGGATCTGGCTGAGGACGAGCTGCTCCGGCTGGGAGCTTCACTCGATCAGATGTCGAATCACATCCTTGCCGCAGCGCTGGTGAGGGCGGCACGGGAACGGGGCGTCGAGCTAGAGCTGCCAACCGATGTCGAGGAAACCGCAGGCGGCGGAATTGTCGGCAAGGTCGCCGGCTGCGACGTTGCGTTGGGGAGTGCGTCGTTCGTCGGCGAGGGGCGCGAGGTCTCGGCGGCGGCGGTGGCTTATCAGGCCCGGGCGGCGCGGTCACCAAGTATCGACGTGTCGATAGCGGTCGACGGTGCGGTGGTTGGCGCCTTCCGACTGGTCGACGAGGTGAGGGCGGACACGCCGCGTACGATCCGGCTGCTGCGCCGGCTGGGAATCCGTTCGGTCATTATGGCGACGGGCGATCATCCGGTGGTAGCCGAATCGGTGGCGGCGGCAATCGGCGCCGATCGGGTGCTGGCCCGGTGCACTCCCGTTGAGAAGCTGGAGGCGGTGCAGGCTGCCACCGCAGATGGCGTCACCATCATGGTCGGAGACGGGGTGAACGACGCTCCGGCGCTTGCCGCAGCCGACGTCGGGGTGGCCATGGGAGCTCGTGGCGCTACCTCGTCCTCGGAAGCGGCAGATGTGGTGCTGGTGGTGGATCGCCTCGACCGGCTGGCCGCGGCGATGCGGCTGGCGCAGCGGTCGCGCCTGATTGCCACGCAGAGCGCGTTCCTCGGCATGGGCCTGGCGATGGTGGCGATGGTGGCGGCAACGTTTGGCCTGTTCGGGCCGGTGGCGGGCGCCATTCTTCAGGAGGCAATCGACGTGCTGGCCATCCTGAGCGCCCTCCGGGCACTGCGCGACGGGTTGGGTTGGGGAGCCCAGGTGCGGCTTCCCAGTGAGCTGTCCGCCCGGCTCAAGGCCGAGCACGACGAGCTGATCCCGAGGCTTCATGACATCGGACGGGTAGCGGATCGGTCGGGCAACCTGGGCAGTGTCGATGCGCTGGCCGAACTGCAACGCATCGACGGCTTCGTCCAAGATGAGATCCTGCCACACGAACGGCAGGACGATCGGGAGATCTACCCGGTTCTTTCCAACCTGATCGGGGGTGAGGACCCCATGGCCGCGATGAGCCTTACCCACGGCGAGATCTTCAAGCTGGCAGGCACGCTGCACCGCATGGTCGAAGACCTCAGTGCGATTGCCGATCCCACCAACGACCTGTCAGATGCCCGGCGCGTGTTGTATAGCCTGGACGCCGTGCTGCGGCTGCATTTTGCGCAGGAAGAGGAGCTCTACCAGACGCTCGACGACAGCTACCACGAGCAGACCATGGCCGGAACCGGCTAGGAGTGCGCTGAGTAATTCCAGCTCAGGCTCGATACCGCCCCGGTGTGCCCCCCGGGAACACACAGGAGACTCCCAGCTCACTCACAGCTCGCGCCGCCAGGGTGAGGAAAACAACGAGCACGGGGAGCAAACGTGGTGGCTACAAACGGGATGACCAGACGGACGTTCATCGTACGTGCGGCCGCAGCCGGCTTGGCGCTGCCGTCGCTGTCGATGCTGCTCGCCGCCTGTGGCGAAGACGGCGCTGGTGACACGGTTTCGCCGTTCAATGGTTCCTACAACATCGACGATGCCGACACCGGGACACTGGTCGAGGTGTCGGTCGCGGACGGTGTGCGCACCATCAAGTCGAACGGCTTGCCCAACCATCCGACGGGAGCGTTCCCCAATGCGGGTAACCCCAACACAATCAGCGCCCAGACGTACTCCTTCACGCTGCCGGCCAGCCCCATTCGCAGCGCGACCGCAGCGGCATACAACGTCCCGCAGCCGTTCGGGATCGCCGTCAACGGCGTGAAGATCGACCCTTTCGCCGCCGAGTGGTATGACAACGACGCCACTTCTGGGTGGCAACTGGCCGCCCTCGCCAACCCCCTCGGGTTCGATGGCAACAATGCCCACGTCCAGCCAAACGGGGCCTACCACTATCACGGTGTCGCCCCGGCCCTGATCACGGCCCAGAACAAACCGCTGCTCATCGGGTGGGCGGGTGATGGCTTCCCCATCTATGGCCCCTACGGCTACCAAGACCCGTCTGATCCGGGCTCTCCGGTCGTCGAGTTGCACAGCTCCTACCGGCTCAAGACGGGGGAGCGCCGGTCGGGGCCGGGTGGTGTTTTCGACGGCACCTATATCGAGGACTACGAGTATGTCGCCGACAGCGGCGACCTCGACGAGTGCAACGGGCGAGTCGGGATCACCCCGGAGCATCCCGAGGGAATCTATCACTACGTTGCGACAACGGAGTGGCCGAGCTACGGGCGTTGCTTCGCCGGCGAAATCGCCGACTCATTCCGGGTCGAACCTCCCGCGGGAGTCGGGCCTCGCGACGCCGGTCGTGGTCCGAGCCCTAGAACGCCCTAGGAGGTGTTGCAACCGGGGAGGTTGTCCCCGGGTGTCTCCGGGTTCGCCGCCACACTCCGGTCCGGTCCACAATTCGGGCCGGATCCTCTCGTCGGGAGGCGACCCACACGGGGGTAATCATCTTCGATTCGGCGGGTTCAGTACTCGCCTTTGATCACGAAGAACGACCCGCGAATAGTGCCGGCGAGCTTGGACTTCTGCCGGGCGAACTTGAAACGCGACTCGAGCTCGTCAGGGACATCCATCCCCTCCGCCAACTTGAACCCGACGGCCCGTTTCCCTCCGTCCTCGACCGTGTACATCACGTTGATCGACAGCCCGCTCTCGTAGAACACATACGCCATTCGGATGCCGGCGACCTCGAACATCGTTGCTTGCAAAGGAGGACAGGCGATGACGAGGTCACGTTCTTCCTTCAGGATCCGATGCACCCACTCGATCGCATCGGCCGCATCGCTCGCCGGCTCCACGGTGAACACGTGGTCGTATTTGTTCTTGAAGTATCGGGCTTCGTTGGCCCGCAGACCGGCGAGTGCGTCGACCACCGGCGACGACTCGAGACCTTCGGTCGAGACTTGCGTGAAGTCGACGATCGGCATGAGGTTTCCTCCCATCGGGTTCGAAGTGATTTCTGGATTGAACCATACGTCGCGGCGGCAGCGACGGCTTCTCCATACCTGCTCGATCCTCGAGAGTGTCGCGGAGAAGGTCTCGGAAGTGTCGGTCGCCGAGAAGATCCGCGGCACTAGCTACCCAAGGCGTCGATCCGCCGACGCTGTACAATTCCTGCCAGGGGTTCTAGCCATGCCGCATTCTCTTGGTTCGAGATCGATCCTGGTGGTCATCCTCGTTGCGCTCGCCACCGGGTGCCACGGGGGTGGCGACACGGCGACGACGCCATCGAACGCGGCTACGACATCGCCGGTGTCGACAGGGCCCACCACCACGACAATGACCACGCTCGCCGCGACGCCGGCTGGCGGCGGAGTTGTAATCGGAAGTGTGCAGGAGTTGCCGACGCTGAACCCGCTCGCTCCTGGTGGCTCCAACGAGATCGTTGAGGCGGTAGCCAGCCTCTACGTCCCCGGCGCGTTTGACGTTGCCCCCGACCTGGAGCTCGTCCCCGACCTGGTTGAGGATATCCCGTCACTCGACAACGGGGATGTCGTGGTCGATCCCGACGGAGCGATGAGCGTCACCTGGCGAATCCGGCCCGAGGCCGTCTGGTCGGATGGGATGCCGATTTCGGGTGACGACTTCGCTTTCAGCCTCGACCTGGGTCGGGACCAGCCGGTCCCCGATGTGTTGTCGGTGGAACCGGGCGAGAAATCGATCACGGTCCGGTTTGCCGAACCGTCTCTGGTGTATGAGGGCCTGTTCCGGTGGGTCGTTCCCCGCCACGCGGTCGACGGCACCGACCTCGACCTCGATTGGAACACCAAGATGTGGCCTTCGGGCGGCCCGTTCGTCTTCGACGAGTGGGTCCCCGGTGAGAGGCTGCGTCTGGTGCGTAACGATCGATACTGGAAGACCGAAGAGACCACGGGTGCGGCTGGTCCGTTCCTCGATTCGGTCGAGATCAGGTTCGTTCCCAGCGAGACGGACCTGGCTGCTGCCATCGCTGCGGGCAACGTGGACGTCGCATCGTTCCGTTCTCCGGAAGGGATCACGGCGTTCCGCAACGTCGGCGACATGAGCCTCAACGTCGACACCTCACCCGGCACGGTGCTGGAGTCCCTGATGATCTCCTTTGGTGACGACAACCCGACCGGAGAGAGCTTGAACACGTCGCTCTCCTATCGCCGGGCGATCGCTGCTGCCCTCGACCGAGATTCACTGGCCGCCGCCTGGTATGGCGACGACAGCGTCCGACCCTCCGACAGCCTTGTCACGGTCACCCCTGGTGACGGGCCGTGGTCCGCATACAGCTACGACCCGGCCGGAGCGAGCCGTCTCCTCACCGCGGCATGCGACGCCGCCCGGCGTGACTGTGTCTCCGACCCGCCGCACGTCCGGCTGCGGGTTCCCTGGAATGCCGGGCCCGAAGCCCGTCTCGCCGACGACGTGGTGACGATGCTCCAGAACGCCGGTTTCTCCGCCGAGGTCGAGGTCTTCACCACACAGGACATCGTCCCCTGGGACGTGCCGTGGGATCTTGGCATCTGGCTGGTAGAGACACAGCCCGGCGCCGAGGGCGTCGTCGCTTCATTTGGCCTATTTGACGCCGATGCCGCATCACCGTACCGATACGAGTATCGCTGGTCCGCCGGCTCCGAACCCGCCGCGTCCGAGTTCGAGACGATCCTCGAAGCGATGCACGCCACGACGGACCCGACCGCGATTCGCAATCTCGCTGCAGCGGCCCAGGGCCTGCTTGCGGCGCAGGTTGTGACGATCCCGCTCGTCCGCAGATCGGTCGTCACCGCATTCACCAACGCGATCGGCGGATTCGTCCCGCACCCCGACCCATCCAATGCGTTCTGGTCGATCCCCGGCTGGTACCGCACCGACCTCTGAACGAGCGATCCGGCGATATGTCATCGTCTTGTTAGTCGCGGAAGAACACCACCGGTATCCCCTCCCACGAGTAGGGAGCCGCCGGGCACGGCAGGTCGGTGCCGAGGGTGACCCTGATCATGTAGCCGGTCGCCTCCTCGATCGTGTATTCGCCGTCCGTCGGGCCGGACCACACCTGTCCGCCGCGGGGAACGACGTCCGTAGCGATGGCCCCGAACCTATCGACGAGGTCGTCACCGGTAGCGGCGAGAACCGTCTCGACACGCTGCTTGTCGGTCTGACCCTTCTTGGGCAGACCGTCCCCGATTGGTGAGCGGAGCATGTCGTCGGCACCGGGGCAATCGGTACGGACCATGACGTTGCCGGCGTTGGTGTAGGTCTCGAAGAGACTGCTGGCGCCGGGGGTGGTCGCCTTTGTGCACCCGGTCGTCCCGAGAACGACCACGAGAGCGATGGCAACGGGGGCGATCTTCCGCATTCCCATAGGCTCACCCCCTCATCGCCTGCTCGGTGATCAATTCGATTCTACCGGGAGAGAGAAGAAGCGGCGGGAGCGGAACCAGAGAGCGGCACCACCCGGTGGGCGGCGCCGCTCCTGTTGCAGCCGTCGTGGTCGACTACTTGGTCGGTAGCGCAGGCCCTGCCTCACCCCGGAAGTACGCCCACTCGTCGACTTCGCTGCCATCCGAGAAGACACAGATTCCGATCTGGCCGCCGCTCGCATCGGTCCGGATGTCGACCGTGCCTCCTTGTTCCTCGCAGTAGACGGATGCCGGATTGGGCACCCCCGACTGCTCTTCTTTGTCACCACTACCGCCGCATCCTGAGATCATCAGGACAACGGCGACTGCTATTCCGACAGCACGCTTCATGTTGCCCTCCTCGGGTTGCTGGGCTTGCGATGCGGTGGTCCGGGGTGCCGGTGTCTCCGCCGTCATCCCCGCTTTGTCACTCGTCGGCAGGCCCAGGTTGTACCGACTCTTACGCCTATCTATTACGCCGATTCGACGCTCCGAGATGGTGCCGGGGTTCCGCAGAATGCCGAGATATCAGCCAGCAGCTGCATTGATCACGGGCGGTCCGAATGGCATCTTGTTGGTCGCCCGGCGTTACTGTTCAGTCGACTCGGCACGAAGGGGGCGAGATGCGATTGTTGGTGGTGGCGATCCTCATCGCGGTAGTGAGCTCGTGCTCCGATTCCGGCACCGTCGAATCGGTGGATTCGCCGCAGGGTACGGCGTTCGGAATCCCGCAAGGTATCGAGCCGGCAGCCGTTGACATGGCGACCAAGATCATTGCGCAGCGTCTCGACGCCGCAGAGATCACGGGCTACCGGATCGACGTCGCCGACTCGGCACTGTGGATCGCGGTCCCGGAAGACACACTTCCGATCGTCCTCGAGATGGCAGTTGCCGATGGGGTTGTCTCGCTTCGGCCGGTGCTGGAGGTCCTCCTCGAGAGTCCGTTTGTCTCCGATCCCGAAGGGGCAATTCCCGACGGGGTGGACCCGAGTACCGGTCTGACCATCGACGACGACACATCGAGCGAGAGCTACCTACAGGATGAGAGCAAGGTGGTGTATCACGTGGGATCGGCATTCGTGGCCGGCTCAGACATAACCGGCGCATCGGTCGACCACAGTCTCAACCTGTGGCTAGTCAAGCCCGAGTTCAGCGAAAGCGCAGCAGCGGCCTTTCTCGAGGCGACGAAGGCGGCCGCAACCTACCCGTTCGATGACCCACGCCGCCGGATTGCAGTGGTGGTGGATGGGGTCGTGGTATCGGCACCCGCAATGGCGCGAGAAGTCGACCCGACCGCAGGCGTCGATCCCGCAGACATGGCCATCACATTCGGACCTGAAGATCAAGACGCTCTGAGGGCGCGAGTGGTGGCGGCCTATCTCAGCGCAGGGGCACTCCCGTTCCGCCTGACGAGGCCCGGCGACCCGGCCCTCGAGGGCGCGACGAATAGCTGAGACGCGGGCCCATCGATCAAGTCCCGGTGACGGTGGCGCGGGATTCGAGGCCGCCATTGCGGCGGTGTATGTGACGGCCTGATCGAACGAAAAGCAACCGCTCGGGACCGGCGCGATGGCGAGCGGCTATGGCTGACTCTCAGGAGTGAGGTCTTTGTCCTCCATCTCCCAAGCGTGGTCCATCGTGTGATAGCCGCTGTGCCGAATCAGGTAGCGGAGAGGCCAGGTGCGAGCCATCTTCTCTTCGGCGTGGAATTGTCGGATAGCGTCGAGATAGTCAACCCGGTGTTCGGCCAGGCCATCCTCGCTGAACACGGGTTCCTTAGGCAGCTTGGGCAATCCCAGCTTCCGACCCCAGTGCATTTCCTCGAAGACCACGTGGCGCACAATATGGTCGCGGTCCCGGCCGCCGCCCCGCGGCCCCTTCTTGAGTTCCGCAGAAACCCGGCGACGAACGTCGTCGAAGTACGCCCAGCAACCCGCCAGCAGAGAGAGTTCACGCTCGAGGTCGTCCTTCGTCACCGGCGCCGCGTCGTAGGCGGAGAATGCGAACGAGATGCCCCAGAAGTCTGTCGAGCCTGAGCCGTCGTATCGTTCGACGATATCGAGGTCGGCCGAGATGTCGAACCCGGACTCGAGACCGGCGTTCTTGGCCACCGCGGCGTAGCGGGGGAGGTACGCGTCGAGATGCTCGACGGCGACCTCCTCAGTCTTGCCTCCGCGCTCGAGCCCCGGCCAGTCCAGTGCCCAGACGGCAAACTTCCTGCCTTTCGGCCCGAACTCGACCGCGATTCGGATGGGCTCTGCCATTGTCGCGTTCTCCCCGTGTCGCGGACGGCTCGGATGGTGTTGAGGGCCAGGTGATCAGGCCCGGAGGGATACACGCCGGGTCGTCGTCCGGGCCCACATTTCCACAAACCGTACCACGACCATGGGCCTGCTAACTCGTCAGTGCGCCCAGCTGGATTCGAACCCTCGCCCCATTCGGGAGGATGCGGGTATGTCAGCGTTGGGCGGCGGTGTGGCGCAGGTGGTGAGCCTGTGAAAACGGCGTCCAGGCCAACTCACCTGTAAGAAAGTGGGCCTCCGGGTAGGCATGTCCAGCCCTGAGACTTCCCGGCGGCGGTACATCTCGGTGCGAACCGTCGACAACCATCTCCGATCCGTTTACAGAAATCTCGACGTAGGAGGACAGGAGGAACTGAGCGAGGTGCTGGCACCCGTCCTCGGTTGAGTAGTCGATTGGCGGAATTGAGTAATCCGATCCACCGGTTCAAGCGGTAATTTCCTGTGAGCCCAATTCAGTGGCGCCTACGAATTGTTGAGGAGTGCGATGAAATACAGATGGGCACTCGCCCTGGCTATGGCATTCCTCCTTCTCACGGCCTGCACCGGTTCGGGTGACACAGGCCCGGGCTCGACAGACGCGAACGCTGACGACACCACCACGTCGAGCCCGGCATCGGGCTCCTCGGTCGCCAATGACGGCGACTCGGCGACGACGGCCTCGACGGTGGACGAAAGTAAGCACTCGGGAGGCGAAGTCGGCACAAACCGCGCCACGGTCACCCTCGATGGCGATACTTACCTCTTCCAGTTGGACGAAGGCGGCACCTGTGACCCGGACTGGCTTGGCACCGGGGGGTTGCGAGCCCTCCTGACCATGGTGGACGAGAACGGAGACTCGGTCGCGTTCGAAGAAGATTCGAGTATCACGCAAGGGGTGGACATGTTCCTGGCTGACCCCGGTGAGGGTGTCCCTCTTTCAGAGATCAGCATCTTTTTGGAGCCCGCCTGGTGGGCCAATCCGGACGCCGTCGAGGGGAGCAGCGTCGACTCCCTCACTCTCGATGGCGGTCACGCCGAGGGCACCGCCATATTCATGACCGAGACCGGTGAAGGCCCGGTGCCTGGGACCTTCGAGGTGAATTGCGCCACCCAATAGGAGGGTGGCCTGAGATTTCGAGGTCCGGCTATGAGTAGCCGGAGCCATGTGAATGAGTAGACGAGATCGCGTCAGATTCCCGTACTTTGCGGGCCGGGACTTGGCGACGGGAGCGCGTCGGTCCTGAGACACAGACCTTCCCGATCTGGAGGAAAGATATGAGACGTTTGGTCAAGGCTCTGGCGACGATCGGGATAGTGCTCGGCATGGTCACTCCGGCTAGCGCCGCAACTCAGTCTGTCACCAGGGTCAGCGAGTCGGCCGATGGAACCTTGACCGGAGGCGGGTCGGTCGGTCCCGGGAATCGGATGGCGGTCTCCGACGATGGCCGGTACGTCGCCTTCGAGTCTTCATCTGCACTGGATTCCGGCGACACCAACAGTGTCGACGATGTCTATCTCAAGGATATGCAGACCGCGGAGCTGACCAGAGTGAGCGTCTCGTCTGGCGGGGCATTGGCCAACGGGAGCAGCGGCACCGACACCATCGACATCTCCAATGACGGGCGCTATGTCCTCTTCAATTCCAACGCCTCCAATCTCGTCACCGGAGACACCAACTCCGATGAAGACATGTTCATCTACGATCGTCAGACCGGAAACACCGAGAGGATCCTTCGCAGCGACGGGCTCGAGAGTGCCGGCTTTGCCCGCGAAGGCTCGCTGTCGGGCAATGGGAGCTACGTTGCGTTTTCCGGCAGAGGTTACGACGGTGCATCAGGGTCGAGCTCGCCGGGGACCTTCGTGTGGGATCGCGTCGCCAAGACGACGGAGCGTCTCACCGACGGGTCCAACTTCACCGGCTCCACCGAGGCGCAGTTTGCTGCGATCTCGGACGACGGTCGCTATGTGGCGTTCGTCACGAGCGAATTCAACAGCAATAACGATGTGATCCTGTTCGATCGCAACAGCGACACCTGGGAGGTGGCCAACCCCCGCATCGGAGGAGAGGCCCCCCAGGACAGGCAGGTAGGGGTCTCGATATCGGGAAACGGCAGATTCGTTGCCTTTGGCGCCGTTTCCACGAACTACGTGGCTGGAGACGCGCCGAATACCAACGACGTGTTTGTGTACGACTCCAACACCGATTCATTGGAGCGGATACCAGGCGAAGGAGTCGGAGGCAACCGAACCTATCCGGTGCTCTCCGATGATGGCCGTTATGTCACATTCGCCGACTGGACCGACGTCTATGGGGCGGCCAACGGTCGGGTCGATGTGGTTTTGTACGACCGTCAAACTGACGACGCCGAGATCATGTCGCTCAACAGCGATGGTTCCCCGGCTGATCGCTCCAGCGGACACCTCAGCAAGGACGCCATGAGCGGCGATGCTCGATTCGTTGCTTTCTCGTCTCAGTGGGACTTCTATGACGAGTCACCGTCGGACACCAACGTCTGGCTCACCGACCGGGAGGGCCTCACTGCTCGCCCCGGTGAGTGCACTGACGGTTTCACGGATGTGGACGGCGGCAACGTGTTCGCGGCGGACATCTGCTGGTTGGCCAACCAGGGAATCACCAAGGGATGCAACCCGCCGGCCAACACCGAGTTCTGTCCCAAGGATGAGGTGACGAGGGGTCAGATGGCGGCGTTTTTGGTGCGTGCCCTGGGCTACACCGACAACGGTGGAGGCAACCTGTTCATCGACGACGACGGTTCGGTGTTCGAAGGTGACATCGACCGTCTCGGAACGGCGGGAGTGACCAAGGGATGCAACCCGCCCACAAACGACCGGTTCTGTCCCAACGACAACGTGACCAGGGGTCAGATGGCGGCGTTTTTGGTGCGTGCCCTGGGCTACACCGACAACGGTGGAGGCAACCTGTTCATCGACGACGACGGTTCGGTGTTCGAAGGTGACATCGACCGTCTCGGAACGGCGGGAGTGACCAAGGGATGCAACCCGCCCACAAACGACCGGTTCTGTCCCAACGACTTCGTCACCCGTGAACAGATGGCCGCCTTCCTGAGACGAGCCCTGGACAAATAGCACGTACGGTGGGCCCAGCTGGATTTGAACCAACGGCAGAGCCTCTATGGAGATGCCGCCGTCGCGGTTCGCCCGGTTCAGGACGAGTGCAATCGTCCTGCATGCCCCGAGCGCATAGCGTTCGCCCAGAGGAACTTCATCCACGACCTGGAACAACGGAAGGAAAATCTCACATGCTTGTTCAATAGACTCTCGCGCTCTGCCCAGTTGTTAACTTGGTCGGTCCCGCGTGAGTTGCGAAAGCTGTCGAGGGGCGACCGAGGGAGCGGCTCCAGAGATGTGCATGCTCCTCATGCCAGCTACTCCGCTCCGTCCATCGTTGAGCTCAGGACGGTGACAGTCCCTGCTGACCCGTCTACTGTCACGATCTGGCCATCGCGAAGTAACTCGGTGCCATGGGCAGTAGCGACCACGGCAGGGATCCGGTACTCGCGAGCGATGATTGCAGGATGGGAGAGTACGCCACCGGAGTCCGTGACCACCGCTCCCAAACTGGGGAACAAGACCGACCAGGTGGGTTGCGTTACCGGGCAGACTACGACATCTCCCTCACGGATCTTGGCGAACTCGTGCTCCCCCATGACAACGCGAACCGTGCCCGTGTAGGTGCCCGGGGAAGCGGCCACACCCCGGATCTTGCCGGGTTCGCTCTGCAGCGAGCCGGGATCGATATTGGCGCCCATCATCCAGAACAAGGCCTCTGTGGTGTCGCGCACCTCTGCCGGTAGGAACCTCAACGATGGGGGCGGACCGGGGTTCTGCCCATATGTGAGGGGACCCGGATGCGCCGCTACCCAGGCCCTTTCGCCCTTGCGTCTCCGGACCTGGTCGTGACGGTCTTCACGTTCCTCGAAAGCCAGACGCAATTCAGCGTCCTCGAGGAAGAAGACGTCATCGATCTCATTGACCTGACCACGGTCGGCCATTCGGCGTCCCATCTCCATGGCGGCGGTGCGGATGAGGCCGCCGGGAGTCTGAAGCGCTACGAAGACGTTGTCCTCCCTGACCGGATAGGCGCGTTCGGCCCGGGCCAAGAGCTCCTCGAAGCGGTCACGATCGCCCTCGGCGATCAGGGAGAGCGCCTCGGCCAGGAGGCTGTCGCGCTGGCGTTGGTTCTCATCATCGACGTCGGATGGGTTGAAGCCAGATGCCAACTGATTGGCCAACATCTGGAGCAACACCTCGGGACGGTCGGCCAAAGTGGGGTCGGCAAGGTCGCGACTCAGCATCCCCATGGCGTGCGTCCAGCGGTACTCCTCGAATGCGGTGTGGAACTCCGCATCGGTCTCCGCCAACAGACCATGGGTCTCCGCGCTCACCCGGTCGAGGAGCTCCATGACTCCGGCTTTGGCTGCCGCCAGCCCAGCCAAGCCGGCGAGCTCGCGGGCGGGCCGGGAGGACCACGTGGAGAGGCCTGTCACCAAGCCAAGTGCCCGCATATCGTCCCAGCCCGGGAGCTCACGCGCTATGCGTACCATCGGGTAGGTCTCGATGATCACCGCCCCGATGACGTAGAGATGGGATTCGAGTCCGTCGGCGAGGAGGCCGATCGTCTGCTCGTAGTGAGCGAGCAGCTCAGAATCGTCGAGCGCGGCGACGTCGACGGCCGACAGCTGTCGAGCGCGTCCCATCAAGGCCGGTTGCCACTCCTCCCACCACCGGTCGATGACCTGTCTCCCTTTCTCTGACCTGACGGCCTCGGTGGCGGTCTTAATCCGCAGACGCAGCACGGGGTGCAGCCGCGCCATGACACCGAGAACGAGAGCGGGTGGCGGGCGCCGGTCCTTGCCGCCAAGCGGAACGGTTCGGGTGTAGTGCCAACCGCCGATGTCGGTCAGCTCGATACGTTCGGCCAACATCCCGTACTCTGCGCACATCCGCGGTGTCACTTCGTTGGCCAGCGGGTAGATGATCGACCTGGACAACGGTGAATTGGGAGCGGGCCAGTGGCTCGCATCGCGTTCCCAGTAGCCGTCGGGGATGTCCACTGGAACAGGAATGGGTCCCACGGACTCCTCTGGAAGCGCCGTGATCGGACGCGACTGGAGGAGCCAGAGCTTCCCGGCCTCGATGGCCCACTCGACGTCCTGGGGCAGGTCGAGGAACGCCTCGAGTCTCCTCACCAGGTGGGCGATCCGTCTTGCCTCGATCTCGGTGAGCACCGAGGGGTCGAGGGAGTGTTGAGCCGGACTCTCGCCGACGATTCTCCATCTCTCGGGAGTTATCTCGCCACTCATGAGTCGATCTCCCAGACCGGCAACTGTGTCGATTACCACGACGTCACGATCGCCGGTGACCGGATCCACCGAGAAGGCCACCCCTGCCGCGTCGGCGGCGACCTGTCTCTGGATGAGCACGGCCATGCCCCGATCCTTGGCGCCGTCATCGCGGTAGGAGTGGACTCGGGGTCCGAACGTCGATGCCCAGCATTCTCTCACCGCTGACACAATCTCCTCGGGCCCGTGGACACCAAGTACGGACTCGTACTGGCCGGCGAACGAGGCGTGTGCGGAGTCCTCATCGGGCGCCGAGGAGCGGACCACGACATCGTGGTCCCCGAGGATGGCGGCGGCTTGAATGACGGCCTGCTCCACTGCTGGTGGGATCTGGACCTGTCGTATCGCCTCCGCCGACGCCTCCTGCATTCGGTCGACGGCGAGGTGGAACGCGGAGACATCGAGCACGATCCCCTGTGGAACGTCGAAACCGGCCTGGGAGAGGCGAGCCAGCGTTGCCGCTTTTCCCCCAGCCCTCTCGGGGCGAGTGGCCTCCGGATTGCCGAGGGCGAGGAGGAATCGACTTGTGAGGGTCACCTCGGCCCCCATCATCGTCTCGATCGCTGGTCAATCCGGCGCAGTCTGATCAAGGGGATCTCGCGTGCGATCCAGCTTTGCGCCTGGTTGTAGGTCGGATAGCTCTCGGACAAACGGTTCCAAAGGCTCTCGTACTCGTCGAGACCCACGAACTCGGCCCTGGCCTCGAACCTGTCGCCTCGAATTTGCACCAGGCACCGCCGGTCGGAGCGCAGGTTCAATACCCAGGCTGGCGTCGGTTCCAGCCCGCCGTTGGTTCCGGCCACGACGATCTCCCCGTCTATCTCCATGTGGCCGATCGGGACCGATCTCTCTTCTCCCGAACGTCGACCGGTCGTCGTGAGCAGCAGCACCGGTGCGCCCAGCGTCATCCGCGTGGTGCCGAGTCGGCCTCGGGACAGTCGATAGAGGCGGGTGTGAATCGGTGTGAACTTGGGCATGAACCGCTGCATCGCCCGCATGGAACGGCTCGGCCTTCCTAGCTGAATCTCTTTCGGCATCGCATCCTCCAGACTCAATAGTCGGTCCGTGTCAATGGTGTCGCAATCGCATGCGGCGTGCATCGGTACAAATGCGTAAATGTCCCCGTCAGGGTTGGGTGGAGGAGCGGTGGCTCGTGACGTGTGTGGCGAGGGCTGCTCGCGAACCGATGCCGAGCCGGGTGTAGATGTGGTCGAGGTGGCTGTGAACCGTGCGGATGCTGATGAAGAGCTCTTCTGCGATCTCGGCGTTGGACATGCCCTTGGCCACGAGTTCCGCCAGTTCGAGCTGACGCGGAGTGAGATCGACCTCGGTCGGTGCCGGACTGAGGTGGACCCCGAGCTGTGCGGCGATGCGTTCGGCGCGTGCCCGATAGCGCTCGGCTCCGACTCGCCGCATGGTGCCCAGCCAGTGATTCATGCGGTCGTCCGGCCGAGCATGAGCTATTTCCATCGCCTCGATTCCCGCTCGCGCCTCTTCAAAGGGCATCCCGAGCTGAGAGAAGGTCGCCGCGGCCTGACCCAGTGCCTCGAGAGCCTTGCCGGTCTCGTCCTGGCCAGCGTGGATATGGCCTCGTATGCGAAGCGCCATCGCGTTTGGATAGGAGGGCCCCTCACCAAGGTCGGCGAGGGCCTCCGCCTCGGTCAGCGCGACGGTGGCTTGACCCATCAGGGCATGCGCCATTCCGCCGGTCACCATGTCCCATGGGGGCAGCGTGGTCCCTATCTGGAGATGCTTGTTCGAGTCGATGTGGTAGAGGGCCTCTCCCGGGTTGCCTCTCTCCAGGGCGAGGATGGAGGAGGCGGTGTGGAAGAGCGCCGACACCGTGACCATGGACACGGGTTCATGGACGGTGTCCATGGCCCGCCGCAGACTCTGTGACGCCTGCTCGAATTCGGCGCGATGACTGTGGAGCATGACCGCCAGCAGCGCGGCCAGCAGAGATGCGAGGGCGTGGTCCATGCCGACGGCGAGGAGATCCGCTTCCTGGACCGTTTCGCGCGCTCCTTCCCAATCGCCTGAAAAGAACGCCTCACAGAAGGTTCCGACGTATACCCGCGTCTCCCAGGCCGGGACCCGAATCGTACGTAGCAGGTCTTTCGCTCGGTGGTTGGCTTCCCTCAGCCCATCCAGGTCACCGAACACTGCTGCCATGTGAGCCTTGACCATGTGATGGCGCATCTCCAACCGGGAGTCGCCGGACCTAAGCATCCGACCTTGTCCCAAGATCTCCCCGACGGCTCGATAGTCCTGTTGCTCCAGGGCCGCGGATAGGTTGCCCGCTTCCGCCAACGCTGCGGCACGCTGGCCCTGAACCGTGGCGGCAGCTTCGACCAAGCGGCGTGCCGACGACTCGACCGCGGCCAGGTCGCCGCGACGGTGGGCATTCGACACGGCCAGATAGAGGAGGTCGAGTGCTTCCTCCGGAGGGGTGTCGTCGGGCATCGCCGCCATGGCAACTTCAATCTGACGATCCGAGTCCTCGAAGGCGACCTCACCCAGGGCAAAAGCGAGGTCGCGTTGGATGCGATAGACCGTTTGCTTATCGTGCCGATCGACCAGTTCCAGTGCCTCTCGCCACCAGGAAAGAGCGTCTTCGATCCTGGAGTTGGCCCAGCTGCACGCTCCCAGCTTCATCAGGATCCCGGGTACCTGGGTCGGGCGGGCGGATCTCGCGACCGAGGAGGCGGTTTGGAGGAGTTGGATCGCCTCTGTGAAGGCAGAACGAGACATTGATTGGTCGGCCGCCTCCTGCAGCACGTCCACCGCCCAACCGGGGTCGAGTCGATCGAAGGCCTTTGTGATATGGGCGGCCATAGCCAGGACGGCGTCGGGCGTCACCTCCCGGTAGGCCTCGGCGAGACGCGCATGGAGGTCGGATCGACGAGGCTCCGAGAGGTTCTGATACACGGCCCGCTGTGCGAGCGGATGCCACAGGCGTAACGCTCCGGGAGAGTCGGGCTCCTCCACGAGTACAGACCTGCGGATCAATTCGTCCGCATGGACCCGAGTGGCCGTTGAACAGGCGGCGAGCAGGATCTCGATCTCGATCTCGACGCCGGCAGCCGTGAGGGTGACCAACTCCGCCTCCTCGGCATCGAGCGCGTCGAGCTGACTTGTGATCGCATCTTCAGCCACACCTGAGAGGATCTTCTCGAGGTCAAATTCCGAGGCGCCGCGCCCGGTTTCTGCGATGGCGTTGCTCTCCACCGCGGCCCGAACCAGGGCAGTAACGAAGAGCGGCACTCCGCCGGCCGTGGCTACGAGAGACCGGACTGCCGCCGGTGCGGGCGACTTCCCGAGGCGGGACTCGACCAGCGTCTCGACCTCTTTGGCATCTAGGGGCCCGAGCTCGATTTCCACGAGCAGATCGGATCTTCTCAAGCTTGATATCAGCGCTGGCAAAGCGTGCTCGGATCCTTCGGCAGGGTTCCAGGTGGCGAGGACCGCCACGGGGAGGCCGGGCAGTTCTCGACTGAGATACGCGATCAACTCGATCGAGGCGTGGTCCAACCACTGAAGGTCGTCGAGCAGCATCGCCGCGGGGGCATGTCGAGACAGGCGGTCGACAAGACGAACCACCGCCTCGAACAGCCATGTCCGCTCGATCGACGCATCGAACCCGAAATCCCTTGCCGCCACGTCGAGTTCCTGAAACAGACGAGCCAGAGCAGGTAGGTCGGCCGTGAGCCCGAAGCGATCAGCGGCGCTCATCCCGCGCAAACGGGCGCCGAGTGCTTGGATGATCGGAGCGTAAGCAACGGTGGTGGTCAGCGGGTTCGCTCTGCCGACCATCGTCGTGAAACCACGCGACACAGCCCAGTCGAGGGCCTCTGAGGCAAGTCGAGTCTTCCCGATGCCGCTCTGGCCAGTGATCAAGATCACGCGCCCGGCAGCGTCGGCCACATCATCGAGGGTCCGGGAGATTCGCTCGCACTCAGGTCGGCGGCCAATCAAGCTCGATTGTTTCTTCCATTCTGACATCGACGGTCCTCGACTGATGGCCACAGAGTATGGCGAAAAATCGGCCATGCCGACGAGCTGCCTGGCGTGCAGACTCGATGGTGCCAGGTTCGACCGCGCGTGCCGAGTACCCGAACCATGTGCTGGGTCTCGACTTCCAATTCGACGAAACCGCCGACCTGAGTCGTCTCAAGCTGTCGAATATCGTCGACGAAGTGTTCAGCAGGTGCCCCACATTCGCTCACAACCCGAAGGTCGAGGGTTCAAATCCCGCCCCTGCTACGAACGAAGAACCCGTGTATTGCAAGGGTTCTTCTCTTGTCGGGACTTGTCGCTTTATCCGGCTTCGGTGGTCTCTATCGCGCGTCCGGCTGCCGAGACTTGACAGCGTCGTGCGGGGAGAGTCGTCCGAGGTGGCCTTCTGGGGGCATCAGGCCCTGTCAGAGGCCGCGTCAGGGATGGCGTGAGTCCGATGATGGCAGGCTGGGCCACACGCGTCTCAGTGTTGTAGGCCCCATTGACGGCATGCCTCGAGCATCCTTATGGTGTGGTCGGACAAGGCAGCGTCTGTTTGGGCGCACGACTGCGGGACGTACCGAGTATGACAGGAGGCGGACCGTGGGGCTTCGAGGCATTTCACGGATGGGGCTTACCGTCGGGCTGTTCATCGCCGTGGCGGGATGCAGCTCCGCCGGTGGCGATGAGCAAGCAACCACGACGACCAGCGACCCCGCGGCTTCCAATACGACAGCGGTCGGAGTCACCGATACAACCGGCCTTGAACCCACGACTTCTGGCGGGGACGAACCAGCCTCCGTCGGTTCTTCAGACCTGCCGGAAATGAGTGGTGGAAGCGCAGCGTTCACGCTTGCAGGTGAACCTGAGGACTTCGATTGGTTCGTCTGCTTCTACGGAGACGCTGCCGTGGAGATGTTTGGCGATGAAGACGTCACCTTTGTTGGCATAGGTCGGCGAGGAGGGTCCTTCCCGTCCATGGATGGCGTCGAGGCACAGATTGTCGCATCCCGCTCAGAGTCGGCTCTCGGCACCAACTACACGATCCTCTACACACGCGTCGGAAACGACGGCGCCCAGACCAATTGGCAGGATGTCGGTTCTGACGCTGTACAACTCCAGGGGGATCGGGTCACCTTTCAAGGGGAGCTGAGCCGCATCATTGACAACCAGCCGAGTGACGAGTTCGACACCGGGGCGCTGGATGCCACGTGTAGCCCCAACAGCATCGGCTCGGGTGAGTAGCGCTCGTCGAGCAGAAGAGGTCTTCATCTCTTCCAGGCAGCAAGGACTGTCACGGTGGTGGGTCGAGGTCGATCGCCTGCCGAGCGTTGGTGGTCTTGCCGCGCGACTTGTGGAGCTCGTATCCGATGGAGACGCGCCCGGTTGACCTTCTGACGTCTTGAACTCGGTAGGACTGATAGGGCTCCATATCGGTATCCGTCCGCTGCGCGGCTCAGACCTCGAACAGGGTCTGTCCGATGTAGCTGCCGTCTGGGAGTCCTACATCTTCCAGGGGGTTCTTCACACCTGGAGGCTAAGACGGGGCGTTTGGTGTGCATTTGGTCCGCGGGAGAAGCGGCTTTCTGTCAACCGGAGTGATGCGCGTCACTGGCGAACGCGACATCAAGGGCGTCCGAGACCTTGGATCTGTCTTCGGGGTAGAGATGCCCATACCGGTCCATCGTGAGGACGATCGAGCTGTGACCGAGGTGCTCCTGCACTACCTATGGACGGCAACCCCCGGGCGATACATCCATGGTGTCACTCGCTCACGTGGAGTCCCTCGTCGCCGGCGCATCGGCGCGCGTTACAGCGGTAGGTCCCCGAGAGCGATGCGCTCATTTACGCGACGGTCCGTCGCACCGCACAACGTCGGTCACTGCGAGGATGGCAGACCCCCCCCGTAGACACGAGGAAATTCAATTTGTGGGCCCAGCTGGATTTGAACCAGCGGCCTCATCCTTATCAGGGATGATCAAAGAGATCTGGCGACATTGGCGATGCGGCGATATCTCCTGTGTCACAGCGGATAACGTACCTCATTGGTTCGCATCATTTCTGGACGTTTCTCGTTCTCCCGTGGACGCGATGTGGACGCGGGCAAGCTTGATCGCGCGAGGTGCGCCTCGAGACCCCTGTTCTTACGCCGTTCTTGGAGGTCTTGCCTGCCGGGACAAATCGGCGGAGAGCCTGGTTTTCCGGGCGATTCTGCCTCTCATCGTCTTTTGTCATTTCTCATGTTTGCGCCCGTTGCGGTCCAGGTGCGACCCAACTCGGGCGCGGAGGTATTCGGCGGTGGCAGACATGTTGTACACGCCAATGGCACCGTGATCCCGGTACCGGGTGCCCTGGGGTTGGTGGGCTATCGCTGCCCTCCGGCTCCAAAGGATGATGAGCAGCACACGCGTCGGCCGACCGTCTCATGGGCACTCGATCGCAGAGTTGACAGTCACCACATCTGCGATCAGAGGCTCTGGGTCGTCTACGATCGCTACCTCCCATACGTCGTAGAGACTGCAGAGACCCTTTATGGTTGCGGCGTAGACTTCTCCGTCCTCCGTGGTGGCATGCCGCACTAGCACGGTGCTTCCATCGGTCCCTGTGCGTTCACCGATATCCTGCGCTTCTGCGCCGTCGCCGAACGCGAGAGCGATCGCTAGTTGCTCGTCACCGACGAAGGTAGCGAGCAGGGTGTAGATAGCGTCCTCCCTCACATATGTCAGCGCCGAGTACGGTGCCCCGTGGGGTTCGTCCCAACCGGGGTCCACCACTCCGAGGGCTTGCAGCGCAGTCTCGAGCACGCCGTCCAGCTCTGATCGGTCACGGGGCACCGTCGTAGCCGTCGAATCCCTTTCCATAGCAGTGGTTGTCGTTGTGCTCTCGTGGCCTCCGGTTGTCGTAATCAGATGTACGCCGGTGGTGGAAGTTGCCTGCGTGGTCTTGCTCGCATCCGCCGGGTCGCTATCAGATGAAGTCGGTGAGGTCTCCCCCGAACATGCCGCCAGGGCAATGATCATCGCGAGGATGATCAAGTAGCTAGGTCGGCGGAATGCTGAGGGCCTACAACGGCCGACGGGTATTGAGCGGCTCGACCGGTCCGGCGGTGTCTGGGTGATCGTCGTCATTGTCCTTCTACTCCAGGGCGGTTGTGCGTCGCGTAGCGGACGAGCGGTCAGCTGAGTGCCAGTCCGCCACGCTCACTGCTACCAGAGGTCGCGACGGAATTGAGCCAATTCGTCCTCGTGCTCGGCGAGGAATGAGTAGTCGAATTCGAATATCGCTTTCTCGAAGACGGGACGCAGGTCAGAGTCGCACGAGGCATTCGCCTCGTACATCGCTCGCTCAAGCTCGAGCAGCTCTGCGTAGGCCTTGTGACTCAAGCCGAGAGTCTCGTCAATCTCCGCGTCGATTGCCTGATCCAACTGTCCAAGCATGTCCCCCAAGGATGACACGTCGAATCCGTTTGAAGACATGCAGTCTGCCCATTCGTGAATTGCTCTTGAAACCCTCGGGTCCGACTCGAGCGTCGAGGCACGCGCGGCCATGTATTCGATCCTGAGTGGAGCTATCGCCACGGCAAGGCCGGGCGTCATCCTGTACGCCGCTCCAGTGCAGCTGGCCGCGAAGTCCTCAGCCGATTGGCTCGGATTCTGCCAATCGCGGCCATAGAGGGCTTCGTAGTATCGAGAGCGTTCACCCGAATCGAGGGATTCGGCATACACGATGTTGGGGTCATCGCGCACCACTAGCCCGGTCTCATTTAGCTTGTCCCTGCTGAAGGATGTGACGAAGCCGAAGTACTCCTCCGGCTCATCACTGCCTGGCTCGAAGACATTGAAATCTGGAGCCAGCGGCACAAACGGCATACCCACGCCGTTCATACACTTCTGGATCGAGTCCTGGCGTGCTGTCTCCTCAGCGTCGAAGATGCTTCTCTCGATGTCCGGGTTGTGCCCCAGACCCACGTATTCCGCGAGGGGAGAGGTAGGCACGGTCTGGGCTCGGGCCGCCGTGCCAGCAACGACTCCAACGAAGGCGACTGCGGCCACAGCTACCAGCTTGGCTGTCTTCATTACTTGTGCTCCTTTCATCGACGGCACTAATAGATCAGGTTTCGCGGATAGCCGAGATATGTGTCCACTCCGTAGCCGATCCGCCACTGCCATGTCCGATTGCGTAGCCAGCTGACTCCCAAGCTGTATGAGTGGTAGTCGGCTTCGACGTAAGCTGCCTTCGCGACGGTTTGTGTTAGCTCACCCAGGGAGTCGTACTGTGAGCAATCAGGCGTGTAGCAAATCTTGTCGCCAGTGCCTGGGCTCGAGGTCTTGAGCGCATCACGAAGGTCCTCGGCGAAGGCTACCTGGCTGGTGTATTGGTAGATTATGTGTGTTCCACCGTACGACGCAGAGGCCCCGCAGTCCTTTGTCTTGGCGTTGGAGTGAATCGGGATGTGGATGTCAGCACCCCAGGAGTTCGAGTCACTGATCTTCGTGCTGGCGCTCACTCCCCAGCGCACTTTGACGTAATAATGCCGGTCTAGTAGATCCGTGCCGTAGCCGGAAGCTGCCTCCACGGCTATGTCTGGGGCGCCTTCCGATACGCTGTCCTCAACGTAGCCGTCGCAGCCCACGTTTGCACCGCCGTGATAGGCCGGAGACAGATAGACCTTGTACTGGTTCCAGCCATTCGTCGGCCAATAGTAAGCACTGCCCGCCGAGGCCGGCTGGGCAGCGACAAGATTGCCCACGGCAAACGACGCACCAAAAGCAACCAGCATCAGAATTGCCAAGCGGACAGCCTTTCGGCGCAGCTTTGCTTTATCTGCGGCATTCATCATGACCTCACTCGAATCTCGTTTGTCTCGAACACCGTTCGTCTCCCCTTTCCTTGAAGGTCTCGCAGATCAGGAACTCTCTTGCCTGCACCTCTCTGTCGTAATACTTGGTCATGACCGCCCGATGGGTTCAGGTCGAAGTGCCCGAATCCAACGGCTGCGAGGCCACACGGAGGAGCTCGTTCAGGTCTACGCCCAAACGAGGGCGGGCCCAGCGCTACGGAGGATGGCCGTAGCGGCGCCGGACCCACCCCCACATAGATGTTGATCTCAGCCTGTCTGGTGGTTCACCGACCGGAGTAGGCCTGGAGCCAGCCGAGTGATTGCAGCGATGACCGTGAACCGAATTGCGCCTGGAGTCAAAGTGCAGTGAGTCAGTCCAGATATTGATCGGAGGATGGCCGTGACTGATTTCATTGTGCAGGCGCTCGCCGCGGCGGTAATCGCTGGGTCGCTTGGGCCTGCTACCCCAGCTGTCGTAGAGCAGCACTGCGTTGTCGAGGTTGTTGGTCAGGCAGAGGATGGGGAGTTGATCATGTCTGATCCGGTGTGCTTCGCCGGGTTCGCCGAGGCGATGAGCTACGCCTCTAGCGGTGAACTGGCGTTGCCGGACCAGATCGAGGGCTCTGCTGTGCTTGTGGACGCTGCGGTGGCTGCGGCGGTGTCGTCGTTCTCGATCGGCATCCACTACTCGGATTACAACGGTGGTGGAAGCTCCATGACCATCTCAGGGTCGGCGTGCACGGGTGGCTATTGGAATGCCACTGGCTGGTGGGCGAATCGGATCAAGTCGTCATACAACGGCTGTCCGAGGCTGCGCCACTACGACAGCCCGAACCTCGGCGGAGCTTCACAGACGACGTACACCGCGGGTCAGATCGACAATCTCTCGGCGTTGGCCGGGAAGGTCGAGTCTGTCCAGTATCTGCCGTGAGTCTTGGTGGTGAACTCCTGTCGAGCGCCGTCCCACGGCGCTCGACATCGGGGTCGGCTGTATTCTCAGGCTGACTTGATTCCAGATTCTGATGTGATCGCTGCCTCGTTGGATGTTCCGGATCGTTTCGGTGAGATCTTTGACCGGTACGGTCGACGTGTCTTCGGATATGTCGCTAAACGGATCCCCCGCGAGGATGTGGCCGATGTCACTGGTGATGTGTTCTTGCGCGCCTTTCGGATCCGACACCGGTACGACCTTGGTCGACCCGATGCTCTGCCGTGGCTGCTTGGTATTGCTACCAACGTGATCGGCGAGTATCTCAAGAAGCGCAAGCGGAGAGCCAGAATTGGCCTACGTCCCGATGCTGCGACCGACCTGCCCGTCGAGGAGCTTGCGACCGAGCGGGCAGACGCGGCTCAGTCCAAGCCCCTCTTGGACCAGGCACTCGCTTCGCTCCATCCTCGTGACAGGTCTGTATTGATTCTCTACGCCGTCGAGGATCTGTCGTATCGGGAGATCAGCGACGCTCTTGCCGTCCCGGTCGGGACCGTCAAATCGCGCCTGAACCGGGCACGAGCCGCCGCAAGTGAACGCATTAGTAGTTCGCGCCAAAGACCTTACGATGGACGCAGAAATGAATAGCAGACGCGATGCAGAGCTTGATGCTGCGGTACGCTCGCTTGTGGGCGATATCGTCCCCACCGATGCCGAACTCGCATCGGTGCGCTCGCGACTTGAGGCCGCAATATACGAGGAACGCTACCGGCGCAAGGCTGGAGTTAGTTGGCGATACGCGTGGGCAGCGGGGGTTGTTGCGGTAGCTCTCGTTGTGACCGGTGCTGTCCTGTGGGCACGACCAGCGCCCCTGCAAGCCGCGCTCGCCGAATACGCCGAGATACTCCTCCAACAGGAACCGCTGCAACCACAAGCAGGCCAGTTCATCTACCAGGAATCCCACACCACCCAGCTGGCAGTGGTCGACGGATCAGAGCTACCCGACCTTGACGTAGAACAGATCGCATATCTGATCGTTGGAGAACGGCAGGTCTGGGTTGGTGCCGACAACACCATCGAGCTCGCCATAACCCCAACCGGAGTGGAGTTCTTCTCTGACGAGGCAGCCGCCGCCTACCAACATGCCGGGCTGGCAGAACTCGACGGTATCGGTGTTACCACCACCGTCACCCAACAATCGCAACTCTTCCCTGACCTGCCCCAAACACCAGAAGAACTCGAGCAATACCTCCGCGAACAGGCCCGTCTCGGAGGAGGCGTGCTGTCCGAGGACGAACACCTCTTCAACCTCCTAGCGGCGGTCCTCGCCGATCCCACCATCCCAAACAGCTCGAAAGCTGCCGCCGCAGATGTGATCGGCACCATCAAGGGCGTGAAACTCGTGGAACGGACCGACAGCCATATCACTCTGGCGTTGGAGTACACCGACCTCGGTCAGGTGCAACGAACCCTCACTCTCGATCTCACCGCTCCCCAACTCGCATCCGACACGACCGAGCTTCTCGGTGCCCTCGACGAACTCGACATACCGACTGGGACCATCATCGACGAGACACACTACGAGCCGTCGATCACCACAACATCCGGTTTCCCACCGAGGTAGTAGAGAGGAACTTTCTGCCCAAAGGTGCAATGCCGCTTGCTCGGCAATTGTCGGCCGGGCGGCTGCGGCGATCAGAATGTGTTGGCAACGCGTTGGTACAGTCTTTCGTTGTTCACCCAGCGTCTCCATCCGTTGCCGGTGGGGTCCGGAAGTGGCATGACCTCGACTCGGGGGTTCTCCGACAATCTGATGATCGCGGGGTACCTGCTGCATGTCCTCGACGACCGCCGAGCGACCTGGTCTAGATTCGATAAGCAGCAATCCGGAATCACGGGTCGTGGACAGCAGAGCACACGTTCGAGGGCTTGCGCAGCCACGTGCCGCAGAGCCTCCACACTCTCAGGACGATTCCGGGGCCGCGCCGCCTTTCGTTGCCGCTGCGAGCGCGGCGGTTGTGGAACAGCTGATATGTTCCGCTCGGTGGCAATACCCATACCCGGGGGCGGCGGCTTCGTGAGAATGGCTACCGTCCTAGCCGTGGCTTGCGCTCGCGCGATTCAGCTCCCACACTGTCACTCCATCGTGGTCAATGACGCCAATGTAGGGATCGCCGGACACCGGGTCGAGTCCCAGACTGTTCGGTGTACCCGGGTTCCGGCCCCCAAATGGATCCGGTATCGGAAGTGCGCGCACAAGGTTCCCAGACCGATCGATTTCTACGTAGGCGCCTATTCCAACTTCCTCGTTGATCTCGGAGAATCCAGCCAGCAGCAGATGCAGCGAACCCTGGCGATCGGCGATCACCTCTACAACCGCAAAGACATCTCCACCATCGATCGACGTCATCTCGAGATCGACCAACATGGCTGGCTGTGCGTCCGGGAGTGACATACGAACAACTGCGGGATTGCTGGGGTCGGCGGCAAGGCGATAGCGGGAGCCTGCCGGGGTCCGCAGATAGTCAACCGCCTCGGCAACGAGCGCCCCGTCTTCTATCGCAACCGCAAAGAATCGGGACCCGAGCGTTTCACGTCCAAATACGACATCGCCGTCGTTGTTGATGAGGCTCAACAGCCTGTCGCTTTCCTGGTAGGTGATGCGATTGCCAATGATTGTCGCCAAACGCATGTTCGTGGATGAGGCAATAGCGGTCCCGTCGCTGAGTATCTGCAAACCGGAGAGGGGAGCTTCGTGGGCAATGTCTACCGAATCGAAGAAAGATCCGTCGCGTCCGTACCGGGCGATTCGATCCTTGTAGTTATCGAGTATCCACCACCGGCCGAGGAGGTCAAGCGCCACCGGCAGTTCGGGACCCCACGGCTCGTTGACGGAATCCCCGTTCCCGAGCAAGGACTCGTCGCTCCCATAGCCAAGCGACAGCGCCACTTGCCAATCCTCCGCGAGCGAGAACGGCGTGAGGGAAACGTCATAGTGACGAGTAATCGGATCGAGGCCTACCGTTGCGGGCGCGACAGTAGTTGTCGAGGTGGTAGTTGGTTCGTCGATTCCGACGTT
Source organism: uncultured bacterium (assembly GCA_963801165.1). Lineage (GTDB taxonomy): Bacteria > Actinomycetota > Acidimicrobiia > Spongiisociales > UBA5794 > JAAETI01. The sequence continues at coordinate 555,756 of CAWDDT010000005.1, forward strand.
CTGTGTGGGAACCGTTGATGACCCGGTGTCCTGTATGGCTCCCGTCGAGCGGGAGGTTCCGGGAGGCACCGGTGGCTCGCTGGTCTCGCTGCACCCAGCGAGACCAGCGAGGACCACGACGAATACCAACCCGAGCTTGAGCGTCAACTGCAAGTGCCGTCCCAAAGACATCCTCCCCAGCGACGTACGCCGGTGAAGGACGAATCACCTCGGTAGGTCCTGACCCATAACCCGGTGCCATCCGCCTCGCCCTTGGCTTCGATGATGTTGTCGGTGTTCCAGGTCGATGTTGTGGAGTAGATCATCCCAATATGCGAACTCGAAGCCAGCGCATCCATGTAGATGGTTGACGCCTTGCTGATCTGAGACAGATTTGGGCCGTCTCCTGCTTTGAATTCCGAGGCTGTAAAGGCCCCGTGGATGTTTCTGAGTTGCGGCCAGTATCTGTATCCGGTCGACGTTTCATTGTCAACCAGAGCCCAAGATTTGAATGTGAATCCCGAGCAATCGCCGCCCTCGCCATGCGTACTCGCAGTCTTAACGGGATCGCCGGGTTGGTCATCGATGTTGTTGTTGTTCCAACAGCCGCCGTACCAGTGATACCCCTCATAGCGAGCCACATAGGAGTAGCTGCGAGCAGACGAGCGATTCCAGGACGAAAGGCTGTAGTCCGTATCCGTGTTGCAGTTGTCCCAGAAGCCATGGGCCGCTGCCTCGGGCGCGTCGATCGCGCTAACGGCAATAAGCCCCACGAGGAGACCAACGAAGAATCGGACGATGTGGAGGCGCCCGATGTAGCGAATGTGGTGTGTCATGACAAGCCTCCAATCTCGAAACGTGCAATCCAGAATCCAAGTTCATCGTTGCGCAGCTGGTAGAGGCCATTGGGACCAACCTCGAATCGTCCCAGCACCGAGCTGTCCGCCCACCGTGAAGCGTCGACTGCGAAATGCTCCGTTGACCCATCAGCGTTCAGCACAATGACCTCGAAGACGGCGTCGTTGTCGGTCCAAGTCCGGATGACGACCAGCAAGCGCCCGTTGACAATCTCGGCTAGCTGAACTTCGCCGATTTCCCGGTCACTTGTGATACTCCACACAGATCGAATTGAACCCCCACTGATGAGAGCGAAGAGCGCGTGGTCGCTGTCGGCTGACACGACAAGCTGAGGTTCGGCCAGATCAATCGAGCCGGTCGCCAGCGCACCGTCAGACTCTGACGTGACTCCCGCCTCAGCGCTGGTTACCTCAACGAGTCCGCCGATTTGAGCAGCGTCCCTGGTTCTCAAAGGTACTCCAACCGGTGCATTCTCGAGCTGGTCTGGTCGAGCAACCGGTGTGGCATCGTAAAACGTCGTTGCCCACACACTCCTCGTAGCATCGTGGAGTACCACGCTAGAGTCGATCGCTTCGAGCTTCTCCGGAAGAACATCAGCGAGGAAGCTGGTCGAGAGGAGCGCGCCTCCCGGGTCGTATGCGGTGATCTTCGGATGGATGCCCGCGCCACCATCGAGAACGAAACGCGTCCCGTCGTCACCTATCGCCAGATCGGCCAATCCTCCTGTGTGCTCAATAGTCTGAACCTCCGGAGTGCTCGCGCCGCTTGACCACGTGAGCAAGCGGCCGTTAACGCGGTCCAAGACGACCAAGGCACCATCGGGATCGAATGCGAACGCGGCTGGACCCTGAACATCTGATTCGTGGCCACCGGTGACACCAAACTCGTTAATCCCATCACCCCATCCTCCTGAGACGATGATCTCTTCTGGCGGAGTAGCTGATGGGGATGCGGGTAGATGGGTATGGACAGCCGTGCTGTAGCTCCACGCTTCGTGAAACAGGTCACGCCGATCCGGTACGCGCACTGTCTCTCCAGTTGCAGTGTTTGAGATTTCCGCGTAGTACTGGAAGCCGTTGTCGGTCACCTGTGGCGGGATGGTTGCTTCGAGGATAGGGGGGTACTCCCCGGGCTCAAGACTGATTCTCTGGAACGAGTCTGACCCTTGGCTCCTTACGAACACGAAGCCTTCGACGTCACACAGCATGTCACCGCGTTCGAATGCCTCTTCATCCCAAGCGCAGACAGTGTCATACACAAGCGAGACCGGCTCACCTCGTTCGACCAATACCGGCTGCTTGTGAAACGCCTGGAATCCTTCCGTTGATGTCGCCAGTCCACGGCTCTGGCCGATGACAATCAAACCTCCTACAGTGACCCCGAGGGCTAGGCCCACTGTCGCGGGCCACCGCACGAGTCTCGAGAAAAGCTGTCCCTTGCGCACAATTCCTCCATTCCTCGACAACGTTGATGTCTTTGCCGTGAATCGTCGACTGGTTCACGGATCTCATCTCCAAGCGAAGCCTCTCGGCGCGGCCAGAGGAGATCGGGACGAGCGGGCAGGTGACGCTCTGCGGTCGTGATCAAGGATGAATGTCGAGGCCACACTCATGTCCATGTTCATGGTCAATGGCCGCCGGTCGCATCCGGCTGCGGGCGAACATTGCGGAAACGTCATCAGCTCCGGGTTGCCGTGTTCGGTGGGTGAGGTGGGTGCATTCTTCCCGGCCGGGTTCGCGGGTGGCAAGGTAGAGGGTGTTGGCGTTGCGCCCCCGGCTGAGGGCGACGTAGGCCCATTCCCGGTCGGTGGTTCCGGTGATGACGGTGAAGGTACGTCCGGTCGTGATGCCTTGGGCTTTGTGGGCGGTGAGGGCGTATCCGTACCCGACATTCCCGTCGGTGAGACACCAACCCGGAAGCTCTCGGGTTTCGGGGTCTCGGTCGAGACGAACCGTAACGGTTCCGGCTTTCTGGTCGACGGCGGTGATGGTGCCGAGGTCGCCGTTGAGGACATCGAGGTGGTGTTGGTTTCGGCGGCAGAGGATCCGGTCACCGGCCTGGAGAACCACGCCCGACGCTTCGTGTGTGGGTCCGTGGAGGCGTCCGGAGGTGGCGAGGTGCTGGCGTGCCTTTTCGTTGAGTTCGGTGACGGTGTCGTTGTCGTGGGCTAGGAGCATTGCCGAAGCGATGTCACCCGCTCTCTGGACGTGCCGGTACCAGTCGCTGCTCGCTTGTGCAATCGTGTCGGTGCGGGTGCGTCCGAGGATGAGGCGCCGATGCTCGGCATAGGCTTGCATTGCTTGTTGTACTGATCCGTTGCGGAGCTCGTCGAGTGCTTGGCGTTCCCAGGCCGCCTGTTGACGAACGTTGTCGGTGAGTTCGACGGCTGGTAGCCGGTTGGCGAGGGCACGGAATAGGCCGCCAGCGTCGATCTCGGGGAGTTGCTTGTAGTCCCCGATCAGGATCAGTTTCCCTTGTGCTTGTTCGACCAGGTCGACGACGGCGGCGAGTTGCCGGGTGCCGACCATGCCGGCCTCGTCCACAACCACAACAACACCGGTAGGAAGGCCGGACCCGTGGAGGAGCCGGGCGAGGGTGGTGGAGGGGACGCCGGTGTCGGTTTGTAGGCCGGCTGCGGTGCGGGCGGCAAGCGCGGCACCGATGATGGGTCGTCTGGTGAGTTGGGCGAGTTGGTTGATGACGGCGACGACTGCTGTTTTGCCGCTGCCGGCGGGGCCGATACCGATGTCGATGCTGTTGCCGGAGGTTGCGAAGCTGCGCACCATCTGGCGTTGCCCTTCGGTGAGTTCCGGTCTGTGCCGTAGCCAGGTTTCCACGAGACGCCGGGGTGCCTGCCAGCGGCCCTGACCTACACCGGCCATTGCGTATTCGATGATCCGCTGTTCGGTGGCGAGGAGTTCTGCGGTGGTGTAGCTGGGCAGCGCTGGCGCGGGGAACGGCGCACCGTCACGGGTTCGCATCGCAATCACCGCTCCCTCGACGAGTTCTCGATCCTCCGGCTCGGCGGGCGAATCCGCCTCGTCCCCGGTAGCGGGTTCGAGTTGAGGGCCGGGTAGCAGTGGGATGATGTCACGGCCGGTGAGGAATGAGTTGGCGAGGGTCTCGATCTCAGCCCGGGTGCCACCCTCGGGGAGTGCCGCGGCGATGTGTTGGATGACTTCTGGTGTGGCGAATGTCGACCTGTGGGCGGTGAGCCCGTCTGGTGACGCCAGATCCGCAAACAACGCTCCCACATCTGGTGTGGTGACCCGTCTGCTGCGATCGACGATCCGACTGATCCTCTCCGGAGTGAGACCCACCTTTGCGGCTCGTCGCTGCCAGACCGCTTCCAGCTCGTCGAGGGGACGGTTGGTCTTGGTCGTGCGGGTGGCGATCACCGCCACCTGCCGCGCCGCCGCCGTATCCGGAAGACCCTCTTCCTGTCGCCAGGCTTCGAGCTGTCGACGCCGCTGGGAGAACGCTTCGATCTGGGTACGGGTGAACCCGGCAATATCGGCGACACCGTGATGTACCGGCTGCCACCGCACCCCGAGCCGGTCCGTGAGCTCCCGGCGCAACACTGCCTCATGCAGGTAGCCGGCGGCGAGCTGATGCCGATACAACAGTCGACCGTCGATAGTCCGCCACACCCCATCGACGCCGTTGACCGTGTTGGCAACGACGACATGGGTGTGTAGCTGCGGGTCGTCGGCCCGTGACGTGTATTCGGTGAACGCCGCCGCCACATACCCCGACGTCGCGATCGGCCAGGTCTCTACCCGATACCTCGGTCGCCCATCCGGGCCACGAACCCGATTTCCGTTCTCGTCGACGACCGGTGTCTTGGTGGCGCCACGAGTGTCGGATGCCACCGACTCCAGATAGCTGAAAGCCTGTGACGTTGCCTCGCCGAACGCCTCCAGGACCTCTTTGCGGGTGAGTTCGTCACCCAGCGCCCACAACAGCGACACCGACTTGTCCGCCGAGAAGGTCACATCCCACGCCGCCACCCCGTCCGTGCGGAGACGACGCCCCAACTGCTCACCGGTGCCGGGATGGTTCCCGTCGAACAGCCGCACCAGACCCTCCGCCGACACACTGCCCGCAAGGCCCAACTCGGCGGCTCCCGACCCGCACCAACGACCGGTGGCGGTGCCGCCGCGCAGGTAGTAGTCCTCCCGCGGTGAGATCTCACCCAGCTTCTGCAGGTAATAGTCCTTGACCGCCTTCGCCAGACTCAACACGAGACACCGCCTGAAGCAACTGGTTGCAGATGCGTGTGTCGATCAGGCCGTCGGTACAGTCGAAGCGGTACGAGTGCCGTGGCGACGATTGCGGTCGTGCCTGCTCGAGGCTGGTCGCAGACGGATCTTCCGCAAAGGTTCGGGTCTGGCCAGAGTCTCATAGCTCCGACTAGACACCCTGACCCTCTCACCAGAGTCTCAAAAACCCTCCACAAATCCTGTCCAAAACCCTGTCAACCGATCCCGGCCGGCCCGCCACCAAGAAAAACCTCACCCGCCGAAATCGCCCGCCAAATCGGCGTTTCCGACCCAATGACAGGTCCAAGTGCAGCGAAATGGGACTCTGGTGAGAGGGTTGGACTTCATGCTCAGAGGATGGAACGTCTCGATCGGCTCCTCACTGTCCAAGAACTCGCCAACTACCTCGGAGTGCCCGTATCGACCATCTACGCGTGGCGATACCGACACGAAGGTCCACCCGGCTTTCGCGTCGGTCGACACGTGCGCTTCCGGCGGAGCGACGTCGAACGGTGGCTCAACGATCAGCTCGACAAGGTTCGAGGACAAAGAACTTGAAGAAGTGCCGGGGGCAATAGGCGAAGTCGGTGGTAGTTCTGACAGTCGCCTGCAACTTGCATGGCGATCTTGAGGGTGGCGCCACCTCGGACATGGGGGTACGGTCGGCGGAGGAGCTCCAGGAGGTAGACGACGTGGGTTCGGTACGAAAGGTGAAGCATCGATCCGGCAAGGAGAGCTGGCAAGCACGGTGGCGGGACCCGTCGGGCACGGACCGTTCCAAGAACTTCGACCGGAAAGTAGACGCCAGCCAATACCTCGTTGGCTTGGAGTCCGACAAGCTCCGCGGGCGTTACACCGACCCTCGTCTTGGCCGGACCAAGCTCGCCGGATGGATCCGGGAATGGCAGGCCACACGGACGAACCTGAGTCCTCAGACGCGTCTCCGTGACGAAGCCTCGATTCGCAATCACGTGCTCCCCGCATTCGGTACCGTTCCGATCGGGCAGCTCCGGCCGGCGCATGTCGCACGGTGGGTTGCGGACCTCGACGCCAACGGCTCAGCGCCGGCCACCACCCGCAAGGCCTACCAGCTTCTAGCTGCCGCACTGTCCGACGCAGTGGACAATGGGCTCATCCCGCTATCGCCATGTAGGAACGTGAAGCTCCCCAAGCTCACCTCCCCGGAGATGAGGATTCTCGAGCCGGCAGAGATCAAGGCTCTGGCCGGTGCCGTCGACGAGCGCTACCGAGCGATGATCCTGGCCGCGGCGTACACGGGGCTACGTTTTGGTGAACTTGCCGCTCTTCGGATAGAGCGATTCGACGCCCTGCGGAGGACGATCCGAGTGGAGGAAAGCCTCGCTGAGATCCGAGGGCAGTTCATGGTGAAACCGCCGAAGTCGGACGCCTCTCGCCGGATGGTCTCAGTGCCGTCGTTCGTAGTCGAGGAGCTGGCGCAACACCTAGCTGAACATGCCGACGGTTCCGGCCTCGTTTTCAATGCACCGTCTGGTGGTCCGATCCGACGTACGAACTTTCGACGACGGGTATGGCTTCCGGCGGTCCGAGCGTCGGTCGGAGAGCCGTGCACCTTTCACGATCTCCGACATACACACGCTGCACTTCTCATCGCCGTGGGTGAACACCCGAAAGTCATCCAGGGACGGCTCGGTCACGCGTCGATCAAGACCACTCTCGATACCTACGGGCACCTCTTCGAGGGGCTCGATGAGGCCGCCGCGGATCGTCTCGACAAGGTGTGGCGCACCGCTGCTGTGGACGCGGTGTGGACGCAGCGAGATCGGGAGATAATCGAGTTCACAGGCAGAAAACCAAAACCCCTTGCGGGGCAAGGGGTTTGACTGGTGGGCCCAGCTGGATTTGAACCAGCGACCTCATCCTTATCAGGGATGCGCTCTAACCGAGCTGAGCTATGGGCCCGTAGGGTTGGCGAGTTTACCACCATGGAGGACGAACGATCCGGGGCCGGCATGCTGAACGGCCAACTCAGGCAGCCGATGAATCGTGGTCGTGGCGAGCCCGGATTACCTCGTTGACCGAGCCCTCGACGAGCTCGATCAGGTCGCGCAGCCGTGCGGCTACCTGGGCGCCGAGGTCGGTGAGGCTGTACTCGACCCGTGGCGGAATAGCCGATTGAACGTCACGGACGACCATGCCGTCGCGCTCGAGCGTGTGCAGGGTCTGCGACAGCATCTTCTCGCTTATGCCGTCGACCCGCCGACGCAGCGCGTTGAAACGGTACGGGCTCTCGGCAAGGGCGACCAGCGCAAGCGTCCCCCACTTCGAGGCGACGTGGTCGACGATTGTGCGCGATGGGCAATCTCGGGCGAACACATCCGCCACTAGGTCGTCGGTCGGGCCATTGGTGTCGTCGGATTCCATGGCGTCATAATACCACGTCGCTCGTAAGTACTAACTGTGTGTATAGTGCTTTCTATCAGAAAGTATACGTTTCTCCCGTACCGCCCGGGAGAGAGGAGCCGAAACCATGACCATCGCCATAACCGGAGCCACCGGAAACTTCGGGAACCTAGCCATCCGCGACCTGCTCGGACGGGATGTGCCTGCCGCTGATCTCGTTGCAGTTGTGCGCTCACCCGAGAAGGCTCGGGAGCTCGCCGATCTCGGTGTCCAGATCCGTCGCGCCGACTACACCGATCCAGAGACGTTGCGCGCTGCATTCGACGGGGTCGACCGCCTCGTCTTCGTGTCGGGGAGCGAAGTCGGATCCCGGATCTCTCAGCATCAGAACGTCGTGGACGCTGCAGCGGCCACCGGCATCCAGCTCGTCGCATATACGAGCATCGTGCACGCCGACAGTTCGAAGATCGTCCTGGCCGGTGAGCACCTTGCCACCGAGCAGATGCTTGCCGCCAGCGGAGTTCCCCACGTGCTTCTCCGCAACAGCTGGTATCTCGAGAACTACACCGGTGCCCTCCCCATGTACCTCGAATACGGGACCGTCCTGGGGGCGGCAGGCGACGGACGTGTCTCGGCGGCTACCCGCGCCGACTTCGCCGCCGCCGCAGCGACGGTCGTCGCTGAGGACGGTCACGCCGGTGCTGTCTACGAGCTGGGTGGCGAGCCGGCCTTCACGCTCGCGGAGCTTGCGTACACACTGAGCGAGATCTCGGGCACCAAGGTGGTGTACCAGAACCTCGACACGGAAGCACTGGTGGCGGCGCTTTCGGGCGCCGGTGTTCCCGACCCGATGGCACAGGTGTTGGCGGACTCCGACCTGGGCATCGCCCGCGGCGAGCTGTTCACCGACAGCGGCGATCTCGCCAAGCTGATCGGGCGGCCGCCGACGACCCTGGCCAGGGCAATACGAACAGCGTTCGCCGGCTAGCGCCGGGTCCGGGCGTTGCCGCTGGGTGGAGACGATCGGATTCGAACCGACGACCCCCTGGTTGCAAACCAGGTGCTCTGCCAGGCTGAGCTACGTCCCCTCGAAGACGCGACATTGTAGGTTCTCCACCGGCCATTCGGTACTCGGCACCCGGTACTCTTATGGGTCTGCGGCAAAGAGGGAGCCTGATGGCAAATGCAGTGATCGTCGACGCGCTTCGCACCCCGGGTGGCAAGCGGGGTGGCAAGCTCAAAGACTGGCACCCGGTCGATCTCGCCTCGGAGGTGCTGGCGGAGATCGTTGCCCGCAACAACGTGGACCCGGGAATGGTGGACGACGTCATCATGGGCTGCGTCTCCCAGACCGGTGAGCAGAGCGTCAACGTTGGTCGTAACGCCTTGCTCGCCGCCGGTTTTCCGGAGCACGTTCCCGGCGTGACCATCGATCGGCAATGTGGCTCCTCTCAGCAGGCGGTCCATTTCGCCGCCCAGGGTGTCATGGCGGGGGCGTACGACATTGTTATCGCCGCCGGTGTCGAATCGATGACCCGGGTCCCGATGGGCATCACGATGCAGCAAGGTCCCGGGGTGCCCTTCGGGCCCAAGATGAACGCCCGTTACGAGAACGGGCTCGTTCCGCAGGGCATCTCCGCCGAGCTGATCGCCGAGCAGTGGGGGATCACGAGGGAGGAGATCGACCGGCTAGCTCTCGACTCGCATCGGCGCGCCGAACGGGCCACCACCGAGGGGAGATTCAAGAGCGAGATCCTCCCGATCGCCGTCAAGAGCGATGGCGGCTCTACCGAGATGATGACCACGGACGAAGGCATCCGCCCCGAGACGACCCTCGAGGTGCTCGCCGGGTTGCGTACGGTGTTCAAGGAAGACGGTGTTGTCACCGCCGGAAACTCGTCCCAGATCAGCGACGGGGCGGCAGCTGTGTTGGTGATGAGCGAGGACAAGGCGCACCAGCTCGGTTTGGCGCCCCGGGCCCGGTTCAAGGCGTTCGCCGTCGTTGGTGTCGATCCGATAACGATGCTCACCGGACCGATCCCCGCCACCCGCAAGGTGCTCGACAAGGCGGGGCTGACCATCGACGACATAGACTTGTTCGAAGTCAACGAGGCGTTCGCCACCGTCATCGCCGCGTGGCTACACGACACCGGCGCTGATTGGGAAAAGACCAACGTCAACGGCGGGGCCGTGGCGCTTGGTCACCCGCTCGGGGCCTCGGGTGCCAAGCTCATGACCGCCCTTGTGCACGAGATGGAGCGGCGGGGGGCACGCTACGGTCTACAGACCATGTGCGAAGGTGGCGGTATGGCCAACGCCACGATCCTGGAACTCGTCGAAAGCTAGGTACGGCAAGTGCAAGCTGCGATCGCGATCGCGATCGGTGTGGTGATCATCGCGTTCACCCTGTGGGTGATCCGGCTGCTGCTGGTCCCCCAGCCCGAGGAGCCCGATCCCGATGCGGTCCGCGAGGTGGCGGTCGACTACCGCTGTGTCATCTGCGGCATGCGGCTGACTGTCACCCACGCCCAGGACGCCGTTCTCGACGCACCGCGTCACTGCCGCGAGGACATGGTCGAGGTGCCGTAGCGAGTGTGCTGAAAGAATCGAGTCACACGTGTGCGAGCCTTCGCGGCGATCAACCAGCACCCTCCTAGGTGTATTGATCTGTGAGGTTGTTGACGCGGGTGTTGGGTGGAGCGTCGACTGCGGTGTGATGTCTGTGGTGATTGTATTGGTGTAGCCAGTTGGGGAGATCGTCGGCTCGTTGCTGGTTCGAGGTCCAGGTTCTGGTGTAGGCCCATTCGGTGGCGAGGGTGCGCTGATAGCGTTCGACTTTGCCGTTGGTTTGGGGATGGTATGGCCAGGTGAAGATGTGTTCTATGTCGAACGATTCGATTGTGTCACGGAAGAGATTCGAGACGCATCCGGGTCCGTTGTCGGTCATGATGGCCTGGATCATCACACCCTGGTCAGCGAACCACTGCCGGGCTCTGGCTACGAACTCGAGACAGGTGATGGCTTTCTCGTCTTTGAGGAATTCGCCGTAGGCAACCCGTGAGTAGTCGTCGACTACCGAATGCAGATAGGTGTATCCGATCTTGCCGGGACGAGAGACGTTGCCCCAGCCATGGGCTCGCCAGCCGCCCCCAGCAGGGATCTTCCCGAACTTCTTGATATCAATATGCACCAGCTCGCCAGCCACCTTCTTCTCGTAGCGGCGGATAATCCGTCCCGAAGGCGGGTCCAAATCACGTAGCCTCGATATCCCGTATCGTCTTAAGACTCGCCACACCGTCGACGTCACCAAGTGGAGATGACCAGCAATCATCGCTGGTCCCCAACGACGGTTTACCCGTAACCCGATAATGCGTCGTTCAGTGCGTTGTGCAAGCCGATTCGGACAAGAGCGAGGCACCGATCTGCGGTCAACCAGGCCGGCCTCCCCTTCAGCCAGATAGCGGTTCCACCACTTCGATGCGACCTGACGAGCACCCCCATCTCGACAGCGACATGAGCAATCGGGCGGCCCTTATTGATTCGTTCACAAAGGATCCGGCGACCCGTCGGGGTCAAAGGCGCATTAGCGTGCACAAGGAGCCTCCTCTGGCTGGCGTGATGCGTGTAAACACCACACAACCAGGGAGGCTCAACTAATCACAACCGTCAACAACCTCCCGAAGCAATACACCTAGGGACGAAATTCGCGTTTTCCCCAGCTGTGGAGAACAGCGTGGATAACTACAAGGCTGTAATTTGCCGCTATCGGTAGTTGAGCGTCATGGCGAAACCGCCCGCGATCCCGGCCAGCCCGATCATCAGCCACATGTTCTTGGAAATGAGGGGCAACGCGACCACATAGTTGACGAGGATGAGGAGAACACCCAGACCCATGAGGCTGAACATCACGGCCACGTACCAGACCGGCGATGGGCCCTTTTCTGCGACCGGATCCGTCCTCTTCGGCGGGGTGGGGCGGTGGTTGGCTACTTTCTTGCGCTTCTTCGAGACAGGCATGGGCGTAAAGGCTAGCGTCCACTAACCGATACTCTGCAAGCGGCTCCGGAAACAGGTGAGCCGTTTCGAGGAAGAAATGACCGATACCGAGACCCCGCCAAGCGATATCACTCGCCCGGTCCCGCATGGGGGCCGCAGCATGCGGGTGATCCACGGTCTCGGGTGGACCCTCATCTACCTCGGCGTGCTCACTCTCGGTTTCGTTGTTCACGAGCTGGTGATCACGACATGGTTCGCCCAGCAGGCGCAGCCCGAACTGACCGCGGAACGGCTGGCACAGTGGGCACAGACCGATATCACCGACATGGTCGTCGTCCCTACCACGACGGCTAACCAGGGAAATGAGAACACGACTGGCACCGGCGCCCCCGGCGACGAGGGCGGGAGCGCCCAGCCGGTAATTCTCAAAGTCGAGTCCGAACCCGAGCTGGGCACCGCGTTCGCTGTCATCCGCATCCCCAAGTTAGAGCGGCTCCGAGATGGGTGGAACGTCGTCGAGGGGGTACGGGTCGTCGATCTGCGCAACGGCGCGGGGCACATGCCGGGCACCGCGATGCCCGGCCAACCAGGCAATGCCGTCATAAGCGGGCACCGCACCACCTACGGTCAACCGTTTCACGAGCTCAACGAGCTCGATCCCGGCGACCGTATCGAGGTCGAAACGGCCATCGGCACCAGCGTGTACGAGGTGAGGGAGATACACATCGTCGCCCCCACCGACCTCTGGGTGACCGAGCCGAGACAGGGTGCCTGGCTCACGCTCACAACGTGCCATCCCAAGTTCTCTGCCCGGCAGCGGTACGTTGTCGTCGCCGAGCTGGTGTACGGACCGAACTACGACGCAATCCAGGCGATGTCATGATTACGAGAATCTGGAGACTGTTGCCCGGTCCGCTCAGTGTGCGTGTCGCGCAGGCGGTCGTGCTCACCCTCGTCTTTCTGGTCGCCCTGCACTTCTTCTACGATTGGGTCGGCAACTGGCTTCTCGACCAGGGTGGCACCGTCGGATGAAAGTACTCGTCATTGACAACTACGACTCGTTCACCTTCAACCTCGTCCAGTATCTCGGCGAGTTGGGGGCGGAACCGGTTGTCGTGCGCAACGACGCCCTCGACCCGGCGGATGCGGCCCGGCAGAGCTTCGATCGTCTCTTGATCTCGCCGGGACCAGGTCGCCCCGAGGACGCCGGCAGCTCGATTGATTTCATCAAGGTGCTCGGTCCCGCCATCCCGACTCTCGGCGTGTGCCTCGGTCATCAGGCGATCGCGGTGGCGTTTGGTGGCCGCGTAGATCTGGCACCTGAGCCGCGTCACGGCAAGGTGTCAACGATCACCCACGACGGGCGGGGGGTCTTCCGCAATCTTCCCAACCCGTTTGAAGCCACCCGGTATCACTCCCTGGCCACTATCGAATTGCCGGTTGAGCTGGAGGTGGTAGCGCACAGCGAAGATGGCGTTGTCCAGGGCATCCGGCATCGAGAGCTTCCGATCACGGGTGTCCAGTTCCACCCGGAGAGCATCATGACTACCGCCGGCAAGGATCTGCTGGCGAACTTTCTCAGCAACTAGCGTGCCTGGCTACCTCGACACTGCGGTGGAGATAGCTGCGACGGCCAGCGAGATCATGCTGCGTTACTTCGACGCCGGCCTGTCCGCCGAGTGGAAGGCGGACGACACGCCCGTGACCATCGCCGACCGGACAATCAACGACATGGTGATCGACCGCATTGCCGCCCGGTACCCCGGCCATGGCGTCGTCGGTGAGGAGGCTTCCCGGAATCGCCCGGAAGCGACGATGCAATGGGTGTGCGATCCCATCGACGGGACCGTGCCCTTCCTGCTGGGGATACCGACCAACGTCTTTGCGCTCGCCCTATGTGAGGAGGGCAAGCCGATCGTGTCGGTGATCGCCGACCCATATCTGTCCCGGACGTATACCGCCACCCATGGCGGCGGTTCGTTCTGCAACGATCGCCGGTTATCTGTGTCGGCCACTGCCGGGTTGCCCGGTGCGATGATGAACGTGTCCGGACGCAGCGACGGCGACCCGGCCAGCGGTGCCGCCATCTACCGCGACCTCGAGGCTGCCGGTGTCAGCCAGATGCACCATTACTCGATGCTGTACGAGGCCGTCCAGGTTGCGGCAGGGAAGTTCGATGCTGCCATCTACGCCAAGTCGCACCCGTGGGATGCCGCCGCCGGTGCCCTCCTCGTGACCGAGGCCGGTGGCCGGGTCACCGACCTCCTGGGCCGAAACCAGCGCTACGACCGCACCATCACAGGTGCCGTCTTCTCCAACGGCCACGTGCACGACGACCTTGTCGCCCTGACCACCCCCCACGTAGCCAAATAGCGATCCCACGTCCCGGTCCAATCCCTCCCTGCGGTCGGGTGTACCAGCAGCGATTGTGCTGGGAGCAAGTAGTGATCCCCCCATTTCGGGGGATCGGACGGCCTCCCGGGCCGTCCGAGGGGGGAAGGACGAGCGGCGTTCGCCGTTGATTGTGCCCCCCTCCCGGTCCAGTCCCTCCCTCCGGTCGGGTCTGGCCCCGCCCTCCCGCAAGGGGAGGGCCGCTACAGCAATCCCCCCATTTCGGGGGGATCGGGCGGCCTCCCGGGCCGTCCGAGGGGGGAAGGACGAGCGGCGCTCGCCGTTGATTGTGCCCCCCTCCCGGTCCAGTCCCTCCCTGCGGTCGGGTCTGGCCCCGCCCTCCCGCAAGGGGAGGGCCGCTACAGCAATCCCCCCATTTCGGGGGGATCGGGCGGCCTCCCGGGCCGTCCGAGGGGGGAAGGACGAGCGGCGCTCGCCGTTGACGCATCTATCTCGGGGTGCGGTACCAGTCGAGCGAGGTGCGGACCGCCTCGCCGAGCGGGGTGGCCGGGAACGGGCCGAAGACCGTCTGGTACTTGGTGTCGTCGGCGACGAAGTCCTCCGTCCACTGGTACGCGATCTCCAGACTCTCGCGCGAGATGCGATGGAACGGCGCCAGCATCCGCAGCATGTTCTTGGTGACCACGCCGGTCTTCAGCTCCGTCGGAACCTCCGCGTTGACGGTAGCGAGAAACTCTGCACCGGTTGGGGCGGGTGCGTGCGGGAGGATCCACGTCTCTCCGTCGGCCTTCGACTCGTCGCCCAATGTGACGAAGGCGCGGGCGATGTCCGGTAGGTACGCAACCGAGTGTTTCCGATCGAGGCGCCCCATCCACCTAGCGGTTTTGCCTGCGGCGGCAGGGGCGATGGCGAGGGCGGTGATCCCGCTGTTGTCCGCCGCCGGCCCGAAGTAATCGGACGCCCTGCCAATGGCGACTCGAACCCGGCCCGTGTCGTTGGCGCGACGCAGGGTCTTTGCCATGGCGGCCCGTACGTCGCCCTTCTTGGTGCCACCCATTTCTGCGAGGTCTTCGGTCAGGGTGGTTGCACCCGGGCCGTACATGTAGAGGTTGTCAACGATCACCAGTTTGGAGCCGGTCGCGGCGACCGCATCGAGCACGGTGTCGAGCATGTGAGGGAACTCCTGCGGCCACCGGTGGTACGGAGGTTGTGCGGCGAGATACACGACTGTTGCCCCGGCGACCGCCGCCGCGGCGCCGTCCGGGGTGGTGATGTCGGCCGCTAGTCGGATGACACCCTCCGGACCCTGGGAGTCGCCGCCTCGGTTGACGGCACGGACCTGGTGGTCGCTGGCGGCCAGTGCCCGCACGATGGCGCTCCCGGCACCGCCGCTCCCGCCGAGGACGACATGCATATCGTTCATGGTCTTCTCCTTCTGCGAACACCGTTCACTGTTCTTCATACAATATGCGAACAGTGTTCGCACTGTCAAGAGTGTTTGCACCTCATGCGGATGGAAGCCACACTGGTGGCGATGACGACACGACGCGAGCGGCTCCGAGCAGCGACCATCACCGAGATAAAGCAGGCGGCGCTCGAACAGATCGCCGCGGTCGGCGCACCCGCTCTGTCGCTGCGGGGAGTGGCCCGGGCAATCGGAATGAGCCCGGCCGGCCTGTATCGGTACTACGGCGGTCGCGATGCTCTGCTGACCGATCTGATTACCGACGCCTACAACGCTCTTGCGGATGCGGTCGAGGCCGGGATGGGTGCTGCCGTGGGATCGCCGCGGGACCGGTTCGCTGCGGGAATCCGGGCCTACCGCGCCTGGTGCCTCGACCATCCGAACCAGTTCTTGCTCATCTTCGGAACGCCGATCCCTGGCTATGCCGCCCCCGAGGGTGGCCCCACGGTCGCTGCCAACCAGCGGATGGGAGAGGCCTTCTTCATGGTTGCCATCGAGGCGTGGCGGCATGGTGCGATGCGGGCGTTGGCCCCGGTACGGCCGCCTGTGGAAGGTGAAGTAGCTCTGGCGGCGCAGATAGATCCGGAGTTACCGCCCACCCTGATCGGGGTCTTGCTGGGGACCTGGGCCCAATTTCACGGTCTGATCACCCTGGAAGTGCTCGGTCAGCTCGACTGGATCTACGACGACGTCACGGTCTTCTTCGAGAGCGAGATTGCACGGTTGCTCGACGGGCTTGGCCTGTAGCGGCTCCGCCGCCGAGTCGGGACGGCATCAACCGCCCCCGCCACCGCCCCCGTCACCGGGAGGGGGTTCGGCCGGGGTGACGATGCCGATGTCGACGGTCACCACCGAGCCGTCGTCGACCATCGCCCCCACGTCGGGGTTCTGGGCCGCGACCTTGCCCTCGAGACCGGAATCGGGCGGCACCTCGACCGTGCCGGCTACATTCAGGGTCAACCCCACGTCGAGCAGAGCCGATCGTGCCTCGTCCTCGGTCTTGCCCGTGAGATCCGGCACCTCTACCTGGAGGATGACGCCGAGCCTGACATGAATCTCGTCACCAAACGCGACCTGGGTGCCTGCGGACGGGGTCTGGGCCGCGATCATGCCGACCAGACCGCTGTCCTTGGTGACCTCCACGGTCTCCGAATCAACGACCAGAGTGAGTCCCCGCTCGGAAGCGAGCGCCTGCGCTTCGGGGATCGACCGCCCGGTGAGGTCGGGGAGCGGGAACGGCTCGGGCCCCTTGGATACGTACACAGTCACCGTCGCATCGCGTTGGGCCAGTTGGTTGGCCGCCGGCTCGGTGCGGATCACAAACCCTTCCAGCATCTCGTTGTCGAAGTCCTCGGCGACGACGATATCGGTGAAGCCGAGCCTGGTCAGCTCCTCCTGAGCGGTCGTCTGTGCCACGCCTTCCAGAGACGGCATGGCGAGGAACCTCGGCCCGCTCGAGACGACCAGATCTATCTTTGTGCCCGGAGCGGCCTGGGTACCCGCCGGGAGCGACTGGGTGATGACGACGCCTTCGTCGAAGTCCTGGCTGTCGCGTAGGGTCTCCTCACCGACGACAAACCCGGAGTCGGACAGTGTCTGTCGTGCCACCTCGATGTCGAGATTGGTCACGTTGGGGATCGGGAACTGCTCAGGCCCGGAAGACACCACCAACGTCACCTTGGTTCCCGGCTCCACCTGCTCACCCTCGGGAGGCTCGGAGCGGATCACGATGTCCTCGGCGACCTCGGCGCTGGTCTCTTCCCGGAAGAAGATCTGCAGCCCGTTCTGCTGGAGGAGATCCGACGCCGCGTTGCGATCGAGCCCGGCGAGCGTTGGCACGGCCACCAGGGTTGGTGCCGTCGGCTCGTTCGTTCCGGAGACCAGCTGCCACAACATGAACGATCCGATCAACAACAAGCCGATGAGCCCGACGATGGCCAGGATGTAGCTGGTTTGGCTGCGCTCCTTGTCCGGGTACTGGGCGATGTGACGACCGGTCTGGTCGGGCGTGGCGGTCGGGGGCGGCGCGGGGCTGGCCATGAGGCGCGTCTGGGCGGTCGGTTCCTGAGGCAGGGACCGGGGAGGAGCAGCGGCCGCAGCCACGGCTTCGTGCTCGATGGTCATCTGATGGGCGACCGTCATCTCGCCCCGCAGATATCGCAAGAGGTCGGCGCGCATCTCCTCGGCCGTCTGGTAGCGGTCGTTGGGATCCTTCTCCATCGCTCGCTCGACGACTGCCTCGAGCCCGGCGGGCACGTCGGGGTTGATCCCGCTCGGAGGAGGCGCAAACTCGGCGACATGCTGGTAGGCCACCGCGACGGGGCTCTCCCCGGTGAACGGCGCCTGTCCGCACAACAACTCGTAGAGGACCACGCCGAGCGAGTAGATGTCGGAGCGGGCATCGGCGGGAAGACCCTGCGCCTGTTCGGGGCTGAAGTAAGTCGCGGTACCGATAACCGCCCCGGTGCGGGTCAGCTCCTCGGAATCATCGAGAGCACGGGCGATACCGAAGTCTGTGACCTTCACAGTCCCGTCCGCCGTCAGCATGATGTTGCCCGGCTTTATGTCGCGGTGGTAGACACCCGCCTGGTGGGCCACCGTCAGGGCGGCCGCCGTCTCTGCGGCGATCTCGGCGGCTCGCCGGGGCAGCAGCATGCCCTCGGAGCGGCGAACGTCGCGCAGAGTCCGGCCGTGGATCAACTCCATCACCATGAAGTACGTGTCCTCATGGCTGCCAAAGTCGTAGATGCTGACGATGTTGGGGTGGTTGAGGCCGGCGGCGTTCTGCGCCTCACGGCGGAACCGCGCCACGAACGCATCGTCCCTGGCGAACTGTGGGTGCAGGATCTTCACCGCGACGCGTCGACCCAGGGAGATGTCCTCTGCGGAGAAGACGTCTCCCATACCCCCTCGGGCGAGATGCCCGGTAATCCGGTAGCGGCCTGCGAGTACGCGTTCGTCAGTCACGAGGGGGAATGGTAACGATGCTGGGGGGTACGAGTGTCATAGTCCGGTTCAATTGTCTTCCTGTCCAATTCCAAAGAATGCCGAGAACACCTTCTGAGCTATCGGTGCGGCCACGGTCCCACCTGTAGCTGCCTCCCCGGCGTCACCTCCCGACTCGACGAGCACCGCGATCGCTATTTGCGGGTCGCCGACGTCCGGCTCGACAGGCCCGAAACCGACGAACCAGGCATGCGGCGCCGCATCGGGGACCTCGGCGGTCCCGGTCTTACCCGCGATCCGGATGCCCGGCACCGACGCCCGTCGCCCGGTACCCGAGGTGACCACGCTCTCCATCAGACCCGTGAGCGCAGTCGAGGTTGCCGGGCTCATCGCCCGCACCCATACCGACGGCTCGGTCGACTGCTCGACGAGACCCTCCGAGTTGAAGACCTCCTGTACGAGGTAGGGGACCATGATCTCACCGTTGTTGGCGACGGCCGCGGCGGTGAGCGCCATCTCGAGCGGGGTGGCAAGCACGTCGCGTTGGCCGATCGCCGACTGCGCCACCCCGGGCACGTCGAACTCGAAGGTGCTCGCAGCGGGGATGGTTGATTCAATGGACCGCAGCTCAAAGGGGACCTCGCTGTTGAATCCGAACGACTCGGCGGTATCGACCAGCTGCTCGGCACCGACCGACATGCCGAGCATTCCGAAGATCGTGTTACACGAGTTGGTGAACGCCCGTGACAGCGGCACCTCGGCACCGGAGCCGCAGGCTTTCCCATCGAAGTTGCTGATGGTGGCGGTCGACCCGGGAAGCTCGAGCTCGACCGGGTTGGGAAACGGCGTTTCCGCGGAGGCAACACCGGATTCGAGGGCGGCGGCTGTGGTTATCAACTTGAACGTCGACCCCGGAGGGTACGACGCCGCTATGGCGCGGTTCAGCAGCGGCTGGTCGGGGTCGTCCTCGAGGGCAGTGCCGGTGGGTCCGGCGTCGCCGCCGGTCAGTGTGTTCGGATCGAAGTCCGGGGTCGAGACCATGGCGAGGATCGCCCCGGTGGCCGGGTCGAGGGCAACCACCGCGCCCCGCTGATCACCGAGTGCCTCGCGGGCGACGGTCTGCAGATCATGCTCGACGGTGAGGCGGAGCCCGCGAGGGCGAACGTCGCCGCCGAACAGCGCACTGAGAACACCCGAGATGGTGGCGTCACGGTAGGACACGAGATCATCGGCCCGGGTCGACTCGAGACCGTGGCTGCCAAAGAGAAGGGTCGTGTAGCCGATCGTTTGGGAGTACAACGATCCCTCCGGGTATGTCCTCCGAAACGACAACGGGTCCGCCGGATCGGCAATCGACTCCGCAACCACGACACCGTCGGCGGTGATGATGGTTCCGCGCTCCCTTCCATTCTGGCTGGTGGCAACCCGAACGTTGCGTGGATCGTCGCGGTAGTCGGGCCCAACAATCACCTGGTGGTACGTGACGGCACCGACGAGAACCGCAAACAAGGCGAAGACTGCGCTGGCGAGCACGCGTATCGGCCGGTTCATGTCCGCTCCCCGTGCGAGGCGCGCACCAACAACGCCACCAGGACCATGTTGGCGAGCAGTGACGATCCCCCGTAGGACATGAACGGCAGTGTTATGCCCGTGACCGGGAACAGCCGCAGTACGCCCGCGAGGATCAGACAGGCCTGGACCGCAAGCACGGTCGTGAGGCCGAACGCCAGGAACTTGCGGAACACGTCGCGGGAGCGTAGGGCAATGCCATACCCGGCAGCAGCGATCAGGGCATAGGCCGCCAGTACCGCGATAGAGCCCGCAAACCCCATCTCCTCGGCTACCGAAGCAAATATGAAATCGGTCGCAGCAGCCGGGATCAGGTCGGGCCGGCCCAAACCGAGCCCGCTGCCGGTCAGTGATCCGCTCCCCATAGCGAAGAGGCCCTGGATGGTCTGATAGCCGGCGTCGGCGAAATCGTTGAACGGGTGTAGCCAGGCAAACACCCGGCGCTGGACGTGTGTGAAATGCTGGTAGGCGAACATGCCGCCGCCCGCGATCAGCAGAAGGCCGGTGACCAGGTAGGTCGCCCTGCCGGTCGCCACGTAGACCATGCTGATGAACAGCACGAACAGGAGCAGGGACGCACCGAGATCTCGCTGATAGACCAGGACCGCAAAGCTGGCACCGGCTGCGATGAGGATAGGGCCGAGCTGGCGCGGCTCGGGGAGCCGGATCGGGCCGAGCTTGCGGCCGGTGGTGGACATTGCCAGGTGGCGATCGGCGAGATAGGAGGCGAGGAAGATGACGAGCAGGACCTTGGCAACCTCACCGGGTTGAAAGCTGAGCGAGCGGGACCCGACGGGTATGTCGAGACGGACCCAGAGCCGGGAGCCGTTGATCTCCGCTCCGTGCAGCGGCCACGACTCGGGTAGCAGCGGCAGCAGCAGCAGGATCACCGCACCGGCGAGGAACAGGTAGCGGTAACGTCGGAGCATGCTCACGCCTTCGTCGCGCAGAAGGACGAGAACCGCGACCGTCACCGCGGCGGCGAGCAGCAGCGACCAGCGTTGAATCGATGCGAGGTCCGTGTCGAGTCGGTAGATCTCGGTGAAGCCGATGGCGGTGAGAAAGGCGGCGATCGGGAATAGATACGGGTTGCCTTCGGGTGCCCACCGCCGCAGCGCCATGTGGATCGACCCGAAGCTGAAGGCAAAGACGAGGAACGTCAACGCCACCTGCGCATCGAAGCCGCGGCCACCGGCAAAGTTGACCAGGGCAACGCCCATCGAGGCAACTACGGAAGCGGCGGCCAGCAAGGCCGCCTCGGCGTTCCTGGTCACGAGGAGACGTCGACGACTGCGACGGTCGTGTTGTCGACGCCGCCGGCCGCGTTGGCGGCTTCGACCAGCGACCACGCTGCCTCGGAAGGGGATGAGGCGCGTCGCGAGATGGCTTCGATGGTTGCATCGGACAGCATGGAATTGAGACCATCCGAGCAGATGATCACCCGATCGTCCGGTTGCAGCTCGAGGTCGATCTCATCGACATCGACCGCGGAGGTGCCAATGACCCTGGTCACCAGGTTGCGGCGGGGATGGGTCTTGGCTTGCTCGGCGGTGATCTTGCCCATGGCAACGAGATCGGCAACGAGCGTGTGGTCTCTGGTGATTTGCCGAAGCTCGCCGGACCGCAGCAGATAGAGACGGCTGTCCCCGATATGGGCAATGCCTGCGGTGCCATCGGGCAGGAAATGGCCCAGGGTGAGCGTCGTTCCCATACCGGAGAGGTTGTAGTCGCCCTCGACAGCTCTCATGACCGCGTCGTTGCCCAGCCGTACCCTATCGCCCGGGGTGATGTCCGAGTCGGTCCCGGGCGCGACCGCGGCGTCGATGGCGATGCGTGAGGCGACTTCGCCGGCTACCGCACCGCCCATCCCGTCTGCGACCGCGACGATGACCGGCTCGTCGGTAGAGCCATCGGTGGTCGGGCGTACCGAGTCTTCATTGCCGGTGCGAACAAGCCCGATGTGTGTTGCACTAGCCCAGGTGTATCTCATCACTCCACCCTGTTGCCGCCGGGTTGCCGGGGTCAACATATCGCCAAATCGAGATTGTGCCGGTACCCGGGAGCATACGCAACGACGCTGACGTGGTGCCCGGACTCAAGGACGGACGACACAGGCCGACAGTATGACATATAGGGTCGTATAGGAAGGTGTTGTTCCGATGACCTTTGTGCCGCATTCCTGGAGGCAAGCAAGGGGGGGTTCCAACCCCGGCGATGCGGCGCGCCCTGGCAACCAGATTCATCCCGACGAGCTCTCGATGCTGCTCCGGATAACCGACGCGTGCTCGTCGGGGTCCAGTGTCGATAAAATCCTCGATTCGCTATATGACGAGATACAAGCCCTGATCCCCTTCGACCGGCTCGAATACGCCGTCATCGACGACACCGGGCATACGCTGACCACGAAATGGTTCCGTGCGACGTACGACTCGGTGCTCCTGCCAATCGGAACCTCGTTTCGTCGGAGTCAGAGCGTCGCCACGGAGCCGAAATACCGGGTCACGACCATCGACAACGACATGCCTACCTATGCGCTGGATCGGCCGGCCAACCATCCGGTTTCTCTCCTTGTCCGCGAGGGCATCAAGTCGTCGCTGAGCTGCCCCCTCATCGTCGATGACGAGATGAAGGGCTTCCTCTTCTTCAACTGGCGCCGGCACGACGGGTACACGAAGCACCATGCCGATCTGATCCAACTGATCGCCGGGCACCTTGCCTCGGTGATCGAGCAGAGCCGGCTCAACGAGCAGCTCCAGGAGCGCAACGATCGTCTTCAGGAGTTGGAGCAATCGCGGCTCGAGTTCATCGCTTCGATCAGCCACGAGTTACGTACCCCGCTCACCGCCGTCGTTGGGTTTGCGTCGGAGATGCAGGATCGGGTGGGGGACTTCTCACCCGAGGAGCTGCGCCAGTTCGCCGGCGTCATTGCGGCACAGAGCAATGAGGTGGCGGGCATCGTGGAGGATTTGCTCGTTATCACCCGAGCCGAGGCGGGGCATCTCGCCGTGAACCCCGGGCCTGTGAACGTCGGGCTGGAGCTGAATGCCATACGTGCGTCCCTTCCAGACGACCGACCACAGCAGCGTCTGACCCTGGGTCTCAGCGAGGTAGTGGCCTGGGCCGATCCGCTCCGGGTGCGCCAGATCCTACGCAACCTGCTCTCGAACGCACAGCGTTACGGCGGCGACGACGTCAGGGTCTCGGTGACGGGATCGGATGAGCACGTTGCTGTTGTCGTTGCCGACGACGGGCCCGGCATTCCGGAGAGTGACCGTGAGGTTGTCTTCCAGGCGTACGGGCGGTCACACAGGTCTGAGAGCAAACCGGGGTCGATCGGGCTCGGTCTGACGGTATCCCGTTATCTTGCGGAGGCCATGGAAGGGAGTCTCGAGTACGAGCGGGCAGACGGCCTGACCCGGTTCCGCTTGACGCTACCTCGATACAATCCCGGTTCGAGCAGGTTCGAGCGGCGCTCTATCTGACCTCGAGGATCGTCTTGCCGATCTGCACCGCATCGCCCTTCTGAAGCGACGTCGGCACCGTCACCCTACGCCCGTTTACATACGTGCCGTTGGTTGAGCCGAGGTCGCTCAGCACCACCCCATCGTCCTGAACACCGATCCGGACGTGGAACTCGGAGGCATAGGCATCGTCGATGTAGATGTCCGCGTCCTCGCTGCGCCCGAGCACTGCAGGGGCGCCGATCGGGAAGCGCTGGCCGGCGATGGTGTCGGAGCGAACGACCACCAGCTCGCCTCCCTTCTTGGAGCGGCGCACCGATTGCGAAGGCCCGATGTGCGCACCGATCGACCGGCCTATCTGCCACAGGAACAGGTAGATCAGTGCGATGAAGATCAGCTTCAGCAGGTTGAGGAACAGAGCGGGCAAAATGCTTCCTACTCGACTCGTAGCGCGAATGTTGTCGGACCGAACGACAGCATATCTCCCGAGCCCACCTCGATGGGTTCCGCCGCGACGTGGGCACCGTTCACCGTAGTCCCGTTGGCGGATCCCAGGTCGGCGAGCCAGAGCCTTCCTCCCTCACGGAATAGCACGGCTTGCAGGCGGGAGACTTCAGGTGAGTCGATAGCGACATCTGCGTCGTGGGATCGACCGATGGAAACACGGTTGTCGCGGAGCGGGTAGCGACGATCTCCGCGATGTTCGGCCAGCTCACCCCAGGCAGGGAGCTGTGCGGGGATGGATGCGGCGCTGCATTTTATGGAGCCGCGCCCGACGCTGGCGTCGGGATTGAGCCTGACGGAGATCGGTCCTTTGGTACGCCAGCCGCGATCCTCCGCCGTCACCTCGAGCGTGTGGCTCAGCTCTCTCGTCAACTCGGCGGTGTTGATGTCCGCCACGATGTCTGCTGCGCTCACCGATACGTCGAAATGGTTTGGGATGCTGGGGCCGGTGGCGTCGTCGGTGACCAGGAGGTCTGCCTGGCGTACCAGTCGATTGGCGAGATCGACGGGCTGCATCTTGCCGCGAAAGATCGCCGCCGAGAGGCCGTCGGCAAGCCGCTCCAGCCGTCTCTCCAGGTTGCGTGCGATACCCACGATCAGGATTGTACGGACGGGCGTGGCTTATGGGTCAGGCTTGATCGGCGTCGACGTCGAGCGGGATCGACCCGTCACGGCGGTGATAATCCTCGTGGGCCTCGACGAGGATGGTCCAGTTCTCGGGGCTCTCGACGTCGACGGCCACCATGTGCGTCGTCCTCGGCCGCCCCGTGACGTCGAGGTGACGGGCATTGCGCAGGACGGCCGCGCTGGTGTCGTCGATGCGCCGATGCTGTGCCAGATGCTCTTCCCACGAGACGGTCAGGAACAGCTCGTAGAGACGGTGCGGGTTGGAGGCGTCGCGATATAGCCGCCACCTGTAGGCACCGGTGCGAAGTCGCACCAGCCGGATTTGCTGCATCACGGCGATGAACTCATCGAGACGTCTGTGATCGATGTCCCACGTGGTTGTGATCAGCACCGGTCCGCCGATGGTGGTGACGTGGTCGGGCAGATCGCGGCGCTCCTCGAAGATGGGTGAATCCACATCGTCGATCGCCGGTATCCGGAGAGCCGGCGCGACTACGAAACCCACCAGCGCACAGATCGCTCCGAGCAGCATGTAGGCGCCGTCGGCCCCGAGGTGATCAGCGATCCACCCGGCGAGGATCGACCCGAGCGGCAGCACCCCGACAAACGACAGGCTGTACAGGCTCATTGCCCGTCCCCGCACCCATTCGGGCGACATGAGCTGGGCGGTGGCGTTGAGGTTGGCGAGCACCCACACCCACGTGACGCCGGCGCACAGCAGCGTGAAAATCGCAACGATGTAGTTGCCGGCGAGACCGGTGCCGACCGAGGCCAATCCAAAGAGCCCTATCGAGATCGGGATGGTCCGTGCCCCGAAACGGTCCGACACGACGTGCCTGCTGAAACCGCCGACGAGCGCGCCTAGCCCCATAGAACCCAGCAGGATCCCGTACCCCCCGGCACCACCGCCAAGCTCCTCGGTCCGGTTGGGGAGCATCGACTGGACCACCGCGGAGGTCATCGCATACATCGCGGCCAGAGCAAGCAATCTCCTGAACGCGGGCGTGAAGCGAGCGAACCGCACCCCGAGCGCGATGGCGTTGACCATGGAGCTTTCTTCGCGGTCGGGTGTCGGCATCACCCGGGCCAGTGAGATCAGAACGACGATGACCCCTAGGAACGAGAGCGAATTGAGGGCGAAGGCGAGTTCGGGCCCGGAGATCACGAGAATGGCGCCACCGATGGCAGGTCCGACGGCGCGGGCGACGTTGAACGCAACCGAGTTGAGGGCGACCGCGCTCGCCACCATCCCGCGTGGCACGAGGTCGGGAATCGTCGCCTGCCACGCCGGCAGGTTGAATGCGAGCCCGACACCCATCAGCAAACCCAGAGTCAGCAGCATGACGGGGGTGATGCGGCCCATGTGGGTGAGGATCGCCATTGCTGCAGCGGATGCCCCCATCGTCGTCTGGGCGACCACCAGTACCCAGCGGCGGTCGAACATGTCGGCGAACGCCCCCGCGGCCAGCGACAGAAACAGAAGCGGAAGCGTCGATGAGGCTGCCATCAGCCCCACCCAGGTCGCAGAACCGGTCAGTTCGAGCATCAGCCAGGATGCCGCCACCGTCTGGAGAAACGATCCGACGTTGGAGAAGATCGAGGCAACCCACAGTGTTCGGAAGCGGCGGATCTTGAGCGGAGCGACGGTGGTCATCTGACCGATGAGTGTAAGCCCCGCATCCGCCCGGGTAGCAACGCCGACCGCGGTTCGTCCTTCCCCCCTCGTTCGGGCTGACGCACTGCCGGTCCCCCGGGGGTGGGGGATCATTGTTGTTTTCCGGCGGTGGCCTGGTGGTGCCCCTCCCTTTGCGGGAGGGTCGAGGGAGCCATGACGCCGAGTTCGGCGAAGCTGAACTCGAACCTCAGCGAAGCTGAGGCAGCGACTGAGAGGAGTGGGCAACAGCGGCAAATGGGTGCTCCCCCGGGCGGGCGTCGTTGTATAGAGTCTGTTGCGTGCCTCCTCGTGTGATCACCCCACCGCCCGCCTACCTGTATCCACCGGATCCGTGGAGGATCGTCGAGACCCGCTTCTCCTCCGGCCACTTTGGCAGGGCTGAGACGTTCTTCGCCCTCAGCAATGGCTACCTCGGTGTGCGCGGGACGTTCGAGGAAGGTCGACCCGGGCTTTCGCCGGGGACATTCATCAACGGCTTCCACGAGACCTGGCCGATCGTCCACGCTGAGGATGCATACGGCCTGGCGCGTACCGGTCAAACGATCGTGAACGTCCCCGACTTCACCCCGTTGAAGCTCTATGTGGACGACGAGCCGCTGTACCTGCCGGTCGCCCGGATGACGGACTATCGCAGGGTGCTCGACATGCAGGCAGGCACGTTGACCCGCGAGTTGGTGTGGTCGACACCATCGGGCAAGCATGTCCGGGTGCGCTCCTGCCGGGTCGTATCGCTGGAGTCGCGCCACGTTGCCGCGATCAGATACGAGGTGACGGTCCTCGGACACGCGGCACCGATTGTGATCTCGTCCGAGGTCGTCAACCGCCAGGATACCCAATCCGCTGAGGTGTCGCCTGAGGCCATGGACCCGCGGCTGGCGAAGACCTTCAGCGAGCGGGTGTGCAACGCGGTCGTTGTCGATCAAGTCGACAACCGGCTGCTGCTCGGATATCGCACAACCAACAGCAAGATGACGCTCGGCCTTGCCATTGACCACATCATCGAGACCGAGAACGCCCACCGAAGCGAGATCGCAGTCGGACCGGACGAAGGCAAGCTCGTGCTCACCGTTGACGCTCAACCGGGCGTCCCCGTTCAGGTCACCAAATTCGCCGCGTTCCACACGTCGCGGTCCGTTGCCCCGGCCGAGCTCGTCGACCGTGCGGTGCGGAGCCTGGATCGCGCCGTCCGGGAAGGTTTCGATCATCTGCTGGACGAACAGCGCACCGAGCTCGATCGGTTCTGGGAGCACGCCGATGTGCGGGTGGATACCGGCGGTGGCGACAGCGTTGCGCTCCAGCAGGCCGTGCGCTGGAACCTGTTCCAGCTCGCCCAGGCGACCTGGCGGGCGGAGGGGTCCGGGATCCCGGCCAAGGGCTTGACCGGCCAGGCGTACGAGGGACATTACTTCTGGGACACGGAGGTGTACGTGCTCCCGTTCCTGGCGTACACCCAGCCCCGGATTGCCCGCAACCTCCTGCGGTTTCGCTACTCGATGCTCGACCAGGCCCGCGAGCGGGCAAGCAAGGTCTCTCAGCGCGGTGCGTTGTTCCCATGGCGGACCATCAACGGTGAAGAAGCATCCGCCTACTACCAGGCCGGCACCGCCCAGTACCACATCAACGCAGATATTGCGTATGCGATCCGCAAGTACGTCGATGTGCGCGGGGACTTTGCATTCCTCGAGGAGGTCGGTCAGATCCTCGTGGAGACGGCGCGGATGTGGGAGGACCTCGGCTTCTACGGCGATGACGGGCGGTTCCACCTCCACGGCGTGACCGGGCCCGACGAGTACACGACGGTCGTGAACGACAACGCCTACACCAACCTGATGGCCCGTCTCAACCTCAACTACGCCGCGTCGGCCGTTCGCCGGATGGAGAAGGAGCGGCCCGACTCATACGCCGCGCTCGCCGCCGAGGTGGGGCTGCGGCCCGGTGAGGTCGAGGCGTGGGAGGCTGCCGCAGTTGCGATGTACGTGCCGTTCGATGAGACGCGCGGTATCAACCCTCAGGACGACACGTTTCTCGACCGGGAGGTGTGGGATCTGGAGGCAACTCCTCCCGATCGGTTCCCGTTGCTGCTCCACTATCACCCGCTGGTCATCTACCGCTTCCAGGTGCTCAAGCAGGCCGACATCGTGTTGGCGATGTTCCTACTCGGCAACGAGTTCGGCGTCGAGCAGAAGCGACGCAACTTCGACTACTACGATCCGCTGACCACCGGCGACTCGTCGTTGTCGGCGTCTGTGCAGAGCATCGTCGCTGCCGAGATCGGCAACGACTCCAAGGCGCTCGAGTACTTCGATTACGCGCTCATGATGGACCTCGGTGACGTCGCCGGGAACGTCTCTGACGGTGTGCACATCGCTTCGACCGGCGGCGTCTGGATGGCACTCGTTTTTGGCTTCGGTGGGGTGAGGGACTTCGACGGAGAGCTGTCCATCGACCCCCACCTCCCCGCAGTATGGGAGCGGATCGAGTTCAACATCCGCGTTCAGGATCGGCAGATCCGGGTGACGCTCAGCCACACCGAGGAGCGATACGTCGTGGAGGAGGGAGAGCCGCTCGAGGTGCAGATTCGCGGCGAGCGGCGTGTGCTTACGCCCGGGGAGCCACTGGTGCTTTCGGCGCCGGCGGCCGGTGGTCCGATGAGCTGACGGCGGCGGCAATCCCTCTCGTCGTGTGACATGCCCCGCTGACCATCTGCCTCACGGAGGTGATACCATCCTGTCCCCCACGGGCGAGTGGCGGAATGGCAGACGCGGAGGATTCAGGTTCCTGTGAGGTAACACTCGTGAGGGTTCAAGTCCCTCCTCGCCCACACCGGTCGCCGGGTGCGACCCAACGGAGTTTGCTTTGCGAACTCTCGCACCGGGCCGAGCCTGGTCCAGGAACTGTCCTGCCAGGCTCACCGGTGGGCTTGTCAGCTCCCGCCGATCGGCGACCTCAGATCGCTCCGTCCATCCGGGTTCCATCACATGGCATATTCCGACTTCGCACCGCACCACCGCTGGCGGAGGCGGCGCAATGTCGTCCTCCTCATCGTGCTGGTCGTGATCATTGGCGTTGTGACTCTCGCGGTCAGGTATCGCACCGAGCGGCGCGAGAGCATCGACTACCTGGCGGTCGCTGCCGACATGGGTCGCAGCCATGCGGACATCGCGGACGAGCTCGGTATGTTGCTTCAGGGCCTGGGTGGTGGGGATCGGCCGGATATGGAGCTTCGGCTCGACACTATGGCAGGGAACGCCCGCCAGCTGGCGGACACGCTGGCAGAACAGGTCGTGCCCCGGCCGGTCTCCGAAGTCTCGGGTCTCATGGTCGTCGCCGCTTCGTCATGGGCGGACGGCATTGCCGACGTGGGTCAGGCGATCAATGCAATTCTCGATGGTGATGAGAGTGAAGGTACCGGCGACGCCAAACTCCGCAGTGCGTTCGATCTGATCCGGGTGGGGGACCGCGCCTACGCCCGTGGTGTGGCGGCGATGGCGAAGCTGGATCCGGAGATCGTTCCCACCGAGTTCCCTGATGTCTCGTATACGGAAGGTGTCTACGCTCCTCTGTACGACGCAGCAGCGATCGCCGATCGGCTTCGCCAACAGGGCACGCTTGCCAAGCTGGTCGACGTCAAGCTGGTAGGCCTCACCGATCCGGAGCCGGTCAGCGAGTCGGACGCCGGGATCTGGACGATTCCAGCCTCGGACTCGCTGTCGTTGCAGGTGAAGGTCAGCAATACCGGCAACGTCACTGCCGAGAACATCACCGTACTTGTGACCCTCCAGCGCGTCGGCTCCGCCGAGACCATCGAGCCCGTCAGTCAGCTCATCCCGTCCATCGATCCGGGCCAGTCCGAGATCCTCGACTTCGAGAACCTCGCCGCCGAGCCCGGCGCCGTGTACTCGCTGACGGCAACCGCTACCGTCGCGGACGTCGAGGACCCAACGGACGACAACACATTCAGTCTGGTTTTCCAAAGGAACACGCAATGATCGAGATTGCCATGGCGGTTGCGATTGTCGCTCTGGTCGGCGTCATCGTCATTGCGGCGCAGACGTATGCGCTGCGGCGCCGTTTCAGCGCCATGCCGGCCGACCAGAACATCTTTGCGATCCTGCGGGGAATCGACAACGAGTTGGGCCGTCTCGACACCGCGAGCGCATCAATGGAGCCACGGTTGGCGAGGGCGGAGGCGATCCTTCCCCGCGCCATCGTCAACACAGGCATCGTCAACTACGACGCGTTCGGGGACATCGCCGGCAATCTGTCACGTTCGATGGCGCTGCTGAGTCTCAACGGCGATGGCGTGGTCCTCACGATCATGGTTGGCCGTCTCGACGTGCGTGTCTTCACCAAGGAAGTGCGTGGCTTCCGGGGGGTTGAGGAGCTCTCCCCCGAGGAGGATGAAGCGGTGGCCCGGGCGCGGGGTTAACCTGCCGGGGCATGATTGATCCACGTATTCTCCGAAACACACCGGAAGCACTCGAGACGTCGCTTCGTCGCCGCGGCATCGATCTCGACGTGGGTGCTCTGGTGGCTCTCGACGAGCGTCGCCGTGTCGAGCGTGCCGGCGCCGAGCAGATTCGGTCCGAACAGAGGGACGTGGGCAAGTCTGTCGCCGGGCTCCAGGGTGACGAGAAACAGGCCGCGATCGCCAGAGCGAGCGAGCTGTCGACCGCCTACAAGGAGGCGCTTGCAGTCGCCGACGCTGCCGATGAGGAGTTCAACGAGACGTGGGCGACGCTTCCCAACCTGGTCGATCCCACCGCAGCCGACGGCACCGCAGAGGAGGACGCCGAGACCCTGCGTACCTGGGGTGAGCCGCCGCAGGGCGAGTTCCTCGACCATGTCGAGCTGGGCGAGAAGCACGGGTTCCTCGACATCGAGCGCGCCTCGAAGGTCTCGGGGAGCCGGTTCGGCTACATCCTCGGGCCGCTCGTCCGTCTCGAGTTCGGTCTCGTCAACTACGCCCTCGACACGCTCGAGCCGCACGGTTTCATCCCGGTGCTGCCACCGGTGCTGGTGCGGGAGATGGCGTTGTACGGCACTGGTTTTTTCCCGGGAGACCGGGAGCAGGTGTACTCGCTGCCGGACGACGATCTATTTCTGGTTGGGACCTCGGAGGTGGCCCTGGCCGCGATGCATGCCGACGAGATCCTCGATCCCGAGGTGCTTCCGATGCGCTACGCCGGGTTCTCGACGTGTTTCCGCCGGGAGTCGGGCACCTACGGCAAGGACACGCGCGGCATCTTCCGGGTTCACCAGTTCGACAAAGTGGAGATGTTCTCGTTCGTTCATCCCGATACAGCCGGGGACGAGCACGACTTCCTGCTCGCCCGGGAGGAGGAACTGGTGCAGGGTCTCGGCATCCCATACCGGGTGATGAACATCGCGGCTGGTGATCTGGGTGCGTCGGCCGCCAAGAAGTACGACATCGAGGCGTGGTTCCCCGGGCAGGGACGGTACCGGGAGATCACTTCGACCTCGAACACAACCGACTACCAGGCACGCCGGCTCAAGATCCGGTTCCATGGTGATGAGGGCAACGAGCTGGTGCACACGCTCAATGGCACCGCCATCGCCATGGGCCGCTGGCTGATCGCCATCGTCGAGAACTACCAGCAGCCGGATGGGACGATCCTGGTGCCCGACGTGCTCCGCAAGTACGTCGGCTTCGAAACGATCGGCGCGGTTTGAGCAACGGGTCGGTCTTCACCGACATTGCCGGCAAGTACGACCGGATCAATCGCGTCCTGTCGCTTGGACGCGACCAGGCATGGCGGCGGCGAGTCGTCGACTTCCTGCCCGCCGGCAGGCTGCTCGATCTCGGTGCCGGCACCGGCGCCGCCAACCCGGTTTTCGGTGAAAGGGAGGTCGTCGCACTCGATCCGTCGCGGGCCATGCTGTCGCACAACACTGCCGGCAGGCGCATTGTCGCGGTGGGTGAGAGCCTGCCGTTCGACGATGACGCATTCGATGCAGTGTTCTCTGCCTATGTGGTCCGCAACCTCGATTCGGTTGAGGGCACCGTCGCCGAAGCGGCCCGGGTGTTGCGCCCGGGTGGCCGGCTCGGCATCGTCGGACTGAGCCGTCCCCGCAACCGGTATGCGGCGGTGCTGCACCGCACCGGGTCGTCGCTGTTACTTCCGGTCGTGGGGACCCTCGCCGGCAACCGCGACGAGTACGTCTATCTCAACCGCTCCCTGGACAAGCTGCCGCCGCCCGAGGAGATCTACGCCAGTACACCGCTGCGTCGGGTCGCTCTGTGGCGGATGGGCCAGCTCGGTTTTGTCTACGGCGTTGTCTTGGAGAAGGTGTGATCCCCGGGCCGGACGTTTCTGTGCAGCGGAAACTCGAAGTTGTCCGGGCATTGATGTGTCAATGTGCCGTGCACCCGCCGTCGGGCGCGATGCGTGCGGCGCAGCCGGGGGGTCGACTCCAGCCAGGCTGCCCTGCGGCACCCGGGTACAAACCGCTTAGGGCTGCTTCCTTCCGGACCTGACCCGGTTCACGGCGCCCCGCCGCGCAGGACCCAGCCATCAACATCGACACATCCCGGTGCTAGACCCGCAAACACCCCACCCTCGGGCGGGAATTCAGCCCCGCGTGAGAGGGTTTCGGGTTCAGGGCACCCCTAGCGCCCCACCTAGCACGGCAAGGCGCAATGGTAACCACTTCAGGAACGCTTTGAACAGCCGACGCCTTCGGAGTGCTAACTTCACATGCCCAGGAGGGATCGCATAGTTTGGCCTAGTGCGCGCGCCTGGAAAGCGCGTAAGCGGTTATCCCGCTTCGTGGGTTCAAATCCCACTCCCTCCGCGTTAGAAGCCCAGTACCAGGTGGGCTTCCAGGCGTCGACTCACGCTTCCACCTGGGAGGCTTGCCGCTGATTCGCGAGCGGAGCCCAGGCTGAGCCCGACCGAACGTAAAGAGGGGAGGGACGACGACTTCACTTACGGGTTGCCGTGCGCATAGAACGAGAGATATTCGGGAAGGTTCGATCGCCAGTAGCCGAAGCTGTGGGTGCCGTCGCGAACTTCGAGTCGCACGTCGACGCCGAGGTCTGACAGCAGCCGGGCCATTTCCTCTGTGGGCTCGAGGAAGCCCCACTCGTCCTGAGCCCCGACGTCGAGATAGACCGCCAGACCGGCGAGGTTTGCCTTCTCCGCGATCAGGAAGGGGTCGCGAGTGTCGAGTGCTACGTCGGGCGGATACAGCCACGTGAAGTCGCGGTCGCGGATAAGAGCCGGCGAGTGGCCACCGACCCGGGAGAACAACCCGGGGTGGCGGAAGGCCAGATGGATGGCGGCGAAACCGCCCATGGAGATCCCGCCGACATACCGGTCGGCGCGGTCTGTAATCGTCTCGTAGTTGGTGTCGATGTAGTCGATGAGGTCGACGGCGAGGAAATCCTCGTAGTGGTTCCCGTCGTAGTGGACTAAAGGCCCGTTGGGCACTTCGACCAGCGCCGACTCCTCGTTGTTCACCCCGAAGCTGTTGTCGATATCGGGCATCACGATGAGCAGAGGCCGTATCGAGCCGTCTGCGATCAGCTGGTCGGCGACGTCGGATAGCCCGAGGTTGAGCCACATACGGTTGTTCTCTTGTTGGCCGTGGAGCAGGTACACGACAGGGAGAGGGCCGGAATCCGGGTAGCCGGCCGGCGTGTAGATCGTCACCTCCTGATCGTGGCCGAGGGCGGCGCTCGGCACCGATACATCGAGTACCGACCCGAATTGCGGCTGCGATGTCGTTGTCGAAGAACTGGGAAGAGTGGTGGGCGAAGTTGGCTCTGTCGCGGTGGTGGGCGCGCTCGTGGCCGGCGGCTGAGTCGGCGTGGTTGTTGCCGCCTGGCCTGCGGCACATGCCACCACGGCCACCGCAAGCATTGTGGTCGTCAGCTTTGTTCTGATCATGTCGCGATGATTGTCGTGGCTTCACATGCCAGCGCAAGGACCCGACTGTCGCGGTAACGTGGCTTGTCTGATCGAGGAAGCAGCCATCGACTACGAAACACCAATGAAGCGAGCGCTGGTTGAGGCGCGTGCTGCCCAAGAGCACGACGATGTCCCGATTGGTGCCGTTCTCCTCGATGGCGGCGGTGCGGTTGTGGCTGCAGATCACAACCGCCGTGAGGAGCGGTCGGATGCCACCGCCCACGCCGAGATGCTCGTCCTGTCCGCGGCGTCGCAAGCCCGGGGGAACTGGCGGCTGGATGGCCACACCCTCGTCGTCACCCTCGAGCCGTGCCCGATGTGTGCCATGGCGGCAGTGTGGGCTCGGGTACAGCACATCGTGTATGCGGTCGCCGATCTCAAGGGCGGCGGGGTGTGGAGCCTCTACAACATCCCGCAGGACGAGCGACTCAACCATCGCTGCGAGGTCACCGCCGGTGTCTGTGAGATCGAGTCGCGGCAATTGCTCGAGGGTTTCTTTGCAGAGCGCCGCTGATCGCCGTCGTCACCAGCGGGTCGGCGTCGGATGGTTTGCCGTCCTTGCGGTGGTACTCGCTGGTTGCACGTCCGCGAGCGTGCCGACGACGACTTCTGTGGTTTCCACCGTCACCTCGTCGACAACCACGACGGCCTCGACAACGACTGCGGTCGCCGGCACGACCAGTACTCAGACCAGTACCACGGTTCCGGAACGCCAAGCCCATTGGATCACGGTCGCGGGTGATCGATTCGTTGACGCCCGGACAGGCTCAGAGTTCGTCCCCGTTGGCGTGAACCTCCTGATGAAGCTGGGTGGGGGCGGCCCCGACCGCATGTTCGAGGCTTACAACCCCGACTGGGTCGATGAGCAGCTGGACGGGATCGCCGCACTCGATTTCAACACTGTTCGTGTCTTCTTGGACATGTGCATGCAATGCACGTCGACCAGTAGCGGCATTCGTGACGACTACCTGGACCACCTGGCCGATCTGCTCACCCGCATCGAGGCCCATGGGCTCGTCGTATTGCCCACCAGCAACGATGTCCCGGACCCGGGCTACAGCGAACGTCTGCCCTGCTGCGAGCCGTTTGGCGGCTACCGCAACTCCCTGTACCTCACGTCGCAGGGGCACCAGATTGCGTCCCAGTATTGGACCGATCTCATCACCGGTCTAGAGCAACGCGGCGCCCCCACCCACAACATCCTGGGCTGGGAGCTCGCCAACGAGCAGTTCGTGCTTCGTTCGGTCCCGCCGATCTCGCTGTCCGAAGGAACGGTGACAACTGCAGACGGGAAGACATACGACCTCACCGACGACTCCGCCGTTGCCGAGATGGTCACCAGCAACTTGCGCTCGTACATAACCGACGTCGGTGACACCGTCCGGAGTCTGGACCCTGGTGCCCTTGTCACCATGGGCTTCTTCTCTTCCGACCAGCCTGATGCCGGCCGGATTGCCAACGACGACAGATGGGTCGTCCCCGACGACATCCTTGCCGAGTCCACGCTCGATTTTGTCGACCTGCATGCCTATCCCGGCTTCGGGGGCAGATGGGATGCCATCGGTGCCGCGTTCGGCCTTACCGGCAAGACGTCCGACTTCCCCGTCATCCTCGGCGAGTTCGGCGCCTTCGAGGAGGCCTACCCGGACGCGGAGGATGGAGCGGCCGCGATGGCACGGTGGCAAGCAGCATCGTGTGACCACGGGTTCAGCGGCTGGCTGCTCTGGTTCTGGGGAGCGGACAAAGATGACGAGGTGATTCCCGTCGAGACCAACGACGCCGCCATCGCCCGGGCAATCTCGCCGCAGATCCGACCCGACCCCTGCGACGCAGGACCGTACGAGAGCAGCAACTTCGCACTGGACCGCCCGGTCACGGCTTCGGCCCAGGAGAACGAGGAATACGGGGTGGCGAACCTCGTCGATGGCAGCGACGCGACGTGGTGGAGCGCAGGCGCCGAGCCACCGCAGTGGGCAGAGGTGGATCTGGAGCAAGATCGCACCGTTGCCAGAGCGGAGATCCTGATCGGGCATGTCTCTCCACCGGGTCCGCAGACACATCGCATTTGGGTGCGCGGTGCCGATGAGGACGGCCCGGGGACTCTCGCCGGGGAGGTAACGGCTGATGCGAAGAGCGGTGATGTGCTGGTCGTCGACTTCGACCCGATCCCCGGTGTGCGGTACGTGCGGGTGGAGACGGTATCCGCCGACGGCTGGGTGATTCTCCACGAGTTGCGGGTGTTCGGGCCGGAAGACTGAAGACGTCGTTGCGAGCGACCGATGACAGTGCCGCGGGACTGGTTACAATCTCGCCGGTTGGCGACTCGATCGCCACGAGGAGAGATGGCCGAGCGGACGAAGGCGACGGTCTCGAAAACCGTTGAATCCTGTTTGGGGTTCCGTGGGTTCAAATCCCACTCTCTCCGCTCTCCTTCCCCCAGCCGAGCCGGGGGAAGGTACCCGGTGGCGCAGCCGCTAGGTGGTTCCGATCTGGGGGAAGCGCTCCACAGCTCATGGAGGGATGGCCGAGCGGACGAAGGCGACGGTCTTGAAAACCGTTGAGGTAACACCTCCGTGGGTTCGAATCCCACTCCCTCCGCTTAGCGAAAAGCCCTGCTACACAGGGCTTCTCGCTGTATGCGAGTCGATCGGCAGCACCGCCGCAGCGGCCCCCGGGGCGCGCTCGGGGCGCGATAGGGGCGCGGGAGAATCGCTCGAGCTTTGATGGGGGCGCATCTGGGGCGGTGTGGTGGCGGCGATGTAGCGACGGTCGAGCGCATCGGAGAGGGCATCGAGGTCGTCTTCGTAGAGGTGTCCGTATAGGTCGAGCGTCATCGCTGCTGAGGCGTGACCGAGCTGACGCTGTACCGCTTTGATGTTGGCGCCGGACGAGATCATGAGTGAGGCGGCGGTGCCGCGTAGGTCGTGGATGCGGAGTTGCTCGAGGCCTGCTGTTTCGATGGCCGGTACCCAGACGGCCTGCCGGAACGGGGAGGAGCGGAGTGGGCCGCCTTTTGGTGCGGTGAAGACGAGCCCGTCGTCGGTGATGGTGCCGAGGTGTGCGGCGAGACGATCGGCGAGGAATGCAGGCATGGTGACGAGACGCCGTTCGTGGGTTTTGGGTGTTCCCCACGAGAGACCCGACCCGAGTTCGGTTGCTGATTCGGCGATCTCGATGCGACGCCGCAGCAGGTGGATACGTGGTCGCCGCAAGGCGACGAGTTCGCCCCATCGCATCCCGACCCATGCCAGGGTCTCGATGATGAGCCCGGATCCGGTCTGAGTGTTCTCGGCGGCTGCGGCGAGGGCGGTGACTTGTTCGGCGGTGAGGAAGCGCTGCTCGCGGCGCCGCACCGTCCGGACCTTCACCCCGGAGGTTGGGTCGCGGGCCAGGATCCCGTCGTTGACGGCCAGCTTGAGCGGTGCTGATAGGACTTGTTTGGCTTGTTTGATCCGTGACGCAGAGAGCCCGCCGGTGGTCATGTCGGCGATCCATTCCCGCACCATGGCCGGCGAGATGCGGTTGACCGGCAGATCCCCGAACACGGGTAGCACGCGTGAGCGGAGCAGCGACTCGTACCCGGCCCGGGTTTTGGGTTTGATGTCCAACCCGGAGAGCCAGGCGTCGGCGGCTTCGGCGAGTGGGATGTCTCCGGCTTCGGGAGCGATCCAATCGCCCCGGTCGATTGACCCGAGCCTGGCAACCAGCCAACGGTCGGCGTCGACTTTCCGGTCGAAGCTACGAGAGCGGATGCGTCCGTCGGGACCTCGATAGCGGGCTCGCCAGCGTCTACCGGTTCGTCCCTGCCGGTCTTCGATCCAACCGGAGCGTCTCATAAGGTTCTCCCTCCCTACGTCTCGATGCTGCATCTACTCGTATCCATAACACGGAATCCGGTGTGGCGGGCTGTCGATCCATCGCCGGCCACAACTCTGAGACGGTATGACGGCGAGTTCACGTTTCTCATCATTGCTCATCATCTCTCATTAGTTTGCATTACTTATACACCATCAATGTTGTATAAGAGTTATGATAGTCGAAGGAACCGAACCCGTACCGAGAATTCTTTCATGACCCCAGCCACCAACCCGCAGCGACCCCTCAGATTCTTTGAGGACAGACGAGTGCACACCTGTGGTGACAGAGTGGAGGTGGCACTGTGACAGTGCGGGTGACGACGTTGAAGGGCAGCGACGCTGGTCGCTACTACACCGAGCAGCTCCCGTCGTACTACTTGGATGCGGGTGAGCCGCCGGGTCGCTGGTTCGGACACGGCGCCCGGATGCTCGGTCTCGACGGTGTCGTCGACGATGAGGCGTTCCTGGCGGTGATGGCCGGCCTGCATCCGACGACAGGGGAGCGGCTGGGTCGCCGCTTCGGCGACAGCTCGGTGCGGGGATTCGATGCCACGTTTTCGGCGCCGAAGTCGGTGTCGGTGCTGTTCGCCGTAGGCGACCAACAG
The DNA here is from genome assembly GCA_963801165.1 of uncultured bacterium. GTDB lineage: Bacteria > Actinomycetota > Acidimicrobiia > Spongiisociales > UBA5794 > JAAETI01. Next base: position 594,228 of record CAWDDT010000005.1, read on the forward strand.
TTGCGCCGGGAGGTGACCGAGGCGCACGACCGGGCAGTCGACGCGGTGCTCGACTGGATCGAGTCCCAAGCGCATACGAGGTTGCGGTGGCGGGGGCATGTGGTGTGTGTCGACGCCGAGGGCATCATGGTCGGGGTGTTTCGTCAGCACACGAGTCGCCGCCTCGACCCGCAGTTGCATACCCATGCGGTGATCGCCAACCGAGTCAAGGCTCCGGATGGGCGCTGGTTGGCGCTCGATGCCCGCACCATCAAGATGGATCAGCGGACCCTGTCCAGCGTGTATCACGCCGGGCTGCGCGCCGAGCTGACCCGCCGCCTCGGAGTCCAATGGCACCAACCCGAAAACGGGATTGCCGAGATGGTCGGTGTCGATGCGGACATACTGGCCGAGTTCTCCCAACGCAGCCGTGAAATGGAAGACCGGGTGGGTGAGAAACTGGACCGGTTCCGCATCGACCTCGACCGCGAGCCGACGCCTCGGGAACGATGGCGTCTGGAACGCGAAGCCGTGCTCGATAGTCGCCCCGCTAAGACTCACGATCACGCTGCGGGCGAGTTGCATGCCGGGTGGCGGACGCGGGCGGCCAATCTCGGTTTCGAGCCGCACGACCTCGTCAGTGGCACGCTGGGTCGGGTCCGGCGGGCGGCCGGCATCGACCAGGCGACGATGGCAGGAATGGTGGAGGGGGCGTTGGAGGCGTTGACGGATCGGCAGTCGACATGGCGTCCCGCCGAACTGGTCCGTGAGCTCGCCGCCCAAGTCCCCACCAATGTCACCGTCGAACCCGAGCGTCTATGCGGGTTCCTGCAGGACCTCGCCAACCATGTCGCCGCTGACCGCTGTGTCGACCTGTCCCCACCAGTACCGTCTGGTGCCGTGCTGCGCCGTGACCGTCGTCCGATCAGCGAAGCCGCCGTCGACCGGGCCCTCACCACCCAAGCGATCCTTGAGGAGGAGGAACGGATCGTGGAATGGGCCGGGCGCCTGCGCCGCTTCGCCGACATGATCAACACCACACGTCGGGGTCTCGACACGCAGGGTTTGAGTGCGGGTCAGTCCGAAGCGTGTCGAGCAGCAGCAGGTGGGGCTCCGTTGGAGCTGATCGTCGGACCCGCCGGATCCGGCAAGACCACCGCCCTCGCACCCGCCGTCGCCCACCTACAACACCGCGGCGAGACGGTGTTCGGGGTGGCCCCGACTGCAGCAGCGGCCGAGGTGCTTGCCACCGAAACCACCATGACGGCCGACACATTGGACAAGCTCCTCTATGAACACTCCCGGCCCGACCGGTCACCACAACCGGTGTATGACTTGCCGAGGGGGTCGACGGTGATCGTCGATGAGGCCGGTACCGTGTCCACTCCGAAACTCGCCGCGCTCACCCGTCTCGCCGATGACAAGTTGTGGCGGGTGGTGATGGTGGGTGATCCCCGCCAGTTCTCCGCCGTTGGTCGGGGCGGCATGTTTACTCACCTCATCGACACCTGTGGTGCTATCGAACTCGACCACATCCACCGATTCGTCCACCAGTGGGAAGCCGACGCCACCCGACGACTCCGTACCGGAGATGTCTCCGTCCTAGCGCAGTATGAGCGTCACGGTCGCCTCCACGACGGCACCCCCGAGGTTATGGAGACAGCCATCGTGGACGCCTGGTACCAGGCGCGCCAAGAGGGCGAGTCGGTGGCGTTGATGGCCAACACCAACCACACCGTCAACCGGCTCAACCAGCACGCGCAACGAAGACGCATCGCCACCGGTGAGCTCGACCCAAACAGGCCCGGCATCGACCTCGGCTGGCAGCGGCTGCTCGTCGGTGACGAAGTGGTCACCCGCCGCAACCAGCGCACTCTGCGTACCGACCACGGGGTCATGGTCAAGAACCGGGACCACTGGACCATCGAAGCCATCCACCCCGACGGTGCCGTCACCGTCACCGGACGAGCAGGCAGGGTGCGGCTACCCGCCGACTACGCCTCCGAGGAACTCGAACTCGGGTATGCCCAAACCAGCCACGCCACCCAAGGCCGCACCGTAGACACCGGCCTCCTCCTCGTCGACGGCCCCATCGACAGCCGCGGCATCTACACACCGCTAACCCGCGGCCGAAACACAAACCACGCCTACGTCATCACCAACGAGAACCAGACGGCCGTGGACGTCCTGACCGAGGCGATCGTCCGGGACTGGATCGACCAACCCGCCATCACCCGAAGAACACGCCTCGAAGTCGACAAGGTCGTGGACCCCATGCTCGGACACAGCCAGCTCAGAGACGATCAGCAAGAAGTGACGCACCCCGATCGCTATGTCGGCAAGCCGGATCTCAGCTCCGACGACTACCAAACCTGGCAGAAGATCAACCGCAGCATCGAAGCCGCCAAGCAACGTCAGGCCGCTGAGCGCAGCCGGAGCCGACAGACCCCCGGCATCGGCCGCTGACGACGGCCACGGAAGGTGGTATTCCCATAACTGGCTACTCATCCAGATTGCCGGTTATCTCTCGCTTGTGGGCGCTCGATAACGCGCGCAGTGGCGACTGTTATGGGCGGCCTCGGCCTGAGGATGAATCATGTCGAGTGTCTCATCGTCCCGCCCTCAACAATCCCAGGCGGGAAGTCCGCCGGTTCAGCTTCGAGATTGCCGTCCAGGTCGGTCGATAGAGTGTCAGATCATGGCACCACTCAGGATCACTTGATGGACGCTACGGACCGCACGCGCATGGGGACGTTGATAAGGGACGCGGCCTACACGCTGAGCCACGTACGGCGAGGCTTCAATGACCCTCAGCTGGAGTCCCGCGGCGCAGACGATCTAGCGAATCTCGAAGTCCGGCGTGACGGCACGCCGTGGGGTGAGCTACCTGTTCGTACCTACATCTCAATCGTGTCGGGACTCGCCGCATTTGCTGTCGACCATCTGCACGCCTGCGCCCAGACAATGCTCGATGATGTCGACTTCGGTCCTGCAGTGACGGCCAGATCGGCCGTCGAGGCTGCAGGGCGAATGGTCTACCTGCTCGACCCCGACGCCGATGTTCGGACCCGGGTCGGCCGCGGCTATGGACTGCGCCTTCGCGGAGTTCGCGACACTGCAAACAATGTAGCCGCCCTCGCCGAGAGCGAACAGAAGAGCCGTAGTGCGCAGCTACCCACGGCCGACAGCGCGACACGCGCCGAGCTCGATGCAAATGCCGAGCGGCTGGCTACCGCAGTCGCCGATGCCAAGGCGAGTATCCAGCGCGTCATCGACCAGATGCGCGTGCTGGGGTTCAAGCCCCACCGCGACCCTAAGACGAGGGACTTGATCGGGATCGACGGCTTCGGTCAGCCAAGCGGACCAGAACTTGCGTACAAGGCACTCGCCCACCTTGACGTATCGGTGCTCGAACAGATGTACCCGGCGTGGTCATCCATTGCGCATTCTGCATACGACGCATTGCGCAATCACCTCGATGTAGTCGACGACGGGCACTCCCTAGCGCGGCTCGGCACCACAGACGCCAGCCGGATTGTCACTGCCGGCCTTGCCGCCGAGGCCGTTGTCCACGGGTGCGATATCGCGATCAGCTACTTCCGTGCCGATCCAGACATACGCCTGCGTCTCAACGCCGAAGTGCTTCCTGAGATCAGACGCCTCTTCATCGCTGCCGTAGACGGACAGGGATAACAGCCGCGTCCGGTTGTCCACCTGGTGTCAGCCGTTGGGGGGACGGGGCGTTATCCTGCCGCGATGGAGGCAACCCTCTTCCTGCTGACCGGGTTCCCCGGAACGGGGAAGCTCACGGTGGCTCGATCACTCGCCCAGCAGATCGAAGCGATCGGCGAAACGGTCCGTGTGGTCGACAATCATTGGATCAACAACCCCATCTTTGGGCTGGTCGCCCAAGACGGCATGACCCCCCTCCCGTGGACGGTCTGGGAGCGGGTCGGTGAGGTAGCCGAAGCAGTCATCCGCACCGTAGAAGAACTAACCCCCCGAGGATGGCATGTCATCTTCACCGCCTACCTCGACGGTGTCACCGACACCGGGTACGCACCCCGCCTCGCAGCGGTCGCCGCGTCGCGGGGTTCTGTGTTCGTTCCGGTGCGGCTCTTGTGTGACCCAGAAGAGAACGCCAGAAGGATCGTTTCGTCCGAGCGGAGTGACCGCATGAAATCGATCGACCCCGGCGAGCCATTCCGGTTAGCAGCCGACGGTGAGCCCTACCACCCTGGCCACCCCAACACCCTGACCCTCGACATCACCGCCACACCACCCGACGACGCCGCGGCGAAGATCCTCACACACACGGTCGGAATCGCCGCTCGCCACGGGTAGCGCGCTCACCGTGAGCCGAAGACCGATCGGAACCTAGCCGGGCCACAGTCTGTCAAAGTCGTGCGTTTCAGCGTTCGTACGCTGCTCGGATCTGGCTCCCGATGACCCCGAGCTCAGCGCGGGTCGGCGCATCTTCCCAATCAGCGTCAATCTTGCGGTCTGGGTATAGCAAGCCTCGCGTTGATTCATCCGCCCTCCTGGCCACCATCCTGAATCACCAAATAAGGGCCATATCGCACTGATCACCCAACCACGCATATCGGCAGCTGCTGATCGGTTGGGTCGGTCACGGGAAGTGGTGGTTTCGGATCGCTGACGGGAGCAAGCAGATTGAGCCCGCTGCCTGCTAGCTCTGCCTATTTCGCAGGTTTTGGTGCCGGTTTCGTGGTGCCGGTGTTGTATTGGTGGAGTGCAGGTCGGTTCGGTTCCCGGTGAGGGGAAGGAACCATGATGACAACCAAAGAAACCAGGTTCATGCCGGCGTTGTGGACTCCGGACATCGACTCGTTTGAGGTGCGCCAGGCTATCGCCGGTTTCCTGGCCGGATATGGTGAGATGACTCGTGAGGCCTACAGCTTGGATCTTCGGCAGTGGCTGAGGTGGTGCGACACCCATCAGCTGAAGGTGTTTGATGTGAAGCGGGCCCATATCGAGTTGTTCGCCCGCAGTCTTGAGGCAGACGGCAAAGCGAGAGCCACCGTGGCTCGGCGTCTATCGACGGTGGCTGGGTTCTACCGATATTGCTTTGAGGAACAACTGATTCCTTTGTCGCCGGCGGTTCATGTGCGTCGACCCCGCGTCGACTACGAATCCAACACCACGGGATTGGATCGCAACGAGCTTGGCATGTTCTTAGTCCAAGCCGGACTCGCCGGGCCTGTCAGATGCTTTGTGTAAGTGGGGTGGCCTGACATAGTGGCCCTGGACGCGGGTGGCGTTTGGGGTCTGTGGAAGGACCCACTGATGATGATTGACAAGGACGAGGCGACGGAGGTGGCGAAGGCTGCTGCGACTCCGCTGGTGTCGGCTGAGGTGTTGGACGAGTTGATGGCTCGGGTCAATGATGAAGGAGCCGAGCTGTTGGGCCCTGAGGGGCTGTTGTCGCAGGTGACCAAGGCGGTGTTGGAACGGGCTTTGGATGAGGAACTGACTGGCGAGTTGGGTTATGAGAAGCATGACCCGGCGGGTCGGGGTTCTGGTAACTCGCGGAACGGCACCAGTTCGAAGACGGTGTTGACCGATATCGGTGCTATCGATTTGGAGATACCTCGGGATCGGAACGGCGATTTCGAACCGAAGATCGTCCCTAAGGGCACGACCAGGTTGAAGGGCTTCAATGAGCGGATCATTGCGTTGTATGCCCGAGGGATGACGGTTCGTGATATCCGTTCTCATCTCGCAGAGATCTACGGGGTTGACGTGTCACCGGATCTGATCTCGAAAGTCACCGACGCTGTGTGGGATGAACTCGAATCCTGGCGCAACCGGCCGCTGGATGCGGTGTATCCGATTGTCTATATCGACGCTCTGAACATCAAGATCCGAGACGGGATCGTCCAGAACCGCCCGGCCTATCTGGCCGTCGGAGTTGATTTGGAGGGCCGCAAACACGTCCTTGGGATCTGGATCGGCGACTCGAACGGTGAAGGCGCCAAGTTTTGGCTCAAAGTGCTTTCCGAACTCAAGAACCGCGGCGTCAACGACGTGTTGATCGTCGCCTGTGACGGTCTCAAGGGTCTCCCCGAATCGATCGAAACCGTGTGGCCACAAGCAGTGATCCAGACATGTGTCGTGCATCTGCTGCGAGGTTCGTTCCGATACGCCTCATACAAAGACCGCAAGAAGATCGCCACCGCGCTCCGGCCGGTCTACCAGGCGACATCAAAGGAAGCCGCCGTCGAGGCGCTCGGCAACTTCGAAGACGATTACGGGACAAAGTATCCCGCCATCGTCAAGTTGTGGCGGGACGCTTGGGAAGAGTTCACCCCCTTCTTGGACTATCCGCCGGAGATCCGCCGAGTGGTTTACACCACCAACATGATCGAATCGATCAACTACCAGCTACGGAAGGTCACCAAGAACCGGGGGCACTTCCCCACCGAGAAAGCAGCCCTCAAACTGCTTTATCTCGCGGTGCGTAACATCACTACCAACAGAGGAGGTGACACCGGCACAGGAACATGGGGATGGAGCAAGTGCCTCAACGCACTCGCCATCTACTTCCCCGGACGATTCACCATCGTCTAACCAAAACCGAATGCCACCCACTTACACAAACGTGCTGACACCCCCGACTCGCCGGTGGGAGAGACCATGCTTTGGCTTGCCTGCTGGCGTTGAACGGGTTGCGGATTTCAGAAGCCCTCAACGCCGATATTGAGGATCTTGGGTTGGAACGCGGTCATCGCACCCTGACGGTCACTAGGAAGGGAGGCAAGATCGTCACCATCCCAATGGCACCCCGGACCGCAAGAGCCATCGACCTCTGTGTTGGTGGACGAGAGAACGGACCCATCTTCCTGAACCATGACGGCACCCGCCGCCTCGACCGGCACGCAGCTACCCGCATCTTCAAACGGCTTGCCAGGCACGAAGGGATTGAGAAGAACATCTCACCGCACTCGCTGCGGCACTCATTCATAACCGCCGCCCTCGATGCCGGTGTCGCTCTACGAGATGTCCAAGAGGCAGCATCCCACGCCGATCCCAGAACAACCATGCGCTACGACATGGCAAGACGATCACTAGACCGGCACGCCACCTACATCGTCGCAACCTTCGTCGCCGGAGCCAGCCGATAGAACGCCCCGCTGGGCGTCGCCACCACCCACCGTGATGGCGCCGCGCCTATCTGCCGGCTCGGGGACGCGAGTTGGTAGTCTATCCCGTAGCCGATCGGCGGGAAGAGCCGGGCGCCACTCGGCATCCGGCATATCACCTACCCAATACCACGGCCTTGCGCGGCCCGTGGGGTACCCCGCCTCCGACGCTAGGTCCTAAGGCGAGCTGTTCACACCCGGGTCTTCGTTCGGGGGCGGAATGGGAATAGGCACGAGGTTGATTGTCTTACCTGGGACGTCGAGGCTGAAGCTGGCACACGGCCGTTCGTCAGTGGGTTCAGTCGCCACCACCATGCGCCACGTTGTCAGGTTATGGCTGTCTAGCAGTTGGTTGATCCGTTGCTGGGCATCGGCGATAGAGAGGCACTCCTCAGTATGGAACATGTCGACGAGGAGACTGATGAGTGCGGTGTTGTCATCTGGGGTGCGTGTTGGTTCGTGGTTGGCGAGGCCAAGTTCCTTGCACAGCGATTCATCGTGGCTTGGGAAGACCCACAGGGTGCCGGTGTCGTTGACGCATCCGACGAGTGAAGGGATTTCCCCTTTGTCTACCGATTCGGACTTGAGTGTGCCGTCTCGCCAGGGCTGCTCGCACGCAGCAACGGTCAGCGCTGGTGGGGCGGCGACCGCTTCTCGTGTCGAGTCGAGGGTGGTGGCTTCGTAGCAGACAACGACGCTGGGTTGTGTGGCTGGGCGGGCGAGGTAGTAGGCGGCAGCAACGCCGGCCAGTGCAGCGGCGGCTGCAATGGCTACGGTCAGGACTCGTCGTTTCCCTTGCGCCACAGTGGGAGTGTCCGCCTTGGCGGCCGCCTTGACACGCTGGCCGAAGTCCGATTCGGGGCCGGGCATGTCTTTGAGTGGCGCGGGATCGGACCGGCGCAGCATCTCGAACGGGTCTTCGTTATCTTTGGGCACACGCACCCCCTGATTCTCCCGGTTCGTCCCCTCGGCTTGTGTCTGATATGGATGTGTCCGCCTCACCAGGATTGTCGTCCGTCCCCAACCGGCTCAGCTGTTGCTCAAGGCGCTTGCGTGCCGAATAGCGGCGATCTCGCACTCTGTCGGGCCGAATGTCGAGGACGATTCCGATTTCGCTATTGCTGAGCCCTTCGAAAGCTGCGAGGCGTATGAGTTCTTGGTCTATTGGAGAAAGCTGCGCTAGCGCCAGCAAGATTGCGTCTGATCCCTCGCTGGAGGTGACCAGTTCGGCGGGATTGTCGCTGCGTTTCTGCCGCCAATCAGTTGTGAGGCGATCGACCAACCGGCGCCTACGGGATCGTGCACGGTGTTGGTTGGCGAGGACACGGCGAGCGACCCCGTACAGCCAAGCTATGTGTACGTCGGCGGAGCGCACCTGATGAAGCTTGCGCCAAGCGACCACATAGACCTCGGCCACTGCATCGTCGGCGTCCTCAGGAGTCGCCGCCCGCCTCCTGCAATAGGCAACGACCTGTCTGAAGGTTGCTGCATGAAGCTCGTCAAAGAACCGATCCGCTTGCAGGCTGGCTTCCCTCGCGGTGTTGTCTTTGGCAGCCACGTCCCCCCTCAGGACGGCAGGTCATGTGATCCACACCGACGACACGTCGTTGTTCCATCCCGTGGCCATCGATGTAGCCACATCGTACGCTTGAGTCTGACTTGTCGGATACCAGTCACCAGTGCCGCCGGCGAGATCAGCGAAGTACGCAGAGCATGCGCCGATTTTGAACGACGACGTCTTCTGGTTGAAACCCGAATCCACAAGGTTGTACCACACTTGTCGGCCCCGGAGATAAAGAGCCGATCCCGTATAGGACGTGCCGTCGTAGAGACGCACGGAGCTGGAGCAGTACGTCACACCCATCGTTGCAGCGTCCAGGTCTTGGTGAGGACGGGCTTCGACTTGCGGTAGCTTGCTCTCGAGCTCGGCGATCCGCTTGTCCATCTCCACCTCGGTGCGGAAACACTCCGGTGTGTCGATGGCCGCTGGCCAGACCATGCACGCAGCGGCGCCCTCCCAATCACGGCTCATGTCAATGAGCTCGCCCTCAAACAACGCCAGGGTCGCCTCTGCACTAGGCGGCGCTTCGTTCTCCGAAGCGGATGCCGTTGCCGGCGCCGCCATCACAATGAACATGGCAATCGTCACAATCAAGCGAGTGATTCGTCGGTAATCCATAGTCTGTGTCTCTCCTTTGCTAAACGGCGCCTGGCATCGCGCCGGCGCAGCAACAGAACCACGCCTATCAGGATGTGTGTCCGGGTACGGTCAAACGTCGGCGACATTTCTTAGCGAACCGACACTAATAACACGACCAGTTCTCTCAGGAGGTGACTCATCGCACAAGTAGTAGGGCTGTCGCTGAGCAGCAACGCCGTGTGCGCGCTGTCAGTGTCCACCCTCATTGCCAGTCAACACGGACTCATCGATCACCTGCGCCAAACAGGAGTTCGGGTTGTTCCGGTTGCTCAAGGAAGGTCGTATCCGCCCTGGATTCATGTGATCGCGTGGGAGGAGCTGGCAGAATGGAAGGCCGAGGACACTCCCAGCCTGATCGTAATCGCGCAGCGGGCAGACGAGTCTGAGCAACGGTTAGCCGCCAAACTTGGTGCGGCGGCGCTGATCGCCGACGATAGGTTACGCGAAGATTTCGCGTCGGTTATTCAGGCTGTGACGGCAGGCTTCTACCCGGTGCCCCTTCGCGTCGCTCCGAGTCTGGCATCCCGCATTGCCGTTCCCCCGGCCAGCATCGGGTTGGATGACGTCGCCATACTGAAGTACCTGCTGCAAGGGGCGACCGTTGCGGATGTCGCAGCTGAGATGGGATGCTCCGAGCGGCATGCCCGCCGCAAACTACGGACAGTATGGGATCAAATGGGGGTTAGTGGGCGCCGAGAAGGCCTTGCCGAAGCCGTACGGTGGGGACTGTCGCATTGAGGTCTCGACAGCCTCATCCAGAGGATCGATACCCCGGTAGGTGCTACGTGGAGGCCAACCCGAAAACGGTCGGTTGTGTGCAAGGCTCACCGAGCCAGGTTCCTATCCGACCTAACGCTGGCGTCAACAGCCACCACCGGGATCCCGACTGCCACGCCTCGTATGGCACCTCGCTGCATCCCATCTCCTCTCGCCCCGACCTGGGCCGCCCGAGCTGAGGAAGGCGTCCGACAAACAGGGCTGTGCGGACACATAAGGATTGTCTGGGGCTCTCACAGTGGGAGCCCTGTTGGAAGGAGATGATGGAAGTGGAGCTAGTCGTACGTCGTAGACTGCCAGCGCTCTTGCTTGCGTTGGCAATGCTCGTGGGGATGCTGGGCGTCACGGCCGGTCCCGCAGACGCGGTGGATTGCATCCGTGGTGACACGGTGAGCTACTCGAGCGATTGGGCTCGAACCGTCGATGTGAACGGCTATTGCGGCACTGTCGGCGCGAATCACAAATACGACCCGGTATGGAGCAGCAACAACTACTGGACCGGTTGGTATTACGGTGCCGACGTCGCCCAGACGCCGAGCACGGCGGAGCTGTACCTACACGCACATTGGTCCAGTTCGTAGTTAGCATGCGACTCGTGAGAAGCGTCGTTTTGCTTGGGCTAGTTGTCCTCGTTGCCGGTTGTTCAGGCAACGGGGACAACCCGTCTGTCCCGTCGTCGTCGGCCGTACCCGGAGAAGATATCCCGGGCCTCTATCAGGAGGCAGAAGCTGCGGGCGCCGACGAGAGCCAGCTTGCGGCACTTGCGGACGCTGTTGTCACCTTCGGTGAGTATGAGACGTCGATGCAGCAGACGTTTGCGTGCATCCGTGATGCTGGAGTTGAGGTGGTGGAACTGGGGACGGACGAGTCACGCGGGTTCCCAATACTCAACTATGCGACGGCGGCCAGCGCCCCCGGCCTCACAGAGGCTGAGGTAGCGGCGGCTACCGAGGATTGTATGGTGCGGTTTGGCAAGTTCGTGGATACAGCATGGCAGGTCTATAGCGATGAGGCTGTCGAGGCATCGGATGCTCGTTGGGATCGGGTGCGAGCACCGCTTCTTGAGTGTCTCTCGGCGGCTGGAGAGGATCTCCCTCCGGATGCGTCGCGCACCGAGATGCTTGCGGCGTCGCAGCAGATCATGGATCGTGGCGGGGTGGATTGCCTGACCGAGGCTGACTTCTTCGGCGAGTAGTAGGAGGCGACGACATCCGAGTTGTGCTGTTGTTCGTGACGCTGGTATTCCTGGTCCCAGGTGCGATCTTGGCTGCAATCGTGGTGGCAGGAAGCGATGACCCTTCTCCGCTGACGGGTGACGTCGCTTCGGAGCCGCTCGTTGTAGATGTGTCCGTCTCGAGTCGTCTTGACGAATACCGGGTCGCGCTCACTGTGAATAGTCTCCCGCCGGCAACGCTCAAGGCCGTAGGGCTGTCCGGTCGGATAACCGACGTCAATGTTGCTTCTGGGGCAACGTTGACCTCCGGTGACCCGATTCTGGCAGTAGGTGACGTCGAGCGACTGGCCATGGTGGCCGACGGTCCGCTGTGGCGTGACCTCGGCAGCGGCGACAACGGTGATGATGTCGAGAGGCTGCAGCGGTTCCTCACCGACCTTGGCTACGACACGAGTGGGGCGGACGGTTCCGTTGGTCCGAGCACGTTGGCAGCGATTCGAGCGTTCAACAACGACTACGGGTGGGGTCAGCCGTCGGGCCTGTTTCGTAGCGGTGCCGTCATCTGGATCGGGGCAACCGACTTCGCTGTGGGCGAAGTGGCTGTCAAGACCGGAGATCTGATCGACGGCGGCCAAGAGCTCGCCATTGGCCCCGAATATGCCAAGTCGGTGACAGTGGCAGAACCGCCCAATGCCCCCAGGCAAACAGATGAGGACTACGTCCTGGTTGTAGAAGGCATTTCTGTTCCCTACGTACCGGGGTCGGACGTAATCGACGACTTCGATGACGCTCAAGCGGTGGCGAATGCAGTTGGTGACAGTGAGGAACCAGGCGGCGTCGTGCAACGCAATGAAGCTCGACAAGTCAAGGTCGTCCCCGCTACCGCGGTGGTGACGGATCAAGCAGGGGGACGATGTGTCTATGTCCCCGACGGATCTGGATTCCTCCCCGTTGCTGTGGAACCTATCGGCGGAGGCGTCGCCACTGTCGAGATAGACGCCTCGTTCAACCACGAAACCGTCCTCTCCAACCCGCGACAAGTTCTCGGGGCACCGACGTGCAGCTGAGCGCGACCGACATCACACATCGATACGACCGCACAGCCTCACCGGTCCTCGACGACGTCACTCTTGAGGTGGGCCTTGGCGAGCGAGTAGCGGTGATGGGCCCGTCGGGCTCGGGCAAAACCACCCTGCTTGCGATCCTCGGCGGCATGCTCAAACCCACACACGGTCGTGCCGCCATTCACGTCGACGACGACCGAACCCTCTCGCCCGGCGGCTATGTAGCATGGGTACTCCAGACCAGCAACATCCTGCCCGACCGCTCCACCCTCGACAATGTCACTATCGGAGCCTTCGCCGCAGGTCAAAGACGACCTGCCGCGACACGCGAAGCCGGACATGCCCTCGGTTTGGTTGGCCTGTCCTCCCTTGCGACAAGGCCGGTGCGCCAACTCTCCGGAGGTGAGGTGCAACGAGTCGCCACCGCAAGGGCCATCGTTTCACGACGTCCGTTCATTCTCGCCGACGAGCCTACCGGCCAACTAGACCAGGCTACATCCGTACCGGTCCTTGATGCGCTCCTTGCTGACAGCGAGTCCAGAGGTGTGGTCGTTGTAACTCACGACCCTGCCGTCGCGCAGCGGTGCGATCGGATCTACCGGCTCGAGAACGCCCGACTCGTGACGGCATGACTCGCACTCCGAACCCCGCACCTCGTCAGCGTTGGCCCCTAACAGCTGCGGTTGGAGAGGGAGTACGCAACGCGGCCCACGGCCGGACTTCTACCGCAGTGCTCTTGTTATTGATCGGCTGGGGAATCGGAGCACTCGCAAGCCTCGACGCCCGCAACGTAAACCAAATAGTCATCGAGGAACAGCAGTTCGTAGACGCCGGGGGTCGGGTTCTCGTCGCAGAAACACCCACCGGCGTAGACCGGCAGCGCTGCGACGCTCTCAACTCAAGTACCGGCGTGGTCGCGGCAACGGCCGTATCCCGTCTAACTGTCTTCTATGAGATCAGAGCCCTTCCCGGCAGCCAGGTCGCCGTCATCACCGCGACCAGCGGGATCGCCGGGTTTGTCGCCAATGCTGCTCCGGTCGGAACTCAAGCAGCATTGACTCCCCAACTCACAGAACGAATCGGAATCGGACCCGGCGAATCTATCGAACTAGTCGAACCGAACCAACGCTCCGGACCAGTGACCACGAACGACACCGTTCCAGCAGAACCGCTCACCATCGGTCCAGCAGTAGATCTTGCTCTACTTGGTGACACCTACAACACCGGGGTGCTGATCCCGGCCGCTCCGATCGGGGTCGCGGATGCATGTTACGTTTGGGCTGAACCCAGCCACCTGGAAGCTCTCTCGGCGGCGCTCCCCGCACTACTCGTCCGTGATGGTGAAGAGGCTACCGTCCGACCGCGGCTCTTCGAAGGCGAGTTCACGGTGGACTACCAACGCCAGTACGACTCCCGAACGCTCCGTTATGGCTGGATCTTCGGGGCTGTCGTCCTCACCCTCGTATGGCAGCTACTCACCTGGACGCGCCGATCCCGGGACGCCCTATACGCCAGCGTCGGTGCTGATGCTTCTACTCGAGCGACAATAAGACTCACCGAGTGGATCGTGGTAGCAACTACAGGAGGTGTGTGGGCCACAGCAATAGGCATCCTGCTCGCAACTCACGGCGAAGTCCCGACCGACATTGCTTGGGAGTTCGTTGTCCGGCAGGTCGTAGCAACCCTCGCCGCCAGCACAGCATTGATTACTGTAACGGGACTGCTTTGGCGGCGAGCATCGGTTCTCGCGGCACTCAAAGACAAATAGCCGGCAAAGGCGCTGTCCAGCGCACCACCACGTCACCGGAGAAAACGGCGCCAGTGCCCAAGCGCCACACCAACGATGACAGCCGCTGCACACACAAAGGCAACAACGTTCCTCCGAAAGCGCCTCCGTAGCCATTCGCCCCGAGAAACAACCTCAGATAGCGGGACCGAAAGACCGGATGCACGAGCAGTCGCGTTCCTAAGATGCGAAACGAGCCGTTCCTCAAATGCCATGTCGTCTGCTTCATGTCCATGAACGCCCGAAGGCCCCGCAACGTTCCGTCCCCGAAACGGAATCGGCAGTCCCGCACCCGAAGCGTGGATATCGTAGGTTATCCGTGTTGGGCCAGGAGGGGTCCGAAGTCGCGATGCAGCGTCGCGTCCTGAAGCTGCGGCGAAACCGTCCCCGATCGCGAGATATGGGCGATATCGCACCAAATACTGCGTGCGAGATATCGGCACTTCTGCGAGCGGGCTGGTGAATGCTCGGTGTGGTCGGAAGGGCGAGCCAGGCAATTGGGCGATTGGCGGTATTGGTTCGGCTATGGGCGCAGTTCGAGGAAGCCGGCGGCTGCGAAGTCCTGGTCGAATGCGAGAGCTTCGCGGAGGCGACGGTCGCGCATGACTTGGAAGCTGGTGGCATCGACAAACGAGTAGGTGCGTTCGTCGTGTTTGCGGAGCCATTCCCATGCCTTGTCCTCTTGCTCGGAGGTGACGCGATGAACGGTGAGTTTGGCCTGCTCGTCGAGGGCATCAATCCGGTCGATGAACCCGACCGCGGTGGTGTGTCCATCCTTGCGTCGTAGGAAGGTCCAGGTTTCACCCACAATGAGGTTGGTGGTGAGTACTTGTTCGTTGGGTCCGAGATGATCTAGCAGCGCCACCGCATCATCGTGTCGTCCGTCGCCGGGCAGTGACCAGGCAACCCACCAGCTGGTGTCGGCGAACTTCACGAGTCGTACACGACCCGGTCGATCTCGCCTGGCTCAACCGACGCGTCTGGTGAGGCGAAACCGGCCAGGCGATGCCAAGGATCTTCCGCCGTATCGTCGTCCTGTTCGGGTAGGACGGCAGCCAATCCGCGGCGAATGAGCTCTGACTTGGAAATGCCACGCCTTTTCGCTTCGGTGGCGGCCTCTGCGTCGAGTTCGTCGGGGATCGTGATAGTGATCGTTTTCATACCGACATCATACATACCAGCTGTGTCGTTGTATACATAGCTGACTCCGAGGCTGGCCCGAGATCAACAATTCTGTTGCGAGAACGCTCACTTCGAACGGTGATCGAGATCGGCACGTCCGAGTGCGGGCGGGCGGCCACTCCGAGTCGTCACGAGCGGGTTAGTGGTCTGGGTGGGGGACAGCGATGACGGTGAGTCCGTCGATACCTGTGAAGTCACGTGGGTTGCACGTGTGTAGAGGTAGATCGTTGGCAACGGCGATGGCTGCAATCATCGCGTCGTAAGCACGGGCTGCTGGTTTGCGTCCTGCTCGGCGCAACGCAGCAGCGACCTGGCCGAAGCTACGAGCGGCGGTAGCGTCGAAGGGGAGAGGGTCGAAGTCGGCTTCGGCTTGCTGGAGGTGTGCTTGCCGGGCGGCTCGTTCTTCTTCGGTCGAAGCTACCAGTGGTCCCACCGAGAGCTCGGCGAGTGTGATCGCGGTTATCACCGGCTCGGCGGGGAGCGGGTCTGTCTCTTGGAGACGTCCGAGCAGGATGAGTGTGCTGGTGTCGAGTATTCCGCGTGCCATGGGCTAGAGGGCGGGGTCGAGGATCTGGTCGACGTCTTGGCGCAACCGGTCTGGGTCTAGGGCGGGGAGGCTTCGCCGTCGCCCGATCGCGGCGCCTAGCGACATGGGTTCGCGGCCGAGGGGGCGGAGTTCGGCGACGGGCTTGCCTGATCGAGTGATGGTTAGTCGTTCGCCTTTTGCGGCGCGGTCGACCACGTCGCCGCCATGGTTGCGTAGCTCGCGGATTGATACTTCTGACATACCCGAATCGTATCACGCGTGATACGGCTATGGAAGACACGCAACCAGCCACGCCGATCAACAATTCTGCAGCAGGAACACGCACTTCACGCGGTGCGAGATATCGGCACCTACAGGATCGGGTGGCCGAACACCCAACGTGACGATCGTCACTGGCGAGGCGTCCCGCCCCCGACGACGACCTCATGAGACTCTGGCGCCTTTACGGATGTTGCACCGCAGGTGAGCGGTCCACACGTTGTCCTCAACATGTCGGCCACCGGCGGCCAACGGGAGTCGGTGGTCCAGGGATGGGCTCTGGGGGTCGGGGTGACGGAGAGCGCGGTCGACGGGGCAGTGACAGAGTTGGCAGGTCCAACTGTCACGCTCGTAGATGGCGATCGGGTCGATGCGGTCAACCCCTCCGTCTGTTCCGGCCATGCGCTGCCGTCGTGCGTGGCGAGCAGTTGAGGCGGACGCACGGTTCAGGGCCTTAGAGCGTTGGGAGAATGCCGAAGTCCATAGCGTCGGGATCTCCTCGGCCACGCAGATCGGGGCGGACCAGGAGTAGCTCCGGCCGTCCTCATCGAGGTCTCGGAAGGTCTCCCACGTCCAGATCCAGCGCTTACCTTCGTGGGTGAAGAAGGTCCGGACTGGGATCTGGTCCCCGGCGGGATCGAGACACAGGAACCAGATGCCGCCGACTAGGCCGTCGGTCGTTGCGCCGACGATTGCGTGAGCCCGGGTGTTGTGGTGCAGACACACCGCCGCCTCGTGTTCCTCGTCACCGAGGAGATAGGGCTCACGGGGCAGGTACAGCGTCACCGAGCCATGGCGCTCGACCACATCGCCAACGAGTGGTGCCCAGCCGAGGAACTCGTATGGGAACTCGGCAGCTGGATCAGTGCCGAAGACCACGCCGCCCGGATCATGCACCAGGGGGGTCGGTGTCGGCGTCGTCAGCGTGCCGCGGGTTACGCTGCGCCTGAGACGCCGGCGGAGGTTCGCGTTGCACTGGGGCGAGCACACGTGCCGGTCGCGCTGCTTCCAGTAGGCGCCGGGCGGGATGGGCAAACCGCATTGGACGCAGGGTTCCCCACCGGTTGCTCGTCCGTCGGGATGGAGTAGTTGCTCGTCATGCCATTCCCAGTAGGTGGAGTCGCCCATGCGACCAGTATCGCGTCTAGGCGTCGGCGCACAAGGGCGCTGGTGGCTCTTCTCGGGGCGTCGAGCGAGCACGAGGGCCGCGGGCTCGGCGCCGGTCTCCTCGCCGACGCCATCAGCCGGGCGGCGCAGCTCGGCACCGAGATCGGATGCCGGGGCTTGCTGGTTCACGCCGAGACACCTCAGGCCCGCGACTTCTACCTCTATCTCATCCCCGAGTTCGAGCCGTCACCGACCGACGCCCTCCATCTCGTCTTGCTCATGAAGGACATCCTCAGAACCCTCCACGACTGACGCCCGGCCGTGAGCACGGCGAGCAGTCTTCCGCATCTCGGGGCGCGCTGGGGGCGCGGGAGAATGAAAAACGATGCAAACCACTGGGAGATGACCAATGATGATGAGTGGTCGAAAACCTCTGTGCCATAACGGTTTTCGGCATTATCGCCAGCTATTTGGCGACTTCCGAGAAACGCCCCGAACGGTCTTGAAAACCGTTGAGGTAATACCTCCGTGGGTTCGAATCCCACTCCCTCCGCCAGCGAAAAGTCCTGCTACACAGGGCTTTTCACTGCATGCGGGTCGATCGTTAGCACCGCACCAGCAGGCCCGATTGGCGCGCGGGGCAGCTCCGAACCCTGCATCGGGGGGCCTATCGACGTATGACAATTCGTGATACCATGCCCCCGGCATGGCTCGAGCAATATCTGTACGACTCGACGATGAAGCGCTTCACGCTCTAGGCCAGCTCGAAGCGGCTGGCATGACCCGTTCCGAAGCGATCCGGGCGGCATTGGTTGAGGCTGCGTCGCGACGCCGCGAAAAACAGGCGCTGGCAGCGGAAGTTGCCGCTCTCGAAGCCGACGAAGATGACCGGGCCGAGATGGCGGCAGTGGCCGACCTCATGGAGAGCCTCCGTGCAGCGGGGTGACATCTTTGACCTGCGGCTCCCTAAGGGAGTCGATCATGAACAGCGCGGGAAGCGCTTTGGCGTGGTGGTGCAATCGGATGCGTTTCTTCCGCGGTCGGTGATTTTGGTTGCCCCGACTTCCGCGAGCGCCAAGGCAGCATCGTTCCGGCCTGAGATCGAGATCGAAGGCTCATCGACCCGGGTTCTTGTTGAACAAGTCGGCGGAGTCGATATCAACCGGCTCGGAGACCTAGCCGGTCACCTCACTTCGGAAGAACAATGGGGTATCGACAACGCTCTGCTAACGGTTCTCGGACTGACCTAGCCGAGCCGACCACCAAGTCCCGGGCGGAAACGAGTTGGTGTCGAGTTCCCTGCATCAACAAGCTACAGCAACAACTAGACCGGTGCGGGCGGTATCAGCCCGGGGACCGGTCCTCGTCAACAACCGACACGATCACAAGACGTGCTGTCGATATCGACCCACCAAAGCAGCCGACCGATGTTTCCTATGTCTCGCGACATGCCGTTCCCATGTCCTGAAACAGAGCACCACTCCGTCCGTAGTAGAAGCCCAGCATCAGCTGGGCTTCTACTGGTCTTCGGTTGATGGGATAGAGAATGGCGGTCGCCGGTCTGGCTTGTGATTCTGCGTCCCTGGCGCCGGTCCTCAGTCGCCGCTCTGTAGGGCGTGGAGGTCTGCCACGACGCGATTCGAGAGTTCGGTGACCGTCTGATAGGCCCGGTCTGCACCTGCGTTGTCGCCTGAGGTCTTTGCGGTGATGACCGCATGGATCTGCTCGTGGAGGGATTGATGGTTCTGCTCCAGCGACTTCATCTCAGGTCGATTGCCGTAAGTCTTGATACCCATGCTGTAGAGCCATAGTCCCAACTCGCAGTCGGTGTGGGAGGCGACATCCTCTCGGTGGAGCTCTTCTGTGCCCCGCAGGTAGTCACGGATTCGTGCCTTCCATGCCTGGTGAGCGGATATTGCTGCAGCGAAGTCCAGAGAGCCGTCTCCGAATGTGAAGCCGCGGAGCGCGGCTGCCAGCTCACGTGAGCTCTTTGCGAGGTCCTGAGCGGTGTGCCCAATCTCTGTGGAGGATGCGGCCAGTTCCTCCGACGACGCTGCTACCTCCTCCGCGGTAGCCGAGTTCGATTCGGCGACAACAACGAGGTCCTTGACGGCAAGCCCGATCGACTCCGTGGATCCGGAGATCGAAGTCGTCGCCGTACTGAGCTCGCGGACCCTGGTTTCCATCGAGGTCACCGCGTCGACAATGTTGCTAAAAGCGCTTCCGGCGTCGCCGATGATTTGAGCGCCCTGGTCCACATCTGCCTGGCCCGAGCCGGTAGCCCGCTTGGCGTCGGCGACCGATTCTCGGATCGACCCCACCAGATCCGCGATCTGCTCGGTCGATCGCGCCGACTCTTCGGCAAGAGCTTTCACCTCGGCGGCAACGACAGCGAAGCCGCGACCGGCATCGCCGGCGCGCGCAGCTTCGATGGCGGCGTTCAGGGCAAGAAGGTTGGTCTGCTCTGCTATCGACCGTATCAGGTCGACTATCTCCTCCACCTTGGTGGAACGACTGCCCAACTCGAGGACGGTGTCGGCGACATCCCGAAACGAGGACGTAATTCGCTCCATCGCCCCGATTGCCTCATTGAGCTTCGCCTTCCCAGACTCCGCCGTCTCCTCCGCCTGCTGGGATGTGTCGAGAACCTGGCGAACGGCCTCTACCGCGGCGGTGACGGTTTGCCCGATATCGGCCACGTGATTGGCCACCCGGTCCGTGACCGCCGCCTGGGACACGGCGCCGTCCGCCACGGAGGTGATCGCATTCGCTACTTCGTTGGAAGCCTGTTTCGATTCGTCGGATGCCTCTGCCAGCGCGTCGGAGCCATCTTGAACCCGACGACTGATATCGGCTGCCAGCCCGATGATGGACCGCAGGCCCACGGTCATCTCGTCGAACGCGCCGCTGAGGTCGGATAGAGCACTGCTAATGTCGCCCGAGACGTCGGAAATCGTCGCCTCGTCAAAGTCGATCTGGGCGTTGAGGTTCCCCCTCGCCACATCCCGGATTGCCCCGACGAGCTTCTCTATCTCACTCGACAGTGCTTGTCCGCTTGCGGCCGAGGAGCTGCCGGCGATTCTCTGCAACACCAAGACGCGGATCAGCATGATCCCAAGGCCGGTGACCAGAGACGCAGCTAGTACCGCCGTCCAGGTGATGCTCCGACCAGCGATCAGGTAGGCTACCCCTGGTGTGATCAGCAACGGGGCGAAGCCGGCGGCACGCAGCCATGCACGCACACCGCTCGGATATTCACGTCCAGAAGCCCCCCGACTCGGTCGATCACCCACACTCATAAAGGCTCCAGCCTGTAGATTCTGGCGCTTCCGGTGTGGAAAGCCCATATCTCGTGTCGGCACCATGCCACGATCGTTAAGAAATCCAGATGAGAACCCCACACTGAGTGATGCCACTGAGAAAAAGCCGCGCGGCGGCTCATGGGAAAGAGTCGCCGCGCATGGTGCGGGACGCGGCGCCCGGCCCGTCTCGACCCGGGAAGGTGGCCGGGCCGGGCACCGCGTCTTTTTTGCCGGGTGAGTTTCACCCCGTTATTGCCCGATGCCGGGATTCAGGTTCCGACTGGCTGACGGAACCCGAATCCGGGGGGCGGGCAATTGAAGGAAAGGCCGATCCGGGAAGGTGGCGAGATGTTTGGTTCGAAGAGAACTATCGCGGTCTTGTTCATGGTTGTTGTTGCGGTGCTGGCAGGTGTCGGGACTGCCGCGGGCGCCGAGCCTGCCGATGAGCATTGTGTCGTCGAGGTCATCGATCAGTTGGATACGGGCGAATTCGTGCTCTCCGATCCGGTCTGTTTCGGCACGTTCGCTGAGGCAGCGTGGTTCGCCTCGTCGGGTGCGGTTGCTCTCGACAGCGACGTTACACCCGCCGATCTGGCGCACCTGCCTGTGATCGCCGTCGTCCTCTCGACGTTCACACTCGGGGTCCACTACGACGGGTACAGCGGTGGCGGCTCCTCGATCAGCGTCGTCGGCTCATCTTGCTCCGGGGGATATTGGAATACACCGCCGGCGTGGGACAACCGGATCTCATCGACGTGGAACGGCTGCTATCGGGTCAAGCACCACGATCACCCGGCCATGGGAGGCGCCTACCGGTCGACGGTCGGCACCGGCTCGGTCCACAACGTTCCGTCGGCGTTGGACAACAAGGCGGAGTCCATCTCCTACTGGAGTAGCTGAGCCCGAGGGTAGACCGGCGAGAATGACGTAGTGGAGGACATGAACGACGGCGAGGTGATGCGATCGTCTGTTGACGATCCCGCCGCGTTCCATATCGTGTTCGACCGTTATCACGCCCGGATTTTCTCGTATCTGGCAGCACGAGTAGGGCCGTCCGACGCCGAGGATCTCGCCAGCGAGGTCTTTGTTGCCGCGTTCCGGCAACGGGCGAAGTTCCGGGAAGACGCGGTCAGCGCCGCGCCGTGGCTGTACGGGATCGCGGCAAATCTCGCGCGGCGGCACCACCGATCGAAAGCACGTCGTCGGCGCGCCCACGGCCGGGCGCCGGCCGATGGCGGCATCTGGTTCGATCCCGACCGCGATGCGCAGATTGACGCCGCCCGCCGGATCGAGCTACTCCGCAGCGAGCTCAACCGGCTCCGCGAGAAAGACCGCGAGGTCCTGTTTCTCTATGCGTTGGCGGACCTCTCCTATGCCGAGATCGCCGAAGCGCTCGACATCCCGGTAGGGACGGTGCGCTCACGGCTGTCACGTACGCGGGAGAGGCTCCGGAACCTATTACCCGACGAGGGGAAAGACAAGGGTGAGGGTACCGCCGAGTACGGGGGAGGTGAATGATGACAGCAGAACGCGATCCGCTTCGGGACATATTCGACGGTCTTGTCGATATGAGGCAGCCGACGCCCGGCCAAACCGAATCAGCGCGACAGACTCTGGTTGCGGTCATTCAATCAACCCCCGCCCGTAGGCAGCCACGGCTCCGTCGCCTCGTCCCGGCTGCCGCCGTGGCTGTTATTGCCCTCGTGATCGCTTTGGTCGCGGCAGCGCCGTGGAGCCGTACGCCCGCAGAGGCTTTCCTCGGAGAGATTGCCGAAGCGGCTCGAACTATCTCGCCCCAGGAGATGCCCGAGGGTTCGTACATCTACTTCGTCAGGAACGAGGTGATCTTGACAGGGAAGGACGAGCCGATTGGGAATACCCTGGTGGACATTGACTACTTGCTTCCCGATCGGACTGAGAACTGGTGGCAGGGCCAGACGGTAGAGAGCAAGACGAGCGTGGGTGAGCCGATCTTCTTCAGCCCGGAAGATAAGGCCACCTACTATGACAACGGAGTGGACCAGATCGATGCGGTGGGTCAGACGAGGACTCAGACACTGACGGGTGTCGCGGACTGGGTGGGCGAGACTGATTGGTCGATCGACCCGGATCAGCTGGCCATCCAGATGAGGGAGGCAGCGGAGGCAGACCACGGCGAACAACCGATCGACGTCAAGATGATGAATCTGGCAGCCAGGATCCTCGATCCGAAGCTTGTGGCCCCACCGGCGCTACGTGCCGCGGTTCTAGACGTCCTGGGGACGCTCGATCTCGACCAAGCCCGGCTCGACGGTGGACGTGTTTCGGCTTCGACCACGTACGAGGATCGCTACTACGGGACCGTCACCATGGAGCTCGTTTTCGACGGCGACGGCTACCTGGTCGGTCGGCAGGAGACGACAACGACCGGCGACCGGGAAGGGTCCATCCCTCCGGGCACGTCGTATGCAACTATCACGTACTCGCCGCCGGTGAGTGTTGCCGCACCGGGAGTTCGGCCTTCTCCATGAGGTCCAGCCTTCGGCATGAGTTGTCGCCGGTTGAATTGAGCAAAGTTCTATATATACTAGAATAATATAGAGTTTGCTCCCGGTTCCCGAAAGGTTGGAATCATGAAGAGGTTCGTCCCGACGGTAGCGCTTTGCTGTCTGGTTGCCTCGTGCGCGGACTCCGGTGGTCCGGCGACGACAACTTCATCCACGCCGTCATCATCAACCACAGCCACGACGACGACCGTCGCGACCACGACAACCACCCAGGCACCGCCCTCGACGGCAGCGCCGGCAGAAGCGGTGAGGGAGGTCACCTTCATGTCGGGAGACCTCGAGCTGTCCGGCACCCTGCGGCTCCCGGAAGAGGGCAACGCTCCCGGGGTGGTCCTCATTCACGGGAGCGGTCCGAACACCCGCGACGAGGCGGTGAGCGGGCAGATCAACATGAGCTTCGGTTTCGAGATCCCCGTCTTCGTCGAGCTCGGAGATGCTCTCCAGCAGGCCGGATTTGCGGTTCTCACTTACGACAAAAGGACGTGCGGCCCCTTCAACGGATGCGGCGACAACGGCTATCCGGTTCCGGGCGACGATCTGGTCATCGACGATTTTGTCGCCGACGCGGGGGCCGCGGTTGCGTTCCTCCGAGAGCAGCCGGAGGTTGACCCGTTCCGGGTCTCGGTCGTTGGCCACAGCCAGGGCGGCGAGTTCATACCCGTGTTGCTGCAGGCCGATCCCAAACTGGCAAGCGGGGCGATGCTGTCCGGCCCCTACCGGCCCATCGATCAGCTGATTGAGTTCCAGTACACGTCGTCAATCGACCTGCTGGAGTCCCTCGGCATGACAAAGGATCAGGCGATGGCTGCGCCGGGGATGTCGGATCTGGCGGCGACCTTGGAGGGTCTGCGACAGATCCGCGATGGGAGCGACGAAGCTGTGGCCGGGGTGTCTGCGACCTTCTGGAACAGCTGGTTCGACCTCGACGAGGCGAAGCTGAATGCGGCGGCAAACCTCACCCAGCCGGTTCTCGTAGTCGGTGGCGACTACGACTGGAACGTGCCGCCCGAGGAGGCCCAGTCCTGGGACCAGTTGTTCACCGAGTCCGGGGTCGCGCACACAACGGCGATCCTGGACTGCGTAACCCATGCGCTCAACTGCGTGACTGAGACAGATCTCACCGCGATCTCGGCCGACGACATCGGCGCACATGTGGCGGATGGGGTGACCAGCGCACTCATTGAGTTCTTGTCGCGATAGTCGAACCGGTTAGTCGGTGACCTCTGCCCAGTCGTCGTTGCTGCGGAACAGCCCCGCGGTGAGCCGGTGGAATGTCTCCCGCGGAGACTCCTCAGCGGGCGCGAAACGGTGATTGCGTAGCACCTCGGTGCCCGCGGCCACCAGCACCATATATCCGGTTAGGGCAAAGACGATGTTGACGGAAAAGAGCATCACCAGGAAAACGCCGAGCATCGTGGCGAGCGCAAGACGCACCCGCTGTGCCATGGGCAGGCTGGGACCGGCGTTCATCCTGGCGACGAACGCCGCATCGCTTTCGGCGAAGTCGGCTTCGAGCGCTTCGAGAATCTCGATTTCTTCACGGTTCATGTTCAGCCTCTTGGTGGCGCTGCAGTCCCTGTCGGCACGAGGCGCCACCACGAAAGCCAAACGCACGGTCTACCTCGGGTCGGTCACCTGGCCCAGGAAGAGCATCTCCCCGGTGCTGTTGTGCTCGATCCAGAACAGGAAAGGCCGGTTGGCGGTGAACGTGACCGGCTCGCCGACCTGCGCCGATGTCAGACCGACGATGAGAGCAGTGGCTGCGGCCGCCTCGGTCCCACTCTCATCGACGCCGATGAATGTCTTGTGGAATGCATCCGAGACGTAGAGCTGCTCGGCGGTGGTGATCCCGCTGAGATCCGCCGCCGTGGGGTCGAACGCCTGGACCATCCCCAGCTCTTCAAGCGCCTGCTTGAGAGGGACGTCGGAGTCGATCTGGAACGAGGGCACGGACACGTTGACCTCGGCGCTGTCCCAGGCAATGGCGAGATCAGCGGCCGTGAGCTTGTCGACGAGGTTGGCCAGGGAGCCGTTCTTCGGGATGGCGACGACCATCGAGGCATCACCCGAATACGGCAGCCGGACTGCTGCGAACAGGTCGTTCGACGCGTACTCGGTGTGGATGGTCTCGTGCATCATCGGCACCGTCACCTCTTCACCACCGGTCAGGGTGAACGGGTCGTTCGTTGTCGAATCCTTTGCGAACTGGGTTTCCCAGTTGGCGTAGAACCAGATGGCGTTGACCAGTGCCAGCCGGGTGCTTGGGTCGATTGCTCCCTCGGGGACCAGATCCTTGATCCGCTCCTCCGTGGCGTCCTCGACCCAGGAATTGATGGCGTCCCTCGCCGCCTCAGGGTCACCACTGAAGTCCACCAGCCGCAGCCCCGCGCCGTACTGGGATGCCAGGACCTCGAGGTAGTCGTCGAGGAACGGGAAGCCGCCCTGACCCCAGGCCGAGTTGGCCGGGTTGATGGTGAACGGCTGTCGCTCGTCGTCCGGACCCGCCGGTTCCGGCGCGGCGCTCAGGGCTGTCTCGATGGCGTTGCGAACCGCATGCAGCGTGTCATCCGGAACGTCGAGGTGGAGCACTGCCGCGATCTCCTCTGCGGTGGTGCCTTTCGCCCCCGGGTACAGCATGCTGAGAGCGGTGGCAATCGAGTACGGCGAGAGCATCAGGTTCTCGCCGCCGGCAGTCGCCCGCAAGAGGTCGAGCCCGAAGGCGGCGTCACCGGCGGTTACTGCGGCGATGTCGGCCTCGGTTGCCGAAGGCGTGGCGCGGGGCACATCAAGACTTGCCAGCTCACCCTTCTGGAACGGGATGGTCGATGCTGTGGGCTGGGGGCTGGTGGTGGTTGGGGCCGACCGGCCGGTGGACCCGCATCCGGCGACCAGCAGTACTGCGGTGGTCAGGATTACCAGGCGACGCACTATGTCCACCTTTCCGGGATCTGCGACGTGCTCACCGTTTTGGACGCTGTGTGCCACCGTCGGGGTTCCCGCAGGGGGCAGCTATTCGATCACCGTACGAACGCGCCCGGTGGCTACGTCGAAAATCATGCCCGTGATTCGTTCCCTGTAGGGAAGGAGTGGCGTCGAGCGAAGCTGTGCGACACCCCGGGCCAGCTCCATCTCCAGATCCGTGAAGTCGTGGACGTTGAAGCCGATACGCTGACCGGTCTCCGCTTCGAGCCGCTGCTTCTCGGTGGTGGCCGGATAGGCCAACGCTCCGCAATCAGTGTGCATGATGACAACGACCTGGTCGGTGCCGTAGTACTGCGAGACCATCAGTGAGCGGATCGCATCATCCGACACCACGCCGCCACCGTTGCGGATGACGTGGTAGTCGCCGGGGGCGCCGCCGAGGATCAGCTCGGGCTGGATGCGCGAGTCGATACAGGTGAGGACTGCGGCGTGTCGCCGCGGTGCCCTGGGGAGACCGCCCCCTGCTGCTGCACGGGCCTGACGGATCAGATCTTCGCTACCGGTCATGGCATCAATCCTAGAAGCGGCGTTGCCCACCCGCGAAGGGCGGTTCGGAGCCTGCCCGGAACTCGTCGATGTTTGGCCCGCCCAGCGCGTTGCGTCGTTCGACGCCAATCCTGTAGGTGAAGTACAGAAGGGGAAGGATCGTCGGCCACGAGGTCACCGTCTTCCAAACGGCAAGGATTGCCGGCTGCTCGTTGAGGTAAAGCCACAGCGAGACGCCGCCCCGCACCGCGAAATAGGCGAACCAGTACCACGACACAAAGCTGTAGGCGGGACGCACGTCGGGCCGCCAGTACCAGCGGAGCGGCCAGCGCCGGTATGCCCAGCTCGTCCAGGCAGCCAGCGGTCGTTTGACGAGAATCGAGAGCAGGGTTCCGAGCGCCCAACCGCCCGTCGAGACGATGCCTGGGAGGAAGTAGTCCTCCGCTCTGCCGGAGCGGACCGCCAGAAAAGCTGCGAGGACGACGGCCGCGATCCCCGCGATGGCGTAGATGACCTGCTGCCCGCGTTTGATACGCCAGATCGCGACAACCGACCCCGCCGCGATAGCCAGAAATGCGCCGAGACGCACATTCCACAGGGCGTTCACGGCGACAAATAGCAGCGGGGGCGCAAACGAGTCCCCGAGGGTGCGGTCGCCGACAAAGAGGCTCCGGATCTCCTCGCGGATGTCGTCGCTGACGGTATCGGTCACAGCAGCAGGGTATACCTCGTTCGCTCCCACGGGGGAGGAGGAATTCATCCTCCCTCTGGGAGGATCGACGGGCGCGGAGACCAGGTCGAGGTGGGCCTTGCGAATCGGCCCAGACCCGTAAGAGGTGTGCAACCCAGATCGTTCAGAAAGCTGCTGAGATCGACCCCTTCGCCACCAAAGACGCTTGCATCCCGTGGATTGAGGATTTCGACGGAACCGGCCCCGTGCGCCTTGCTCGAATTAATTGACTAAAGTCAAGCATTATGGTCTCACCCCTGATGCAGCTGCGGTCTTTCAACCGGAGCTTCACGCGGCAGATAGGCGTGCTCGACGACAGCTTCCTCGGGCGAGGAAGGCCGCTCAGCTTGGCGCGTCTCATTTTCGAGATCGGGTTACACGGTCGGCCGGTAGCCGAGCTGCGTGACGCTCTCGAGCTGGACGCGGGATATCTGAGCCGCATGTTGCATGCTCTGGAGGAGGACGGGTTGGTCGAGCTGGTCGACGACAGCAGCGACCGGCGGCGGCGGATCGCCGTCCTGACTCGCAAGGGTGCCGCCGAATGGCGCCATCTCGACAACAGCTCGGACGCGGCCGTACAGGCGATCCTGGCACCGCTAACGGAGAGACAGCGAGAGCTTTTATCCGACGCTCTCGCCACCGCGGAGAAGCTGCTGACCGCAGCCACCGTCCACTTCGACGAGATCGAGGTAACCCACCAGACGGCGCGCTGGGCCATCGATCGATACTTCTCGGAGCTCGATACAAGGTTCCCAACCGGGTTCGACGGGAATGCTTACCGCGACGAGGACGCCGAGAAGCTGCGGCCACCCGACGGGCATTTTGTCGTCGTGCGCAGCGACACGAGAACGCTCGGATGCGGTGGGGTGCAGACTCTCGAGCCGGGTCTGGGAGAGATCAAGAGAATGTGGATCGAGCCGTCGATGCGCGGTGCGGGGCTGGGGCGAAGGCTCCTCGAGCACCTCGAGGATCGGCTCGTAGCAATGGGCAACAGCGTCATCCGGCTCGACACGAACAGTGTGCTGACAGAGGCGCTCGCGCTCTACCACTCGAGCGGCTACGTCGAGATAGAGCGCTACAACGACAACCCCTACGCCCGCCACTGGTTCGAGAAGCGGTTCGGCTGACGCCCTATGTCGCCGTGACCTCAGCCGGGAGACTCGGCTCGGCGGCCACCACCGGGGGCAGGGTGACGGTGAACACGGTCCACCCGTCCCTGCGACCGTATTTGAGGTCACCACCCATCAACCGGGTGAGGGTACGCGACACCGCCAACCCGAGACCGATGGATCCGCGCTCTTCTTTCGGGGCGTGGGCCCGCTGGTAGGGCTCGAAAATCCGTTCGGCATCGCCGGCAACGATGCCGGACCCGTTGTCTGCGACCTCGACATAAGGGCGTCCCGACTCCTCGCCGATGGTGACCCGGATCGTCTTCCCGCCGTAGCGCGCTGCATTGATCAGCAGGTTCCGGACGACCTGCTTGACACGTACAGGGTCGGCCAGCGCTCTGGCGTCTCCGCTGACCAACTCGACCCGACCATGGACAGCGGTCGTGACACCGACTGTGTCGGCGGCCAGGGGGCCTAGAGCCAGGTCCTTGGGAAAGACAGCGACCTCCCCGATATCGGACCTGGCTGCGACGAGTAGGTCCTCGACTATGCGGGCGACCTCATCCGCTTCGCTGGCGATCATGCGGTGAAACTCCTGCAGGTCCTCGGGAGAGAAGCGCGCCGTCGGCGACCCCAGTTCGTGGGCCAACCCGATTACTGCAGTCAGCGGCGTACGCAACTCATGAGAGACAGATGCGACGAAGCGGTCCTTTGACTCGATGAGCTGTTCCAGCCGGGCGTTGCTGACACGGAGCGCATGCGCCGCCTGGCTTCTCTCCTCCTCGGCTCTGCGAAGCTCGGCGATGACCTTGGCGACGACGAGCGTGATCGCACCGGCGAAGAACGTAACCGACGAGATCTCGATGATGACGCGGGCCCGCGGTTCAAATGGAGCATTGAAGCCCTCGCGCATCCACCAGAGGCTGAAACCGATCCAGGTGACCGCGAACAATCCCACCCATTTGACGTTGCGACTCGATACGAGCACCGAGGCGACCACAGCGTAGAAACAGAAGGCGGTGGCGGTAACAACGGGGATGCTCATGGTGAGGGTGGCCAGGGCGATTCCCGCACCGTCGATGAGCAGCGTCATTCCGCCGGGATCCTGCCGGTGTCTGCGCACATAGAAGGCGTGCAAGAACGATGCGGCAGCCGCGATCTGAACGCCCGGGCCGCGTGGAAATCCGGTAACGAAACCCACCGCCATCGAGATCACAACAGCCGCTGTCATGATGCGAAGCCGGATCTGCTCGTAGAACAGCGCGAGGTCGGACCGGGTGGCACTCTGCGTGCCTGGTCGAACCGGCCATGACTCGGTGTCGGCTTCCATGGTTTCTCAATCGGTTCGCTCCGGGCGGGGCTTTAGCCGCTGCCGGGATAGTCGACCACGAAGTCCGCATTGCGGCGCGAGCCGGCGATGAGCATGGCGTTCACCTGGTCCGACTCGCGGACGTGGCGCTCGGCATGTTGCCGGGTCTTGCCGAACTCGACGTGGCGTCTGATGAGCCGATCGATCCGGACCTCCTCATCGAGGTCGAGATAAATGGTCAGGCTGAGCAGGTTGCGCAGCTCGTTCCAGGGATGGATATCGAGCAGAAGGTAGTTGCCCTCGGTCAGTACGAGCCGATCGTCCGGCGTCACCGGGATTGCCGCTGCGATCGAGTCTTCGATGGATCGGTCGAACTGGGGCGCAAAGACGACCTCGTCCGGGCTCTGTTTGAAGATCCGGCGAATCGTTGCCACGTAGCCCCAGGCGTCGAATGTGTAATGGGCGCCCTTGCGGTGCAGCAGCTCCATCGACTCGAGGTACTTGTGTGCCAGGTGGAACCCGTCCATTCCCACGATGGGTGGGGAAGGGGTGAATCGGGCCGCCAGCTCCTCGGTGAACGTCGACTTGCCCACCCCGGGAGCGCCGGTGATGCCGACGATGCATCTCTCCCCGCGGGCAAGTCGATGTTCCAGATGCCGGGTGAGCGTGTCGATGTCGCTTTCGGCCGGTTCGGTCACCAGGTTCCTCTTGCCGCTAGAGGCAAGATTAGGACTGGTCGCGATCCAACCTCAGGGAGGCCGAATTCATGCAGAATCGCTCCCCGGTCGGGCGGGGGCCATCGGGGAAGACATGACCGAGGTGGGCACCACAGGTGGCGCACGTTGCCTCGACACGCGTCATCCCGTGGCTGCGGTCGACGACGCGGTTGACCTTCTCAGGGTCGATGGCCTCCCAGAAGCTCGGCCAACCGCTCCCCGAGTCGTACTTGGTGTCGCTCGAAAACAGCGAGGTGTCACAGACGACGCAGCGATATGTGCCCGGGTCTTTCGTGTTCCAGTACTCGCCGGTAAAGGCACGCTCGGTGCCTGCTTCCTGGGTCACGTTGTATTGAAGCGGGCTAAGCCGCTGGCGCAAATCAACTTCCTTGAATTCCACATTCGCTCCTTTTCGTTCATCAAGTAAACACGGCACTCGCCGTCTTTGGTCCGGGAAATGTCCGTGTTCCCAAGCTGTTAATGATCGGCTTGCCTCTGTCCTCGCCGCATCCGTCTGTGTGCGGTTGCGCTGGCGCTCGCCCTCCTGCCGGGCGGGATGTGCGGAGAATGCAGCTGATCGCACCATCCTGCGACCTGATAACCTCTCTCTACCCGGAGAGGTGGCCGAGCGGTCGAAGGCGCTCGCCTGCTAAGCGAGTAGGGGGTTTGAAGCTCCCTCGAGGGTTCAAATCCCTCCCTCTCCGCCAGCTCGAACCCGAGGACCCCATCCGGGGGGATCGGGCGGCCCTCCCGGGCCGTCCGAGGGGGCAAGGGCGCGCGGCGGTGGCCGTTGGTTTTGTCCCCCTCCCGGTCCAGCCCCTCCCTGCGGTCGGGTCTGGCCCCGCCCTCCCGCAAGGGGAGGGCTACTGCTCGCTTGACCGCCGATCGGGTGTACCAGCGGCGATTGCGGGTGAGTAGTGATCCCCCAATTCCGGGGGGATCGGGCGGCCTCCCGGGCCGTCCGAGGGGGGAAGGATCAGCGGTGGTCGCTGTCGGTTTTTCTCTTCCGGGTCGAGGCGTCAGCTGCGCTTGGCGGTCGGGTCTGGCGTCGACAATTAGTGATCCCCCCATTTCGGGGGGATCGGGCGGCCTCCCGGGCCGTCCGAGGGGGGAAGGATCGGCGGCGCTCGCACCGGATTCGTAGTCGTCCGTACGACAAGGAAACGGACCCGAAAGGCCCGTTTCCTTGTCGTCGAGAGGAGTCTCGATCTGTTGTTGCCGGTACGAATCAGCCGACCTGGAAGCGGTCCAGAGTCGTGATCAACTGGGCGGAGGAGTCCGATAGCTGACCGGCCTGGCCTCCCAGCTCCACTGCTGCGGCGGTTGCCTCCTCGGACGAGGCGGCAACCTGCTCGGCCACGGCGCTGTTGGACTGAGCGAGGGCCGCCAGTTCCTTGGTGTCGTTCGCAATCTGGTGGGCGGCATCTTCGATCCGCCCGGTTGCGGACTCAACGTTGTGCGCCCGTGTGTCGATCTCATCGACCGAGGCGGCGATCGTGCGGAAGCTCTCACCGGCCGAATCGACCACGGTGGACCCGTTCTCGATCTGGACCCTGCCGTCGTTTGCTGAGCGGACGGTTGTCGCCACTCCGGTCTTCATGTCGCCGACGATCGATGCAATCCGCTCGGTCGAGGAAGCCGATTCTTCGGCGAGCGACTTGACCTCGGAGGCGACCACGGCAAACCCGCGGCCAAGCTCACCGGCACGGGCGGCCTCGATCGCTGCGTTCAACGCCAGCAAGTTGGTCTGCTCGGCGATGGAGCGGATCAGGTCGACGATCTCCTCGACCTGGACGAACTGGCCGTCGAGAGTGGTGACCGAGTTGGATACATCACCGAATGCGTGTGTGATGGCTTCCATCGCCCTGGTTGCCTGGTCGATCAGGTCGAGACCGCTCGTGGCCTCGTTACGGGCCGTCGTCGACGCGTCGACCACGCTCCGCGATGCCTGGGCTGCGACATCTACCTCGGTGCTGATCCTGTCGACCGCCTGGAGGAGGCTGTCTGAGATGTTCGCCTGTGAGGTGGCGGCCTCGGCGACCGAGGAGATGGCGGTGGCAACTTCTTCGGCAACCTGTGCCGACTCCTTCGAACCACCGCTCACGGAATTAGACGCTAGGTCGACGTTGCCGGCGACGGAACGGGCGTCACCGACGACCTGACGGAGCGAGGCGACCATGCGGGCTAGAGCATGTCCGAGAACGTCGCTGTCGCCGACCGGTTGGTGCTCGATACGGAGGTCACCGGACGCAACCCGCTCCGCGGACTCGGCCGCGTAGGCCATGTATTGGACGGTACCTTCGAAGGCTACGACCATGTCGCCGAGCTCGTCATTCCGGCTCACATCGAGGTCGATGTTGGTATCGCCGGACGCCAGACGCTGCGCAGCCGCGGCGACGGTCTTGATCGGCTTGCCGAACCGTCGGGCGAACCAGATGCCTGCCCCTGCTACGAGGAGGGCAATGACGAGCGAGGTCAGGATGAGCTGCCTGGTGAGCGAGCCAACCGAAGCCAGGGCCTCGGCGGTGTCGTCTTCAACGATCAGCGCGTAGGTGTTGCCGAACACGTCAACCGGCTGGTAGGCCGACAGCGTTTGGACGCCGCGGTAGTTGGTAGAGACCTCGACGCCTGTGTCCCCGGCAAAGGCGTTGGAGACCTCGTCGGTCTCGACCTTCGTCTCGAGGATGGTGTTGTCGGATGAGAACCGGCTCTGGGTGCGCATCAAACCGTCGCTACCAACCAGGTACGCCTCACCTGTTTCCCCCAGACCCGAGGTGCTCTGCATGATCTGTGCGATCTGGTCGAGGGGCATCTGGAAGGCGAGGACGCCGACGGGCTCGGAGCCGCCGTCGTAAATCGGCGATGCTACGAAGGCAGCCGGATCACCGTTGGACGGTGCGTAGCGGGCGTAATCTGTCCAGTAGACCTCGCCCTCGGGAAGAGCCATGGCGCCGCGGTAGACGTCACCGAGACCGGTGTCGGCGTAGGGCCCGTTGATGAGGTTGGTGCCAAAGTCGTCTTCCTTGAAGACGGTATAGACACAGTTGCCTTCGGTGTCGAACAGGAACACGTCGTAGTAATCGAACTGGACCTGGAACTGGCGGAACCAGGGGTGGTAGGTGGCCGAGTCGGCGGACCAGGCGGTGCCGTCCCCGGCGTCTACCAGGTCTCCAACCGTACCCCGGTAGGCGGTCCGCACCGTGTCGGCACCGACCGCGGCGAAGCTGTCGGCGAACTCGATGAGAGCCCCCCGGGTCTGGTCGCTGGACGCGACGGTGATCGCCTGATTGGCGATCGTGTCCGAGTACCTCGTGATCGTTTCCGCCCTGCTCGCCGCAACGCCCATCAGCCCGTTGCCGGCCGAGTCGGTGAGGGCGCCCGAGGCGGCACGGACCGACATCGTTCCGGCTATGGCGATCGGGACAATGGCGGCCGCCACCACAGCTGCCGCGATCTTCATCGTTAGTGAAACGCGGTGGTCCCCAAACGCGCCCTTGATCCTCTGAATCACGTGTGTGCTCCTAATAGCCGATTCGGTCAACCCAGTCGGCCGTTGCTACGAGCTTGTTAGCCATCGGCTCGGTGATTTTTCTGCCCGGCAGTGGTCTCGGCAGGGTCGCAAAAGCGCTTACCCTGAGTCTCGATGACGCGTCGTGTTGTGATCGTGGGTGGCGGTTTCGCGGGGTTGACTACGGCCCAGCGGCTCGCTCGCGCCGATGTTGTGATCACCTTGATCGATCGAACCAACTACCACCTCTTTCAGCCGCTGCTCTACCAGGTGGCGACCGGCGGCCTGTCACCGGCCGACATCGCATCTCCCATCCGCTATGTCCTGCGACGGCAAGACAACGTCAAGGTCATCCAGGACACGGTGCGCGAGATTCGCGCCGACGAGGTCGTGACTGATACTGCGACGATCGGTTTCGATGAGTTGATCGTCGCCACCGGAGCCACTCATCACTACTTCGGCCACGACGAGTGGGAGCACGATGCACCCGGGCTGAAAACGCTGGCCGATGCCACCGGGCTGAGGGCCCAGATCCTCGGTGCGTTTGAAACGGCGGAGCGCACCGGTTGCGCCGCGCTCACGTTTCTTGTTGTGGGTGCTGGGCCGACCGGCGTCGAAATGGCCGGCGCCATTGCCGAGATGGCTCATCACGCCCTGCGGCGCGACTTCCGTGACATCGACCCGTCCGCCGCCCGAATACTGTTGGTGGAGGCGGGGCAGAGGGTCCTGTCGGCATTCCCCGAGGACTTGTCTCGCAAGGCGGAGCAACAGCTCGTCGGCCTCGGGGTCGAGGTGATGACCGGATGGCAGGTCTCAGAAGTCGATGAGGGACGGGCGGTCCTCCGCAGTGGTGACGAGGAGCGCGTACTGAACCCCCAAGCCATCGTGTGGGCCGCCGGGGTCAAAGCCTCGAGCCTGGGTTCGGCGCTGGTGCCACTTGGCGCCACTCTCGATCGCTCGGGTCGTGTGGCGGTGAATCCCGACCTCACGATCCCCGGTCATCGCAATATCCACGTGGTCGGTGACCTGGCTGCGGTCACCTCCGGCGGAAAGCCGGTCCCGGGAGTAGCTCCCGCTGCGATGCAGATGGGCAGGTATGTCGCCGACGTCATCCGGGGTGAGAGGTCAGGACCGTTCCGCTATCGCAACAAGGGCAACCTGGCAACGATCGGGCGCAGTGCCGGTGTTGCGGATTTCGGCAGGGTTCGCTTCTCCGGATTCCCCGCATGGGCCGCCTGGTTGGGTGTTCACATCTTCTTTCTCATAGGCTTCGAGAACCGGTTGCTCGTGATGATCCAATGGGCATGGAACTATGTGGGCAGGAGTCGTTCCGCTCGCCTGGTGATGCGCCACGAACCGGTCGAAGGAGACTGATCAGCCTCCCAAAATGCCCGGACGGTTCACACGGTGTTCGGGTCGGCGTGGTCGTCACCCTCACCGGCAAAGCGGTAGGCACCGGAGCGCAAACGTTGCGCAAAATCGATTGCCCAGTGTCGTTCGCTCTCGAGACGCGCCTCCTCGAGAAGAAAGACCTCAACGACGTGGTCCGGCCTGTCCGGGTGGGTGGTGTATTCCTGTCGGGTGAAACGCTGTGCGTTGCCGAGACCCTCGAGGGCGTTCGCCCGGTGGTCCATCGCCGCCACTACCTCCTCGCGGGGCAGGGCCCACATGAACGAAAGGCCGGCGCGCAGGCTGGTGGGATCTGAGCTGTCGATGTCCCACAGGTGATCACGAAGGAGAATCCGGAATTCACTCTCGCCGTCAGCGGTGAGTCGATAGGTCGTCTTGGCGGGCCGATTGCCCTCGGCGTCGGTGGCTACCTCGGTCACAAACCCGGCTCGCTCTAGGGAGCGGAGAGCGTTGTAGATGGAACCGGGGTTGATCCTCGCCCATTCGTCGGCATGCCAGGACAACAGCTCGCGACGGACGAAATAGCCGTGTACGGGTTGGAATATGCGGGTGACACCGAGCACGAGAAGACGCGTCGTATTCAAAGCCACACCGGGCCTCCGTGTCGACGATCAATGACGATCCCCTTGCCAATGCGATAGAGCCGGGCTAGTGTCATAGTCCTTCTTGATTATTCAACGTTGAATATATCGGGTTTGACTGTTGTTTGCAACAGTATCGCAGCCAATCTGCACCAGGAGGTTCAAATGATGATCGAAGCAAGGGGTCTGTCCCGCACCTTCCGCACCAGACACGACGACGTCGAAGCAGTGCGCGGTGTTGACCTCGATGTGACCGAAGGCGAGATCGTTGGTTTCCTCGGCCCCAACGGCGCTGGAAAGACCACTACCCTGCGCATGCTGACGACTTTGCTCGAGCCGACGTCGGGGACGGCAACGGTTGCCGGCTGCGACCTTGCCAAAGATCCGGTCGGCGTCCGGCGACGTATCGGCTACGTGCCCCAGAGTGGCACCACCTACCCGGAAGCACTTGCCGGCGAGGAGTTGGTTGATCACGCCCGCATGTACGGCATCACCACCGGGGTTGCCCGTACTCGCGGTCACGAGCTGATGGATCGTTTCGAATTGGACGGCGTCTGGGATCGCAAGTGCAGGACCCTGTCGGGCGGTCAACGTCGCCGCCTCGACATCGCCATGGGGTTGATTCACCAGCCGGGTCTCATCTTCCTCGATGAGCCGACAACGGGTCTCGACCCGCAGGCGCGGGCGAACCTGTGGGTTCACATACGCAACCTGCGTGATGCGCTCGGGGCCACGGTGTTCATTACCACGCACTATCTCGAAGAGGCGGACGCCCTGTGCGATCGCATCCTCGTAATCGACCACGGCGAGATTGTCGCCAGGGGGACTCCCGAAGAGCTCAAGCAACGGGTCTCCGGGGACACCGTGGAGTTGACTATGGCGAACACCGCCGCGGTCGCCACCGCCGTTCGCGTTGCCTCGGCCCTTCCCGGTGCCGATGAGCCCGACACGGATGGCACCACTGTGCGGTTCCACGTGCCACACGGAGGCCAGGTGCTTCCGGCGTTGCTGCGTCAGCTCGACGGTGACGGGGCCGAGCCGCTTGCCGTCGGCGTTCGTAGGCCGACACTCGACGACGTCTTTCTCACCCTGACCGGCCGATCGCTGCGCGAAGAGCCGGCAGCCTGATCTCGACCCTGGAGGTAATCATGCGTTTTCTCACCGACACCTGGATTGTCT
The DNA here is from genome assembly GCA_963801165.1 of uncultured bacterium. Classification (GTDB taxonomy): domain Bacteria; phylum Actinomycetota; class Acidimicrobiia; order Spongiisociales; family UBA5794; genus JAAETI01. Next base: position 631,323 of record CAWDDT010000005.1, read on the forward strand.
TCTCCCGGGCCATGAGGCTTTCGGTTCGCAACCCCATCTGGGTGATCCTCGGGTTGATCCAGCCCATCTTGTACTTGTCGCTGTTCGGTCCGCTGCTCAAGCCGGTAGCGGAGTCTCCCGGGTTCCCGCCGGGTGACCCGTGGCAAGTGTTCGTTCCCGGACTCTTGGTCCAACTCGGCATCTTCGGAGCCGCCTTCGTAGGGTTCGGTCTCGTTGCTGAGTATCGGGCCGGCGTCGTCGAGCGGATGCGGGTGACCCCGGCGTCGCGGCTATCGCTGTTGCTGGGCAGAGTGATGCGCGATGTGATCGTTCTCCTGGTGCAGGGCACCATCCTCATCGGTGCAGCCTTGATCTTCGGCTTGCGCGCTCCCCTGGCCAGCCTGATCGTGGGCCTCGCGGTGGTGGGCGCACTCGGAGCGTCCTTTTCGGCGCTGTCGTATGCCGCCGCGCTGACCCTGAAGAGCGAGGACGCCCTGGCGCCGTTGCTCAACGGGCTGGCGGTCCCGACCCTGCTGCTGTCCGGGATCCTGCTGCCGATGAGCCTGGCTCCCCGCTGGCTGGAGCTCGTGTCCGACTTCAACCCGATCAAGCACATCGTCGACGGCATCCGCCAGATCTTCCTCGGCGAGGTCTTCACCGGTGTGGTCGGCTGGGGAGTATTACTGACGGCGGCGATGATCGCGGTCGGTCTGGCCGTGGGTGCCCGCACCTTCCAGAAGGAGACCAGCTGAGCTCAGCCCTCGGCCCCGGCGGCTACCTCGGCTGGGTCGCCGATGAGGAGAAGGTAGCCGTCTTCGATGGTTGGGGCGATGGTGGTTGCGCCGACTGGTGGTGGGCCTATGTGGCGGTAGTGGCCTTCTCCGGTGCGCCAGGCGACGGCGACGTTAGGGTCCCGCTCGTCTGAGGTCCACACCCGGCCGGCGGCGGTGTCGGTGAGCTGGCGGGGGGTGCCCCGGAACAGGATCCGGCCGCGGTCCATGACGAGGACCGCCTTGCACAGAGCGGCGATGTCGTCCGTTTGGTGGCTGGACAGCAGCACGGTGCGATCCTCACCGAGCCGGGAGATCATGTCGCGAAACCGGAGCCGCTGCTCGGGGTCGAGCCCCGCCGTCGGCTCGTCGAGGATGAGCAGGTCGGGGTCACCGATGAGTGATTGGGCGAGGGCGACTCGGCGCCGCATCCCGCCAGACAGGGTGCGGATCTTCTTGTGTGCTTTGTCGCCGAGCTCGACGAGATCGATCACACGCCGCACCTCGTCGCGGCGTGTCTTGCGGTCGGTCAGCTCCTTCAAGATGGCGACGTAGTCGACGAACTCGAACACGGTGAAGTTGCGATGGAACCCCGGTTCCTGAGGCATGTAGCCGAGACGCTGGCGAATCTGAGTCCGCTCCCGCACCCTGGCAGGGTTCCGCCCCAGCAGCGCCACGTCTCCTGAGTCGGGGGCGAGGATGGTGGCGGCGATCCGCAGCAAGGTCGTCTTGCCGGCGCCGTTGGGACCGAGCAGCCCGGTGACCCCGTCACCGATCTCAGCATCGATGCCACCCAGCGCGATGGTGCTGCCGAAGCTCTTGGCAACGCCCGTGAACTGGCAGGTTGTATCGGACATGGTGTTCCTCCGGGTGGTCATGGGCAGGTGGGGTATGGCTGATCGCCGAGCGTCGCTGTGTCACCGAGCCACAACGGATACGCGGCGATGGACTCGGTGTAGTCGGCCGGGTCGAGCCCGGCGCGCAGTATCCACTCCTCGGGCGTGGGCGGCAGCTCGAGGTCAAAAGCTGCGACGATTGCATCGACAGAGGTTGCCGGGTCGGTCCATTCGGTCCAGTTCTGTCGCAGCGCCACCTCCACCTGCTCGTGGGGGAGGTCGAGCAGCTGGGCGGCGAGATCCGTCGCCGTTGGCGACCCGAGAACCCCGGCAGCCCAGTCCCGGTCACCGTAGAAGCCGTACTGGATCCACCCGAGTGCGTTCCACGGGACGGCTGGTACCGCAGCCCGATCATCATCGGGTTGATACTCGGCGAGCGCTCGGGAGGCGTCGAGCGAAGCGGCGGGACCGTGGAGGCGGATCTCCCTGTAGATACCGGCGAGCTTGGGACTAGCCTGCGCGGCCAACCAGGCCGCCACCACCTCGCGGGCCTGGCCCTCGGCGTCGCAAGCGACCGTGATGGGATGCGGGCTGGCCTGCCGGGCTGTCGCGCCGCCTGCTGTCTTCGAAGACGCTGCGGACTGGGAGTCGCTCGGTATCGGGTCCGATTGGGTGGTCTTTGCCGGGCCGGCGGTGCTGCTCTCGACTTCGATAGGGGCAACCGGCAGACCCACCGCCCGGATGGCGACGCCGATCGCCAGCGGGGCACGGTCTGGCAGGTAGAGCGTCTCGCCAACCCGAACCGGCCGCGGGTCGGTGATGGGGCTGTCGAACAGCGTGTCGGCGCGGTCCCTCAATATCTGCATCGTGGGGTCGCTTTCCCCGGGGAATTCGTCAAAGAGCTGCGAGGGGTACGGGTGGTGCCACTGCTCCACCAGTAGTGCGGGACGATCAGCGGTCGGGATGGGGGCGACGACAGCGCCGATGGTGCTGTCCCACCAGTCGATCCAGCGCTCATAGCCGGGGAACACCTGATAGGTGACCCCGTTGCGCTCGACCGTGACCCAGTACGACGACGGGTTGGTGATCTGATCCCAGACCTTGTTCGCCTGGGTGTCGGTGGGTGGCTTCGCCTGGACAACGCCACCGGATACAAGCAGCACGATCCCGAGGCCAACGGTCCCGAGGGGTGCCATCCGGGGCCCGTGCCGCAGAACGGAGATAGCTCCTATCAGAGCGGCCGCCCCGACTAGATAGGCGACATGTGCCCATGTCGGTCGAATCCAGAGATCGAAGCCGCCGTACCACAGCACGGTGTGCCACCAGGAGAACCAGTGTCTGGTTCCCGGGGCGTCTTGGAGGGCGATCTGGACGGCGGCGACGAGACCGAGACCGATGAGGCCGCCGAAGCGGTTGGGGAGCCAGGTGCCGGCAGCGACCCCGGCGAGAGCGGCGATCCCGACGACGAGTGGACCGATCAGCAACTCGCCGAGATTGGGGCTGCCGGTCCCGCCCAGCAGGTACAGGTAGACCGTGTAGACGGTGACCATCACGACGGCCAGCGGGACGACGACCAGCGACCCGAGCAGGTGGCCCAGGGTGCGGGCTCGGAGCGCGGCAGGCGCCGGCTCCTCGATCTCCAGCGTCCCGTGTCGTTGTGCCCGTGAAGTCTGCAGCTGCGCCACCAGCAGGGCGGCGCCGGACAGTGGCGCAAGCCCGAGGCCCACATAGGTCGAGTAGCCGCCGAGGTGGGGGAGTTGGTCCCGGTTGAACGACCACAGCAGGTACAGGCAGGCCGCGACTCCGATCCAGATGAGCGGATGGCGCAACGTCGACCTCGCCTCATGTCGTGCCAGCGTCGGCCAGACCCGGCCGTGCCTCGCCGCCGGTTCGCCGGGAGCGACACCGGTGCGCGGTGCGGTGGTGACCGTCATCAGCTGCTCCTTCCCAGGGCCGGGACGCGAACGGCACCCCGGCTGGTTCCACTGATCCCGTATGCAATGCCGGCCCATGTCACCGTGGCGAGAACTGCCCAGCGGCGGTGGCCATCCACCCACGCCAGCCACATCGCCGATGGTGTCTCACCTGCCGCCGGGGCGATGGCAGGTGAGGGGAAGAACGACCACCGTTCGGGCAGCAACAGCAGTACAACCACCGCGGTCAGCAGTGATATCGCCGCGGCCATGCCACCTGCCTCCCGCCCCGTTCGCATGACGAGGACGGCGATCACCCACACAATGCCCACCAGAGCTGTGAACTCGAGCGTCAGGGATGTCCGGGGCAGCGCACGCATCCCGCCCTCGGCGACCGTTCCCAGCCCTGTATTCATCCAGGAGAGAAACACCCACCAGCCGGCGGCAACCACGGGCAGGGTGACGACGAGGCGGGCAAGGCGCTGCAGGGACAGAGGCACCGGCTTGCCGTCGAGCAGGCTGACGGCCGGATCGTCGAACACGAACGCCGCCGATGCCGCAAACGCCACGCCACCGACACGGAGCCCGAACACGAGATCGTCCGGATACGGGTTGCGGCGGGACGCCGCAAGGGCGAAGGCGCCGGCCAAACCAAGCCCGAGATGCCACCACGGGATGAGCCGCACGGTGCGGGCCACCACCCTTGGGAAGGTGCGGATCATCGGGACACCTCGAAGGTGTCCCGGCGGGCCGCCAGCACTACCACTGCAGCGACGAGCAGCGCCGCAAACACGAGCTGCCCGCTCCAACCGAACTCGATGAGTGCGTTCGGGCCGAGCTCGATTGCGCCTATCCCGGCAACCCAGACCAGAACCGACCCGGCTGCGGCGGTGAGCGGCGAGACAAAGGTGCTCATGGCCAGTGTGGTCGCGGCCAGTGCCAGTGCCGGCAGGATCCAGGCCGCCGTCATCAGCCCGGCGTCGGGGAGCAGCAACGCCATCACAAACGCCAGGCTCATCGATGCGGTCACCACCGCAACCGTCCGGATCAGGAGCAAACGGAAACCGTGGAACGGAGAGGCCACCGCCACTTCGTGGGCGGGATCACCAACCGGGCCAAACGCTACGGCCACACCGGCCACCGGCACTACAGGAGCCAGCAGCAGGAACAGGAACAAGTCCGGCCGGGCACCGGTCGTCCCCGGATCGGTGTTCCATGCGATGGCCAGGGCGAAACCCAACACGGCTGTCACGGCGACCAGCCATGGGACGGTGAGCGACGGGGTCGCCCCAGAAGCCTGCGCCAGGTGCTCGGGAACACCGGTGGCGACCAGCAGCCGCTCGATCGGGTGACGCCGCGGCGTGTCGATGTCATCGAGCGTCGACCGCCAGATCTCGTCGAGCCGGCTCCGGTCGGCGAGCGCGGTGCGACGACAGGCATCGCAGCCGGCGACGTGGGTCTCGATGGACCATGCCTGAGAAGTAGGGAGCCCGCGGGAGTAGGCCTGTAGCTGCTCGGAGGAGGGGTGCCAGGTCATGTCGCCAGGTCCTCTCGAAGCAAGCGGCGAGCCCGCATCATCCGCGTCTTGACGGTGCCTGCCGGTATGCCGAGCAGCGATGCGGTTTCCCGGGCGGTGAGCCCGTCGAGCACCATCGCCTGTACCACGGCCTTCAGCTCGGGCGACAACCGATCGAGGGCGGTACCGGCGTCGCTGTGCTCGATCCCGATCAGGACCTCGTCTTCGGCGGAGGCGACGACACCGGGTTTGATGAACTCGGCGACGGTCTCCCAGCGTGAGCGGCGACGTACCCGGTCGAGCATGCGGCGGAAGGCGATACCCCACAGCCAGGCGGCGACGTCGCCGGAGCGCTGGTACGCCGACGGCTTGCGCCACACCGCAACGAACGTGTCCTGCACCGCCTCGTTCACGATGTCCGCATCCCCGCAGCGACGCGACAGCCGTACCACCAACCACCCGGCGTGCCGTTCATACAGCTCACGTAGCGCAGCTCGATCCCGGTCGGCGATGGCCGCCAGTAGTTCGATGTCGGTTGATGCCCACACCCATACTGTCGCAGCTCACCGCCGCAACGGTTCATGCAATCGGGCGCAGCATCTGGGCGGTTGGGGGGCGACGAGAGAACAGCGCACCGACCGCACCGGCTATCAGAGGGAGCATGATGCCGACGACGGCGAACGCAAGCCAGGGCACGACGAACGGATAGTCCTGTCTGGACGCCAACTGGATCAGCGTGACCGGGAGAAACCCGGCAGGGATCGCCAGCCACCCCGCCAGGCCTGTGAGCAGCATCGCCCGATACCCGGCGACGAATCGTCTGGTGTTGGGAGCGGAGCCGACCGCGGTGAGGATGGCCCGATCCCGGCGTGACTCGGCTGAGACGAGTGCAACGGCGACGGCGATTATGGCCAGGGCGATCACCGCTGCAAAGCCGAGCAATGCTGCGCGGAACAGACCGGAGTCGAATTGGGTATCGGCGAAGCCGAACACGGTTAGCCCGGCAAACTGGGACGCCAATGTCTTGGCTGCGGCGAGTTGCTCGTCGGTGATCGGGGCGGCGGCACGCACAATTGTCCGGTACGGCGGGTCTGCGATGAGGCCGAGCTCGGACGCCCTTTCAGGGGAGATGATCACCGTCGGGATGTCGCCCCCGCGTTCGCTATACAGCCCGGGCGAAGCCGCCACGGCGGGAATATCGAGGTATGCGGGGTCGAATGCTGTGCCACCGGTGGGATCCTCGAGGTGCGCAACTCCGTTTTCCACTATTCCGTCGACCAGCACCACCGCGTCTCCTGCCTCGAGATCGTCCGTGAAGGCCTCGCCATGCACGGCGTACAGCAGGTCCGGGCCACCGATGTAGAGATTCTGCGATACGGTCATGTCGTAGGTCGTGTCGCCCTCAACGTACTCCTGTGTCGCCCCGCGTACGTATGCCGGCATGTCGCCGAAATCCGGCGGCAGGTTCCAAGCGGTAGAGAAGGAGGCATACCGAGCGGAGGCTGCAACCGCCCCCGGCAGGACCTCGTTCTCGAGCCGGTTCAGATATGCCGCAGCAGCGGGGTCGTCGGAACCGTCCGGCGCCACCGATAGTGACACCACAAGCTGGTCGCGCGCCAGATACGGGACACGGTCTTCCCGGGTGTCGGAAGACAGGGTCGCCGTGGCCACCGCGATCGGCAGGATCAGCGCAACTGTGGCGGCGGCGACGGCGGCACCGGTACGACGCCCGTGGCGGCTGGTGTCGCGGGCCGCAATGCGCGCAGCAAGGGGAAGCCGGGAGGCGGTTCGACCGATGAGCGTCACCAACAGAGGGATGGTGATCAGGAACCCAACAATGGTGAGGCCCGGTCCGGCGAAGAGCCCCAGGTCGGAGTGGGAGATCGTTCCCCACACGGTGATCGTTATACCTACGGCGATACCGATTAAACCCAACCTGGCGAACGACCCCGGTGACCGCGGGGATGGGGTCCGGCCGGCGAGCGCATCCATCGCGGCGATCCGGGTCGCGGCGCGAGCCGGGCCACTGGCAGCCAGCAACGAAGTCGCCGTACCGAGAACGACGGCACCGACCGGCAGCAGCCAGGGTACCGAGAGGGGCCCGGCGATCCGGTTACCGAGGCGGTCGAGAAAGCTGGTCGACGCCAACCACAGGCCGAACCCGAGCCCGGCCCCCACGCCAACCAGCGATCCGACCAAACCGAGGAGAAGACCACCGGCGCGGACGAGCGCTTTGACGTGCCTCGCTTCGGCACCGGACGCCCCGATTATCCCGATGGTGCGCAGGATCCGACGAGTGCCGACGACGAAGGCTGCGGTCGCGATCAGCCCCGTTTCCGCCAGCACGAGCGCGGCGAGACCGAATGGCACGCCGAGAAAGACCAACGAAGACGTCGTGTCCAGCGCCGCATCGGCCCGGCGCTGGTAGCCGAGATTGAGCGCATCTGCGACGGCGGGGGCGGCCGTGTCGGACATTCCGGTCGGAAGATCGAGATAGACGCCCACCTCGTACGCATCGGGTGTGGTGGTGAGCGAGCCCGGCGGAACGATGGCGACGGGGAAACTGAGATCCTCGGGTCTGATCACCGTGCCGACGACTGTGTACGAGATGTGTCCATCGCTTAGCTCGATCGTTTCGCCGAGCTCGACTCCGAAACGCTCGAGCACCGATGGTTCTACCGCGATCTCATCGGGCACAGCCGGGGCTCGCCCGCTTTCGACCTGGTAAATAGGCCCGAGAATCGGATCGGAGGGATCGATATCCTCGACGAGGACGAACTCGTAGGATCCGTTGACGATCGTTTCGGTGTCCCATTCATAGCGGACCGAGCCAATGGCGCCGGGGAGCCGGGCTTGCACATCGGCGAGGGCGAGCGGCTCACCCTGCGACAGCAAGGCAAAGTCGGCGCTACCCATCTCGCCTGTGGCGCTGTCCTCCGCAGTCGGAGTGATTGTGGCCATAACGGCAGCGCCCACGGTCAACCCCATGATGGGCAGGGCGATCATGGCGACGACCAGCAGGCTCCGCCACCGGTTGCGCTTGATGTCGCGCCAGGCCATGCGGGTCAACGCCCGGCGCGCCGCCGGCTTCACGTGAGGCTTCCATCGAGCAGAGAGTCGGGACCGTCGACACCTACGGCCTCGTCGACCATCCGACCGTCGCGGAGAAACACAATGCGGTCGGCCCAGGCGGCGAAACGGGCGTCGTGGGTCACCAAGATCGCCGACCCTCCTGCATCGCAATGACGCCGCATCATCCGCAGCACGGTCTCACCGGTCATAGAGTCGAGCGCACCGGTCGGCTCGTCGGCCAGCAGCACCACCCGGTCACCGACGATCGCTCTGGCGATGGCAACCCGCTGCTGCTCGCCACCCGACAGCTCCTCGGGAAAGCGGTCGGCGAGATCCCGCAACTCCACCGCTTCGAGTGCGTCGAGCGCCGCCCGGCGGGCCGCCCGGCGATGGGTACCATCGAGTTCCAGCGGCAGCGACACGTTCTCGGCGGCGGTCAGGCCTTCGATGAGGTTGTACTGCTGGAAGACGTACCCGATCCGGATTCGCCGCAGCCTCGCCAGCTCCGAGTACGACAGCGAAGCCAGGTCGGTGCCCTCCACCTCGACCACGCCATCGGTTGGCCGATCGAGACCACCGGCGAGGGAGAGGAGCGTTGTCTTGCCGGAGCCTGACGGTCCCATCACCGCGACCATCTCTCCTGCGGCGAGCGACAGGGTGACATCGGCCAGGGCGGTGACCGCGGTATGGCCGGTGCCGAACTGCCGGGTTACGACCTTCATTCCCAATGCAGGTGTCATGTGTGCACCTCGCTCTCCTCGGGTTGTGCGGTGTGTCGCAGCTCCGGTCGATTCGACCGGGCGATGCGCGTCTCGCAGGTATCGAGCCAGCGCACCCGGGCCTCGATCTTGAAGATGATCGAGTCGAGCAGGATCTCCCACGACAGGTCGTTGCCGGTGGGCGGGTCGGTCTTGAGCCGGGTGTATTGCTGGAGCTCCTGGAGGAGTGCTTTACGCTCGGATTGGATTACCGCAGCCACGTCGACGGTGGGCTTGAGGACGGCAAGCGATATCTTGAGGACGATCTCGTCGCGAGTCTCCGACGCCCCCCGGCTCGGCTGTCCGAACCACCCCGCCATCTCCTTGCGACCTGCGTCGGTGATCGCATAGAGCTTCTGCCCGTCGCTCTCCTCAGCCAGTCTCACCAAGCCATCGCGCTCCAACCGGGAGATCGTGGTGTATACCTGCCCCACGTTGAGCGGCCATACCCCGCCTGTGCTCTCCTCGAAAACGTTCTTCAGCTCCAGCCCATACATGGGCCGCTCATCGAGCATCGCCAGCAGACTCATAGACACCGACACTCAACACACTCCGGACCTTGATTATACCGAGTATATATACTGAGTATAGCGCTTGGTGTCAATGGGTTCTTGCTCGAGCGTGGTGGTCTCGGGCCCTAGAAGCCTGCCCAGCCACTGACCAGATCGCCGAGCACCCCCAGTGGCACCGGGCCCGACCCGAGCACGACGTCGTGAAAGCCACGGATGTCGAACCGGTCGCCCAGCGATTTCTCGGCTTGGCCACGGAGCCGCATGATCTCGCGCCGGCCGATCATGTAGGCCAGCGCCTGACCGGGCATCCCGATGTAGCGCTCTATCTCGCTCTCGATGTTGTTGAGCGCCAGCGGCGAGTTGGCGACCAGATAGTCGATCGCCTCCTGCTTGGACCATCCGAGGGCGTGCATCCCGGTATCGACGACGAGCCGACCCGCCCGCCACGAGTCGAACGACAGCATCCCCATCCTCGTCAGCGGAGTGCTGTAGAGACCCATCTCGTCGGCGAGCCGCTCGGTGTAGAGACCCCAGCCTTCGACGTAGACGGTCATCAGGGCGTGTTTGCGGAACTCGGGGATCCCCTCGAGCTCCTGGGCTATGGCGATCTGCAGGTGATGCCCCGGGATTGATTCGTGAAACGCCAATACCTCGGACTCGAACCGGGTGCGTGTGGTCGGCTCGGTGGTGTTGATGAAGTACGTCCCTGGTCGGGAGCCGTCGGTTGCCGGTGGCAGGTAGTAGGCGATCGGCGAGTCCTTGGCGGCCTGCTCGGGGATCTCGGCCATCACACAATCGGCTCGAGGTAGCCGGCCAAACCAATCCGGGATCGCCGCCCGGGCCCGGTCCATTGCCTCCTGCGCGGCCGTTACCACTTGCTCGCCGTCGGCGAACCTCAGATCGGGGTCGTTGCGCAGCCGGTCGTAGATCTCGGCGAGGTCGGTTGTCCCCAGCACCGCTTTGCCCATCTCCTGATACTCGTCCTCGAGCCGGGCGATCTCCTCGAGCCCGATGTTGTGGATTTCTAGCGGTGTCAGGTCGAGCGACGTATAGCGGCGGATCGCCCGGGCGTACACCTCCTCACCGTCTGCAAGCCACCGCACCCCCGCCTTCTCCCCGGGCCGCGCCATCGGGGCGACCGCGGCGACGAGCTCATGGTGGTACCGCTCGTAGGCGGGACGGATCACATCGACGACCTGGCGGACCAGCTGGTCGCGCCAAGCCTCGATCTGGTCGTGCGTGAACGAGGGCGGTGCCGGCACAGTCACGAACGGGTCGTCGGTGATCGGCGTCGCCAGGTACTGATCGATCTGGACGATGCTCTTCTCGACTGACGAGATCGGTGGGGTGCGGTCCCGGGCTACCCCCTGCCGGAGCCGGTGGATCAGCTGATCGATGGTGTGGCCGACCTTCGACCACTTGACCACGAGCGCCTCAGCGTGCGCCCGCTCCGTCAGCGGGAACTGCCCGGCAAACTGGGGTAGCTCGATATGAAAACCCCAACTCGGGCTGACGTCGAACTCGGCGGTGCGGGACCGGAGCTCGTTGGCGTGGCCGGTGGCCTCCTCGATCAAGACCTGCTTTGTGATGCGCTCGTCGGCGGTGAGACCTCCGTCGGGGATGGCGCTCGCCGCGGCCGCGAAACCGGAGATCCGCTCGATCTGTTCATCCTCAGCCTGTCTGCTGAACTGCTCCATCTCCTGGTCGTAGCGATGGTCGCCGAGCAGCAGGGCCGATGTGGGTGAGGTGCTCAGCACGTAGTCCCAATAGTCCCCGGCGAGTTTGTCGAGTTCCTGGTTCACGCTCGCATCCCTCAATCCTCGACGATAAGACGCAGCATTGTGTCTGGATCCTCCAGCAGATCGAGCAACGCCCTGCCGTATGCCTCTGCGGGGTCGGTGGCGTAGTAGGTCTTGCGCCGGGCGTCGACGATGACCTCGCACCGGTAGCCATCCGCCGTCCGCTGCAGATTATCGAAGGCCCTCCCCAACCTATCGCGGAGCTGTGCCTCGGAGGGGAGCCAGATGACCTCGTGTTGCAGGATGGAGTCGAGCGCCCACTCGACCGACCCGTTGAACATGATCCGCCGCCCCTCCGCCAGCCGGCGCACCTCGATGGTCATCTCGCTGATCGAGAAGACGTGGTCTTCGAGATCGCGGTCGGGGATCATGAACCGGTCACCCTCGGTTGGCAGCCATTCCAGCCCGGCGTCACGCAATTTGCGAGCCAATTCGATCGAGATCATTCCGGCAGTCTGCCACGACGCCGGCGCAGGGGGAGACGGTGCCCTCTGGCAGACACCCTTGACACCCCGCCGGCGGTGTGCCAGAGTCCCGCCCCAACAACGCGCTCATCAAGAGCGGTGGAGGGACAGGCCCTGTGAAGCCGCGGCAACCGAGATAGCTTGGTGCCAATGCCTGATCGATGAGACTGCCAACGGCGGGCCTTCCGTCTGTGGCGCTCACAGCGAGCGCGCCATAGCAAAAGAGGAGCCGCCGATGAAGTTGTTGATCCACCGACCGAAGGGGACGCGGCGCGTCTCCATCGGTTCCTCAGTGCGCTTGTCCATGGCCATGTCGTGCTCTCGGGTGGCCCACCCGAGCGCAGCCGGTCTGTGCTCGTAGGGAACGCCACCACCCGAGAGGTCGGCCGGCGTTCCCACAACCAACGGCACACCATCCGGACCAACAGCGTCCGGAGAGCAAAGGAACCGACATGACTACAGACATCAAGACCACCGTCAACGACGTTGATCTAGCCGCGGTAGGCGCGCTTGCCCAGGCCATCCAGGAGACACCGGAGAAGGGCCAAACGGTGTGGAATGCCGAGGTGACCTGGAAAGGCGCCTTCCTGTCCGAGGTGAAGATCCGGGACTTCGACCCGATCCCGTCGGACGAGCCGCCCAGCCTCGGGGGCACCGACACCGCGCCCAACCCTGTCGAGCAACTGCTCGGCGCACTCGGAAACTGCTTGGCCGTCGGGTACGCGGCGAACGCCTCTGCGGCAGGAATCACGATCAACGATCTGAGGATCAACCTGTCGGGCGATCTCGACCTGCACACGTTCCTCGGTTTGCGGCCGGGACACGCCGGCTACGACCAGGTATCGGTCGAGGTCCATCTCGATGCAGACGCCACGAAGGACCAGATTGCCGAACTCCACCGCAAGGTGACCGAGACGTCTCCTGTCGGTGACACGTTCAGCAACCGGGTCCCGGTACGAATCGAGCTTGCGAGCTGAGGGAGGGATGAGCGACCGGCGCCGCCCTCGTGGCGGCGCCGGTACTCTGCCAGACCGGAGGAGATGTGACCGACGAGCACGACTTCGGCTTTGCCACCCGAGCGATCCATGCCGGGCAGCGGCCCGACCCGGAGACCGGGGCGAGAGCAATGCCGATCTACGCCACCACGTCGTTCGTGTTCGACGACGTCCAGCACGCCGCCGACCTCTTCTCGCTGCAGAGCTTCGGCAACATCTACTCCCGAATCGGCAACCCGACGACCGCAGCGTTCGAAGAGCGGATGGCTTCGCTCGAAGGTGGCATCGGGGCGCTGGCCACCGCATCGGGTCAGGCCGCCCAGCTCATCAGTGTCCTCACCCTGGCCCGGGACGGGGACGGGATCGTCGCCTCCCGATCCCTGTACGGGGGGACGTACACGCAGTTCGATGTGACCCTGCGTCGCATGGGCATCGACGTGACATTCGTCGACATCCACGATCCGGCCGCCATCGAGGCTGCCATCGGCCCGAACACCAAAGCTGTCTACGCCGAGACGATCGGCAACCCCCGTGCGGACGTGCTCGACATCGCAGGCGTAGCCGTCATCGCGCACGGGCACGGGCTACCGCTAATGGTCGACAACACCTTCGCTACGCCGTATCTGTGCCGTCCCTTCGAGCACGGAGCCGACATCGTCACCCACTCGGCCACCAAGTTCATCGGCGGCCACGGGGCCGTGATCGGTGGCTGCATCGTAGAGAGCGGCGAATTTCCCTGGGACAACGGCAACTTCCCGTTGATTACCGAACCATCGCCCGCCTATCACGACCTCAGGTTCTGGGAGAACTTCCGCGAGTACGCCTACCTGATGAAGGCGCGCACCGAGTTGCTCCGTGACGTCGGGGCGGCACCGTCCCCGTTCAACTCGTTCCTCATGTTGCTCGGGCTGGAGACCCTGCCGCTACGGATGCGCCAGCACGTCGCCAATGCGAAGGCCGTCGCAGAGTTTCTCGACTCGCATCCGGCAGTGGCCTGGGTGAGCTTCCCCATCTTCGACGGCAACCCGTGGACCGAGCGGGCTAAGCGATACACGCCCGAAGGCCCCGGCGCCATCTTCACGTTCGGGTTGCGTGGCGGGTACGACGCCGGGGTGACGTTCATCGAGAGCGTGGAGTTGGCGAGCCACCTTGCCAACGTCGGCGACGCCAAGACTCTGGTCATCCACCCGGCATCGACGACCCACCAGCAGGTCCCGCCCGAGGACCGGGAGGCGATGGGCATCGGTGACGACATGATCCGGATTTCTGTGGGCATAGAGGACATCGAGGACATAATCTGGGATCTCGACCAGGCGTTGCAGGCGGTGCCCGATCGTGGTGGAGCATGACCGTCGTTGCCGACGCCACGGCGCGAGAGCGGCTCGCCATCATCAGAGGCGCCGAGTCGGTGGCGCTGGTGGGGGTGTCGGCCAGCCCGATTCGCTCCTCCAACTTCGTGGCTGCCTACCTGGTGCGGACGCCGTATCGGGTATACCCGGTGAATCCGGCCTACGAGGAGGTGCTCGGGGTGAGGTGTTACCCGACGCTGCGCGATCTTCCCGAAGTGCCCGACGTCGTCGACATCTTTCGCCGCCCTGAGGCGATCCCGGAGGTGGTGGAGGAAGCAATCGAGGTGGGAGCCAAGACCGTGTGGTTCCAGCTCGGTCTGCGCAACGAGGAGGCGGCCGACCGGGCGCGGGAGGCTGGGCTCAACGTCGTCCAGGACCGTTGTCTCAAGATAGAGCACGCTCGCTGGCACGGTGGCCTGCATCTTGCCGGTTTCGACACGGGCGTGGTCACGTCCAAGAGACGCCGCCCGATCTGATCCGACGGTTTCTCGGGTGGCGACCACCGCTCGTCCTTCCCCCCTCGGACGGCCCGGGGGGCCGTCCGATCCCCCCGAGATGGGGGGATCACTGTTTGTTTCCAGTGGTGGCGCCGGTGGTGACTCTCCTCTGGCGGGAGGTGAGGGGCGACGGCGGCCGCTGCTTGTTCTTCCCCTCTCGGACGGCCCGGGGGGCCGTCCGATCCCCCCGAGATGGGGGGATCACTGTTTGTTTCCAGTGGTGGCGCCGGTGGTGACTCTCCTCTGGCGGGAGGTGAGGGGCGACGGCGGCCGCTGCTTGTTCTTCCCCTCTCGGACGGCCCGGGGGGCGGTCCGATCCCCCCGAGATGGGGGGATCACTGTTTGTTTCCAGTGGTGGCGCGGTAGTGACCCTCCCCTTGCGGGAGGGTCGAGGGAGCGCTCGCCGCAGGCGAGTGGCGACCGAGGGGAGGGAAGGCGCGACGGCGGCCGCTGCTTGTCCTGCCCACCTCGTCCGGCTGCGCGCCGTCGTCAGTCCGCTGGCTCGTCTTCCGGCTCCAGACCTAGTCGCTTGGCCGAATCGAGGATCGGCTCGAGGTCGCTAGCAGAGAACGCAGCATGTTTTGCCAGATCAACCGCCAGCTCGGCTTGTCGTCGTAGCTCAACGGTTCGTGACTCGTGATTGTCGGCGATCAACTCTTCCACCAAACCGCCGAGCACGTCGATCAACACTGCGAGGACGACCGGCTGGTTGGCTGCCGCCAGGCGAAGCTCGGCGAAGGCGCTGCGGACGCGGTCGGAGCGTGACGGTGTCTCGGGTAAGAAGACCCGCTGCCGTCGTGGCCCTGCGTAGACCCGCTGGGGAGGGTCGAGAGTGAGGATCTCGCGCAGCGGTCTCTTGAGGTGCTGGATGACGTCCATGGCCGTCGTGGGGTCGTTGACCGCCGGCGAGAGCGCCCGGAGACCGATGTCGACCAGCTGGCGGATGCCATACCCGGGGTCCCGGCTCGAGGTACGGCTGCGACCGAGCCTGACCGACCGTTGCACTGAGCGGGACACCGACGCACTATCGCCGTCGAGCCACACAGTCGCCAGAAGGTCGCCGGCGAAGACCGCCTCCCCCAGCTTTACCTCGATGCGGGCCAGCGAATCGGCGGGCAACCGTTGGGCGAGCAGTGCCGAGTGGATGTCGAGGACCCACCCGGATCTGGTCGACTCCACCCTGATCGGTTGTGCGTCCGGTTGGCTAAGTGCCTCCATGTCGACGTCGGCCCCTTTGACCCGATCCTGGTGACGGACCGCGCCTGCGGACCACTCGGCGATTCGCCGCACGACCGCATCGATCCGCATCCGTTTCAACGAGTGGTCGAGATAGGCGACGATTGCCACGGCGGATGCTATGCCGAGCAACAGCACGATGGTCACCGACAGGCTCGGGTGCGGAAGGTCATCGGCGTACGCGACACCGGAGAGATCGGCCAGGACCAGTAGAGAGAAGACGAAAGTGCCGATGATGAGCCCGATGACGAACTTCTGAAACCGGTCCTCGACAAACCCGGCTACGGCACGCGGCGAATACTGCGTTGCCGCGATTTGGCTCGACAGGGCTGTGATGGAGAAGACGAAGGCAGCGACAGTGATGGTGGCTCCGGCGACCGAAGCGGTGATAGCTCGCCCGCCCGCAACGGAGATCGACAGCAGCCAATCGCCGCTGATCGGCTTGTCTCCGCCGTGGTCGAGGATCGTTGTCACGCGCGCTACCGCGATCGAGACGGCGACGATGACCAGCGGAACGACGTACAGGTTGTCGCGAAGTCGCTGAACGATGGTGCGGAATGACCCCATTGTGGTGAGTCTAAGGAGTCCTGTGATCAGGTGTCTGTGATGGCGCGGTGGAGGAAGGCGGCCATTTGGGCTCGGGTGACGTTCTGGTTGGGACAGTAGAGGGTGTTGTTCGTTGGGTTGCAGCCACGGGTGATTCCGGCGGTGGCCAGCCGATCGATTGCGGTTTCGAATGGTGACCCGTCGTCGTCTGTGAACAGATCGGGTGTGATCGGGTCGGGTAGCTCGAGCGCCCGATCCAGGAACGCAGCCATCTGCCCTCTTGTGACGTACTGGTCGGGACAGTACCGGTCGTTGGTTGGCGGGTTGCAGCCTCTGGTAATAGCGGTGCCCGCCAGCCATTCGATGTCGCGGGAGAAAACCGAGTCTGTCGTATCGGTGAAGTTGGTGGTTCCCGCCGGGGTGAGAGTGCCGGCGAGAGCTCGGTGCAAGAAGGCTGCCATCTGCCCTCTTGTGACGTACTGGTCGGGACAGTACCGGTCGTTGGTTGGCGGGTTGCAGCCTTTGGTGATTCCGGTTGCGGAGAGCCAGGTGATGTCGTCATAGAACACGCTGGTGTCTGGCACATCGCCAAAGTCGGGGGGACCGGGCAAGATCGGCGGCACCGTCGTCGTAGTCGTCGTGGGCGGCACGGTGGTAGTCGTTGTTGTTGTGGTCGTGATAGTCGTTGTCGTCGTGGTGGTGGTCGTTGTTGTTGTCCTGGTGGTGGTGGTGGTCGTGGCCTCGTCGACGTCGATGACATCGACCGTGACCGTGACGCTGGCGGTGACCAGACCGTCGCTGACCTCGACGGTCAGGATGTGCTGGATGGCCGCCTCGTAATCGAGCGGCACCGTTGTGGCGAGCTGGCCCGCTCCGTCGATGCTGAATAGACCCAGGTCGTCCACGAGGCTGAATGTCAGTGGATCTCCGTCGGGATCGCTAGCCGCCACCGTCCCCACCGCAGTTCCGGCGGGCTCATTCTCCACAACAGACCACTCCGCATCCGAGATCTCCGGGTAGCGGGTTAGCAGCGTCGAATATGTGGACCGGCCCGTCCCATCGGGGTCTGCTGCATAAACGACGTGCGATGAGTCGGGAGAAATGGCGATACCGGAGAGACCGCCATTCTCTATGGGGATTACTTCCACGTTGTCCATCAACTGGAAAGACGTGCCGTCGCCGTCGCGTGGCACAGCCCGGAGCTCGGCGTCTACCTCATACAAGAACCAGCGCGAGTTTGGAGACATGTACAGGTAGTCCTCGGGTCCCAGGAAGGCGTCATGGCCGAGGAGGAATGCACCCGGTCGTGGCTCGAGAACGCCACCACCAACCGGGATTGTGTTCAGCTGTGCTCCACTCAGATCGTCAGCGTTTTGCCATAGCCACACGAGAGAAGAATCGGGCGAGAGCAGTGCGGCGCCCCGGCTGCCCAGCTCGATCGGCTCACCGCCGTCGAGGGGGTAGGCCGTTACGTTGGGGCTCGCCGATATCAACGTCGACGAGTCGTCGGTAATGCCGACGAGCTCGAGAGCGTCGGAGATCTCGGTGGAAGGACCACCGCTGAGCGGAACGAGATACCAGACGGGAACGGAGCCGTCGTCGGAGATCCCGTAGACCACACCCGACGAATCGGGCAGGAGCATGATGGTGTCTACGACCGACTCCCCAGTCGCCAGCTCGCGGTTGAGCTTGACGGCACCACCATCCGCAATTGACGTTGCGTAGAGTTCTAGCGCGTCAAGCGTGTCGTGATCGGCGAGATAGACAATGTACGACGAATCCGGAGAGAACCAGTGCGTCAGTTGGCTTGCGGGGCTATCTCCGGTGACCTTGGTTGGCGTACCGCCGGACGCTGGGACAGTCCAGATATCCCGATACGTGTCGTAGTAGAAGAGCCAATCAGGGTCAGTTGTGAAGAAATCCCAGTCCCAGACAGGCGATCCGGTTTGCTGGGGGCCGACGACGAGCAAGGGCTGTACAGGAGTCTCGATATTTACGACGTCGGTGCCATCGAGCCGAACGGTGTAGAGGCCGCCTTCGGTCTCGCTGTACCAGATGAAAGCAAGCCGTGCTCCGTCCGGGGCGAGATCGGGGTTCCAGACGACATCATCGGCTTGAATCCATGGAGTCACTGGAGTCACCGGGCCGCCGACAATCGGAACCGCGTACAGGGCCCGGCCGAGGTAGTCATCGGATCCATCGTGAGGGCCCTGGGCGAAGACGACCGTGGCACCGTCGGGCGTGATCTCGAACCAGGTGACCGCATCTTCGGATGTTCCGAGCTCGGGGCTCAGTCGATGCGGAGGCTCGCTTCCGTCGAGCGGGACCGCATATAGCTCATCGCCCGGGGTGTCGTCGTTGTCGACGAGGTCTACCCAGTACTTGGAGTCTGGAGAGAACTGTCCATATATCCAGCTCTGATCCAGCTGCACGGTGAGCGGTGTGGTTGCCGGCGGGGTATCGCCGGCCGCGGTGGATACGGGAGCCGCAGTAAGCGCCAGTGCCACCGACACCACCAGACCGGCTCTACAAATCCTCAACCCTTGTACTCCACTTTGACGGTCTCGATGCTAGGGACAGGGTGTCGGGAAACGGAAAACGAGAAGATGACACCCAACCCAGCGTCGGCCAGCCCCCGGCGGATCGCATGAGTTGGCGGCTACGCCGCAACCCACTCCTTGACCATGCGGTCGAGCGTCGGCAGTGGGACCAGACCGGAGCACAGCACCGTGTCGTGGAAGCCCTTGATGTCGAACCGGTCGCCCATCGTCGTCTCCGCTTCTTTGCGCATCCGGACGATCTCGAGCCGCCCGATCATGTACGCCAGAGCCTGGCCGGGCATACCTATGTAGCGGTCGATCTCAGGTTCGATCGTGCCCAGGTGGAGTGGCGAGTTGGCGGCCATGAAGTCGATGGCCTGCTGGCGTGTCCAGCCCTTGGCGTGGATGCCGGTGTCGACCACGAGGCGACCGGCCCGCAGCGAGTCGGCCGACAGCATGCCGACACGCTCCAGCGGCCCGCTGTAGAGACCCATCTCGTCGGCGAGACGCTCGGTGTAGAGACCCCAGCCCTCGGCGTAGGCGGTGACCTGGGCGTGCTTGCGGAACTCAGGGATGTCGGTGAGCTCACCCGAGATGGCGAGCTGGAGATGGTGACCGGGGATGCCCTCGTGATAGGCGATCGCCTCGATCTCGTACCGACCCCATGAGCCAGGGTCGCTGGTGTTGACAAAGAACGTGCCCGGCCGTGACCCGTCGGTTGCGGGTGGGAAATAGAAAGCGGTCGGCCCTGAGGGGGTCTCCTGGACGAAGCAATCGGCCTGGGGGAGACGCCCGAACCAGTCGCCCATGGCCGCCTTCGCCTTGGCCAATGCTGTTTCAGAAGCGGCCCGGACCTCCTCGCCGGTATCGAAGTGCAACTCTGGCTCGTCGCGGAGCCGGGCGTAGATCTCTTCCAAGTCCGACGTGCCGAGCACCCCGGCACCGAGCGCCCGGTACTCGTCGTCGAGCTTGCGGATCTGGGCGAGGCCGATCTCGTGGATCTCCTCTGCGGTCAAGTCGACCGTGGTGTTGCGCTTGATCGCCCGCCGATACCACTCGTCGCCCCCGGGGAGATGGCAGATGCCGGGTTTGTCCTCGCTCCTCGCCGCCGGGAGGACATGGTCGGCGATGTAGTCGCGGTACTCCTGAAGCGCCGGGTAGATGGTGGAGCCGACGATGGCGGCGAGCTCGCTCTTCCACACCGCGGTTTGCTCTTCGCCGTAGGCCTTGGGGCTGCGGATGTTGAGCAGGACGCTCTCCTCGGGGGCGGTCCCCAGATACCCGTCGAGCTGCTCAACGACCTTCTCGGCGGTGCTTACCATGGGGGTGCGGTCGCCCGCTACGCCGGAGCGCAACCGGTCGGTCATCTGGCGGAAGAACGTGGCGAACTTCGGGTATTTGACCAGCATCGCCTCGGCGTGCTCCGGTTCGTCGATGGGAAGTTGAGGAAACAAGACCGGGAGCATCGCCTGGAACCCGATGGCGTGATTCACCGCCAGCTCGGCCTCGCGCATCTCGAGCACATCGGCGTTGGTGGCGGCCTCGTGGATCATCACGTCCCGGGTGATCTTGTCGTCTGCAGAGAGAGTCGCCGGGTCGAACGCTGCGGCCTTGGCTGCGAATCCGCGTAGCTCGGCGATCCGGTCGTCCTCAGCCTCGAGGGAGGCGTCGTCCATCTCCTCGTCGTAGTCGTGGATGCCCAGCATCAATGCACCAATCGGCGACGAGGCTAGCTCGGCCTTCCAATACTCTTCCGCAAGGGCGCGCAGATCGGCGTTCAACTAGGGCCTCCTTGGAGTAGCGAGACACCCAGCTTATCGGCCCGGGCGATCGACAGTGGTGTCGGCACGGGTTCCTAGAGTGCGTCTATGAGCACAAAGACGAGCTTCGCAGAGGCGAGCCGGACGGTAGGTGGCCCGGGACGATGGACGGCGCAGCTCGCCGAAGGGTGGGACATCTTTGGCATTACCAACGGCGGCTACCTGATGTCGATCGCCACCCGGGCGATGGCATCGGAGTCGGGCGGCCGGACGCTGATCGCGGCAACCGGCACCTATCTCAACCCGGCGACAGCGGGACAGGTTGACGTGACCGTGGATGTGTTGAAGATAGGGCGCACGTTGAGCACGCTGCGGGCCACTATGTCCCGTGACGGGACCGCCCTCGTGTACGTGTCGGGTGTCTTTGCCGCTCCGGTACGGCCTGTTTCCGACGCCAACCTCGTCCTGGGTGCTCCGCCCAAGCTTCCACCGCCCGAAGACTGCATTGCGGTCGTGCCGTCGGATACCGCTCCGCTTCCTCCCCCGTTCAGCGGCAAGGTCGATCTGCGGCTTCACCCCGACGACGCGGGGATGATCTTCGGGAATAGGGCTACCCATTCTCTGATGCGCGGCTGGTTCCGGCTCAAGGAAGACGAGCAGCTCGACGCCAATGCTGTCGTCCTCGCCGCTGACGCCTTCCCGCCGGCGATCTTCAAC
This sequence comes from uncultured bacterium, assembly GCA_963801165.1. GTDB lineage: Bacteria > Actinomycetota > Acidimicrobiia > Spongiisociales > UBA5794 > JAAETI01. Next base: position 652,582 of record CAWDDT010000005.1, read on the forward strand.
AGCGACCTCACCCTTGGTTGGACCCCAACCGTCGAGCTGACAGTGCAGATTCGCAACCCTGCGCCATCTGGTTGGCTGGCCTGCCGCTACGCAACGAGATTCGTAACGGACGGCATGCTGGAAGAGGACGGCGAGATCTGGGACGAGTCGGGCAATCCGGTGGCCCTTTCCCGACAGCTGGCCCTGGTGCCGCAGTAGTCGCGCCGATCGCTGAAAGCGACCGGGAGTTGTCGACAACCAGGAGACGAGCCGGAACTCGTCCAACTCGGTAATCGGCGAGCGCGCCGCCCGCGAGATCTACCGGCACGGGTCCGCCGCCCCCCTTGTCTCGTCGCCGGCGGCATAATTCATGAGTCGTTGGACTCCCAAGGAGAATGTTGTGGGAACGCGGGCGGATAGGCGAGGCATCGCTTCCGACGCTCTGATTCTGACGATCGCATGTGTCGCCCAGTTCATGGTCATTCTCGACGTGTCCATCGTCAACGTTGCCCTTCCGTCGATAGGCCGCGAGCTCCGCTACACCGCATCAGATCTGTCGTGGGTGATCAACGCATATGCGCTCACTTTCGCGGGGTTCTTGCTTCTTGGTGGACGAGCCGCCGATCTATTTGGACGCCGTCGCATCTACCTGTTCGGGCTGGGCCTGTTTACGTTCGCCAGCCTGGCGGGGGGCGTGGCGCAAAGCCCGGCGTGGTTGACTACTGCCCGCGCTGTGCAGGGCGTCGGCGGAGCCTTTCTGGCTCCGGCCAGCCTCACGATCATCGTGACCACGTTCTCGGAGCCACACCGGCGGACAAGGGCCATCGGGGTGTGGAGCGCGGTGGCAGGCGGCGGCGGCGCCGTCGGGTCGCTCCTCGGCGGTGTGCTCACGGCCGAACTTTCTTGGCGATGGGTGCTCTTTGTCAATGTGCCCATCGGTTTGGTCACCATCGGGGTTGCTGCAGCAAGTCTGACTGAGTTGCGCCGCCCAGATGGAGACGGCGACCGGCTACGTCTGGACGTGCCCGGTGCGATAACGGTTTCAGCCGGGTTGGCCGCCTTGGTCTATGCGATCATTGAAACAAGCACGCATCCGTGGCTGTCCGTACCCACGCTGTCGGCCCTGGCCGTCGCGCTGGTGTTGCTGCTTACCTTCGTTGCCGTCGAGCGTCGCTCGACGGCAACGCCTCTGCTCCCGTTCCGGTTGTTCCGATCGAGGGCGGTGACCGGCGCCAACGTCGTCGTGTTGTTGATAGGGGCCGCCTCCTTCTCGATGTGGTACTTCTTGACCCTCTACTTCCAACACGTCCTCGGCTACAGCGCGCTGCGCGCCGGTGTGGCCTTCACCCCTATGGCTCTCGCCATTGTGATCGGTGCTCAGACCAGCCCTCGCCTGCTCCCGAGAGTCGGCACGCGCCCTGTCTTGCGCGCGGGGACGTCGGGCCTCGCGGCCGGCTTCCTCTGGCTGGCCCAGATCTCCGAACACGGCTCGTACCTCGTCCACGTGCTCGGACCCGGCTGCGTCGTTGCCTTTGCTCTCGGCATACTCTTCACGCCACTAGCTTCGGTTGCCACCTCGAGCGTTGCGACTGACGAAGCGGGGCTCGCCTCCGGTGTTCTCAACACGGCGCGACAGATGGGTGGATCGATCGGCCTCGCCGCCCTCGCCACTGCCGCCGTCGAACGCACCAACACCGCCACCGCCGCAGGCTCCACGATGGGCGCAGCCCTCACCAGCGGATACGCCCACGCCTTCACCATCGCCGCGATGCTTGCCTTGGCCGGCTTGCTCGCGTCCATGCTCATACCCGACCAGGGATCTCGGGCATGAAGCCGAGTCCTCCGAGACGAGGCGCCTGTTGATCCCGTAGCGGAGGCGCCTGATGAGCTTGTACGACCGCTCGGAGCAAAGCAGAAGAGTATGGGGCGGCGGGCAAGAAGCTTCGGGGTGAAGCCGGGTGTCGCGACCTATCAGCAACCACCGCCTCCGACACGATCAGCTGGGTGACGGTCTTCTCAGCTCTGGAGGGTTTGAAGTGTTGCCAATGCGGGTAAGAATCGGTGGCAAATACAAAGGAGATAAACAGACATGAACGTTGCGCTAATTCTTCTGATCCTGGCATTTCTCATCGGCGGCGTTGGCCTCTTCGTTGAGGCCCTACGCTGGATCCTGATCATCGCCCTCGTACTCCTCTTGCTTGGCGCGATCACCGGGTGGCGCGGGCGCAGCCGCATCTAGCTGTCGCATACTGCCGCGAACGAAGCTGTATGGAGTCGATTGATTGGTCAGTTCGGCCGACGATCTGACCGATACGCATATACCGATGGTTGCCGATTCTGGTTCTAACTGGAAAAGCAACTCCGGCCCTGTGGAAAGCCGGTGCGCGTGCGGCTTGGCTCGGCTCCAAGGGCAGACTCCGGATAACAATCGATCGTGCTCTGGCGACCCCGCCAAATCGGCGAATTGCACAGCAATTGAACGAGTCTCCCGCCGGAGCCGAGCGAGAGGCCGGGACGATCGAAGCCAGGTTTGCGTAGTCGTTGCGGCCACACGGGCGGGCCCGACGATCGTCCACTAGCTCCCTTTTGAAGCGTCCAAACCTGCGGAACGACCAGGGACTGTGTCAAAGACTACTGAGACGTGAGTCAGGGCCAGCCACTTTGGGATCGTTGTGGCTGCAACTAGCTGTGGGTCCCGATCGCCCCGAGCGTCAGTCCGTAACTGTCGATTACCACGCCGAAGACAAGTCCCAGGACACGACCGATCCCGGCTAGTCCGATAACCGCGAGGATCAAACAGCGTCCAATACGCCCGGCGCCAATAGCCATTCCAGCTTCCCCGATCAGCCCGGCATCGGCGGCCATGACGTCCGGGCTCCAATCCGGGAAATCGGTACCAGCAATCGCAAGCGGAGCGAGAAAACCTGCCAGAAAACCAACGGCCCATCACGAGATGCCTGCCAGAGAACGTCCCAGGAACGGATGAAGACTCATGACTACACGGCCTCCGGAGCACGTCGAGTCCGGCAAGGTTGTCTGTTGTCTCCGTTGTCTGTTTCGGATGGGGAATCGGCCCATGGGGTCGCGAGCGATGACTTGGTGCGAGGGACCGTTCCAATCCCAAGGTGTGAATTCGAGTCTTCAGGGCCGAGTCGGGTTTGGATGGTGGTGTCTGCGGGTAGAAGACAGCGGGTAGAAGACAGCACGATGGCACACAGACATCTGGTTGTTCGGGGCCTTGCCGCGAGACGGCGTAAGGGGCCATGGCCTTCTCGAGTGAGCTTGGTGACGCACACTCGACGAGTAGCGGTCGCACGGAGCATCTCATTGTGATTGTGATTGTGTGTCGGAACCAATCTGAGGTTCGAACGTCGGAAGCAACGACCAAGACAGCAACTGTGTTGAGGAGATGGAGCCATGTACACCGTCAGTGATTTCGTAATCGATCGTCTGATCGAGTGGGATCTACATAGGTTTTACGGGTACCCGGGCGATGGGATCGGGGGCTTCGATGGAGCTCTTGGCAGGGCAGAGGAGGACGGAAAGAACTTCCGCTACATCCGCCCGACTCATGAGGAGATGGCGTCGCTGATGGCAACCGCTCATGCCAAGTTCACAGGGGAGATTGGTGTGTGCATCGCGACATCGGGGCCCGGTGCAGTACACCTGATGAACGGCCTATATGACGCGAAATCTGACAACCAGCCTGTGGTTGCGATCGTCGGCCAGCAGGCCCGAGTCGCGATGGGTAGTGATTTCCAACAGGAACTCGACATGGAACGCCTGTTCGGCGATGTTGCAGAATACGTCAAGACAGTGACCACACCGATGCAGACACAACTAGTCGTCGACCGCGCGATTCGGATAGCCGGAGCGTCACGGAAGCCGACGGTGGTGATCCTCCCTGCTGATGTACAGAACCTCGAGATGGAGGAGCCGACCGTCGACCATTTTGTGTCGCGCACCGGTGTCGGTCACGCCTCGACACGGATATCGCCCCCCGACGGTGAACTGGCGCGTGCCGCTGCGGTGTTGAACGCTGGGGAGAAGGTTGTCATGCTTGTGGGTCAGGGTGCTCTTGATGCCACCGATGAGGTGCTCGCGGTGGCCGAGCGACTCGGTGCCGGCATCATCACAGCGCTGCTCGGCAAAGGTGCGGTTCCTGGTGACGTGCCCTATCACACGCAACAACTCGGTCTACTCGGGTCACAGGCGTCCTGGGACATGATGCAGGATTGCGACACCTTGTTGATGGTTGGATCCAACTACCCGTATGGCGAGTTCATGCCTCCAAAGGGCAACGCGCGCGGTGTCCAAATCGACCTATTGCCTCGACACCTCAGTCTCCGCTACCCCATGGAAGTCAATTTGTGGGGTGATTCGAAGGCAACGCTTGCGGGCCTTCTCCCACACCTGGTCCAGACCGATGACCTCTCCTGGCAGGAGAAGGCCACGGAGGGAATGAAGAAGTGGGACTCAATCACGGAGAAGGCCGCACTGGTTGAGGCCAATCCAATCAACCCGCGTCTCGTCTTCCATCACCTCAACAAGCAGTTGCCGCCAAACGCGATTATCACCGCCGATGCGGGGAGTACAGCTGACTGGTATGGACACCACATCAGGCTCGGTCGCAACCAGATGGGAAATCTGTCGGGAAGCCTCGCGACAATGCTCGGCGCCATGCCGTACGCGATCGCCGCCAAGTTCGCTTACCCCGACCGTCCGGTCGTATGCACGATCGGCGACGGAGCATTTCAAATGTTGGGGATGAATGGATTACTCACGGTCAAGCGCCACTGGGAGGAATGGACGAATCCTTCATTCGTCGTGATGGTGCTGCATAACGGCGACCTCAATCAGGTCTCGTGGGAAATGCGAGAGGTGGGGGACCCACGCTGGGACACGGCTCAACTTGTCGAGGACATGAACTATGCAAAGTATGCAGACGACCTCGGACTGAAAGGAATCCGCGTCGAGAATCCCGGCGACGTCGAATCTGCATGGAAGCAGGCTTTCTCCGCCGACCGTCCCGTCGTGCTCGACGTGCTGACCGACAAGAACGTGCCTCCGCTACCTGCCCATGTGACGTTCGAGCAGGCAAAGGGCGTCGCTGCAGCAATCTTCAGAGGCGATCCCGACGCCCGTCAAGTCGTTGGAAACAGCGCTCGTGCTGTTGCCTCTCGGCTATTTGCACGGGTTGGTGATGTATTCGGACACGACGATGACGACGACGAGTAGACACGTCGCGACGGGTGACACGGCGACAGACCCCGTTCACGGGCCTGATGTCCCGATTGCCGTGGTGACCGGTGCCTCTGCGGGGATTGGTCGTGCGATTGCTGTGGCATTCGCAGACCCTGGTTTCGATGTCGCCTTGGTGGCAGCAGGCATAGCAATGGTCGGAGGCGCTGGTGGTGCGGGTTGGCTCGCACGACGCAGGCGGTGTCAAAAATGAAAGACTCGCTCACAACCGATTTCTCCGTCCCCGAGCCACCACGACGCTCCCGATCCGGGCAGAGTATCGATGGGGTCCACGTCGCCGCCTACACGGTGCCGACTGAGCAGCCAGAATCTGACGGCACATTGCAGTGGGACTCTACAACCATCATTGTTGTCGACGTCACCTGCGGAGCCACCACCGGGTTCGGGTACACCTATGCCGCACCGGCGGCAGCAAACATCGTCACGGACACGCTTGCTGATGTCGTCGTGGGACGTGACCCGATGTCGATTGGTGAAGCGTGGGCAGCCATGGTGCACGCAATACGAAATTTCGGTCGGGCTGGCGTGGTCAGCTCGGCAATTTCAGCTGTTGATATTGCGATGTGGGACCTGAAGGCCAAACTCCTTGAGTTGTCGGTCGCAGACACCATTGGTCGTATCCACGATGCGGTACCGATCTATGGCAGCGGCGGATTCACGAGCTTGAGCAACACAGAGTTATCGGAACAACTCAACGGGTGGGCGGCACAGGGCCTTGGCGCCGTCAAGATGAAAGTCGGGCGGAACGCCACTGCCGACCCCGGTCGAGTGAAAATAGCCCGTGAAGCGATCGGCAACGGTGTCAACCTTTTCGTCGACGCCAACGGTGGGTACACACGCAAACAAGCCCTCGCGCTCGCAGATGCGTTCGAGGCTCACGGCGTGACATGGTTTGAGGAGCCCGTCAGTTCCGATGACCTTGCCGGGCTTCGCCTCATCCGGGACCGCGCTCCCGTGGGTATGGACATCACTGCTGGTGAGTACGGCTATGACCTGCCGTATTTCCGTGACATGCTTGCTGCAGGTGCCGTCGACTGTCTTCAAGCTGACGTGACTCGATGTGGTGGTATCACGGCGTTCTTGCGCGTGGCTGCACTCGCAGATGCCGAGTGTATCGATGTGTCCTCCCACTGTGCGCCTCAGGTAAGTGCGCATGCCTGTGCGGGTGTATGGCATCTACGTCACCTCGAGTACTTCGCCGACCACATCCGACTCGAATCCATGCTCTTCGACGGGGTTCTCGAGCCAATCAACGGCACGCTCCACCCAGATGCCCACCGGCCTGGTCTCGGCATCGAGTTCAAGCGATCCGACGCCGAACGTTTCCGACAATGACGTTGAGCCAAACGGACCTCGAATCTTCGGAAAGGATCACCCATGGCGAGCACTGAGAATCTGCCGAGAACCTACACGGGACTCGACACGGTCACGCCCGTGTCGATATCTGGTCCTCTCGACGAAAGTACACACTCCCTCATCCAAACGCTTCACGACACGGTTGAAGGTGAGGTGCGCTTCGACAGCGCTAGCAGGGCAACATACTCAACCGATTCTTCGAATTATCGGCAGGTACCGATCGGTGTCGTCGTTCCGAAGTCCATTGATGACGTGCTCGCAACCGTTGCCGCATGCCGCAGTCATGGCGTGCCGATTACTAGCCGCGGCGGGGGTACCAGTCTCGCCGGGCAGTGCACGAATGTTGCCGTGATCATCGACTTCTCGAAATATCTGAACAACGTCATATCGATTGATCCCGACGCAAAAACCGCAGTGATCGAACCGGGCTGCAACCTCGACGATCTACGAAGGGCGGCAAAGGAATACGGGCTCACGTTCGGACCCGACCCTGCCACCCACAGCCGCAACACGCTGGGCGGCATGATCGGCAACAATTCGTGCGGGGTGCATTCAGTGATGGCCGAGTTCTATGGACCGGGCCCATTGACCGTTGACCAGGTACTCGAACTCGATATCGTCACGTATCGCGGCGATCGCATGACCGTCTCAGCGGTCAACGACGCCGACTTCGCTGAGATCGTCAAAGGAGGCGATCGCAAGGCGGAGATCTATCAGGCGCTGCGCGATCTTCGTGATCGGCACGAGGAAGCCATTCTCACCCGGTTTCCCGGCCTTCCTCGCCGCGTGTCGGGTTTCAACCTCGATCGGCTCCTGGCGGAGAACGAATTCGATGTCGCCAAGGCCCTCGTTGGCACCGAAGGTACCTGCGTCACCATTCTGCACGCAACGGTCCGTCTGATGGAAGCGAAGCCGGAGCGGACACTCGTCGTGCTCGGGTATCCCGATGCCTACAGCGCGGGTGACCACGTACCAATGGTGCGCGAGCACCACCCGGTCGGGCTCGAGGGGATCGACGCCGAACTGGTCGGCTACATGAAGAAGAAAGGTCTGCATCCCGATGACGTCGACCTGCTCCCCGACGGGGACGGGTTCCTGCTCGTCGAGTTCGGTGCCGACACCAAGCAGGAATCCGACCGTCAGGCCAGAGCTCTCATCGACGCGGTGGAGGACACTGACAATCCACCATCCACCAAGCTGTTCACGGACGCATGGGAGGAACAGAAACTGTGGCAGGTTCGCGAATCAGGACTCGGTGCCACAGCCAATGTGCCCGGAATGCGGCAAACCCATCCTGGGTGGGAAGATGCCGCAGTTCCTCCCGACTGTGTCGGTGACTACCTACGGGACTTCCGAGACCTGCTCGACGAATTCGGCTATCACGCGGCGCTCTATGGCCACTTCGGTCAAGGGTGTATCCATTGTCGCATCGACTTCATCCTCGACACCGAGCACGGTGTCCGACAGTGGCGAAAGTTCCTCGACCGTGCAGCCGACCTTGTCGTCAGTTACGGCGGATCGCTGTCGGGTGAGCACGGCGATGGACAGGCTCGCGCGGCTCTCCTCACCAAGATGTACGGTGATGACCTGGTCGCGGCGTTCGCGGAGTTCAAGGACATTTGGGACCCGGACGACAAAATGAACCCCGGCAAGGTCGTGCGCCCGAACCAACCAGACGACGCCCTGCGCATGGGCCCAGACGCCCGCCGCCGTCGCGTCGACACCCATTTTTCGTTCCCAGACGACGACTTCGATTTCGGTCACGCGGTGTCGCGCTGTGTCGGGGTCGGCCTCTGCCGCGACGTCGAGAGTGGCACGATGTGCCCGAGCTACATGGCGACACGCGAAGAAGAGGATTCGACGCGTGGCCGATCACGACTGCTGTTTGAGATGCTGCGCGGGGACGAACTCGACGGATGGCGAGACGATGGCATTGCGGAAGCCCTTGATCTGTGTCTGGCGTGCAAGGCATGCAAGAACGAATGCCCGGTGAACGTGGACATGGCCACTTACAAGGCTGAGTTCCTGTCGCACCACTACAAGCGACGCATTCGACCCCGCGCCGACTATGCAATAACACTCATCTACTGGTGGGCACGGCTCACCCACCGGTTCGCTCGTTTCGTCAACTTCGTCACGCACGCGCCGCTGCTGTCAAGTCTGGTCAAGAAGCTAGGTGGCGTCGCCCGGCAACGAACTATCCCACGGTTTGCGACCGAGACATTCACCCAATGGTTCGACAATCGACCCGGGACCCAGCCGACGGAGGCGTTCGATCGACCGCACCACGACGGCGAACCAGTGATCACGTATGCCGACGTCGGACGCTTCGCGCACGAGACCTACTCCACCCCGTCGATGCAACGTCAGACAAACACGAATCGCCTCAATCCGCATGGTCAGGAAGCTCCCTTTGAGACCAACCGTGTCCTGCTGTGGCCGGACACGTTCAACAACTACCTCGAATCGTCGGTCCTGCAAGCTGCGGTCGAGGTGATAGAGGACGCTGGATACATCGTGGAGATCCCGCCACGGCCCCTGTGTTGTGGACGTCCACTGTATGACACCGGGATGCTCGATACTGCTTCACGACTGTGGAAGCAAATAATCAGCACGTTGCGACCGTGGATCCGTGCCGGTATTCCGATCGTAGGTCTGGAGCCGAGTTGTGTCGCTGCGTTCCGCGATGAACTGATCAACCTTTTCCCAAACGACGACGACGCGCAGCGCTTGTCGTCGCAGACCTTGCTCCTGTCGGAGTTCTTGGAACGTCAACACTATGAGCCGCCGAAGCTAAAGACTCGAGCGATTGTTCATCCGCACTGCCATCAAAATTCAGTGATAGGGATGGACGCTGAGGTTGCTGTGTTGAAGCGGTTGGGTGTCGAATACGAAGTCCTTGATTCGGGTTGCTGTGGCATGGCTGGATCATTCGGGTTCAATGCCAGCCATTACGAGGTCTCGATGCGAGTCGGCGAGCGGGTCCTCCTGCCACGAATCCGCGATCTTGACGTCGACACTGAGGTCGTCACCGATGGATTCAGTTGCCGCGAGCAGATCATGCAGAGCACCGACCGGACACCCGTTCATCTTGCCGAACTGCTCCAACGGGCGATTCACCAACGCGACGCCGAGTTGGATGCGGATTTATCCTGATGCGCCGGCGACGACCTCCGCATCGTAAATCGAGGCAGTGATGAACCAGGATCGATACTTGCCAATCGGGAACTACGCATTCCTCTCGGACTGCAAATCGACGGCGCTTGTGAGTTCGGAGGGCTCCATCGACTGGGCGTGTCTCCGACGATTCGATTCGGGGAGTACGTTCGGGCGGCTGCTGGACGCAGATAGAGGTGGCTACTTCTCAATCCGTCCCGTTGGCGAGATCACCGGGGTGACGCGCCGATACCTGTCTGACACCTTGGTGCTCGAGACCACTATGACAACGCAAAGCGGCTCCATCAGATGCACCGACGCGCTTGCGATGTCACACGGTGGTGCCCAGGTTGCCAACACTGAGCTGCTTCGTCGAGTCGAATGCATTGACGGTTCAGTTGAGATTGAGATCGTCATCGCACCCAGATTCGATTATGGGGCGACCCGACCGTGGCTACGACATCATGGCGACGGCCGTTACACGGCCGTCGGAGGCGACGAGGCCGTGATCATCCACAGCACTGTCGATTTTGACCTTGATCGTGAGCGTGGCCATTTTGCGAATCGAATGGCACTTGACCAGGGCGGGCCATGCGATGTCACCCTCTTTTCTTCTCCTGCGCACCTTGTGGACACCAGTGACGTTGATGTAGCCAAACTCGGGGAACTGCTTGAGGAGACGATCTCGTGGTGGAAGGACTGGTCGTCCGATACCGATGTGGATGGGGACCATGCCGAGTTGCTGAACCGGTCGGCAATGGTGCTCAAGGGTCTCACGTGCGCACCGACTGGAGCTGTGGTGGCAGCGGCTACGACGTCTCTGCCCGAGGTCCCCGGTGGGGAGGCCAATTGGGATTATCGCTATAGCTGGGTACGCGACTCCAGTGTTGCCCTCGTGTCACTCGCCCAGGTGGGCCACCCCGAGGTCGCGCAAGGCTTTCGCGACTTTGTCATGCGTTCGTCTGCCGGTAGTGGGGACGAGCTCCAGATCATGTATGGCCCATACGGAGAACGAAGCCTTCCCGAACGTGAGCTCGACTTGGAAGGCTGGCGTGGTTCAGCACCGGTGCGTGTCGGCAACGCCGCAGCAACCCAGACCCAACTCGACGTGTATGGACACCTCCTCGAGACCGCACACCTCTGGCACACGCGAGGAGGCACGATTGACAACGACGAGTGGACTTTCTTGTCGTCGGTCGTCAACCAAGCCGTAGCGCGTCGGGGCGAACCGGACGCGGGCATGTGGGAAATGCGTGGACCGCAACGTCACCATGTCCACTCGAAGGTGATGATATGGCTGGCCCTCGACCGCGGGATCAGCCTGGTCGAGACCCACGGGTTCGATGACGGCACATCGGAAGGCTGGCGTGAGAAACGCGACGAGGTCCGACACGAAATCGAAACCCACGGTGTTGATCCCGATCACGGAAACTTTGTGCAGTACTACGGCACCACAGCAGTCGACGCGAGTCTTTTGCGGTTACCTCTCGTCGGGTTTGTCGATGCCAACGACGAAAGGATGCGCACAACCACCGACGCAATCATGAATCAACTCGGTGTCGCCCCACATGGATTCCTACGCCGCTACCAACGCGATCCGGATAGTGACGAGGACGAAGGAGTGTTCCTTCTGTGCTCGTTCTGGCTCGTCGAGGTTCTCGCTCTACAAGGAAGGATCAAGGAGGCAAACGACCTCTTCCTCGCGCTCACCGACGTCGGCAATGATCTGGGTTTGTTCTCCGAGGAGTATGACGTCGCCAACCGCGAACTGTTGGGAAACTTTCCACAGGCCTTCACTCATCTTGGCCTTATCGCAGCCGAAAAACGCCTCCGAGAAGTCGCAGCGTCCGGACCTATGGATACATCACGCTGAGAGCGTGGCTCTCGCCTTCGGGATGTTCGTTGAGTGTCGGTCCGATCCCCCATCTGGTCGCCACCGGGCTCGGACGACTCTCAGGGCCGAGCCGATGGGCTCTCGGTATTGCGACATCATGCGCCCGTAGCTCAATTGGATAGAGCGTCTCACTACGGAGTATCCAGCACTGAGCGCTGGGCTAACCCCCGAAGACATTGGGTCAGCGACGAGCGCAACAACCAGAATCAGACGCTGTGCCCCTCTGGGGTCCGCCACGGCAGGTGAGACGTCCTGCAAAGGCCCGGCCTTCTTGAGTCGTTTCCCGCATTCAGGTTCCGTGAGCGATTGTTGCGGTGCGCTCGATCCTGATCAGCATCGCGGCCGATGGTGTGACCTTGCCATTCAGGTAGGTGCTCAGTCGTGACCCGCTGGTTCCCACCAGCTGGGCAAACTCGGCGTTGGTGAGCCCGGAACGGTCGACAGCGTCCCGTACCCGGGCCGCTACCGCGGCTCGGTCAACTCGATCGGCATGGGCTCGGGCATGTTCCACTGCCAATGCGAACAGCGTGCTGGTTGCATCGGGCTCCCGGTACGACAGGTAACGTTCGACGCGCCGTGCGTCCAGCCCGATGGAGAGCGACGAAGCTCAGCGAATATGGGCGCCCAATCCGCGACGAGACGCGGCGATCTACAGCACCAAGGCCTATACGGCCAGGTACGGACATCGTCCGCCGGCGAGGCCTCGACGTTGCGGAATGCGACAGGCATCAGCCCACACCTCCGAGGCGAAGCGCAAGCATGCGGCACACATCGACAATGTCATTCCAACGGTGATAGCGTTTGTCCAGCGCCTTGTAGCGGGGCAGCTCGTCAATGACATCGGTGTCGCGTGCCTCGGGGTCGGCCAATGCGAGAACGAGCGATGTCAGTACCGACCCCCATTCTTCGGATCGGTCGTCATAGTACGGATCGATGTCGGACAGGATCGCAACCGCTGCCTCGTGTCCGATGTGGTCGGCCAAAGCAACAACGTCGAGGTAATCACGGACCACATTTCGTTTGACCACCAGGAATGCCTTGACCCGAAGCGACTCCGCCGCGGTCGGGCGCAACCCCACCTTTGCGTCCTTGCCCACATCGACCTCGAGGGTTTCCAACGGGCGGGTCCGGCGCATCTGTCGCAAACCGGCCTCGACACCACCAAGGCGACCCATGATGGTGAACGGCGGCCTTGAAGCTCGAACGGAGGTGGCCCAGCCGTCCGTGGCCTCCACCGCTTCTAATACCACCTCGTAGCGATCAACCAGGTCGGAGAGCACGTGGTCATGATCAAACCAGTCCCGATGACCGGCGTGAAGAGCAGCAGCCGAGCCCCCGACGAGCACGGCGTCGGGCACTACCTCCTGTGACTGGTGCCGCGGGGGAGGCAAGAACCCGCTGCAACACCGGACTGAACTCTGCCATGTCCTGATCATATCCGATAAGCCTAGGTGAATCAACGCCGGTTTGTGCGTGGCGAGTCCACGGATCGGTCTCTCCAACCCTGGGGCGGGTGTGTTCCGGTCGGCTGCTGTTCGGACAAGGGGACGGCACGCTGTAGAAGCGCTGTGCCTCTGGAGCGAGCAACGCGAATCAGATGCTGAATTCGCACTTACCACGGCACCGACAGCTTCACCTTCATCGCTACCGACGGGGGTGGCGGCACTGCGACACGGCGACCGCGACGATTACGGTGCTCGAGACGCGGAAGTCCGCAGCATCAATCGAGGTCTTGGTCGCCTCGTTGAAGTTTACGAGGATCGTCACCCGCCCAAAGTCGTCGATGAGAGGTTAGACCTCGTCTCGGTCACACGTCCGCTGCTGGAGTCGAGTCGCCGGACCGCCGTGCCCGACGAGATCTCAGCCGTCCTCTCTGCCCAATCCCGCCAGGAGCCGGGGACGTCGGGGATGGCGAGTATCCGTGCGATCAGGTCATCTCCCGGTCGAGGGAGTGCTTCTCCGAG
>CAWDDT010000006.1:0-654576 GCA_963801165.1 uncultured bacterium
AGTGTCGCCTCCAAAACGACCGACATGCGCAACCACGGCAAGGAGCCGGCCGGTCTGACGCGGCGCCAGTACGAAGTCGCCGACAAGCTCGTTGTCTCCAAGATCAAGGAGGCGCTCGGTCTCGCACGGACGATCATCTTGATTACCTTTTCAGCCGCCCCGATCTCGCCCGAGCTGCTCGAGTTCTTCGGCTCGCTCGACCTGCGCATCCAGGAGGTGTACGGCCAGTCAGAGGACTGTGGTCCGTCGACCATGAACCAGGCCGATGCGATCAGGTTCGGCTCGGGAGGCAGGGCCTTCCCGGGCGACGAGGTGCGGCTCGGCGAGGACGGTGAGATCTGGTGAAAGGCCGCAACGTCTTCGCCGGTTATTACAAGGACCCGGAGGCGACCGCCGAGGAACTCATCGACGGCTGGCTGCATTCAGGCGACCTCGGCATGATCGACGACGAGGGATTCCTTTGGATCACCGGGCGTAAGAAGGACATCATCATCACCGCCGGCGGCAAGAAGGTTCTCCGAAGCCTCTCGAAGGCGGGCTCAAGAATCACGAGCTGATATCGGAGGCGGTCGTGATCGGTGACCGGCGCAAGTTCCTCTCGGTGTTGGTGACGCTGGATGAGGAAGCCTCGGAGCGTTACATGCTGGAGAAGAACCTCACCGGACCGGCGTATGCCAACAGCGAAGTAAGGCTAGAGGTGCAAAAAGCGGTCGACGAGCTCAACAAGGGCTTTGCCCGTGTCGAGCAGCTGAAGAAGTTCGCGATCCTGCCGAGACAGCTCTCGATCGAAGGCGGTGAGCTGACGCCGACGTTGAAGGTCAAGCGCAACAAGGTCAGTGAGCATTTCGCCGATGTGATCGACGGAATGTACGTCGACTGATCAGACGGACCTATTCCTTCCATACGTCGGATTGGCATGCGGGGGGTCGGTAACATCAGCCGCGTATGGATTCTTCAACACTTGTCGAGATAACCGAACCGGCTCTGGAGCAGATCCTGGCACTGCGTGAGCAGGAGACCATCGCCGATCTCCATCTCGGGCTTCGTATTGCCGGAGTGGGCGCAAACGGGTTCATCTACGGACCGCGTTCCTGCGCCCTGAGGACGTTTCCGCCGACGATCACCTCGAGCATCACGGCGATCTTTCTGTTGTGATCGCTGCCGACAGCGTGGACAACATGCGCGGTTCTGTGCTGGATCTCGGTGGCGACCCGGTGTCACCGGGCCTGGTCCTGCGCAACCCAAACCCAGCGACGCCACCTATCACCGACGGCGATGTCGAACTGAGCGGATCGATCGAAGAGCGTGTACAGCAGCTCATCGAGCTATATATCAACCCGTCGATCGCGGCCCACGGTGGCTTTGTCACCCTGTCCGGCGTCGACGGCGACCGTGCTCTTGTCGAGCTCGGTGGCGGTTGTCAGGGGTGTGGTCTTGCGGCGATGACCCTGCGTCAGGGGATCGAGGCCTCGATCAAGCACCACGTACCGGAAATCGTCGAGGTGGTCGACGTCACCGACCACAGCGCCGGGGAGAACCCCTTCTTCGCGTAAACCTCGTCTTTGTGCACCTCATGCGGTCACAGAAGTGGGCGCCCCCATTAAGGGGGCGCCCACTTCGCCTGAAGGGAGTTGCGTGTGAGTAGCCAGGCGCGTGCGGGCCGCTGGCGACACTCCCTCAGGCTGTTCGAACCGCCAGGTCGTCGTCTCCGTCGTTCTTGTCGGAGTCGTCGGGCTCATGGGTCATATGAGCCCGCATCGCTGTCGCTGCGGCGAGGGCGCTACGTCCGGCTTCTTCGCCGATACGCGGGAGTTTCACCGAGCGACGCCCCGAGAACGATTCGCGAATACGGGCAGCGTTTAGCGCATCGCTGTCCTCTTCGCGATCGGGGCCGCTCTCAGGTTGCGATACGGCTGCGGTTCTGCCCTCAGCGGTAGGAGAGGGCGGATCTTGGGGCGGCGACGGTGCGGGCGGCGGTGCGGCAGGCGTTGCCTGAGGCGTTGGCTGAGACCGGGTCTCGCGATCGGAGGCAATTGAGCGCAAGGTGTTGATCCGGTCGATGAGAAGAGAACTCTCGGCTTCGTATTCGTCACGCATATTCTGGAGCGCGACGGTGCGTGCTGCGATCATCCGCTCCGTCTCGGCCTCGATCTCGGCGAGGATGTTGAGGGCTTCGTTCCGAGCCGCCGCCACGATGGCCTTGCCTTCTGCGATGGAGGTCTCGGCATCGGCCCGGGCTTCGGCCATGACGGAGAATGCCTCGTGCCGGGACTTGTCGACGATCTCGTCCGCCTCGGTCCGGGCGTTGCTGATCATCTCGTCGCTGACGCGCTTGGCGATGACCATGGTCATCTTGAGTGCTTGCTCGGCCTCTTTGTCGAGGGCGACTTCCGCTTCGAGCTCGGCGATACGTCTGCGCCCGGCGTCTACTTCGGTGCGGAGCTGCAGCATCTGGGTCGCGAGGTATTCATCGACCCTTCCCGGGTCATAACCTTGTTCAACAAGTGGGAAATCAGTTGGCAGGCGTTCGCCCGACACTTGGCACCTCGGATGAGTCCAGCGCTACTCTCCAGCTACTCGGAGTGTATAGGCAACTACTGTAGGAAGTCAACTATTTTCTTCACGCGCAAAGTGACTAGTCATCTGGCGGCCTAAAGGCGGCAAGAACGTCCAAATCATCAACGAGACCGCGCAATTCTGCGGCAAAACTCCTGCGATCGTTGACAATGGTGGGCTTGCCCGTGAAGAGACCACGATTGTCGGCAAGGCTGATGGCAGCCTCGAACAGGACCTTGGAGACCGACGCCTGTTTAGCGATGAGACCATCTCGGACGTATTTGGGTCCCAGCCGCATAGCCTCGGTGAGGATGAGCTCGCTGCTGAGACCGCTCTCGAAGGCATGCTCTTCGATGATGTCACCGACGACCCGATACGCCCCGAAGAACGGGCGGAGGATGGCGTTGGCGAGGAAGGGGCGGAACCCCTCGAGTATCGCCGCGGCGTCGTCGTCCTCGAAGTGCTGATTCAGGTCGGGATCATGGTCGGCGAGCTCGCTGCGTATCTCCTGGTCGAACAAGTCGGTTGCCGAGAAGAAGAACTCGAACTTCAGCACGTCCCGGAGCCGCATCGCCTCGTTGAGAATCGCCCGCCGCAGCGGTCCTGTGTGGCCGGCGGTGACGATGTGGATGAGCGCGACTTCGGCGATGGCGCTGTTGACGAAGAAATGAATGATCGTGTTGCGGTAATACGCAAGCGCCAGGTGCTGGTTGTCTGAGATGCCGTACATGGCGCTACCCGACCGTTCGGTCTTGTCCACCACGCCGGCCGCGTGCAGCTCGTCGAGCGTTTCTACGATGGCCGACGGTTCGTCGAGCCGCAGCTTCTCCGATGTGGGCAGGTCACGTCTGGCGACGAAATCCAGGTAGGGGGCGAGCAGGGCGGCGGTGTCGGACACGGTGATGGATTGGTCGCCGGCGCTGAGCAGGGCTAGGGCGACGAGTGAGGTGGGTGTGATGGGGGTCACCTCGTTGAGCCGATTGGCGATCTCGAACGCGAGTTTGGGCACTGCGGGGTTGCGAGTGTCCTCGGGGTCGGCGGGCATGTCGTCCTCGAGGGCGAGGAAGGCTTTGATGGAAAGCGGGGCGCCGAAGCGGACGTGGATTGCGCCGTACCGCTGCCGGACCCCGCGGATCGAGGCGACCAGCCACTTGAGCGACTCGCGCTCTTTGGCCCCGCCGGACTGCTCGCGGGTGTACGAGCCGACGTCCTGGATCTGGTCGTAGGCGATCGACACTGGGATCACTATCACGTCCTCGGCCGAGCCTCGCAGGTAGGAATCGACCACGTAGGCGAGCATCCCGTAGCGGGGTGGGCGCAGCTTCCCCGAGCGGGACCGGCCGCCCTCGATGTACCACTCCATCGGGAACCGTTTCTCGAGGAGGTGGTCGACGTAGCGGCGGAGTACGAACTTGTACGGCTCGTTGTCGCGGAACTCACGACGGATGAAGAACACGCCGCTGCGGCGGAGGAAGGGCCCCACCGGGAAGAAGTTCATGTTGATCCCGCCTGCGGTGTGGTTGGCGGGCAAACCGTTCTGGTAAAGGACGTACTGGAGAACGAGGTGGTCGAAGTTCGACTTGTGCGAGGGCAGGAAGACGAGGGGGTGATGTTGGCTCAGCTCGTACAGCGCGGCCAGCTCGTCCTCGTCGTAGATGAGGTCGGTATACGCCTTCTCGAGCAGCCACCGGATGGCCCCGGCGACGAGATCGATGACGAATGGCTTGTGGGTGGCGGCGATCTCCTTGACGTAGCGCCTCGTCCGCAATGCCATGGCCTCATAGGACGTGTTGGCCTCCTGAGCGAGCTGGGCGACACCGGCTGTAAATGCGGGTGACTCGATGAGCGACTCGCGGAGGAACTTGGGCACCATGTAGCGGCTGCCCCTCAGCTTCCGCTCGGCCCGTTCCAGCTGGATCCACGCCTGGGTGGCGGCGTATGAGGCGAGGCTGACGCCGGAGCTGCGCCCCCGGCCGTTGGGTGCGTCCCATGCTGCCCGCACGTCGGAGGCTCGTTGTGACTCTCCGGCGACGATGCGGACCCGGTCCGGCCGCCGGTTGTAGATGACGAATTGGCGCAGTGGATCCGGGTCACGCGGGTCGCCGAAGCTGAGCACGTCCCGCCATCCCACCGTACGGCGGCCCCCGCGCTTGGCCGGCAGCCAGCAGACACGGAGCGGGATCAGGAGCGGGTCTGTGCCTGATTGGAGAAACGCCTCGATGCGTGGGTCGATGCGGCGCCGGTTGCGGCGTCGGGTGCGGGGGAGCAGTGCGATCTGCACCTCGCCCTTGTCGGCTTCGTTTGGCTTGTTGCGTTCGATCCAGCCCGTCAGGAGACGCCGTTCCTGAGGGCCGCTGACCTCGAGCAGAACCAGGTATGGACCCTTTCGGATCGGCCACCGGGGCTCGAACTCGAGCTCGCCATTGCCATTTCGGCTCCCTCCCATAGACGAAGTGTAGAGGTTGAGTCCGTAGGTAGTGATTTTCGTAGAATGGCCGAATGCCAACTGCGTTTCGCCGCTATACCTCAGCCGACGAGGACAGTGGCCGGTGGGCGGATTTTGTGTTCCGGCAGGGCGACATCGTCATCAGCACCCGTTCCAAGCACGGTACGACCTGGATGCAGATGATCTGTGCGTTACTTGTGTTCCAGACACCGGAGCTGCCCGACCGGCTGGCAAGGCTGTCGCCCTGGATCGACTGGTTGGTCATTCCGGAGGGCGAGTTGTTTTCACGTCTCGCGGCGCAGACGCATCGCCGTTTCGTCAAGACACATACTCCGCTCGACGGGATCGTGCTCGATCCGCTGGCGTCGTACATCGTGGTCGCCCGTCACCCGCTCGACGCGGCGATGTCGCTCTACCACCAGGGGAGCAACCTGAATCGGGAGCGAATGCGGGAGCTGACCGGCAATGCCACCGAACGTTCCGATCCGCCGCCGCTTGCAGACTGGCTGCGCAGCTGGGTCGCTCGAGATGCTTCTCCTTTCGATCATCTCGATTCGCTCCCTGGTGTGATGTGGCATCTCGCAGACGCCTGGGCACGCCGCGACAGCGGCAACGTAGTGCTGGTCCACTACGACGATCTGGTCGGCGATCTCCCGGGGGAGATGGAGCGTCTCGCCGCCCGGCTCGGCATTTCCATCGGCCCGGAGCCGATCTCGGCGTTGGCCGCTGCGGCGCGGTTCGATGCGATGAAGGACCGCAGCGCCGAGTTGGCACCGGATGCGGGCGGCGTCCTCATCGACCCGGCGCGCTTCTTTCGCCGTGGCGGGTCGGGGTCGGCCGCCGAGATCCTCACCGGCGGTGACTTTTCGGCATACGAGGCCCGCGCCGCACAGCTTGCCCCGCCCGACCTGCTCGAATGGCTGCATCGTCCGAGTTCCTGAGTCACTTCTTCCTGTGTGCTAGGCCGGGTTCGGGGGATGGCGCGGCGTGGCCCGGACCCAGGTAATCCTCCCATTTCCCTGAATCCGCGGTTTCTCTTCCCTTCAGCGTCTTCGCTTGCCAACGTCAGTGACGCTGACGCCACTTCTGCGAAGGGAGAAGGAATTCATCCTCCCTCTGGGAGGATCGACCGGCCCGGAGGGCCAGGTCGAGGAGGGCCTTGCGAATCGGTCCAGATTCACAGAGAGCGTGCAAACCTGGATCGCTCGGAGAGCTGATGAAATCGACCTCTTCGCCTCCCAAGACGCCCAGATCCCGCGGATTGAGGATTTCGGGCAGAATCGGCCAGGCGTAGCCCGGGTGAGGGGGGCGGGCGGGCGTTGCCGTTGGATACGGCAGTGTTGACCCAGGATCGAACGATCCCTGCGCTGTTGCAGTCGGCCAAACAAAATGGCCCGGACTGCTCCGGGCCATTCCCTGCCGTTTTCTCGGCTGTTTACTTGCCACCACCGAAGATGCCACCGAGCGCGTCCTTGGCCTGGTCGAGCAGACCCCCGGCGCCACCGGTGTCGCTGCCACCATCGTCGCCGCCGAGGAACCCCTTGACCTGGCTGGCGATCGGACCGGGCAGCTTGTCCGCGATAAACCCGACCACCGTCTCGATGACGTCCTGCGCCTTCTCGACGGGGAGACCGGTCTTCTCCTGGATGGTCTTGAGCAGTTCTTCCAAAGTGTCCTCCACTATGAGCGGTCCGTTGCCTCGGACACGCTAGCGCGCGGGCGGAAGTTCCCGGATATGGTGCAAGGGAGGGGAAAGAGCGACTAGCGGCTGGGTGGGCGAGTGGCTGCTCGCGCCGACCGGGAGGGAGGAGGAGTCGACGCGGGCAGCAGCTCGCTGAGCGTGATACCGGGGGCGAGGCCATGTGAGCATCGGTCCTCGCAATGCCGGTATGGGTCCCGGCGTTCCTCGGTATTTGACTTCCCAGCCATGGCGTCGTTATCGACCGCACGTCGTCAAGATATGAGTGGTTTTTCCGGGGGGTTTTGCTACCCCCATCCGATCTCGTGGAGGCGATCGTCGCTCATGCCGAGGTGGTGGCCGATCTCGTGGAGGACGGTCTTGCGAATCTGCTTGCGGAGAGCATCGGGGGAGAGGCGCATGCGGAGATGTGGTTGGCGAAAGATGGTGATCTTGTCCGGCATGGCGCCGAAGTAGCTCTCGCCCCGATGCGAAAGCATCACACCCTCGTAGAGCCCGAGCAGGTTGCCATGTCCTCGCCGCTGTGCCGCAGAGGGCTCCTCCTCGACAACGACGACCAGGTTGTCGATCTCGTCGACCACCCAATCGGGCAGCTCGGCGAGGGTATCGTCGACGACCTGTTCGAACTCAGCCAGTTCCATGGTCAGATGCTACGACGGCTCGGGTCATCGCACGCCACGGCACGAATTGGCACGACAGGGCGTCGCCGTTGCCATCCCGGCGGTGAGGAAGCAGTATGTCGTGTTGATCCTCATTTGGGGGATTCTCGCCGGTTGCAGCAACGCCGCACTCTGCGGTGACGACGAGCCGGAAACCGCCCTCGTTGACGCGGCAGCGTACGCAACGCCGCGAAGCGAGATCGAGGTTTGTATCCTTCCTGCTGACGAACCTGCGACGCCGGCTGCAACCCTGTGGGCTACTCATCGACCAGCGTGACTTGGCATGGCGATTACCCGGAGATTGTCGACTACACGGTCAAGCGAACCAACGCCGACGGCACGTGGGAGACGCTGGTGACCGGGTCGTACCGTCTGCAATGCGAGCCGGGTACGGTTCGGATCGAGCTGGGTGCGAGGCCCGGGCAGTAGTGATAGCCGCTACCGCCGTATCCCACCTCAACAGGCGCGTCGAGGGTCGGATGCGACGACGGCGTTGCTACACTCCGACCGTTCCGGACGAACCCAAGTCCGTCTTGGGCGCTTAGCTCAGCGGGAGAGCGCTGCCTTCACACGGCAGAGGCCACTGGTTCGATCCCAGTAGCGCCCACCTACAGAATCCCCTGTAAACACAGGGGATTCTCGCATTTGTCGGATCTTCAATCCGGCTTGCTGCGGTGTCAGGTGTCCGTCTGGTGTCCGTCAGAGATCGAAATCGGAGTTGGCGGGGGCCCGTCTTCTTACCGGTTCAGCGGTGGGTCAATGGTGTTCGGCGAGTGAGCGGAGGTAGTGGTCGAGAGCGGCGGTTGCGTCGTCGACCGCCATCTGGTCGAGCAGAACGAATAGGGACAGGCCGAGCACGAGCGCCAGCAGGCTCACCGCGTCATGGTTGGGATCAAGGCTGGTGCGAACGTCGCCAGCGTCGACCGCAGCGCGGAGATGCTCGGACAGCGTCTCAATCAGCACTCGACCGTTCGCGAACGCTTCGGCACTGCGGAGCGTCTGATCGGTGACTGCGGCGCCCACGAATCCGTGGTAGACCCGCATAGCCGCGGTGGACGTCTCGTCGATTGGAATGAACGCTGTGGCGATCACCCGAATCTGGTCTAGGGGCCCGATGGACCCGTCGAGCGCATCGAGTTGCTTGAGGATGCGGGCGCCGATCGATGCCGACTGTCGGTTGAGGGCGCCGACAAGCAGGTCGTGCTTGGTTGCGACGTAGTGCTGGACGTTGGCGACGGACATCCCAGCCTCTGCGGCGACTTCACGGAAGCTGACGCCGGTCAATCCGTTGGTCGCGGCAAGCCGGGCGACGGCGTCGGCGATCTCGCGGCGGCGCTGGTCATGATCGACCTTCTTGGGCATCGTCTCTCCTCAGTTATAGTACGAACGTACGATAACAGTACTGCATCGAAGGAGTTGGGATGGGCGACAGGTTGAGCGGATTCCGGAGCCGGCAAGATGCGGAGCGCTACTTCGAGATCTACGACCGGCTGGTGGAGACCCGCTGGCCAGTCCCGCACCGGGAGCTCGGCATCCCGTCGACGTTCGGAACCACGAGAGTTCGGGTGTCGGGGACGGGTGACGCAGTACCGCTGGTCCTACTGCACCCAACGACCGGATCGTCGGTCGGCTACTACCCGCTCATCTCGGCGCTGTGCGCCGACCGGCGGGTGTTCACACCCGACACCATCGGCGGTGCCGGCCGCAGCATCCAGACCAAGCCGATCACGAGCGGCGGAGACCTAGTGGCATGGCTCGACGAACTACTCGACCGTCTCGAGCTCGATCGATTCCACCTCGCCGGTTACTCCGAAGGCGGGTGGATCGCTGGCCACTTTGCGGCGCTCACCGACCGTCCGAAGCGACTGGTGTCGCTCACCCTCATCGAACCGGCCGGCGCGATCGAACGGATCCCCGCCAGGTTCATCGCCGGCATGGTGCTGCGCGGTCTCGGCGTCCTCATCTCTCGCGACAAGCCTGCCGCGGTAGAGCGGCTCAACCGCTGGATGAACGGCGACGTTGACCTCACCGACGCACAGGTGGAGATGCTCGAAGCGGCCATGGGATCCTTCCGCCAGAAGCTCCCCAACCCGCAACGACTCGATGACGACCAGCTGCGCCGCATCACAGTACCGACGCTGCTACTCATCGGCGCTGACACGAAACTCTACGACCCGACCCGAGTCCGAGATCGCGCTCTCACGCTCGTGCCAGCTGCCAACGTCGAGATCATTCCGAACGCGGGTCACGGCGTCGCGTTCCAATATCCAAACCTTACTACCGCCAAGGTCTGCGATCATCTGCGAACCGTCGAGAACCCATCATGACTCGACGACCCCCTTCGACCCGATGGGACTCGAGGTCATGCTCCATCGCTCGACGAGGATTGTGGATTCCTCGGCCTCGTGTCCATTGACACGACTTTCGATTCTCTCGGAGTCTGACCGTTGTCGGCCATCCCTTCCGATCGGAGGCGATCGAGACCCTCCATCGCGGCCTCGTCAACCCCTTCGTAGAGGTGTCCGTAGACGTCGAGCACCGTTCTTGTGCTCTCGTATCCGAGCCGGTCGGCGATGTATCGCGGCGATTGGTTCTCGGCGATGAGCATGGCGACGTGGGTGTGTCGGAGGTCGTGCGGGGTGCAGGGCGTTCCGACGGAGGCGGTAACGGCGGGGTTCCAGTGCCGGCGGCGGAACCTGTTGTAGTCGAGTGGGCCGCCTTGGGCGTGGGAGAACACGAGATCCGACGCCGACGGGTAATCGGTGAGGTGGGCCGCCAGCTCGTCACAAAGGAACCCGGGGATGACGATGGTGCGGTAGGCCTTCTTGGATTTGAGCGGTCCGGCGACCATCTGCCATGAGCCCTGTCTGCTGAGCTGCCCGTCGACCCGCAGGGTGCGACGAAGTAGGTCGAGGTCGTCGGTGCGAAGAGCGGCGAGTTCGCCGAAGCGGAGTCCTCGACGACGCCATCCGGTTTCTACTATCGGCCAACCCGTTCGTCGAACACACCTGGGGTGGGAAACGGGCCGATTCCTCGACTGGCGATGGGGCGGCAACATCCTGCGCAACCGAGCCGAACCAGGCTTCTTCGCTGGCAACGGCACGGTCATCGGGCGCAACAACAGCATCTCAGCCCTGGTGATTGCCGAGCGAGGCGCCGAAGACCACTGCATCCTCACCGCCACCGAAGACGCAGAACTGGTCGACGCCGTCCTCGCTTGGCTACTCGAAAGACGCGGCCGGCAGCCGACAATCTTCTATCCGTCGGACGAGGCAACGTGGCTCCGCGACGTTCTGGCCGCCAAAGGTTTCGAGAAGGGTGACGTGGAGGAGATGGGGTGGGGCTACGACCTCACACAACTCGGCGACCCCCCGCCGCCGCCTGACGGGTTCGTCATCGATCACGTGTCTGGAGAGTCGGACTATCCCGAGATTGCCCGGTGGCTCGAGGGTGCCTTCGGAGGGGAAGGAGATCGGATTGCCGTCCTGCGCAGCATCGCTCGCAACCCTGGGTACCGGCCGGAGCTTCAACGTGTCGCCCGCAGTGCCGACGGTCGGATCGCCTCCTACTGCCGCGGCACGGTCGATGCCGACTCAGGGGTGGGGAGTATCGACCCGGTTGCGACTCACCCCGACTTCCAGGGCAACGGCCTCGGGCGAGCCATCGTGCTCGCCTGTTTCGCTGCCCAGGCACGGCTGGGCGGAAGGGAGATCTATATCGTATCCGGGCCGGTGGGTTCGGCGGGGAGCCGGCTGTATCGGAAGCTCGATCCAGTGTCGATGATCAGCTATTCCGAGTGGTCGCGACCTACCGCCTGAGATCCAACGTGGCTTGACCGCCCGGACCGACCGCGGACGATGGCCATCAGGGTCTTCGTAGCGGACCGCCGGATTGCCCTGCTGCAGGGGTAGCTTGAACTGCAGGTAATCGTACACATATAGGCGTGCGTGTAAACAATAACCTGCGTTTCGGCCTAGTGACCCTGATGTACCGCAAACGTCAGACACGGTGCGCCGGACCCGAATCAGGTCCCGATGCGGGTCGAAGTCGCGGAACTGGAGACCTGCCAGCTCTCGGATGCGGAGCCGGCCGAGCCGAAACTCAGCCCGAGTCGCGCTTGCCCATCAGCGAAAACGCCACCACCAAAGCCACCGCGACCCACGTCACCAGCGTGCCGCCACCCGTCAACGGGCCGAGGTACGTCACTGAGTCCGTCTTCAGCTGGGCCGTGCTGAGCTGTTCCGCGGCCGACGCCGGGAAGTACGCCAGGATGTCACGCTGGACCCACTGCGGCAGCAGCGCACCGAGGATCGCCGGGGCAAAGATGAAGCCGACCGCCGTCGCGATCGCGCCTGCCGCGCTGCGCATCATCACGCCGAACGACAGGGCCAGCAGCGCGAACGCCGCGAACTCCGCGCCCCAGCCGAGCAGGCTGCGCACCACGCCCGGGCCGCCGAGGCCCAGCGTCGGGATGGCCGGGTTTATGCCCAGGACCAGCTGGCCGATGAAGAACGCCGCCGCCGCGGACAGGGTGCCGAGCACGAACGCCAGCAGCCCGGCCACCACGGCCTTCGAGATCAGGACCCGGCCGCGGTGCGGGGTGACGGCCAGGGTAAGGCGCATCATCCCTGTCGAGTACTCACCGGACACGGCGAGCACCCCGAGCACGGAAATGAGGATCAGGCCGAGGTTCATCCCGACCATGCTGATGCCGGCCGAGTCGAAGTCCGCCGTCTGGGCGGCGGGCAGGTTCTTGTAATCCATCTCGGTCAGGAAGCTGAACAGCACGGAGAACCCGACGCTGACGACGGCCGCCGCGATGACGACGAGCCAGGTCGAGCGGACCGACTTGAGCTTGGTCCACTCCGCGGCGAGCGAGTTGGTGATGCCGGGCGAGGTCTTCGTCTTCGGCAATGAAGCCGTTGCGGTCGTCACGTCTCTCACTCCGTTCCGCCGCGAGCGCGTCGGACCGTCTCGAGAACCTTGTGCTCCTCCGGCGGCGCGCCGCTGTGGGAGCGGTACTGCACACGGTCCTTCGTAAGGTCCATGAACGCGGTCTCGAGGCTGGCGCGGACCGGCGTGAGCTCGTGCAGCCCGAACCGGCGCTCCAGCGCAAGGTCGCCGATCTCCGGCGCGTCCAGGCCCACGATGTTGAGCGATCCGTCGTCCAGCTTCGTCACCTTGCCGCCCGCCCGTTCGAGAGCTTCGGCGAGTTCGGCGGCGTGCGGCGAGACGACGTGGACGTGGCTGTGCGCGCTGCGCTGGGTGAAGTCGGCGATTGGCATGTCGGCGATGAGCTCGCCCCGGCCGATCACGATGACGTGCGCGGCGGTCTCTTCCATCTCGTTCATCAGGTGGCTGGACACGAAGACCGTCCGCCCCTCAGCGGCGAGGTCCTGCATGAGGGTCCTGATCCAGTAGATGCCCTCGGGGTCGAGGCCGTTGACCGGCTCGTCGAACAGCAGCGTAGGCGGGTCGCCCAGCAGGGCGGTCGCGATGCCGAGCCGCTGGTACATGCCGAGCGAGAAGTTGCCGACCTTCTTGCCCGCGACGTCGGTAAGGCCGACGGTGTCGAGCACCTCGTCCACCCGCTTGCGCGGGATGCCGCCGGCCTGCGCCACCCACTGCACGTGCCGGTACGCCGTGCGCGCGCCGTGGACGGCCTTCGCGTCGAGCAGCGCCCCGACCTCCCGCATCGGCGCCGGCAGGTCCCGGTAGGCCTTGCCGTTGACCGTGACCGAGCCGCCGCTGGGGGCGTCCAGGCCGAGGATCATGCGCATCGTGGTCGACTTGCCCGCACCGTTGGGCCCCAGGAAACCGGTCACGACGCCAGGCTTGATGTCGAACGACAGGCCGTTGACGGCCGTCGTGTCCCCGTATCGCTTCGTCAGATCTCGTGCTGTGATCAAGCGCCTGCTCCGAACCCGATCTTATAGCGCAGGTGGGTCACACCGGTACCCGCAGTCACTATCGGGTCGTCGAGGACAACCGGCGTGTGGGCGAGGTGGTCAAACAGCCGGATGCCGGAACCGAGAAGAACCGCCGCCACGTCGATGGAGAGCTCGTCGATCAGGCCGGCGTTCAGCAGCTGCTGAATTGTGTCAGCGCCGTGCACCCCGACCGACTTTCCGGCGGCAGCAGCCTTGGCCTGGTCGACGGCGCTCTCGAGACCATCGGTTACGAAGCGGACCGTCGAGTCGGCTCGGGGCCAGCCGTCTGGGATCTCGTGGGTGAGGACGAAGGCCGGACCCCACGCGTGGTTGCCGCCCCAGCCGTCGGCTACCGCGAAAGTCCGGCGCCCAGTCAGCACAGCGCCCAGTTCTGACGTGAGTCGGCGAATGTGCTCAGCGCTCGGACCCGACACCCGGAGGGTCATCGGGTCCGACCCTCCGGTGTCGAGCTCGACATCACCTGACCCGAAATACCAGTTGAACACCTCCGCGACACCATCGTTGGCGTCTGCGACGAAGCCGTCGACCGACATCGACATGATGGCGATGACCTTCGACATTCCGTCGCGCCTCTCGTTACCGGCGCGGCGAGTCATGCGCGGCGGACATTCTGCCCGGCGTCCTTCACCAGTCGCTCGCCGAGATGGAGTTCCTTCCACAGCGACCGGTCGACCCTGATCTTCTCGGTTTCGCCGCCATCGGTCTCGACGCTGACCCGCCGGTAGAGGTTCGAGCCGTCCAGCAGTTCGCGCGACTTCTTGATCACCGTGCCGCTCCAAGCGCCTTTGCGGGCCATATGATTTCCTTCCATCCGACGGAGGTTCCGCGGATGAAGATTATCGATGATAGCCTTCGTCGTCAAACGTGATAATCTCTGACTATGCCGTACCCGTCGCGCACCGATCGAGCGTCGATCGTGGCCGCCGCCATCACCGTGCTGGCTGAGCGCGGGCTGGACGACCTCTCGCTCCGAACGATCGCAACGCATCTCGGCGTCCGTCAACCCGCGCTCTACCACCACATCGCCAGCAAAGCCGAGTTGCTGGATGCCATGGCCGACGAGGTCCTGGATCGTTGGCACACCGACCGTCTCCCCGTCGACGGTGAACGGTGGGACGTGTTCGTCGCCAGGAACGCGCGGAGCTTTCGACGGGCGATGCTCAGCGTTCGCGACGGGGCGAGGCTGATCGCGTCCGCGGGTTCTCGAAGCCCTCAGCTCGATAACGCGATCGCCCAGGTGGCTCTCCTGGAAGACGCCGGCTTCCCCTCGACGTATGCCGTCCTAGCGCTGATCGCGGTCTCCCGTTACACGATCGGTTCGGCGATCGAACAGCAAACGAGCCGTGATGACGGACGCATTGTGATCGACACCGACCGGGACGATGACGCGGCGGTCCACATCATCGAGACCACACGGCACGTTGTCGCTCTCGGTCAAGACCACGAGTTCGAGACCGGTCTCGCCGCCCTCATCCGAGGACTCCACCCCACTACGGCGCACTCCTAGAAGCACGCTATCCGCCCATCGCCGCGCCGGGTGAGCGATATGGGCGGTCTGCGGTGGCCCGATGCGATCGATGGGGTTTCAGGCGAGGAAGGTCAGATGACGGGATGGGGTTGTACAGGGAGAGCCTGGCTCGCGCAATCGTTCTCCCTGAACCGCAGCACCCCACAATCCACTCGGAATCGTGATGTCGGCGAGCGTTGGCCGGCGCGGGAGTGCTGGAACTGTCGGGGTCAACCGGTGACGGTGCGTCTACAACGGGTGCGGATGGTCGGTCAGCCGATCTTGCCGTGTCTCGGGGTTTGGGGTTTGGTTGTCGCTCAGGTGACCGCGATCGCCTCCGCGGGAGCTGTTGGGAGTGGCTAACCAAAGTGCTCGGCGATAGCTGTCTTGCCGGTTTGGGTGACTCGGATGGATCTGGGTTGCTGTCCGTGGGTGACCCAGCGTCGTTCGAGAAAAGTGTGGAGGAGGGCTGCGCCGGCGGCTCCGGCGAGATGGGGTCGACGTTCGGTCCAGTCGAGGCACTTGCGGACGGTTGGGCGTCGGCTGGTTTTGGCGGTGTCGATGTCGACTCCGATGTTCTCGAGGTGTTGGGTGCCCGATGCGGTCAGTTGGAGCTGGTGGTCTGTTTCGATTAAGTGGCCGTTTGCAATGAGTTGGGTACAGATCTGGACTGCTAGTTCGCCGGCGAGGTGGTCGTAGCAGGTGCGGGCGTAGGCGAGGGCAGCCGGGGCTCGGGGTGGTGCGGGCAGCTGGACAGTGGTTGTTGCACCGAGGGTTTCGAGTAGTTGTGCGATCTCTGGGCCAGCGAGCTGGAAGTAGCGGTGACGGGCCTGGGCTTCGACGGTGACCATGCCGGCATCGAGCAGTTTTGAGAGGTGTTCGCTGACGGTGGAAGGGCTAACTCCAAGGTAGCGGGCGAGTTCACCTCCGGTGTGGACTCGTCCGTCCATCAACACGGTGAGGAGCTCGGCGCGGGTGTCGTCGGACAGCAGGGAGCCTAGGGCGGCGAGCGGACTGTGAGCCATGCACCGAACACTAGCGCGACAACGTTTCGGCGCTGGCCGAAACATCCACGTCCTATGTTGCTATCGGAACGGCGCTGACGAGGTACCGATCACCGAGAGGAGACCACCTTTGATTGCCATGCTTTTCGAGTTCTGGTTCGACCCGGACACACCCGAGGTGTTCGCCGAGTACCTCCGGGAGTCAGCCCAGGTGCGGGCTCACCTCACCGGGGTGGACGGGTTCCAAGGGGTGGAGCGGTTTGAAAGCTCCTCGGAGCCGGGCAAGTTCGTGGCGATCGGCTTCTTCGACAACGAAGAAGCGGTGACCGAGTGGCGGAACCGGTCCGAGCATCGCCGTGTCCAAGCGCTGGGTCGGAGCCGGTTGTTCACCAATTACCGGCTACGGATGGCACAGGTGATCCGGGACTGCGGACCCAACGATCGTGACCAGGCACCGGCCGACAGCCGCGCGCTCCACCGATGAACCACATCCAAGAAAGGAGAACCTGAGACATGTACGACCTTGAGATCATCATGGAGAACCAGCCTGGTCAGCTCGCCCTCATGGGTGAAACCCTCGGCAAGGCTGGCTTCAGCGTCGAGGGAGGCGGCATGTTCCTTGTCGACGATACTGGCGTGGCCCACTTCTTGTTCGAGGACGGCCCCGGCGCCCAGACCGCCCTCCAGGCGGCCGGACTGACGGTCAAGGCGTGTCGAGAGGTGCTGGTGCAGCGATTGAGCCAGGATGAACCCGGACAGCTCGGAAAGATCTGTCGAGCCATGGCCGACGCCGGTGCCAACATCGAGACCCTCTACAGCGACCACGACCACCAACTCGTCCTCGTCGTCGACGACTCTGCCAGGGGCTACCAAGTTTCCGAGAAGTGGACAACACAGCGAGCGGGCATCGGCGGCGCGCACCAGTGAAGCACCCTACCCGAGGTGGCGAGTCGCGCGTTCTGCGAACCGCCGATGGTTCGAACACCGATGCGTTTGACGCCGCGGACTGGGGTCTCGCTCTCTTAGTGGCATTGATCTGGGGATCTTCGTTCCTGTGGACAGCCATAGGCCTTGACTCGATCGACCCAGCCGCGGTTGCCTTTCTCCGGGTCGCTCTTGGCGCCATAGCGTTGTGGGCGTTCCCGCCAGCCCGTCGTCCGGTCGCCAGGGCGGTGTGGCCCGCAATCGTGGTCGTCGCCATCGCCGGCAATGCTGGCCCTGCACTGTTGTTTGCAATCGCCCAACAACGGGTCGAGTCCTCGGTTGCCGGGATGATTAACGCTGCTACTCCCTTGCTGGTCCTCACCATCGGCGTTTCACTCACACGACGAAGCCCCGGGCCCCACCAGATCGCCGGGCTCACCACTGGCTTCATCGGAGTTGCAGTCATGGCCGCTCCGAATCTGGTCGGAGCCAACGCCGAGCCGCTCGGGATCGCGTTGTTGGTTTTGGCCGTGGCGGGCTATGGCCTTTCCAACAACATCATTGTTCCGCTCCAACAAAGGCACGGATCACCTGCCATCGTCGGACGGGCACTGATTGTCGGTTCAATACTCCTCGCCCCGATCGGGGTGGTCGGGCTCACACGCTCCAGCCCCACCGTTGGATCATTGGTCGCTGTGGCAATCCTCGGCGTATTGGGGACCGGTCTGGCCCGGGCGCTCAACGCCACCCTCGCTGGTCGCACTGGTGCCGCTCGAGGCTCGATCACTACCTACCTCGTGCCTGTTGTCGCCATCGGTCTCGGCGTGGTCTTCCGCAATGACGCCATCCAGACTGCCGAGACGGTTGGCCTAGCCCTCGTACTCGGCGGCGCCTACCTGATCAGTCGACGCCAACGAACCACCACCATGACCTAGCGACGCGCCGGTGCGGCAGAAGGGCGTGAAATCGAGCAACAATGACGTCGGTTCCGGTGTCATTCTCGTGTCGTTGCACATGCCGCACCAGCCCGCGTGCGATCGGCCCATCTCACCGCCCGACAACGACAAATATGGGCGATATCACCCCAAATATCGAGTGCGCGAGAACGGCACTTCCCCGCTTGGTGGGATAGACACTCACGGTGGTGGTGACGCTCCGGCTGCTTCAGGAACCGGATCTGGGTGAGGTAACGTCGAACAGATATGCCGCTGTCAGCGCGATACGCCCTGCTGCTGGTTGTTGCTGCTGGAACGCCGGTGACGGGGTGCTCGTCGTAACCGGACATCTTCCGCGCACAATCATCTGGCGATGGCACCACGCTGCGCTTCGAAATGAATGCCTGTCACGGAGACTATGCGGTGACGATCAGCGAAGATCTCGAGGAGGTCCGTGTCAGCATTACCGATCAGCGCCGCCGTACCCCGTTCTCGGGCGGTGACGACTGCGGTGATGTCGTTGGCCCGGTTGTGCTTGAGGAACCGTTGGGTGATCGTCGCTTGATCGATACCAACCACGATATTGAGATTCGGGTGCTGTTCACACCGTGGAACCACTCCAAGTACTCCGGAGCCGACTACCTGTCAGCGGTAGAAGCGGCTGCACAATGTATTGAGGACATGGACCGGCAGGCGACCGTCAGTATCGTGACGAACCAAGGCGGTAATCCAGACCTCAGAGTGGACCTTCCAGAGCTCGGAGACGGCGAAAGCCGCCAAATCAACCCCGAGACAGTCTGTGTCGAACAGCACATAGACCCACTCCGCCATTAGCCACGCCGATCAGAAGATCCCGCTCGATAATGAGCATCTCGCCGAGCGAGAGATATCGGCACCTCTCCGCTGGGTGGTCGGACACGCTCGGTTGTGTCGTTCGCTAGGAGGCCAAGCGGATGACACCCACATTCTGCTTTGGGTGAGTGCCTATCGGGGTCGGTAGATATCTGCCCGATGGTCGATGTAGATGACCTGGACCGTCCGGTTGATCTCGCTGATCTCGTAGACGATGCGATAGGCGCCGACTCTTGCGGAATGAAGGCCGACTAGGTCGCCCCGCAGTGGTTTACCGACCCGATGCGGGTCTTCGAGTAGTGGACCAACAAGGTAGTCCAGGACTGCGAGGGCAATCTTTTCGGGGAGTCGATCAATAGCTCTTCGGGCCGGCCCGGCGACGACCAGATCCCAAGGCGGTTCTGTCATGCCGTCTTGGAGCGGAGTTGGGTACGCAGCGCTTCGATCTCGTCCATCGTGACAACATCGCCACTGGCAATGGCAGCCCGTCCTCGCTTGATCTCGCGCATAGCCGCCGGATCCGAGAGGATGGCCAGCGTCTCTTCGATTGCCTCCAGATCGTCTGTGCTGAGCACAACAGCGACCGGACGTCCGTTTCGTGTGACTGTGACACGTTCTTGGGTGGTGACGACTTCGTCGACGACCTCTGACAGTTTGGCCTTGACCTCGGAGAGCGGGAGTGTTCTTGACATGACCATAATTATAGTCTGAATGAGGGTTCGGTCAATCCCCTTAGGGGTTTCCGGTTGTTACTCGGTTGCGGGCTCGGAGCACGGATTGATGTTGCGAGGATGGCGGCCGTGAAGCCCGAGATCTGTTCTAGCGGTGATCCACCCGGTGGCGAGGTTGTGTTGATCATCGGGGGGAGGGCCTCCGTCAAGCCGACACGATACGCGATCCGGAGTAACAGGACGCTCCCAACAAGCCAAGGTCTGAGCGCTGCCCACCTGTCTGGAAAGGGGGGGTATCAAGGCATGGTGTCGCAGCGGGTTCCATCGTCTCCGAACGGATCGGGTGCTTCGTAGCCTCTTCCGAGCGGGGCCCTGAGGATGGGTGCTTCGTCGGCCGTCAGTCACGCTGCATCTCGGCGCTTGGGTTGCAGGACCGACACGAAAGACACTTGCGCAAGTCACTTGCGCAAGTGTCTTTCGTAAAGTAGGGTCGTCGGCATGACTAGCAACAGGCCCGATCCCATCGACGACGCTGAGCGGATTCGTGCCCTCAGCCATCCCCTCCGTCTGGACCTCCTGGACTTCCTCAGTGAAGTGGAGGAAGCGACTGCCACGGATTGTGCGCGCCATACGGGCGAGTCCGTTGCATCTTGCTCATTTCATCTGCGAACGCTCGAGAGACACGGCTATATCGAGCGGTCTTCAAGGCGGGGGCGTGAGAAGCCCTGGCGGATCATTCGAGCAGTACGAGAGTTTCAGGGCTCACCCGGTGACCCCGACTCACTTTCGGCGACTACGCGGCTCGCCGTCACCGTGTTCTCGTCGGAAGTCGACCGTATTCGGCGCTACTTCGCCGCCCCAGAGGTCGAAGACCCATCGTGGCACGACGCCTCTGCCATCATGAGAGCAGCCTTGTGGGTTACCCCGGATGAGCTCGAAGGGCTTCAGAACGAGGTCAAGCTACTAGTCACCAAGTACAACGATAGGAACGTCGACCCGTCTCTCCGGCCGACAGGGGCACGACGCGTTCGCTACCTCGGCGTTGTCAATCCTGATCCCCGTGGATGAGACGATGCCACTACGACGCCCCGCGGCAATGCGCCACCGCGGCTTTCGTCAGCTAGTTCGGGCGTGGGTGTTCACCAACATCGCTGATAGCTCGCTCTCGCTCATGTCGGCCGCTTGGGTCAAAGAGCTCTCAGGCTCGGATGGTGCCGCAGCGATGGTGTTCGTAGCCCTCGGCCTGCCAGCACTGTTGGCCCCAACAATGGGACATATCGCTGATCGAACGTCGAGGAGAAGGCTGCTCGCCATCTCCAACCTCGCAATGATGGTGGCATTGACCAGCCTCCTAGGTGTTTCCGACCAAACGGATGTCTGGCGGATCTACGTCGTCGTCTTCCTCTATGGCATGATGGCGTTGCTCACCACCGCCGCCGGCTCGGGACTGATAAAGGACCTGCTGGCGGACGAAGAGCTGGCGTCCGGCAACGCGACATTGCAGACAATCGACCGAATCCTCCAACTCGTGGCGCCATTGGCCGGAACCGTGCTCTACGCATCGATCGGACCATACGCCGTCGTCGCGCTCGCAGGCGCATGCTTCGGCATCACAGCGCTCCTCCTGTCACGGCTGCGCATAACAGAGAGCGAGCCTCCGCCGCGGGATACCGACAACACATACTGGAGCGAGGTGTCTGAGGGCTTCCGCCACATATTGACGACTGCTCCCCTCAAGGCGGTCACCATCGTCCTAAGTGTCACATTCGGAGTAGTGGGAATGGTGAACGCGTCGATCTTTGCAATTATGGACAACGGCCTAGGAGTCCGGCCCGAACTGATCGGAGTCCTTGTAAGCGTCCAAGGTATAGGAGCCATTTGTGGAGGCCTCACGTCGGCCGCCGCCATTCGCCGATTCGGTGAGAAAGGCACGGTTGCACGAGGTTCAATACTCTTGGCCATCGGACTGCTCCCGCTTGCCGGAACCAGCATCGAATTGGTCCTCTTTGGCATGGTAATTATCGGCCTGGGTGTCCCGTGGATCGTCGTCGCCTA
Organism: uncultured bacterium; assembly: GCA_963801165.1. Classification (GTDB taxonomy): domain Bacteria; phylum Actinomycetota; class Acidimicrobiia; order Spongiisociales; family UBA5794; genus JAAETI01. The sequence continues at coordinate 21,260 of CAWDDT010000006.1, forward strand.
TACAACACTGCGGCAACGGCTGACGCCCCCAAGCCTCCAGGGGCGCACGGCAGCGGCTTCCAGTGTCGCGTTCAAGGTACCCGAAACGCTATCGATCATGGCCGCCGCCGCAGTGATCGGGATTATCGACTATCGGATCATGATCGCCGCCGCGGTCATTGTCACCTTTAGCTGCGCCGTGTCCACCCTCCGGCACACCGTCGCCTAGCTGTATCGGCCATCAGGTTGATCACCGCCATCCACCGCAGTGCGAAGCGCGACGCATCGTCAAGCGACGAGGACACGCGACTCTTCGGATTTCGATAGCGGGTGATGGTGGCGACGAGTTTCCAGTTGGCTCAGCTGGCGTAGAGCAGTGCTCGGATCCGGTCGAGACCACCTCGTTTCCGAACGGCGTTGTCGCGCACGGGCGTACGACCCTTACGAGGCTGCGACAGTGGGGATGACGCTACGGTGCGCGTCATTGATTGTCCGGGCGGCGTCCTTGATTGCGGTGATGAGTGCGAGGGCGGCGGGCGGGTCGGGCGGCTCGCCGTAGGTGGCGACGTAGAGCCGGCGGGCGAAGCCCTTCAGCTCGGTGGCATGCACGTCGGGCCGGCGGTGTGCCCGCAAGGCGAGGCCGGGCAGGATCGCGACGCCCGCTCCCGCCGCGACGAGGGACTGGACGACGACCATGTCGTCGCTGACCGAGCCGATGCGCGGGCTGAAGCCCGAGGCCCGGCAGACGCCCGCGAGCTCCTCTCGGCAGCGTTCGCACCCGCCGATCCAGGGGGAATGGCGGTGGTTCGCCAGGTGGTCGTTGGCGTTTTGGCTGATCAGGAAGATCGGGTCGTCGGCGATGTATTCGAGCCGAACGCCGTTCTCCTCGGCCGGGGTGTCGGCGGCACGGAACATCAAGGCGACGTCTATCTCGCCGTCTCGCACCGCCTTGAGGCCCTCGACCGGGTGACGATCGACCGCCGTCAGCTCGAGGCCGGGATGCGTGTCGGTGAGCAACGTGGCGGCGATCGACCCGATCGTGCTTAACGCCGAGGCGTTCGCGGCCAGCCGGACCCGCCCGGACTGCAGGCCCACCTGCGCCGCCAGCTCGTTCGCCGCGGCGTCGACGCGGCGCAGGATTTCGATGGCCCGGCTGGCCAGCAGCCGCCCTTCCGGGGTCAGCCGGATCCCGCGGCCGACTCGTTGCACCAGCTTGACATCGATAGCCGCTTCCAGGCGGGACAAGTGATGGCTGATCGACGGCTGGGAGTAGTGCAGCTCCTTGGCTGCTTCTGTCACGGACTCGTTTCGGGCTACCGCGGCCAGCACCTTGAGTTGGATCAGGTTCATCACAGATCAAGACTATCAATGAGAAGTGCGTCGTATTGGCATTGGACGTCATGAGTGGTCGTCGACCATGCTGGCGGTCATCGAGAAACGCTTGTGTGGAAGGAGACAACTCATGGGCAAGGTGACCAGCGATCTGTCGATCTCGGCCGATGGGTTTTCCGCCGGTCTCAACCAGACGGAGCAGCGGCCGTTCGGTGACGACGGTGGCGATGGCTGGGGCGACAGGCTGCACGGCTGGATCTTCGCAACCCCGACCGTGCAGGATGGCGACTACTCCAACGTCCAGGCGGTCGCCGGTGGCGCCACCGAGGTCGAGCCTCCCGGCGCGTTCATCATGGGTCGAAACATGTTCGGTCCCGTACGTGGCGAGTGGGATCGGCCGTGGAGCGGGTGGTGGGGTGACAACCCGCCGTACCACGCGCCGGTGTTCGTGCTGACGCACTACGCGCGGGAGCCGCAGGAGATGGAAGGCGGGACCACGTTCTACTTCGTTACCGAGGGCATCGAGTCCGCGTTCAACCAGGCGCGCGAGGCGGCGGGGGAGCGGGGGATCTCGATCCACGGTGGCGCGACGACGATCAACCAGTACCTCGCGGCCGGTCTCGTCGATGAGTTGCGGCTCCACATCGTGCCGATCCTGATCGGTGCCGGGACGCGTATCTTCGACGGCGTACAGGCTCTGACCATGGAGCAGGTCGAGACCAAGCCAGCGTCCGACGTCACGCACGTTACGTACCGCATCCTGCACTGACGGACGGTTTTTGCGGGTGACGGCACGCTTGCCGGTGAGCGTGGCGCCTCTGCGAGCGGTTCGAGAGCCGCTGGATTGACCAGATGCGCGGCCCCGGTCATAGCTACGGCAAATCGGAGCACTTCCGCCGTCGTCTGCCCAGAGAGGCGATCGCGGCTCTGGTCGTGGCGTTCCAATTCCCTCAGGTGGTGACCGCCCGCATTCTTTGTCACGTTGAGTCTGACGGCCACCGAGGCGCGCCTGGGAACTGAGCCACGATCACTCCAGAGCGTTTTCAACTCGAGGTCAGCGATGTTGACCACGCTCGTGTCCAGAGCTCAGATGACAGCTTCAAGTCCTCACCCGCGGCCACACCGCGACCACACGAGGACGAGCAGCGACCAGTGATGACCGTGGGCAACCTGTGGTGAGAATCCCGCCAACTCTGGACAATCGGCGGTGACCGTTGATGACCGGTGGTATCGGTTTCGCGTTCACACGGCAGAGGTCGCCGACCGCAAGCGGTCCGTCCGTTCGATCCCAGTAGCGCCCACCACACGAAGTCCCCAGGAAGGCGGGGGGTTTTGTGTCAGGCCTCTTTCTGTGGTTCTCCTTTCTGGGTGCCGCGTGCACATTCCGTGCACTTCAGATCCGGCCCAGGGAGGCTCGAGGGTGTCGGCGGCGTCCCGATCGATGCCCCCGCCCGTCGTCTATCGTCGGCGGCCGGTCGTTTCGGCCAATGCGCCACTTCACCAACGTGGGGTGTGTGCTCCACATCTATGAGAATCCGTCGATCACCGAACCGTCTTGGTTATAGAGCGTCATCGTGTGGCTGGCGAATATGTCGTCTTCGAGGCAGAGGTAGAGCTCGGTGTCGGTGTCCGTTCCACAGCGGGCGTGAACGAAGATCTGCTGTTTTGGGTCGATCGTGAGTCCGTCGGGGAACTGCAGGGAGAAGGAATCGCCTTCGAGGCTCCAACCGGTCAGGTCGGCGGGCAGCTCCCCCGAGTTGACGATGACCATGGTATCGCCGGCTCCGGCTTCGCCGTCGGTGTAGATGTGGGGTATCCAGATCGATGCTGGGTTCGCTTCCAGGTCCGAAACAGGTGTGCGCAACAGGGACTGATCGGTTACCGCCCTGATTCGTGGGCAGTTCGCTGACGCGACTATCTCAAGGCTGCCACCGAGGGTGACTTCGGCAGCGGTGTCCTCATAGGCCGTGTAGCTCACCAACGTATCGCCGCTCGCGGCATCAACTATGGCAACGTTGCAGAGAGGATTCCCCACGTGTGCCTGGATATCGATCCACCAACGGTTGGGAGCATCAACCGAGAGCGTCACCTCTGAGCTGGCTTTCAAATCCTCGTTGCTGACGTAGGATGCCAGCAGAAGCGGCATCCGACCAGCGAGCGGCTCCCCACAATCGACCAGGACCAGATCGCGGTAGACGCTGCCCTGCCCATATGCGGGGCCCCCGACCCAGTCTGGCGCCCACTGCGCAGCAAACTCGCCCCCCGGCCAATCGAGAACGACAGGTGCGCTGAGGTAAACCGCTACCAGGAAACCATCCAAGTCGACCTGGGTGAGACCCTGGGCAGGAGCTATCGGCAATGCGACGCTGAAGGTCTCCGGGATCGCATCCTGTGACGCGATGTACTCGACACAAGCCTCCTCCCCGTAGAGGTTCAACGATTCGGGATTCAATGCCTGACCAATCAGTGCCGCCGATCCGGTTTCGTGGACGTTGTTCCACGCCTCGACAAACGGCTGATACCTCTCCTCGACGAGGGAGGTTGTCGTCACGGCGGCATCGCTCCCCGCAACGGTGGCCACGTCAGAGGCTTGGCGCGACTCCGACGCTTCCGTAGTCGAGGTGGTTTCTCTGACCTGATCACCAATCGAAGTGCCAGAGGTCTCCGAACCCGGGGTCGGGTCGGTCCCGGAACACCCCCCGAGCACAACAAACAGCGCCACCACCGAGATCACGAATCGGCTCATCCGACCCCCATCTGGAATCCTCTGCATGCTTGGACGGTGTACCAGGTGTCAATGGTTCCCAACCAATCTCAATCATGCCATTTGCTTCCGTGCGTGGCAACGTGGCCGCCGACAAGCAGCAACAGGACGGGCACATCTACCAGCACGGTCAGAGGCCCACAGCCCAGAACGCCAAACCTCGCCCGACAATGAGCACTTCGGATGGCCCGTGCCTCCGCTCGCTTGTGTACCTGGCGTCATGTTGGGTGATTGCTCGTGTTGCCTAGGCCAGACAACAACCACTCCAAGGCAATCGCTCCGAGAGCGTCGAACATGTCAGGCGAGGCATGACCCTCCGTTGGTGGAGTCGCGAGACAGAGAGTCGTCGCGCCTGCACCCCAGACATGGCGGAGCTTGTTGGCGCCTACGCTATGGGTGAAAGAGACCATGGGAACGGATCATCGTGCGCATCGGAGATGACGAGCCGGACGACGGACTTCCGAGTGTCTTGGAGGAACGCCTTTCAACGTTCCCTGTTGCCGCCGTACACGACGACACCGACCGGTTGGCGGCGACGGCTGAGGAGCTACGACAGGTCGCTGCCATCGTGAAGGATCTGGGCGCCGACGACAATCGGCGACAGCAGCTGAGGCAGCTCTATTTGAAGGCCCTCCATGCTCGTCTTGCCGAGGCAGGCAAGCTGCCCCCACAGTCGGATCGTTCTGGAATGGGTTTCGTCATGGTGACCCGCCCACGCGGTGTGCCTCAGACGCTATTTCCGGTAGCTCGATGGCTGAGCTCACGGATTGGCGGACCGGTGAGGGCGTGGGTCTCGAACCGTCGGGTGGGGTGGCGCCGCCGTAGGTGGCGACGCCTACTGGCCCGGTGAGTCGGGAGCGTCCAGGACGCGAATAGGACGCGATTTGCTGAAAGACGGTGCAAACTGACGAAAGCCAATGGGCATCAAGTCTCAATGAATCCGGGCGATTATGGCCATTCTCCCAGGTCGGCGAAACAGCCTGGAAGACCTTCACATGGCAGAGGTCACTGGTTCGATCCCAGTAGCGCCCACGGAAACCCTTCTCCTTTCTCTGGGCGAGGGACTTCGCTGTTTTCCATTGTTCAGCAGGGCGAGCGGACGATCAGTCCTGCCTGGACTGCGTCGGAGAAGATGCGGCGAGCAGTTGGAACGCCCTACGGATCGTGGCCGGTGCGTAGCCCTGGGTGTCGCAGTCATTGTCCGCCAAAAAAGCGACCGGCGTCAGCGAAGGTGCTTCGTGGTGATCCCTACCCATAGCGCAGGGGGCGCCCGGATGGACTCGCCCCATCGGAGGTTGTGGTCGAGGGGTAGTGTTCGAGGTTCTCTCTGAGCGGAGGACAGATCATGGTTCATGTGGTGCAGCCGGGCGAGACGTTGGGAGCGATCGCTGCCAGGTTCGGGTCAACGGTGGCGGCGTTTCTAGCGTCCAATCCACAGGTACCGAACGGTGATCTGATCTTCCCGGGACAGGAACTGACAGTCCCCGGAAACGCCGATGGCGCAGCTGGTGCAGACATTGCCGAGGTCACGGAGGTCGCTCCGGCGGCGTACACCGTGCGTTCGGGTGACACCTTCCGCAAGATCGCCAGCCACTTCAGCGTGTCGACCGCCGAGCTGATTGCAGCGAACCCGGAGATCTCCAACCCCGCCCTGATCCGACCCGGCCAACAGATTACAGTCCCCGGCGGAAGGCGCACCAAGGCTGCCGACATGGTGACCACCCCGGTGAAGGGTGGGCTACCGAGATGGGTGGCGGTCGCCAAACGAGAGATGGACACGGGTATCGACGAAATACCGGGCTCGGCAGACAACCCGCGGATTGTCGAATACAACCGGACCACAAGCCTTCCGGCTGCGATGGCTGCCGAGGATGAGACGCCATGGTGTTCGAGCTTCGTCAATTGGTGCATGGCCCAAGCCGGGCTGCGAGGGACTGGCAATGCGATGGCACTGTCGTGGCTCGACTGGGGTACCGTCGTGGCTGATCGGCCTAAGCGGGGCACGGTCACGGTGTTTCGACGTGATGGCGGTCCGACTCGTGGGCATGTGGGGTTCTACTGGCAGTCGTCCGGTGATCGAATCCTGGTGTTGGGTGGCAATCAAAGTGATCAGGTGTCGATCAAGGGCTACCCGAAAGCCGACCTGCTCGGATTCCGCTGGCCGCGGCCCTAGCTGTGAGCTGCCTGCACCTCGGTTCGGCTGCCGGTTCCGACGTGCGAATGCCCGAGTCTCGGCAGATGGCAGAAAGCCAAGCGGAAATCGGCGTATCGAGGTTGGACACGCTGATCGCCGAGCCCGCCCAATCGTGAAAACGAAATCTGCGGTTGACGCTGAGCCTCATTCCCAGCTCGGTTTCAAGCAAGAGCGATCTGTCACACGCGTAGATACCTTCACGCCCATGAGCTGCATAGATCTCAACGACGACCAGGGGGGTCTTCTCGCCGTCATCGCCACCAAACAGGCCGTCCCGGAGCACATGGTGCCCCTGGTCGACGACTTGCGCCGACGGGAGTGGATGATGCCGAACACGTTGGAGCTGACTGGGACAAGGAGGCGACATGTGGAGAACGCGGGGCCAGGACTGCTCGGGTAGGGTTGGGTGGCACCCCGCTAAGTCGCGGAGTGCCAGCGATCGTCGATCATCGAGTGGACGTAGTCGTGGCCGATCCGGGCGTTCTTGGTGGCGGGGGGCGGCCCCATCTGCCGGCCCCAAGCCCGCCACCCGCCACCTGGAGGGATGCGACCGAGCTTCTTGACGTCGACATGGACCAGTTCGCCGGGCCAATCAGGCACGTCTCTGCTCGGGTGGTCGGATACTGTCAGTTTGTGTCGTTCGCTGGCGGGCCAAGCCGATGACCCTATAGACCCCCACGGTGGGCGAGCTATCGGGGTCGGTAGATGTCTGCCCGATGGTCGATGTAGATGACCCGGACCGTCCGGTTGATTTCGCTGATCTCGTAGACGATGCGATAGGCGCCGACTCTTGCGGAGTGAAGGCCGACTAGGTCGCCTCGCAGCGGTTTGCCGACCCGATGCGGGTTCTCGAGTAATGGGCCTACGAGGTAGTCCAGGACTGCGAGGGCGATCTTCTCGGGGAGTCGATCAATCGCTCTTCGGGCTGGCCCGGCAACAACCAGATCCCAAGGTGCAGCTGTCACGCCGTCTTGGAGCGGAGTTGGCTACGCAGCGTCTCGATGTCGTCCTTGGTGACGACGTCACCGCTGGCGATGGCTGCCCGTCCTTGTTGGATCTCGCGCATTGCCGCCGGATCCGAGAGGATCGCCAGGGTCTCTTCGATGGCCTCCAAATCGTCTGTGCTGAGCAGAACGGCGACTGGGCGTCCGTTGCGGGTGACAGTGATCCGTTCCTGGGTGGTTACCACCTCGTCGACGACTTCTGACAGTTTGGCTTTGACTTCGGAGAGCGGGAGTGTTCTTGACATGACCAAAATTATAGTCTGAATGGAGCTTCGGTCAATCCACGAGCTTGTGGCACGAGCAACGGACCCGAGTTCAAATGAGACCCGGTGGCTCGGCTATGGAGCTACGCCATCCTCATGTCCCACTACCGCTGCGGGTCCGGGTGAGTTGGTGGTGCCTTCATGCCCGGACAACGCAACGTGTCCTCTTGCGTTTGTTCTCAATGACGTGTTCTACACAGTGAGCTGTGCCGCAATCCGGGAGTGGGCGGTAGGCGATGACATGATCGGCAGCGGCGACTTCCACGGCGATAATGTCACGGTCCATCGCATTGACGGGGTCGACGATTCGGTGATGGTCGCACTCAGCGTCCCGGGCGGTTTCTGTTCGGAGAACGACCCGGACGAACGCCACACCCCGTGGAGCATGGCATTTGCTGACGAGGCTGACGATGACCAACTCTCTAACGCACTGTGCGAAGTCGGTGAACTCTCCGCGGCACAGCGACTTGCCGACAGATGTCATCTCGGACAAGAACTCCTGACCTGCGGCTCAGGACCCGGGTTCCCACCCGACGTACTCGACGACTTGACCCTATACCCACAACCAACCAACAGCTTCGGCGCCGATATCGCCGCTCTCGTCGGCACAGACGACCCAAACGAACTTGTCGGCTGGCACGCGATCGTCGAGGAACAACAGAGCGATGGGAGCTACATCCAACTCCTACTTCGTGAAGACCCCAACAGCGGCGAGCTGCAGTACCTACTCGACGGCAGCGCCGACACCTTCAGCGCCCGCGCTGATGCGAGCCCGAAACGCTCAACTAGTCCGATGACGCGATCGAACTATCGGGGGCGGTACATTTGTGCCCGATGGTCGATGCAGACGACTCGGAGGTACTGGTGGCTTGGTCGAGTTCGTAGACGATGCGATATGCGGCGACTCGTGTCGAGCGAAGACCGGCTGTTTCGCCTCCAGGTGGTCTGCCGACCCGTTGTGGGCTGTCGAGTTGGGGGGTTGTCGCATTTGGCCTAGACGATCATCAGACCGCGCCGATGATCGGCGTCGACCAGCATGGCGGGGCAGCGTCTCAGGGTTCGAGGCACTCGGTGAGTAGTCGGACGGCGGCTGGGATGTCGGCGGTCTCGAGGGCTCCGAAGCCGAGGATGATTCCTGGCTGTGGCTCGGTGGTTCGATAGGTCCGGCGGAGTGTCGAGACGGATAGGTCGCGTTCGGCTGTGCGTGAGACAATTTCGTTGTCGGTGGGGGCGTTGGGTGCGCGAAGGGTGAGATGGAGACCGGCGTGTCCTGGTAGCACCGTGACCGATTTGGGAGCCTGGCGGTGTAGTTCGTGTCGCAGTCGATGGTGCCGTTCGGTGTAGACGCGTCGCGCCCGGCGTAAATGACCGTGGAGGTGGCCTTCGGCGATGAAGATGGCCATGGCGGCGTCGATGAGGTGGGGTGGACCGAAGTCGGTTGCTTGTCGAACGGCGAGCAGTGTCGGCACGAGCGGGCGGGGTGCGACCATGAAACCGAGGCGCAGGGTGGGGCTGAGTATCTTGCTGAAAGTACCGATGTAAATGACGCGGCCGGTCTGGTCGATGCGGTGGAGCGGTTCGAGGGGTCTCTGCCCATGACGGAATTCACTGTCGTAGTCGTCCTCGATGATGACAGCGTCGTTCGTAGCTGCCCACTCGAGAAGTGCAAGCCGGCGTTTGCGAGCGAGCACATGGCCTAGCGGGTATTGGTGCGACGGGGTGACGTAAACGAGTTTCGCCCCGGCTGGGAGCTCATCGACGACAAGTCCGTCTCGGTCGACGGGCACGCCGGCGACCACGATGCCGTGGCTCTCGAGGTTGGTGGCAGCGGGCGGGTAGCCGGGTTCTTCGACTGCTGCGATGTCGCCGGGGCGAAGCAACGTACGGGCGAGCAGGTCGAGGGCTTGGGTGGCGCCTTGGGTGGCGATGATCTGGTCGGGTGAGGCCACAACTCCACGTGACTGGGTGATCCAGCGAGCAAGCTCTTTGCGGAGTTGGGCGCTTCCGGCGAGATCGCAGTACTCGGCGAGCCCCTTCCTGTCGACTAGCGCCGCCCGTACGCAACGTCGCCAGGCAGAGAGCGGGAACAGGCTGGCATCGACGTGTCCGGGGGTCATGTCGTAGCGGAAGTCGGTCATGACACCGGTGCCGTACCGCTGCAATCTGGCCGCTGTCGGTGTTGGACGCACGGCGGTGACGTCGTCCTGGGGGACGGTCGGTGTGGTCTGCGTTGCGTCGATCACGGTGCCCCCGCCCCGCCGACCGTGGGCGTATCCCTCAGCGACGAGCCGCCCGTAGGCGTCTGCCACGGTGGCTCGGGAGATGCCGAGCTCCTGGGCGAGGACACGGGTGGGTGTGAGCCGATAGCCGGAGGGAAGCGCACCTTCGGCGATGGCGTCGCGGAGTTGTTCGTAGATCTGGACGACCATGCTCCGCTCGTCGTCTGGTTTGAGGATCACATCCAATGCGTTGCCTGTCTGATTTGGACTGGTCGGATTATGCCAGTTTGGCCGTTGTCGTGTAGTCCAAAGAGACCTAGCGTCGGAGACTGGGAAGGAAATGACGAACCTGGTGTCGATCCAAGCGCATCTCGTCCGAGCATGAGAGTGAGGGCCGCACCAAGGCGGTTGCACCAAAGAAAGGAGCGCGCATATGCGCAGGATCAAGTCCAACTTCTTCATTTCCCTCGACGGGGTTGTCGAATCGCCCGACAAGTGGCATTTCCCGTACTTCGACGACGAGATGGGAAACGCCGTCGGCGCCGGATTCGCCACCACCGACGCCATCCTCATGGGTCGAGTCCTCTACCACGAGTGGGCGGCGTACTGGCCCGACCACGCCAATGAGCCGTTTGGCGACGTGATGAACTCGATGAAGAAGTATGTGATCTCCGACAGCCTGAAGAAGGCCGAGTGGCAGAACACCGAGATCATCAGCGGAGATGTCGCCGGGAAACTCGCCGCGATCAAGGCCGAGGATGGTGGCGATATCACGATGTCGGGGAGTGCCACGACGGTGCGTCGGCTGCTGCGCCACGGTCTCGTCGACGAACTCAACCTACTCGTCCACCCGCTCGTCGTCGGTGGGGGTCTTGCCCGGCTCTTCCCACCAGACGAGGAAAGCCTCCCGCTGAAGCTGGCGAACGCCGAGACCTTCGAGAGCGGGGTGCTGAACCTCACCTACGTCCGCGACAACAACTGATGGAATACGGATGGCGGGGTATCCAAATGCTCGGGATCGGGTACCGAGTTGGTCGCCCCAACTCCAGCCAGCTTTGTACGGGATTGCATCGCGGCGGAGGGAAGGTGATTGGAGGTATGCGATGAAGCGATTCGATGAGTTTCTCGACATGTGGCTCCGGGCGGAACGCAGCGGTGATGCCGAGACGACCGCGTGGCTGTTGACCGACGACTTTGTTGGTATCGGGCCGCTTGGCTTTCAGCTCCCCAAGACGGCGTGGGTTGGACGCTTTGCCGGCGGCCTGCACTACGACGGGCTGGACCTCGATGAGGTGGCGACTCGGTTCCACGGAAACTGCTCGATCACGACTGCGCGCTGGAACGCCAAGGGCACGTCACAAGGGCGGCCGATTCCGGAAGCGGCGCGGGTCACACTGGTCGGTGTCGACGTTGACGGGTGGAAGGTCGCCGCCGTTCATTTGAGCTTCATCGCCGGGACCCCGGGTGCTCCGGCGATGGGTCCATCATGACCGGACGGGTTGGCGTGGAGACGCCGCCCCGCACGGACCGATCCGCCTGGCGTCTGCGCCGGAGGACACGGCTGTGGGTACTGACGACCCACATCGTCCTGTCGGTCGGGTTGTTGGGTGATGCCGCCGGGTTCCTGGCGGTCGCCATCCGTCACGTGACGTCGAACGATTCGGCGTTCGTGGCTTCGACGCTCGACCTGTTGGGCATGTTCGCCCTCTATTTCGGTATCCCGCTGAGCTTCTTGGCGCTGCTGACCGGCTTGCTCCTCGGGTTGGGCACGAGATGGGGCGTTCTTCGCTACCCGTGGGTCGTTACCAAGCTCATTCTGATCACGACGGTGATCCTGGTCGGGGCGATTGTGCTGCGGCCGCTGCTTTTCGGCAACGACGTCAACGACACGGCCCTCATAGTTGGTGCCGGCTACGACGTTGCCGCGTTGGCGACCGCCACGGGCCTGGCGGTGTTCAAGCCGGGGCGTCGGTTCGGGTCGGCGACGACCGAACGTGAAGCGACGAGGCGAAGGGAGGGTGACGTTGATTAGCCGAGACCGCTCCGCACGTCGGCCCGCGCAAGGTGACGTGGCGTTGCTTCAGACGCCGTTGGCGCAGCAGCTTCGCACCAGCACGATTCCGGCGCGGCTGGCGTATATCACCAGGTCCGGCGAGCCCAGAATCGTGCCATCGTGGTTCCACTGGGACGGAGCCAGAGTCGTGACGGCGACGTGGATCGCCGGGCCTCACGTGCGGCACCCGGCCCGCCGGATCCAGGACCTCGCCGCCAACCCGACGGCGGCCGTCAAGATCGACACCGAAGCTCGGCCGCCGCAGTCGCTGCGAATGCGGGGCGGGCGACCAAGGGAACTGACCGGATACATGGATGGAGGCGATGAGCATGGATTTCAAGTTGGAACTCGTGATGCTGCCGGTTTCGGACGTCGATCGCGCCAAAGACTTCTACACGAACACGCTGGGGTTCAAGCTCGAAGTCGACGGTGGCGCCAACGAGGGTGCGCGGAACGTGCAGGTGACTCCACCGGGATCGGCGTGCTCGGTCGGCTTTGGGAGCAGCCTGAGCCTCGACAGCGGCCCACTGATCACCGCACCTCCCGGATCGCAGCGAGGGCTGCATCTGGCGGTAGCGGACATCGTCGCTGCCCGGGACGAGCTGGTCGGGCGGGGCGTCGGGGTGGGTGAGATCGTCCACATGGAAGACGGTCGCTGGCGGCCGGGAGTGGACCCGGGAAGGAGCAGCTACATGTCGTTCGCCGAGTTCACCGACCCGGACGGCAACCTATGGCTCTTGCAGGAGATCGGACATGACGCGTAGCAGGGGCGCCCAAATGACAGGGGCGCCGACCTCCCCGAGTAGCGACATCAGCGTCGTTTCGTGGCGCGCCTTCGACGCGACGCTCCGAGGCCGGGTCGTTCTATCGGATGACGCCGATTTCGACCAGGTGCGAAAGGGGCCGATCGCTAGGTTCGACAATGTCTTGCCGGCGGCAATCGTCCTGTGTCGGTCGGCGGAAGACGTGGCAGCTGCCGTCTCATTCGCCGGCCGCTCGGGGATCGCCCCCACGGTCCGTAGCGGTGGCCACTCCTTTGCGGGGTATTCCACCGGTTCAGGGATGGTCATCGACGTTAGCCCCATGCGGTCCATCTCCGTCGTCGGCGGGGTGGCCACCGTCGGCGCCGGTGCCCGGCTCGGCGAGGTCTACGACGCGATGGATCAACGTTCGCTTACGATTCCCGCCGGTTGTGGGCCCACCGTCGGGATCGCCGGTCTGACGCTCGGCGGGGGACTGGGGATTCTCGGTCGCAGCCACGGACTCACCGCAGACAGCCTGATCGGCGCCGAGGTGGTTATGGCCGACGCACGTATCGTCACCTGCGACTCCGACCACGAGCCCGATCTGTTCTGGGCGCTGCGCGGCGCGGGCGCGTGTGGCTTTGGGGTGGTGACGTCCCTGGTGTTCCGCACCATGCCCGCGCCCCACGTGACCTGCTTCCATCTCACGTGGCCACCGAGTGAGCTGAGCAATGTTGTAGACGTCTGGCAGGGTTGGGCGCCAACAGCGCCCGACGCGCTGGCTGCCAGTCTCCTCGTCACCGCCGCCGGAGACGCGGCGCCAAGTGTCAACGTCTTTGGGGCGATGGTCGGCAACGAGTCGGCGACCGATCGGCTCCTCGCAGGCCTGGCGGACAGGATGGGTGGCGACCCGGAGACCTCGTTTCGCGAGGAGATGCCCTATCGCGATGCCAAGAGGTATCTGGCCGCGTTGGGGGAGCGATTTGACGACGGATGGACGGGCGAGATGTCGGCACCGGGTCACAGCTATAGCAAGTCGGAGTACTTCCGGCGGCCCCTCGCCAGAGAGGCGATCGACGGGCTCATCGAGAGGCTGACCAGGGCGACGGCATCTGGTCAGGTGCGTCAACTCGACTTCACACCCTGGGGTGGCGCCTATAACCGTCTCCGATCGGATGCCACCGCCTTTCCGCATCGAGAAGAGCTCTTCTTGCTCAAACACGAGCTGATCGTCGACCCGACCCAACCCGATTCGACGACAGACGCCGGCGCCCACTGGCTCCAGAAATCCTGGGAGACGGTGCATCCGTGGGGATCCGGCGGCGTCTATCCGAACTTCCCCGACCCCGATCTGGTGGACGAGGGCCACACCTACTTCCAGGACAACTTCGAGCGGCTGGTCTCACTGAAGACCAAGTATGACCCTGCCAACGTCTTTCGATCAGCGCTGGCAACGACGACCTCCGCCGTCCAACACCGTCGCCGCGCCGATCACGCCACATAGCCCGGGCCTCGAGCCTGGAACCTAGGAGGTTTGGAGATGAAGATATCGATCAGTGTCACCAACTACTCGTGGAACGGGGCCGGCGCGAGTCTCGTCTCGCAGCTCGACGCGATCGCAATCGCTGCCGACGTTGCGGGTGTCGACACCCTCTGGGTGGCCGATCATCTGGTCCAGGCCGACCCGGGCGCCAGCCTGGATGAGCCGATGCTCGAGGCATATACCACTCTGGGCTATCTCGCCGCCCGAACGTCGAGATTGAACCTGGGGACGATGGTCACGTGGGCGGGTATCCGCCCCGCCGCATTGCTGGTGAAGGCGGTCACGACCCTGGTCGTCTTGTCGAGGGGTCGTGGATGGCTGGGGCTGGGAGCGGGCTACCGGGATGACGAGGCGAAGATGATGGGTCTGCCGTTTGGGTCCACCCGCGAGCGTTTCGAAGTCCTCGAAGACACCATCGAACTGGCCAAACAGATGTGGGCCGGCGACGAGGCTGAGTTCGCGGGCCGGCAGGTCCACGTTGAGCGTCCCATCTCACATCCGGAACCGGTCAGCCCGCCCCGGATACTGATCGGAGGGATGGGGGAGAAGCGGACCCTGCCGCTCGTGGCCCGTCACGCCGACGCCTGCAACCTGTTCGACATCCCCGACGAAGGCAAGACCATCCGACACAAGATCGCCGTCCTCAACGATGTCTGTCGTGAAATCGGCCGCAACCCTGCAGAGATCGAAGCCACCGTCAGTGCCCGCCTCGAACCCTCCGAGTCGGTCTCCAGCCTGGTCGACCGATGCGTCGACTTTGCTGACTGGGGCATCGATCACGTCGTGCTCATCACCACCGGACCGTGGGACGCCGACCGGGTCGCCACAGTCGGTAACGCAATCCAGACGATCACCGACCTGGGCTCTGGAGGACGCCGATGATGCCAGGCGATTTACGCGACAACCGTGCCCGCGCCCCGACTGGCCGATCAGTGGCGATTCGTTGCCCCGACCGTCCGATAGCAGCCCGCCCATCCCCGAAAACCAGTCGGAAACCGACTAGGAGAAGCCGCCAATGCGCAAGATCATCAGCTTCACCCACGCCACCGCCGACGGCTACATCGATCGCCCCCATGAGTGGGAGCGCTCCAACGAGGAACTGCAGGACTACATACTGAAGATGCACCTCGACGCCGACGCCCTGCTGCTCGGCCGAATCACCCACGAAGGCATGGCACAAGCCTGGCCCAACAGACACGGTGACCCATTCTCCGACCACGTCAACTCGATGACCAAGTACGTCGTCGCGTCCCAGCCGGTCGACACCACGGCATGGGAACCGAGCGTGGTCATCGCCGGAGCCGACCTGCTCGACGAGGTCAGCCGCCTGAAGCAGGCCGATGGCGGTGACATCGTCATCTGGGGCACGGGACAGCTCACCGATGCCCTCGCCGAGGCTGGTCTGCTCGACGAGTATCGAATCTGCACCGCCCCGGTCATCAAAGGGGGAGGCGAGCCCCTGTTTCGCCCCGCCAGCGCCGGCGCTCTCGAGCTCCTGGACACCAAGGTCGTTGCCACCGGAGCCGTCGTTCACACCTACCACCCTATCTCAGCCCAATGACCAGCGACTTCGAGCCGACGGCTCGGCAGCGACAACGAGGAGACACGCCATGAACACCTACCTACCGGCGAGACGGTGATCAAGGCGACCCGAAGGCCACGATCGTCACCCTCTCGATGTCCTGCTTGCAGCTAAGAACGTGACCGTCACTGGAGGAATGCGATGAGTGAACTGATAGTCGACTTTATTACCTCGCTCGACGGGTATGCATCGGCGGATGGCTGGCCGGGATGGTGGGGTGTCGCATCCCCCGAGTACCTCGGATGGCTCGGTGAGCAGCCCGAAGCCACGCTCTTGATGGGCGCCACCACTTACCGTCTCATGTCGGGCATGGCAGAAGGTCGGAACCCGGACGGCACCGACGGGTTTTCTGACGATGAGCAGGCGGCGATCGACGGGCTAACTCGAGCTTCGAAGGTCGTGTTCTCGTCCACTCTCGATGAGCCGTTGTCGTGGCCAAACAGCACGCTGGTACGGGGCGACGCAGTGGATGCCGTGCGGGCCATGAAAGAGGACGGCTCAGGTCTGTTGACCACGATCGGCAGTGTCAGCCTGTGCCGGTCACTCGTCACGGCCGGTCTCGTCGACCGATTCCGGGTCGTGATATTCCCCGTCATCACCGGCGCCACCGGAGCGGAACGCATCTACGACGGCTACTCCGATATCGCGCTCGAGATGACGCAGAGCCGCACTTTCGAGGGTGGCCTCCAGATGGTCGAGTACCGACCCCGCGTTCTCGAGCACCCGCCGCTCTACGCCCCATGACCTGTGTTTCCCGGTGGATAATGACGTCCGAACCAACGTTGCCTGAGCGCGATTGCCGTGGATCGTTCAGGCTGAGGTGAGAGGGATCCGGGTATGACCAGGCCGTTCCGATTCGGGGTCGTTGCCCCGCTGGTAACCGACATGGCGTCGTGGCGGGACCGGCTACGCCGCGTCGCCGACTCCGGCTACGCGACGTTGCTGATGCCTGACGTGCCGCAATGGCAGCCGGCGCCCGGCCCCACGCTGGCATACGCAGCGGCGCTCGCCGATCTGAAGGTGGGTACCTGGGTTTATGCCTCCCCATTGCGGCCGGCGTGGAGCACTGCGTGGGAAGCACATTCGCTGTCGGTACTCACCGACGGGCGTTTCGAGATGGGAATCGGTACCGGCCGGCCAGGAATCGAAGACGAACTCCGCGAACTGGGCTTGCCCGTGGTCCCGCCCAGCGAGCGGCTGGCATCGGTGCGTGACACCGTGACGGCTCTGCGGGATCTGGATGGTCCCGACCTTCACACGCCGGTGGTGATGGCCGTGCGGGGACCGAAGGCCCGGGCGCTGGCGGCCGAACTCGCAGATACGGTCACGTTCGCACTGATGCCGGATGAATCCCGGGCCATGGTGGCGCGGCTGGCATCGGACTTCCGTGCCGTCGCGGACGTCGAACTAGCACTCCATGTGCCGGTCATAGGCGACGCCGTCGCGCCTTTCATGGCGCCCCCGGACACGGATCCAGCGGCGCTTCGGGCCTGGGACTCGCTCGCAGTACTTCCCGATGACCCGGCCGCGGCCGCCGAGGAAATCCAACGGCGACGAGAGGAGATCGGCTTTTCCTACTTCGTGTTCGGCGCCGACTTCGCCGACGCGTTCGCACCGGTCGTCGCTCGGCTGGCCGGTAACTAAGCCGGGTGGAGGCGAAGATGGATCGCGGACCGAAGCCCCCGTCGGCAACAGCCGAGACGGACGCTACCCGCCCCACCGCTCGCCGTTCACGAAGCGCCCGCCGCGTTGGATATGCACTCACCGCCGGTGTCAACCTCATCGCGTGGTGGATCACCCTCAACCTGCTCGATTGGGGATGGCCCTCATTCCTGACCGGCGCCTTCGAGGATCTGTCGGCGCTGATCGGGTTCTCGCTTGCGGCCACCGCCGTGATGAACTTGACCTGGATGGCGCACGACCCGCCGCGGTTCAAACACACCGCCCAGATCGCGCTGAATGTCGTCAGCATGGCGGTGACCATCCGGACATGGCAGGTATTCCCATTCGATTTCTCGACATTCTCATACGACTGGACGGTGGTGGTGCGCCTCGCAATAGGGGCGAGCATGCTCGGGCTGATCGTGGCTTCGGTCAGCGAGTTGGTGAAGGTGGTGCCGTTGGCAGGAGATGACGAGCGGAAAGGGGACGGCGATGGCTAAAGAAAACGCGCAGTTCGAAGTAAGAGAGACCGACCTGAAGCTCGGCGACGGGCGCGTGTTGCATTTCTACGACGCGGGAGTGCTCTCCGATCGGGCGACTACGGTGTTCTGGCTCCACGGGACCCCCAACGTCGGCGCACCACCCGAACCGCTGTTTCCCGCTGCGGCTCGGCTCGGGCTGCGCTGGGTTTCCTATGACCGGCCCGGGTACGGCGGATCGACCCCGAATCCGGGTCGTGCGGTGGCTTCGGCAGCCCTGATGTCGCTGCGATTGCGGACGCGGCCGGCGTTGACGTCTTTGCTGTGATGGGTCACTCAGGCGGGGCCCCACACGCGTTGGCGTGTGGGGCGTTGCTCGGGGAGCGGGTGAACGGCGTCGCCGCCGGGTCGGGTCTGGCACCGCGCGCCGCATCGGGGCTCAACTGGTTTGCGGGGATGGCCGCACCCGGAACTGCAGAGCTGCGGGCGGCACAGGCCGGACGTGTGGCGTTGGAAGACTATATCTCGGGTGCGGTCTTCGACCCGGAGGTCTTTACCCCGGCAGATCTGGCGATATTGCAGGGAGAGTGGGCGTGGCTGGGGATGGTGGCGCAGCGGGGAATGGAGTCCGGGCCCGCTGGGATGGTGGACGACGACCTAGGCTTACGTTTCCCCCTGGGGGTTCGATCCGGAAGATGTCACGGCGCCGACCTTGATCGTCCACGGCGGGCGGGACCGCATCGTGCCCTGCTCGCACGGCGAATGGTTGTCCGATCACATACCGTGCGCCGAGCTCTGGCTGCGTCCAGGCGCAGGTCACGTCTCGGTGCTCGAGAGCGCAGAGGAGGCGCTCGCCTGGCTGCTCGAAAGGGATCGATCAGGTGGGGAGATGATGACTGATGTCAATATCTGAGGTTGGAGTGCTCCAGGGTCGTGTGGCGGTGGTCACGGGTGCCGGGTCGGGTATCGGCCGGGCAACGGCCATCGAGCTCGCGGACGCCGCAGCAGACGTCTTCGGCGCCGACCTGAACGTCGCCGGTCTCGACAAGACCCGGAAGCTGATCGAGGGCGACTCAGGGTCGTTCGTCGGCGTGCAATGCGATGTCACAGCCGCCGGTGACCTCGACCGCCTATACGCGGCGGCCGCTTCGAGGTTCGGCGGCGTCGACATCGTCTGCAACATCGCCGGTGTAGGGGGAGGCGACGATTGGCTCACCGATTCCGATGGCGAGTGGCGGCGGGTCATCGACATCGATTTGGTCGCCGTCATCGATGCCACCCGCGCCGCGTTGACGCATCTGCGTGACGGCGGGATCATCGTCAACGTGGCGTCGTTGATCGGCCTGTACCCGATGGCCTCGGCAGCGATCTACGGAGCAGCCAAAGCCGGAGTCGTTCACTTCACGCGCTCACTAGCCGACATCGGCGCACAACGGAATTGTCATGCGGTCGCTATTTGTCCGGAACTCGTCGACACCCCGCTGGCCGAAACCGGGATGGGCGCCGACGCAATGAGCCGGCTGCGCCAAGAAGGGGCAGTCGTCA
This sequence comes from uncultured bacterium, assembly GCA_963801165.1. GTDB lineage: Bacteria > Actinomycetota > Acidimicrobiia > Spongiisociales > UBA5794 > JAAETI01. The sequence goes on from CAWDDT010000006.1 coordinate 40,622, forward strand.
CACCAGCCGACATCGGCGGCCTCATCCGGGACATCGTTGTCGACCCGATGTCATATGGCACCGTCGTCCAAATCACCCAGCAGGGCGGCGTCGAGACGATCGACCTCACCCCGACTACAGTCACAACCGAGACAAAAAGCAGCACGCAATGAGCAAACTGATCGGCGAGTTCATCGCATCGGCTGCCAGAGACCCCGACGGGTTCGTCGCCAGCGGCATCGAAAAGGGTGCAGCCGGGGGCTTCTCGTCCCAGTCCGTCGCTCGCGGTTTGAACGAATTCCGCCCCGACGAGATGACGGGGCCGGCCCCCTCCGCCTGTACCGGGCGACGGCTATCGGCCTCTGGGTGCTGGGAGAGCACGACCAGCGGATACCGGTCAGGCTCGAATGATGCGCCCCGAATCCGCCTCAATGACTCCACACGCCGCACATCCGATGCTGCCCGATCGCTGGTCACTCACGCCATGCCGAGTCCACCATACGCTCGAGCGACGAAGAACGTCAGGGAGGCGGCACCGAGTCGCTGTCCCAATTGTGACGATCGACCCAGGCGCCGTGAATCAGCACGAGCGGAGGACCGTTCCGTCCCGTCCGCTCCCACCAGAGGCCGACTCCGTTGATCACGGTCTTCGGCATGTTGCCTCCTCGCTGCCGTGCGGGACGCATCCACGGTCCGAGACTACCGAACGGCGCCGACCCGTGCTCCGTCGGCACCGCAAGCAAACCACGGGAACGTGACAACCAGCAATTGCGGTCATGGCCGGCAACAACCAGTGGTGAACCGTGGATGCTCGGAGGGAACCGGTGATGGTCGGTGGCGTCGGTTGCGCGTTCACATCGCAGAGGTCGCGGACCGCAAGCGGTCCGTCCGTTCGATCCCGGTAGCGCCCACCAGGAAAGGCGGTAATGGTCTGGCTAATCCCCGACAGGACGGTCTGTCGTCCGAGGTCGGTTTGTGCAACCGATCATGGGCGAGTTCGTGCACTGGCTTTCGGCACTCGGGCATGCCCGGCGCTTTCGCCCGCTGTGCCAACACGCCGTACATAAAGCTGTAGTGTTTTGGGCGTGGTGTCAAGGTTCGTTTCAGTAGGTGACATCAAACTCTTCGTCGTGAGTGAGGGGTCTGGCGATCCTGTGATGTTGGTGCACGGAGGGCCCGGGATAGGTCACTACTACCTCAAGTCCATGATCGAGCATTTAGCGGACCGGTTTACCGTCTATTCCTATGACCAAAGGGCGAGCGGCAGATCGGAGGTTGGCGACGTCGGCAAGATAACTCTCGGAGACTCGGTCGCTGATCTGGACAACCTGAGGGAAGCCTTGGGACTCGAGCGTTTTGTGCTGCTCGGGCATTCATTCGGGTCGATCATCGCCCTTCTCTATGCGGCGAGATACCCCGAGCGGGTTGTATCTCTAGCCCTCATCAATCCGGCCCCGCCAGTTGACCCGGACGAACAGGCGCTGTTCTACTCGGACCTCAGGGGGCGATTCACCCCTGAACAAAGGGCCAGGGTTGAAGACTTCGAGAATCGGAAGCTCTACGAGAACGCGGATCCGGAAGAATTCCGCGAGTACTACGGCGCGTACTTCGGTCCCTGCTTCGATGACGCGGGGAACGCGAGAGGCTTCGACTTTGGCTTCACCAAGACCACGGCCCAAAACCTGTGGCTCTCGTTCACCAGGCTGTGGGCCGATGTGGAAGTTCAGAGGCCATTGGAGAGAGCAGAAGATATCGTTGCGCCGACGCTGGTGGTCCACTGTGAGAACGACCCCATCCCGGAATCGTTTCCCCGCAGGCTGTCGTCTCTGATCGGCGGCGCCGAGTATGTCGTTCTCAACGATGTCAACCATTTCGCATTCTTCGAGAATCCCGGGCCCTTCTATCGCGTTTTGGATCCGTTCTTGGACGCACACTCCTAACCGGCCGATGCGGATTGCCGTGGGTTGAGCGTTGAGTTCATCGGATCGTCAGCCGTTGGCTGGCTCTGTCGACGATCGCCGTCACTGGTGCACACCTCGTGATCGGGATTCCACCGTCTCGACAGGGAGGCGATGGGCTGCGAACCCCACGCAGGGGAGTGGCCGGCGATTCTGTCGTTGAGGACGACGGTGCTGTGGGTTCAAGCATCCGTGCCTGACTGTGTCCGTCTCAGCACCAGGGTGCCGATGGTGCCCGCGATGAGCGATCCGGCGAAGATTCCCACCTTGGCGAGATCGCCCAGAGATGGATCGGTGAAGGCGAGGCCGGTAACGAACAGCGAGACGGTGAAACCGACCCCGGCGACCGCGGCAAGACCGACGATATGGCGCCAGGTTGTCCCCGGTGGTAGGCGGCCCAGGCCGAACCGCACTGTCGCCAGGGAAGCGGCGGAGATTCCCACCACCTTGCCGAGCACCAGCCCTCCGCCTACGCCTAACGCCACCGGTGATGTGAGCGCCTCGGTCATGTCGACCCCGCGGAAGTCGACGCCGGCGTTGGCGAGGGCGAAGACCGGGATGATCACGAACGAACTCCATCCCACGAGGACGTGTTCCATGCGGCTGAGAGGCGACACCGACTCACCGGCGATCCTGGATATCAACAGCGTCAGGTGATCGATGTGCTCCTGCGGGTGCGGGATCTCTGCGTCGTCGGCGGGAAACCGTTCCATGATCGCTTGTGCCCGCTGCTCGAAGTCCTCTCTGTCGTAGTACGGCCGGGCGGGCGTGAGGAGGCCGAGCGCCACTCCGGCCAGGGTGGCGTGGACACCGGATTCGAGCGTCAGATACCAGATCACCAGGGCAAGCGGCACGTAGAACCAGAGTGCTCGCACCTGCACCTTGCTGGCCACCCACACCACGATAAGCCCGGCCACGGCCGCTGCCAGGTAGCCGGCCCTCAGGTCCGAGGTATAGAAGATGGCGATCACTGCAATGACGCCGATGTCGTCGACGACGGCGACCGCCAGCAGAAACAGCTTCGCACCCGGGGGGATGCGCGGCCCGACGAGCGCCACGATCCCGACGGCGAAGGCGATGTCTGTTGCCATCGGGATTCCCCAGCCCCCGGCGACTTCGGCGCCCTTGCCTGCCGTGACCAACGCGTAGACGAGCGCAGGGAGGACCATCCCTCCCACGGCGGCCGTCACGGGAAGGATCGCCGCCTTGGGGTCCCGGAGATCACCCACAACCAGCTCGCGCTTTATCTCCAGACCGACCACGAAGAAGAAGACCGCCATCAGGCCGTCGTTGATCATGTGGAGGACGGACTCGTCGAGATGAAAGGAACCGAGTTCGACGACCAGGTGGGTATCGAGAATCGCACGGTAAGTGTCCGAGCCTGCGCTGTTGGCCCAGAGCAGCGCAACGACGGCCGCGGCTAGCAGCACGATGCCAGAAGAAGCCTCGATCTGGCCGAACCGGAGGAGCGGCCTTATGAACGCCTTCGGTATGAACCTCTCCGACGTGGCCCAGGTTTGGTGAGTCGGTTTCATGTCAGCCACCAGACTATCTCTCGACCCCGCCCGGTCGAGCCCCGATGACGGCAGACCACATCCGACCACATGAGGACCGGCAAATGACCGGGACACCGGTGACAAGCGGCGCTGAGAAGCCAGAACGCCGCGGATGATCGGTGGTAGATCTCGACGTCCTGTCGACGTCCGGCCATGACGTCCGCGGCTACATCACGACCCAAGATCTCTACAGGCCTCTACCAATGTCGGTCGACGGTTCACCGTCTACAGACACCTCGAGTCTCGACTCGCGGTCGATTCCGGTTGAACCTGAAGCCCACCGGCTTGGGTCCGCCGCACCCATGCGTATGGGGTAGCGCTCCTCACCCCAGTAGGCCTGAGGTTCACCCAGCACGGTGACCTCGAAGCCGAGGTGCTCGAACAGGTCGAGTATTTCACTGGTTGCGGTGCCCGCTGCCCAGCGAAAGCCAAGCTTGCGCATTAGCAGCCACGCAGTAGCGGAGAGTCCGCCGAGGACTCGATGCTCTCCGTCGCGATACGGTCGAGCGACGATGACGCGTCCGGCGCCTATCACCTCGCCGCGCGGTTCGACGACCAGCCCGTACGCCGCTTCGACCGGCAGCGGTCGGTCGTGCCGCGGGGGGATGAGCCTGAGGGTGCCGGCCAGGGTGTCACCGTCCCACGCTGCGATCTGTAGCGCCTGTTCGTCGTACTCGTCGCTCTCCGTGGGCTCGCGCAGGTCGTCGGGCGGAAGCCAGCCATGCTCGGTCACGATCTCGTGGCGGAGGCGGAAGACGGCATCGAGTTCAGCCGGCGTGGCGGCGACAGAGAATTGGATCGGGTGAGCTCGGGCGATCAACCGCCGCGATAGTGCATCGGCCGAGTCCAGCCACCGCGGGTCCTCCGGTGCGGACCGCGTCACTGCGCTGCAGCCCGCCGCCACAAGACCAGGCCGGTCCAGCCGTACCAGATGGGAGCCAATACGGTGGCCACGGCGACCACTCCGGTGAGGAAGGTAGGAGCCGCGGCACCCGAGCCGACAGCCGCCAGGACGCTCAGCAAGCCGATCGCCAAGCCTAGGTAGCACAGGACGGCGGGAAGCCGCCCGAGCCGCAGGGCGAGCAAACTGACGAGGACGATGAAGGCACCGACTGCAAGGAATTGCCAATACCCCTGCAGGTCGAGACTGCTGCGCCAGGTCGCCAGGAGAGCGGCTTTCGTTGACTCGTCACCAGCCACATACGCCGCCGCCAACTTCGGCAGGCGGCCCAGAGCGAAGAAGTAGCTCGCCGCAGTGACGGCATAGCCCACCGTGGCGATGGTCCCGATCCAACGCACGAGGCCCTCGTTCGCTTCTCTGACGAGCTGAGTCAGAGCGGGCACCAGTCCCAAGCCGAAGAGAGCGACGAGTGCGAGGAGAACGAATTCGAGTTTCAACATGCCGGCGCCAGACGCGACGGACGGCAAGAGCTTGGCGCCTCCCACCGCGGCCCTCTGTGCGGATGGCATCGCCAGGTACGTAATCGCCGCAGCCAACGTGAGGCTTCCAGCCGCGACGCTGCACATAGCTCCGACCCGAAGCACGCTCGACTCACCGGCGGTTCGGTCATCTCCCATGTCTATGCCTGCTCTCCCTTGACTCCCGAATTGTAGCGAGAGGGACTTTTGGTTGCTAGGGCGGCTCGAGGCGATCTCCGTGATCGCTTCGTAAGGCCTCCCGATCCAAACCGGGGCACGGGTGTTGGAGGTCTGTCAGTGTGTCATCACCGCTCAGACTCGAGTTGCTAGAGAAACGATCCAAAACTGGCGAAAGGCGATGGGCGTCGACACGCCGGTGAAATCGGGGGATGGCGCCCGGTTGGGACACAAGGGCGGACCTGTCGCCTCGCGGGTTTTATGCGAGCAGGCCGCGACCCCAGGAGGACTAGAAACCTCCGGTGGTGACCGGGACCTACCGGTACTGAGATCCTGCCAAAGCGCCCACGACAGAAATCCCTTTGCGGGGTAGACGATTCACGGATTTGGCTCTCATCTAGGACCGCTCGCTCACTGACACCTACGCCCGGGCGGTATTTAGCCCGACCACGCCGTGCACCGTGCGATGAGCGTGCCGTAATGGTGCTAGTTGGTCTCCCTGAGGGGCTGTACCTGCGCCCGCTCCTGGAACAGAACGATGATGTCCGATCCGCCGAAGGTGAAGTAGCCGAACACCTCTCCCTTCTGACACTCGTAGCCTCCCGGGCCGTACAGTGGTGAACCCGGCTCATCGTGCATGAGCTGGGCGGGGTGGGTCATGTTCACGCCCGAGACCTGGCACATGCCGATCGGGACCACCGCCACGACGCCGATATCGCCGTAGGGCGAGCCGGCCATGTCGATCGTGATGACACCCCGGGCTTGCGTGAACTCGTAGCCCTCGCCGCCCTTGGCCGAGCCGGGCTCGGCCCCGTCGGGGGCGTTGAACTGGCCGGAAATACCGCCCTCGCCCCCAAGATCACGTTGAGAAACACTCTTGCGGCGACCGGGTAGCACTCCTTGACCGTCCCTGCCACCGGAGTGTGGAAACGATGATACGAGTATGGCGCCAGAAAGTAGTGGACGAAGTGGCCGTTGGCGAAAGCGTCGGCGTAGCCGCTTCCCTGGAGAAGATCGCGGACGTTGCCGATCCGGTGCGTGCCCTTGAGGGTGACCTCCTCGACATTGGAGTCTCCATCGATCGGGAAATCTTGGTGGTAGCCGCAGTCGGCGGGAGACGTCACGTACGCGGTGTCGGTCGATTCCGCAATCGGGCGCAGGCCGGGATTTAACTCTCGTGCGAAGAACTGATTGAACGTCAGCCAGCCGCTGGGGGCGTTCGGCCGCCACATGGGATCTGGCTGCGAGTCGTGGATCATTGCCTGCGAGTCGTGGATCATTGCCTGCGAGTCGTGGATCATTGCCTGCGAGTCGTGGATCATTGCCTGCGAGTCGTGGATCATATAGTCGTGCAACGAGTACCAAGGGTCGTCGGCGAATCCCTGAAGGATCTCGTCGTTGAACGACTCGGGGGTGTCGAGATACTCTCCCCACGTTTGCGTATGCGACCAGCCACTCGCTGAACCAGGGGATGTTCTCAACCATCACGGAGTCGTTGTCGCCCACGGGCTGATCAACGAGCCAGTAGAAGTGGCAAAGCCGGTCGTACGCCTCCTGGTACTCGGACGTGCCCGGCCTCTTCCAGCCCTCGTGCCTGTTCTGTTGCGGTGTCCACCGATAGAACCAGCGGAGGTACTCGATGTACCCGTCGAAGTCCGTCGGCCACCCGAGTTTACCCTTCGGGGGCGTGACCTTCAATGCCTGGTACAGGTCGGCATCGAGCCGCTCCATCCCTCGGCCGCCGCGCCGCGCGATATCGTTGGCCCGCTCGAGTGACGCCACCAGAAGTCGCTTGAAGTCACCATCGGATTTGTTAATCAGCTGTTGGATGAGGCTGTCAGCCATGGCGGGTTCCTCCTTGGAGGAGTAGTCGGTTCCCCGGTCACGAGGTCTTGATCGGCTGACGCCGGCCGACCGAGCGGTAGCGCCCATGCGGGAACTGGATCGGAAGCGTGGAATGTCGACAGCGGACGCCCCCTTCCAGAGCGCCCAGACGCGGCACGTCTCAACCGAGCGGACTCGCACGTCGGTCGGTTTGGCTGCCTGGGCGTGGACTCTCTGCAGGTCGTTTCGTCGTCCCTCACTGTCACCAACGACCGCTCCTGGCCCGAACTCGAATTGATTCGGCGTCGAGACCGTCGCGACCCATCGTGGGTTGCCCGGGGTGAGATCTACGTCCATATTGCGGCTGAGCCGGCCCCGCGAGGTCACAACCATCTGCGTTTCGGTGGGGCGGTAGCATCAAGGCCCATGGATGACACCATCCTCGCAATGGATGAGCTCGTCGCGCGGTGGGGTGACGCAGACCGGCGATCCATCTTTGTCCGCGCCTATCGGGAGATGACATCCAGCATGCTTGCCGCCATCGCAGCCGGAGAGTTCGAGGACGGCCATTGGGTGGAACGCTTGTTGGAGCGCTTCGCCGAATACTATTTCGAAGCTGTTGCACTCCATGCATCGGACCCCGACCGATGTCCCGCGGTCTGGCGCGTGGCTTTCGACGCCACCGCCGGGAGCGGACTCAGTTCCCTGCGGGCCTTGTTCCTCGGCATCAACGCCCACATCAACTACGACCTAGCGTTGTGCGTGGCAGATGTCATGGATGATTGGGCGAACCTGGACGACTGCACTCGAGAGTCGCGTCAGAACGACTACGAACGCGTCAACTCCGTGATAAAGCGAACGGTTGACACCGTGCAAGACAAGGTCGTGGAACCGATCGCTCCCGGATGGGCGGTCGTTGATCTCCTCATGGGCCCGGTGGATGAGTGGTTGTTCTCAACGCTCATCGCCGACTGGCGCCACGATACATGGGACGATGCCTTGGCCCTCCTCGAGGCATCTCCCGACCTCGTCGGCCCCGTGCGAGTTCGGATCGAGGGCGAGGCCTTGGCCATGGCCGACAAGGTCGTACACCTCGGTCCGGATCGACTCTGAGCACGTCGCCAAGGAAGTCGGAGGCTCAGCTCTCTGGGAAGATCACGCCGCGATAGGAAACGTCGGCGTCGGTTGTCAGCCGAACGATCAGCGCGGCGGCATCGTCCTCGGTCAAACCGTGAGCCACCACGCTGAACCCGTCACCGGCTGACTTCTCCTTCACGAAGTGGTTGAAGCCATTGGCGGAAAGGACCGTCAGCGTCTCGTCGGCGGTTGCCTCATGGACTTGATGCTGGACCCGGACGAAAAACGTCCCGCTGTCCGTGTCGACCGCGGATCCGGAGGTTTCCGCTTCTATTGGAAAGGTAGTTCTGGTCGCAACATCGTTGCCGGACGAACCGCCGCACGCCGCAACCAGCATGACAATAGCCAGGCATGCCGCAGGCAAGCGGATACGAAAGCGGGACCGGTAGAGGTTCTTGGATGAGTCCCGGATGGCTCCCGCCTCACATATCACGTGTGGGACCGCTGGGTTCTTCTCGTATCGCCGACTCATGGCACCTAACGTACGAAGGAGCGCTAAAGGATCACTTAAGGGGAGTTCGCGCAGATGAAGGGCGATTCGGAGGATCGGTTGACCGCAATCAGGATCATGGGCCCGATGAAGATCGAGGTCGACGCCGTCCAGATTCGGTTTCCTCCTGCGGCCCGGAGACTGTTGTCCATCTTGCTCGTGGATCCGGAAGCTGAGCTCTCCACCGACACGATCATCGATCGGATGTGGGGTGACGATGCCCCGGCGAGCGCCCGCACCGCGCTTCATGTGCACATATCGAGTCTGCGCAAGCGTCTTCCCGGTGTCGTGGAGACCACCGGGGCGGGGTATCGGCTCGAAGAAGCACGGTTTCGCTCCGACCGTGCCCGCTTCGAGTCGTTCGCCCGGGACGCGCAAAGGGCCGGGCTCCGAGCTGAATGGGAGACGGTCAAAGACAAGGCGGGAGAGGCGCTGGAGCTCTGGCGTGGCGCGCCACTCACAGACGTGGCGGACGACGAGTTCGCGCTCGGCGAGATTGCCCGCCTCAACGAGATCCAGGTCGGGCTCTTAGAGTTGCATATCGACGCCCTCCTTGAACTCGGTCGCAACGATGCGGCGGTCCCACGGTTGCGAAGGCTGATCGCCGACCATCCTCTCCACGAGAGGTTCCGCGAACAACTGCTCCTGGCGCTGTACCGGAGCGGCAGGCAGAGCGAGGCGCTGCGGGAATACCAGGCACTACGGAAACAACTCGGCGAGGAGCTGGGGATCGAGCCGAATGAAGCCATCAGGGATCTGGAAGAGCGGATCTTGATCCACGACCCGACCCTCGGTACGCAATCTTCGTTGGCGACGCCACACAACCTCCCGGAAACCACCACCAGCTTCATCGGCCGACTCGAGGACGTGCGGGAGATCGTGCAGCGCTTTACCGAGACTCGTCTGATCACCGTGACCGGCGGACCGGGCTTCGGCAAGTCACGTCTCGCAGTGGAAGTGGGTCGCGCCCTTATGGAGAGCAGACCGGGCGGAATCTGGCTCGCCGAATTGGCAGGGGCCGACAGCTCGAGGTCACTAACGGCGACGGTCGCCGCGGTCACCGGGGTTGGCGAGCAGATCGACACGCTCGAGCGTCTTGCGGATGCGGTTCGCTCCCGACCGATTCTCCTGATCCTCGACAACTGTGAGCATCTGAAGGAACCGGTCCGCCGGCTGCTTGTGGCCTTATTGGCCAAGCCCGGAGCGTGTCGGGTGCTCGCCACCAGCAGAGTGCCCCTTTCCGTCCCTGGTGGGAGGATCCATCGGCTCGATCCGCTGGACACCGGGATAGATGAGTCCGTTGCCCTGCTGGTCGATCGCGTGCGCAGTGTGGATCGCTCTTTTGTTCCAGACCCGGACATCGCTGACGAGCTTGTCGCGTTGTCCCGGCGCCTAGGTGGTATCCCGCTCGGGATCGAGCTCGTGGCGAGGTGGATTCCCAGTCTGGGCGTGCGCGACACCGGTCGGCTGCTCGAACAGGTCCGCGGCGAGAATGCTCTCGAGACCGCCTTCGAGTGGAGCGCTCGGCTGATTCCACCGACCGACTTCGAGCTCTTGTGCTCCGTCTCCGTGTTCGGCGCCCCATTCACTCTCGAGCGCGCTCAATCCGTTTGTGACGATCCCGACCTCCTTGCCACCGCCGGGTCGATATCGCGGCTCGTTGATGCGTCACTTCTGGCGGTCGAATGGTCCGGTGGGGGGACTCGGTACCGCATGCTGGAGCCGATTCGCCAACTCGCAGGTGTGCGCCTCGAACCCGGTCGGCGGGACTGGCTCGTCGCTCGTCATGCCGGTTCATACCTCGACTCGGCAGACTCGGTGACTGCGGCGTCGTCTCGACCCGATCAATCTGCGGCGTTTGCCATGCTCGACGTCGAGATCCCCGACTACCGGGCGGCCCTTTCTCATCTTCGGTCGTCCGGTGATTGGGCCGGTCTCACCAGGATTGCCGAGGCGCTGTCCCGCTACTGGTACTCGCGTTACCTGGGGTGGGAGGGTCGATCATGGTTGGACGAGGTACCGCTCGAGGAACTGGGCGATACCGACAGGGGCCGGCTGCATCGCGTTTCCGGGTTCCTTGCGTGGGCCGTACACGATTACGAGACCGCGGATCGCCACTACATCGGGCTTTTGGACATCGGGCGCCGCACCAGCAACGACAAGACCATTGCCGATGCTCTTTACGGTCGCGGCCTCATCCACCAGAAGCGTCGATTTGAGAACGGTGCTGCAATGTTGGAGGAGGCGGCTTCGCTATACCGCGGAATGGACGACTGCCGACTCGAGTTGGGCCAATGTCTGCTGTTCCGGGGTCTCGATGAGGCATTGAACGGGGACGCGAGTCTGGGAGAGAGCCTGCTCGCGGAGGCGGTTGATCTGCTCGAGGACGCCGGGCATCTCCGCCAGGTTTCCAAGGCGGAGCGCTGGCGTGCTCATTCGGCCTGGCGACGCTCCGATCCGGAGACGGCACGCCATCATGCGGACCGTGCCGAGAGTCTGGCGCGGTCTGCAGGCGACCCAATCGCATTGGCCGGGGCCCTGGTCGAGCAGGCCAACATCGAGATCACCTGGGGCGACCCCGGCAGGGCAGCTCAGCATCTCAGCGAGGCGATGCACCCCATTCCCGCCGATGACGAGGTCGACACCGCCCAGGTGCTCATCTCCGTCGCCGGGTTGGCTCTTAGCGTCGGCAACGTCGCGCTGGCCGCATGCCTGGTGGCAACCATCGAGGACGTCTATGAGCGATACGGGTGGCTCCCCCTTGATGCTTCCCCAACCGGCGGGGCACTAAAGGCACAGGTCGACGGGGTCTCCTCCACGACGGCAGATCCTGTCGCCGACGCAGCACGTTTCCTCCATTCGGTGGCCGAATCATCGGGCTCCTGACTCAGTACCACCAGTGTTGCGCGAGGGCGTCTTTAGCGGTCGTTTAGTGCCGTCGCGTACCGTCGGGCCAAAGCGGTTGGAATGGGGACGTAGTGGAGGGAATAGGAATGGTTGTCTCGAGAAGGTCTTTAGGTCGGCTTGCTTGCTTGGCCGTATTGCTGGTCGTTCTGACGGCGTGTGGGGCGAACGATGTGGCGGAGCGTGTGGCAGAGGCAAGCAGCGGGGAAGATGTTGATGTCACCCTGGGCGACGACGGATCATTCCGGGTGAGTACCGACGAGGGTGAGATGCAGCTCGGTGTGAACGAGCGCCCCGATTGGCTACCGAGCGACTTCTATCTCCCGCCCGACCTCGAGATCGTCGGTTCGAGCAGTAGCACCGAGACAGGAAGGAATGAACTCGGGGGCGCATCTCCGAGTCTCGACGCCGATCAGTTGATCGCCGACGTCCAGCAACACCTGCTCGACGCCGGCTATGAGTTGCTAAGCGAGGACGAGGTAAACAGGAGCGTGGTCTTTGCCAAGGGGGGCATTGGGCTGGTCAAGCTCGGCACGACAGAGGGAATGATCGGATTCCCGGACGCCGGTGGTCTCTCCATCGTCATCGAACCAAATGCCGACCTCGACGAAGTCAGGCTCCAGTACGAGGCAGAGTCGGTCACCGAGGGGGAAGGGGTCGCCGTGGCGGACGGCGCGGAGTTCCGGACCACAGGCGAGTGCCGGATCCAGGGGCACAGCTTCTCCTTTACCGCCGGCGATGGGTCGATGGCGCTGCAAATCGACACGAGCACGACGCCGGTCTATGCAGCAGGTAACGTGGTCGACTTCTCAGTCGATCCGCCGGTCTTCTTCATCATGGACACAACGCTACCGGGGGGCGAGGGTATCGAGTCGCAGACCGCCAAGTCCGGATTCTCCGCCACCGGCCCTATGAGGAACGGCATCGACACCGCTCAGGACCCGGTTCCGGGCTCGATCCAGGTGACCTGCGGGTAGCGGGCCACTGAGGAGATCCTCGGGATGCGAATCCGAACCCAGAAGACCCGGTGGGCGCATATGGCTCTCCTCTGCGCACTTGCCGCACTGGCCTCTGCTTGCACGGGCCCGGCAAACGGCGAATCCGCAACGACCGCATCACCTGCACCGGCGCTGCCGGCCGCGGCTCTGATGGACCAGGTGTTCGGCGGAACCCAGGCCGTGCAGGACTTCGCCATCCACATCGACATGGCCAAGCAGACCGACGACGTGCCGGTGAGTTTCTATCACGAGGTCCTGGACAGGGCAGCCGTCGGCCAGGGCGATCCGGTCGATCTCGCCGGGGGCTTCACTTTCACTCCTACCACCTCCATCGAAGGGCAGGAAGTGGACGGCGACGGTGACGTCCTGCCCAGCCTCTCGGTGGACTTCGGGCTGCTGGGAGCGTCACCCGAGGTGCTTGCTGCCGCCAAGAACGATCTGGTCGACGCGTTTCGAAACCGCGGCAACGACGAGGTCGCGGATCTCTTAGCTGAAGCGGAGCCGGCGGACGTTCAGATGCTCGTGGAGATCGTCACCGCGGACCTGGCAGAGCGACGCACCCATGTCGGCCCGGGCGACCGCTCCGCCGTCGACATCACCTTCACCTCGGTTTCGCCTGGTGACGGGATCACCTCGGTCTACCTGTTCGGCGAGACGCTGCCCGGTGATCCCACCGAGGAGTCCGGCCTCTCGGACACGGAGCTGTTCGTCTACCGATGGAACCACGGACTCATCTCGATTCTTGGCGGCGACGAGGGTCTCGACGTAGTCATGGATGAGACCGCGATCGCTGTCAAGGGCTCCACCATCCTCTCTCGGGAGACTAAGCGAGCCGTGCTGGCCGATGCCAGCCTGGAAGGCTTCCTTCGCGGAATCCGACTCGCGGAGGATTCGTTGTCATCCGGAAAAGTCTTCGTGAATGAGGATGGTTGGGCCGTGTGGGATGATGGTGCGAATCAGATGAGGGTCGGTACCCCCGCGGAACTCGTGCTCGAGGGTGCCGTGTTTGCAGCCGAGGTCTACTGCCAATGGGCTGCGGCGAAACTCAACGCCTGGAACAAGTGGCAGGGTACGCATCCCCAGGTCGAGTCGGATGCCAGCACTGCGCCTGCGGGAGATGACGAAGGCGACACGCTCGGAGAGACCACGACCACGGTGCGGCCGCCGGGCCCGGTTTCTTGTCACCCTCCCTCGCAGACAAAGTTCGAGCCGCCGTTTCTTGGTGCCCCTGCTCCCGCGGCCGTGTACGGAGACGTGCACGTCCTGACGTTCGACGGCGCGACGTACGCAAACCAGGCCGCGGGGGAGTTCGCACTATTCGACAATGGTGGCGCTACCGTTCAGGTGCGTACCGAGCCGTACGAGGATTCCGACGTGGTATCGGTCGCCACGGCGGTAGCGGCACAGATGGATGGGCACGCGGTGTCAGTCCATGCAAGTGGGGAAACGTACGTCGACGACGAGCGCACCGAGCTCACGCGGGGAGTGCCGTTCTCCGTCGGGAGCGGCGCCGTGCTCCGGTCCCAGACAGGGTGGGTGCTCGCGTGGCCCAACGGGACCGCGGTCACGGTCAATGCCTACGACGGACATCTCTCGGTATTCGTTGCCCAGCCGGCAGGTCCATCAACCGGGATGCTCGGCGATGGCGACGGCGATCCCGACAATGACCTCGTCGCCAGGTCTGGAGCGATGCTCGATCCGAACGCGACGAGCTTCGAGACGTTCTATCCCGAATACATCGATACGTGGCGGATCACCGATGACGAGTCGCTCTTCCATTACGGACCGGGCCAAAGCACGAACACGTTCGCTATCGATGGGTTCCCTGCCGAGGAGTCTTCGGTCGAGGCACTGCCCCATCAGACCCGGGACGAGGCTGAGGCGGCGTGTCGGGACCTCGCCATCAGCAGAGAGGATCTGCTGCTCGACTGCATCCTGGATGTAGGTCTCACCGGTGACAGGAGCTTCGCCTATCCCGTGTTTGAAGTTGAGGCCTCGGCGCCGGAGCGCGACGTGGACCCAACCGACGGTGGTTCCAGCTCCGCTGAGGCGGGCCCGGACACATTGACCGTGGGTGACCTCACGTTCGCATTTGGTCCTAACCCGCCCATCCAGGACCCGAGTGGGTTTCAGCCGCAGTGGACGTGCTCAACAGCCGGTGGAGCCTTCTACGCCACCAGCAGATTCGTCGAATCCCCAGGACGGGAGATCAAGGTCACGATCGAATACCGTGATGCTGAGGCCAGTGGAACCGGTGAGCAGCGGTTTGCGATGGTGGTCGAGCTGAACGCTGAGCCGTACGCCTGGATGGTGACCTTCGTCGAACCGGCTCCGGGATCCATCGATGAGCTCTCCGTGGACGGTTCGACGCTGACCGCCAGTGGTACGGCCTACCTCAACGATCCGATCGACCCGAACCTGTCTCCGTTCGCCCTGCTGCCGGAGCGAAGCACCTTCCAGCCATTCCGGCTCAGCGCCACGTGCGATGAGTGACCAGATCCCGGTTCACGGGAGCGAGATTTCGTCGTAGGGATCCCATTGCGTCAGTTGGTAGATGAATTGGTCGTCATGCCGGTGCTCCTGATGCCCAGCTGGGGTTCGGGAGCGCGGTCGGCGATGCGCGCAGCGTATTCGGTTTTCAGTTTGATCGATCAGTTCGGGCATGGCCGACTCGAGTGCCTCGCTGTATGCCGGGGCGATGTCCTTGGCGAGGTCCCGCCCCTTGCGGGTTTCCGGCGGGCCGAATCTGTAATGGAGGATGGTTCCGGAGGTGTCCCGGTCGAACTTGATCGTGTGGAGGAAACGTACCGGACCGACTGACGTATCGGCGATCGTGCAGTCCGTGGCGTTTGGATGCTTCTCCGTCTCGAGCTCCATCCGTTCTCAGGGTCGGACAGTCACCCAGGCGCTCGCCAGGACCGGCTATCGCCAGTTGGTACTCTCCGACTATGGCCGAGTCCGCAGACGCGTTGATAGAGGAAGGGCGGATCGCCGCGGAGGACCACGCGTGGCAGCGGGTCTTCGACGCGTATACCGCCGCCGGCGGTGCCGGTGTACTCAACGAAGGCGATCTGGAGTCCTATTGGACGGCGGCCTATCTCATCGGCGACGTCGCCGCCGCAGTCGATGCTCTCTCCCGCCGCTACCAGTCCGCCCTCGGGGCCGGCGAGCAGAGTGCCGCGGCCATCGTCGGCGGGTGGGCGGTGTTCATGCTCATCATGCATGGGGCAGTTGCCCAGGCCGGAGGCTGGCTTTCGAGGCTGGGACCCATTGTCGCCGACCTGCCAGAGGCCGATGTGGCCCGCGGGTACATGCGCTGTCTCGAGGCATTCCGCAGCACCGCGATGGAACGCGACTACGCGGCGGGCCACGAGGCGGCGAGCGAGGTGATCGCCGCGGCCCGCCATCACGGGGATCACGACCTTCTCGCTCTCGGGCTCAACATCGACGCCCGGGCTCTGGTGCGAGCCGGCCACATCGACGAGGGAATGCGCCGTTTTGATGAGGCCATGGTGGAGTTGGTCTCCGGTGCCCTGTCGCCGATTGTTACCGGCACCGTCTACTGCTCGATGATCGAAGCGTGCGAGGAGATCGCCGAGATTCAGCGCGCCAGGGAGTGGACCGAGACGCTCACCACGTGGTGTGAGAGACAGCACGGGATGGTGACGTTCAACGGACAGTGCCTCACCCATCGCGCCACCATCTTGCGCCAGCAGGGGCGGTGGGACGAGGCGGCGATTGAGGCAGAGCAGGCTCGGGAGAAGTTCGTAGGGGCAGCCGACCAGCCGGCGACGGGCCGCGCCTGGTACGAGCGCGCCGAGATCCACCGGCTGCGCGGCGAGTGGCCTGAGGCCGAAGCTGCGTATCGGGAGGCCGCGCAATGGGGCCACGACCCCCAGCCGGGCCTCGCCTTGCTCAGGATCGCCGGGGGAGACGTCCCCACAGCTGCGGCCGCGATGCGGCGACGTCTTGCCGAGGCGCCGGATCTCGTCGACCGTGTCCGTCTCCTCCCGGCCCATGTCGACGTCATGCTCGCCGCCGGGGCACCGTCCGAGGCGGCCGCCGCCGCGGCGGAGCTGTCGCGGCTCGCATCCACCTACGGCACCGTCGCCCTACAGGCTCGTGCCGATTTTGCCTCGGCTGTGGTCCGCCTTGCCGGCGACGACCCGGAGCCTGCCCTTGTCGAGCTACGCCAGGCCGCGGCGGCGTGGAGGTCGCTGCAATCGCCATACGAGGAGGCACGCACCCGGATGCGGATCGCAGAGGCGTGTCGCTCCCTCGGAGATGAGGAGGCCGCGGTTCTCGAAGAGACGACTGCCGTCGACACCTTCGCCCGCCTGGGTGCGGCAAAGCCTGCTGTGGAGCCGGAAGTGTCGCATCCGCTGTCGCCTCGCGAGTTGGAGGTGCTCGCCCTCGTGGCTACGGGGATGACGAACCAGCAGATCGCCGATGAGCTGTTTCTCGCCGTCAAGACGATCGAGCGCCACGTGGGCAACATCCTCATGAAACTGGACGTGCCTTCCCGTACGGGCGCCACCGCCTACGCCTACGAGCACCACCTTGTCTGACCGATGAGGGGAAACCCTCATCGGCGATTGCGACAGAACGCGGGACCTCCCCGAAGTCGCAGCAGAGTCCTCGTCGTACGTTGACGCTGAGCAGTCCAAATGAGGAGGATCTGATGATCGAGCCAGAGCGGATCAACACCGTCGTTATCGGAGGGGGACAGAGCGGATTGTCAGTCGGGTATCACCTCGCCCGGCGTCGGATCCCGTTCGTCATCCTGGACGCAAAGGAGCGAATCGGAGATGCCTGGCGCAACCGTTGGGACTCGCTGCGTCTCTTCACCCCCGCCCACGAGGACGGGCTGGACGGCATGGAGTTTCCGGCGCCGGGGGAGTACGCCCCGACGAAAGACGAGATGGCCGACTATCTAGAGAGTTATGCCGAGCACTTCGAGCTGCCGGTGCGCCTCCGTACGCGAGTCGATCGGCTCTCCGCCAACGGTGACACCTATATGGTGGCGAGCGGCGCTCACGTGATCGAGGCCGCCAACGTCGTGGTGGCGATGTCGGGTTGGCAGCGTGGGCGGGTGCTGGACCTCGCGGCCGATCTCGATCCGAACATCTACCAGATCCGATCGGAGGAGTACCGGCGCCCATCGCAGCTGCCGGTCGGCGACGTGCTCGTGGTGGGGGCCGCGAACTCGGGGGCGGAAGTTGCCCTCGACCTGGCCGCGGACCGCCATGTGTGGTTGGCCGGCCGCCACCCAGGGCATATTCCGTTCGACATCGACGGCTGGTTCGGGCGCAAGATCGGGGTTCGGCTTGTCGGCTTCTTGTTCCACCGGGTCTTCACCAAGGCCAATCCGCTCGGGCGCAAGTTCATCGCCAAGGTATACGGCAAGGGCATGCCGCTGGTGCGCACCAAGCCGAAGGATCTCGTTGCAGCCGGTGTCGAGATGGTCGGCCGCATCGATGAGGTGCGGGACGGGATGCCAGTAGCTACCGACGGCGAGGTTATCTCCCCGGATGTGATCGTATGGGCGTGCGGCTACGAGCCGGGGTTCGACTGGATCGACATCGGCGTGCTCGACGACGGCGGTTACCCACGTCACCGCTCGGGCATCGTCGACGAGCAGCCGGGGCTCTACTTCGTCGGACTACCGTTCCTGTACTCTGTCTCCTCGCACACTGTCGATGGGGTCGGGCGAGATGCCGACAGGGTCGCAGATGACATCGCCGCCCGAAACGACGCCCGCCAACTGGTGAGCGGTGTGGCTAGCCGCTCGTAGCTGTCTCGACGGCGGCATCGGACGGCTGCCGCGACACATGGTGATGCTTGGTACAACGCCACTTCATGTCCGGCAGCGCAGCGAGGGACTCCGCGGGTCAATGTCCATAGGTCTCTGGGATCTAGCGGCACCACGGACGACACTGTGAAGGGCGGCACAATCTCGAAGACGACCGCGGACCCGTCCGCATCCTCGGTCCCGACAGCCACAGACCGCACAACCACAGACGGGTTGCTCTGGGAGGCACAGGCGTGGGTTCGGGCGTCGAAGAACCTGCCGTCGGAATGTCCGGCTGCGGCGTCTTGCCCGGTCACGATCGAATCGCATAT
The DNA here is from genome assembly GCA_963801165.1 of uncultured bacterium. Lineage (GTDB taxonomy): Bacteria > Actinomycetota > Acidimicrobiia > Spongiisociales > UBA5794 > JAAETI01. Next base: position 59,187 of record CAWDDT010000006.1, read on the forward strand.
CATTGACCATCCGGGCGGGACCCGCCGGGTGCCCCAGGGCGCCGATTGTGGCCAATGTCGCTGGCCTTCGCCGAATTTGCGCCGCTGGGGGTTTTTGAGCGGAAGGCGGCCAGTGATGAGTTCAGTATCAGGTTTCTATTCGAAAATCCGAGGACGGCTGACTGATAGGAGGTCACGTCGAAACCGGGAGGATCTGATCACTCGGATCGGTGAGCTGACCTACGTGCAGCGCAGCGATCCCTCCACCGGCTACGACGCGGAGATCGAGGGGCTTGTTGAAGAGGTTCGGCACCTGGAGCGCGTGCAAGAACTCCGCCACCGCAAAGAGATTGCCGAGGGTGATTAGCACTAGTAGTCGATTTCATCGAAATCGATGGAAGCGGTTGGGGGCCGGCTAGGGGAAGCTGGGCATCCACGCGCTCGTGCCTCGATGGTGACATCTCGCCGATGATCTCATTGCTCGGGCCATTCTCGAGCACGAACACATAGTCAGCCTCGGGGTCATGCCAGCCCGACGACTACACACCCACATCAACGACCACCGTCAACGTTGAAAAGGCGATGGTTGTGCTGCCAGTGTTGTGAGCGGCCGCTATCACCACGGCAACGGCATGCTGAATGGCCGATGACAAGGCCCCCAAAAACAGTCCGGTTCCGACGAACTCGGGCTCGGCTATGACTGTTGGCGTGGGCTCTGTCGTGGGGATTCGCTGAGTGGAGCGACGGGACGGCTTTTCCGTCCAGATCGGCGTCTTCGACGGCCACGTTCGTATCCTCTCGTGATGCGCGTTCGCCGCGGCGCGACCGCGGCGAACTCCTCAGGAGTCAGTTTCGGGAGGAGGCATTTCTTCTTGCGGTGGTGTTTCGCGGTTGCCACGCCGAGATATCCGCGCAACGAACGCGGCGATTGCGGTCCCGACTGCTGCCAGACCCAGCCACTTCTTCTTAGAATCGCCCATGCTCTCCTCCTTGACTATTGACCTGCTTATCATGTTACTTGACATCTAACTATACTTCAGACTTGATTCCCTACACCCGAACGGAGCTAGACGTGACCGATCGTGTCGACAGCATCATCGAGGAGTGGCAGCAGCGACGACCGGACCTCGACACCTCCGCTCTCGCGGTCGTCTCTCGTGTGCTCCGAGCGTCCCATCATCTCCAGGCGACGCTGGACGACATCGCAGCTGCCTACGGCCTGAGTCATCAGGGCGATCTCGACGTTCTCACCGAGATCTATCGGGCGAACCCGGAGCACGGGCTCACGCCGAGCAGGCTCGCGGACGCTCTGCTATTGACAGCCGGAGGCATGACGGTTCGCCTTCATCGCCTCCAGGACGCCGGACTGGTCAGCCGTACCCCCAACCCGCACGACGGCCGGGGCGTTCTTGTCCGCCTAACGCCGAAAGGGATCGACCTGGCCGAGCACGCACTCTTGACACATCTCGACGCCCAGGCCAACAGCATCCGAAGCCTATCGGCGGTCGATCGCGGCGAACTTGCCAGCCTTCTCCGAACCCTGCTCGAGGGTCTCGGCGACGTACCCGCATTCCGGCCACCAATATCGGTCGAGAGAAACCACGTAGGACCATCTCGCGCCAGGATCGGTGATCGGTCGAAGGATCGAAGTCACCAACACCGCGCGTGAATCCGTCGCCGCGTCGTTGTATGCCGTCGCCGCTGGAATCGAAGGTGGCCGCTTCGTTGGGGCGGACGGGCACATGCCCGACGACCTGACGCCGAACCTCGTTGCCCCGGACGGACCACATGGCCAGGGCGCCGGCAATGCCGCATCACTCACTCGGGCTCGAGCAAAGCACCGGTCAGTGCCACAACGAGCCATTGACGGTAGCGTTCTGGAGACCAGACGCCCTCGCTGACGAGCTTCTGGTAGACGCGCGGGTGGGCGAGGGACCAGATGGCCGCAGCGGCCTCCTCCTCGCCGAGTCGGCAACGCCGCGGGCTCTTCTCGACCATGAGCCGGGCCGGCATCCGGTAGTTGGCCATGCGTCTGTCTTCACGTTCCCGTTCGAAGGCGGCGACTTCAGAGTCGACCGCGGCAGCCTCCCGGATCATGCGAAACACGGGTCCCGATCGGGCGTGCACCTCCACGAACCAGTCGGCCAGGACATCGATGATGTCCGTAGCGTCCGCGAGTTGCTCGGTTCTTCTGCTCATGAACTCCGGCACCGGTCGTGGAGCCTCGGAGCCTGAGACGGTTTCATCGAGCACGAGATTGAGGACTGCGGCCTTTGATCCCACGACGTTGTAGATGGTCTGAATCGCAACGCCGGCTTCGGCGGCGAGGTCGGCGATGGTCGTGGCTCGATATCCGCGCTGAAGGAAGAGCGCGGTTGCTGCTTCTGCGATCCGGCGTGCGGTCGCTCGTTGCATTTGGTCTTGACGGATGGTCATTTGGAATGCCATACTAAACAAATGGAATCATATTCTAATCATGAATCGCTCGGGTCGCCTATCCACCGTCGGCTCGGCGAGGGCGAGGCCGTCTGGGCGATGGGTTCACTCTTCGAGATCAAGCTCGACACGGCAGAGACCGCTGGGGGTTTCGAGCTCGCCGAGATCCATCAGCCGCCCGGGGTTGCCACCCCTTTGCATAGCCACCGGCGGGAGGCCGAGGTGTTCTACGTGATAGACGGGAGACTCGACTATGAGGCAGGTGGCGAGATTTATCAGCTGGAGGCGGGCTCGACCATGTACCTGCCGATGGGGGTACCTCACCGCTTCCGGATCAGGGGCACCACACCGGCGACGATTCTTGCAATGGTCAGTCCGGGAGGCCTATTCGACCTATACCGCCAGGTGGGAGTTCCCGCCGGTGATCGATCTATCCCCGAGTACCCGGATCCCGCTGAGCTTGGCCGGTGGGGCAATGTAGCGCCCCGGTTTGGGCTGGAGGTGCTTGGTCCACCACTTCCCGAGTGACCCGTCGTGGAGAAATCACGTCAGGCTTGACCATAGGCTTGACGGCAGGCTTGACGGCAGGCTTGACCGTAGGCTTGTCAGTTCAACGGACGGCCCTGTAACCATAGGAGATCGAACGATGTCCGCCTTCACCAGAACCAATCAGCAGCTGGTGAGCCCGGCCTAGACGGCGTTCGAGAAGATGTGGCCGAGCAGGCTGGAATGCTGCGTTGGTCAGCGTCCGAAGGCGCGGTCCACCGAGTGGTTCGCCGCGCTCTCGGCAGCGGACCGCTTTGCCTTCTTGTCGAGGCGTTTCTCCTTGAGGCCTTTGGCGGCCACCTTCTTGGTATTTCGGCTGCCCTTGTCCTTGGTACCCATTAGTGCCTCCCGGCCGGCGACCGAAAGCGGTCACCATATGCCATTGTCCCACACCCGGCGGTCCAGAGCACGCGACATCGGATCGATTAGAGCGTAGAGATAAGAGCCGTGTCCGGGTGCGCCTATCAATGCGGCGCACAGCATAAGCAGTCCCCGTCGCCCGTCGCCACCGATTCCCGTCTTGCAGGTGGGGATCAACGTCCGCTCTCTTCATGCCATCCGCTGCAAGCACCAACCGAGTCTGGAGCTGCTGGCTCTCAGCTTCAGCCGACCACGTCCCGGAGAAGCGAATCCCAATGCTCTTTTGCCCGTCTAGTCCATGGACCAAGCGTCGACGCTTCGCCGCACCCTATGGCTCGGGGTCCGTTTGGACCGCGGTTTTCTGTTTGAGTAGCGCCGAGATTCTCTGGCGGGTGACGCTGAAGAGCGCTGCGATGGTCTCGATGGTGAGTCCTTCGGCTCGCAAGGCGAGGGCTTCGGCGGCTCGGAACTCGGCGCCGGCGGTTTCCAGAGTGGCCATGTTGGTTGATATCAATTCGACCATGCGGGGGGTGTCCTCGGCCTCGATCAACTCGACGAGGCTTTCTCCTGCTTGAAGTCGCCGACGGAGATGGTGAGCACGTCGCTGGAGCTGGCGGTTGCGCTCGACGTTGTCCGCAACGGCGGCTTCGATGTCGGTGAGGGCATCGAGGAGTCGCCCGATCGGTGCATCGTGTGTGGCCATTGGCGCGAGTAAAGCAGGCGCAATCCCCCATGTCAACGGCTATAGCCGAAATAGCTATTGCGACGAGACGACCGGGTCCGTATGCTTGCGTCTGTAACCGAAGGTGCAGCTGAACATCGGAGTTGATGTGGCAATTGGAGTTTTCGGGTTCCTGGTCCTGCTGGCGGTGCTGGCCGGCATCGCTCTACCGATCGTGGCGCTGGTCGATCTCGTTAGGCGCCCTGCCGCTACGTGGGCGTTGGCGGGTCACAATCAGCTCGTCTGGGCATTGATCATCGTGTTTGTAGGCTTCGTCGGACCGATCCTGTATCTGCTGATTGCGCGCCCCGCCCTCGATGTCGCGGAAGCGCGGCGCGAAGCGACGGCGGGCCCCGCATAATACGAACAAGAAGGTGCGCGACGAGAGCGAATCTTCTTGGAGGTGATCCTGTCGTCGAAGGCACCGAGGCCATCCACACCACACAACGGTGGCGTCGATAGAATCGGTTCGAATCGGTTTGAGGCGGGTTCCTTCCGGCGCCGACGCCGGCTGGCAGATCGGGAGACTCCATGGTCGGGTTGGCGTCGCTGGCGGCGCCGCACGGGGCCGTTCTCGAGGTATTGATCTCGTTTACCGCGCTCTTGGTGAGTGCCAGGCTTCTCGGTGCGGTCGCTTTGAAATTGGGCCAGAGCTCTGTCGTCGGCGAGCTACTCGCTGGCGTTGTGTTGGGGCCGTCGCTTGTCGGTCGGCTCTGGCCGCCGGTGACCGCCTGGTTTGCTCCGCGCACCGAGATCGGGGGGGCGCTGCTGGGGTTGGTTGGCCTTCTGGGTGCCATCTTCCTGTTGATGCTGACCGGTCTCGAGACGGATGTCGACCTCATTCGGAGGAATGCGCGTGTGGCGGCAGGCGTGGCCTTGGGGGGCCTCGTCTTGCCGTTTGGGCTCGGCTACCTGGTCGCGTATGCCGTTCCCGAGCGTCTCGTAGCGAACCCGGGAAGACCGGTCGTTTTTGCGCTCTTCTTCGCCACCGGGCTTGCCGTGTCGGCGATACCCGTCATCGCCAAGATCCTGTTGGATCTCGGGTTGATTCGGCGCAACTTCGGCCAGACAGTGCTGGCCGCCGGGATGATCGACGACACAGCGGCATGGATACTCCTTTCGGTGGTGCTCGCACTTGCGACTGAAGACTCCACATCACCATGGACCATGGCGCTGGCAGTTGCCCGAATTCTCTTGTTCATCAGCCTCACATTGTCGGTGGGTCGCTGGCTGGTCGACCGTGCCCTCGAACTCATCCAGGATCGGGGGTCTACGCCGGACGGTGTTCTAACCCTCGCGGTAGCGGTTGCTTTAGGTTTTGGGGCGGTCGCCATGGCGTTCGGTATTGAAGCGGTCATGGGCGCATTTCTCGCCGGCGTTGTCCTTGGTCTGAACCCGCGCCTCCCGGTCGAGGTCGTGGGGCGTTTACACACGATGGCTTTGGCTGTTTTCGCACCGGTCTTCTTTGCGATAGCCGGCCTCCAGGTCGACGTGTCGGTCCTGAGCGATGGAGCTACTCTCCGCATCGCGCTACTGACCATTGTCGTTGCTATCGTCGGCAAGTGTCTCGGGGCGGCGGCGGTTGCCCGGTGGATGGGCGTCGATGCATGGACTTCGCTCGCATATGGCGCAGCACTGAACGCTCGGGGTGCGATCGGGATCATCGTTGCGTCGATAGGGCTAGATCTGGGCATTCTGTCGAAAGAGATCTATGCGATCATCGTGCTGACCTCCGTGGTGACGTCGATGCTTGCTCCACCGCTCGTGCGCAGCTTTCTCCGACGGGTGGCAGTCGACAGCGAAGAGGACAAGCGTCTGACGCGGGAGGCTGCAGGGCCGATCCTAGGTCGAACCCCGCGCCGGATCCTTGTCCCAATACGGGCTCGGCCGGAGGTGGCTCCTGTCCACGAGGTGGCTTCTGAAGTGGTGCGGTCGATCAACCCGTCGGCTCAGGTGACACTTCTCACTGTCGTCGCCGATACAGAGTCGAGACCACTGGCCGCCGAGCTACTGGAAACGCTAGTTCCTCGCTTTCGTCCTGCATCGCCGCAATGCGTTGTGGATGTCGGCGATGATCCGACAGCGGCGATCCTCCGCTTTGCCCAGACCGGGTTCGACCTGGTCGTTGTCGGTGCGCCCGAGACTGAGAGTGGCGAGGGGCTCTTCGACCCGGTTGTCGATACGGTGACGCGCCTTGCCCCCTGTCCTGTGCTCATCGTGGCCGGGCATGGGCTCGGGTTCGTTTCGTGGCCGCCGCGTCGGATCATGGTGCCGGTCGCTGGCACCGACACTTCGCTCGGGGCGGCCCGTCTCGCTTTGACGCTTGCCGAGGGCGCAGAGGTGAGTGCTGTGCACGTAGTTCCGCGATCGCGGTACGCCACGAGCGGTGCGCCTGGGCGGCTCCTGGAGAGGCGCGTGTCACTTGGGCGTGAGGTCGTCGCTGAGATCGAACAGCTCGGCAAGTCCTACGCCGCCACTGTGTCCGGCCATGTCCTGACGAGCAGCGGCGACTTTGTCGAGGACATTCTCGACGCGATCGCACGTCAAGATATCGATCTACTCGTCATGGGCAGCAGCCTGCGCCCCGGATCCGCCCGGCTTCACCTCGGACCAAGAGTGGAGGAGATCCTGCAACTCGCTCCATGCCCCGTGCTGCTCGTCAACGCCACGTGAGCGCGTACTTCCACACCCACCACTATCCCGCCGACCGGGTTTGTGTGGATCGAGGACCTTACGTTGACGGACAACGTGGCCGACATCCCGGCCCCGAATATTCCACCCACCGGGGGTCGACGAATCGCCCGCACCGCGACCGCAAAAGACGCCTGGAGAATCGGCTCAACTCCGGGAAGATGTGACCGATCAGCTCGCGATGGAACGCACCATTTCGCAGCGAGTTCGAACGCTCAGTTCACCGCTGGCTGTCCTTATCGCGGTCATCCTGTTCACTCTTGTCATCGGTCTCGACCTGGTTACTGGTCCCGAGTTGTCGTTTTCGTTCTTCTACCTACTGCCTGTTGTCTTCGTCTCACTGAGGTGGGGCACTCCTCAGGGGCAGGCTGCCGCGCTGGGAGCCGCCTCTGCCTGGTTCCTGATCGAGGTGTCGTCGGGCGGTCAACAGAACCACGCGCTCATACCTCTATGGAACGCCGCGGTGCGTTTCGGCTTCTTCAGCCTTGTCTCCTGGCTGCTCGACAGCCTCCACCTGGCGCTGGAGCGAGAGACCGCGCTAGCCCGGACAGACCCGCTCACCGGGCTCCCAAACCGGCGAGCGTTCAGTGAGCTCGCAGACCGTGAGCTGGCTCGCTCCGCACGGCTCGACGAGACTCTCGCCCTCGTGGTGATCGACCTCGACGACTTCAAACTCGTTAACGACCGCCACGGACACGAGGGGGGAGACGAGGTGCTCTGCCGCTTCGCCGCCACCGCACGGCGGGCCCTCCGATCTGTCGATGTCATAGCTCGTACGGGCGGAGACGAGTTCGCGGTGCTCCTCCCCGATGTGGATGCTGCGACGACGGTCGGGGTACTGCAGCGTCTGCGAGGGGCACTCGGTTCTGAGGACGCGGGTGGTATCAGGTGCTCGATGGGTGTGGCGTGCCTAACTGGCGGCACCCTATCTGACGCTTTGCGGTCGGCGGACAAGGCCCTGTACGGGGCGAAGACAGCCGGAAAGGGATCCATTCTGCTCGTTGATCTTGTGTCGGAATCGCCACAGGACCCGCGATCGGTCGCTGCGGGATCCGCGGTCCCCGATGCGCTCGGCCAGCCGGACTGCACGTGGTCACCCGGCGGCTCCCGCGACCCGAGCGGTTCGATCTTCACCGCAGCGGGGTTTCTGGCGAGCTCAAGTGGGCCTGTAGCGGTGTGTGCCGGCAGCCCACCGAGTGGTAGAGAAGACGGTGGCACGGTGCGGACTCTGGAGGGTGTACCGCCGGACTCGGCGACCAGCTCTGGCGAGCCTGGGACCTGGGACCCATATCCGCAAGTGCTGATCAGGAGGAACGGAGACATGGTGGTCTACGACCAGGGGTCCAAGCCGGATCCGCAGCCGCGGCGAGGCGTCGTGGCTCATCTCGCGTCGTAGGTGGGTTGGGATCTGATCCGAGCGGCAACGTCAATTGTGATTGCAGTTGATGTCAAAGACCGGTCACCGGGACGCAGTACAGCCGTATAGTCCGTCGTGTCGCCACCTCGTCGAGAATTGAGCATGTTCCCAACGGCGCAGCAAACCTGCTTCTTGATCGCGGACATCTCGGGCTACACCGGATACCTAGCCGGCGTGGAACTCGATCATGCCCAGGACATCCTCGCGGACCTGATTGGTGCGGTGGTTTCCGCCCTGGGGCCTAACTTCGCCCTTGCCAAGCTCGAAGGCGACGCCGCCTTCACGTACTTGCCGGCGGATACGATCGACGGGTCGATGCTGCTCGACACTATCGAGCGCTGTTACTTCGGGTTTCGCCGTCGCCGGCGCGACGTGCGACAGGCGACGTTGTGTACTTGCGCGGCCTGCAGCCGCATCCCCGACCTCGATTTGAAGTTCGTCGTGCATCACGGCAGCGCAATCGTTCAGGAGGTTGCGGGGAGCCGCGAGCTCCTCGGGTCGGATGTGATCGTCGTCCACCGGATGCTCAAGAACGATGTGGCAGCCGACCTGGACATGGCCGCGTACGCACTGATCAGCCAGCAATGCATCGAAGTCGCCGGCCTCGATCCGGCGGCGCTGGCCATGCGACGCCACACCCAGATGTACGACGGAGTCGGCGAGGTGTCGGCATGGGCCCACGATCTGCACCGTCGCTGGGAAGAAGAGGAGGCTCGGGGGCGCGTCATCGTGACTCCCGACGAGTCGATCCTCACCGTGTCGATACCGACCCGTGTCCCGCCGCAGCTCGCATGGGAGTTCCTGACCAAACCCGGCCAGCGTATGTCGTGGCAACCGTGGGTGACGGCGGTGGAGACCAAGGGCGCCACCGGTGGGCGGCGCGGGATCGGGTCCGCCAACCACTGCATGCACGGGGCGGACTCGGTGATCGAGGAGATCCTCGACTGGCGCCCGTATGACTATGTGACCGACCGCACAATCATCGAGACGCCACATGGCCCGCTCCGGCTCCTCCACACGATCGAGTTCGAACCGACCGCGAGCGGAACGCTGATCCACTATCGGTTCGCTCCACCAGAGGCAGATGCGGAGCGGGAGCTCGCCGAGAAGGTGGGCAGTGAGTACGGCGCCGCCCTCCGCTCTTGTATCCCAGCACTCGTCGCACAACTCGACGACGAGCTTGCGTCCCGTATCGCGGGCGGTGAGCCGGACCCCGACGCGGGCCGTGACGATGCCTGCTGATCCGATGCCGTCCGCGACTGCGTGCACTGGAGCTCTTCAGCATCTTCCTAGCTAGGAGTGTGCTGAGTACACACCTCGATAGGGCTACCGCCACGACGCCGATATCGCCCTTGGGCGGACCCGGCTGTGTCGATTGTGATGACGCCCCGAGCTTGCGTGAACTGGTAGCCCCCGCCGCCGACAGCCGAGCCGGGCTAGACAGAATCGGTGGTTCGCGAGACTTCGAGAAGCGGCAACTTTCGGGACCAGCCTCTATATCCGCGGGCTAGGCTCAGATCACCAAACCTTTCCAACTGGGGTGTTTCATGTCCATACAGGACGATCGGGTCACCGCCTTCCACGGCCTCCATGCCGCAGGGTGCTTCGTCATGCCAAACCCGTGGGACATAGGAAGCGCGGTGGTCCTCGAACGGCTCGGCTTCAAGGCGCTGGCGACGACGAGTGCCGGCCACGCATGGACGGTGGGCCGCGCCGACAACCAACTGTTGCTCGAGCAGACGCTTGAGCATCTTCGTGAGGTCGTTGGTGCCGTGGACGTACCGGTGAATGCGGATTTCGAGGGCGGTTTTGCGGACGATCCCGAGTCCGTGGCCAGGAACGTGAAGCTCGCCGCGGCGACGGGGATTGCCGGTATCTCGATTGAGGATTCCACCGGTCGCGAGGCCGAGCCCCTGTACGACTTCGACCTCGCCGTCGAGCGAGTTCGAGCCGCGCGCCTGGCCATCGACGAAAGCGGAACGGGTATCGTGCTCACCGGTCGATCCGAGGGGTTCGTATGCGGGCGCCCCGACATCGATGAGACGATCCGCAGGCTGCGAGCCTATGCGGAAGCCGGAGCCGACTGCCTCTACGCTCCGCGGATCGACAGTGTCGAGCACGTCTCTGCGGTCGTCGCCGCGGCGGCGCCGAAGCCGGTGAACCTCCTGATCAACGCCCCCTTCATGACGGTCGCAGAGGCAGCGTCTCTGGGAGTACGTCGAATCAGTGTCGGGGGCACGCTGGCCCGTGCCGCGTGGGCCGGATTCCTCGACGCGGCGAGGGAGATCTCGAGCGAAGGGACCTTCTCCCGGTTCGTAGGTTTGCCGAACGTCGATGCGCTGTTCGCCGGGCAATAGCTGCGGAGCGCGGCGTCCCGGCACCGTCTCGCTGCTTTCGCCCCTGCTCCGGTGGCTAGAACAATGTGTCGACCGCAACGATGGTGATGCCTGTTGCCACAACCACTGGAGCGGGATGAGCGTTGCACCACGCAGGCGGCCCGCCGACCGGCGTATCGCCCACACGAGGAGTATGGCCGAGGCGACGAGATATGCGACGGCAACCGCATAGCCAGGGGCCCTCTGCGCATAGCGGGGCAGTTCGGCGAACGCGATGCGGAATAGGAGCAGGGCAGTGAACCCGACGGAGAACACTGCAACCACGGTGGTCTCGTCACGAAACAATCGACCGCCGTGACCGCCTGAAACGGCGTCGTGGTAAGTGCGTGCGTCGGCGACGGCGACCGGCCAGCGGCGAAACCCCAGGTCAACGAGCCTCCCATGATGCCCGCCGCCAAGAGGGAAGAGAGCCCGACCGCTATGGCCGTGATCGGCGGCTCGGTCTGGGGAAGGTAGGTGTCCATGAGTGAGAAGAACTGCGTCTCGTAGTCAGACTCGCACTGAGCGCGCCGAGAAGCAGTACGGTCAGCACCATCGCCGTCCCCACACAGGAACTGGCCGCCAACGCGTCGTCCAGCCGCGGGTTGATCCCCTGAGGTCGACGAGTCATCGGAGGCACTCGGACATCTCACGCAATCCAAACCACATCGACTATGGGTTTAGGAGCGCACCGGCGGGGAGGATCGGTGGCGCCGGGATCCGCGCGCCGGTCGCGAGTTTCGCCTTGCGAAAGTGGGTAGGAGTCGTCCGAAAGTAGCACCTCGTGATCGAACTTCTGGCTAGGTGAAGATGGGCACTTCCGCCGATGGCAACCACGAGCAGGTCGGGGACGATGCGAAGGTGGGCTGAAAGCGACACAAAGATGCCGGTCTTCGGTCTCGAGAGGTAGCAGGATGACAGCGAGAGCAGTTGACAAGGATGCGTCGGCGCAGAAAGGACGGACTCAGGACAAGTCCCGTCTTGCGGTGGTGCGGCGGACCGGTGACTACCGGCGAAGCGCCATTTGGGTGGGCATCCTGTACATCATCGCGACAGTTGCTCCCGTTGTCTCTTTTGGTGCCTGGGGGACGCTCACGGGCGGGCGCGGGATTCTCACCAACGCCGCCGGCCACGAGAGCCAGGTCATCACCTTCGTGTTGCTCAATTTGGCGATGGCCATCGCGGTTGCCGGTGTTGCGTTCATGATGTACCCGGTGCTGAGACGCATCACCGAGACGACGGTCGAGGAGGGTCTTGCCCATTGGTATGTCGGTACCAGGGTCACCGAGGGTGCGCTGTCCATCGTGGCATTGATTGCTGTTCTGGCCTTCCTCCCGCTGAGCCGGGATTTCATCACCGCGGGCACTCCGGCCGCGTCGTACTTCCAGACCGGCGGGGCGGCGCTGCAATCGACGGTGGATCTGGCGTTTGCACTCGCAGGGACCGTAGTCGCCGTCGGTGCCGCGATGCTGTACTACCTGCTCTACCAATCGAAACTCGTTCCTCGCTGGCTGTCCGGATGGGGCCTGGTGGCGGCACCGCTCTTCGTCGTGGCAAGTCTCTCTCTGCTCTGGACCGGGGATCCGAACTCGACATTGTCCACGGTGTTTTACGCGCCGATGGGTGTACAGGAGATGGTGCTGGCCGTGTTGCTCATCGCACGAGGCTTCGACCCCACCCCCCTTGAGGCCCATGTGACCGAGCAGAGGTAGCAGGGCAGTGGGCTTGGCACCAGGCGGTGGTGATCCGCCGGGCCGGCGGCAGGTACCACCCGGACATCGGTGTCCACCGCTCCCTCGTTCAACCTTTTCGCGCTCGATACCACGCTGGGTCTGGCACCAGGTGCGAGTAAAAGCGATGTCCTCGACGCCGTCGCAAGTCACGTCCTGGCCGAGGCGACGCTGACGGGACGCTACGGCCGCTGACCGTCGCTCTCACATCGGAACCGGTGGCCCCGTCACGTCGTGAGGTCGTATATGGTTACGCCGTCGATCTGGATTCCTTGGAACGTCGCTGCGACCCAGTTGGAGATGTCGGTCGTGTCGGTGCTGCCTCCGTTGGGGGTACCAAAGCCACCGCCGGAGATGAACCAGTGGATCTGGCCGTTGGAGACCATCTGCTGGAAATCGGCGAGGGTTGGGAACGGGTCGCTGCCGTTGAAGCCACCCAGCGCAAGCACCGGTCGCTCGGTGGCGAGTTGGTAGCCGGAGGCGTTGTTGGCCCCCACTGCCGCCGCCACCCAGGTGTAGTCGTCGGCGTTTTGGAGCAGCAGCTCGGTCAGCGCTTCGGACGGCTCCGACCCGTTCAGCAAGCCACCGGGGCCGCCTGCTCGTTGCCCGCCGGGCCTGGCGAATGTTCCCCCGGGGGCTCCCGGGGTGCGGGCACCGTTTCCGCGTTGTGCGGGCGGTGTCTGTCGGCCGATGGTGTTGAACCCGCCGGGAGCGAATCCGCCGGGTCCGCCGGGGCGCCCGCCGACGCTTGCATTGTCGACATCGGGCCCGGCAGTGACGATCGAGCCCGAATGTGGGGTCGCCGCCGTCTGTAGCGACCAGGCGGCAGGGCCGATGAACAGCACCATCGCACCCGCGAGGGCGGCTGCCAACGCCACCGGGGCGGAACGGTGCCAGACGGCAATTAGCGCGGCTGCCGCGATGGCGGCCAGTAGGAGAAGGGCGGGACGCAGCCAGGTGTTCCAGGTGCTGGCCCTGCCCAGCAATTCGACGGACCACAGTGCGGAACCGAGCACCACCATGGCCGCCGTGATCCGGGCTGCCCGGCTTGACCGGTGCTGCCACAGCAGGTGGCCACCGATCCCGACAAGAGCGGCAATCGCGGGCGCCAGTGCCACCGTGTAGTACTCGTGGAAGATGCCGGCCATGAAGCTGAACGTGAGCGCCGTCACCACCAGCCATCCGCCCCACACCAGCAGACCGGCGCGTTGCCCATCGGTGCGGGGCGCCTTTCGGGTGAGCCACAAGCCACCGACGATCGCAATGAGGGCCGCCGGGATCAGCCATGCGATCTGACCGCCGATGACCCCGTCGAGCATTCTTGTGATCCCCGTTTGGCCCCACATGCCGGGGCGCGCAGCACCGCCCCCGCCGCCGGTCACCGATCCCACCTCATTTCCCGTGATCCTGCCCAGACCGTTGTATCCGAAGGTCAGCTCGAGGATCGAATTGGTCTGCGACCCACCGATCCAGGGCCGTGAGCTTGCCGGCCACAACTCGACCAACGCCACCCACCAGCCTGCGGAGGCAACAATCGCGGCTCCTGCGATGATCAGATCGACCAGGCGTCTTCGGAACGTCCCTTTGGCTGCGACGAGCCAGGCGAGCGCTAGCGGCGGGACCAGCACCATCACCTGCAGCTGTTTCGTGAGGAATCCCAGCCCAATCAGCACGCCGGTGGCGATCACCCAGCGGCGGCGACGGTCTTCGATACCGCGCAGAGTCGTGATGGCGGCCAACGTCATGAGCAGTGTGAGCAGAGCATCCGGGTTGTTGAACCGGAACATGAGGACTGCCGCCGGGGTGAGCGCCATCACGATCGACGCCAGCAGCGCCGCCCCGGCAGAGAACCAGCGACGTAGGCCGTACCAGACTGCGGCGACGGTCCCGACGCCCATCAGAGCCTGAGGCACCAGTATCGACCAGGAGTGGAGACCAAAGATCTTCACGGACAGCGCCATCACCCACAGCGCCGCGGGCGGCTTGTCGACGGTGATGGCGTTGGCGGCGTCGAACGAGCCGAAGAGAAATGCCTTCCAACTCACCGATCCGGCCTGTACCGCTGCCGAGTAGAAGCTGTTGGCCCACCCCGAGGCGCCAAGTCCCCACAGGTATAGAACGGCGGTGGCGAGCAGGACTGCGATCAGGGTCGGGCGCTCCCATCCCGCCCTCCTGCCGCTATCGGTCTCGATCATGGTCGTGGTCTCTGGGGGCCTTGTGTCTATGAGCGTTGTCATCGGCTTTCTCCGGGACTATCGACGAGGCTGAGCGCCGACGCGTTGTTGGGTGAGGTGCGGTGGGTGGCAAACACCCACACCCGCAGTCCGAGGAAGCGGACAACGGTGGCGGCAGCGTTGGCGGTGATTAGCACGGCCAGCTGGGCGAACCGGGTGGCGTTTGGGGCGAGATGGTTCAGGACCGCCAGCGAGCCCGAGGTGATCGCCAATGCCGCCGCGAACACAACCAGGCCCTCGGCGAGGTGCGTCCACAATCGATGGCGGCCGCTGATCCCAAAGGTGAATCGGCGGTTGGCGGCCGTGTTGAACACCGCCGTCGCCGCCAGGGCGACCGAGTTCGACCACTGTGGGGTCAGCCGGGTTCGTAGGGTCAGGAAGAGCAGCACATATGAGATGGTGCTGACCACGCCAACGCCGGCGAACCGGCCCACCTGGCCTAGAAAGGAAGCCGGCGCAGCGGTAGCGGCACGGACCGTGAGGTTGACGCGGATCTCGTCCAGCGGGATGTCGCCCCGCGCCAGGCTACCTGCCAGCCGGGCGAGGCCCGCAAGGTCGGCCCTGGCGGTGGTGACGATATCGACCTTCGAGTCGGGGTCGTCGACCCAATCGACCGGCACTTCGTATACGCGCAGGCCTGCGCGTTCGGCGAGCAGCAAAAGCTCGGTGTCGAAGAACCATCCGGTGTCGCGCACGTAAGGCAGCAGCTCGTGAGCCACGTCTGCCCTGATGGCCTTGAACCCGCATTGGGCGTCGCTGAACCGAGCGGCCATCAGTCCCTTGAGCAGGAGGTTGTAGCCTCGGGAGATCACCTCGCGTTTGGGTCCTCGCACTACGTGCGACCTGCGGTTGAGCCGGGTACCGATTGCAATGTGGGAATGTCCGCTGATCAGCGGGGCGATCAGCGGGAGCAAGGCATCGAGGTCGGTAGACAGGTCGACGTCCATGTAGGCGAGTACCTGCGCATCGGAGGCGGCCCAGACTGTCGCCAGTGCTCTGCCCCGACCCTTCTGTTCGATCCTGACTGATACCACGTTGTCGAAGCGAGCTGCGAGGCTCGCGGCGATCATCGCCGTTGCGTCGGTGCTGGCATTGTCGGCGATCGTGATGCGACACGGGTACGGGAAGTGGTATTCGAGGTGGTCGTGAAGCCGCTCGATCGACGAGGCAAGATCGGCTTGTTCGTTGTAGACCGGGACGACGATGTCGACGATCGGTGTGGAGAGAGCGAAATCCGATCCGATACGAGGTGCGGAGACGTTGTGTTGCATGTCCCCATGGTTCATCGGGAAACTTCAGCGAGGCTGTGCAGTCCCTGGGAATTCGCTGAGAGCACGCCCGTCGGGTGGCCTCATGCTCGAGCGTCTCGTGCCGGGGCACGAGCATCAGCAATGCGCCGCAAGACTCCCGAAGTTGCCGCTCGTCTTGTCGTCGCTACGTCTCGGATGGTGCCGGCCACTCGTTCGAGAGCAGCCGCGATCGGGACGGTGGCCGGCCTAGGGGATATGGGTGTGTGTGTCTCACAGTCGTGGGCTGCGGGCAAGCAGGTTGGCATGTACCCGACGAACGGACGGCGGAAACGATCAGTCATGCCGCTCTTCAGCACGGCCGAGTCTCGCTCGGCGAACAGCCAGTGCCGCGAGAAAACACGTCCTTGACGACGCTACGTGTGCGTTGGCGGCCTTTGGGGTGTACCATGAAACCGCGACCACCAGTCGCCCCTCACTTCTCGTTGAAGCATCCTCTGGTCCAACACCGGGCCGGCCCTCGTTGATGAGTGACTGTCGCCAGGCTTGCCCCCATCGAGGCGGGCCCTCATCGAAGGAGGACGCTGTGAAGACAGCAGCCGCCAGTGTGTCGATCGGGTTCGTCAGCACCTACCCGCCAACCGTCTGTGGCCTTGCCACCTATACGGAGTCGTTGCTCGGGGCCATCGCGGGTAATCGGGGAACCCATATAGGGCTAGGCGTGGTGGACGTCGGCGATGACAATCGACATGTCGACCGGCGCCGGGTAGTCCATCGCCATGTTGCCGGCGATTCCGGCTCGCTCGAGCGAGCCGCCCGAGTGCTGAACACTTTCGACACCGTGTCGATCCAACACGAGTATGGGATCTTCGCCGGACCGGACGGCGAGGAGGTGCTCGACTTGATGGCGGCGATCTCCGTGCCCACGGCGGTCACCCTCCACACAGTCCTTGCCGATCCAACCCGGCACCAACGAGCGATCACCGACCAGCTCGCTGACGAAGCCGAGCTGCTGGTGGTAATGAGCGAGACGGGGTCGACCAGGCTGACGACCAGCTACGGGATCGATCCGGATCGGATCGAGGTGCTCCCTCATGGCGCAAACACTCTGTTCGCGGGACCGTCGCTGGCTGCTGGCGGCAGACCGCTGGTCCTCACGTGGGGTCTGATCGGCCCCGGGAAGGGTCTGGAATCAGCGATCGAGGCTTTCGCCGAGCTCCGCGAGCTCCGACCTGCCCCGCGGTACCTGATCGCAGGAGCCACGCACCCTCACGTCAGAGAGAGCGCCGGTGAGGCCTACCGCCAGAGTCTCATCGAACTGACAGCGGCGCTCGGCCTGAACGACATCGTCGAATTCGACGACCGATACCTGGACAGGGTCACCCTGGCACGTCTCGTCCGCAGCGCCGACGTGGTGTTGTTGCCGTACTCATCGACCGAGCAGGTCACATCCGGCGTTCTCGCCGAGGCGATAGCCGCGGGAAAGCCTGTGATCGCAACCCGATTCCCGCACGCGGTCGAGCTGCTGACGGGCCGCGCCGGCATGACGACACCGCATGGTGACACCATTGCGATGGCCAAGGCGGTTCGGTTTGTGCTGACAGACCACGAAGCCAGATCGAGGATGGGACGGGAGGCTCGGCGACTGGCCGACGGGTGGTTCTGGCCGACAATCGGTCGGAAGTTCACCGATCTGATGACGGGCATGGTCGAGATGAGAGCCAGCGTCGATGACAGGGGAGAGATGAAGGAGGTCTGCCGTGCCGCCGGATGATAGGGCTGAGGCGTCGGGCCATCCATCGTCGCCCCGGCGCGCCGGCTTGCCGGTACCGCGCTTCGATCACCTGCGTGCCCTCACTGACCACGCCGGGCTGTGGGAACATGCGAAGCTCCTGGTACCTCGTATCGATCACGGCTTCTGCACCGAGGACAGCGCACGCGCCCTCGTCGTTGTCTCGCGGCAAGCGGCCCTGACCGGTGCCCTGGAGGATCTCGCCGCCACCTATTTGAGGTTCGTCCTCGAGTCACGCACGAAGGCCGGGGCGTTCCGGAACCGCCGGGCCGCCGATGGCTCGTGGCAAGAAGACGGCGGTAGCGACGACAGCCAGGGCCGGGCCTGGTGGGGGCTCGGTAGCGCGGCCCGGTTGGCACCAACCGAATCGATGCG
Source organism: uncultured bacterium (assembly GCA_963801165.1). GTDB lineage: Bacteria > Actinomycetota > Acidimicrobiia > Spongiisociales > UBA5794 > JAAETI01. Next base: position 77,090 of record CAWDDT010000006.1, read on the forward strand.
GCGTGCCGCCATGGACGCTTTCGCAACCTGCGGATTGTTCGAGTCGCCGCATCTGCGCGCCAATGCCTATACCGCGCTCGGTGTGGTCGAGGTGCTGGTTGCCAACCCCGCTCACACCGGTGCCCGCGACCTCCTCGAAGAAACGGCCGGTGTCATCGCCGATGCCGCACGGAGCGCCATCCCATGGCCTGAGGATCGGCTCACCTATGACAACGCTCGTCTCCCCGATGCGCTACTGGCCGCAGGGACGATTCTCGGTCGGCGGCGCCTCATCGCAGACGGCCTGCGGCTGCTGGAGTGGCTCGTCAACGTCGAGACGATCGGAGACCACTTCAGCTTTGCGCCTACATCCGGCTGGTCCATCGGTGAGCCGCGACCGGGATTCGACCAGCAGCCCGTCGACGCATGGGCGATGGCCGATGCCTGCCATCGGGCCTGGGTGGTCACTGGAGATTCGGTCTGGCGTGTCCGTGCACTCCGTGCCGCCCGGTGGCTGGTTGGTGGTAACGACATCGGGATCTCGCTGTACGACCCGGAGAGCGGAGCAACCTACGACGGCCTGCACAGCGACTCGGTCAACGAGAACCGGGGAGCGGAGTCCACGCTCGCCGGAATCGGAACGCTCCAGGTCGCGGCCTCATGCGAGGCAAGCCCCCGTCGCTTGGCGTTTCCATGATTACGCAGATCAAAGTGACTCGATCGGATGTCCGACTTGTCCCGGACCTCCGCCGCATAATCGTCAAGCCGTACCTGCTCGAGGCCGGTGAGCAGGGCACGCGTAGCCGCACAGACGAGTTGCTCGAACGGATCCTGGCGCTATCCCCCCAGGAGGTTGCGCATGTCCTGGAGGAGGTCAGGGCCGGCTTCCTTGGTCGACACAGCGACCTCGACGACATCTTGCAGAGAGGCTTCTACGAGGTGGTGGACCTCGTGCCCGACCCATCTGGACTGTCCGAGGACATGCGGCGGGTCATCGGCGCCTTCTTCGTACACGAGTTCTCGCTCGAAGGCGCCGCGCTCACCAACCCGTCGATCGTTGCCGCTCCCGATCAATCCGGCACACCTTCCGGCTCGTTGCGCGTGATCGTGAGTTTGCGCGCTGTGGGTGAGGGTCACATCTCCTCGATCGAGTTCCGCTCAGGGCTGGTAGGGCGGCGAGGCCACATCGAGCTGGATCCCCCCGGTTCCCCCATTACCGGTATCCGCCGACCGCCAATGCTCGACAAGGCCCTGTTTGCGACCAAGCTCGATGAGATCGGCGCCGAGACGGAGCTCGCGGAAGAGGCATTGGGCCCGCTGCCCGCTCGATTCACGATGGTCGAGCTCGAAGCTGCGCTGACCGAGCTGGACCGGCGAAGTGGGTCTTCGAGTGCGATCCAGCACGTGATACAGGCGATGCGTTGGTTGGCTTCATCGAACTACGAGCTGACCTTTGCGGAGGGCTCGGATCTTTCTCAGCGGGTGCTGTTCCCGAGCGGACTATCTGAAAGCCACGGCATGGAGGACGCCCGCCTCGTGCGGTTCACTGAAACAGACGGATCGGTCGTGTACTACGCCACGTACACGGCCTTCGATGGTTTCAGCATCCTCCCTCAGCTCGTGGAGACCACCGACTTTCGCTCGTTCCGGATAGCCACTCTCAACGGTCGGGCCGCAAGAAACAAGGGGATTGCTATCTTCCCGCGTCGGGTCGGCGGTCGCTACGCAGCTCTTGCTCGCTCCGACGGTGAGAGCAACTACCTCATGTTCTCCGATCATGTCCGCTTCTGGCACGAGGCAGAACGAATCCAGATCCCGACGAGTCCATGGGAGCTCCGCCAGATCGGCAACGCTGGTTCTCCGATCGAGACCGAAGCTGGGTGGCTGGTCGTGACCCACGCGGTCGGCCCGATGCGTCGCTACGTCCTCGGCGCGATTCTGCTCGACCTCGACGATCCTCGTGACGTCATCGGTCATCTCGAGGAGCCTCTTCTCACTCCCGAAGAGTCCGAGCGCGATGGGTACGTGCCAAACGTCGTTTATTCGTGCGGATCACTGGTCCATGACGGCCAACTCGTGATTGCATACGGCGCGTCCGACACCGCGACAGGATTCGCATCGGTGCCGCTCGATGACCTCCTCGGCGAGCTGTTGAAGCACTGATCCTCCGAGCGGTTTCATCGACCGAGGAGACGGTGATAGAGCGACACATAGTCGTCGACCATCCTGGCTACATCGAAACGTCCCTCAATCGAGCGACGCACGCCCTCGCGGCTGAGATGCCGAGCCTCCCCGATCGCATCGACGGTCGCTCCTCTGGTGGAGACGAGGAACCCGTTGACTCCGGGTTGGATTATCTCCGGCATCGACCCTCGCCGGTGAGCGATTACCGGCGTGCCACATGCCATTGCTTCGACGACGCTGAACCCGAAGGGCTCATCGAAGTCGATCAAATGAAGCAGCGCCGCTGCAGTGCCCAGGACTGCCTGGCGTTGCTCCGGCCCAACCGACCCCAGGTAGATGACGCGGTCGCCATCGATATGGGGCCGGACGAAGGTTTCGAAGTACTCCTGGTCCTGAATGATGCCCGCGATGACAAGGGGGCGTCCCGCCGCGGCAGCAACCTCGATGGCGGCAGCCGTTCCCTTGTCGGGATGGATCCGACCGAAGAAGACGAGGGCGTCCCCGCCCGGGCCTACGTCAAATGAGTCGATGTCGATTCCGTGGTGGATCGTCGCGGCATACTCCAGAGCCGGGTGCCGATCGGCGTCGCTGATTGCCACGTAGTTGACACGATCGGAGTAGGCGAGGTACGCGGGCAGGGTGGCGTCTGAGGCAAACCCGTGGATCGTAGTCACGACGGGTGTGTTGACCAGCCTGGTGAAGGCGAGGGGAAGGAAGTCGAAGCTGTTGTGGATCAGATCGAACTCGTCTGCCCGCTCGAACAAGCCGGCAATGTGAAGCGCCTCCCATGTCTTGGCGTCGAGGGACGGATCTTCCGCGTACCCGGTGGGAGCCACGCCCACAAGTTTCGCTGCAGTCACCGAATCGGCGGTAGCGAAGAGCGTCGTGTCGACGCCCCGAGCCACGAGGCCTTCGGTCAGCAGTGAGGCGAACTGCTCCCACGGGCCGTAGTGGCGCGGCGGAACCCTCCATGCAATGGGAGCGAGAACTGCCACGCGTAGCGGCGCGGCCGTACGGTGGGCGGAGAGCACGGTATTACCTCGATCTCATCGGAGGGCCGGTGAGATGAACAATTGGTCCGGGCATCGACCCTGCAGCTGCGGCATTCGGTCGTTCATGGAGAGCCCAGGGTTGTCGGCGTCGGCTCAATCGATCTTGGACGACTTGGCGGCGGCGTCCCGCTTGCCCTTCTTGGCGAGGCGCTTTTCCTTCAGGTTCTTGGTGGCGAGCTTCTTGGTGTCTTTACTGCCTTTGTCCTTGGTTCCCATGAGTGCCTCCAGGCCGGCCGCCGGAGCGGCGGCCGATCCCATCGTGGCAGGCTCAAATCCGACGACGAGATCGTCGAGCAAACGAGGTGAGCCTGCCGTGTCGTTGGGCGAGAAATCAATCAGCCGTCGGTGTCTGGGATGCCGAGCTCGAGGAAGATGCGCTGGCGTTCCCTCTTGTACGCCAACTCCGGGACCCTGCCCGCAGCGTGCCCCTCGCTGAGAACACGAAACTCGTCCATGAGCCGAGCCTCAACGGCGTTGTCGATCACCTCGGTTTCGGAAGCGATGGTCTCTCGTCGCAACCGTTTTGCCTCCTGGCGCTGTACGCGCCGGCGCTCTCGTTCCCGTTTACCCATCCCCTCACGCCCGCGCGACATCAGCAGCACCAATCGGCAGTGGGTCGCATCGACCGGCGCGCGGTCCGCTTGGCGAGCATCATCATCGACGAGGGGCGCGGGGCTTGGCCTCATTGACCGTGATCTGCCGTCCGTTCCACTCGCGGCCATTCAACTTCTCGATGGCCTGCGCAGCCAGAGCGCTATCGGCGAGCTCAACAAAGCCGAACCCCCGGGATCTGCCCGTGTCGCGGTCGGTGATGACGGATGCCGAATCGACGGTGCCGAAATCCGCAAAAAGGCCACGGAGGTCGCCCTCGGCAGTGTCAAAGGGAAGATTCCCTACATAGAGTTTCATGGTTGATACCTCTCCTGGTGTGGGAAACGCGTTCGATCCCCGGTATAGATGACTCGGATACCGACTCTGCCGCAGTCCAGTCCGAAGAAGGAGAGAAGTGAGCCGCCGCCGAAGCAGCTTCGCCCACCATACCAGCAGCTGTGCCGGAACATGGCGAGCTCTCCACTGCAACGGCCGGAGTTCTGCTCCTGGTTTGCGCCATTTCGCCGTCGGGAAGTTGGGTCGCTCAGTGTCGAACCGCGCTCGGGGTGACGAAGTTGACGGGGCAGGACGGGAAGTTGTCAGACGCCGATCGGTTCGAGGCCGAGCCATCCGGCTAGGTCGGCGATCTCCGCCTGCACCGCCGCTGTGATCGCCTTGGTGAAGCGCACGTCCTGGTGAACGGCGTACACCTCGAGCGTCCCGCTCTTGCGGTCCGCCCTGGCATCCAGCTTTCCGATCAGCCGATCGCCGTGGAGGATCGGCAGGGCGTAGTAGCCCCAGCGACGATCTTGCTTCGGCTTGTACATTTCGAGCACGTACTCGTAGTCGAACAACTCCTGAACGCGGGCCCTGTCGTGTACGAGCCGGTCGAACGGCGACAGCAAGGCGGTTCGCCCTTCGAATGGTTCGTTTCTCGTCCGCCCCAGCGTCTCGGGATCGACCCGCCATTCGCCCTTCGCGTTTTCGACCACAGCAGGTTCACCAACTTCACCGACGTCCCACGGCTCGACAGGCACTTGCGTCGTCCGGCTGCGGGCGATACCGAGCGCCCGCAGCCGACGCTCGTTGCGCATGCGGCGAGCATCCGGCTCGGGGACAGGCGACACGTCGGATGGATAGACTCGCTCGGCGAGATCCCATATCCGTTGGCGACTTTGCCGACCCGTGATGGCAACCTCGCCGCGCATCATCAGGAACTCCAACATTTGAGTTACGTTGCGGTCGTTCGTCCATCCGCTAGACCCCCACTGCTCTTGCGAAGTGTCGGGGATGTCGCGCGACATGAGGGGTCCCGAGCTCTCGAGCCGTTCCAGGATGTCGCGCCGGAATCGGTCGTTGGCCTCGAGCCACCGGCGTGCCCTCTCCGTGGTGGGCCATGTCGCCATGGCGGTTAGGTAGAGCCCGAGGTCACTCATGGGCCGCACGAGAGCGTTGAATTCGAAGAGGGTTCGGTCGCGTTCGAGCGCCGCCCGCAGGCCGTCGGGGTCGTACGACTGTCCCAGCCTGCTCCACGCTACGAGGTCGGCGTTGGGTGCGATCGCCGCTGTCGGGTCGATTTGGAGGAGGGTGAGGTGCTCGACCACCTCGACGAGGGCGTACGGTCGCCGAGCATCGAGGAGCTGGGCGCGGACCGCGAGTCTCCTGGCTTCCTGTCGGGTGAGTTCGTGAGGAGTCATCGGCCGGGAGCCTAATGGCATGGTCGCGCCGAGCCGGTGGGTTCGACCTTAGATCGTCGTCGGCCCGGGCCTGCGCGATGACGTCGGCAGCGGCGGCACGACTTGCGGGACGGAGCAAGCCGTGTGTCCCTCAAATAGCGACTTCGACGGCGGTTCGTACTCGCCGCGGTGACGAGGACGGCACTGTGATGGCCGTCAGGCTGTCGGCATGCCTTTGATCTCGGGGAGGATTCGTTCGGCCACGATCTCGGCGACCCTTACCGGTGCATCGCACGGTGGTATGTAGACGATGTTCTCAGTAAAGCCGGCGTTCATGTACCCGTGAAGCAGGTCGACCATGGCAGAGGGTTCCATATCGTTGAAGCGCGGCTGGACGGAGCGCTTGATCTCCGTTGGGTCGCGGCCGATCGCGGCACAGTGTTGATCGAGGATTGCGGCCTTTCGGGAGACATCCTCAACCGAGCCGACAATATTCCACACATCGGCATGCTCGGCGACGACGCGTAGCGTGAGCTTCTCACCTCCGCCGCCGATCCAGATGGGTGGGTGCGGCTTCTGGAGCGGCTTTGGATTCGAAACCGCGTCGGTGAGCTTGTAGTACCGACCCTCGTAGGACGCCTGTTCCTCAGTCCACAGCTTCCGGCACACCGTCAGGGCCTCGCCGAGCCTGCGGACGCGCTCGCCCGCCGAGTAGAACGGTATGCCGAGCATCCTGTGTTCGATCTCCGCACCACCCGCCCCGAGCCCGAACTCGAGCCGCCCTCCCGAGAGGTGATCGATCGTAGTGGCAATCTTGGCGAGTAGCGCGGGGTGGCGGTAGCCGTTACCGGCAACCATCAGCCCGATACGCACGCGTGTCGTCGCCTCTGCCATCGCCGCCAGGAGGCTCATGCCCTCGAACATGTCTCCGGTGACGTCGGCGAAGATCGGGTTGAGGTGGTCAAAGCCCCAGAGATGATCGAAGCCGGCTTCGTCCGCAATGCGCCAAACGGCATGCAGATCGGCTATCGAACAGTTCTGCGGCGAGAGCTTGAGACCGAGCGTGACCACCCGACGAGGCTACCAGCGCCGGCCAGACAGTGGTGGTCGCACGATGCGCTCACGGTCTGAGACGTGGTGGGTGGTGGTCGACACCGGGTGTAGGGTCTGTGCCGTCGGAGCCATCGAGCAGGCGGGCGGGGACGGTGATCGTGGGCGATCGTTCAGGGTCTGATCTGAGAGTGCTCCATGTGCTGCGATGCATCGGTGTGGCCGGAGCGGAGAGGTTGGCAACGGCAGCGGGGCTCGACCTGAGCGACACCGACAGGATGCTGAGGGAGCTCTCGGACCGGGGTCTCGTCGAATCCGATCCCGGGCCTTTTGGTGGTTGGAGCCTCACCGACAACGGCCGCACGGTCGAGCAGGAGATGCTCGATGGAGAGCTAGAGCGTGCCCGGGCGCGAGATGATGTGCTTGCGTGCTACGAGTCGTTCATGGGTCTGAATCCGAGACTGCTCGAGATCTGCAGTGCATGGCAGATGTGGCGGGTCGGTGACACTTATATCCCCAACGATCATGGCGACCCGGACTACGACTGTCGGGTGCTTTCCCGGCTCGTTACGGTCGATGGGGGAGCGCAGCGGATCTGCGCCGACCTGGCCCGACGCTTGGCGCGCTTCGGTGTCTACGGGGACCGTCTTGCGTTTGCCCTCGAGCGGGTGAAGGGCGGCGATCACAACTACGTCGCAGACAACATGGATTCATATCACACGACCTGGTTTCAGCTCCACGAAGACCTGCTCACGACACTCGGAATCCCGCGTGACGGCCGGCCGGCCTGAGGGGTGCAGGAACTGGGTGTGGTCGACCCGACCTCGGGTCAGGCGCGGCCCGGTTCGGCTGACTAGTCGCAGCTGCCGGGCGAGATCGGCCGCCCAATGAGCGGAAGTGCTACCGCCGTGGCGCGCGTGGCCTGGCTTCGTTGACCGAGAGCCGCCGGCCATCCACCTCATGACCGTTGAGCTCCTCGATGGCTCGTGCGGCCTTCGTCGAGTCGGTGATCTCGACGAACCCGAAGCCACGGGATCTGCCGGTCTCACGATCGGATATGACCGATGCCGACTCGAGGTCGTAGCCGGAGAAGAGGTCGCGAAGATCGCTCTCTCGAAAGCTGAAAGGGAGATTGCCCACGTAGATGTTCATAGTTGTCCTTGTTCTGGCGGAGACGCCTTCGCGTGAACGGTTGAATTGGTGCTCGGATCCGACTCCGCCTCAGTCCAGACCGAGGGTAGGAGAGAAGTGCGTCGCCGCCCTAGCAGCGGAAGGGACCATACCAGGACGGGAAGGGTTTGTCCGCCGACATGACCGTCTTGGCCGTCCCCGGGGCGATTTCGCCGACGAGATCACCCGGGAGCTCGCTCGTTGCGCTGGGCCGCGGCAGCGATCTTGTCGATGCGAGCGGCCCTTGTCTCCGGGCGCCTGGCCAGAGCCACCCACGCCAGCATCTGCTTTCGCGCCGAGGGGGGGAACGCCGCGAAGTTCTCGGCGGACGGCGCGCGGAGCGCAAACGCGGCGTCGAGGTCGTCGGGCACCTCGAGCCGCTCGGCCGAATCGAGGATCTCCCAGTATCCGTTCTCCTTTGCTGCCTCGACTGCGGCGATGCCCGCGGGCATCATCCGACCTTGGGCCGTAAGCCGGGCAACGCGAGCCTTGTTCGTCGCTGCCCACGGGCTGCGCGCTTTGCGGGGAGCGAAGTAGAGCTTGCCGCGGTCCTCGTCGAATCTGCCCGCGGTGCTGTCAACCCATCCGAAACAGGTTGCCTCTTCTATGGCCTCCTCATAGGAGAGGCCGGGATGACCGGCACCGGCTCGCCACGTGACGAGCCAGCAGCCTGTGGCGTCGGCGTGGTGGTTGTCCAGCCATGCTCGCCACGTAGCACGATCGTCGGCGTGAACGTAGGGGGCATCGTCAAGTGCGGACATGTTCCGATTATCGCGGCGGATGCGATGGGTTGTCAGCGCGTGGCCCATCCGCGCGAGGGAGTGTGAGGCTGAACACGCTCCATCCATCGCGACGCTCGTAGCGGAGCTCTCCGTCCATCAGCTGTGCCAGCTTCCTCGCTACGGTGAGACCAAGCCCGATCGAGGCTGGATTCCCTGTCGCGGCTTCGGATCTCTGGTAGGCGTCGAAGATGCGTGATTCGTCGCCGCTGGGAACACCGTCGCCGTTGTCCCGAACCTCGATGCAAACATAATCGTCGACGTAGCCGTAGAACAGTTCTATTCGTCCGCCCCCGTGCCGGCGGGCATTCACGACGAGATTTCGCAGGATCTGCCGCGACCGGGAGTCGTCACACCAGGCTAGGACCGGCTCGTCTGGTGCGGCGACCTCGATGGCGAGATCCGAAGCCAGCGGCTGTAGCACTGAGGTGACCTGGGTGCCGATATCGACGGTCGTGCCCACGACGACGAGGTTGTCGAGGTCGGCACGGGCAGCAACCAATAGATCCTCGACGATGGCGACCACCTCGCCGGCCTGTTGCGCGAGCAGGGTGTGCAACTCGGCGATCTCATTTGCGCTCAGGTCGGCACTGTTGCCGCGCAGCTCTTCGCTGAGCCCGTAAACGACGCTGAGCGGGGTCCGCAGCTCGTGCGACACCGAAGCAACGAACTCGTCCTTCGAGCGGATCTGTTCTTCGAGTTGGCGGCGGTACCGGGCCGCGGCGGTGACATCGATGGCAACCCCCACCGTGCCGCGCCGGACGCCGAAGCCGTCGATTTGCGGCCGGTGGCGCACCGCAAAAGACACATCACCGAGCGTTATCTCGTGGACGCTGTCCGTCGGGGACGACAGGGCCGCTCTGACCATGTCGAGCACCTCGGGGCTGCCGGCATAGACATCGGCAACGTTGAGCCCGACCACCTGTCCGGGTTCGAGGCCGAGGAGACGCAGGCCGGGGCCCTCGGACAGCGTGAATACGCCGTCATTATCGATCGCATAGAGCACGATCGGCGTGCTGTCGACAACGGTGTGGAGGCGCGATTCCTTCTCCCTCAGGTCGGCGTTCAGCCTCTCCCGCTCGTGTACCGCTGTCGCTGCCGTTGTCGTCATCAGGAAAGTCGCTCCCAGATACACAACCACGGCGATGGCGACGACCACCTCTTGCCGACTCTGGCTCAGGGCGGCGCCGGTGACCGGGAGATCGAATGAGAGGACAGCAAGGCTCCACAGAGCCGCGTAGCCCACAACGGAAATCGACCAGCGTCGAGATAGGGCGAACACAGCCGAGACGAGGTCGTAGAACAGCGGTGCAACAATGATCACATGGGGCAGGTTGGTGAGCAAGACGGCTGCGCCCGTGACGGTGACATCGAGGAGCAGGGCTCCCAGCACCTGGTGTCCAGCACCCGGACGGAGACGGCGCAAGCCGTCGAGAAGGGCTAGGAACGCGGCGCCGGCAACGACCCACCCCCCCGGCCAGGTCCACAACGCGCCGAGAAACACCCCGCACACAACCAGCGCGGCGGCGGCCACCATCCGGGACCGCAGGTATCCGGTAGCCATGTCGAACTGGCCGAGGCTCTCCGATCCGAGAGCAGTCGGTACCGGGTGCGATGGCGCGTATGCGGATGTATGAGTACGCTCGGTCATCGTCAGCTATCTATCGTGGTTCCGTTTCGTACCTATCGGCGCCTTCGGCTCGTTCCTGAGCCGACACTGATTGGTTCCGGTTCCATCCTCGGAAGACGCAAACAGATGATCGCTCAACCGGGGCGCAATCGATAGGGTCCTCGAGACAAACGCGGGTCTGGCTCGAGTACGAGGTGGTGGCGCAGAAGATGACAGGCAACACCGAGAGCATGCTTGCCCGATTCCGGCGTCGTTTCTGGCTCCCGCCGCGTGCCCACGGAGAAGTGATCCTCGATCGAAGCGTCAGCTTCCTGGAACTGTTCTACGACCTCGTCTATGTCGTCGTGATCTCCAGGGCGGCACACACCCTGGCCGGCAGCGTCAGTTGGCGGGCCGTGGGTGAGTTCGCAGCCATCTTCGGGCTGATATGGCTCGCGTGGTTGAACGGAACCTTGTATTACGAGCTCCACGGCCGCGAAGACGGCCGGACGCGGCTATACGTCTTCGTGCAGATGCTGCTGCTGGCCGTGCTGGCCGTGTTCACCGGTGATGCGGCCAGCGGCGGCGGGGCGCCATTTGCGGTTGCCTATGCGGGTTATCTGGCCGTGCTCAGCTGGCTTTGGTACACCGTGCGGCGGCGCGACTCGGACGAGTACATGGCCATCACGGGCCGCTACCTCATCGGGATGGTGGCTTCAATCGCAGTAGTCGCCGCCAGTGCGCTGCTCCCCGCATCAACGCGAACCCTTGTGTGGGGGGCGCTTGTCGTTGGCTGGGTGGTCCTGTCCACTCTGATCGCCCGGTCGAACAAGCTCGTCTTCGGCGTATCCGTCACCGACTCGATGGTGGAGCGATTCGGGCTCTTTGTCATCATCGTCCTCGGCGAGATGGTGGTTGGTGTCGTCGACGGCCTTTCCGCAGGCGGGCGCTCGGTTCGTCCCCTGGCGACCGGGATGTTGGGTCTGATCGTCGGGTTTGCGTATTGGTGGACGTATTTCGACTACGTAGGTTCCCGTCTCCCGTTCGACACGCCCCGAATCCGGATGCGGTGGATGGTTGCGCATCTGCCGGTGTCGATGTCGATAGCAGCGGCAGGCGCGGCCATGGTGAGTCTTGTCCGGCATTCGGCCGACGCGGCGACGCCGGTGGCGACTTCCTGGCTGCTCACCGGTGCGGTGACAGCCGGTCTCCTCTCGCTGGTACTGGTCATGAGCACACTGCGCGACGCCGAGATCGAGCCCACCCTGTACCGTCCGGTTTCGCGGGCACTTGTGGGTGCAGCCGCTATTTCACTCGGCTGGGGGTGGCTGCAACCGGCGCCGTGGCTGCTGGCACTGTTACTGGTGGTGACGCTCGGCGTGGTGTGGTTGTTCGCCGTGGACCGGTGGCTTCGTCTCGATGAAGGTAAACAGACGCCCGGATGAGCCACAGTCAGTCGATTTCGAGCGATGAGTACTCGACGGCGCGGCTCTCCAGTATCTCGCGATTGCGACGTCGCCCGGGAAGGAAGAGCGCCAGCACGGTGGCGACGATGGCGCCGGCGAAGGCAACGTGGAACACCAGGTTGTAGGCGTTCTGGAGTTGCTCGGGATCGGTCGTTGGTGAACCCGTGATCGATCCGACGCGGGAGATGACGAGGCTGGACAGCACGGCCACGCCGATGGCGCCTGCGATCTGGCGGTTGAGTGAGCGGACCGCCGAGGCGCGGGCCACCCAGCGGTTGGGGAGCGAGTTCATAGCCGCGACCGTGTTCGGTATCAGCGCCAGACCGGTGCCGGCGCCCTGGATCAGCAAGTAGGTGAGGATTCGGCGCGAGGAGGTATCGGGGGTGAGTGATCCGAGCAGCCAGACAGCGGTTGCGATCATCGCCAGGCCGACGGTTACCGGGATGCGGGCTCCAAGGCGGTCCGCGATCCTTCCCCCGAAGGGCATGGTGAGTGCCGTTCCTGCCGCCGCGGGTGCGAGGAGCAGGCCTGCCTCGAATGCGGTCATCCGGTGAACGGTCTGCAGCTCGATGGGGATGAAGACAAGACGGGCGAACTGGGCGACGGTGATCAGCCACACGATCGCGATCGTTACTGCGAAGGTTGGCACGGCGAACATCCTCATCTCGAGCAGCGGGCTGCTCGATGTGATCTCCGACCGCACAAACAGCGCCAGCAGCAATGTGCCGACGACCAAAGGAATGAGGAATCTCGCCGATCCCCAACCGTTGTCAGGTTCCCAGTCGAAAGCGAGCAGGAACGCGACCAGCCCGGTCGCTGCCAGCAGCCAGGCTTGCCATGCCAGCCGGCGCCGCTCGCGGAAGCCGACGTCGCGCAACAGGCGGATCGCCAGCGTCACGCCAATCACGCCGATCGGCACGTTCACGGCGAACACCCATCGCCACGAGACGCTGCTGGCTATCCAACCGCCGGCGACCGGCCCCACCGCCGGGGCGGCCATGGCGGCAATACCCCAAATGCCGAGCGCGGTGCCGCGCCTGTGCGGTGGGAACAGTTCGTAAAGCATGGCAAGGCCGACCGGCATCATCGCACCGCCGCCGATCCCTTGCAGTATCCGGAATCCGATGAGTGTCGCGAGGTTGGGGGAGAGGGATGCCAGGAGCGATCCGATGCCGAAGAGAAACAGGCTCCACGTGTAGGTGGCTTTCTTGCCGAAACGGTCGCTGATCCAACCGGTGGCGAGCTGCGCAACGCCGACTGCGAGCAGATACGCGGTGACGACCCACTCGATGCCGTGAGCATTGCCTAGCTCCTCGCCAATCGACGGCAGGGCAACGTTCACGATGGTGGTATCGAGGATCACCATGAACGTGCCGGTGAGAACGACGGACATCGCTATCCACGGGTAGCGGCGCTGCGCCCGGGTCGCCTCGTCGGGTGGCGGCTTGGCTTGTGTCTGGGACATGCGGTTTGGCTCCGGTGCAGGGCAGGCGGAACATCCTACCGACCGGGCTCTCGTTGGCCCTACGAACAGCGCCCTACCGGGCGACGTAAGATCGAGTCGTGAACATCGAGTACCCGGGATTTGGTCGGATCCTTGTCGACGGAGTCCAATACGAGCATGACATCGTGCTCGAGGACGGCGCCGTCCGGCCGCGGTCCAAGAAGCCCTCCCGCCACTTGAAAGAGGGTTACGGGCACACGCCGTTGACCGAGGCCGAATCGATACCGTGGACCCGGCCCCGGCTGATCATCGGGTCGGGCTATTCGGGGATGCTCCCCATCATGTCGGGGGTCTACGCCGAGGCAGAAGCAAACGGGGTCGAGTTGGATGTCATGCCGACCGCTGAGGCGTGTGCGCTGCTGCGCACCACGGAAGGCGCTGTGGCGAACGCGATACTGCACGTTACCTGCTGACGATACCTGCCGGCGATCCGCCTACAGGCGCCCGGTCTCGTAGGCCCACATGGCCAGCTCCACCCGGTTCCGGGCCTCGAGCTTCGTCATCAGGCTGGATAGATGCGTCTTGACCGTGCTGAGGCTGATGTGAAGCTCCTCGGCGATCTCGGTGTTGGTGTGGCCCTTAGCAACGGTCAGCAACACCTCCTCTTCGCGCTCGGTGAGCGGCCATGCGGGCTGGATCGGCCGCGCCATATCGGCCGTGTTTGCGAATGTGGCCAGAAGACGAGCGGTCACGCTCGGGGAAATGAGAGCATCTCCGTCGGCAGCGGCGCGGATGGCCTGGACCAGCAGCTCAGGTCCGGCGTCCTTGAGTAGGAAGCCGCGGGCGCCGGCTTTTAGCGCGCCATGGACGTACTCGTCGAGATCGAAGGTAGTGATGATGACAATCGCCATTGGCTCGGCGACATCGGGGCCCGCGAGCACCCTGGTGGCTTCGATGCCGTTCATCTCGGGCATCCGGATGTCGAACAGACAGACGTCAGGTCGTAGACGGCGCGCCATTGCCACCGCTTCGACGCCATCGCGCGCCTGGCCGACCATTTCGATGCCCGGCTGGGCATCGAGGATCATGCTGAGCCCGGTGCGCACGAGCTCCTGATCGTCGGCGACCAGAACCCGGATCGTCACGGTGTACCTCCCCGGCGGGGAACCACGGCTTCCACGAACCAGCCTTGCTCAGGGTGAGGGCCTGCCGAGAACGAGCCGCCCAGTAGCTTGACCCGCTCGGCCATACCGGCGAGCCCGAACCCGGCATTGGCGCCCGGCGGCGCAGGAGAGACGCCGTCATCACGCACCGAGAGCCGCACCGAGTCCTCGTCGCCGATGACGCGCACAAGGACACTTGTCGCTGCCTGAGCGTGCCGGCGGGCGTTTGTCACGGATTCCTGCGCCAGCCGGTAGACCGCGGTGTCCACCGGTGCCGGCAGGCCGGTGAGGTTGCCGATCAGTTCCACCTCCACGATGGGGTTCGCCGTCTTGTCGGTCAGGCGCTTGATGTCGGCTACTCCAGGCTGCGGCGCCAGGTCGACGGGCTCACCACGGCGCAGCACCCCGACCATAGAGCGCATTTCGGCGAGGGTGCGGGACGCCTCCCTTTCGATCACGTCCAGCGCTCGGAGCGCTGCGTCAGGATCGCCGGCGGCGACGGTCGTTCCGGCCTGCGCCTGGATCGCGATGGCCGAAACGTGGTGGGCGACCGTGTCGTGAAGCTCACGAGCTAGCTGTTCTCGCTCCTGGAGCCGAGCCTGTTCGACCGCGCGGTCCAGTGATGTCCTCCGGTATCGAACGGATGCGCCGACCGCGCCCAGGAACAGCAGAAAGATGCTGCCCCCGATGGCGTCGCTCAGCAAGACGCTGTCGTCCACAATGGCAATCCAGGGGGTTATCACCATGACGGACAGACCAATGATGGCATCCCGCCCCGAGCCCCAGCGCAACAGGCTGTAAGGAAGCACCACAATGAACGCCGCGCTGTAGATGCCGTCGCTGACCGCTCCGGCGAGCGTGGTGCCCAAAGTCAGCGCAATCCCGACGCCGAACACTGTCGCGGTGACCGCAAGCGGGCGGGTGCGGCGGAACGGCAGGACGAGAGCCGCCATCGCGACGTAGAGCAATTGGGCTTCCTTCCACGGCAGGGTGCGCAACGCCGACTCGGCGATGGCGGCGATGACGACCGCGGCGGTGAACCACCAGTCCCATTTCCCCGGTGGCGGCGGGTTGGGCACTGCTGGCTCGGTCCACGCAGATCGGAAGGCTCGTCGCATCACTTCGCAGCGTAGAGGAAAGGGCCATCACGACGGATCAGCCGGAAGTACGACTTCGGGCTCGGCCGTGCGGCCGGATGGATAGTGGCCGTACTCCCGATGGCGAGGCGGGTCTCTTTCGAGACGATGCCGGCGACTTCTGAGAAGGAGAGGAAATGTCAAACGCGCTATACCGACTGGGCCGGTTTGCTGCCGGGCACCCCTGGCGAGTCATCGCCACATGGCTCATCATCTCGGTCCTGGTCATCGGAACGTCCGCCACCCTCGGTGAGACCCTCAAGGAGTCGACGGCCGTACCCGGCCTCGATTCACAGCAAGCGACCGACCTGCTCACCGCGGCGCACTCGGATTCTGCCGGCCTATCTGCCGAGGTCGTCGTCACTCCCCGCAATGGGGCGACGTTCTTCGATTCTGCGGCGGCTCGAGCCGACCTCGCCACGGTGGGAGAGATGGTGAACGACCTGCCAAACGTGCTCTATGCATCCGATCCCGCCGGGACGCTCGCGGAGGGGGCGGAGGCGGCAATCACAAGCGGGTCCGTTTCCGCAGACGGGCGGATCGCCCTCATCCGCGTTCGATACCCGGTCGCCGAGCAACTCAGCGCAGTCGATCTGGACAACTTCAAGAACATGGCCGCCGCCGCTGCCGCCACGACCTCCCTGACGGTCGAGATCAGGGGTGACCTGTTCTTCTCGTTCGAATCCGGCGAGACCAATGCCGGTGAGATGATTGGCCTGGTCGTGGCCGCAGTCATACTGCTGATCGCGTTCGGCTCCCTGCTCGCGATGGGTCTCCCGATCGGCATTGCCCTTTTCGGCATCGGGATCGGGGTAGCTGCGATGCCGCTGATCACGTATCTGATCGAGATCCCCAGCTTTGCTCCGGAGATGGCGAGCATGATCGGGCTCGGTGTCGGCATCGACTACGCCTTGTTCCTCGTTACCCGGCACCGCGAACACCTGGCTCTTGGTATGACCGTCGTCGATGCCGCGGGGAGGGCTACCGCCACCGCCGGCCAGGCCATCGTGTTCGCCGGTGGCACAGTGGTCATCGCCATTCTCGGCATGGGTGTCGCCGGTCTCCCGTTCATGACGGCAGGTGGGGTGGCGTCTGCGTTCATCGTGATGGTGATGGTCTTCGCCTCCATCACGTTGCTCCCGGCCTTCCTCGGTCTCGCCGGATACCGCATGAAGCGGCTCAGCCTGCACCGGAGGCGCGCAACCCACCGGCGGGGTAAGGCGCCCATCTGGATGCGGTGGGGCCGGCACGTCTCCGGCCACGCCAAGACCTACGCCGTCGGGTCTGCGGTGCTGTTGTTGGCGCTGACGACACCGGTGCTCGCGCTGCGGCTCGGCTTTCCCGACGACGGCACGTTGCCCCAAACCCGGACCGAGCGCAGGGCCTACGATCTAGTCGCCGAGGGCTTCGGACGCGGCGCCAACGGTCCGCTGCTCATCGCAGTCGACATCTCCGGGGATGCCACCGTCGTCGATCCGCTCAAAGTGGCGGTGGCGGCCGACGCCGGGATTGCAGCGGTGGCGCCGCCGGAAGTGAACACCGCCGCGGGAGTAGCCACGTTGGTCGCGTTCCCCACGACGGCGCCCCAGGACGATGCGACGGTCGACACGATTAGGAGGCTTCGCAACGACGTGTTCCCACCCATCCTCGGGAACAGTCCGGCCGAGGCTCACGTCGGCGGGCTGACCGCGAGCTTCGCCGACATGGGTGAGAAGGTGACCGGGCGGCTCCCGTACTTCATCGGTACTGTGATCCTGCTGTCCTTCCTTCTACTGACGATGCTTTTCCGGTCGGTGCTGGTTCCGCTCAAAGCGGCACTGCTCAACCTCCTCAGCATCGGCGCTGCATATGGAGTGCTGGTGATGGTGTTCCAGTGGGGGTGGGGAGCGAGTCTGATCGGTCTCGAGTCGACGGTCCCGATCGTGTCGTTCATACCGATGTTCATGTTCGCTGTGCTATTTGGCCTGTCGATGGACTACGAGGTGTTCCTGCTGTCCCGGATTCGCGAGGAGTACCTGCTCAGCAGGGACAATCAGGACGCCGTCATAAACGGCATCGCCGGTACAGCCAGGGTGATCACCTCCGCTGCCTTGATCATGATCTCGGTGTTCCTCGGCTTCGTGCTGGGTACCGACCCGAGCATCAAGATGGTGGGTCTGGGCCTGGCAACCGCAATCCTGGTGGATGCCACCGTCGTCCGGATGGTCCTCGTCCCAGCAACGATGAAGCTGCTCGGCGACGCCAACTGGTGGATCCCACGGTGGCTCGATCGAGTCCTGCCAACGATTCACATAGAGGGCGAGGCCGGGCTGCCTGAGCCTGAGTTTGTGATCGGCAGCCCGGTCGGCTCACCGGAACTGGCTCAGGTGAGCTGACCGGGCGAACCCGAGCTACACCTCGGGGAGCGTCTCACCCTGTGCGGCGGTGAGACCGCAGATCGCGTCCGGGCCTTGGCCTACGGGTGCCAAGCCCCGCCGACGATGCCCGACGATCGGGCGACGTACCAGGCGAGTTCCTTCATGGTGAGATTCCTTCTCTGAACAACTGGTGTGGGATGAAATCTGTGAATCTGCTGAGCCCCGGAGTACAAAGGACGGCCCCGTCCCGGGTCACTGCCATTGCCTCCAGGCCGGTTCCGGAGACGAGCTCGAGCCAGCCATCGGAGCCGGCGAGGAGACACGCCTTGGCGATGACCTCGGCTCGCCAGGCGCTGGCTCCCACGACTGACACCAGGGTGAGGTCCGTCTCCGCAGGATTTCCCGTAGCGGGGTCTATCAGGTGATGGCGAACCTCGCTGCCGCTCGTCCACCGGCGCAACAGACTTGTCGAGGTGGCGACGGCTCCCGTAGCGAGTCCGAGCGTCGTCAGCGGGTCGGTTGTTTCAGGGTGGTCGATTGCGATCGTCCACCCCTCCTCCTGTGGGGCGAGACCTTCGACATGGATGTCACCTCCGAGATTGATGCAAACACCGGCGGCCCCGGCAGCGCTTAGCTCCGCTGCCACCGTGTCTGCGGCGAGGCCCTTGCCGATGCCTCCCGGGTCGAACCCCGTTCCCGGTGCGAGCAGGACCGTTGGCCCGATCACGTTGATCGAACCAGGGAACAGGTCGCTGATCCCGCGAGGATCGCCCGGGAGCTGGTCGAACGGTCTGTCGTATCCGGCTCTGATGACGTCGCCCAACACGGTGGCGTCGAATCGGCCACCGGTGATGTGGTTCGCCTCTAGAGCCCTGGCAACAAGTAGCCGGGTGTCATCGGACACCAACACCGGGATTCCTTGTGAACGGTTGAGTATCGAGATCTCGCTAGTCGGGACGAACCGGCTCCATCTCCGCTCCAGCTCATCGATCCGGGAGCGGGCGACGCCGACCGCATCGGAGTGGCCCCCGACCACGATGATGTGGCACTCCGAGCCCATTGCCCGAAAGCGCAGTTCTGCGGAGGTGGCGTGATCAGCTGCCATGGCTCGAGGTGAGGGACGGGCGTGACGACGAGGAGCCCGAGGGCACGGCTGATGACGACTGGCTGATCCGGGCTTCGGTTGTGGTTGTAGTTGTGGTCGCCGGCGAGCCGTCTGCCGCAGCGGCAACGGTCGATGAGTCGGCGGATGTCGCAGCCGTGGCGCTGTCTGGCGTTGTGTACATTGCACCAACCAGCGCGACGCCGGCCATTGCCGAGGCAGCGCCTGTCAGCATTCGGGACCGTTTCGCCGGGTGTCGACGTCTATTCGGTGGTCTGGGTGTGGTCTGATTTGTCATTTCGGTACCTCCTGTACTGACACCGATGATCACGAGGGACTCTGGGAGACAGCTTTGAGCGGGTTATGAGGCGGGTAGGAGGATCCTCAGGGAACCCGGTGAATCCGGAGTCGCTTCGCCGACGCCATGGGAGGATGTGTCATCGGGGCAGTACGCCGCGGGCATGAAATGTGCGGGAGCTGCGATGATCGGTCGATTGCACGTTGCGACCGGTCTGGGTGTCGGATCCGGACGCGGCCGCAGCGTTCGTGCCGCCAATACGCCGAGCTGCTACGGGGTGTCTCGGATGTCCGCCGGGTCAGCGGTCAGAGTGGGGGAAGCCCTCCAGGCTCAGGATACCGATTATGTCGCCATGGGTCTCCCGGCGGGCAGCGGACACCGGAAGTCCCGTCGCGTCGACGATCCGGTTGTACAGCTCGAAAGCGCCGGCCACGGCCGCCGCTCGCACTGCGGGGACGGGCCCGATGACGGCGGCGAGCGCTGCCGCGGGCGTGGCGTCGACGGTGGTACCTACCGCGGCATTGCCCAGAGCAGCAAGCTCGGCACCGCCGGGCACACCGACGGGGGTTCCGGGGCGAAGCAAGGCGGCAAGGTCGACATCCCGTCCCGTTGACTGGGCGCTCCACCTGAGCATCCCTGCGTGCGCGAGTGTTCAGTAGAAGCAGTTGTTGGCGTGGGAAACAGTGCTGGCGACGATCTCGATCTGGGTCCGATGGAGGTCGTCGATGGTTGTGTCGGGGTCCTCCATTTGTGCACCGGTCATATATAGCGTCTCTGCGGTGACGTTCGTGGCCGCCTGAGCGGGAGGCACCAGGGACAGCACGTTGGGCGGTACCGGAAGGTCGGTCATCGACACCCAAGTCTTGCCGCGCTTGGGCAGGCCAGCCGGAGCCACCGCAACGGGCGCGCCCGGTACCGGGTCAGGGAACGGCTCGGGGGCGACACCGACGAGACGCGAGAACGTGTCGACCGCGACAACACGGGCTACCAAGCCGACAAGCTCGACATATGCGGGTTCGCCGACCGCGGTGACGCAGCTCTCGACGAACGCTTGTGACGTTGCCGACGGTGAGGCGGAGAGCGTGCGAACGGTCTCCTCGATTTCAGCAGGGAGTCCGGTGGCCGGGGTGTCGAGCCGCAGGCGTGCAGCACGGGTGAGCCTGGCCATGGCCACCCGATCGGCTCCGGACCAGACGCTCCCGGGTGTGGCGAGGCCGGTCCATGTCTCCTGGCACATGGAGACGATTGAGGAAGGAATCGGGAACGGGCTGCCGGAAAATGCAAACATCGAGCCGACCTTAGTGCACCTACGTGGGATGCGCTCATCCGGGTGGAATACACCGTAACCGTCCGCCGTTCCAGCCACTAGCAAGCCACATTCCACCGGTCTGCCAGGACTACATGGGGAGGAGCCAACGCTTGTGAGAACGCCCGGGGGGTCGAACTCTGGAGACCGGATTAGCGTGGCCGGATCGGGTGATCCGGCCGCAAATCCCGGGTCGTCGCCGCATATGAGGGTCGTTGTCGTCGTTGCCATCCTGGCCGCAGCCTGGGTTGTCTTCGCAGCAACGGATCGGCAACCCACCGGGAGGGGCGATCCTCCTCAAAACGATGCCGCGGCCGAGCTCGACCTTCTCACTTCTGCTCAGCCCTCGTTCATCGACGCCTGGATCCCGGGTGGGATCAACGGCGACGTCGAAGTGTCCACGATAGCCAGGCTCGGCGAGCATCTGGTCGCGGTCGGGAGCGCCAACGATCGTGCCGGCGTCTGGACGTCGCGCTTCGGGGATCGGTGGGATGGCGTCACCCTCACTGGCCGTGCCCAACCAGAAGGGTCGTCGATCACGAGCGTCGTGCGCTGGGAGGGTCATACATACGGTTACGGGCCGTACGGTTCGGGTCTCGGGGTGTGGCGGGCGCAGTCGTACGACGAGTGGGAGTACGTCGCAACGGTCCTCAGCGGCGAGGCGGTCGTCGATGTCGCTGCGGCGGGAAACCTGCTCGCGGTGACTACCGAAGCCGGCGGCGCGATGGCGATATACACGTCTGGCGACGGTGTCGATTGGTCCATGGTCAACCCGCACGGTCTAGATGCGGCGAGCCGGATTCAGACGCTAGCGAGCTTCGACGGCTGGTTCTATGCGGCCGGGAGCGACTGCGCCGATGGTGTCTGCCGCCCCTCCCTGCACAGGTCCGAGACGGGCATCACCTGGGAGACGGTCACGCTTCCGACCCTGTCGGCCGGCGTGATCAACGACATCGTCACGACCGGGCGCGGTCTGATCGCGGTAGGCACCGTGGAGGCCGGGGATGGCGCCAGCCAGGCTCTCATCCTGGGCTCCGACGACGCTGGTCGCTGGCACGATATCGACGGTGGGGACAGCTTCGCTCAGGCACGGGTCACGGTCGCGGTGCTGGCCGCCGACCTCGAGAAGGACACGGCGACGCTCTTGATCGACGGGGAGTCACACGAGATCGCCGAAGGAGCATCCGTCGTCACCGACGCTGGACGATTCTCGGTCGGTCGCATCGCTGCCGATCAGGCCACACTGGTGCTGCCCACGGGAACGCGGCCGGTCGCGGTCGGGGAGACGGCAATGCTCGTGGCCGGGGCAGCGCTACAGGAGGTCACCGCGAGCGGGGATCGGATCGTCGTCACGGGCCACCGGCCGAGCCGGGGTGCACCGGCGACCACTGGTGTTGCTGGTGTCTGGTCGAGCGCCGATGGCGGCGACAACTGGGTTCGCGTCGTTCCCGACGACGGCCGCTGGGGCGGGGCCGTCATCGCGTATTCGTCTGGTTCGTCAATTGTGTTGACAGCTCCCGCCGCCAACGAGGCTGCCACCTGGGCTAGTGCGTGGAGAACGCGCGCCGCCGACGAGCTTGACTACGCCGAACCCGGGGCGTGATCCGGATGCCGGGGGACATCACGGCCGGCCATCTGTGTACCGGCCATCGGTGTACCGGCCATCTGTGTAGTTGACGAGGTCGGGTCCTGTGGCACCGTGCGATTCAACCAAGCTGGATAACTCATGTCGACGCCCAGGGGGGTTATCACTGATTCAGGCAATCCCGCGGCCGCCACGAACGCTGCCGCGGATTTCTCGAGCAGGCCGAGTCTCTGATCAGGGCCTCCCCAGGCCTCGAGGGCGAAGGTCCACACTTCGACACCGGCTACCGAGACGGCGGCCAACTCGATGTCACATCCGGGCACGGTCAGGTTTCCCGGGGTCACTTCCACGACTCTGTCCGGGGCGGAGAAGTGGTAGGTCCTGGTGAGAATTACCTTGTGTACGTCGGTCCACTTGTGTGCCGTGGCGCCCGGCCCCGGGGGCGTGCCAATTACCTTGCGCCATTGTTCGGTGCGGCCCGAGAGACGTGAATCCAGGCACACGACAGGCCCGCGGGCGAGACATGTCTTGATCTCGAATGTTCCGCGATTGCGGCGCTTGCGTCCGACCGACGGTGCCGCGCCGACGAGATAAGAATCGTCGCGCACTTCGAGGCTGCCCCATCTTCCCGCCGAAGTGAACCAATTCACGAGCCGGCGCGGCATAGGGCCCGCGGCGAACCAGCGGACCTCCGTAGTATCGAACGGGATCCGGGGGAGCGACGAGCCAATGAGTTGCTCCGAGCTGAGGCTCTCAAACGTGGTGCGCGCCGCTTCCATGAGCCACGAATCCTAGAGGTCGCGGACCCGCGCATCCAGGGGATATGGGCGCCCGCAGCACACGCAAGTGGTCGGTGGCCATGGGGGCCCTGCCGCTCACGGCGTTGTGGGTTCGTCGGCCAGCTCCTCGAAGATGGTCAGTTGCAGCCCTGCCGGGGCCTCGAGCCGCGAATTGAGAGAACGCCACGGTGTCTCGACCGGGGGAGCCACGAGAGTCGCCCCGGCTTTCACCAGGGCATTTGTCATCACGCGGGCGTCGTTGACCTCGATGGCGACACGGATCTCGCGGCTCACCAGCCGACCCACCTCCAGATCATCGATCAGCCGCCTCTGGGCAGCGTTGACGATCTCGAGTGTGGCCCTGCCGGCCTGCAGCGCCATTACCTTCGCATCGTGATCGCTCTCGACATAGAACTCCTCCTTCATGCCGAGCGCATCCCGATAGAAGGCGACCGCCTGGTCGAAATCCTCCACAGCGACCACAAGCCGCAGTTGCCTGACCAACTGATCCATACGTACACCTCCAGCGCGGAGGGTACCCGGACGGAAGGGGGCGATCGCGCTGTGACGAGAGGCGCACCGCTTCGGGCGACGTCGGGTCCGGGTCGAGCCCATCATCGGCCATATTGCAGCGGGGAGAGCCGCGGGACATAGCCGGCGCCGGATGGGCGAGCAAATGTCAGATCATGTTGACGTGACACGGGTCCGAGCCATAGCCTCGCGACAGACAGCATGTTCTGAGCCCGGCGTCCTAACCTGTCTGTATCGCCGCCCGATCGATCCTTGCGAGGAGACCGCAAAATGTCATCAAAGCCGAGGGTTCCGTCTGACCTCGAAATCGCCAAGGCCGCAACCGTTCGGCCGATTGCCGACATCGCCGAGAAGATCGGGGTCGCGCCCGAGCACCTCATCCCCTACGGCTATACCAAGGCCAAGGTGCACCTCGACATCCTCAAGGAGCTCAAGAGCCGTCCTTTGGGCAGGTACGTCGACGTGACAGCGATCACGCCGACGCCGCTGGGTGAAGGCAAGACCACGGTTACCGTCGGTCTCACCCAGGGGTTGGGTCAGCTCGGGCACAACGCCATTGCGGCGATTCGGCAGCCTTCGATGGGGCCGACGTTTGGGATCAAGGGTGGTGCCGCCGGTGGCGGGTACAGCCAGGTCATCCCGATGGACGACTTCAACCTCCATCTCACCGGCGACATTCACGCCGTGTCCGTCGCCCATAACCTCGTGGCCGCAGCCATCGACGCTCGCCGCTACCACGAGCGCAGGCTCAGTGACAAGGAGCTCTCCGACGTTGGCCTGAGACGGTTGGAGATAGACCTCTTCGAAGGCACCTGGAAGCGCGTCGTGGATGTGAACGACCGGGCCTTGCGCAACGTCATCATCGGCCTTGGCGGCAAGATGGACGGGAGGCCGCGGGAAACGGGATACGACATCGCGGTGGCCAGCGAGCTGATGGCGATCCTTGCGCTCGCCGACGGCGACTCGTATCGATCCGCGCTCAGGAGCCTCCGGGAGCGGGTCGGCAACGTCGTCATCGGGCCCGATCGTTATGGCAAGCCGGTAACCCTCGACGATCTCGAGGTCGCGGGTGCCGTGACGGTTCTCATGAGAGACGCCCTGCACCCCAACCTGATGCAGACGCTCGAAGGGCAAGCGGCCTTTGTCCACGCCGGACCGTTCGCCAACATTGCACATGGGAATTCGTCCATCCTCGCCGACCGGGTGGCTTTGCGGCTGGGCGACTACGTCGTTACGGAGTCGGGGTTCGGCGCCGATATCGGGATGGAGAAGTTCTTCGATATCAAGTGCCGCATCTCGGGCCTGCGCCCGAATGCCGTCGTTCTGGTAGCGACCATCCGCGCCCTGAAGACTCACGGTGGTGGTCCCCGTGTGGTACCGGGCAAGCCGCTTCACAAGGCGTACACCGAGAAGAACCTGAACCTGCTTCGTGCCGGGATCGGTAACCTCGAGGCGCATATCGCCAACGCCAAGAAGTTCGGGATTCCTGTCGTTGTCGCGGTTAACAAGTTCGCCACCGACGATCCCTCCGAGATTGACTATGTCAAGACCGCGGCGTTGGACGCAGGAGCTTTTGCCGCTGTGGAAGCGGACCCGTGGGCCAGCGGCGGACCGGGCTGTGTCGAGCTCGCCGAAGCGGTTGTGGCCGCCTGCGAGGAACCGTCCGACTTCAAGTTCCTGTATGAGTTGAATCGCCCTATCGCAGAGAAGATCGAGAAGATCGCGACCGAGATCTACGGCGCGTCGGGTATCGAGCTGACTCCGCAGGCCAAGGCGCAGATCGACGGGTACGAGGAGAACGGCTTCGGCTACCTGCCCATCTGCATGGCGAAGACGCATCTCAGCATGAGCCACGACCCAAAGCTGAAGGGCGCTCCCAAGGACTTCGTTCTGCCGGTGCGCGAGGTGCGAGCCTCGGTCGGCGCCGGCTTCATCTACCCCATCACGGGAACGATGAGGACGATGCCCGGCCTTGGCACAAGGCCTGCGTACATGAACGTCGACATCGACGAGGATGGCGAAGTGGTCGGCCTGTTCTGAGGCCCACAGGAGGATGAGCGGGCTACGCCTGGGAAGAGCTCCGGAGCCTGTCGGCCAACGGGTCAGGGCCGTGATCCGGTATGAGGCCCTCGAGTGCCTTGAACTTGTGATCCATGTGGGGGAAGTTCATTGCCGCCATGTATTCATTCTGGAAATCCGGATCGACGGGCAACTCGATCCGCTGGATCGTCCGGGCAATGTGTTGGGCTTCGAGACGGAGCCGGGGTGGGGCCTGCGGGGACCACATCCGGTCGCGGGTAGAGCCCGAGGCGGGTCACGATATCCGGAAGGATGGAATGCCAGGACACAGCCATGACGTGCAGTCCGCGCACTCCCTCGATCTGGCGCACCTCCTCGGCGATCTCCAGACAGAGGTTGACGCCCTCCTCGGCCGCTCGATCCTTGTCGAGGCCCTCGAGTCGCTTGACGACCTGGTCGGGCACATCCATCCCTGCGATCTCATCTCGCATGTACTTGGCCGCACGGGCGGAGCGTACGGGGCCGATTCCCGCCAGGATGGCAGTCTTCTCGTGGAGGCCCATGTCGACGACCCGTTTCATGTATTCCCGGAAACGGGGAATGTTGTAGATGAGTTGAGTCTGGATGAAGTCGGCGCCCGCCGCGATCTTCTTGGCGAGACGGATCGGTCGGAAGTCGTGCGGCGGCGCAAAGGGATTGGCTGCGGCCCCGATGAAGTAGCTCGGCGTGATCTTCGGAATCGGCTTCCCGTTCTCGAATACGGCGTCGTCGCGCATCATCCGCATCATGCGGACGAGGTTGATCGAGTCGATCTCGAAGACACCCTTGGCGTGCGGATGATCGCCCCAGATGGTGGCGTCGCCGCTTAGAGCGAGCACATTTTCGATGCCGAATAGCGACGCCCCCAACAGATCCGACTGCATCGCAAGCCGGTTGCGGTCACGACAAGTGATCTGGAGAACGGGATCGAGACCCGCCTGCTTGACCATGACGCTCGTAGCGAGGCTGGATGCATGCACGCGCGCCGACTGGTTGTCGGTGACGTTGAATGCGTCGGCATAGTCGGCGAGATGGTCGATCTGACGTCGGATGGCCTCTGGGTTGGGGCCAACCGGGGGCGAGATCTCGAGGGTCAGAGCGAAATGGCCGGCGTCGAGAACTGACTTGAGACGGCTCATTTGATGATTACCTCGGAAACGTGATGCGGCCCGTTGCCGCTACCGCTGGTCACCTGGTCTCGCCCGACAGCGAAGGTGACCCACGAAGCGGTCTTGTGCAGCCGCCAGTCGACCGGGGGATTGATCTTGCCGATCTCGTCACGATATGGGGTGCGCTCCGAGCGGATCACGGCCCTGGTCCACACGCAATCCATTTCGGGCTTGACCTCGCACTTGCCGTTCATTCGAACCCCACCACACGGCCCATTGCGGAGTTGCTTGGGACATGTCATGGGACAGGTCATCCCGGTGTTGTGCAGGATGCACTGGCCGCACATCTGGCAGTCGAAGAGCGGCTTCTTGACCAACTCCTCCACCGGTTTCACCCAGCGTGATGCCCGTGCAACCCCGATCCTGGTGAAAAGACCTCCCATCCGCGGCAGGACCGCTTCAGCGAGCTTCCATGTCCAGACGAGGGGAGCGGGGTTGTCCTGGAGAAGGAGCCGGAACCTACGCCACAGTCCCCGCTCCTTGCGGTCACCAAAGCGAAGCACATCGGCGTTGGCGTCATTGTCAGCGGTCATGGTCCGCACCTATGTCAGTATGTCCGTATGTTTGCGAGTGTACTTGAGTCAGAAACGCGCCCGGTATGGGGTCCATCAGACACCGTCCAGTATGCCCAGGACGCCGCCGAGCCATTCCACCGATGCGACGGTGATCGGGTCGACGACAAGTTGCACATGCGCGACACCTGATATGGCGAAGTTGGCAAGCGCTGCGGCAATCTCCTCCTGGTCGCCAGCGATGTACTCGTTACCGGAATGCGTGGAGTCACCGTAGAGACGTCCGGTTCCACCCGGCGCCCGTACCTGGACGGCGGCGGTCTTGGCCACCTCGACAGGGTCCCGGCCGGCGCTGCGGCACTGCTGGTCGATGGTGGCGATCATCGCGGTGAGCCCGTCCGGGGTGTTGCCGTACCAGGCGTGCCAGGCGTTCCACATATCGACATGCGGCAGCGTCACACCAAGCAGGCGCGGTCCGATCGATCCGATCATCAGCGGGGGGCCGCCGGGGCGCGGCCGCGGTACCAGCTCGCAATCTCGCGCCTTGTAGTAGGTGCCGGCGTAATCGACGCTTCCCTCCCGCAGCAGTGTGCGGATGATCGTGAAGGCCTCAGCGAAGCGAGCGGCGCGGTGATCGAAGGGATAGCCAAATGCCGAGAACTCAGTGCGGTTCCACCCGGCTCCGAGCCCGAGGATGAGACGCCCGCCCGAGATCTCGTCAACGGTGGCGGCCTTCTTGGCGAGCATTGCGGGGTTGTGAAACGCGGTGGCGGCCACAAGTGGGCCCAACTGCACCCTATCGGTCACCGCGGCGAGGGCCGCCAGCACCGACCACGCCTCCCAGGGTCCGTGGGACTCCCCGTCGATCCGGTAGAGGAGATGGTCTCCGACCCAGATCGAGTCGAACCCGACGCCCTCGGCGGTGATGGCGATGGCGCTGAGCTCCTCCCACCGCACCCGGCGCTCGATTTCGGGAAGCTGGATACCGATCTGAAATGGGCGGGTCACCCGGCGAGCATACCGGTGCGGGCGCGGCGGCGGCGTCCCGGTCACGGGCGGGAGTGACACGGGACGCCGGCTGTGAGCTACTTTCCGGTTACTGGTTGGCCGGGCGCTCGCCAAGGGTTACGTTGATCGTGCGGCCGTCGCTGAGGGTCATCTTGATGGTGTCGCCTGCGGCATAGCGACGAAGCTGACCGATGAGCTGGAAGTGCGATCTCATCTGGGTACCGTCGATCGCCGACACGACGTCGCCAACCTTCAGTCCGGCCTGATCCGCAGCTGAATTCGGGACAACCGACTCGATGCTGACGCCGATGGGGGCACTACCTCCGTCGGTTGTGTCCTGCATGGCCGTGCTGATCTGGACACCGAGATAGGGAATGGATGCATGACCGTTGGCGATGATCTCGTCGGCGACGCGGGTTACGATTTCGACCGGCGTGGCAAAGCCGATTCCCTCGGCTCCCACCGGGCTCACACCGACCGCGGTGGTGATTCCGACGAGGGCACCGTCCTGGTTCACCAGGGCGCCACCACTCGACCCGGAGATGATCGGGGCGTCGGTCTGGAGCATTCCGTCGAGCCCGGCCGAAGAGGAGGCGTCTGTCTGTACCTGGCGATTGAACGCCGAGATGACACCTACGGTCAGAGATGGTCCACCGCTGAGACCGAGCGGGCTGCCCACGGCGACGGCGGGATCGCCGACGGACAGCGAGTCAGAGCTTCCTATCGTGATCGGATGGAGATCCTGTGCTGATATCTGGAGCACTGCCAGGTCGGTAGTCGGATCGGTCCCGACAACGGTGGCGGGGTAGACCCTGCCGTCGGACAGGACGACCTCGTAGCTGGACCCGGCTGCGGCGACGTGGTTGTTGGTTATGACGTGACCCTGGTTGTCGTAGATGACACCCGATCCGGAGCCTACGTCGACTTGCCGACCGTCGAACGCGGCGCCTTGGATCTCGACGGTGACCACCGAGGGGATCACTTTCTGACCCACTGCCCTGGCGTCGAGCCGCAGCGCGGGAGAGGTTTGAATGGCGTTCGTGGCTGTGCCGCTGCCCGTCGACTGGCTGACGTCGGCCGCTGCCTGGGTGGCGATGGTTGTGGTCGAAGCCGCCGCCTCCGCGGTAGCGGTTCCGCTGTCGCGGTTGGCGACGACGGCACCAGCGATCACAGCCAGACCAAGGGCGAGTGCCGCCAGGTACCACTTCCAGTAGCGTCCGGCTCCATCTGGCTTCCGCTGCGGTGAACTCGCCGGCGGCGGGGCAGTGGCTACGGTCTGGGCATCGAGAGGAATAGATGTGCCGGTATCTGGTCCGGCGTCTGTAGAGGGAGTTTGCGGTTCGAGGTCGTCCATGCGCTATGTCCTTGTCTCACTTCCGTCATTGGGAAGCATGCGACTTCAGCATGAAAATCGCATGAGGAACGTGTGCGTAATGTCTAAAACTCTCGGATGTGAAACTCTCGGATGTGAAACTCTCGGATGTGTCTGGCTTCCGCCCCGACACCGCCGTGCTTCTAGAGAGCCGTGCTTCCAGAGAACGCTTGGGCTAGGGCAGGCTCTCTGCGATACCGGAGTACGAGCTGCTCAGCTGGGTGCCGAACGCAGCGATCGCGACCAGAGCAACGAGCGCGATGAGAGACACGAGGAGCGCGTACTCCACGATGCTGGCGCCCTGATCATCGTCCGCACGGGTCGCCAGTAGGTTTCTAATACTGATGTACACGCTCATTTTCAGTGTCGCCTCTGGTTGCTCTAAGTTGTCATCTGACTACGCTGAGTAGTTCTCCCCACTAAACACCTAAAACGCCTAACCGTCTAGGGGTCGAGCGACCTATTCCATAAGGTGTCACATGTAGCGACCCTGGGTCGTACAATCGACAGAGGCAAGAAACCGTTCAACGCAAGCAAGAGACCATTCAACGCAACCAAGAGACCATTCGTCGCAACCAAGAGACCATTCGTCGCAAGCAAGAGACCAAAGGTACGTCGTGGATCTGTCACAACAGAGCATTACCGACCATCAATTCGATCTGAACCGGCGCGGCTACGATCCGGACGCCGTCGATGCGCATCTCGGCGAGATCGCCGCAGCTGTGACGGCCAGGGAAAACGAGATCGCAGCGCTGAAGCGCACCGTTTCTGAGTTGCAGGCCAAGGTCCGCGACGCCGACGAGTCGGAGGAGGCGTTGCGGCTCACCTTGAAGGCCGCTGCTCACGCCAAAGAGGAGTTGTTGAGCGGAGCCCGGGAACGGGCCGCGGAGATCGAGCGCGACGCAACAGAGCAGGCGGAGCAGCTCGTCGCAGACGCTGAGGAGAATGCAGCGACGATCACCGAACAGGCGCAGGTGCGAGCGGAGGCCATGACCTCTGGCGCCGCCGCCCAGGCTCGTGAGGTAGCCGGGGCGGCCCTCTCCGAGAGTGAGTTGCTCGTGGTCCGCATCGAGCAGTTGCGAGCACAGGTGGGAGCTGCTGAGGAATCGCTACGTGACCTGAGCGCCGATACGACCCCCCAGCTGGAGGAGGCCCGCGGAGCGCTCGACAAAGCCCTCGAATCCGCCCGAGCCAGTGCCGAGAACCCGGAGCTTCTGGCCGCGGCCGCGCCACCACCGCAGCCCCCGCAGGCGGTGAGTTACCCTTCTGAGCCCGTCGTCTATGCCCCGGTCCATACTCCCGAGGCCGAGGCGGCTCCGCCAATGGAGATAGGCCAGCCTCCCGCTGCGTTCGAAGAGGTGGAGCACCGGGATGAGGTGGATCACAGAGGTGATGGTTTCACCGTTGCGGGAGACGAGCAAACCGCCGACGACGCCGCGAGGGATGCGGCCGAGAGGGATGCGGCCGAGGACGCGGCGGAGCAGAGCGAAGAAATGCCGCCGCAGCGTGTAGCAGAGTCGAGTGCCGATATCAGCGACAAAGTCGACCGGCTGCTCGAGGAGCTGCGCGAAGTTACCTGAACCGATCAGGGTCACCCGATGCACAGGGTGGTCTGAGCACCTTCGTGACCGGTCATTTGGAAATCGGTCATTGCGGAATCGCTCATTGGGGAATTGGTCATTGGGGAATTGGTCATTGGGGAATTGGTCATTGGGGAATTGGTCATTGGGGAATTGAGGGTGTCCTCCGGCCCAATCCGTCGCTACCGGCCAGATGACGAGCGAGGACGCTCCATGTTGCGGGTGCGGCCAGCTCCTGCTTCATCGAGCGCAGCGTGCGGAGGAACACGGGCATGGCGGCATCGGATGACATCGGGTTGGGTCGGGCTACGGCGAGAACGCGGTAGTCGGGGCGGAGGATCAGCACATCGGTCTGTGGCCACTGCCGGTTGACCAACGTGACCTCGGCCTCGAGAGCCGTTCGCCCGAACCGATCGAAAATGTCCTCGTAAAAGCGCGCACCCGGGCGCCGTTCGGCGGCAGCCAGGGGCGCTATGACTATGACGAGGTCGAGGGGCGAGTCGGAACCGAGCACGAGATCGACCGAGGTTCCGCTGGCCAGGCCACCATCGGCATACCAGCGATCGCGAATGAGAACCGGTTGGAAGATGCCGGGTACCGCCGCCGATGCTGCGACGGCATTGCGAATTTGTGCCGGTGGGGCGGCTTCGGTGCCAAACGGCACACGCTTGCGGGCCGCAACATCGTAAGCCACGACGACCGTCGGTCGGTCCGGCCAACTGGTGGCGGCGGGTCCGAGTGCGTCATCTATCCACCGGGCCAGACCGATCGTGGAATACAGGGCCGGGCTACCGAGCACCAGGCTGAGGTCGGGTCGGCGCAAGCCGGGGACCACGCCGTGTCTCACCCAGCGGATGAGTCCGGACGGTCGGCTTCTCTGGAACACACGGCCGTGCAGTTCGGTGGCAACTTCGCTGCGCGTGGTCGCGGAGCCGACGAATGTCTCGAGGCTGAGCTTGTCACCGCGGACCATGGCGCCGGTCAAAGCACCGCAGGAGGTGCCGACGACGACGTCGGCAGAGTTGGGATCCCAACCGGTTGCGAGCTGTAGCGCGAGCAGAGCACCAAATTGAAACGCGGCGCCGGTAATGCCGCCGCCGCCCAGTACGAGTCCTACTCTGCTCACGGGGCATAGGATACGGCGGCGAGATGCGGAGGTGCCGGCGCTACCCAATACGGGCCAGCGCGGTTGGACCATGATGAAGATCACATCGGTGTCGGATAGCGATCTCCGGGAAGCCGTGGTGGCATTCCTGGAGATGCTCGAGGGTGAAGGCGACCCCGGGCTGTCTGAGAACAAGCACATGCATCTCGGAGGAACTCACGACGTTGTCGAACGGGTGGCACACACCGACGACGGTTCGATAGCGGGTTACGCACAGGCGGCCTGGCACCGCGCCGTCAACGGAGGATATGGCCATTGGGCTCTCGAACTGGCGGTGGCTCCCGGCTTCCGGGAGACGTCGCTGCCGAGTGATCTGGCTGCAGCGGTGGTCGAGGCAGTAGGCGATGCGGCAATGACGCTGTGGGCGCATACGTCCTATGTAGCGGGCATGGCCAACGATTGGGGATGGCGCCGCACTCGCGCCCTTCTCGAGATGACCTGCGCGCTGCCGGTCAGCTGTGACGGGGCTGCGGCTGCGGGCATCACGTTTTCGACTTTTCGGCGGGGTTTGGACGAGGAGGCATGGGTCGTGGCCAACAACCTGGCGTTCGCCGGGCACCCCGAGAACGGGGCCTTGACGATCGCCGACCTGGAAGCGCGGATACGACAACCCTGGTTCGACCCGAACGGGTTCTTCCTGGCGTGGGACGGGGATCAGCTCGCCGGGAGCTGTTGGACAAAGGTTCATGGCGATGGGCGTGGGGAGATCTACATCATCGGTGTCGTTCCCCGGTGGGAGCGTGTTGGCCTTGGCCGCGCCCTCATTTGCCGGGGACTCAACTACCTGAGCCGGGAGAAGAATGCCACCGCCGCGCTGCTCTACGTCGAGGGTGACAACGACCGCGCCACGACGGTTTACGAGAAGGTAGGTTTCACGGTGGCCCGCCGAATCTCGGCTTTCTCAAGGCCGAGAGACACCACTACCGGTCCGTCGGTTCGGTAGTCACTCGACCCGATCGGCGCTGAGAGTCGCGGCTGCGACCGCTCGCTTGAACTCGGACAGGTAGAGATCGTTGGCACCGATCGCGACATCCATGGAGCGCTCCACCCGGAACACGAGAGTCATCGCGGCGTGATAGACGATCCAGCGGTCGAGCTGGTATCGGTCGAGAGTCCGC
Source organism: uncultured bacterium (assembly GCA_963801165.1). GTDB lineage: Bacteria > Actinomycetota > Acidimicrobiia > Spongiisociales > UBA5794 > JAAETI01. The sequence continues at coordinate 110,329 of CAWDDT010000006.1, forward strand.
CCATACCCCTCCTGGAATGCGGTCGAGGCCTGAGCACCGGCGCTGAGTGCCAGCAACCAGGTTGCCTTGGAGAGATCCCACTCTGGCGGGGCGACCGTCGCCCACTCCCACGTGATCAAGGTCACCTTCCCGTGATCGTCTACGACAAAATTGTCGGGAGCGGGGTTGGTGTGTGCGGCGCGCGGGTCCGAAGCGAACGGTGGTCTCACGTCGCGGGCTTCTGCGAGGACGTCACCAGGGAGATCGAGACGGCGCCGGTAGCGATCGAGGCGCTTCAGGGTGGAGATGAAGTCCACGGCCACCCATTCCTGATCCATGCCCCGGCTCAGATTCGTAAGCCGCTCCGGATTGGCGTCGTGGACGCTGCGTAGGATGGCACCGGCCTTGCGAGCGAGACCGGGGTTCTCGGGGAGGGTCTCGAGATTCCACCGTCCGGCGTCCTCGAAGATCGCCCAATGGAGATCGTCCTCGAGCCCGCGATCGATGATCTGAGGCATACCCGCAAGAGTGGAGAGGATTTCGATGGCGTGAAATTCCCGGCGCTCGCGGGCCGGGGTGCCGTATACCTTGACGACCCGGGTGCCATCGCCAACCCAGATCCGGAAAACACGGTTGGCCGACTGGCCACGCTCCATACCGGTCAGCTCGTGAACCCGGCCGCCTGCGGCGAGTTTCTGTGCTACTTCGATTGGTCTCACCACATGTCCTTCAATGGGGAACCCCTATTGTCGCACGCGGAGGCCTGGCTCGCATCGCTTTGGGTTACTCTTAGCAGCCAAACGCTGAGAGGTACACCGTGGCATTGACAATCACCTTCCCCGACGGCTCCGAGCGCAGCTACGACTCGGGAATCACGGGCGCGGAGATCGCCGCGAGTATCGGGCCGCGACTGGCAAAGGCGGCTGTTGCCGTGAAGCTCGACGGAATGGCCATCGACCTCGGACGCCCCATCACTGAGAGTGGTGCCGTCGAGATCGTCACCGAGAGCACCGAAGAGGGAAGACACGTCCTACGGCACTCCGCCGCCCACGTAATGGCTCAGGCGGTGCTCGACCTCTACCCGGCGGCGAAGTTTGCCATCGGCCCTCCGATCACGGACGGCTTCTACTACGACTTCCAGGTCGACGAGCCTTTCACCGCGGAGGATCTGGATCGGATCGAGGCGAGAATGGCCGAGATCATTGCAGAGGATCAACCGTTCGAACGTGAGGAGTTGTCGTCCGAGCGGGCCCTCGAGGTTTTCGCCGATCAGCCGTTCAAAACCGAGATCATCAACTCGGTCGACGTGGCAGAGGGAGCAGCGAGTGCCGGGGTCTCGGTATATCGAAACCTGTCTTTTGTCGACCTGTGTCGTGGCCCACACATACCGTCGACACGCAGGATCAAGGCCGTAAAGCTGATGCGTTCTGCAGGTGCGTACTGGCGTGGAGACGAGAACAAGCCACAGCTACAACGTATCTACGGCACGGCGTGGGAGACCCAGCAGGAGCTCGACGCCTATCTGGAGCGGCTCGAGGAAGCGGAGCGGCGCGATCACCGCAAGCTGGGTCAGGAGCTGGATCTGTTCTCCTTTCCTCCGGAGCTTGGAAGTGGGCTTGCCATCTGGCACCCGAAGGGCGGTCTGCTCCGTACGATCATCGAGGACTACAGCCGGCGCACGCATCTGGCGAACGATTACCTGCTGGTGTCGAGCCCGCACGTGGCCAAGGCAGCTTTGTGGCAAACCTCGAAACACCTGGATTTCTACGCCGATGGCATGTACCCGGGAATGGTGCTCGACGAGTCGACGGAGTACCGGATAAAGCCGATGAACTGCCCGTTCCACATCCTGATCTTCAACAGCAGGGGACGGAGCTACCGGGAGCTGCCGATGCGGCTCTTCGAGCTGGGAACCGTGTACCGGTACGAGCGCTCCGGTGTCGTGCACGGGCTGATGCGAGCCAGGGGCTTCACCCAGGACGACAGCCACATCTTCATCGAGGAGAAGGACATCGGTGCGGAGCTGCAGAACCTCCTCGACTTCACGTTGATGGTGCTCAGAGACTTCGGCTTCGAGGAGTTCGAAGCAGATCTCTCGACGCGGGATCCGGAGAAACACATCGGAACTGATGAGATGTGGGACAAGGCAGAGAGCGCACTCCGGCAGGCTCTGGAGACTGCGGATCTTCCGTATGAGGTCGCCGAGGGCGAGGGTGCGTTCTACGGCCCCAAGATCGATGTGCACGTCCGCGACGCCATCGGACGTCGCTGGCAGCTGTCCACCCTGCAGGTCGACTTCGGACAGCCGGAGAACTTCGAACTGCTCTACGCCACCGACCACAACACCCGGGAGCGCCCGGTGATGATCCATCGCGCCTTGATGGGCTCGGTGGAGCGGTTCGTCGGCATCCTCATCGAGCACTATGCCGGCGCTCTGCCGGGCTGGTTGGCGCCGGTGCAAGCAACCGTGGTGCCGGTGGCAGATCGTCACTTCGACTATGCGACGGAGGTGGCGGATCGTCTAAGGGCCGCGGGTCTCCGCGTCGAGATCAACGTTGCGGACGATACAGTCGGGGAGAAGATCCGGCTGGCCATCACCCAGAAGCATCCTGCCATCCTGGTCGTAGGCGACCAGGACGTGGCCAACCGCACTGTCGGGGTGCGCTTGCGTCACGAGGACTCGGAAAAGCGGGGCACTCCGCTCGACACCGTGGTCGCTGATCTCGCGGATCTCTGCCGGCCGCCTCGCTAGGAGCGTGTGACTTGCTTCGGGTTGTCCTGGCCCTAGGCTGCATCGGACTCGATTCGAGAGATCTCTGTGCGAGCTGTCGCGTTCGTACGCAAGAAGGGGAATAGCTTGTGAAGTGGTTTGTCGGGGTTTTGGCCAGTGTGGTACGGCGCTCGCCGTGGGGGATCGTTGCCGCCACGGTGCTGTTGACGGTCGTGCTGGGGATTTTCATGACCCAGCAGGAGACGGCGTCCGGCAACGAGGGTTTCTCGCCCGACACACCCGAGTTCCTTGCTCAGGACGTGATAACGAATCACTTCGCAAGCAACTCCGAGCAGCGTGTTCAGATCGTGGTGACGGCGAAGAACGGCGACCTGCTGACAGCAGACGGCTTGCGTGACTATCTGGCCATTCGCCAGGCGATTGCAGCGAGCGATGCAGCTCCCCTGATGAAGAACGGAGCCGACGCTGACATAGTCGGCTACTTCGATCCGCTGCTGCAGGGCCTGCAAATGCGCGCCGAGCAGACGGGGGTTCCTTTCGACACCATGGTCGCCCAACTGACCGACGAAAAGGTGAAGCAGGGGTTCCTCCAGGCCTACGGGAACATCCCCGCCAACACCCAGGCGCTCGTCAGCGGCCTCTTTGGAAACAGCTCGGACCTCAGCACACCGAGCGCCCAGGTCGCCCTGATGGTTGTGACGCTCAACGTCTCCGATCTCAACGACCCGGACGAGACCAAGCTGCAGGCCATCGAGGTAAACATGGCCGATGCGATATCGGAGGTGCCGACGGTCGCGTCCAATCCGCAGGCTTTCAGTTTTGCGCTCCTCTTCGCCGATAGTGGTCAATTCCAGAGCGAGATCGGGCGACTATTCGCCGAGGCCTTCGCCATCATCATCCTCATCCTGATGTTCGTCTACTGGATCCACCCCAAGGGGCGGCTCACGAGAGGTAAGGCGATCCGCCGCTCGGCAGCAGACATGGCGGTCACGATGCTGGTGATCATCATGTCGATCGTGTGGATGAACGGGCTCGGTGTGCTTCTCGGGCCCAAGTACCTCAACATCATCGGGAACTTCAACGAGATTCTGCAGATCCTGCCCATTCTGCTCATCGGTCTTGGCGTCGACTACGCCATTCACCTGACGAGCCGCTACCGCGAGGAGCTGGGCGCGGGAGTCGCTGTACAGGATTCGGCCATCAACGCCACCCGGACGGTGGGCATTGCTCTCGTGCTGGCAACCGTCACCACCTCGGTCGGCTTTCTGACGAACGTCGTCAACCCGGTGACGGCGCTGCGCGACTTTGGCATTCTTGCCGCCGTCGGCATCTCGTCGGCGTTCATCTTGATGCTGACCGTCGTTCCCGCCGTTCGTGTGCTTCTCGACAGCCGGGGCCAGCGAGCCGGTCACCTCGAGCGGCAGGCCTTCGGCCATCAGAGCGAGCGTGTGCTGCCCAAGATAATGGGGTCGACGGCTGTGCTTGCCGAGAAGTACGCGGTCACCACGTTGATAGTCGCCCTGGCGCTCGGTGGGCTTGGCTTCTACGGTCTCACCAACCTCAGCACGACGTTCAGCTTCACGGACTTCTTGCCTGAGGGGAATACGCTGCTGAAGACGTACGACACGATCACCGCCCAGTTTGGCGGGGGTTTCGGCGAGCAGACCAATGTGATCATCGAGGGCGACGTGGCCAGCCCCGCCGTGTACAACGCGATCGTGGCGTCGTGGGACAACATGGCCGACACTCCCGACGTTGTGCAATTCGGATCGGCGCCAGCGGCAGAGTCCCCCGTCTCTGTGATAGCGCAGCTTGCGAATCCATCCTCCGACACGTTCAATCAGGACTTCGCCGCTTATGCGGCGAGCGCCGGGCTCCAGCCTGATCTCACGGTCGCGCCGGATACGGATGTCACCGCGCTCTACGATCGGGCCGCAACGGTCAACCCGGATGCCATGGCTGCCGTAGTAGCCAAGGTCAACGGCTCGTATCACTACGTCGACGTTGCGGTGACGACGCAAGCGGGCGAGCAACGCGCCCTCGACCTGTCCGCTGATTTGAAGACTGATTTCGCACCGGTCATCGCGGCGGGTGCGACTGCCGTACCTACCAACCAGAACATCATCAGCGGAGGGGTGGTCACCGCGCTTCAGAACAGCCAGAAGGCATCGCTGACCATCACGATCCTCGCTGCGATGTTGCTGCTGGTATTGACGTTCTGGGTGGAGTCGCGCCGGCCGTTCTTGGGGGTGATCACCATTCTCCCGGTGGCGCTGGTTGTGCTGTGGGTGTTCGGGATCATGGCGGCGCGCGGTATCTCGTTTAACCCCGTCACCGCCACCATCGCCAACCTGGCGATCGGTATCGGAGTCCCATACACGATCCACATCACCCACCGCTACCAGGAGGATCGGCGGCGGTACGAGAGCCCTGAGGAAGCCATCCGCTCGACGACCACTCATACCGGCGGAGCGCTGGCGGGCTCGGCGTTCACGACGGCAGCCGGCTTCGGCATCCTGGTCACGTCCACTCTCAAGCCGTTCAAGCAGTTTGGTGAGGTGACCTTCTGGGCGATCGTATTTGCGTTGGTGGCAAGCGTCCTGGTGCTGCCGTCGATGCTGGTGCTGTGGGATCGCTGGCACCGCAACCGTGGTGAGCAGGTGGTGGACGAAGCTGCCTTCGAGCGATCGCATACCGGCGTATGACGGACCGGCGACCCGAGTTACCCAAGATCGAGGTCGACCCGGTCGTGGCCGCGGCCGCCGGCATGCCGGAGGACCTCGATGCCAACCTGCTCGGGCCCTATACGGTGCCGGATCCGGCCCGCCGGCGCCAGTCGGGCTCCGTCTACCTCATCGGCGCGGCCATCACCGTTGTAGCCATCATCCTCGGGCTCCCCGCGGGTATGTGGTCGATCGTTGTGGTCTTTGCCGCGATCGCCGGCTACCACATGGTCGCAGGGGTTCACCTCACCGTGACCGACACGAGAGCCTTGACCGTGGCGACGGGAGCCGTCGGGTTCCCGGTCGGCCATGCGTCGGCGGTTCTGGGGTTCGACGGTCTGTTGGCCCGTCCGGTGTGGAATGTGCTGGTGTTCTCAGCGGACGAGCCTCCCACCGAGCGTGGTCTCGTGCGCGTCGATGGCCGCTCGGGCGAGGTCGTCGAGACCTACACCGAGCCGGTGCCACCGGCCACAGAATGGGAGACGCCGGGGTAGAAGGCGTCCGGGGCGAAGCGCCGACTGCCGAGCCGCGAACGGCGCACGCTACCGCTGATGCAGCGGGATGAACTTGCGGGCCGTCTCTCCGGTGTAGATCTGCCGGGGTCGTGCGATCCGGGTGTCGGGGTCCTCCGCCATCTCTTTCCAGTTAGCGATCCAGCCGGGAAGACGGCCGATCGCAAACAACACGGTGAACATCCGGGTGGGAAAGCCGAGGGCCCGGAAGATGATTCCGGAGTAGAAGTCGACGTTCGGGTACAGGTTGCGCTCCTGAAAGTACTCATCGTTGAGGGCGACCTGTTCCAACTCCTCAGCGACTTTCAGCAGCGGGTCGTCGCCACGTAGCCGATCGAGGACGTCGTCGGCAAACTTCTTGAGGATCCGTGCCCGCGGATCGTAGTTCTTGTAGACCCGGTGCCCGAAACCCATCAGCCGGAACGGATCGTCCTTGTCTTTGGCCCTGGCAACGTAGGACTCGGTTGTTGCCTTTGGGTCGTTTGCGATGCCGGAGAGCATCTCGACGACAGCTTGGTTGGCGCCGCCGTGCAGGGGGCCCCACAGTGCGTTCATGCCCGCTGCCACGGAGGCGAACAGGTTTGCCTGGCTCGAGCCGACGAACCGGACCGTGGCGGTCGAGCAATTCTGCCCATGGTCTGCGTGGAGGATGAGCAACACATTGAGCGCTTTGACGATCACCGGGTCTACATGGTATTGCTCGCTTGGCACTGCAAACATCATGTGGAGGAAGTTCTCGACGTATCGCAGGTCGTTGCGCGGGTAGATATAAGGGAACCCGGTTGACTTCTTGTAGGCCCAGGCGGCGACGGTCGGCATCTTGGCGATCAGACGCTGTGCGCTCTCGATCACAGATTCCTCGTCCTTCGGGTTGTGGTATTCCTCATAGAAGGTCGAGATCGCATTGGTTGCCGAGGAGAGAATTGCCATAGGGTGAGCGCTCTTTGGGAACGCATCGAAGAATCGCTTCAACTCCTCGTTGAGCAGGCTGTGACGCTTCATCGTGGCCTGCCACTCTTCCAGCTCGTGCTTGTTGGGTAGATGCCCGAAGAGCAGCAGGAAGGCGACCTCCAGGAACGAACAGCTGTTGGCGAGATCCTCGATGGCGTAGCCCCGGTGGGTCAACGTTCCCGCCGCGCCGTCGATGTAGGTGATAGCCGACCGGGCCGGTGCAGTATTGGCAAACCCGGGGTCATAGGTCACGGTGTGCGTCGCGGCCCGCAGCGTGCGGATGTCGAATCCGACGTTCCCTACGTTCGGTCGAACCGCGGGTAGTTCCAATGTTTTGTCCCCGATGTTGAGCGTTGCACCTACCTCATCCATGTAGCGGCCTTTGCCTTTCTGATCATGTTGTCAATTTGGGCCGGAGTGTAGCGATCTGCATCCCGGGCGGCTCCAGCACCGCGTCGGAAGCGTTGTCGCGTCGCGGGTTGGCTGCGGCAACCGGGGTCACGCGTGGTAGCTTTTAGTCCGGAACTCCAATCTACCGGGAGATGCGACCCATTGGTCGGCGCCGGACGGGTTTTGGTCTGGCGCCTCGGCGGGCCGGTCCAACGAAGGGCCGCCTGCCGCTCTCCCGCACGATTGAGGTTGGAAGGAGATCAATAGTGCTCGATCTGAGGGCTCGGAGTCGGCTTGCCCCGGTTCTCGATCCGATCGCGGTCGGTTTGTCGAAGGCGAAGCTGACACCCACGATGGTCACCATTCTCGGCCTGTTGGTGACGCTGGCGGGAGCTTCATTGATCGCGGTCGACCGCTATGCCCTCGGTGCCTTCATCGCCGGAGTCGGCTCGACGCTCGATGCACTGGACGGTCCACTCGCGCGTTACCAGGGAACCGCATCGATTCGCGGCGCCTTCGTGGACACCATGTCGGACCGGCTTGGCGAGATCGGGCTGTGGACGGGTCTGACGTTCAGCCTGCGTAGCGACGAGACGGGTCTCATGTTGTGTCTCCTCGCCCTCGCGTTCTCGTTGCTGACACCCTACGTTCGCTCCAAGGCGGAGAGTTGGGGAGCGGAGGGCCGGGGCGGTTGGATGGGTCGCGGAGAGCGGATGATCCTGATGCTGGTTGGGCTGATCGTCTACGGCTGGGGTCTGCGGGTTCTGCACCCGATGTTGTGGACTTTCGTCCTGCTGTCCGGGTTCACGGTGGCGCAGCGCAGCGTACGGACCTGGCAGCAACTGAGCGAAGACAACGAGTAGCGACCGTGAAGGATCGGCTTGGCTACATCGCATACCGGGCTTTCGTCGGCGTCCTCGGTTGGTTCACCGAACCGGCGATGCGAGCGACGGGGGAGTGGTTGGGACGCGCCGCCTGGTATCTCGCACCGGGACGGAGACGGTTGGTGCAGCGACACCTGAGGCGGATTCTCGGTCCGGATACGGATGTCGTCGCGAGATCCAAGGCAATGTTCGCCAGCTACGGGCGCTACTGGGCGGAGACATTCTGGCTGCGCCCGCACCGCATCGCCGGCCTGGTGAGCAAGTCCACCGTCGACAACGAGAAGGGGTTGCGGGCGGCATTCGATGAGGGGCGGGGGGTGCTGCTCATCCTGCCGCATATGGGGAACTGGGAGGTCGCCGGGGCCGTCGCCAGGGATCTCGGGATGCCCGTGCTGTCGGCGGCGGAAAACCTTCCGAATCCTCTCATCACCAAGTGGTTCCTCGACGTCAGGAGAATGGCCGGGATCGACATCGTGCTCACCGGCAGGGGAGCACGGGCCACTGTTTCGCTGCTGCAGCGCCTCGAGGAAGGCGGCACGGTGGCACTGCTCGCCGACAGGGACGTTACCGGGCGGGGTATTCCCGTCACCTTCTTCGGCGAGGAGACAACCATGCCGGCGGGGCCGATCGCCCTTGCCGTCAAGACGGGGGCGCCCGTTCTGGTTGCCGGTTCCTACTTCGAGGAGGGCGCTGGCCACAGGTACGTCGTGTCTGATCCCCTTGCGATTCCCGAGAACGGGACCAAGGAGGACCGGATCTCCGTCGGAGTGCAGTTGCTTGCCAACGCCCTCGAAGAGTGCATAGTGCGCAAGCCGGAGGACTGGCACTTGTTCGTACCCAACTGGCCGTCCGATCGGGCGTCTGCGTGAAGGTGGGTCTCGTTTGCCCGTACGACCTGGGTCGGCCGGGCGGTGTCCAGGACCAGATCGTGCGGCTCGCCGGCTGGCTCAGGGGTGCCGGGCACACCGTAGTGATCGTTGCGCCGGGTGAGCACGATGACCCGGGCTTCGTTTCGGCCGGACCGGCGACGATCGTTCCCGCCAACGGTGCCTCGGCTCCGGTGGCGCTGTCCCCGCGGACCGTGCGGCGAGTTGTTTCTGCTATCGACGGGACGGACCTGGTGCACGTACACGAGCCGTTGATGCCACAGGTGTCGCTGGGTGTGCTCCGGCACGCCCGACAACCGCTGGTGGGTACGTTCCACGCCGCCCCTTCGTCTGCGGCTGCCCTGGCCTACACCCTTGGACGCCCGCTGAGCGGGAGATGGCTGCGGCGTCTCGGAGTCATAACGGCAGTCAGCCCTGTTGCCGCCCGGGCGGTGGAGTTCACGGGCCGGGTGCGCATCATCCCCAACGGCGTCGACGTCGCGCAATACGGTGGGGACGGCAAGCAGCCGAAGTCTGTGGTCTTTCTGGGCCGCGACGATGAGCGCAAGGGACTCTCGGTCCTGCTCGATGCGTGGCCGGACGTGACCAGAGTCGACCCGGAGGCGAGCTTGACAATTGTCGGCGCAGAGCGGTCCGGTGATCCAATCCCGGGCGTTGTGTTTGCCGGACGGGTCACCGAAGCCGCCAAACGACGCTATCTCGCTTCGGCGGCGGTCTTCTGCGCCCCCAACCTGGGTGGTGAGAGTTTCGGCATCGTTGTGGTCGAGGCCATGGCCGCGGCCTGTGCGGTTGTCGCAACGGGACTTCCCGCCTTTGTGCATGTTGCCGGAGACACTGCGGTGTATACCGCCCCCGGCGATGCCGCCGGGGTCGCGGCGGCGATTTCGGGGTTGATCGGTGGCCCGGCTCGCAGCAGCGAGCTCGGGAGGAAGGCCCAGGAGAGGGCGTGGCGATTCGACGGCCCCGCCGTCGCGGCGGCCTACCTGGCTGCATATGAGGATGCCCTGTCCGCCGCCGGGTGAATCCACAGCTAGCGTGTGGCCGTGGACACGTCGCAGACCGTGGTTGACATCCAAGAGGGCGTGGGTCGTATTCTCCTCAACAGGCCCGAGCGGAGAAACGCCCTCGGTCTGGCCATGCTGGAAGAGCTGAGTAGACGTCTCACCGAACTGGGCGAGGACCCCGCGGTTCGGGTGGTGACGATCGCAGGCACCGGGCAGGCGTTCTCAGCCGGACACGACCTGAGCGAGATGATCGACAGGGAGCAGGAGTTCTACGACGCCCTCTTCGCCACGTGCACGCAGGTGATGTTGGGTATCCACGCATGCCCGAGACCTGTAATAGCCCAGGTGCATGGGATGGCGACCGCGGCGGGGTGCCAGTTGGTGGCAGCGTGTGATCTGGCCGTAGCGAGCGAGGACGCCCGCTTTGCGACGCCGGGCGTCAAGATCGGGCTCTTCTGTTCCACCCCGATGGTTCCGATCACACGCGCTATTGGGCGCAAGCGGGCTATGCAGATGCTGTTGACGGGCTCACCGATCGACGCCACGACTGCTCTTGGCTGGGGTCTCGTCAACGAGGTCGTCCCGCGTGACGATCTCGAAGAGACGGTCGCCGGTCTCGCCGCCCGGATCATGCGATACAGCCGCGAGGTCATCGAGCTGGGCAAGGCGGGCTTCTACGCTCAGATAGACGCTGCCGAGAGCGATGCCTACCGGGTGGTCGAGCCGATCATGAGCCACAACGCCCGACTCGAAGCGGCTCAGGAGGGGATGTCGGCGTTCCTGGAAAAGCGGCAACCCATCTGGCCCGGGTAGCGCGGAGTCAGACGTCGGACCAGCGACCGGTAGACTGATTAGCTGATACACGAGGAGCTGGAAATGAACACGTCCGACTCACAACGAGGCACCGATCTGGTCAAGAGAGGTCTGGCTGAGATGCTCAAGGGCGGCGTCATCATGGATGTCGTCAATGTGGAGCAAGCGCGAATCGCAGAGGAAGCCGGTGCGGTGGCTGTGATGGCGTTGGAGCGGGTACCCGCCGATATCCGTGCGATGGGTGGCGTAGCCCGGATGGCCGACCCGACCATCGTCGAAGACATCGTAAATGCGGTCTCGATCCCGGTTATGGCAAAGGCGCGCATCGGGCATTTCGTCGAGGCTCAGGTACTCCAATCGCTTGGTGTCGACTACATCGACGAATCCGAGGTGTTGACCCCCGTCGACGAGAACCATATCGACAAGTGGAAGTTCACCGTCCCGTTCGTGTGTGGGGCCAAGGACCTAGGCGAGGCGCTTCGCCGCATCGGCGAAGGTGCCGCGATGATCCGCACCAAGGGCGAGCCCGGTACGGGGAACGTCGTCGAGGCCGTCAAGCACATGCGCACGATGAACAAGCAGATACGCCGTCTGACGGTGCTCGACGACGCGGAGCTGATGGCCGCCGCCAAGGAGCTGCGCGCACCATATGCGCTGGTCAAGGAGGTCGCCGAGACCGGAAAGCTGCCGGTGGTGAACTTTGCTGCAGGTGGTATTGCGACGCCCTCCGACTCCGCGCTGATGATGCAGCTCGGCTGTGACGGTGTCTTTGTCGGGTCCGGGATCTTCAAATCCGGTGACCCGGCGCTGCGAGCGAGGGCCATCGTCGAGGCGACGACGTTTTACACCGACCCCGGGAAGATCGCCAAGGTGTCGCGGAACCTGGGCGAGGCGATGGTGGGCATCAACATCGACACGCTCACCCCACAGGAGCGGATGCAGGACCGCGGTCTGTAGTGCCGGGCCTAGCCAAGACGATCGGTGCCCTCGCGCTCCAGGGCGATTTTCGCGAGCATCTTGCGGTGGTGCGCCGAATGGGTCTGGAGGGTGTGGAGGTACGGACGCCGGAAGAGTTGGCGGAAGTCGATGCCCTGATCATCCCGGGCGGTGAGTCGACTGCCATCGGGCGGTTGGCATCCATCTATGGATTGATCGACCCGCTTCGCGACCGGATCGCGGATGGGTTGCCCGTTCTCGGGACGTGCGCCGGGATGATCTTCCTCGGCGCGGGCACCGTCAACCACTCGCAGCCACAGCTGGGGGTGCTCGACGTCGTGGTGGAACGCAACGCGTTCGGACGCCAGGTCGATTCGTTTGAAGCCGACCTAAGAGTGACCGGGCTCGGCGATCCGGTCCACGCCGTTTTCATCAGAGCCCCGTGGATTCACAAGGTAGGCTCGGAAGTCGAGATACTGGCGACGGTGCCTGACCCCGAATCGGGTGACGAACATCCCGTCTTCGTGCGGCAAGGGCGTATCCTGGCAACCTCTTTTCATCCCGAACTGACCGAAGACACGAGGATTCATCAGATGCTCATGGAGGTGGGTTGAATGTCCGGGCATTCCAAATGGGCGAACATCAAACACCGCAAGGGTCGTCAAGACGCGATACGGGGGAAGCTATTCGCCAAGCTGATTCGGGCCATCGAGGCGTCCGCCCGTCAGGGGGGTGGCGACATCGCCGCCAACGCGACCCTGGCAACTGCGGTGCAGAAGGCCAAGGACGCCTCTGTCCCCAAAGACAACATCGAGCGGGCGATCTCACGTGGCATCGGGGACGAGGACGGCGCCATCTACGACGAGGTTTGGTACGAGGGCTATGCCCCCGGCGGGGTTGCTCTCTACGTCCAGGTGCTCACCGACAACCGCAACCGGGCCGCCTCGGACGTGCGGGCTGCGTTCACCAGGAACGGAGGCAGCCTCGGTGAGCCCGGTTCGGTCGGCTATCTGTTCGAGCAGAAGGGTTACCTCGTCGCGGCCGGCGACGAGGACACGGTGATGCTGGCGGCCCTCGAAGGAGGCGCCGACGATGTCACCGCCAGCGACGAGAGCTGGGAAATCGTCTGTGCACCCGGCGACCTCCAGTTGGTCAGGGGAGCCCTGGAAACGGCCGGTATCGCCATCGAGCAGGCCGAGGTGACCCAACTGCCTTCCGTGACGGTTACCGTCGACGAGGCCGGTGCGCCGAAGGTGCTGCGATTGGTGGATGCTCTCGAGGATCTCGAAGACGTCCAGGCGGTATTTGGGAACTTCGACATCCCCGACGAGGTCCTCGCCTCGATGGATTGAGGTACGCGTCAATGGATTGACGTACGCCTCAATGGATTGAGCTGCTGGTGTCGGCTGGATTGCTTGGCTGGATTACTCGGCTGGATTACGAGGTCCTTGGCATGACGGAGTGCCACCCCTACGCTAGGGAACATATGTTCGTCCTTGGAATCGATCCCGGTTTGTCTACGCTCGGCTACGGCGTGCTCGAAGCCCGTGGCCATCGCATCAGGGCGGTCGCCGCGGGCGCCATCCGCACCGATCCGGCCAAGGCGGTCGGCGATCGCCTCGCCGAGTTGTACCGGGACCTCGATGAGCTGATAACCGAGCATGAGCCCGATGAAGCCGCCATCGAGCAGGTCTTCGTCAACCGCAACCTGCAGACCGCAACTACGGTTGGGAGAGCCTCGGGGGTGGCGCTGCTGGCGTTGGCGCACCACGGCGTCCCGGTTTCCGAGTACACGCCGTCCGCGGTCAAGCGGGCGCTCACCGGATATGGCAGCGCCGACAAGCTGCAGATGAGGAAGGTGGTTGCTATGCGTCTCGGCCTCACCGAGCTGCCCAGTCCGGCCGATGCCGCCGACGCTCTTGCCATAGCCTTGTGCCTCATCCAAGAGGCTCCTGTGCGCCGACTCGTCGAGGGGGCGTCGTGATAGGCAGGTTGCGAGGAGAGATCGCCGAGAAGACCGGAGAGAGGATATTGCTCGACGTCGCCGGAGTCGGCTACGAGGTCGCGATCACCCCGGCGACCTCCAGTTCGCTGCCCGGCGTCGGTCAACCCGCCGTGCTGCATACCCACCTTCATGTGCGCGAGGACGCGATGGCGCTCTTCGGCTTCGGCGACAGCGATCAGCGCGACGTGTTCCAGGTCCTCATCGGTGTGAGCGGGGTGGGGCCCAAGCTGGCTATGGCCATTCTGGCGACGTTCGGTCCGGATCAGCTTCGTCACATCGTCCTCACCGAGGACGTGGCTGCCCTCACCTCGGTGCCTGGCATTGGCCAGCGCAGCGCTCAGAAGCTGCTGCTCGAGTTGAAGCCGAGGCTGGATGTCCCGGATTCGCCGCTCCCGGCGGGCACGCCGCTGGCAGAGGTGCGCCTGGCTCTCGAGAGCCTCGGCTACCAATCGGCGGAGATCCGGGACGTGTTGCGCGATCTGCCTGCCGGTGACTCGGTCGAGGAGTCGTTGCGGGCCGCCCTCCAGGAGTTGGGGAAGCGGCGGTGATGGACCATGCGTGACGAAGGTCCGCTCGCGACGAGCCCTCTGCCGGAGGACGATCGGGACGATGTGACGCTCCGGCCCCGGCACATGGACGATTTCGTTGGTCAGACCGAGCTGAAGGAACGCCTGTCCATTCTCATCGAAGCTGCTCGCCAGCGCGGGGAGTCGGTCGACCACGTCCTCTTCTCGGGACCACCGGGGCTCGGCAAGACGTCGCTGGCCGCCATCCTCGCCGTCGAGATGAACGCACACTTCCAGGCCACGAGCGGGCCGGCCCTCGAGCGGCCGGGCGATCTCGCCGCCGTGATCACCAACCTGGAGCGTGGCGATGTGCTCTTCATCGATGAGATTCACCGGCTACCCCGCCAGGTCGAGGAGGTGCTGTACCCGGCGATGGAGGACTTTCAGCTCGACATCGTCGTCGGCAAGGGCCCGGCTGCGAGGTCGATCCGTCTCGATCTCCCGCCGTTCACGCTGGTCGGCGCCACCACCCGTGTGGGGAGGGTGGCGCCGCCGCTACGTGACCGCTTCGGCTACGTGGCCCGGCTCGACTATTACAACTCCGCGGATCTCTCCCGGATCGTGATGCGATCTGCAGGGATTCTCGAGGTCAGTGTGACAACGGATGGCGCCGCCGCCGTTTCCCATCGTTCCCGCGGCACACCCCGCATAGCCAACCGGTTGTTGCGCCGCGTGCGGGATTTCGCGGCGGTGCGGTCGGACGGCATCGTCGATGAGGAGACGGCGCTCAGGGCACTCCACGTGTTCGAGGTCGATGACGCCGGTCTCGACAAGGTGGATCGGGCGGTACTAGAGGCGATCATCGGCAAGTTCGGCGGCGGGCCCGTGGGCCTGTCGACGCTGGCGATAGCGGTAGGCGAGGATCCCGAGACGGTAGAGGACGCCTACGAGCCCTACCTCTTGCAGGAAGGCTTCATCCAGCGCACGCCGCGGGGACGGGTGGCGACGCCTCACGCTTACCGGCACCTGGGCGTGGCCCCACCCGACGACGGCGGTCAAGGCACGCTCATCTGAAACGGGCCCCGTGGTCGGTGTTCTCCCGCTCCGGTCGGCCCGGATACGCGGTAGGTTTGGGAGCCTGCGGCCAACTCAGGAGGGAGCTGTACGTGGATTGGCTCGAGGATGATCCAGGTCTTCCGATCAAACTCGGCCCGGCTTCGAACGGGGAGTATCTTCCCCAGCCGCTGGGACCAACGGTTACCGAGGCGCTCCGGCTGGCACGCGAGCAATGTGATCGGGTGGCCCGTAAATTGCGGATGGACCGCCGCGAGTTCCTGAAGACCGCTGCAGCATCGGCGATAACACTCTTCTTTCTCGATCGCACAGCCGCAGCCGCGGTAGCCGAGCCCGGAGGCCGGTTCCTGATCCCTGCGGAGGCCATCTGGGAGCCGCTGGCTGCCGAGGAGCGGATCACCGGGGACGAGTTCATAATGGACGTGCAGGGGCACCTACTCGAGTACGACCTCAACCCCGCCACCCGTGGCAAGCGCTTCTGGGGCGACCAGTTCCCCCAGGTCAACTGCGGTGAGGAGGACCCGCGGGCTTGTTTCACAATGACCCACTTCATGGAGGAGATGTTCCTCCGCTCGGATACGTCCATGGCTGTCGTCTCTGCACTGCCGATCTACCCCGAAGGCAGCCCCCTCCCCATCGAGGTCATGGAGGAGACCCGCCGCGCCGCGATCGGGCTCACCCGCGACGACCGGATCAAGATCCACGCCCAGGTGCTGCCGCAGATAACCGACCTGGGTGCCACGTTGGAGGAGATGGAGAACGTCGCCACCAACCACCCCATCGTCGGGTGGAAGACGTTCACCCACTTCCCGGACCCCGTTACCGGCGACCACTACTGGCTCGACGATCACGAGCCCGGGGTTCCCCAGGTGGGTCGAGCGATGATCGAGAAGTCGCTGGAGCTCGGCATAAACAGAATCTGCATCCACAAGGGGCTGTCCGACGGCAGCCGGTTTGGCTCGCCGATCGACATCGGCCCGGTCGCGCGGGACTACCCGGCAATGAACTTCATCGTGTACCACTGTGGATTCGAGGTAAATGTCGTCGAAGGCCCCTATACCGAAGACACACGCAACCGGGGTGTCAACAGGTTCATCGACACGCTGCGGGAAAACGGGATCGGCCCCGGTGACAACGTCTACGGCGAGCTGGGATCGATCTGGTGGTACCTGATACGAACGCCGACGCAGGCGGCACACGTCCTGGGCAAGTTGCTCGCACAGCTCGGCGAGGAGCGAATCCTGTGGGGCACCGACTCGATCTTCTACGGCTCGCCGCAGGATCAGATCGAGGCGTTCCGTGCATTCAGCATCTCATCCGCCTTCCGGGAGAAGTACGGGTACCCGCCGTTGGGAGGCCATGCCAAACGCAGGATCTTTGGCCTCAACGCGGCCGAGCTATACGGCGTCGATCCGTTCAAGGTCCACTGGGACTTCACCAGGGCGGAGCTGGCGGAGATAAGACGCACTTTTCCCGACGGCAACCGGACACTCGGCCCCACGACTGCCACCGAGGTACGCGCCTTCAACCGCCATCACCAGGGGTGGTTGTAATCAGTGCGGCCGGCGGGGGAACCGGTGGAGCTAGAACGTGGGCCCCTCGATCCAGCGCTCCGCCAGCTTGCCTATGTAGACGTCCGGGGTTGTCTGGTAGAGCGATGCGCCGCCGGTGAACGCCGCCGTTTGTAGCCGGTGGCGCTCGGTGGCGATGGCGCCGTGGACCGGGTTGGGGTCGATTCCGGCCACCAATGCCGTGTCCCGCACGAGCCGGTGGGTAAGAACGGCGAGATCGTGGTCCTGGCCGAGCTGGTCGGTCAGCGTTGCCAGCTGGACCTCCTGCTCGCCCAACTCGCCCGGGCCGAGGATATTGAGCGCCTCGACCTGGTGACGGAGGTACTTGGCGCGCTTGCGCCAGGCATGGAGCAGGGTGTCGGTCGGCGAGGTTGCCGCGTTTCGCAATGCCTTCCGCCCGCTCCGGTAGACCCGCTCCAGCCCGGGGGCGATGGACTCGAACGTGTGCGGCAGCGGCTTGTCGGGATCGCCGCCCTCCAGCATCCAGACCTTGCTCCGCTTCTTGACGTGCTCGAGCTGCACGACAATCGACGCAACATGGGCCGCATTACCCAAAATCGCGTCGCGCTCGATCTCGTACCGGGCTTGTAGCCGCCCGCGCAGGGTGGCGACTGCCGGTGCGGCCTCCTCATCGCTGAGGCCGAGCCCGTCGAGTGTGCCCGCCATGACCCACACGTCCCGGATCCAGCCGAGCTCCGAGGCGACGAGCCCGAGTACGTCGTTGTCTGTTCGGTAGACGTCGGTGGGAACCGAATCGCGCACAAGACGCAGCATGGCTCGCAGCCGCTTGATCGCCTTGCGAGTCACGTGGACGGATTCGGCCGCGTCCCCGTCGGCCACACCGGCGATGCCGAGAGCTTCGTCGAACTGCTCGGTGACCACGCGCGCAAGCGCCTCGCACAGACTCTCTCCCTGGCGGAAGCGGATAACGGTTGAAGCCGTGTCGAGCTGTTGTTCATCCACACGGCGAGGGTAACCGATCGCGAATGAGGTAGCCTCGCCGGCCGTGGACACCCTGCGCTTCGACTACGACCTGCCCGCATCCGCCATCGCGCAAACGCCGGTGGAGCCGAGGGACGCGGCACGGCTACTCCGGTGCGATCCACTCGAGGATCACATGTTCCGGGAGCTGCCGACTCTGCTCGGGGCCGGTGACCTGCTCATCGTCAACAGGACCCGGGTGCGGGCCGCCCGCTTGCGGGGCCACAAAGAGGCGACCGGAGGGGCCATCGAATTGCTGCTCCTGCGTCGGGTCGATCCACAGCGGTGGGAGGCTCTTGTGCGTCCGGCGCGTCGGATCCGTGCCGGCACGCGGTTGGCCCTGGGGCCTATCGGCGGGACGGTGCTCAGCGAGCCAGACAAAGGCATGGTCGTCGTGAGCCTCGATGCCCGGGGACGGGACATCGAAGACGCCATCGCCGCGGCCGGTGAGGTGCCGCTGCCACCGTATATCCATCGAACCCTCGACGACCCCGAGCGGTACCAGACGATCTTCGCAAAGACGGTGGGATCGGCGGCAGCGCCGACCGCGTCGCTGCACTTCACCGAGAAACTCCGGGAGGAGATACTCGACAGGGGAGTCGAGATTGCCGAAGTCGACCTGATAGTGGGTCTCGACACGTTCCGGCCCATCGCCAGCAGCGACACCGACGATCACGAGATGCACGCCGAGGCCTGGGAAGTCCCGGCGGCGACCGCAGAAGCGATCGCCGTGACGCGACAACGAGGCGGTCGGGTCATCGCCGCGGGGACCACGGTGGTACGCACGCTGGAGACTGCCGCGTCCGGGTCGGGACTGGTGGCCGCAGGGTCGGGGCGAAACAAACCTGTTCATCAGTCCCGGCTATCGGTTGCGCGTCGTCGACACCGTGATCACCAACTTTCACGCTCCCCGGACCACACTGATCGTCATGATCGCCGCATTGCTAGGGGATCGGTGGCGCAGCCTCTACGAGCACGCCCTCGCCGACGGCTACCGTTTCCTGTCGTTCGGAGACGCCATGTTGATCGAGAGGCCCGTGAACCGGAGATGAGCGTTCGTTGGGAGCAATTGAGCCGGGACGGTCGAGCGCGCACCGGGCTGCTGCACACACCCCATGGCGTGGTAGCCACACCCGGGTTCATGCCGGTGGGGACCCGCGGCACCGTCAAGACCCTCGACAGCGAGGACCTGAAGAAGGTGGGTGCCGGGATGGTGCTGGCCAACACGTACCACCTCATGCTCCGTCCGGGAGCGGCAACGGTGGCGGCACTCGGCGAGCTGCACGGGTTCATGTCCTGGGACGGTCCGATCCTGACCGACTCAGGTGGATATCAGGTGTTCA
Organism: uncultured bacterium; assembly: GCA_963801165.1. GTDB lineage: Bacteria > Actinomycetota > Acidimicrobiia > Spongiisociales > UBA5794 > JAAETI01. Next base: position 129,619 of record CAWDDT010000006.1, read on the forward strand.
GCCTGGAGCCGCGGATAACCGAAGAGGGGGTCGCGTTTCGCTCCACTTACGACGGCTCCAGGGTCGAGCTGACACCGGAGCAGGCCGTTGCGGTTCAGGAGCAGCTGGGGGCGGACGTTGCGATGGCGCTGGATGTCCTCATCGGGCTGCCGGCGTCGTACCAGGACACCGAGATGGCGATGGAGCGAACTCTGCGCTGGGCACGGCGCGCGCTCGAGGCCAGGACGCGGGACGACCGCGTCTTGTGGGGGATCGTCCAGGGTGGGACCGAGCCCGGTTTGCGTGCCCGCTCTGCGGCGGCAACGGCGGCACTCGGCTTCACGGGCTTCGGTATCGGCGGGCTCTCGGTCGGTGAGGCTCCCGCCGAGCGCGATCAGGCCATAGATGCTGTAATCCCCGAGCTGCCGGAGGGGGCACCGCGCTACGTGATGGGCCTCGGCGACACCGAGGGAATTCTTGCTGGGGTCGCCCGTGGCGTCGACCTGTTCGATTGTGTCCTGCCCACCCGTGTCGCCAGGCATGGCAAGGTACTGAGCCGGACCGGCGACTTCTCGATCAAGCGAGCGGAGTGGGCGCAGGATCCCTCGCCGATCGACGATGGCTGCACGTGTCTGGCCTGTGTTTGCTACAGCCGCGGTTACATCCGCCATCTATTCTCGACACGGGAGTTGCTCGGACTGCGTCTGTTGTCGATTCACAACCTCACATACACGCTCGAGTTGATGCGCCGGGCCCGGGAAGCGATCGACGGCAACCGGTTTGATCAGTTCCGCGACGAGGTCGTGCTGTTGAGGAGCCGATGATTTTCACGCTTTGGATCAGACCGCACTAACCTATGCCGGCCCGACTCCGTTTGAGGGTGTGGCTGTTATTCCACTGGAGGCTTTCGTGCCATACAACACGATCGTTCCCTGGTTGCTGCTGGCGACCGATGAAGGAGCGACCCAGGGCTCAGCAAGTTGGCTGGGTCTGCTGCTTCCGCTCGTCATTTTCGGGGGCTTGTTCTACGTTGCTCTCATCTACCCGCAGCGGAAGCGGCAGCGACAGATGCAGGAGCTGCGTAACTCCGTCGAGGTTGGAGACCAGGTTCGGACCATCGGAGGGATCCTCGGGCGCGTGACCAGGCTCGATGGGGACGAAGCGACCATAGACGTAGGCAAGGGGACGACGTTGACCATTACCGTCCGGGCAATTGCCGAAAAGCTTGGAGATGCGAAAGAGTGAACCGCCGACCGTTGTGGATCTCATTGATCCTCGCCATTGTCATTTCGTGGGGGTCGCTGGCTGCGATGGTGGCCGGTGGATGGGACCCCAAGCTCGGTCTCGACCTCCAGGGTGGGTTCTCGGTTGTGCTGGCCGCACCAGCGGGCACCGACCGCGCCGTGCTCGACCAGGCTGTCACCACAATGCGCAACCGCATCGAGAGTCTCGGTGCGGTTCAGGAGCCTGAGATCTCAGTACAGGGCGACCGTCGCATACTCGTGCAATTGCCCGGCGTAAAGGACCGCGAGCGTGCCCTCGCCGCGGTTGGCAAGACGGGCCAGCTCACGTTCCGACCGGTGTACTCCATCAGCGCCGTCAGCCCGGCGTTCACCGAGGGCATCCTCTCGCTGCCAACCACCACGTTGGCTCCCGGGGAGACCACAACGACAACAGCGGCGCCGGAGACCACGACCACGACCACAGACGGCCGCACCCGGAGACACGACCACAACGACAACGGCCGCACCCGGAGACACGACCACAGCCGCGCCAACGACGACCACCACCCTTCCCCCCAATACGACCGCAACCAGTTGCGATGACCAACCGCCGCCTGTATCGGCCGCCGATCTGGACCCGACCACCGGGCTGAGCGTGGTGGACGATCCGAACAATGGGGTGTACCTGGCGGATGACAGCGGACGTATCTTCGACCTCGGTCCGGCGTTCCTCACCGGCGCCGATCTGACCGGTGCCGCGGCCGGCTTCGGCGGCAACACGCAGGGCTGGGACGTCGACCCGTCGTTCACTGCGGACGGTGGGAAGAAATTCGAAGAATGCACCGCCGTCCTCTCCACCTACGTCTATGGCGATCCGCATCGTCAGATGGCGATCGTCCTCGACGGCAAGGTCATCTCGGCACCGTCGATCGCACAAGACGTCGCCTCCGGCGAGTCCCTCAAGGCCGACTCAGTCGTGATCACGATGGGGTCGGCGGCCGACAACGGTCAACAAGAGGCCGAAGACCTGGCGACCGTGCTGCGATATGGTGCGCTCCCGACCACGTTCGAGCGCGAGAGCGAGGGCTCCATATCGGCCAGCCTCGGGTCCGATTCGCTGCGGGCGGGGCTGATCGCCGGTATCGCCGGTCTGATCCTGGTCGCGTTGGCCATGCTGGCCTACTACCGGATCCTCGGCCTGATTGCAGTGCTCGGCTTCAGCGTTTTCGGCTCGCTTCTGCTGGGAACGATCATCCTGCTGGGCCAGACCCAGGGCACGACGCTCACGTTGTCGGGTGTCACCGGCATAATCGTGTCGGTGGGTATCACCGCCGATTCCTACATCGTCTTCTTCGAGAGGATCAAGGAGGAGCACAGGCGAGGGCGGGCGTTGAAACCCGCGGTGGATTACGGATTCAAGCGGGCCTTCCACACGATCATCACCGCGGATACGGTGACCATGGCCGGATCCGTTCTTCTGTGGCTCCTGGCGATCGGACCGGTGAAGGGGTTTGCGCTCACACTTGGTATCGCGACGGCGGTGGATGTCATTGTCGCTTACGTCTTCACCCGACCGTTTGCGATGCTGCTCGTGCGCGGCAAGCTCAGTGAAGTCGGAATGTTCTCCATCAGGGCCGCCATGGGAAGAGGCATCGTCGAGGAGGTGGCGTCGTGAGCGTGTGGACAGACCTCTACCGGGGCGAGACGGAGTTCGACTTCGTGCGGCATCGGCGTCGCTTCTTCGTCATCTCGGGAATTGTCATCCTGGTCTCGCTCTTCTCGCTGATGTTCCGTGGTTTGAACGGAAGCATCGACTTCACCGGTGGTGCCGTCATCGATGCCCCGAACCAATCAGGGCAGGTCGTCGCCGGGTACCGCGACGGCCTGGCCACGATCGGCGAGGAGGGCGCACGCGTCCAGATCCGCACGGAATCCGACGGGAGCGAAACGGCGATCATCCAGACCGGGGCGCTCAGCGTCGAGCAGCGGGACCAGCTGGTCGCGACGGTGGCGGATGTGGCAGGTGTGGATCCCAACGACCTGTCGATCGAATCGACCGGTCCCACGTTCGGGTCCGAGATAACCAGACGGGCCATCGAGGCGCTCGTCATCTTCCTGTTGGTCGTGGCGCTCTATATCACGTGGCGTTTCGAGTGGAAGATGTCGGCGGCCGCGCTGACGGCCTTGTTCCACGACTTGATCGTCACCGCCGGTGTCTACTCGCTCGTCGGTTTCGAAGTGACTCCTGCGACCGTAATCGCCATTCTGACGATTCTCGGCTACTCCTTGTACGACACGGTCGTCGTCTTCGACAAGATCACGGAGAACGTGCACGAATTGGGCAATAGGAACACTTTCACCGAGATCACCAACCTCTCGATGAACCAGGTTCTGATGCGCTCGCTCAACACGTCTTTGACCTCTCTCTTGCCGATAGGGAGCCTTCTCTTCGTCGGTTCCTACCTGCTGGGCGCCGCCACGTTGCGCCAGTTTGCCCTGGCGCTCTTCATCGGAATTGCCGCCGGTACCTATTCCTCGATATTCGTGGCCTCTCCGCTTCTGACAGCGTGGAAGGAAACCGAACCTCAATGGCAGCGGATGCAGCGTCGCGCCGAGCGACGGACCGGCGACACCACTGTGGTTGCCGCCGAAGCACCCGCCACCAAGGCTGCCCCGGCAGCGAAGACACCTGCGAAGACACCTGGGAAGACACCCGCCAAGACGCAGTCCAAAGCTCCGGCGAAGAGCAGTTCCGGTTCGTCCGCAACGGCGACGGAGAAACGGGCGTCGGGAGCGCGGCCGCGGCCACCAAAACGGCGCGGCAAGCGGCGGTAGACTGGTTTCGTGATCGAATCAACCGAGTCGCGAGTTCGCTCGCTAATCCGTGATATCCCGGACTTCCCGGAGCCCGGAATCATCTTCAAAGACATCACCCCCTTGCTGGGCGACTATGCCGCGTTCGATGGAGCCATCGACGCGATGATCGAGCCTTTCCGGTCGCGCGGCGTGACGAAGGTGGTTGGGATAGAAGCTCGCGGCTTCATTTTCGCGGCACCTATCGCCATCCGCCTCGGAGCTGGTTTCATCCCGGTGCGCAAGCCGGGAAAGCTGCCATACGACGTACACCACCAGGTCTACGAACTCGAATACGGCACTGACCGTGTCGAGATCCACCAGGACGCGGCCATGCCAAACGACAACGTGCTCGTTGTCGACGACGTTTTGGCCACCGGGGGGACGGGCCGGGCATCGACAGATCTCATCCGGGCGCTCGGAGCCCACGTCGTCGGGTTCACGGTCCTTGCCGAGCTAGCCTTCCTGGGGGGTCGGGAACGGTTGGACGGGGTCGATGTTCATGCGGTGGTGAGGTATGGCGCTTCCTGAGATCATCGAGGCCGAACCTGCGCTCCACCTGGCTCGGATCCGTGAGGAATACGCCTCGCATTACGGAGATGCCGACTTCTCCAATATCGAACGCGCCTACCGGGTGGCCGCCCAGGCACATGCCGGGCAGATGCGCAGGTCGGGACACCCCTACATCACTCACCCGCTGATAGTCGCCGAGATCCTCGCCGGCTATGGCATGGACGAGGCAACGCTGATCGCGGCCATCCTGCACGACACAGTGGAGGACACCGACGTGTCACTCGAGGACACCGCGTCGATGTTCGGGGACGAGGTGGCGGCGCTCATCGACGGGGTGACAAAGCTGGACCGGATCCGGTTCTCGTCGCGAGAGGAACAACAGGCAGCGACGATCCGCAAGATGGCTATAGCGATGGCCAAGGATATCCGCGTTCTGCTCATCAAACTCGCCGACCGGCTCCACAACATCCGTACGCTTGACTTCCTCCTCGAGGAGAAGCGGCATCGGATCGCTCTCGAGACCCTCGAGGTCTACGCCCCGCTGGCGCACCGGCTCGGGGTGCAAGAGATGAAGCACGAGATGGAGGACCGCTGCTTTCGCGAGCTGTATCCCAAGCGGATGCTCGAGCTCGAGGAGCTGATCAGCAGACGCGCCCCACAGCGGGAAGCGGACCTGGAGCGGGTCAAGGAGCGCGTGCGCGAGGAGTTAGCGGTACAGGGCATAGAAGCAATGGTCACCGGCCGACCCAAGCACCTGTACTCCATCTACCGCAAGATGATGGCGAGCGGTCTCGAGTTCGAGCAGATATACGACCTCATGGGGGTGCGGGTGCTCGTGAACGAGGTGCGGGATTGCTATGCCGTGCTGGGGTTGATCCACACCCTGTGGGCTCCGATCCAGGGCCGGTTCAAGGACTACATCGCGATGCCCAAGTTCAACCTGTACCAGAGCCTGCACACCACGGTGCTCGGGCCGGATGGCAAGCCGCTAGAGGTGCAGATCCGTACCTACGAGATGCATACCCGCGCCGAGTACGGGATCGCGGCGCATTGGCGCTACAAAGACGGCGACAAGAGCACCGATCCCGAGTTCATAGCCGATCTACGCTTCCTCCAGGAGGAGTCGACAGATCCCCGCGAGTTCCTCGAGCATCTGAAACTGGATCTCTACATCGATGAGGTGTTCGCCCTCACGCCGAAGGGTGATGTCCACGTGCTGCCGCGGGGCGCCACCCCGGTCGACTTCGCATACAAGATCCACACCGACGTCGGCCACCGCTGTGTAGGTGCCAAGGTCAACGGAAAGTTGACGCCCCTCAACTCAGAGCTGCATTCCGGCGACATTGTCGAGATCATCACCACCAAATCGGCGGATGCCCGCCCCAGCCGCGACTGGCTGGAGTTCGTCAAGTCGTCGCGGGCAAGCACCAAGATCCGTCAGTGGTACACGCGGGCACGGCGGGAAACGGCTCTTCAGGACGGCAAAGAGGCGATCGTGAGGGCCCTGCGCAAATCGCCGCTGCCGATTGAGCGATTCAAACGGGACGAGGCGCTGCTTCCGGTCGCGGAAGATTGCGGCTACCACGATGTCGACGGTCTCTACGTCGCCGTGGGTGACGGCAGGCTCAGCCCCCTGACGGTCATTTCACGTCTCGAGCGCTTGCACGGCCTCGGCTCGGAGGACGACGACCTACTCAGCCCCCCGACCCGGTCCCGGTCACGGCGCCCCACCAGTGCGATAAAGGTCGACGGCATGGAGGACATGCTGGTGAGGGTGGCGCGGTGCTGTGCGCCTGTCCCTGGTGACGAGATCATCGGTTTCGTGACGGTTGGGCGGGGAGTCTCGGTTCACCGGGTCGACTGCAGCAACATCGGAGCGCTCGGCGACAAGAAGGAGCGGATCATCGACGTCTCGTGGGACGGCGAGTACCAGGGTTCGTTCTTTGCCTGGATCCAGATCGAGGCACTCGACCGGGCCCGTCTTCTTCGCGACGTGACCGAGGTCATCTCGGATCACGGCGGAAACATCGAGGCGGCATCGACGGCAACGGGTAGCGACCGTGTGGCGATCCTGCGCTTTGAAGTGCAGTTCTCCGATCCTCAGCAGCTGGAACGGGTTCTAGCCGAGACTCGACGGGTCGACGGCGTATTCGATTCGTACCGGCTGGTGCCGCAGGGCACAACCGAATGACGCTGCTGGTCGACGGTCGCTCGCTGTGGCTGGCCGAGACGAACTGCTATGTGGTGGCGCCGGAGCGGGGTGGCCCGTGTGTGATCGTCGACGCGCCGGACGACCTGGAAGGGATCGCAGACCTGCTTGCCCGCAACGACCTCTATCCGGAGGCCCTGCTGGTGACGCACGCCCACATCGACCACGCCGGCGGTGCCGGTGGTGTCGTGGACAAGTGGTCGATCAGCGCCTACCTGCACCCCGACGACGAGTGGCTGGCCGCGGATCCGGCGGCGCAGCTACGTTCCCTGTTCGGTGGGACGCTGCCCGGCTGGCTCGAGAGTGGCTTCGAGCCGCCGGCATCCTGGTCGGCCCTCGATCATGGCCAGCAGCTGAGGCTCGCCGGCCTCGACATCGCGATCATCCACACTCCGGGGCACACCCCGGGCCATTGCTGCTTCCATCTCGACCAGGATGGGATTCTCTTCTCGGGTGATCAGCTGTTCGCCGGTTCCATCGGTAGAACCGACCTGCCGGGCGGAAACTACGGTGACTTGATGCAGTCGATGCGAGAGCGGGTGCTGCCGCTCGCCGGCGAAACCCGGGTTCTTCCCGGTCATGGCCCGGCGACTACGATCGCGCAGGAACTGCGCACCAATCCCTTTTTGACCGATCCCGACCTGACCGATCGCTAGACGGATTGGCGCCTGAAGCGAGGAAACCATGACGAAGTACAGGACGACGCACGGCGGCATTCTCCGCGCCTCCGACATCGGTACCGAGGTGCGGCTGGCGGGATGGGTCGCCAAACGGAGGGACCACGGTGGGGTGATCTTCGTCGACCTGCGGGACTCATCGGGGATCGTCCAGGTGGTGCTCAACCCGGAGAATCACCCGGCGTCGTCTGAGACCCTGCGCGGTCTGCGTAACGAGTTCTGCATCATGGTCACCGGTATCGTCCGAGAGCGGCCGGATGGCACGATCAACCCGGAGATGGCAACCGGTGAGATCGAGGTGGGCGTCAGCGAGCTCGAGGTGCTGTCGCCTGCAGACGTCATGCCCTTTCAGATCGATGAGCGTTTCGACGCCGACGAGGCGCGGCGTCTCAAGTACCGTTATCTGGATCTGCGACGGGACAAGATGGCCGGGAACCTCCGGGCACGTTCCACAGCGATCAGGGCGATGCGAAGGGTGCTCGACGACCTCGACTTTCTCGAGGTCGAGACGCCGACCCTCGTCGTATCGACGCCCGAGGGGGCCCGTGACATGCTGGTCCCCAGCCGGCTCCGGCCCGGTCATTTCTATGCGCTCCCGCAATCGCCCCAGCTGTTCAAGCAGCTATTGATGGTGGCGGGGGTCGAGCGCTACTACCAGATCGCCCGCTGCTATCGCGACGAGGACTTCCGGTCCGATCGCCAGGTCGAGTTCACCCAGCTCGACCTCGAGGGCTCCTTCTGGGACCAGGACGATGTCCTCGACACGCTGGAGGCGATCGTGGCCCGGGTGGTCGGCGATGTCCGCGGTACGGAATTGGTGCGCCCGCTTCCCAGGATGACGTACGCCGAGGCGATGGCCCGCTACGGGACCGACAAGCCCGATGTGCGCTTCGGGATGGAGATCGTCGACCTCGCCGACGTTTTCGCTCAATCTGAGTTCCGGGCGTTCGCCGGGGCCATTGCCGCCCGAGGAGCGGTGCGTGGGATCAACATCGGGAACCAGGGTCTGTCGCGAGCCGGCTTCGACAAGCTCGTCGCTGAGGCGCAGGACCTCGGTGCCAAGGGGCTCGTTTGGATGGTTGCCGAGGAGGACGGCAGCGTCCGCTCACCCGTTACCAAGTTCCTCACTGAGGTGGAGGTGACCGGGGTTACCAGGTCCATGGCCGCCCAACCCGGCGATGCGCTGCTGATCGTCGCCGACGAGGTGAAAGTGGTCTCCCGGGTGCTGGGACAGCTCCGGCTGCAATTGGGCCAACCCTCCGGGCACGACGAGCTGGCGTTCTTGTTCGTCGTCGACTTCCCGGTGTTCGAGCGAACCGAAGAGGGTGCTCTCGCTCCCGCCCACCACCCGTTCACCGCACCGCGGGACGTCGAGGAGATGCGGTCCTCACCGGAGACCGCCATCTCGCGTAGCTACGACATGGTGCTCAACGGCGCGGAGCTCGGTTCGGGGAGCGTCAGGATTCATGACCCGGTTCTCCAGTCGCAGGTGTTCGATGTGCTCGGGATATCACCGGAAGAGGCGGAGACGCGCTTTGGGTGGTTCCTGCAGGCCCTCCGCTACGGCACGCCGCCGCATGCCGGGTTCGCCATCGGGGTGGACCGGTTCGTGTCCATCCTCCAGAACGAGCAGAACATTCGCGAGGTAATGCCGTTCCCCAAGACGCAAACCGGGGCGGACCCGCTGACCGGGGCACCGAGTCGGGTCGCCGAAGTGCAGCTCGGGGAGCTCGGCATCGACGTGCGCCCTGAGATACGAGCCGCCTGGTCCGAGCAACGTTGAGCGACCAGGAAGACCTCTTTGCGGAGGAGCGGGCGGATCGACGGTTCCGTGGAGCGCCGCTCGCCGCCAGGATGCGACCTCGTACGCTCGACGAGGTGGTGGGTCAGCAACATCTGGTGGCCCCGGGGACGGCCTTCCGGTCGCTTCTCGAGTCGGGGCGTCCCAGCTCGCTGATCCTGTGGGGTCCGGCGGGGACGGGAAAGACGACTTTGGCACGCTTGACGGCCCGCGCGGCAGAGGCCAGGTTCACCGAGCTGTCTGCAACCGCGGCGGGCGTCAAGGAGGTCAGGGCGATCCTGGCGTCGGCGCGGCAGCGTCTCGAGGACGGCATCGGAGGAACGGTGCTCTTCCTCGACGAGATCCACAGATTCAACAAGAGCCAGCAAGATGCATTGCTGCCCGGGGTCGAAGACGGAACGGTCATTCTCGTCGGTGCCACGACCGAGAACCCGTTTTTCGAGGTCAACTCACCGTTGATCTCACGATGCACGGTATTTCGGACCGAGCCACTTGCACCCCACGACGTCGTCGCGCTCCTCGGCGCCGCCCGGGAGGACACGATGCGAGGGCTCGGTGGCGATGTGACCGTGACCGACGCAGCGCTGGTAGCGATCGGGGAACGGGTGGGCGGCGACGCCCGGCTGGCTCTGAACACGCTCGATGTCGCCGCCGCCGTTGTGCGTGGCTCGGGGCGCGATACCGTCGAGGTCTCCGATGTCACCGAGGCTCTGCAGCGACGGATCATCCGCTACGACAAAGGCGGCGACCGGCACTACGACGTCATCTCAGCGTTCATCAAGAGCGTGCGGGGATCGGACCCGGATGCGGCCATGTACTGGTTGCACACGATGATCGAGGCGGGCGAGGATCCCAAGTTCATCGCCAGGCGGCTGGTGATCCTGGCGTCTGAGGATGTCGGGCTCGCCGACCCTGCCGGCCTGTCTATCGCCACCGATGCGTTCCGGGCGGTCGAGCTGATCGGTCTGCCCGAGGCGTCGTTCGCACTGTCGCACGCCACCCTGTACCTCGCATTGGCGTCCAAATCGAACACGGTGAAGACCGCGATCGGACGGACGAGGGACCTTCTCGACCGGACACCGGGGGCGATGGTGCCGCCGCACCTGCGCAACGCTGCCACCGAAGGCCAACGTGCCCTCGGTGACGGTGTCGGGTATCTGTACCCACATGATGATCCGGACGGCATCCTCCCGCAGCAGTATCTGCCGGATGGGGCCGTCGGCGCCACCGTGTACGTGCCGGGGAACCACGGTGCCGAGGCGGCCCTGGCCGAGCGGCTTGCCCGGATCGACAGGCGGCTGGGCAAGCCCGAGCGGAAGTAAGGTACGACGATGCTGTTGAGAATCCGATGGTTCATCATGGGCTCTCTGGCCTCGCTGGGTCTGGTCGGCTACCTGATCAAGCAGCTCCGCAAGGCCCGGGAGCGCATAACGCCGGGCAACGTCGCCAGGAGCGGCATGCGGGGCATGGCCGATGTGCTGGACAATGCCGCCGCCAGGATGCGCCAGGACGGCCAGGCGCGATGAGCATCATCCCGCCGAGGACGCTCAAGGGTTTCCGCGACTATTTGCCGGTGACGATGACCGCCAGGGAGCAGGTCATCGAGACCGCTCGCCGGGTATACCGCTCGTTTGGTTTCACCCCCATCGACACGCCCGCTCTCGAGTACAGCGAGATCCTGTTCGGCAAGGGCAGCGACGAGACCGATCGCCAGATGTACCGGTTCGAGGACAACGGTGGCCGGGATGTAGCGATGCGTTTCGATCTCACGGTGCCGCTGGCGCGTTTCATCGCTCAGCACGTCGGCGAACTGGGCACACCGTTCAAGCGCTATGCGGTCGGGCCGGTGTGGCGCGGTGAGAACACCCAGCGGGGCCGCTACCGGGAGTTCGTCCAATTCGACTTCGACACGATCGGCACCGAGAGTCTCGTTGCCGACATCGAGACCATCGTCGTCGTCCACGATCTTTTCGCCACGCTCGACATCTCGCCGTTCACGATCCACTTCAACAACCGGGACTTGTTGAACGGTCTGCTGGAGCGTCTCGGATTGGGAGGCCAGGCGAGCGCGGTGTTACGTACCCTCGACAAACTCGCCAAGATCGGCACCGACGGCGTACGAACGGAGCTCTGCGAGGTGGCGGGCGCCACCGCCGCGCAGGCAGACGAGATCCTCGCTCTCGCCGGGCTGGCCGGAAGCAACGACGAGATTCTCGATGCGCTGCCGGACATCGTCGGCGGCGAAGAGATCGCGGTGCGCGGCCTCACGTCGTTGCGCACTGTTGTCGACGGGGTGAGAGCCGCCGGGATCGACGACGCCCGGGTGCGGGTCGACGTCAGCATCGCCCGCGGGCTTGCCTACTACACGGGAACGGTGTTCGAGACGTTCCTCGACGACCTTCCCGATATCGGCAGCGTCTGCTCGGGTGGGCGCTACGACGACCTGGCCTCGCTCTACACAAAGCAGCGTCTGCCGGGGATCGGAGGCTCGCTCGGTGTCGACCGGCTCATCGCGGCGATGGAGGAATTGGGACGGGTCGACGAGCGAGCGGCGACGGCAGACATATTCGTTCCGCTCTTCTCAGCGGACAGGCAAGGCGACTATCTGCGTCTCGCCGAGGATCTGCGCCGGGAAGGGCTATCGGTGGAGCTGTACCCCGACGCCAGGAAACTGGGGACACAATTGAAGTACGCCGATCGGCGCGGGCACCGGCTGGCGGTGGTAGTCGGTGACGAGGAATGGTCATCGGGAGCCGCCCAGGTGAAGACGCTGGACACGGGGGAATCGACGGTCGTCCCGGTAGAGGAGTTGGCGACCTATTGCAGGCGGCTGCTCGGGGTGGGGTCCTGATCGGCGGCGCTAACCTGCCGACGCAATGAACAGCCAAGAGATCCGCGACACGTTTCTGTCCTTCTTCGCCGAGCGCGCTCACACGATCGTGCCCAGCGCCTCGCTGATCCCGATCGACCCGACTCTGCTGCTGACCGTTGCCGGGATGGTCCCCTTCAAGCCGTACCTACTCGGAGAGGAAAAGCCGCCGTATCCCAGGGCGGCTTCGGTGCAGAAATGCGGCCGTACCGCCGACATCGACATCGTCGGCACCACGGCGCGCCATCTCACCTTTTTCGAGATGCTTGGCAATTTCTCATTCGGTGACTACTTCAAGGAGCAAGCGATACCGTGGGCTTACGAGCTGGTGACCGACGGGTTCGGCATCGACCCCGAACGGCTCTGGTTCACGGTGCATTTCTCCGACGAGGAGGCCGCCGAGATCTGGATCGACGGTGTCGGCGTGCGACCAGAACGCGTCCAGCGAATGGATCGCGACAACTTCTGGCAGATGGGTGTTGCCGGGCCTTGTGGGCCGTCGTCGGAGATCTTCTTCGACAAAGGCCCCGCTTACGGCCAGGACGGCGGACCGGCGGTGGACGATGAGCGGTTCATGGAGATCTGGAATTTGGTCTTCATGCAAAACGTCCAGGATGAGCCCTATCACGTCGTTGGCGACCTTCCCGCCCGTAACATCGACACGGGCGCCGGTCTCGAGCGCGTTGCCACCGTGGTCCAGGGCGTGGACAGCGTCTTTGCCACCGACGAGTTGCGAAGTGTCATCGCCGCCGCGGAGCACGCGACCGGTACCTCTCTTGGTGAGAGTGAGCGGACGGACGTGAGCCTGCGCATTCTCGGCGACCATGGCCGCGCCGTCACATTCCTCATTGCGGACCGGGTAGTGCCGTCGAATGAAGGCAGGGGCTACGTGCTGCGACGCCTGCTGCGACGCGCCGTGCGGCACGGCGTGCTGCTCGGCGCCCGGGACAACATCATGGCCGCTCTGGTGGGTGCCACCGTTACCGCCATGGGCCGGGCATACCCCGACCTGGTCGAGCAGCAGGACAGGATTCTGGAGATGGCCGAACGGGAGGAGGGAAAGTTCCGCCGTACCCTCGAGTCCGGACACCGTCTTCTCGACGAGGCTCTCGAGCCTCTCGAGGAGGGTGACACGCTATCGGGCGAGGTCGCCTTCAAGCTGCACGACACCCACGGCTTTCCCCGGGAGCTGACCGAGGAGATCCTCAACGAGCGCGGGTTCCGTCTCGACCTCGCAGAATTCGAGCGGATGATGGATGCCCAGAAGGAGCAGGCCAAGGCCAACTTCCGAACACGCAACAGCGCCGAGGTCAGCGATGAGTACCGGGCGCTGGTGCGCGGTCTCGACAGCACGGACTTCATCGGGTACGACGCGGAAGCTGGGATGGCGCGCATTCTCTCCATCGTGCGGGAGGGTGAGCCGGTGGAGGTAGCCGAGGAGGGAGAGGAGATAGAGCTCTTCCTCGACCGAACTCCCTTCTACGCCGAGTCGGGTGGCCAGGTAGGCGATACCGGCATCGTCAAGACCGAAACGGGGATCCTGGAGGTGAGGGATACCCAACTGGCGATTCAGGGGGTCCACGGTCACCGCGGGGTGGTAACCACCGGGCATATCCAGGTGGGCCAGGATGCTGAGACGTCGATCGAAACGGGACGCCGGGAACGGATCAGAAAGAACCACACCGGGACTCATCTGCTCCACTGGGCACTGCGGGGCGTTCTCGGCGAGCACGTCCACCAGGAAGGCTCGTTCGTGGCCGAGAACCGTCTTCGCTTCGACTTCAGCCACTTCAAGGCGGTGGAGCCGGATGAGCTACTCGGCATCGAGCGGGCGGTCAACGAGCGGATCGTGGAGAACGCACGCGTGACCACGGTCGAGACATCAAAGGACCAGGCGGAGGAGATGGGCGCTCTAGCTTTTTTCGGCGACAAGTACGGCGACCGGGTGCGGGTTGTCAAAGCGGGCAGCTACTCGACGGAGTTCTGCGGCGGCACTCATGTTCCCTCGACCGGTCAGATCGGCCCCCTCGTGCTTGTCTCCGAAGGGTCGGTTGCTGCGAATACGCGTCGGGTCGAGGCGCTGACCGGGATCGCCGGCTACGAGCATCTCCTCGATATCCGGCACCAGTTGCGCGACACGGCCTCGCTGCTACGCGCCCAGGAGGCGGGAGTGGTTGATGCCGCGAGGGCATTGACATTGCGTCTCAGGGACCAGGAGGAGCGGATAGCCGAATTCGAGGATAAGGCGCGTCTCGAGACCGCAGGCAAGGCCGTTGACGATGCCGAGACATACAACGGACACAAGCTGATCGTGATCAGCGAACCCGGTGCGACCCCGGATCAACTGAGAGCGCTGGCGTTCCAGCTTCGCGACCGCATCGGCTCGGGCATCGGGGTCCTGGGATCGAGTGTCGCGGGCAAAGCGGCGCTACTCGCCTTTGCGACCGCCGACCTGGTTGCGGCCGGCGTGTCTGCGGGGGAGATCACCGCGGTTGCGGCCAGGGTCGTCGGCGGGGGCGGTAGCCGCGACCCCGAGCTGGCGCAGGCCGGAGGCCCGCACGGCGAAGAGATCGACGCGGCGCTGGAAGCGGCGCGAGAAGCGGCCAGAGCGGCGCTTCAGGGGGTATGACGCTGACCCGTTTCATAGGTCTCGATCCCGGCGAGCGGCGGATAGGTGTCGCCTTATCCGACACCCTCGGTATCATCGCGCAACCGCATCTGGTAATTGATCGGCGCTCCGGTGATGCGATCGCAGCGATCAGGGACCTATGCATCGAGTACGAGGTGGACACCGTGGTAGTCGGTTTGCCGAGAAACCTGAAGGGGGAAGAGGGACCGTCCGCAGCGATGGCCAGGGAGCTGGCATCCGCAGTTGCTGCGGCAACGGGCTGCCACATAGCGTTCTCTGATGAAAGGTTCACCACAGTGCAGGCGGAAGCCGCCCTCATCGAGGGCGGGATGCGCCGCCGCAAGCGGCGCGAAACGATCGACAAAGTTGCTGCCGCCGTGATGCTGCAGGGCTTCCTCGACGGGAGGTCCTCTCATGACGCCTGAGTATCCGCCCAACAGCTCGTGGCAGGTTCGCATGATCCAGGTGTTCGTCGTCGTCCTCATCGTCATTGTCGGGTTCTTTGCCATAACGTCGCTCGCCAAGAAGATGGCCTCCGGGATACGCAACGAGTCGACCGCGACGGTCGCCATCGAGGAGGGCCTCGAGGTCGACTTCCAGGTGCAGTCGGGCGCCACCGCCAAGGGGATCGCCGCGGCTCTCGTCGACGCGGGGATCATCAGCGATGCCGGTGATTTTGAGAATGCCGTGAACGCGGCCGACGCGGGGAACAAGCTCAAGGCGGGCGATTACACGCTGGTCACGGGAACGGACTATGACACGCTCATCGGCATTCTGGTGTCGGGCCCGGAGACGGTGTCCGTATACACCGTGAGAGTGATCGAGGGGCTGACGATCGACGACACGCTGGCGTCACTGGCCGAGCAGACCGGATACACCACTACCGAGCTCGCCGCGCCGCTCATCAACGGCACCGTCGATTCACCGTACCTGCCAGACAAGGCCCCGGATGGCTACCCCGAGCTGACCCGCTGGGAGGGTCTGCTCGCTCCCGACACCTACGAGTTCCGGAAGGACGCCAGCCCCGCGGATATAGTCGGCCAGCTCGTCGATACGTTGACGAGACGGGTCTCCGAGGCCGACTGGACCACGATCGAGGACCTCGGGCTCGAACCTTATGACGGCCTCATCATCGCCTCCCTCATCGAGAAGGAAGCCAAGCTCAACGATGAGCGGCCGACGATCGCGTCGGTGATCACCAACCGCCTCCGCGAAGGCATGGCGTTGCAGATCGACGCAACGATCATCTACGCGCTGGGGGAGAACAAGGGCGAGGTGACCAACGCCGACCTCGAGGTAGACAGCCCGTACAACACATACAAGAACACCGGCTTGCCACCGACCCCGATCGGAGGGGTGCGACTCGCATCGATCGATGCGGCGGCCCATCCGGCGGATACCAACTATTTCTACTACGTCCTCATCAACAAGGACGGAACGCACGGGTTCAGCGAGACGCTCGAAGAGCACAACCGCAAGAAGCAAGAGGCCAAGGACGCAGGAGTCCTGACCCCGTGAGACTCGCCCTATTCGGCTCGCCGGTGCGGCATTCGCTGTCACCGGCGATGCACCAGGCCGCCCTGGCCCACGTCGGTATCGACGGAGAGTACGTCGCACGCGACGTGGACGAGCCGGGGTTCGTCCGTGGTATCAGTGAGCTTCGTGATGGCGAGCTCGACGGCGCAAATGTGACCATGCCGCACAAGGTGCTCGCCTACCGATGCTGTGATAAACGCACAGAGCTTGCCGAGCGGGCGGGAGCAGTCAACACGCTGTCACGTGCCGGCGCCGCCGTGGTCGGCGACAACACCGACGTGCTCGGCATCCGCGAGGCATGGCGTTGGGCAGGACTGCCCGAGAACGACCCGGTGACGATTCTGGGCGCCGGGGGGGCTGCCGCCGCGGCGCTGCTCGCGCTCGGGGGGAGACGTCTTCAGATCATGGCCCGGAGCGCCGACAAGGCATTAGCCCTGTTGAACAGAACCGGAGTGGCCGCTGACGTGTGCGCATGGAACGAGACACCCACATTTGACGGAGTGGTTCTCAACGCCACCCCTATAGGCATGCGGGGGGAGCGTCTGGACGACCGCCTGCTCGCAACCGCAACGGGTCTGCTCGACCTGGCATACGGCGACACCGTCACACCCGCGGTCGTCGTCATGCGGGAGAGCGGCCGGCCGGTTGCCGAGGGTCTCGACATGTTGATCGGCCAAGCCGCAGCCAGCTTTCGGATCTGGACCGGGCGAACTGTCGCGCCCGACGTCATGAGGGCCGCAGCTCAACGCGAGTTGGCGCGCCGGCGGGCCGGCTGATGGTTGTCGCGGTCGGCGTGATTCTGCGATCCGCGGCGGTCGCCGGTGGAGTGCTCATCGGGATCATCGCGGTGGGACTGGCACAGCTGATTCCAATCCGAATGGGTAAGACGGAGCGCCCGCGGTCGACGACCTGGTGGCTCGGTGCGGCAGCAGTGGCGATCGGATTCGGTTGGGTGGCGGCGACGGACGGCTGGGCATTCTTGCCCGCATATCTCGCGTTCGGTGCGACCACGCTGGCCGTGACCTTGACCGACATCGACCACCAGCTCATCCCGAATCGGATCCTGTTTCCCGGTCTGGGGGTGGCGGGCGTGCTGCTCGCCCTCGGTGCGCTCGTCGACGGCTCCGCCCGTGATTTGGGCAGAGCGGTGATCGGTGCGCTCATCTATTTTGCGTTCCTCCTCCTGGTGGGACTCGTTGCGCGAGGCGGGTTCGGGATGGGTGATGTGAAACTCGCTCTGCTGCTCGGGCTGTTTCTCGGGTTCGTCGGCTGGGATGCGCTCGGCGTGGGGTTCTGCGTCGGGATCCTGCTCGGCGGCGTGGCCTCACTTCTATTGCTGGTTTTCACCAAACGGGGCCGCCGCGCCAAGTTCGCCTACGGGCCGTATATGGTCATGGGGGCCTGGATCGGCCTGTTCTGGGGACCACAGATAGCCAACTGGTATCTGGGCGGCTGAGCCTAGGTCGCAACAGTGTGCTTGGACATGGCCGATCGCACGTCGGTCGAGGCGCCTACTATTCCTTCCCATGTTGCGTTTCCTGACAGCAGGCGAATCCCACGGTCCCGGCTTGGTGACGGTCGTCGAAGGTCTCCCCGCCGGATTAGCGGTGACCGCAGAAGGCATCGCGGCCGAGCTGGCGCGGCGGCGGCTCGGCTACGGTCGGGGTCGTCGCATGACGCTCGAGAAGGACGAGCTCGAGATCATGGGCGGTGTGCGGTTCGGAAAGACGTTGGGCAGCCCGGTCGCAGTGATCGTGCGCAACACGGAATGGCCGAAGTGGCAGGAGGAGATGTCGCCCGGGCAGGGGGTGAGCCGGCGTCCCCTCGAGACCCCTCGGCCCGGGCACGCCGATCTCGCCGGGATGGTCAAGTACGACACCCGTGATGCCAGGGACATCCTGGAGCGGGCCTCGGCACGGGAAACCGCCGCCAGGACGGTCGTGGGTTACCTGGCGAAGCAGCTAGTCGGCACCATCGGCGTCGGGATCGTGAGCCACGTGGTTGCCATAGGGACAGTCGCTTCACCCGACGGCGCCGTCCGCCCCCAGCCATCGGACCTCGATGCCATCGATGAATCGCCTGTGCGGTGCTTCGACGCCGCCACGGCGGAGGCGATGGCGGCCGCCATCGAGAGCGCCAAGGAAGACAGGAACACGCTCGGTGGGGTGTTCGAGGTGCTGGCCTATGGGCTGCCGATCGGGCTCGGCTCACACGTGCATTGGGACCGCCGTCTCGACACGGCACTGGCAGCCGCGTTGATGTCGATCCAGGCCATCAAGGGCGTCGAGGTCGGCGATGCGTATGAGGTTGCCCGTACTCCCGGTAGCTCTGCGCATGACGAGATCTTCCACGGCGAGGAGGGATTCTTCCGCAGCACAAACCGGGCGGGTGGCCTCGAAGGTGGGATGACGATTGGAGACGTGCTCCGGGTTCGGGCGGCGATGAAGCCGATCTCGACGGTGATGCGGCCGCTCGACACCGTCAACGTGGTGACGAAGGAGGCGGACAAGGCGTTCCGGGAGAGGAGCGATGTGTGCGCTGTGCCGGCTGCGGCGGTTGTCGGCGAGCAGATGGTGGCCTTCACGTTGGCCAACGAAGTGACCCGCAAATTCGGCGGGGACACGGTCGCGGAGCTCGTCGGTTCGGTGGCTGCCTACCGCAAACACATCGCGGAGTTCTGAGTGATCCCCACCCACGCACTCACCGACGAAGCAGGTCGTGCATGTGAGATCTACGTTGGGCGCGCCATCGCGGGGTGCGATTCGCTGCTGCTCGACGGTGTCTCCCGGGTCGCCGTGCTCACCCAGCCGGCGGTGTCCCGGCTGGCCGCCGCGATCGCCGACGAGGCCGACGGTCGCGGCGTCGCTGCGTCCGTCAAAGTACTGCCCGATAGGGAGGACGCAAAGAGCCTGCGAACGGTGGAGACTGTCTACGAGTGGCTCAACACGCTCGGTTTCACGAGAAGCGACATGATTATCGCCGTCGGGGGCGGTGCGACCACTGATCTCGCCGGCTTCACTGCGGCCACCTACCTGCGTGGCATCGAGGTCACGTACCTGCCGACAACGCTGCTCGGTGCCGTAGATGCAGCCATCGGCGGCAAGACAGGGGTGAACGTCGGAGGCAAGAACCTGGCGGGAGTGTTCCGGCATCCCGCCCGGGTGGTGGTGGACCTCGATGTGCTCGGCCTGCTTCCCGACGAGCTCCTCCGCGAAGGTGCGGCCGAGACGGTCAAGGCCGGGTTCATTGCCGATCGTGCCATTCTCGGGGAATACGAGGCGAACGGTCTAGCCGCGTCGCTCGATGTTGTCGTCCCTGCGGCAATCAGGGTGAAGGTCGAGACGGTGACCAATGACTTCCGCGAGACGGGCCAACGGGCAGTTCTGAACTACGGGCACACCATCGGCCACGCGGTCGAGCTCGTCGCGGGCATCAGCCACGGCCATGCGGTAGCGATCGGCATGGTCGCCGCGGGCCGGGTGTCGGCACTCATGACCGGCTTTGCCCATGAGGACCGCCAGCGTCAGATCATCGCCCATATCGGGTTGCCGACGGCTTCGCCTCCGGTGGACCCGGCCGCGATCATGGCGTTGGTAGGCCGCGACAAGAAGCGGGACGCTTCGGGGGTCAGGATGGTGGTTCTGGAGGACTTCGGCAGGCCCGACGTCGTGCCCGTCGACGACGAGTTGCTCGAGAATGCCCTGGCCGCCATCGGCCTGGGTAGCTGATTCGGCTGGTGATTCGGGTCGTGTTTCGGGTCGTGATTCGGGTCGTGTTTCGGGTGGTGTATCGTCGCGACATTCAATTGTTGGAGACGATTTGTACAACGAGCGCATAGCAAGGCTTCGCGAGGCAATCGAGCATCCGCTGCTTGTCACATTCCTGCCCAACATCCGCTACCTGACCGGATTCACGGGGTCCAGTGCCTACGTTCTGGTGACACCCGATCGCTTCGTATTCGTCACAGACGGTCGGTACGCCGAGTTGGGTGCCCGGCTCATGAAGGACGTCGCAGGGGGAGAGCTCGTGGAATACCGCTCGGGGCTCAACGACGTGTTGGTGGAGCAATTCGCCGGTGAGAAGCACGTGGGCCTCGAGGCGAGCAGCGTCACCTGGGCATTTGTCCATGGTCTCAAGAGCAAGACGGATTCGGTTCTCGACACCACTCACGGGGTTGTCGAGACGCTGCGCATGGTCAAGGACGACGCCGAAATCGCCGCTCTCCGTGCGGCCGCGGCGGCAGGGGATTCGGCATTCCGGACCGTCCGCGATCTCGCGCCCGCGGCCCGGAGCGAAGGCGACCTGGCCTGGAGTCTGATCAACGCGATGCGCGACGCAGGTGCCGCGCAGGCCGGCTGGCCGCCCATCGTGGCGGCGGGGCCCCACGCAGCCCTGCCGCACCATCTCTCCGAGCAGGAACCCGTCGGAGATGGGCTGCTGCTGCTGGACTACGGGTGCATCGTGGATGGCTACCACAGCGACATGTCACGGACGATCTGGCTCGACGGGGAGCCAGACGACGAGATCGTCCGCATACACCAAGCGGTACTCGAGTCGCAGGAAGCCGGGATCGAGGCGGTGCGGCCCGGTGTCACCGGGCACGAGGTGGATGAGGCATGTCGTGTGGTGCTGCGCAAGTACGGCTACGAGGAGCAGTTCGTCCACAGCACCGGTCACGGCGTAGGTCTCGAGATCCACGAGGGCCCGCGGCTCGCCCGCAACTCGGAGGACGTTCTCGAACGCGGCCATGTTGTCACGGTCGAGCCGGGCGTGTACGTTCCTGGGTTCGGGGGTGTCCGGATCGAGGACATGGTGGTTGTTCGAGACGACGGCCACGAAGTATTGACGAAGTCGGAAAAGGGCCTTGACGCATGATCTCAACCAACGACGTTCGAGCCGGTATGGCGCTCAATCTCGATGATGGGCTGTTCCAGGTAGTGGAGTACCAGCACACCAAGCCGGGGAAGGGCAAGGCGTTCGTCAAGATGAAGCTCAAGAACCTCGACACCGGCAGTCTGGTGGAACGGACGTTCCGGGCGGGCGAGAACGTCCAGGACGCCAAGATCGATCGCCGCGACTTCCAATACCTCTACCGCGACGACATGGGCTTCCACTTCATGGACGCCGAGACCTACGAGCAGATGGCGGTTCCCGAGGAGCTGATTGCCGACGCCGCCAACTATCTCAGCGAGGGAATGACCGCACAGCTCCACGTCTTCGAGGGCAACCCGATCGGTATCGAGCTTCAGGCCTCCGTGGAGCTCGAGGTCACTTATGCCGAGCCGGGAGTCAAGGGTGACCGGGTCTCAGGTGCCACCAAGCCTGTGACGCTGGCGACCGGTTTCGTGGTCCAGGTTCCCCTCTTTGTCAATGTGGGCGACGTCATCAAGGTCGATACCCGCACCGGCGAATACATCACCCGTATCTCGTGACCAGGCAGCCGGCTCGGGATCAAGCGCTGCTGGCTCTCTATGCGGCCGATATGACCGGCACCGAGCCGGATCTGACCGATCTCTCGGCGCGCGCCCGGCGCTATGTCGAAGGCACCAGGCGGGAGCGCAACGCGCTGGACGAGGCGATTTCGGCTGTCGCCACCGGGTGGCGGTTGGAGCGAATGCCGGCCGTCGATAGGAACATCATCCGGCTTGCCCTCTTCGAGCTGCGCTCCGGTCAGACGCCTATCGGTGTCGCCATAAACGAGGCGGTGAACCTCGCAAAGCATTACTCGACCGAGCGGAGCGGTGCCTTTGTCAACGGGGTGCTCGCCAGGCTGGCCGCCGCGGGGGAGACTGCAGGCCCCGAAGAATAGGGGCCCGGCCCGGATGCTGCTAGGGTCACCGCTCGGTGCCACCGCGCTGGCGGCACCGAGTATTACCAACCTTTAAGTCCGGTCCGGTGAGGCCGGGAAGGAAGGAGAACACGATGTATCGAGCATCGGCCGCGCCCGAGTCGGGCGTGGCTTTCGTTTATTCGCCCGGGTGGTCACGATGCGTCTCGTGATGTCCGGCGAGGACATGTCCCGGGTGTTGCGCCGGATCGCCCATGAGATCATCGAGAAGAACCGCGGCGTTTCGAACCTGGTCGTGGTCGGTATCCGCACCAGGGGCGGGCCGCTGGCCGAACGGCTGGCGGCGCTGTTGGAAGAGATCGAAGCGACCAAGGTACCCAGCGGGATCGTCGACATAGGCATGTACCGCGACGACATCGACACGCGTCCCCACATAGAGCTCGGTCCCACCGAGGTCCCGGGCGATCTCGACGGCAGCACGGTGGTCCTCGTTGACGACGTGCTCTTCACCGGCAGGACTATTCGCGCCGCCCTCGACGCCCTCGCCGATATGGGTCGAGCCGCCGTCGTGCAGCTGGCCGTGATCGTCGACCGGGGCCACCGGGAGTTGCCCATCCGCGCCGACTTCGTCGGGAAGAACCTCCCGACGTCACACAACGAGCACGTCACAGTGTTGGTGGCCGAAATCGACGGTGAAGACGGGGTGTGGATCGAGGGGTCCGATGACGAGGGGAGTGACAGATGAAACACATGCTGACCATGGAGGGGGTTGACAAGCCAACACTCGACAGTTTGCTCAACGACGCCGACGAGTTCTTCGAGGTGATGCATCGCCCGATTCCCAAGGTTCCGGCGCTGCGCGGCAAGACGGTGGCCACGATGTTCTTCGAGCCCTCGACTCGCACCAAGCTTTCATTTGAGCGAGCCGCCAAGGCATTGTCCGCCGACATCCTCTCGTTTTCCCCCGGCACATCGTCCTTGAAGAAGGGGGAGAGTCTCAAAGACACGGTTCTGACGGTCAAGGCCATGGGTGCCGACTTGATGGTGGTCCGACATTCCTCGACCGGGGCGGCGTGGCGGGTGGCCGAGTGGACCGGTCTTCCGGTCGTCAACGGCGGCGACGGTTGCCACCAGCACCCCACCCAGGCACTGCTCGATTCGTTGACGCTGCGCCAGCATTTCGGCAGTCTGGAGGGTCTGCGTATTGCCATCGTCGGGGACATCCGGCATTCCCGTGTGGCGCGCTCGGATGTGTGGGCCTTCTCGACGCTTGGTGCCGGCGTGACGCTGATCGCCCCTCCCACACTGCTTCCACCCGACATGACCGGGTGGCCGGCCGCGGCACGGACCGATTTCGACGAGGTGCTCGACGAATTCGATGCGATCTACTTGCTGCGGGTCCAGGCCGAGCGCGGGGGCGCCTCCGTGTTCCCGTCGGTCGCGGAGTACCGGGAGCGTTTCGGGATGACCGATGCCCGGTTCAACCGGCTGAAGCCCGACACCATCGTCCTGCACCCGGGTCCGATGATCCGGGGTATCGAAATCGACAGCGGCCCCGCCGACGATCCGCGCTGCAAGGTGTTGAGTCAGGTGACAAACGGCGTCGCGGTCCGCATGGCCGTGTTGTTCCAGCTGCTCGGAGGGACAAGAGAGCATGAGTGAGATCACGTTTCAGAACGCTTTGATAGTCACAGGTGCGGACGAGGCTCCGCGGGTCGGTGACGTGGTTGTTGCCGACGGGCATATCGTTGCTGTCGGCGAGAACCTGGACGTGCGCGGGGACGTCGTCGATTGCTCCGGTAGCTGGCTCGGGCCTGGTTTCGTTGACGTCCACACCCACCTGCGTGAGCCCGGCCAGGAGTGGAAGGAGGACATCGCCACCGGGTCGCGGGCGGCCGCCAAGGGCGGCTACACGGCAGTCGTGGCTATGCCCAACACCGATCCTGCCATCGACGCCGGCCATCTCGCCAGGTTCGTGGCAGACCGCGGTCGTCAGGTCGGTCTTGTTGAGGTGGTTCCCGCCGGTTGCATCACGGCCGGACGGCGAGGCGAGAAGCTCGCACATCTCGATGAGTTGTGCGGCGCCGGGGTGCGGATCTTCACCGACGACGGGGATACGGTTGCCGACGCCGGTCTGCTGAGGAGGGCGATGGACTACCTGGCGGAGCGCCATGCGGTCGTCGCCCAGCATTGCGTCGACCCCGGTCTCGCCGCGGGCGGTCAGGTTCATGAGGGCGAGGTGTCGTCTCGTCTCGGTATGACCGGGGTGCCCAGCGAAGCTGAGGAGATCGTGATAGCCAGGGACATCGCATTGGCACGGCTCACCGGAGTGAGCTACCACGCACAGCACGTCAGCACCGCAGGCGCCGTCGCGCTGGTCGCGGCCGCCAAGGCTGAAGGGCTGCCCGTTACCGCAGAAGTGACGCCACACCATCTGTTCTTCGATCACACGTACGTGGAGGACACCGACCCGCTCTACAAGATGATGCCCCCGCTGCGGGCACCGTCGGACGTGGCTGCTGTACGCGAGGGCCTACGCAACGGCACCATCGATATGGTGGCGACCGATCACGCCCCGCATGCGGACCACGAGAAGGACCACGCCTGGGAAGAGGCCCCGTTCGGGGTGACCGGGCTGGAGTGGGCGGCCGCGGTCGTCAACACGATCGTCGATCTGCAACCGGCCGACTTCTTCCGGGTAATGGCGGCGGCACCCGCCCGGCTCGCCGGCCTGGCGACGCAGGGCCGGGTGGAGCCGGGGCAACCCGCGAACCTCGTGGTCTTCGATCCGAAAGGATTGTGCGAGACGACAGGCACGGTGTCGCGGAGCGCGAATTCCCCATACCTCGGGCGGGCTCTGACGGGCGCCGTCGCGCACACCATGTACCAGGGACGCTTCACGATCCGGTCCGGCGCTCTCGTCGAGCCGGTGGGAGTCGGGGGGTGACGACGGCCACCACCGACCATATGGGGACGCGACTGGGGAACTTAGACCTCAGGTCGCCCCTGATCGCTGCCTGCGGAACAGTGGGGTCGGTGGTGGACTTCGCCGCGGTGACCGACCTGGCAATTTACGGGGCAGCGGTGGCCAAGTCTGTGAGCGGTACACCATGGCCGGGGCGGCAGCCGCCCCGGGTCGCGGCGACCGGTACCGGGATGCTGAACGGGATCGGGATACAAAACCCCGGTGTCGATGCCTGGGTCGAGGAGATTGGCCCCGGGCTGGAATCGCTGCCGGTCCCCGTGTGGGGGTCGGCAGTTGGCCGTGATGCGGATGAGTACGCCCGGGTTGCCGGGCACCTCAGCAGCAGTTCCGTCGCGGCAGTGGAGGTGAACCTGTCCTGCCCGAACCTGGAGAACGGGAGGATGTTTGCCCTCGATGCGGGGCCAGCCGCGGCCGTGGTGCGGGCAGTTAGGGCGGCCACGACGCTTCCCATCGGTGCGAAGCTGACCCCCAACTCGGAGGACATCGTGGCGGTCGCCGCGGCCGTGGCCGAGGCGGGAGCGGATTGGGTTGTCCTCGGCAACACGGTCTGGGGTGCGGGTTTCGACATAGAGACCAGACGTCCGCTGCTCTCGGGCGTCGTCGGCGGGTATTCGGGTGCACCGATCAAGCCGATTGCGTTGCGGTGTGTGTGGGAGGTGTCTCGGGCACTCCCTGGTCTTCCAATCGTTGGCATCGGGGGGGCGGGCAGCGGCGCCGACGTCGTCGAGTTTCTCCTCGCCGGGGCGTCCGCGGTCGGGATTGGAACCGCGCACTTCGCCAGCCCGAGGATCGGCACACGCATCATTGCTCAGCTGCATCGCTACATGAGCAAGCACGGGGTGCGGTCGCTAGGTGAGTTGATTGGAGCCGTGGAACCGTGGTGAATCGTCTCATCGTTGCCCTCGATCTGGGATCGGCAGAGGAGGCAGTTCGGCTCGCCAAGAAGCTGGAGCCCTACGTGGGAGCGTTCAAGGTGGGTCTCGGCTTGCTGTACGGGGCCGGCCCCGGGATCGCTGCGGCGCTCGTGGACATCGGCAAGCCGGTATTCGCCGATGCCAAGCTGCACGACATTCCGAGCCAGGTAGGTGCGGGCGCTCGTCAGCTCGGTAGGGTCGGGGTCCGCTGGGTCACAGCGCATGTATCCGGGGGTGAGGCCATGCTGCGCGCAGCGGTGGAAGGGCTCGGCGAGACGTCGAATGGCTATGCCGGGGTGCTCGGGGTCACGGTGCTGACCAGCCTCGATACCCCCGATCTGAACGCGCTCGGGATCGGCTCGACGCCCGGCAAATTGGTCTCGAAGATGGCCCGGGTTGCCGACAGCGCAGGCTGCGAGGGAGTCGTCTGCTCGCCGCAGGAGCTGACCGTGGTTGCGAGCGTCGCCCCCGGGATGACCAGAGTGACCCCGGGAGTACGTCCGCCGGGCGCAGCAGTGTCCGACCAGAGACGGGTCATGTCGCCGGGCGAGGCGATCAGCAGGGGCGCCGATTGGCTTGTGGTGGGACGACCCATAACCGGGGCGACGGACCCGGTCGCCGCAGTGGCCGAGCTGGCCGCAGCGATGGTGATACCGGGCTGAACGGCCCGGTGTTGATAGAGTTGTGGCGCCGTCAGCAGAGGAGGGCCGATGCCAGCACCCAAGATGACCGCCGAGGAGCGCACCGCGGCGCTGGCCCGCGCCGGTGAGGCGCGTCGGGTGCGCGCCGAGATCAAGCAATTGCTCAAGACCGGGACCTTGACTCTGGCCGAAGTCTTCGAACGTGCAGACGATGACGATCTCGTGGCGGGCATCAAGGTCGGGCCGCTGATCGTTTCCATGCCCCACATGGGCAAGGTGAAGGCGATGCGGCTTCTCGAGGGGCTGGGGATCGACGGCGGCAAGAGGTTGCGTGCGCTCGGCACCCGGCAGCGAGAGAACCTGCTCGCTTCTTTTTAATTGCGCCCGTGACCGCTCCGGGCAAGACCGAAAGAGGTCGGCTTCTCGTTATCTCAGGCCCATCCGGGGTGGGCAAATCGAGTGTGGTGCACGCTCTCGCCCAGCGGGTGGGCTTTCATTTCTCCGTCTCCTGGACGACCCGGGGTGAGCGTCCTGGTGAGGTCGACGGCGTCGACTACGTCTTTGTTGATCGAGAGACTTTCGAGAAGGGGATCGCCAACGGGAACTTTCTCGAGTGGGCGGAGTACTCGGGGCACCTCTACGGAACCCCGCGCGCTGCGGTCCTGGATCATCTCGAGAGGGGTGAGCATGTGCTGCTCGACATCGAGAACGACGGGGCGCGACAGGTCAAGACCGCATATCCGGACGCCGTTCTCGTCTTCATACTCCCCCCGTCCCCCGGGGAGTTGGAGAGACGGCTGCGGGCACGAGGTGACACCGCCGAGGAAGACATCAGAAAGCGGCTCGCGGTGGCCGAGGCGCAGATCGACGACGCGCGGACCACATTTGACTATCGGGTCACCAACACGGCGATAGGCGCCGCCGCGGACGAGATTGTCTCTATACTGACGCTCGGAGACGGTCGCTGACCGTCTGTTCCATCACGTAGGAGCGCCCCTCAGGATGATTCAACCACCAATCGGCCGCGTACTTTCGAAGACCAACTCACGCTTTGCGCTCGTCGTTCTGTCGGCACGGCGCGCACGGCAGATCAACGCCTACTTCAACCAACTGGGTGAGGGTCTTGGCGGATATGTGCCGCCCCAGGTGCACTCGATGTCACGCAAGCCCCTGTCGATTGCCTTCGAAGAGATCGACAACGACAAGGTCGTCATCGAAACCGAGGAGTAGGCGATGCTCAGCGGGCGCCGGGTAGTCTTGGGGATCTCCGGCGGTGTCGCCGCCTACAAGGCCGCCTACCTCGCTCGCCGTCTTATCGAGGCGGGTGCGCGCGTGCGTTGCATCATGACGGACTCCGCCACTGAGTTCCTCGGAGCGCAGACACTGGCAGCCATCACGGGCGAATACCCGGTGCTCCAGTTCTTCGACGAACCCGATGTCAGCCCGCATACGACCCTGGGGCAATGGGCCGAAGCTATGGTCGTCGCCCCGGCGACCGCCGGAACGTTGGCGAAGCTGGCGGCCGGCCTTTCCGACAATGTACTGGTCGCCACAGCTCTCGCTACCGAAGCACCGCTGGTGGTGGCTCCGGCGATGCACACCGAGATGTGGGAAAAGCCGGTGACACAACGGAATGTTGCCCGGCTGCGCGAGGACGGGGTAATCGTGGTCGGCCCCGAGACGGGGGAGCTGGCGGGTGGTGACGTGGGGCCGGGACGTATGGCGGAGCCGGAGCAGATCGTCGCCGCGGTCGTGGGTTCTCTACAGAGGGATTTGGAGGGATGGAAGGTGCTGGTGACTGCCGGCGGTACCCGTGAGCCGATCGATCCCGTTCGGTATATAGGCAATCGTTCCTCGGGGAAGATGGGTAGCGCCATTGCACTGGTTGCGGCGCGACGCGGCGCCAGGGTCGTTCTGGTTTCCACGGTCGAGGCACCGGTGCATCCAAACATCGAGTTGATCGATGTCGAGACCGCAGGTGAGATGGCAGACGCCGTATGGGCGCGTGTGGAGGACATCGACGTCGCGGTGATGGCGGCGGCAGTGGCGGACTTCCGCCCCCGAGATCCCGGTCAGCAGAAGCTCAAGCGCGACGCCGGGCCTCCGCACCTCGAACTGGAGGCCACCCCCGACATCCTGGCCGGCATAGCGGCCAGGGAGCACCGGCCGTATCTGATCGGATTCGCCGCCGAAACCGGATCCCTCGACGGCGCAGCCCACAAGGCGGTAGCCAAGGGCGTTGATTTGCTCGTCGGCAACGACGTGACTCGAGCAGGGTCAGGATTCGCTACGGACACCAACGAGGTGACCGTGTACACGCCGGACGGTCGTGCTGATAGCTGGCCGATTCTCTCCAAAATGGAGGTGGCGGAGCGGCTGTGGGATCGAGTCCAGGCCGCCTACGAGGGTGACTGAGTCGTCGGAGCGTATCGCCCAGGTGGTGCCGGATTTGGCCACGTTCGCCGTTGACGACGGCTTCGCCTACCGGGTCCCTCCCGAGATGGACGGTCTCACAGTGGGTTCGCTGGTCCGGGTACCGCTGGGGGCACGGCGGGTGCGCGGCTATGTCGTCTCGACAAGAACCGGCCCGGTCGCCGGTCTCAAGCCGGTGATCTCGATCTCGGGGGATCACCCGGCATACGACGAGCGGTTGCTGCAGACGTTGCGGTGGGCCGCACTCCATTACGTTGCGCCACTGGCTGTCTTGCTCGGGCGTTCCACACCGCCGAACCTGCCTAGAGGGAAAGGAAGGCCGCCGACTTCGCCATTGCCCGAGCTCTCGTCGCCGCTGCCTGCGGTCAGTGCAGCTGCGTCTTCGGGGATTCATAGTCGGCCCACCTGTCTCCTGACCGCGGCCCCGTATGCAGGCACCGTGGGCGGTCTGGCTCGCGACCCGATGGCATCGGACAGGAACGTGGCTGTGGTCGTTCCCACAATCGAGGAGGCAACGAGCCTGGCCACCGAGCTGCGGGCAAGCCTGGGAGACCGCGTGCTTGCAGTCTCGTCGGCACTCCCGGCGAGCGAGGCAACCCGGCACTGGGTGACCGCGGCGACGCAGGTGGGCTCGCTCATAGTGGGGACGCCTGAGATCGCACTTTGGCCCTTGGGCACGCCGGCATTGTGGATTGTGGTTGAGGAGGCGAGGCGCGCCATGAAGTCGAAGCAGACACCGACTCTCCAGGTGCGAGATCTGGTCAGGCGGCGGGCTCTGGTCGAGCGTTCGGCAGTGGTATTCCTGGGCCCGGTGCCTACCGTCGACACCCTGGCGCGTGGAGCCGAGGTAGTGGAGCCGCCGGGGCGAGTCTGGCCGCTGGTCGAGCTGGTAGACAGACGGGAGGAGCCGCCCAGTGGGCGCCCGTTGGCGGGAAGGACGATCCAGGCAATAGCACAGGCCGTCAAACGCGGCGGGAGGGTGTTTGTCTTCGTGTCGCGGCGGGGCTATGCACCGGCGTTTCGCTGTGTCCGCTGTCGCGAGTTGCGACGATGCCCCGTGTGCGGTGCGGGACCAGATCGGGCGGACACATGCCGCCGATGCGGCACACAGCTCGGTCCGTGTACGAAGTGCGGTGGCAGGCGATTCGAGCCCCTCGGGGCGGCGTTGGGGCGCGTGACCGAACAACTCCAGAAGAGGTTCGGCGCAGACGTCGCCGACCAGACCCCCGATCGGCAGATCGTCGTGGGAACCGAGCGGGACCTGCCCGCGGTACCGGAAACGGCGCTCTCGGTGGCGGTCGACGCGGATTCACTGCTCCTGGCGCCGCACTATCGGGCCGAGGAAGATGCGATGCGGCTTCTCGTGCGCGTCGTGTCGTCGGTAGCGAAAGGGCGCGGGCAACGCTGTCTCATCCAGACCGCCCAGCCGGACCATCGTGTTCTGACCGCGCTCCGCCACGGGCATCCGCTCGAGGGTCTGCGCTCCCTCATCACAGAGCGCGAGCGTGACCACCTTCCGCCCGCAGCCGAGCTGATGGCTATCGAGGTTGGGGGTGATGCCACCGGCCGCGCGGGTGAGCTGATGGTCCTGCGCGGCGACGGTGTCCAAATCCACGGTCCGGAATTGGGCGGGGGGCGCACCCGGTGGTTCCTCCAGGGAGACTCGCTGCAGCGCTGCAGGGTGCAGCTGCGCACCATCGTTCAGCAGTGGCGGGACGCCGGGTTGAAGGTTCGCGTCGATGCCGATCCGATCGACCTGTGATGCTGGATTAACATCTGCGACGATCGAGCCGCGAGGCTCGCGACTACGAACGAACGACGAGACGATGGCCATCTACCCAATCAGAACCTTCGGAGACCCGGTACTGCGGATGGAGGCAGCGGATGTCACCGACGATCCCCCGGCGCTGGAGCGTCTGGTCGAGGACATGCTCGATACGATGTACCAGGCACCGGGTGTCGGCCTTGCCGCACCGCAGATAGGCATCTCGAAGCGCATCTTCGTCGCAGATATCGGCGAAGGGCCGTTTGTGATGGTGAACCCGGAGATCGTTGAAACCTCGGGGGCATGGACCAACGACGAAGGTTGTCTCTCGGTGCCTGGCTATTACTGGGCAATCAAACGACCGGGCTATGCGAGGGCCCGGGGGTGGGACATCTACGGCAATCCCCTGGAGGTCGAGGGCGACGATCTGATGGGGAGAGTCCTACAACACGAGATCGATCACCTCGGTGGCACGCTTCTGTTGGAACGGCTCTCTCGCCGCGACCGGCGCCAGGCTTTGCGTGACCTCAGGGAGAGATCACTCGGATCGGCAGATGTTCTGTGATCCGTGCCGCGTTTCTCGGTACCCCGGCGGCGGCGGTGCCGACGCTGGCCGCGTTGATGGAGGTTGCTGCGGTTGACTTCGTGGTTACCCAACCCGATCGACCGAAAGGGCGGGGCCGCGCCCGGGAGGCATCTTCGGTCAAGGTTGCGGCCACGGAATGGGGGCTGCCGACATATCAGCCGCACACGGGCAGCGAGGTTTTCACACTGTTCGCATCGTCACGGGTCGATGTCGCCGTGGTGGTTGCTTACGGCCGCATTCTGGCACCGGAGGTTCTGGCGTCTGTGGAGCATGGCTTCGTCAACGTTCACTTCTCCCTGCTGCCCCGGTGGCGAGGCGCCGCTCCGGTCGAGCGAGCCATCCTGGCCGGCGACACGTACAGCGGGATCTCGCTCATGGTGCTCGACGCGGGGCTCGACACCGGCCCCGTGATCGGTGCGGTGGAGACAGAGATCGGCGAATACGAGACTGCAGGGGAGCTGACCGGCAGGTTGGCGGCGTTGGGTGCGGACGTGTTGCGCGATCACCTCGAGGACTACATACACGAGAAACTGCTGCCGGCCCGCCAGATGCAGACCGGCGCAGCGGTTGCCCCGCGTCTGACCACAGCGGAAGCCCGGCTCCACTGGACCCAGGGGCCGCGTGAGATCACCCGTGCGGTCCGTGCCTTCAACCCACGTCCTGGAGCGTGGATGGAGGGGGAGGGGACGCGGCTGAAGATCTTTGAGGTTGGCCCCACCTCCGCGTCCGTGCCGGCCGGGGAGATTCGCGTTATCGACGGAAGACCGATGCTCGGGGTCGACGGCGGTGCGGTCGAGGTGATCGATATCCAGCAGGCCGGCAAGCCGCGTCTGAGCGGACGGGCATGGGCGAACGGGCGCAGAGGCGCCCGCATGCGGTTGGACGCCGGTGGGTGACCCGGCGAACACCCGGGCGCAGGCAGCGAGGATCCTGCTGCGTGTCAAGGACCACGGCGCATACTCGAATGTGATCCTGCCGGCAGCGACCAGGGATCTCGCCAGACCAGATCGCGCGTTCGTGTATCGGCTGGTCACCGATGCACTGCGACAGATACGCACGGCCGACGCCGTTGTCGAAGTCGCGGCGGTCCGGAGCACCGGCGACCTTGATGCCGAGGTCCTCTGCGTCCTGGAGATCGCCGTGGCCGAGCTGCTCGCGGCGGAGCCCGACGCCGTGTACGCCACCGTGAACGAGTCGGTCGAGGCGGTCAAGCAGCTGGGCAACCCGCGGGCGGCCGGTCTGGTCAACGCGGTGCTGCGCAGTGTGGCCCGCGACGGTGTGCCGGCATTTCCTGCAGACAAGGCGCGTGAGCTGTCGGTGCCCGAGTGGGTACTGGGAACGCTGACCGCCGACCACGGTCGGCAAACGGCACGGCTACTCCTCGCAGGCTTGCGTGAGGGGTCACCACCGATTGGGATCAGGGTACGGCCGGGGTGCGATGCCCCGGTGGGCGCTGCTCCGGTACCGGATGTGGCGGGTGCTTACACGCTGCGGGAGCTACCCGAGTCGCTCGACGGCCTCGTTGTCTCCGACGCTGCCTCAACCGCCGTCGTTCGCGCTTTGCGACCAACCAACGGAGAGCGGATTCTCGACATGGCTGCCGCCCCGGGGGGCAAAACGAGCGCGCTCTGGGACGACGCCGGGAAGGGGACGACGTTGGTCGCAATGGATGCCCATACCCGGCGTCTTCGTAGCGCCCGGCTGCGGATGGCGGAAATGGGGGTGGGAGCCGCCTGGGTGTTGGGAAGCGGTATCGCTGCCCCGTTTGGTGACGAGAGCTTCGACGCAGTGCTGGTCGACGCCCCATGTACGGGGCTGGGGACCCTGCGCCGGAGGCCGGAGATAGCGATGCGGCTCGCCGTCAAGCGGATGGAGGCCCTGGCTGACCGTCAGCGCGAGATGCTCGCCGAAGCCTGGCGAATCACAAGACCTGGTGGCCGAATTGTCTACTCGGTGTGCACTCTCTTTGCTGCCGAAACCGTCGATGTGGTCGCTGCGTACCCTGCCGCCCCGCCTCCCGGTCTGCCCGGTGCGGTGTGGGGCGCCGGTTTGCTCATGGCGCCACATCTCACCGGCACCGACGGGATGTTCGTCTCGCTCATTCAACGGACGGGATAACCACGTCGTCGAGATCGTCATCGGCTACCGGCCAACTCATGTCCAGCCCTTCGAGGGCAGCCACGATGGTCTCGGCGACCACGATGTTGCGATACCACTTTCGGTCTGCCGGTACCACGTACCACGGAGCGCGCTCTGTGCTGGTTCTGTGGAGGACATCCTGGTACGCAGCCACATAGCGTGGCCACAGCTTGCGCTGATCCAGATCCGCCTTGTTGAACTTCCAGTTCTTCGTGGGATCGTCGAGGCGGGCCTGGAGCCGCTCGGCTTGCTCATCCGGTGAGATGTGAAGGAAGAACTTCAAGATCGTCGTGCCCTCATCGGTCAGGAGCTTC
Organism: uncultured bacterium; assembly: GCA_963801165.1. GTDB lineage: Bacteria > Actinomycetota > Acidimicrobiia > Spongiisociales > UBA5794 > JAAETI01. Next base: position 163,474 of record CAWDDT010000006.1, read on the forward strand.
TCGAAGTTGTTGATGTGGTCGTAGCGGCGCTGCCAGCGCTGCTCCGGTACCAGGCCTAGTACACGGACGATGAGCACGTCCTCGTAGTGGCTTCGATTGAAGATGGTCAGGGACCCGGAGGCCGGGGCGTGTTGATGAACCCGCCACAAATAGTCGTGGCTCAGCTCTTCGGGAGACGGCGTCTTGAAGCTCTGTACGTTGATTCCCTGGGGATTGACGCCGGTGAACACCTTGCGGATGGTCCCGTCCTTGCCACCCGTGTCCATGGCCTGAAGCACGATGAGTATCTTGTGACGGTCCTCCGCCCACAGCAGCCGCTGCAACCCGGCCAGACGCGTGCGCAACTCCGCCAGGTACTTCTGCCCCGCTTGCTTGTTGCCATCGAAGCCCGAGCGATCTGCCGGGTCCCAGGAGGTGAGATCGACCACACGACCCGGTGTGACTCGGTATCTATCCACGTGTCCTCCGATTGCGTACCCGTCGGACGTTACCGCAACGGTCGGCACGGCCGAAAGCCGAAACAGTGCCGCCGGTTGCGCCGCCGACGGGTTTATCCTGCCATCCGTGCACACTCTGATCGCTCCTTCGATCCTGGCCGCTGACTTTGCCCGGCTCGGCGATGAGGTAAATACGGTCGCGCCATACGTCGACCTCCTACACGTCGACGTTATGGACGGTCACTTCGTTCCAAACATCTCGTTGGGGATTCCGGTGATCCATTCGCTGCGGCGTGTCACGGCTCTCAAATTCGACTGCCACCTGATGATGCACAACGCGGATCGGTATTTCCCCGAGATCAAGGCAGCGGGAGCGGACCTGGTCTCCGTCCATCTCGAGGTGTACCCGGATCCACGGTCCACAGCCACGGCGGCACGGTCCGAAGGCCTAGAGTTCAGTGTCGCCATCAACCCGCCCACGGAGTTCTCCGCGCTGGAGCCCTTTCTCGAGATTTGCGACATGATCGTCATCATGTCGGTGCACCCGGGCTTCGGTGGTCAGTCCTTCATCGAGGATTCTCTCCGCAAAATGGAGATCGCGAGGAAGTCTATTGAGTCGAAGGGGTTGGCAACCGATATAGAGGTCGACGGAGGCATCGGGGCCGCCAACATCAGGCGTGCTCGCGATGCGGGAGCGAACGTCTTTGTGGCGGGAAGCTCGGTGTTTGGCAAAGAAGATTCCGTGAAGGCGGTGCAGCGGTTGCGCAGCGAGATCGAGAGTAGCGAATGAAGGACCGAATCCTGGTCGTGGACGACGATCCGGACATTCTCCAGTTCGTCGAGATGAACCTCGACATGGAGGGGTTCGAGACCCACACCGCCGAAGGTGGACGGGTTGCCCTCGAGATCGCAAGGGAGCGGCCGCCCGATCTCATCCTGCTCGACGTCATGATGCCGGAGCTCGACGGGCTCACCGTGTTGCGCCGACTCCGGTCCAGCCCGGCGACGGCGAGCATCCCGGTTGTGTTGCTGACCGCCAAGGCGTTGGCCGAGGACCGGGTGCGCGGGCTCGACCTGGGCGCAGATGACTACATCACCAAGCCGTTCGACATCGAAGAGCTGCTGGCCAGGGTCAAAGCTGTGCTGCGTCGGGCTCAGCAGATGCGCGATCTTTCGCCATTGACCGGTCTGCCCGGCAACTTCCGTATTTCCCGCGAGCTCGAGTCACGCGTATCGGGTGGGACTGAGTTCGCCATCGTCCACGCCGACCTCGACAACTTCAAGTCGTTCAATGATCACTACGGATTCATGCGAGGCGACTCGGTCATCAAGTACACGGCCAGGGTCCTGCTGGATGCCGCAGAGGCGAGTGGCGATCCCGAGGTGTTTGTCGGTCACGTCGGTGGTGACGACTTCGTCGCGGTCATCGACCCTACGTTTGTCGAAGAGTTCTGCAAGGTCGTGGTGACAACGTTCGATCACGGAATTCTCGACTTCTACGACACGGCCGATGCCCTTCAGGGATACATCGAGGTATCCGACCGCAAGGGGGAGCGGCACGCTTTCCCGATCTCCTCGATCTCGATGGGCGTCGCCACAAACACCAAACGCCCGGTGAAGTCAGAATGGGAAGCCTCGGCGATTGCTTCGGAGATGAAGGAATACGCCAAACGGCAGCCGGGCTCGTCCTACCAGATCGACCGCCGCGCCTGAGTTTCGATCGGTGGATTAGGCAGGAGCGATCGCTCGATCACGCCTTGGAATCCGACGCGTAGCTGCGTCGTCGACTCCACTCAAACTGTCGATGCGGCCATCGCGCGGTCTGTAACGGGGGATCGAACCTGACCGGGCGCCGGCCATTTCCATCGATGGGAATCGGAAGCTCCCACCCCGCGTTAAACTCCGTATACAAGAAATAGCCCCCTTCAGGGCAGGGTGAAATTCCCGACCGGCGGTGAAAGCCCGCGACCCCCAATTTGGGGTGGACCCGGTGGAACTCCGGAGCCGACGGTGAGAGTCCGGATGGGAGAAGGAGGGCGTGTGTCGAGACGCGCATTGTCCGACAACCGAGCCCGGGCCGCAGGTCCGGGAGATGCTGCGACCGTCGCGGACGGTGCGCCTGACGCGCTATTCATGCAACGCGCCGTCGATCTTGCCCGACCCGAGCAGCCACACCCCAACCCGCGCGTTGGTGCCGTGATCGTAGACAGCACCGGTCAACTCATCGCCGAAGGAGCTCACGTCCGCGCCGGGGAGCCCCACGCCGAAGCGATTGCCCTGGCCCGGGCAGGGGTGCGCGCCGCCGGGTCCACCGTGTACGTGACCCTGGAGCCGTGCTCGCACTACGGCCGCACCCCACCGTGTACTTCCGCTCTCGTTGCCGCCGGGGTACGGCGGGTTGTTGTCGGTTCCGTTGACCCCGACCGACGGGTGCGGGGGAGCGGAGTTGACGAGCTGCGGTCCGCCGGGATCGATGTGGCGACTGGGGTGCTTGCCGATGAGGTCGAGGCGATGGATCCCGGCTATTTCCATCACAGGAGAACCGGCCGTCCCCTGGTCACGCTGAAGCTGGCCATCACTCTCGACGGCCAACTGGCCGCCGCCGACGGGACGTCGCAGTGGATCACCGGCGAAGCAGCCAGGCACGACGCACATCGGTTACGCGCTGATTCGGATGTCATCATCGTCGGAGCGGGAACGGTACACGCCGACAATCCCCGGCTCGATGTCAGGCTCGACGGCTACCGCGGGCGCCACCCCCGCCCGGTGGTCGTCGCCGGGACTCGACCCCTTCCCACCGGCGCGACCGTGCTGACGCACGATCCGCTCGTGTACTCACCGCGGCCGGTGGCAATCGCGGTCGAGCACGTCGTGCAAGACCGCGATGGCAAAGTGGATATCGGCGCCATGATCGAGGATCTGGGTAACCGGGGCTACGTAACCGCGCTGGTCGAGGGTGGGGCGCAGCTGGCCGATGCCATGGTTCGCGGCGGCCACGTCGACCGCATCGTCTTCTATATAGCTGCCAAGCTCGGTCTAGGTGTCGGGCTGCCGGCATTCCCCGGGGTCTTCGCCACAGTCACCGACGCACTCCCGCTGGTCGTCGATTCCGTGCGACAGGTAGGCGACGACCTGCGTATCGAGACAAAGGTAGGCCGCTGATGTTCACAGGCATTGTGGAGGCTATGGGCGAGGTCCAAGCAGTCGAGGAGACCGAAACGGGGCGTCGTCTCGAAATCGTCGAGCCGCACGTGTTGGCCGACATCGCCATCGGCGACTCGGTCGCAGTCAACGGTGTCTGTCTCACAGCCGTCCGGGCGGGCGCAGGGTCGATGACGGTTGAGGTCGTCCAGGAGTCTCTGGATCGCACCAGTCTCGGCAGCGTCGCTCCCGGGACCCGGGTCAACATCGAACGACCCATGCCGGCATCCGGTCGGTTCGATGGTCACATTGTCCAGGGCCACGTCGACGGGGTCGGAGAAGTGGTGGTGATCGAGCCCGAGGGGGAGGCGCGCCGGGTGCGCGTTGCGGTGCCCGATGAGTTGGCCAGGTACATAGTCGAGAAAGGCTCGATAACCGTAGATGGGGTCAGCCTGACCGTGACAGCCGTCGGGCCGGACGCATGGTTCGAGATCGTTCTCATCCCCCACACTCTCGAGGTGACGGTGCTGGGGGGTCGACGGCTCGGGGATCTAGTGAACCTCGAAGTCGACGTTCTTGCGAAATACGTGGAAAGGCTGATGGTTAAGTGAATACGGCAAGCGTTGCTGAGGCTTTGGAGGCGATGGCCGCGGGTGATTTCGTCCTCGTGGTCGATGACGAGGATCGGGAGAACGAGGGAGACCTGATCATCGCTGCGGAGAAAGTCACCCCGGAGAAGGTTGCGTTCATGGTCCGCCACACCAGCGGACTGATCTGTCTGCCGACCATCGGGGAGCGGCTCGACGAGCTCGGGCTGCCGCTGATGGTTCTCGAGAACACCGACTCCCACAAGACGGCATTCACGGTCTCGGTCGATGCGGTCGGCCGCACCACAACCGGAATCTCAGCCGCGGACCGGGCTGCCACCATCGGAGCAGTCGTCGATCCTGCTACCGGTCCCCGTGATCTGGCAAGGCCGGGTCACATATTCCCGCTCCGCTATCGCGAAGGCGGGGTCCTCATCCGGCCCGGCCACACCGAGGCGGCGGTCGATCTGGCCAGGCTTGCGGGCCTGTTCCCGGCAGGTGTGTTGTGCGAGGTGGTCAGGGACGACGGCGCGATGGCGCGGGGTGGGGACCTGGTCCGCTTCTCCGAAGAACACGATATCCCTTTGATCACGATCGAAGACCTCATCAAGTACCGCTGGCGCAACGAGGCGCTCGTCACCCGTCAGGTCGAGACGACACTTCCCACGGCTCACGGCACCTTCCGGGCGTACGGCTACCAGTCCGAAGTCGACGGCTCCGAGTTGGTGGCTCTCGTCCTGGGCGAAGTCGCCGGTGCCGAGTCGGTCCTGACACGGGTGCACTCGCGTTGCCTCACCGGGGATGTCTTTGGAAGCAGACGTTGCGACTGTGGGCCACAACTCGACGCCGCCATGGCCCGCATCGCCAGGGAGGGCGCTGGAGTCATCACCTACAACGAGTCCCATGAGGGCCGTGGCATCGGGCTGCTGGCCAAGCTGCGCGCATACCGGTTGCAGGACGAAGGGCGGGATACCGTCGACGCCAACCTCGAGCTCGGGCTGCCGGTAGACGCGCGCCACTTCGCCGTGGAGGCGCAGATCCTCAACGATCTCAAGGTCTCGAGTGTGCGCTTGCTGACCAACAACCCGCTCAAGATCGATTCGTTGCGCGAATTCGGGGTCGAGGTTGTCGACCGTGAGCCGCTGGTGGCCGGCGTCAATGGAGACAACAAGGAGTACATGACGGCGAAGGTCGACCGGCTGGGCCACCTGGTCGGGCACCAGGAGCTCGAGTGATGAGCGAGGGAATGCCGTTGCGCATCCACGACGGGCATGGGATCCGCGTTGCCGTAGCCAGAGCGCGCTACAACGACCACATCACATCAGGTCTCCTTGCGGGTGCCGAGGAGTATCTCCAGGCAGCGGGTGCGGAATACGACGTGTACGAGGTGCCGGGCGCATTCGAGCTGCCGCTGCTCTGCGCCGAGCTCGCCGATGGGGAATACGACGCGGTCATCGCCCTGGGGGCGGTGATCAACGGCGAGACAGACCACTACGAACACGTGGCCGGGCGCGCATCAGAGGGTTTGATGCGAGTGGCGTTGCAGAGCCGCAAGCCCGTTATGTTTGGTGTGCTGACCGTCCAAGCGGAGGCGCACGCGATCGCACGGAGCCAACCTGGCCCTGGCAACAAGGGCGCCGAAGCGGCAGCGGCGGCCATTGAGACAGTGCTTGTGATACGAAACATCCCGGTCCGTCAGCTCTAGACGACGTCGGGTAGGCCCGGCCGTATTGACTGCGCCGGTCGCCCACGTATAATCCTGCCCAGCCGGGCCCCGAGGTCGGCTGTCCCTGCTCGTCGAGGGACGACAACCGACGCAAGCGGAGGCGCCTGCTTCCCACCCGGCCACGATTTGACGTGAGCCTGAGGTAGACCCGAGGCAGCACCGTTTGTGCTGCCTTTGTTTGTGTCGGCACTAGCAACGATCAACAACCAGAACGACAAACAACCAGAACGATGAACAACAGGAGGTTTCCCCATCGCCAACGAACCTAGGGTGAACGAGCGTATTCGGGCCAAGGAGGTTCGGCTCGTTGACAGCAATGGCGGTCAGGTCGGAATCAAGGCCATTGAAGAAGCCCGGTGGCTGGCCGACCAGCTCGGTCTCGATCTGGTCGAGGTTGCCCCGGATGCCCGACCCCCGGTGGTCCGTCTCATGGACTACGGCAAGTTCAAGTATGAGGCTTCGGTAAAGGCACGCGAAGCCCGTAAGAACCAGAGCAAGACGGTAATCAAGGAAGTCCAGTTCCGACCCAAAATCGCTTCGTCCGACTTTGACGTGAAGCGGAAGCGGGTGGAGAAGTTCCTGCGAAGCGGCGACAAAGTGAAGGTCGTGATGCGCTTCCGGGGACGGGAGGTCACACACCCCGAGTTGGGGCGCGACATCCTGCGGAGGCTCGAGGACGCCGTCGAGGACTTCGGGCTGGTTGAGGCGAACCCCAGGCTTGATGGCCGCCAGATGACGATGGTGTTGGCGCCAATACGGAGACAGCGATCCGGTGATGGAGGGTCGCGGTCGCACCCAGCGGCGGAGACGGACGACACCGAAATGACCGATGTGACCGACTACACCGATGTGGCGGATGTCACCGATATCGCCGAAGTGGCGGATGTCACCGAAGTGGACGATGTCACTGACGTCACCGATGTGGACGATGTCACCGATGTGGACGATGTCACCGATGTGGACGATGTCGCCGATGTGGACGATGGCGAAACCGAGCCCGAAGAGGAGTAGGAACAAGTGCCCAAGCAGAAAACTCACAGAGGCGCCGCCAAGCGCTACAAAGTGACCGGTACCGGCAAGATCCGGCACCAGAAGGCCTGGCGCGGGCACAACCGACACACCAAGTCGGCGACCCGGTGGCGCCGTCTTGATGGTGAGGACACGTTGACCGGCAAGGACGCCAAGCGCGCCGCCCGGCTTCTCGGTCGCTAGGAGGTCACCAGACAATGGCAAGAGTGAAACGCGCGGTGAACGCGCACAAGAAGCGCCGCAAACTCATGGATAAGGCCTCGGGCTACACGGGGGCACGGAGCCGCCGTTATCGCACCGCGCGAGAGCAGACCCTGAACTCGGGGCAATATGCCTACCGTGATCGTAGGGCGCGCAAGGGTGAGTTCCGCCGGCTGTGGATTCAGCGGATCAACGCCGCCGCCAGACAGAACGGCACTACCTACTCGCAGTTGATCGCCGGATTGAAGGCCGCCGAGGTCGAGGTGGATCGCAAGATGCTCGCCGACATGGCGGTCAACGATCCCGAATCATTCACCCAGCTGGTAGAACTGTCCCAGGCCGTGAACGCGTAGAGACTCTCCCGGGGGAAGCGAACATGATCACATCGGTGCGCAATAGCCGTGTCGCTGAAGCGCGCAAGCTCAATCGGCGGCGTGAGAGAAGGGCCACCGGGAAGACAACAATCGATGGCCCCTTGCTATTGCGGGAGGCCATCGCGGCCGACATTGCGATCAGCGAGGTGTTCGCACTGGCCGACGACGAGGAAACGGTCGGTTTGGCGGAATCGGCGGGCGTCGAATTGCTCGCGGTCACACCGGATGTCTTGCGGTCTCTGGCATCGAGTGTCAACCCGCGCGGGCCGGTGGCCGTCATCGCGATACCGCCGCCGCGGGCCATTACGGCAACCGACGCCGTGTTGTTGTGGGAGGTCCGGGACCCGGGGAACGCCGGCACGATCATCCGGTCCGCAGCCTCGTTCGGATTCCAGGTCCTCGCCAGCCGAGACACCGTCGATTTGTGGTCGCCGAAGGTGGTCCGGGCGGGCGTCGGTGGTCATTTTCGCACGCCTTTGATCGAGGACGTCACGGGCATCGAGGAACTCGACAGAGTCGGTCTGGTACCGCTGGCCATGACCACCCGCGGCGTTGCCATTGGAAAGGTCGACATTTCCGACCCGACGCCCGTTGCCTTTGTTCTCGGAAACGAGGCTCATGGATTGCCCGCCGAGATCAGTGATCGTGTGACCAACGTCACGTTGCCGATGCCAGGTGGTACCGAGAGCCTGAACGCTGGAGTGGCCGCAAGCATTGCCATGTACTTGCGCATGTCGCGCCGGCCCCAGTAGCGGGTGAGACTAGGCCCCAGCAGCAGCGGGGTAACAAGGCCCCAGCAGCGAGTAGCAAATAGGGGCCCGAGCCTCTGGCTGCGGATGCAGACGAACGCTATCGCCGTTCCCGGGTTTCGCTCATCCTTGCATTGTTCCCGGCCAGCCGATACCGTTGGCGTTGGTGACATCCATCGCACGACGTCGTTTCGCCTTTACCGGGCCCGGGGCCCGGGCAAGAGGCGCGTCGTGACCTGACCATCAGTATCGACCTGCATTGCCCGGGCCAGCCCCCGGGCTTTTCTTTTGTCCGAGCAGCAACGAAGCAGGACCCACACCCATGACGAGTAATCTGACCGACCCTATGGACTTGAAGAGATCACTGGAAGAGCTCGAGCACACAACTTTGAGCGCACTGGCCGCGGCCGGGACGATGGACGCCCTAGCCGGGGTCGAGGCCGCCGCCGTCGGCCGGGAGTCGCCGATCGCCGCTGCTCGGCGCAATCTGGGGAAGATGCAACCAGAGGAGCGCCGCGATGCGGGTCGCCTCATCAACGAGGTCGCCAAGAAGCTCGAAGCTGCGATCGAAGAACGACGCGATGCGCTCGTTGCCGAGGAGCGCCGCAAAGCCATCGCCGCCGAGGCGATCGACGTCACCATCGACTACATGTCGCTTCCCAAGGGACGGCTCCACGTTGTCCAACAAGTGATCGACGAGGTCTGCGACATCTTCGTCGGTCTTGGCTATCACATCGCGGAAGGCCCTGAGGCCGAGCTCGCCTGGTACAACTTCGACGCCCTGAACACGCCACCGGATCATCCGGGAAGGTTGGAATCGGACACTATGTATCTCGACTACGGCGAGCCCGAGGATGAGATGCTGATGCGTGCCCACACGTCGCCGATCCAGGCACGACACATGGAGCGCCACCAGCCGCCGGTGTACATCGTTGCCCCGGGGCGCGCCTACCGCAATGACACCATCGATGCTTCGCATCTACCGGTGTTCCATCAGATCGAAGGGCTCGCGGTGGACGAGTCCATCACGTTCTCCGATCTCAAAGGCACGCTCGCTGAGTTCGCCCGACAGTTCTTCGGCCCGACGACGCTGGTACGGATGCGGCCCCACTACTTCCCCTTCACGGAGCCTTCGGCAGAGCTGGACGTGTCGTGCTTCAACTGTGACGGCGGGGAGGCTTCGTGCCGAGTGTGCAAAGGCGTCGGCTGGCTCGAGATGCTCGGTTGCGGGATGGTTGATCCCAACGTGTTCACGGCGGTCGGCTACGACCCCGACAAGGTGAGCGGTTTTGCGTTCGGTATTGGAGTCGAGCGGCTGGCCATGGTCCGGCACGACATCGATTCCATCAGACACTTCGTGGACAACGACGTCCGCTTCCTCAACCAATTCCCCGGATAGAAAATGCGAGTATCACTGAACTGGCTAAAAGAATACGTAGACCTCCCCACCGAGGATCCGGAACGGCTGGCGCGGGCGTTCGACATGCTCGGGCACGCCGTGGAGTCGATCGAGGAATACACCGTTGGGTGGACGGACGTACTCATCGGCAAGGTGCTGAGAATCGAGAGCCACCCCAACGCCGACACGGTTCGCGTCACCCACGTAGATCTCGGTGATGGCCAGGAGCACCAGATAATCTGTGGCGCCTGGAACTTCGAGGCGGGCGCCGTGGTGCCCGTGGCCGTGCCGGGAGCGGTGCTCCCGGGCGATTTTGCAATCGGGACGAGGACCATCCGCGGAGTGGAGTCACACGGGATGATCTGCTCGGAGCGCGAGCTCGGGTTGGGAGATCTCCACGAGGGAATCATGGTCCTCGATCCGGGCGCCCCGATCGGCGAGCCCTTCGCATCGATCCTCGAGTTGCCCGACGTCGTGTTCGACCTGGAGATCACAAACAACCGCCCGGACGTGATGGGGATGGTCGGCGTCGCCCGTGAGCTGGCGGCATGGTTCAGCACTGACTACCGGTATCCCGACGTGGACCTGGATACCGTCCCCGGTGAACCGCGGCTCGATATCGCCATCACGGCCACCGACGGCTGCAACAGGTTCGTCGCCAGGGAGATGCGCGACGTCGCGCTCGCACCCTCACCCCTGTGGATGAGGGAACGGCTGCGCAAGGCCGGGGTCCGGGCCATCTCCAACATCGTCGACGTTTCCAACTACGTGATGTTGGAGCTGGGTCACCCGCTCCACACGTTCGACGCCGACTCCATTGTTGGTGATCGTCTCGAAGTCCGCTGGGCGCACCCGGGTGAGACCCTCGAGACCCTGGACGGCGTTGCCCGCAGCCTGGACGGTCGGGACCTCGTCATTGTCGATGATGACGGCCCGACGTCGCTGGCCGCGGTGATGGGCGGGGCCCGGTCGGAAGTCGTTGCGACGACCGATCGGGTCATCATGGAAGCGGCTTCGTGGGACCCCGCGACCGTCATGTACACGTCGCGGCGTCACGACCTGCGCTCCGAGGCTTCGGCCCGCTTCGAGCGTGGCGTCGATCCCAACCTGGCGCCGGATGCCAACGCCAGGGCGTGCCGGGTACTCCGGGAGATCTCGGGAGGCTCGATCCTCGAAACCGTCATCGACGTCAACCCGAACCCGCGGGATCCGTGGACTGTGCAGGTCGCCAAACGGAACGTGACCCGTATCCTCGGCGACGAGTTCGACCTCGAAAGGTCGGCATCGCTGCTGCGCCGCCTGGGTCTCGAAGTCACGGAGGGGGAGACGTTGCTCGTGCGGATCCCCACCTACCGGCGCGACCTCACCAGGCCCGCTGATCTCGTTGAGGAGATAGCCCGGCTGGCGGACTACGACACGTTCCCGGCGACTCTGCCCAAAGGGCCCGCGGGGGGCCTCCTTCCGAACCAGCAGAGAACACGGCTCGCCCACAACATCCTCCGTGGCGTCGGCCTCGTTCAGGCCATCAACCTCCCGTTTGTGTCGGAAGTCGAGCTCGCCGTCTTCAGCGACGAGGCGTCCGGCGATGCGGTGCCGGACGTGGTCAGCGTGCGCAACCCGCTCCGGGACGATCAGTCACGGCTGCGCCAGAGTCTGCTCCCAGGGCTATTGCGCAACCTCCGGGAGAACCGGAATCGCGGCCTCGATGGCGTCGCGCTGTTCGAGACCGGCCGTGTGTTCTATGCCCGACCCTGGGAAGACGATGCGAGGGTCCCGGAGCAACCCGTGCGTCTGGCAGCCGCGCTGAGCGGGCCCCTGGGGCGGACGAGCCTGGGGCAGCGGGGAGAGCTCACAGATGCGGCAACGGCTCTGGCCGTGGTCGATTTGCTCGGCGATGGACTCGGGGTCGAGATCACGCGCCGGCAGGCGCGACGGGCGGGCTTCCATCCCACCCGTACGGCCGAGCTCTCGATGGACGGTCGCACGATCGGCTATGCGGGCGAGTTGCACCCGGATGTCGCCGAGCAGTTCGAGCTGAACGGGCGCGTCGCAGTTCTGGAGCTAGATCTGGCTCCCGTGGTTGCGCCCCGCCCCAGCATGCAGATGCAGCCCGTGTCGACCTATCCCCATGTCGAGTTCGACCTGTCTTTCGAGGTTGCCCTCGACGCGCCCGCGGCCAGCCTGGTCGCGGCGACGACGGAGACCTCCGACCTTGTCGAAACCGCAGCGATCTTTGACGACTACCGCAACGAGCGAGGGGACAGAGCCGTGGCGATCAGCTACCGCTTGCGAGCCAACGACCGCACTCTCGGCGCCGATGAGATTGCGGAGGTCAGGCAGAAGATGATCGAAGGTGCGGCAGCCCTGGGCGCCAAGCTGCGCGGCGGGGCGTGAGAACTGGAGCAGGAATGGCAGATTTCTTGATGGTTACCGATATCGGTGGGGAGGGCCTCACCGAGACGTTGCGGCTGGCGGCTGAATCAAAGAAGAACCTGAGCGAGTATGCCGGGAGGCTGTCCGGCCGGAAGGTCGGGTTGTTCTTCGAGAAACCGTCTACGAGGACACGGGTCTCGTGCGAGGTGGCCACGGTCGAGCTGGGGGCACACCCGGTGGTCCTCAAGGCGGACGAGGTCGGCCTCGGAAAGCGGGAGGCAGTCGAGGATGTCGCCCGGACATTGGATCGGTATCTCGACGTCCTCGCCTTTCGTGTGTTCGACCACGGCAACCTGGTCAAGATGGCGCCGCTCACGACGGCACCGATCGTGAACCTCCTGTCGGATCGCTCGCACCCATGCCAGGCGCTCGCAGATCTACAGACAATCGCCGAGCACCGCGCACTGGCGGGAGCCAAAGTGGCGTACATCGGGGACGGCAACAACGTCTGCCACAGTCTCATGCTGGCCGGGGCCATGACCGGGGTCGATGTCCGTGTAGCGGGCCCTGCCGGTTATCAGCCCGCAGCGGACGTCGTGTCGCAGGCGTCTGAGATAGCCGCTGGGACCGGCGGCAGAATCACGGTGACGACCGATGCGACGGCCGCTATCGCCGGGGCGGACGTCGTGTACACCGACGTATGGACATCCATGGGTCAGGAGGCGGAAGCTGCGGAACGTCACGAGATGCTGATGCCGTTCCAGGTGACGCGCGAGCTGTTCGAGAGTGCGGCGGACGACGCCATCTTCATGCATTGCCTGCCGGCGCACCGCGGCGAGGAGGCGACAGACGACGTGCTCGAGCACAAGCGGTCACGGATCTTCGACCAGGCCGAGAACCGAATGCATTCGTTCCGCGGGCTATTGCTCTATCTACAGGCTTGAGGAACACCCCGCTCGAGAGGTTGCTCGCAGGCGACGTCTTCGCGGTTGCCGAAGGTCTGATCGGGTGGACGCTGCGCTCGAACGTAGATGGCGCCACGACGGCGGTGACCATCACCGAGACCGAGGCATATGCGGGCAGCGACGATCCGGCGAGCCACGCCTATCGAGGGAGAACGAGACGCAACGCCTCCATGTTCGGGCGAGCGGGGCTCCTCTACGTCTACCGGTCGTACGGCATCCACTGGTGCATGAACGTTGTGGTTGGCGAGGCCGGGCTCGGCCATGCAGTGCTGCTGCGCGGTGGTGAGATCACCGAGGGCGTCGCTGTTGCCGTCGCCCGACGCGGGCGTCACGACCATCTCACGGATGGGCCGGGCAAGCTCTGTCAGGCGCTCGGGGTGACCGGCAGTCACGATGGCAGCGATCTACGATCGGGGCCGCTCCTCCTCGAGCCCGGACCGGGAGTCGGGGGTCGACGCATCGAGACGACACCACGTATCGGGATATCGAAGGCCAGGGAACACCGCTGGCGCTTCGTCCTTGTGGGCTAACCTCCCCAGACGATGACCCCTGAAGAACAACTGGCATACCTGACCGCCGGCGTCGATACCGTCCTTCCCGAAGGCGAGCTGCTGCAGAGACTGCAGCTGGGTCGCCCGCTCCGGGCCAAGCTCGGAGTGGACCCCACGGCACCAGACGTAACGCTGGGGTGGGCGGTTGTTTTCGAGCGTCTCCGTCGGTTCCAGGAGTGTGGCCACACCGCAGTCCTGATCATCGGCGATTTCACCGCACAGGTGGGCGATCCGAGCGGCAAGAGCGAGACGCGACGCCGTCTCGGAGCCGGCGAGGTCGGGGGGTACGTGTCGGGGGTGATCGAAACGATCAGGGAGCTACTGCTTCCCGACAACCTCGAGATCCGACACAATTCGGAATGGCTGGGCGAGATGGACATGCACGACGTCCTCGACCTCACGTCGCAGTTCACGGTGTCCCGCATCATGGACCGTGATGACTTCTCAAAGCGCTGGGATGCCCACGACGCGATCTCGATGATCGAATTCATGTACCCGCTGCTGCAAGGCATGGACTCCGTCGCCGTTCACGCTGACATCGAGCTAGGAGGTAGCGACCAGCTCTTCAACAACCTGGTGGGACGAGACCTGCAGGAGCGGAAGGGCCAGGTCGGGCAGATGGTGATGACCGTGCCATTGCTAGTCGGGACCGACGGGGTGAAGAAGATGTCACAGTCGCTCGGCAACTACATCTCGGTCAAGGACGAGCCTGCAGAGATGTTCGGCAAGACGATGAGCATCCCTGATGAGGCGATGGGGCAGTGGTTCGAATTGGCTGCATACCGTCCGGCCGCCGAAGTCGTGGAGATCATGGAGGAGTTACGCACCGGTCGCCGCCACCCGGGAGAGACGAAGCGCGAGCTGGCCCGGTCGATCGTCGGCCGCTACTGGGGCAAGGAGGCAGCCGATGAGGCGGAGGGCGCATTCGACCTGCTCTTCAAACAGCACAGTGTGCCGGCCCAAGTGCCCGAGCATCCGGTCGGCAACGACGATCCGGTATGGCTTCCGGGGCTGCTCAACGCTGCCGGGCTGGTGTCCTCAAACGGAGAGGGACGGCGCATGCTCAAACAACTCGCCGTCCGAATCGACGGCAACCCGGTCGCCGAGGAGAGCGTGGCGCGAGCGACGCTGGTCGGGGCGGTTCTTCAGGTGGGGAAGCGCCGGTTCGTGAGGTTGGTCGGATGATGCAGCGGCTTCGTAACACCGTGGCCGACATGCTCGTTGGAGTGGTGGTCATCCTTATCGCGTTTTGGCTCTTGCGCGGGGTCTTCCGGATGGTGATATGGGCAGCCAGTCTGGTTCTCATCATTCTCGTGGTCGCTCTGGTGTTGCGGATAGCCGCCAAGATCCGGGGATGACAGTGGCCCGCCCCCGGGTGGGAGCGGGCCACGGGTTGATTCAACTATCCGGGCTCAGGCTACGTCGCCGAATCCAAAACGCTTCCGGCCGCGTTCGACTCCCAGGCAAAGACCTCCGAGCCCGAGGAACATCATGCCGATCATGGCGATGCTACCGAGGTTCATACCCGTCACCGGCATGATCGCGATGATGCCGAAGTCGGCGTCGAGGAAGCTCTCGTCATCGAGGACGGTGACCGTGTAGGTCCCGACGGTTGTCAGACCGTAGTTGTCTGGCAGCGTGGACTTGAGCACCTCGACGACGTACGTGCCGGCATCGAGACCCGAGAACAAGTAGCGTCCGTTGGCGTTGGTGACCTGGGTGAGCACCTCATTGGTCGCCTGGTTGGTCAGCCTGACGGTGACCCCGGCAACCGGATCCTCAGTGGAGTCCTGGACCTTGTCCCCGTTGACGTCGTACCAGACGTAGTCGCCAATTGTCGAGGACGCTTGCACGATTGCGATCGAGGTGACGACAGCGTCGTCCCAGTCGTCGCCCTGCCCGTCACCGGGCACCGAGTCGGAGTCCTGCTCGTTCGCGGCGGTCACCTCGGCGACATTGGTGAAGACGCCGATGTCGTCAACGGTGACAACGAAATCCATCGAAACGGAGTCCCCGACGGCGAGATTGCCGATGGTCCATACGCCGGTTGCAGAGTTGTAGGCGCCGCCCCCGTTGTCGGAGACATAGGTGAGACCGGCAGGAAGGGTATCGGTCACCTCGACCCCGGTGGCATCATCCGGACCCTGGTTGACAACGCTGATCGTGAACGTCGTCTCGTCACCAACCTGCACCGCAGCCGGAGCGACATCCTTAGTCAACTCCAGATCAATGATCGCAGGGGGCTCCTCGGTTGCGACAACAACGGCGTCATCCCAGTCGTCGCCCTGCCCGTCACCGGGCACCGAGTCAGAGTCCTGCTCGTTCGCCGCGGTCACCTCAGCAACATTGGTGAAGCTGCCAACCTGGTCAACCGTCACCACAAAGCCGAGCTGCACCGAAGCACCAACGGCAAGATCACCAATGGTCCACACCCCGGTCGTCGAGTCATAGGCGCCGGCGCCATTATCAGAGACATAGGTGAGACCGGCAGGAAGCGTATCGGTCACCTCGACCCCGGTGGCATCATCCGGACCCTGGTTGACAACGCTGATCGTGAACGTCGTCTCGTCACCAACCTGCACCGCAGCCGGAGCGACATCCTTAGTCAACTCCAGATCAATGATCGCAGGGGGCTCCTCGGTTGCGACAACAACGGCGTCATCCCAGTCGTCGCCCTGCCCGTCACCGGGCACCGAGTCAGAGTCCTGCTCGTTCGCCGCGGTCACCTCAGCAACATTGGTGAAGCTGCCAACCTGGTCAACCGTCACCACAAAGCCGAGCTGCACCGAAGCACCAACGGCAAGATCACCAATGGTCCACACCCCGGTCGTCGAGTCATAGGCGCCGGCGCCATTATCAGAGACATAGGTGAGACCGGCAGGAAGCGTATCGGTCACCTCGACCCCGGTGGCATCATCCGGACCCTGGTTGACAACGCTGATCGTGAACGTCGTCTCGTCACCAACCTGCACCGCAGCCGGAGCGACATCCTTAGTCAACTCCAGATCAATGATCGGGGAGTCGGCGGTGATCCCGATGTTGTCGATCAGCCCTGAGCCGTTCAGGTCTACGACCATTCTGGCCACGCCCGAGATTCCCGGCTCGACGACAGTGAAAGCGTTGTCCCCATTGTTCGGGATGGACAGCGTGGTCAGGAGTGCGTCTGCACTGTCGTAGAAGGATACGAACGCGACTTGGCCGGGATCCACATCGGCCGCGCTGAAGCGGTCAACGGTAACGACCCCGGGCCCCCAGGCGGAGAAGTCGAAGGAGAAGAGCGTGTTCGGGTTGCCGGCGTCGTCGGGATCGGAGGCATCTCCATCTTCGGTGATGATCAATCCTTGACCGAGCGAGGGCGCAAAGAGATCCGCATCCTGACCAGTGCACAATGTTGGGTCAAACCCAGGGTCGTTGAACGGCCCCGGCTGCCCGCCACACGTGGCATCGAAGATCATTGCCGAGTTCCCGGAGAGGTCCGGGTTGGTCCCGAACACCGACACGGTACCCAGGTTGGCTCCGCTCATCCCATGTCCGACCGACAGCGTCGACACGGTGTCGCCGGCGCTGAATCCGGCTTGAAAATCAATTACCGATGATTGCTCGACTGCATCCGCCTGCGGGATACCTACGGTTCCCAGCAGAGCGGTGAGGAGCAACGTCAGCAGTATGGCCGCGGTTGCGCGGTTGCCACGTTTCGTCGCGTACGACATCTCCAGCACGCCTTCCCTTGTTCGCCCAATACGCTGTCTTTCGGGGCCCACCCGTATTGACAGCCATTCCTATCCCCCCCCACTTAAAGTGGTGGAATCACTGCTTAGCGTATCGGAGATTTCTCCGCCCGATTGCTCTAGCTAGACCAGTGTACAGAATTGCGAGGATGGTTTGACTGATAGTGGACCAAAGAAGGGGTGGCGACGGCCCAGGACATGATTTGCATTCGTCCCGCAGTTGTGATTGGATACCGCCCGCACAGGTCGCCGACCCATGGCGGGACGGCGACCGATTTTGCCTGGCCGCTCTGGTCAGGCTAAGATACGAGGCCCCCCAAGTGCATGTGCGCGCGGGGATCCGGGCTCCTTGACAACTAAACAGCGTGTCAAAAGCCAGCATGCGCTTGGCTTGCTTCAGTCGCTTCGGCGACGGGAGTAGGGCAAGCGATGCAAATAACAATGTCATGCCACCATGGGGACCCCCGTCCTCGGCATGACATCCTTTGATGTTTGACTCCACAAGGCTTCTCATCTGGACCGGCTTCGGCCGGGACAGGTAGTCGAGAACCAAATGGAAGTTAGGCAAATCAAACTTTCGATGGAGAGTTTGATCCTGGCTCAGGACGAACGCTGGCGGCGCGCCTAATGCATGCAAGTCGAACGAGATCTTCGTCAACCGCAAGGTGGATGGAGGGACAGTGGCGAACGGGTGCGTAACACGTGAGAAACCTGCCCTGGAGATTGGGATAGCCCGAGGAAACTCGGATTAATACCGAATATGCTCACCGGACCGCATGGTCTGGTGAGGAAACAGTCCGCTGCTCCAGGATGGTCTCGCGGCCTATCAGCTTGTTGGTGAGGTAACGGCTCACCAAGGCTCCGACGGGTAGCTGGTCTGAGAGGACGATCAGCCACACTGGGACTGAGACACGGCCCAGACTCCTACGGGAGGCAGCAGCAGGGAATATTGCACAATGGGCGAAAGCCTGATGCAGCGACGCCGCGTGCGGGATGAAGGCCTTCGGGTTGTAAACCGCTTTCAGGAGGGACGAAAATGACGGTACCTCCAGAAGAAGGCCCGGCCAACTACGTGCCAGCAGCCGCGGTAATACGTAGGGGCCAAGCGTTGTCCGGATTTATTGGGCGTAAAGGGCTCGTAGGCGGTTTGACAAGTCGGTCGTGAAAACCCGGGGCTCAACCCCGGGACGCCGGTCGATACTGTCATGACTAGGGTCCGGTAGAGGTGAGCGGAATTCTCGGTGTAGCGGTGGAATGCGCAGATATCGAGAGGAACACCAGTAGCGAAGGCGGCTCACTGGGCCGGTACCGACGCTGAGGAGCGAAAGCGTGGGGAGCAAACAGGATTAGATACCCTGGTAGTCCACGCCGTAAACGTTGAACACTAGGTGTGGCGAGTTAATCCATACTTGCCGTGCCGTCGCTAACGCATTAAGTGTTCCGCCTGGGGAGTACGGCCGCAAGGCTAAAACTCAAAGGAATTGACGGGGCCCCGCACAAGCGGCGGAGCATGCGGCTTAATTCGATGCAACCCGAAGAACCTTACCTGGACTTGACATCATGGGTCTATCCCTAGAGATAGGGAGTGCTTACGCGCCCATGACAGGTGGTGCATGGCTGTCGTCAGCTCGTGTCGTGAGATGTTGGGTTAAGTCCCGCAACGAGCGCAACCCCTGTCCTATGTTGCCAGCATTCAGTTGGGGACTCATAGGAGACTGCCGGGGACAACTCGGAGGAAGGCGGGGACGATGTCAAGTCATCATGCCCCTTATGTCCAGGGCTGCACGCATGCTACAATGGGCCGTACAATGGGCTGCGATCCCGCGAGGGTGAGCCAATCCCTTAAAGCGGTCCTCAGTTCGGATTGGAGTCTGCAACTCGACTCCATGAAGCCGGAGTCGCTAGTAATCGCAAATCAGCAATGTTGCGGTGAATACGTTCTCGGGGCTTGTACACACCGCCCGTCACATCACGGAAGTCGGTAACGCCCGAAGTCAGTGGCCTAACCCCTCGGGGAAGGAGCTGCCGAAGGTGGGATCGGTGACTGGGATGAAGTCGTAACAAGGTAGCCGTACGGGAACGTGCGGCTGGATCACCTCCTTTCTAAGGAGCGCTTGAGAGGTCTTTCACGAAGACCTCGACGCTACTTGATGGATATGCTGGTTACTCGGCCTATCTCGTCTGTTCACAGATTGCAGACGGTGCGCATCCCACAAGGATGCAATTGGCGGATTTCGCAAGAAATGCGCCGCGGTGCCCGCAAGGGCACGCACGTACTGGTCTGTGGACCAGACGAATGGATCGGACACGCTGTTTAGTCGTGAAGGCGCCCGGTGTTCTGCACCGGGTTTGAGTTTCCCCACGGAAACTCATCCCTTTGCGCAAACCCAACCTCAACTCGAGGTAGGGGACGCGCCGGATTTCCGAAAGGAAACCCGAACGTGCCGGCTTAGCCGGCACACACGCTCTTTGAGAACTGCATAGCGAGCACAAAAGTCAAAGTATTCTATACAATCCAAGCTACAAAGGGTTGACGGTGGATGCCTTGGCGTCAGGAGCCGAAGAAGGACGTGGCAGGCTGCGAAAAGCCTCGATGAGCTGTCAAGCGAGCATTGAATCGGGGATGTCCGAATTGGGAAACCAGGCTGGGGTCATGCCCAGTCACTCTGGTCTGAACACATAGGGCCAGCAGAGGCAACCAGGGGAATTGAAACATCTCAGTACCCTGAGGAAAGGAAAGCAACAGCGACTCCCTCAGTAGCGGCGAGCGAAGCGGGAGCAGCCCAAACCGATATGGCGTGATAGCCCGGCGGCGTTGCCGTATCGGTGTTGTGGGACCTTCTGGCCGGCATGCCGGTGCCGGCAAAGAGTTACAAATCCTGGAGATAGTCGAAGCTGTCTGGAAAGCAGCGCCATAGGGGGTAACAGCCCCGTAGACGAAATCTCTCAGGACTCTTTGAAGTGTTCCCAAGTAGCACGGGGCCCGTGAAATCCCGTGTGAATCTGCGAGGACCACCTCGTAAGGCTAAGTACTTCCTGACGACCGATAGCGGACTAGTACCGTGAGGGAAAGGTGAAAAGCACCCCGGTGAGGGGAGTGAAATAGTACCTGAAACCGTCAACTTACAAGCAGTGGGAGGCTTCCATTTATGGGGGCTGACCGCCTGCCTTTTGAAGAATGAGCCGACGAGTTATCGATACGTGGCAAGGTTAAGCCGTGAGGTGTAGCCGCAGCGAAAGCGAGTCTGAATAGGGCGTCTAGTCGCGTGTCATAGACCCGAAGCCGAGTGATCTATCCATGGGCAGGGTGAAGCGAGGGTAAGACCTCGTGGAGGCCCGAACCCACCTAGGTTGAAAACTGGGGGGATGACCTGTGGATAGGGGTGAAAGGCCAAGCAAACTCGGCGATAGCTGGTTCTCCCCGAAATAGCTTTAGGGCTAGCGTTGCATGTTCCACATTGGGGGTAGAGCACTGATTGGGTAAGGGGGCCAACAAGCTTACTGACCCCAGTCAAACTCCGAATCTCAATGTGCCAAGTGCAGCAGTCAGACCTTGGGGGATAAGCCTCATGGTCGAAAGGGAAACAGCCCAGACCGCCAGCTAAGGTTCCAAAGTCAGTACTAAGTGGGGAACGATGTGGAGTCGCCCAAACAGCCAGGAGGTTGGCTTAGAAGCAGCCACCCTTTAAAGAGTGCGTAACAGCTCACTGGTCGAGTGATTCCGCGCGGATGATGTAACGGAGCTCAAGTACTGCACCGAAGCTGCGGGATTCTGTCTTAACCCAGGCGTGATGCCTAGCGCATACACGTCCAGGGGGCAGGATCGGTAGGGGAGCGTCGAATGGCCAGCGAAGCGGCGGCGGAAGCCAGTCGTGGAGGCCATTCGAGTGAGAATGTCGGCATGAGTAGCGAATGAAGAGTGAGAATCTCTTCCGCCGGATGTCCAAGGGTTCCTGGGGAAGGCTCGTCCGCCCAGGGTTAGTCGGGACCTAAGGCGAGGCCGTAAGGCGTAGTCGATGGATAACGGGTTGATATTCCCGTACCGCTATACGCGCGCCCAGGCCGAATCCAACTTGCTAAGGAAAGCCCTTCGGGGCCTACCGACCCAGTTGGTATTAGGCCAGCGATGGAGTGACGCAGGAGGGTAAGTGGACCCGGGCGTTGGTTGACCCGGGGCAAGTATGTAGGGCGAGGCCCAGGTAAATCCGGTCCTCATGAAGCCTGAGATACGATACCGAGCCGAACGAGGCGAAGCCACCGATCCCATGCTGCCAAGAAAAGCTTCTAGCGAGCTCGTATGGCGCCCGTACCCCAAACCAACACAGGTGGACAGGTAGAGAATACTAAGGCGAGCGAGATAACTTTGGTTAAGGAATTCGGCAAAATAGATCCGTAACTTCGGGAGAAGGATCGCCCCGGTAGGGTGAAGGCCTTTACGGCCGGAGCCCGAGGGGGTTGCAGAAACCAGGCCCTAACGACTGTTTACTAAAAACACAGGAGCGTGCTAAGTCGCAAGACGCTGTATACGCTCTGACGCCTGCCCGGTGCTGGAAGGTTAAGGGGATCGGTTAGCTTCGGCGAAGCTGTGAACCTAAGCCCCAGTAAACGGCGGCCGTAACTATAACGGTTATTACCTAAATGGCCGTGGGTAAACCTTGCTATATGCTGGAACATCCGAGTATCCGACGGTACTCATTCGTGTCACATGCTGTTCATAGGCTCGTGACATGGTGAGTGACAATCCGTTCGGTGCGGACAATCAGCAGGAAACCAATCTCAGTGCACTCGATCCATCGTGGGTCGTCGGGTTCGTAGATGGCGAAGGATGCTTTTCAGTGTCCATCCACCACAACGAACATGCCCGACCGACCGGCGGCTGGCATGTCCAGCCGACCTTCCAGGTGTCACAACACCGGGATCACAGAGACATCCTCGAAGATCTTGTTCGATTCTTCGGATGCGGCAAAGTCCGCTCCAAAGGTAACAACAGTCAGGTGGATGTCTTCGTAGTGCACAGCTCGAGGCAACTGGTCGAGCGGGTAATCCCGTTCTTCGAGCTTCACGAGCTAAGAGTAAAGCGAGATGACTTTGAGTCATTCGCCTTCATCACGAGGGCGATTCGGGCGAAAAGTCATCACCGCCCGGATATCTTCACGGAAGTGGTGCAGCGTGCCTACTCGATGAATGCGAGAGGCAAGCAACGCAAACGACCGATGGACGAGATCCTGGGATCCTCAGAGACTACACGCGAGGTACCGCTAGATGGATAGCGGGAAAGATATAGTCCGATCCCCATGGCGACATGGGGAGCCAGGCAGAAATGATCTGGCCACGTTCCGTGCGCACCACCGTCCGCGCACCGACATCCGGAACGTAGTAACAAGCATGCCTAAGGTAGCGAAATTCCTTGTCGGGTAAGACAAGGACACCTCTTCGGAGGTGTTGAACTTGCCCTGTATGGAGGCGACTCCATACGCACACCCGCTCATAACGGCGAAGCCCTAGTCGCGACTGCGACGGGTAATGCCGTGGGAAGTCCTCTGCCCAGCGATGGGTATGACCCCGTAACGACTGAGCCCTTCGGGGCGAGGCGTCGGTGCTGTCATACCGGCAACTTAGGTTGCAGGTATGACAATTCTATCGCCGACGCAACACGCGGGCTCTCGCACAGCAATCGACTTTCCTTCGTACCTGTCCGGGTACTTCGATGGTGAAGGCTGCTTCACGGTCTCCATCTCTCCTCGAGCGAAGCTCAAGGTGGGGTGGGAAGTCCGTCCAAGCGTGTCTGTAAGCCAGAACGAGGACCGGAGCCAGGTGCTTCACATGGTTGAGTCATACTTCGGATGCGGGGCAATCCGCTCTGATCCAGGTGACAAGACAGTGAAGTGGGAAGTGCGCAGTCTGCGACTACTTCTCGGTCGTGTGATACCACACTTCAGAGAGTGGCCGCTGCTCTCGGCCAAACAGGCCGACTTCGAGTCCTTCGCATGCGTATGCGAGCGGATGGAACGAAAAGCGCATCTAACAACGACTGGATTGATTGACATTGTGAGGATCGCGGCGGCGATGAACCCAAGCGGTAAGCGACGGTTCGAGCCTGCCGAGATCATCGCAACGCTGGCGAGATGAAGGCATAGTCTATGCCCCTGGTAACAGGGGATGAACATGAAGTTCCGACCTGCACGAATGGCGTAACGATTTGGGCACTGTCTCAACCAAAGACTCGGCGAAATTGCAATGTGAGTAAAGATGCTCACTACCCGCGACAGGACGGAAAGACCCCGGGACCTTTACTGCAGGTTGACATTGGGGTTTGTCATGTGATGTGTAGGATAGGTGGGAGGCTTTGAAGCGGCGGCGCTAGCTGTCGTGGAGCCAACCTTGAAATACCACCCTTCGCATGATAGGCCTCTAACCTCGATCCGTTATCCGGATCAGGGACAGTGTCTGCCGGGCAGTTTCACTGGGGTGGTGGCCTCCTAAAGAGTAACGGAGGCGCCCAAAGGTTCCCTCAGCCTGGTCGGCAATCAGGCGGCGAGTGCAAGCGCACAAGGGAGCTTGACTGCGACACCTACGAGTGAAGCAGGTACGAAAGTAGGGGCTAGTGATCCCTCGGCTGCATGTGGATGTGCCGAGGCCAACGGATAAAAGGTACCCCGGGGATAACAGGCTCATACCGCCCAAGAGTCCATATCGACGGCGGTGTTTGGCACCTCGATGTCGGCTCGTCTCATCCTGGGGCTGAAGCAGGTCCCAAGGGTCGGGCTGTTCGCCCGTTAAAGAGGCACGCGAGCTGGGTTTAGAACGTCGTGAGACAGTTCGGTCCCTATCCGTCGCGGGCGCAGGAGATTTGAGGAGAGTTGTCCCTAGTACGAGAGGACCGGGATGAACGTACCTCTGGTGTGCCAGTTGTTCTGCCAAGAGCACGGCTGGTTTGCTACGTACGGAACGGATAAGCGCTGAAGGCATCTAAGCGCGAAGCCGCCTCCAAGATGAGATCTCCCACCGGATCAAACCGGGTAAGGCCCCTGGTCAGAACACCAGGTTGATAGGCCGGAAGTGGAAGTGCAGTGATGCATGGAGCTGACCGGTACTAATAGGCCGAGGGCTTGAATTTGAATACCGCGACGATTGTGCTCGCTATGGAGTGCTCAAAGAGCGCTCAAAAGGTTTCGGTGGCCATGGCGACAGTGTCCCACCCGTTCCCATTCCGAACACGGAAGTTAAGCCTGTCAGCGCCGATGGTACTTGGGCCGTAGGGCCCCGGGAGAGTAGGACGCCGCCGAGCATAAACTAGAGTGAGGCCGCCCACATGTGGGCGGCCTCACTCATTTCCGGGAGATGCGCTGTGAGCGGTGCGCGAGATCGAAAACCGAGAAAGCAAACACCGCGGAGCGGAAGCGCCGCCGGCAAGAAGCCATACCGTGGGGCGTCCAAACGCGCCGAGACAGGCGACAAGAGCCGCACCGGGAAGCGGGTAGGCACCGGGCGCTCGGGCCGTAAGTACGATTCGACAGACGGCAAGGCTGCGACACGCACAAACGAACCGGCGGCGAAGAAGAAGCTGCCGGCTTCCGCCTCGGGGCTGCCCCGTCACGTCGTCGAAGCCCTGCAACGAGTCACGCCACCCGCACGGCAGAATGCGGCGTTGGTCACATTGGCGGCGGCCGCCGAGGCGTTCACAGAGGGGCAGTACCACCTCGCGGCGCGCAAGGCCACAGAGGCCAAGGAGCTCTCGTCCCGGGACGCGACCATCCGTGAGGTGTTGGCCCTCGCCTCTTACCGAATTGGTGACTGGCAGACGGCTCTACGCGAGCTGCGCACCTATCGGCGGCTCAGCGGCGAGACCACGCACATGCCGGTAGAGATGGACGTTTTGCGGGCTATGGGTCGCGGCGACGACGTTGCCGGGGTCTGGGATGAGTTTCACAAGCACGGTGGAAGCCCGGCGGCAACGAAGGAAGCGCGTGTCGTGTACGCCTCCTATCTCATCGACCAGGACGACCTCGGTGCCGCAGCCGATGTGATCGGAAAGGCAAGGGTTATTGATGATCCTTGGCCTGAGGACATGCGACTCTGGTACGTCGAGGCAAGGCTTGCGGCCCTTCGCGGCAACCACAGACGCGCCCAGGAGCTGGCCGACGCCATCCTGCTCGAGGATCCATCCTTTCCCGGTCTCGATGAGCTGGATCGGCTCATCAACAGCGCTCGATCCTGAGGCCCACCCCACTTCTTGTCACCGCCGTTCGATACGTTCGACTCATCCCGGCACTTCCCTGAAAGGAACGTGCAATGAACATGAATCTCGTAGTCGTCGCCGGCAAGCTCGCCGCTCCTCCGGAACTGCGCGAGTTCGAATCGGGCTCCCGGATGCTGCGCTCGCTCGTTACGGTACGAAGCGACGCACCCCGCCGCCGTGTCGACGTACTCCCGATCACACTGTGGGACCCCGAAGCAGATCACGAGCTGATCGACGCTCCGGTCGGGAAGGGTGTATGGGTGGTCGGCTCCGTCCAGCGCCGTTTCTGGAGCGCCACCGAGGGACGCCGCAGTCGTTTGGAGATCGTGGCTCACCACATGGAACTGCGAAACGACGAGACCGTAGCGACGGCAGGTGACAGCGAGCCTCTCGTTGCTGCGGCCGGTGGTGAACGCCGCGTCGAGTAGGGTGCCTCGAATGCGAAGAGTGTCTGTTGCCTCAGCGTCGCGCGTCGCCACAGATGCCGGTGCGGCCGTGGCCGACATCGGTGGTAACGCCGTCGATGCGGCCATCGGTGCTGCGATCTGCTCGATGGTCACCGAGCCCGGAATCATCGCCCCGGGGGCCGGTGGCTTCATCACCATCTGGCCCGACGGCTCCGACCCGGTCGTCATCGACTGCTACGCCGAGATGCCGGGGCGCGGGCTCCCACTCGACCGATTTGGCAGAGGCGGGCGGGAGGTGGAGCTCACCTACGGCGGTAGGACCACGACCATTGTCGGCTACGGGTCGGTCGCCACGCCGGGTGCGTTCAAAGGGCTCCGGCTTGCCTGGGAACGCTACGGCGAGGCGCCGTGGCCGGAGCTGCTGGCACCGGCCATCAGCGCGGTGGATGCGGGCTTCCCTTTGTCTGCTCCTGCGGCCGAGTACCTGGGGCATTCCCACGAGCTCGTCTTCGGTTGGGACCCGCCGAGCTACGAGGTGGTGCACCATGACAACGGGCGACACCTCTCGGTGGGCGACACCGTGCATATACCGCATCTCGCGGACACTCTTCACACTCTGGCCACCGACGGGATCGAACCGCTGTATGGCGGTGCGTTGGCCGAGCAGATCGTGGCCGCCTCGGACGCACACGAAGGCATACTGACTGTGCGCGATCTCGCCGAATACGAGGCGGTTGTGCGCACGCCGATAATCGTCGAAGTCGACGACTGGACCATCGCCACCAACGCGGCGCCGGCGATCGGCGGTGCGACCATGGCCGCCATCCTCCTGCTCATGGGCGTAAACGGTTTCTCGGCGTGGGACGCCGAGAACGTAGCACGGTTGGTCGTGGTTCAGGATGCGGTACGCGAGTTTCGCCGCGCCCGTCTTGACGAGATCCACGACCGTGGATCCGAGGTGGCCCGACTCCTGGAGCTGGCCCGAATGGGCGACCTGAAGCAGATGCTCGAGTCCGGTTCGACCTGTCATACCTCGACCGTCGACTCCGATGGCCTGGGCTGCGCCATCACGGTTTCCGCGGGCTACGGGTCGGGGGCGATGGTGCCCGGCACGGGTATGTGGCTCAACAACTCACTTGGTGAGGTCGAGCTACACAGCGGCGGATTCCATGCGCTCGCGCCCGGCACCCGTCTTGTCTCGAATATGGCTCCCACCGTCGCCCGATCCCGTCACGGTTCCATTCTCGCCATCGGCTCACCAGGCGCCTCCCGGATAACCACAGCGACGAGCAGCGTCCTGGTCAATTTCATCCATCTCGGCATGTCGCTCACCGACTCGATCCTCCACCCCCGGCTCCATGTCGAGATGTTCAACGACTCGCCAACGGTCGCCCACGAGCCGGGGATCGACGTCTCCGAGGTGACGGGGTTCGAACTCCGCCGTTTCCCCGACATATCGATGTACTTTGGTGGAGTGCAGGCTGCGCTATGGGACCCGATCGCCGGGTTCTTCGAGATGGCTGATCCCCGCAGAGCCGGTGCCGTAGCCCAGGGAGGCTGAGCGACAATGAACATCGACCCCGCCGATCTCATCAGAGTGGTCGCGGATCCGCTCCGGATGAGCATCCTGGGGCGGGCAGCCGAGGGGCGCGTCTCTCTCACTGAGCTTGCCGAGAGCTTCGACGTTCCCAAGAAGAAGGTCGTCCAGGCTCTCGGGAGCCTACGAGCAGCCGGTCTCATCGACGAGCAGTTGCGCCTCGTTGTTGAGGTTCTGCGTTCGGTTGCCGCCGAGCTTCCGACTCCACCCGAGGCCGCCGAGGCGATCACCCGAGGGCCGTGGAACGAGGCGGAACGCGATGTCCTGCGCCGTTTCTTCAGCGGCACGCGTCTCGTTGAGGTACCCACCAATAGATCAAAGCGGCATCTCATCCTGGAACGGCTGGCTCAAGAGTTCGAGCCCGGGCTCCGCTACGAAGAGAGCGCAGTCAGCTTCCGTCTCCAGCTGTTCCACCCCGACTACGCGGCGCTGCGTCGCTACCTCGTCGACGAGGGCTTCCTGACTAGGGCTGATGGCGTCTACTGGCGGACCGGGGGTAGGTACCCCGCCGGCGAGAGCCAATGAGCGGATTGCCGATCGAAGCGGGCCCCGCCGTCTTGCGTGAGTGGCGCAGCACGGACCTGGATGCCCTTGTCTCGGAGGCGAACAACCGCGCCGTCTGGCGCAACCTGACCGACGACTTCCCTCATCCCTACTTCCGGACCGACGGCGAGTGGTGGATATCAGCGTGTCGCGAGCAGCGGCCGCCCCGGGATCTCGTGATCAGCGTCGGCGATGATCTGGCAGGTGTGTGCGGGATGACGCTTGGCGAAGGGGTGACCGAACACGTGGGTCTGGTGGGCTACTGGATTGGCGAGCGTCACTGGGGGAGGGGCGTGGCGACCGCGGCCCTCAATGCGTTTCTCGACTACGCCTGGGACACGTTCCCGGTGACGCGCCTCGAGGCACGGGTGTTTGCTTGGAACCCCGCAAGCGTTCGGGTCCTCGAGAAGAATGGCTTCTCACTCGAGGGCGTACGCCGGAACGCGATCCGTAAGGACGGGGAAACCGTTGACGAGCTCGTCTTCGGCCTCTTGCGATCGGAAGCGTCAAAACCATGACCAGCAGGGACTACAGGTTCACCCGCCGACCACGCTGGATCGCAGGGCACATCATCGCTCTCGTCGCCATCATCGTGTTCGTCAACATGGGTCTGTGGCAGATCCGGCGGCTCCACGAGAAGCAGGCGTTCAATAAAATCGTGACGAGCCGCACTACGCAGACAGCCCAATCCATCGATGACCTCCTCGCCGAGTATGGACAGGACCAGGACGCCCTCGAGCTACGGTCGGTCGTCGCCAAGGGCGTGTACAACGTCGCCGACGAGGTCATTCTGCGCTCGCGCTCGTACAACGGCCTTTCGGGGCACCATGTCCTGACCCCGCTCGAGCTCGGTGACGGACGGGCGATAATCGTCGATCGAGGATGGGTACCTATCGATCTCGACTCTCCGGGGCGGACTGAGTTCCTACCACCGGACGGCCCCGTTGAAGTGCGCGGGGTACTTCGCAAGACCGAGGTCCGGGGGAGCTTTGGGCCTGTAGATCCCGCCGAGGGGTTGCTGAGCCAGATCTCCCGGGTCGATATAGCCAGGCTCGACCAACAGACCGAGAGCGAGCTCGTGCCGGTGTACATAGAGCTTACGGCACAGGAGCCCCCGCAATCGGGTGAGCTACCCGTCATCGTCCCGCTACCGCAGCCATCCGAGGGACCCCACCGCGGGTATGCCGTCCAATGGTTCCTATTCACGGGCGTCGTGGTGGTGGGCTACCCGATACTGCTGCGACGAACCGCCGAGACCGAGGCCGAAGCATCGGGCCATACCGGCGCGGAGCCGTCCGGGTAGCTGGTCGCGCAGAACCACGGTCCGCGTCGAGGTGGTCGCAGTCCTAGCTCTGCGACTCTTTCCACGCCTTCTTGCGCACCTTCAGGTCGGCCAGATCATCAAGCGACTCGACATCGGCGATCGAGGGCCACGTCGGCGCGTACTCCTCCCAACCGTCCGGGCGCACGTCGAACCGGCGGGCGAGCACGCCGACGTAGATGCGCGCCTTGTACTCACCGAATCCGGGAATCGCAAGCAGGCGGCCCATGAGCTCTCCGGCGTCGCCCGCACCATCCCACAGAGACGGCACGGCGCCGCCGTAGAGGTCGCTGATGTGCTCGCATACACCCTGCACCCGTTTCGCCATTGCACCCGGGAAGCGGTGCAGCGCCGGCTTCTCCTTGAAGAGACCTTCGAGCTTTTCCGGATCCATGGCCGCCAGCGCCGCCGCGTCCAGGGGCTCACCGAGCCTCTCCCGGAGTACAAGCGGACTGGAGAACGCCTTCTCGGTGGTGACCTGCTGATGAAGAACGAGCCCGATCAGGAAGGCAAGCGGGTCTGTTGCGATGAGGGCATTGGCCTCCGGATCGGTGGTGAGGAACAGTTCCCGGGGTGTCTTCATGAGGTCTCCCATCTTCTCCGCCCTATGCTGCGCATTCTGGGAAGGAGCGTAGATGACCGAGAAGATCTACTCGACGGATGCCTATGCGCGCACGATGGACGCCGTCGTCATCAGGAACGACCGTGACGACAACAGGGTCCTGCTCGATCGAACCGTCTTTTATCCCGGCGGGGGTGGACAGCCTCATGACCTGGGCTCTCTGTCGATCGGTGACGACAAACTGGCCGTCGTCCGGGTCACCGCTGACAGCGACGGTGTCTGGCACTGGCTCGAGGGGAGTCTTCCCGCCGCCGGAACTGCACTGCGGGGGGAACTCGATTGGGAGCGGCGCTACCGCCTGATGCGGACCCACACAGCCATGCATGCGATGTGCGGCGTGATCTGGCGACGCTATGAGGTACCGGTGACGGGAGGAAACATGGATGTGGGGGAGGGGCGCCTCGACTTCGAACTGCATGACTGGGACCCCGCCCACAGGCCGGAGGTGGAGGCGGAGCTCAACGCCGAGTTGGCGTCACGCCTCCCTGTTGAGGTTTCCTTCCTTCCCCGGGAGGACGCCGATCAGGATCCCAGCCTGATTCGCACCAAGGTCAGCCTGCTACCACCCGATCTGCGTGAGGTGAGGGTCATCGACATCGTCGGGCTGGATCGGCAAGCCGACGGTGGCACCCACGTCGGCTCCACGGGTGAAGTCGGTTCGATCACGCTGGCAACCGTCAAGTCAAAAGGGCGCGGTTTCCGACGGTTCCGCTTCACCGTCAACGCATAGTCGGGGCCGGATCGAGTGAGCCGCTAGCCTGTCGTCACTGTGACGAAACCAACCAGGACCGGTCGTTGCGAGTGGTGCGGATTGGAATTCACCCTGCCCGGGGGACCGGGCCGACCGTCCCGTTACTGTCGCCGGTCCCACCGCCAACGAGCGTACGAGGCCCGGCGGCTTGCCGGAGAGAGGGGCATCCGTCCCGATGAGGTGCTGCTGGCGCGCCGGACATGGGAGGCCCTGCGCGACGCTCTGTACCGGCTCGAGGCAGCGTCCGAGGACGTTGCTATGGACCTCATGGCGGGGAGACCAACCAAGACCGAGTACGTCGCAGCCCTGGCGCACCTGACCGCTGCCGTGGGAGATCTCCAGGAGATCGCAGTTGAGCCGATCGCGGTGAGGGACTGACCCGACCGCGACGCTACGGCGCGATCCACTCGGCGAACCCGGCCCGAACCTCGCCGCCCTCTGGAGGGCGCATGCGCAGATCCACCGCCGTCCAGACCGTCTTCGAGAAGGGGTAGAAGAAGATGGGGAACAGCACGGCAGTGCCCGTGACAATGGCGGTGAGTGGCACCACGGGCAGCTCAGGGAACGTAGCGATGAGCCCGACCAGGCCGACGATGAACACGACGATGATGCTCAAGACGGTGTTGACGCCAAGAGCCCCGGTGAGGTGACCCTCGACACGCTCGAATTTGAGATCGCAGCGGGGACAATGCTCCACCATTGCGAACCAGCGGCGAAACAAGTGACCCTGGCCGCAGACGGGACACCGCCTGGTGAATCCCCGCAACAAGAGTCGAGTCAGGATCAACTGGCTACTTGGTGAACTTGCCGTCTCTGAGGCGCTCGGCTTCCATCAGCTCGAGCTCGCGGGCGCCTGAGATGGCCACGACAGGATCGGGGGCGAAATCCAGATCTGTGTTTCGGTTCCTGTACGGCACCGAGTTGAGGATAACTTTCATGGAGTTCAGCCGGGCGAGATGCTTGTTCTCGGAACGGATGATGGTCCACGGAGCCACAACGGTGGAGGTTCGCTTCAGCATGTTGTACTTCATCTCGGTGTACTCGTCCCACTTGTCCTGAGCCTGCATATCGACCTCGGACAGTTTCCACTGGCGTAGTGGGTCGGATGTGCGTCGCTGGAACCGGTGCTCCTGTTCCGCCTTGGTGACACTGAAGTACAGCTTGACGAGATTGGTGTTCTGACGAACCAGGTCCTTTTCGAAGCCGACAACACCTCTGAGAAAGGTCTTGTATTCCTCCTCCGTACAGAAGCCGAGCACTGGTTCCACCATGGCCCGGTTGTACCACGACCGATCGAAGAGGACGATCTCCCCACCGGTGGGGAAGTGGCCGACGTAGCGTTGGAAGTACCACTGGTTGCGCTGTTCTACAGTCGGTTTACCAAGTGCTACCACGCGGTAATGCTTTTCGTTCATGTAGCGGGTAACCCGGCGAATCGTCCCGCCCTTGCCGGCTGCGTCGCGCCCTTCGAAGAGAACGATCATCCTGATGTTCTCTTCCTCCAGGTAGTCCTGGAGCTTGAGCAGCTCCACTTGGAAGGGACGGAGTTGTCGGTCGAGGTTGTGTTGCCGCTCGGCCTTCTCGGCTTTGTCGAGTCGTCGCTTGAGGTCCGCCACCTGAGCCCGCAACCTCTCCACCTCGGACAATTCATCGAGGTCGGGGGCAGGAACGGGACGGAAGGGCTTTTGCTCAGGTGTAGTCATCAACACACTCGCCAACGGTCGAAGACCGGCAGGATACAACCGAACCACCGACCATTCAATGCCTGTCACTTTTGGCTCCGCTCCCTAATCCGTCACAGTGACGCTTTAGCTGATGAGTGAACCGGCAATAGGGAAGGAGGAGTTTTGCCGCTATTGGTAGAAGAGGTCGTCGACCGACGCCGTCCACCGCGACAGCGCAAGACCCAGCATGAAACCGATCGCTCGCAGACAGAGCGTCGCCAACGCCAGGGTGAGGAAGAAGTTCCAAGGCACCGGGGTTCCTGCGGCGAAGACCATCCCACAGACCGACGAGATCAAGGTGGCCAGCCAGCGATGCATGACGTCTGCCCGGTGCGTCTCGGCCCGGTGCAGCTCGGCCTCACGTTTGGCTTCGCTCAGTGTCCGGGTTGTTGCCAGCGGCGGGTTGACAACGTGTACGGCGGTCGTCGCCGCCGGCACGTCGGTGTTCAGTACCCAGCGAAACGGTGCAGCAGACCGAATGACGTAGCCGTTGGCCCGTAATCCCTCGGTATCGCGTCTCCACTCGAGCATTCATCCAGAATACCGAGGAAATGCCAGAACTGGGGGGCTTCGAGCACCGCTTCATTCAACCCGTTGTTGTGTTGAGAGTGCCCATAATCCACGTTATGTATAGTTCAAGGGGTGGTTGAGGGTACGGTGACATACGCCTCTCCCCTGCCGATCGGGAGGCGTTCACCGCTCGGTACTCTGCCAAGCCCTTCGTCAACTACGGAGCGAGCATCGCCGAACACGTCGAGGTTCCCGATACGTTGCTTGCTGATCCGGAGCAGTTGGGAGCGTATCTGGCAATGACCCGGGCGTATTGACGCTCCCACCCAAGAAGACGTAGCGCCCCACGGTCGCCCCTTGAGCGCAAGAGACATACCCCGTGAGCTCAAGAGACATACCCCGTGAGCGCAAGAGACATAAGGTGCGGAGACGAAGTTACGCAGGTTGCGACCGAGGAGTGCGCATGTTCCATTTCTTCCGCATCTGGATCCTGGTCGTCGGGGTCGCACTGGCAATCGCCGGAACCCTGTTGGTGCTCCTGGCCGGAACACCGGCGAGCGGGTGGATGAATCGTCTCCTCGATGCCCCGTTCTGGGAAGACGGACCAGACGAGACCACAAAGAGCTTCCAAGCCTGGGCCTACAGCGTGACATTTGCCACCATGGCCGGTTGGGGGACGTTGCTCGCGTTCATCGCAGCAAATCCCTTCGCCGCCCGGCAATCATGGGCTTGGTGGGCGATCACGACCAGCTTGGCCATCTGGTATCCGCTCGACACCGGACGCTCGTTGTATCACCGGGTCTACATCAACGCCATCCTCAACACCGGCCTGCTGGTTGTGCTCGCCGTCCCCCTCGCTTTCACCTACGGCGGCTTTTCCTAGGAGGCGTCCAGCCAGCAACGCGACGAGTCGCGTCGGTTCGGGCGTTGCCAGGGAGATTCCGCGCATCGCCGCGAAGTGACGGCGACTCGGCCGGGGTCTACGCTGTCTTGCAATGTGCTTCTCGCCGGAGGTTGACCTCATCGGCGGTGCTGCGATCGCGGCCATTGGCATCGACACACTGCGCCATGTTGAACACAGGAGCGAACGCCCCCTTGCGATCCTCCCTATTGTGTTCGGCCTCCATCAGGTAACCGAGTCCTTTGTGTGGTGGGGTCTTGATGGACACGTGGCCTCCAATGTGGGTGATGCTGCGGCCTGGCTATATCTGGTAGTGGCGTTTGGCTTGCTCCCCTGGTTTGTCCCCTGGACGATCCGTCGCCTGGAGCCAGACCACCGCAAGCGTGCGTACGTCTCTGCTCTTGTCGCGGCGGGCGTATTGGTGAGCATCTACTTGATCATCCCCGTCATCAATGGACCGATTCGAGTGGTGGACGGCGGCTT
The DNA here is from genome assembly GCA_963801165.1 of uncultured bacterium. Classification (GTDB taxonomy): domain Bacteria; phylum Actinomycetota; class Acidimicrobiia; order Spongiisociales; family UBA5794; genus JAAETI01. Next base: position 197,832 of record CAWDDT010000006.1, read on the forward strand.
CTATCTCGCATACTCCGTGTCACTCACCTTCGGCGGGGCCGCCACCGCGATCTACGTCGCAACTACTTGTGGACCTCTCCTCATTTCGTCAGACCGCTATCTGGTTCGGTACGGGATGGCCAATCTCGGTGCTGTCGCGGTCTTGTCCATTCTGATGGTGTCGGGGGTCATCTCGCTCTGGTGCGTGTGGGCGGCGATAACCAGCATCGCAATCGCCGTGCATCTCCGACGTACCGACAAACACCGCGGGCGTTTCCCTCTGGTGTTGCGGCCGCTGTAAGCAAGCGTCTAGCAGGCCGCAGGCTTCCATCGAGTGATTCACCGTCCCCGGCAACGGCGGGACCCGGGCGGCCCATTGGTAACGCCACCCGAGCCGGCCCGCGCCGTGGTTTGCTCCACCGCACGATGGCGCCCCGCATCCCCACGATATGGCCTGAACGGCTCTAGTCGTCCGATCCAGATCGCCGGATCATCGCGCCAGAAGGAGGTCAACCTGTCCACGACAGGTTCGGTCACATCTTCAAGCAGGGGCGAAAGGGAAATCGACATGACCAGACCGAAACGTCGCAAGCAAGCGACACTTACCGCGTTGGTTGGCAGCGTGATTGCGCTCCAGATACTGGGCCGTACCTCCGGGTCAACCCGGGCCGAGCGGCGCTCCACAATGCCGGGCGACTGCATAGTGCCACGCCCCAACCTATCGACTACACACGCCACCACGATCGCGGCGCCACCCGAGTGTGTATGGCCCTGGCTGATCCAGATGGGATGGCACCAGGGCGGCTTCTACACATCGCCGCTGATCGATCGAGTTCTCTTCCCGGTGAATGCCCCTTCCGTCGACTACGTCATCCCGGAGCTGCAGACTCGCGAGGTGGGCGACTTCATCCCGGACGGACCGCCGGAAGCAGAGTGCGGCTATACGATCGCGGGGCTCGAGTACGAGCGGTCCCTAGTTCTTCACTCACAATCGCACCTTCCGCTCGCCTGGAGACAACGTCTCGGAGCCCGACTCGACTGGACGTGGGACTTCCAGCTGGCGCCGGTGGATGCCGGCACACGCTTGATCTTCCGTGCCCGCGGAGTCACGGGCCCGTGGTGGGTCTGGGCTCTGTACCAGCTGGTGGTTGTGCCTGCCGACTACATCATGGCGACGCAGATGATGCGAGGGGTGGCACGGCGTGCCGAGAGGCTCGCCGCTAATTCGCCGATGGCGGTGCCCTAGCTGATCGACCGACTCTTTCTGATGGCAGCGGCTGTTGGCCCCTAGTCGGCGGCGAGATTGTCCGCGGCGAGATTGTCGGCGAGATCGGTCAGCTCCAGCCAACGTGTCTCTGCCTCATCGACGGCATCGGTCGCGGCTGCGAGTGCCTGGGAGAGCTCTACAACGCGAGCAACATCCCATGCCTCTTCGGTCAGCCTGCTCGAGAGCCGATCTCGTTCGGCTTCGAGCTTGGGGATATCACGTGTCAACCGGTCGAGCTCACGTTGATCGTTGTATGTCAGTCGACGGGCTTTCCTTGTCGGCCGGGTGGTCGTGGCGACGGTCGGTTGAACGGTCTTGGCCGCGGCAAGCATGCTGTCTCGATACGCGATCCATCCGCCCGGATGGTGGCGCACCGAGCCGTCAGGGTCGATCGAGAAGATGTCGGTGCAAGTCCGCTCCAGGAAGTAGCGGTCGTGACTGGCGACCACAAGGGCCCCGTCCCATGCATCGAGATACTCCTCGAGCACACTGAGCGTGTCGATATCCAGATCATTGGTTGGCTCATCGAGCAGCAGCAGGTTTGGTGCTTCCATGAGGCTCAACAACAACTCGAGCCTGCGCCGCTCCCCTCCCGACAGATCGCCTACTTCGGCTTGTTGCTGGTCACGGCTGAACAAGAATCGCTCGAGCAATTGGGCCCCTGAGACTCGGACGCCGCTCTTCAGGAACACTCCCTCGAGATGCTGGCGAACTGCGTCGTGAAGCCGCATCGTGGGAGGGATCGGTCGCGGGTCCTGGCCGTACCAGCCAACCTGGACGGTGGTTCCTGTTGACACCTTCCCTTCATCTGGTTCGAGCCGGCCCGCAACCAGGCTCAACAGAGTCGTCTTTCCCGCACCGTTGGGCCCGACCACACCAATACGGGCATCGGAGTGCAACTTGTACTCGACGTGCCGGACCACCCATTGGTCGCCGTAGCTTTTGCCGACGTTGTGCAGGTCGACGACCTTCGACCCGAGACGCCTGGTCGGCAGATCGATGGTCAGGTCCTTGCGGGTGTCGTTTCTCTGCTCAGCCATCAGGTCGTGTGCCCTATCGATGCGGGCTCGCGATTTCGTGGTCCGTGCTTTCGGCGACCGACGCAGCCAGGCGAGTTCGGTCTTGATCCGTCGTTGCAGCCGGTGAGCCGCCGCCGTTTGCTGGGCATCACGAGTGGCAACCGCTTCGAGATAGCCCTGATATGTCCCCTGGTGGGAGTACAGCGACTGATCATGAACCTCGAGGACACGATTAGCGACCCTGTCGAGGAGAAATCTATCGTGCGTTACGAGGAGAACCGCCTCTCTCCTACCTCGCAGGTGGTCCTCCAGCCAATCGATGGAGTCGACATCCAGATGGTTGGTTGGCTCATCGAGTATCAGTAGATCGCACTCGGTTGCCAGGGCGACCGCCAACGCAAGTCGCTTCCGCTGGCCACCCGAGAGAGATGAACAAAGAGCCCCGGTGTCGGCCAATCCCAGGCGATGTGCCAGGGAAATGACTGGTCGGTCTGAACCGAGTACACCGGCGATCGTGTCGCTGCTGTCGAATTGGGGGTCCTGATCGAGGCGAGCGATCCGCAGGTCGCGAGCGCGGACGACGCCTCCTGAGTCGGGTTGGATGTCTCCGGCGATGAGCGCAAGCAGCGTCGACTTCCCCGACCCGTTCCGCCCGATGATGCCGATTCGTTCGCCCGCGCTGATACCTACCGAGATGTTTGACAAGACAGGATTCTCAGGGAACGCCTTCGAAACGTTCTCCAGGCTGAGCAAGTGCATGGTCGCAGGCTAAGCGATGTGGCACCGTCGGGGGCGATATCGCGACAGGCCGACGTCCCGGGCGCCCGACCCATATCCCGGTTGAGAAAGGGTGCACCTGAAGCAGATTCCCAGGCTATTGCCGGCCGCTACCCCATCGTCCTCGTCACCCCCGATCCAGGCTCCTCGTTGCATTCGCAGGCGCTGGGCCGCGTACCAACCGATGACGTCCTGAGCCTGTCCAGCCTGCCCGGGCCTTTCGGGCATGTTTGAAGGGACTCGAAGGCTCGCTGCGGGGACATCCGACCCTAGCTACGCGTTCTGCTCTGACAGCAATATCGCCCACGGGCGTTTTCAGACTACGACTTTTCAGACTACGACGAGGAGGGTCTACATGAGTTCGGTGTTGCTGTCCCGATGGCAGTTCGGCATCACCACGATCTACCACTTCCTGTTCGTCCCCTTGACGATCGGGTTGGCGTTCCTGTTAGCGGTGATGCAGACGATCTATTACCGGACAGGCAATCCTCAATACAGGAGGATGACGAAGTTCTGGGGCAGACTGTTCCTCATCAACTTCGCGCTGGGTGTCGTGACAGGCATTGTCCAGGAGTTCCAATTCGGGATGAACTGGTCCACGTACTCGCGCTTCGTGGGCGACATCTTTGGCGCTCCGCTCGCGATCGAGGGACTGCTCGCCTTCTTCCTCGAGTCGGTGTTCATCGGTCTGTGGGTCTTCGGATGGGATCGGCTCAGCCCGAAGGTCCATCTCTTCTCTATCTGGATGGTGGCGCTGGGGACGAGCATCTCGGCGTTTTGGATCCTCGCTGCCGGGTCTTTCATGCAGAACCCGGTCGGGTACACCCTCAACTCCGTGACGGGTCGCGCCGAGCTCGACAACTTTGGTGCGGTGTTGACCAATGTGTCGCTGTGGGCGCACTTCCCGCACACTCTTTCTGCCTCTCTGGCCACGTCTGCGGCACTGTTGGTTGCGGTATCGGCGTGGCATCTGTTGCGCAACCGCGACGAGGATTTCTTCGTTGCTTCTGCCCGTTTCGGTATGACGTTCCTGCTCATCGGGGCACTCGCTGTCGCCTTCACAGGTCACAGCATGGGCCAGGTCATGACGGACGTCCAGCCGATGAAGATGGCATCGGCGGAAGCACTCTGGGAGACGGAACAACCTGCGGGCTTCTCGCTATTTGCCGTCGGAGACATTCAGAATGGTCGCAACCGCATCAACATCCAGGTTCCCAAGTTGCTGAGCCTGTTTTCTGCCAACAATTTCTCAGCCGAAGTGAAGGGTATCAACCCACTCCAGGCTGAAATGGAGGCGAAGTATGGCCCGGGCAACTACATCCCCAATGTGGGCCTGATCTACTGGACGTTCCGCATCATGGTCGGAGCGGGTTTCGCCATGATCGGCCTCGCTCTCTATGGGCTCTATTTGATCCGCAAGAAGAAACTGATGAAGGTCGCCTGGTATCACAAGGTCGCCTTGTGGGCTCTGGCGCTTCCCTTCATTGCCAATGCCACAGGTTGGGTGATGACCGAAATGGGCAGACAGCCGTTTGTGGTGTACGGCCTGCTCAAGACCGACGACGCCGCCAGCGTCGCGGTCAGCTCGGGTGAGGTATTGACGACGCTAATCGGCTTCACCGTGCTCTACGGCGTACTCGCATTCGCCGACTTCTACCTGATGGCAAAGTATGCCAAGGCCGGTCCTGACCCCGACATGGATGAGGCTCAAATCGCAGCCTCCATGGCCTACTGAGGAGGCGACGACTATGGATATTTGGAACCTGAACACACTCTGGTTCGCTCTGATCGCCGTGCTCTGGGTGGGCTACTTCTTCCTCGAGGGCTTCGACTTCGGGGTGGGGATGCTGCTCCCATTCGTGTCAGACGATGATCTGGATCGCCGTGTTGTCATCAACACGATCGGCCCGGTCTGGGATGGAAACGAGGTATGGCTACTGGTTGCCGGGGGCGCCACATTCGCCGCATTCCCGGAGTGGTACGCCACGCTGTTCAGCGGCTTCTACCTGCCGCTGTTCTTGATCCTGGTTGCTCTGATCATCCGCGGGGTCGCCTTCGAGTTCAGAGGGAAGGAAGACAGCGCCCGCTGGCGGGCGACGTGGGATTGGGCAATCGTCATCGGCAGCTTCCTGCCTGCATTGCTGTGGGGCGTTGCATTTGCCAACATCTTGCGGGGTGTGCCGATCGAGATGGTGAACGGGTACCACGAGTACACGGGCGGTTTCTGGAACCTCCTCAACCCATATGCGCTTGTCGGCGGCCTGGCCTCCCTATCGCTATTCCTCCTCCATGGGGCATTGTTCCTGTCGTTGAAGACCGAAGGAACAGTCAAGGACCGTGTCGATGCGTTGCTACGGCTTCTCGCCTGGCCTGCGGTCGGGCTGGTGCTCGCCTTCATGGTCTGGACCTATATCGATCTCGGCGAAGGCCTGATCCCTGGTCTGCTCCCGCTGCTTGCCGTCGTAGGGCTTGTTGCCATCCCGTACCTGGCGCTTGGCAAGAAGAACGGATGGGCGTTCATTGCTACCGGTGCGGCAATAGCCCTCATTGTGGCGACTCTGTTCATCATCCTTTACCCGAACGTGCTCCCTTCGAGCGTCGATGCGGCTGCCAGTCTCGACGTGTACAACGCAGCCTCCACGAACCTGACACTGAAGGTAATGACTGTCGTCGCGGTGATCTTCACGCCGGTGGTCCTGGTGTACCAGAGCTGGACCTACTGGGTGTTCCGCAAGCGCATCGGACGCGAGACCCTCAGCCCGGCCAGCCATTGAACCCTACCGGCGGTGCACCCGGGTCTCCCGGTGCACCGCCGGTACGCATTCTTGCTGCTGAAATAGCCCCGTGACCACACGAGCCGTTGACATCCGTCTCATGGAGCGCGGGCGGGGCGCCCTGCCCATGCTCGTCGCCACCGTTGCCAGTGGCGTGGCGACTGCCCTGCTGGTCCTCGGTCAGGCGGTCATCCTCGCATCCATCATCAACCGTGTGTTCCTGGGCAAGGAGACACTCACCGACGTCAGCGGGAACCTCCTGCAACTGGCACTTCTGTTCGTTGCCAGGGCTCTCACCGTCTGGATACGCCAGGTGTTCGCGGCAAGGGCGGCGGTTGCAGTCAAGCGCAGCCTGCGGCGTGACCTGATCGCTGCCGTGTTGCGCCGCGGCACGAGGGCCGGCGACGCCGGCGGCGAACTGGTCGTTCAGGTAGTCCAGGGGGTCGATGCACTCGACCCCTATTTCGCCCGCTACCTCCCCGAATTGATCCTGGGGGCGATCGTGCCGCTTGTCGGCGTCATCTGGGTGGCAACCATCGACCGCCTCTCCGCGGGGATCCTGCTCGTGACGGTCCCTCTCATCCCGGTGTTCATGATCTTGATCGGCAGCATCGCCGACGAGCAAACAGCGAAGCGCTGGAGACGACTGCAGTCACTGGCCGGGGCGTTCCAGACGATGGTCCGGGGAATGACAGTCCTTCGAGTTTTTGGACGCACCCGCGATTGGCTCGAGCGTCTACAGGAGAGCTCCGAGGACCTTCGCCGCGAGACGATGGCGACACTCCGAATCGCCTTCCTGTCCGCACTCGTACTCGAGCTGATCGCCACAATCAGTACGGCCCTGGTGGCAGTAGCCGTCGGCATCCGTGTCGTTTATGGGCAGATCGATTTCCAACCGGCCTTTACCGTCCTCATTATCGCGCCGGAGATCTATCTACCGCTGCGGCGGGTCGGCGCTGAGTTTCACGCAGCCATGGAGGGTGTGAAGGCATCGGGATCGGCATTCGACCTCATCGCGCAAGAACAGGAGCCGACGGGCGCCATTCCGGCACCCGATGCCGCGACGTCGACCATCACCCTCGATCGGGTGTCCGCCGTCTCCGGCGGACGCACTCTTCTGGCAGATCTTTCGCTACAAATCGAGCCGGGCGAATTCGTAGCACTCGTCGGGGAATCCGGAGCCGGCAAAACCACACTGCTCCGTTTGCTCATGGGGTTTGCCGCACCAGCTGGAGGCCGCATCTCGGTCGGTGGCATCGACCTCTCCGAGGTTGAGCTGCGCGGATGGTGGGATCAAATCTCATACTTACCACAGGAACCATTCTTCAGATCGGGGAGCATCCGGGACAACGTCCAGCTGGCAGATCCGCATGCTTCGGATGCGCGCCTCTGGCACGCACTCGATGTCTGCGGGCTTGCAGATTTCGTCAAGTCCCTTCCCCAGGGGCTCGACACCGGCGTGGGTGAGGGAGCAAAGCTGCTCAGCGCCGGGCAACGTCGCCGGCTCGCCCTTGCTCGTGCATTCGTTCGTCGGTCTCCCATCGTTCTGCTCGACGAGCCCACCGCGAATGTGGACGCGACCACTCGAGCGGTGCTCGGTAGCGCGATCAAGAAACTGAACGAAAGCGGGACCGTAATCGCCGTGTTGCACGATCGCGAGATGGCGGACCTCGCCGACCGGTGTATCGAGGTGACCCCGGAATGAGGAGAATCCATCTCCTCATCGGCAAGCGCTCCGGGCAGCTCGCGTTTGCCGTGCTCATGGGCGTTGGCACAATCGCCTCGAGCATCGGCCTGCTCACCACATCCGCCTACCTCATTTCGCGGGCGGCTCTGCTTCCGCCCATCGTTGATCTCTCTACCGCTATCGTCGGCGTTCGTTTCTTTGGCATCAGCCGGGGCGTCTTCCGCTACGGGGAGCGACTCGTCTCTCATGACCTGAGCCTCCGCGTCTCCGGCCGGCTCCGGATCCGTATGGCCGGAGCGCTTGCCCGTCTCTTGCCGGCCGGTCTCGAGAGCACACATACCGGCGATCTGCTGCAGCGGATCATCAGCGATGCAGACGCCTGGCAGCATGTCATCACCCGGGTGGTGATTCCCCCGATGATCTCGACGCTGGTGATCGCAGGAGTGTTCGGGTTCGCCTCGCTACTTCTGCCGGAGGCGGGGCTCGTATTGCTAGCCGCTCTCCTGGTAGCGGGCCTTGTCCTGCCGTGGCTGGCCGGGCGGCTCGGGCGGTGGAGCGAAAGCGAGGTCGGAGACGACCGCCGTCGATTGGCGGAGGCCACCGTCGAAGTCATCGACGGAGCACCCGAGATCGTCGCATATGGCCGGGAAGACCTGTTTCTCGACGAGATGGCGGAGATCGAAGATCGTCTGGAACAGAAAGCCATTCGCACGGCATGGGTCGCCGGTCTCACTGATGCGCTGTTGTTGCTCATCATCGGGTGCGCCGAGGTGGGAATGCTCATCGTGTCCATTCCCGCCGTCACCGACGGGCGTCTCGGTGGTGTGCAGCTTGCGGTGGTGGCGATGCTTGGCCTCGTCTCGTTCGAGGCGGTTCAGGAATTGCCCCGGGCGTACCTGAGTCTTGGCGCCAGTGTGGAGGCTATCGCCCGCGTCGACGCCGTCTTGGAAGCGACGGCGCCGGTAGCGGATACGGTGAGCCCGGAGCCCATGCCGGAACGGCCCGCATTGTCTTTGCGTGGGATCCACCTGCAATATGCGTCCCGCCCTGCCGCCACGCTGGGTGAATTGGATCTTGATCTCCCGTTCGGCAGTCGCACCGCACTGATAGGTGAGAGCGGAGCAGGCAAGACCTCGGTTGCCCACCTACTCCTCCGCTTTCGGGATCCCGACTCAGGTCAGTACCTCGTCGATGGTCTCGCCGCCTCACGAATCGATCCCGACGAACTACGCAAGCGCGTTGGCCTGGTCGATGATCGGGCCTTCATCTTTGCCACCTCAGTGCGAGAGAACTTGCTGGTCGCCGATCCGCACGCCGGGACGGAGCGACTGGAGGAAGCCTGCGGGCTGGCAGGTCTCACTGGTTGGGTGCAGCAACTCCCGGACGGCATCGATAGCCTGATCGCCGAATCGACCATCTCCGGCGGCGAACGCCGGAGACTGGCGATCGCCAGGGCCCTGCTTGCCGATTTTGCGGTCCTCATTCTCGATGAGCCCACCGCAGGGCTCGATCAGGCCACCGCAGGAGCCGTAATGGCTGACATCCTGGCTGCCACTGTCGGGAAGACGGTGTTGCTGATCACCCATCGTGAGGAAGGGATCGAGGCGATGGATACCGTGGCGACACTCAGCTCTGGTCGTATCTCGCTTCCGCCAGACGACACGGTCGCTACGTGAGCCTCGCGGGTGTGACGTGTGGTCGCGGACATCGGCGTTAGCGTCGGCGGGCCCGATACCGCGACCGGCCGACGGCTTCCCCGTTCGGCCGAGTCAGACAGTAGGGCTTTGCTCAGCTAGCCTCGACTCCGGCTTCGCTCGCTCCATGTGCAAGCTGTTGATGGCGCCGGCAAGGGAGACAATGTGCGATTCGGGCATTTTGACGATTCGGCCAGAGAATACGTAATTGAACGGCCGGACACCCCTCTCCCCTGGTTCAACTATCTCGGAACCGACACCTACTTCGGCCTGATCTCCAACACCGCCGGCGGCTACTCGTTCTACAAGGACGCCAGGCTGCGCCGGATCTCCCGATATCGCTACAACAACGTGCCTTTCGATTTTGGTGGGAGGTACATGTACGTCAGGGACAACGATTCCGGTGAGTTCTGGTCCCCGAGCTGGCAACCGGTTCGAATCCCGGTTGACGACTACTCCTGTAGGCATGGGATGGGCTACACCATCATCGGGTCGGCACGTTCGGGGATCCGAGCCGACACCCGATATTTCGTGCCACCCGGCGAGAACCTCGAGATCTGGGATCTGACCGTAGTCAACCAGAGACAGACGACCGCCGGGCTGGCCCTGTTTGGAGCGATCGAGTTTGCCCTTTGGGATGCCCAGGACGACATGACCAACTTCCAGCGGAACTTCAACACCGGTGAAGTAGAGGTTGAGGGTTCCGTCATCTATCACAAGACCGAGTACCGGGAGCGGCGGGATCACTTCGCATACTTCGCATGCTCGGAGGCAACCGCCGGCTTCGACACCCAACGTGAGGCCTTCCTCGGCCCTTACCGGGGCTGGGATGATCCGGCGGCGGTTGGTTCCGGAGCGGCAACAAACAGCATTGCCCACGGCTGGTCGCCTATCGGCGCTCACCAGGTGACAATCTCGCTAAAGCCCGGGGAGTCGAAGCGAGTCATCTTCCTCCTCGGCTACGCGGAGAACCCCCCGGAGGATAAGTTCGACCCGGCAGGCTCAACGGTCATCAACAAACGCCGGGTGACACCGGTGATCGATGAGTACTCGAGCGGAGATCGGGTCGACGCGGCGTTCAGCGCGCTGGCACAGGAGTGGGACAGGTTGCTGGGGCTATTCCAGGTGGAGACCCCCGACGCGGCCACCAACCGGATGGTCAACATCTGGAACGCCTATCAGAACATGGTCACGTTCAACCTTTCCCGGTCGGCATCCTTCTATGAGTCCGGTGTTGGTCGGGGCCTCGGTTTCCGGGACTCGAACCAGGATCTCCTCGGTTTTGTCCACATGGCCCCGGCCCGGGCCCGTCAGCGGGTCCTCGATCTCGCCGCAACCCAGCTCGCCGACGGCGGTGCGTTCCACCAATATCAGCCGTTGACCAAACGAGGAAATGACGCGGTTGGCTCCAACTTCAACGACGATCCGCTCTGGCTCGTCCTGGCTGTGGTGGCCTACGTGAGGGAAACCGGGGACGAGTCGATCCTCGGTGAGCCGGTCGTCTACGAGAACACGCCGGGGACGGAACAGCCCCTCCTCGATCATCTGGTTCGTTCCCTCGAATTCACCCTCACCCGCCTCGGGCCCAACGGGCTGCCCTTGATCGGGCGAGCGGACTGGAACGATTGCCTCAATTTGAACTGTTTCTCCGACGAGCCCGGCGAATCGTTCCAGACGACAACCAGCAGGGACGGCAAGACGGCCGAGTCGGTGATGATCGCCGGTCTGTTCTGCGCCGCGGCAGCAGACATGGTCGATCTGGCGCGGCACATTGGCCGGCTCGATCTCGCCGGGGTCTATGCGGCGGCGCGCACCGCAATGCTCGAGACCATCGAAGGACCGGGCTGGGACGGCGAATGGTTCGTGCGGGCTTACGACGACTTCGGACGTAAGGTCGGGTCGGCAGAATGCGACGAGGGCAAGATATTCATCGAGTCACAGGGGTGGTCGATCCTCGGCGGCGCCGGGCTGAGCAATGGGATGGCACAAAAGGCGCTCGATGCGGTGGCGAGGCACCTGGCGACGGACCATGGAATCGTCCTCAATCAACCCGCGTACACCTCCTACCACCTCGAACTCGGAGAGATCACCACTTACCCGCCCGGGTACAAGGAGAACGCCAGCATCTTCTGCCACTCCAACCCGTGGATCATGGTTGCCGAGACAAGAGTCGGCAACGGTGACCGTGCCTTTGACTACTACCGGCGAATCTGCCCTGCCGTGCGCGAGGAGATCAGCGAAGTGCACCGGGCAGAGCCGTATGTCTATGCGCAGACAATCGCGGGAAGAGATGCCCCCACCCATGGTGAGGCGAAGAACTCGTGGCTCACAGGAACCGCAGCCTGGAACTACGTAGCCATCACCCAGGCGATCCTGGGCATCCGCCCTGGGTTCGACGGTCTCGAGATACAGCCCGTGCTGCCGACATCCTGGCCCGGTTATACGGCAACCCGGGTCTTTCGTGGCGTCACCTACGAGATCAGCGTTTCCCGTAGCGCCCCGGGCGGAGCGAACTCGCTCACCGTTGCTGGCCGGGCGGTAGAGAGCATCACGATCCCGATGCCTGGTCCCGGCGTTGAACGTGTGACCGTCGCCGTGGGGCTCTGAGCCAACCTGGAGGACGCCGGTCGCTCAGACCGGGGCGCCGGCAAGTTCGAGAAGGCGCTGAAATAGGTCCCGGACCTCCGCGTCGGCGAAATCGCCCGCTGCACTGCCGATGGTGAACTCGGACTTGGTGACGCCGGGTACTCCGGTCTCCTCCAACCAGCCGAGCAGCTCGACATCCGCCTCCTCGATGAGCTGTCGGTGTGCCGCACGCAGCCGCTCCCTGTCGCCCTCGATGAAGACGTGCATCATATTCGTATGCGGCGGATTGGGAGTCACCGAGATACCGGGTAGCGAGCTGAGGATTGCGGCGATGGCAACGGCTCTGTCGTGGTACTCCCGCATTCGGTCCAGATGCTTGTCGAGCCCCAGATCCGCCGAAATTGCCAGTGGATACATGTGCGCGAGATTGCCCCCGTGCCGGCGAAGCCAAACCCTGGCATTGTCGATGAGGTCCTGTGGCCCGGCGAGGGCCGCACCGTCGATACCCCCGAGGATCTTGTAGAACGACACGTAGACCGAGTCGAAGAGACCGGCGATATCGGCATACGTCCTGCCGTAGAACGGCTGCGACTCCCAGAGCCGCGCACCATCCATGTGGGCGACCACGGACCGATCGTGAGCCCAGGACGTCATGGCGACCAGGTCATCCCAGGGGGGCAGCCATCCGCCGATCTCGCGCTGTGGCAATTCGAAGAGTATTGCCGCTACCGGCTCGGGCATCGCTTCGAGATCGTCGAGAGTGAACAGGCGATCACTGCGGCCGAGCAGCGTTGCCGACAGTCCGTGTATGCGTCTGTAGGCGTCTTGCTCGTGTAGCTGCAGATGGCAGGTGGGGTGAAATGCCACCTGAGATAGGCCGGCACGGTCGCACCAGATGCGCAAGGCGATCTGTTGGGCCATCGTGCCGCTCGGCATCAGGACTGCAGCCTCCTTGCCGAGCAGGTCGCTCACACGCCGCTCCAACCGGGCCACGACCTCGCCGGCACCGTACATGTCTTGTTCGATGTCCGGGTCGGTTGCTTCCGCAAGGTGTGTCAGGATCTCGCGGGCGCTGCGGCGTGGATGGTGGGTCAGACGGCGCGACCCCTTCGGCTCTCGCTCGTCCGGCGGGGCGCTCCGATCGTCTGTCTTCATGTCGGGCTCCATCTGATGCTGAGCGCACCGTACACCGGGCGACCACATCGGCGGTGCGTTGACAAGTGGACGCCCGATCCATCCCTCGACCCCACCACGACTATCCGGGCACGACTTTCCGGGCACGATTATCCGGGGAGACACCGAATACCTCGTTCCAAGACGCGCAAACGAGCAGGCAACAGCGGCCGAGTCGGGCCTTAGAACGAGCAAGGATGAGAAGCGGCGCCAGCCGTGCGCGTTGCTGCAAAGGGATACCATCACTCTCAGCGCAAGAGAATCTCCGACGAGAGTTCAAGATGCGAGCACCGCCATCGACGGGAGAGCACAGATGAAGGCTGTTGTGTACGACGGTCCCAGGGAATTCACGGTCAGAGAAGTGACCGACCCCGAGCCCGCTCCCGGTGAGGTCGTACTCCAGGAGCGGATCACCGGTGTCTGCGGTACCGACCTGCATATTCACGACGGCGGGTTCTTCAGCGCATACCCATTGATCCCCGGCCATGAGATCGTGGGAGAAATCGTGGCTGTTGGCGATGACGTAGACCTTGCGTTGCTCGGCCGGGTGGTGGCCGCCGACAACACCGACCTTTGCGGCCACTGCTACCACTGTCAGCGTGATGAGCCGCTGTTCTGCAAGAACTTCCGATCGTTGGGCGTGAACGCTCCCGGTGGCTTCGCCGAGTCCGTATTGGTCCACGCGGCAAAGTGCTTTCCCGTCGATGATCTGGCCCCCGAAGTCGCGGTGATGACCGAACCGACTGCCTGCGCCGTGCACGGTATGGATGTGCTGGCCATGCGCCCGGGCTCGGATGTCCTTGTATTCGGTGCTGGTCCAACGGGTCTGGTGCTCGCCCAACTCATCGTCCACGGTGGGGCGGCGCGGGTCGTGGTCGCGGCGCCTACCCCGTTCAAACTGGATCTCGCTCGCAGCTATGGCATCGACGAAACGGTCCAGGTCGACCGGGCCAATCCCGACCAGGCGATCGACTCGCTCCGGGACCTCGCCCCGGAAGGCTTCGATGTCGTTGTCGATGCCACCGGTGCCGCGGCGATCGTGGAACGCTGCCTTCCCTTGACCAAGACCGGGGGTACGTTCATGACCTACGGCATGGCCGACGAGGAGGCTCAGGTGCCCTTCAGACCCTACGAGATCTTCCGGCGAGAGCTCACCATCAAGGGATCGTTCGCCCAAACGCACTGCTTCGATAGGGCGATTGCCTATCTCCGCAGCGGGCGGGTTCGCACAGAGGGAATCGTCACGCACACTTTCCCGCTCGACCGCTATGGGGACGCGCTCGAGGCGCTTCGAAGCCGCTCCGATTGCCTGAAGGCGGTCATTGTCCCGTAGCGACCACGCCCCGGTATCCGCCTTCGTCAATCAGTTTTGACCTACGGTCGCCAGGTGATCGCACCAACCGGGAGACCCGGCGGGTGCGATAATCGGGAACGCTCAGCGATCAATCTGCGTCGAGAAAGGACGCCCGATGCTCATCGACATTGGCGAGAAGGTTCACATTATCGAGCGGAGGCTCTTCGAGTCCGACGTCCGTCGACATTTCGTTGGAGTGGTCGAGCGGGTCGATGCCGCGACGATGAGGGTGAGGGGCTACGTGTTCACGCATGACTCCTCCTCTTCTCAGTACGTTCGGAGTCAGGACCAGCGCATCCGTATCTTCCCGTTGATCTCGAGCGGCTTCATCGTCAACGTGGTCGCCCCTTCGACCGAGATCGACGACGTTCGCTACGTGATCACTGAGATGGGCCGCCTGGTAGTTACCGACGGTGCTGGTTTCAGCCTCGACATCAACGAATTCGGTCGGATGCGCTGACGATCGCCCGGAGCCGGCCGACGCCGGCACCGGCACCGCATGCCTGAGCCCCCAGAGGCGCGGTTGCGTGTGCGGCCGCAGCGCTCACGTTCGCTCCTTCTCGATCGAAAGAGCTCGGTCGAGCCCGCCGGGAATCACGAGGATCCACGCGGTGCTCGAGCCTTAGCACGCTCGCTACGATGGAGTCATGGTGCTTCCCCGCTGGCTGGCCCGTTTCAATCGGCGGGTGACCAATCGTGTGCTCGGTCGTATTCCGAGCCGCTGGTCTCCACTTGTTCTTCTACACCACGTGGGGCGCACCAGCGGCAAGCAATACTCGACGCCGCTTGCCGCATTCCGCACCGACTTCGGCTTCGTGTTCGCCCTAACGTACGGACCTGGCGCCGACTGGGTGCAGAACGTTCTCGGTGCCGACAGCTTCGCAATAGACGCCCGTGGCGTCCGGCACGAACTCGCCGGCGCCCGTTTCATCCCACGCACGGAGGCATCCAGGTATCTGCCTACTCCGGTCCGCGTTGCACTGAGGCTTCTGCGCGTTGAGTGGTTCCTGGCTGCCGAGCGTACCTAGATCCGGGCCGATCGTCGTCCCGACCCACCGTGAGGCGCGTCATGTGCAAGTTGGTCAACCGGGGACCGAGAGCGTGCACCGCGCGACGCAGGAGTGACTTTCGTCGATGAAGAGGGCCGTCGGTGGAGAGGGTAATTTCTGCGAAGCCCCCGGTGACTGCCGCCGGGGCCTGCCGGTGGGCCTTTGCAGGAGAGGCTGTTGAGGACCCCTCCCGTTGCCCCACTGCGCCGGCAGAGGAGGTACTAGGCTTCGGTCATGGCAATGCATGGTCGCCCGCGGGGCGGCATCGACTCAGGCAATCGGACGGGTAACCCCCTCCGCCCGCTCCGAATGGCCATGCTCCAGCACGGATTCGTGGACCAGCACACCCGGGCCGGGTTCAAACCCGACGAAGCCGACCCGTTGAGCTACGGCATCGTGAAGATTCGTGGTCGTTCCTTCCCCACCGCAGCGGCAATCACCCTTGCGATCATCCTGCTGGTGATCCTCCTCGCCTTTGTGGTCTTCTGACATCGGTGTGACGCCGAGAGAGATTGCCTCTCGTTCTTCTCTGCATCGATGGGCCGTGTTGTGCGCAGTGGTGGGTCTCCTCCTCACAGGGTGTAGCGGGCCCGGTGCGGACAGGACCGAACCATTGACTTCAATCTCCACGGCTTCCGCTGCGCCCACCACGACAGTCGCCGATCGGCCCACCACCACGATTACCGAAACCACGGTGACGACCGAGCCCACAACGACAACCGCGACGACCAAACCTACGACCACGGTACCGGTGGTCCGACCCGGCGTTCCTCCCCGCGGCACAGTCACAGAAGGCTCGCTCGTCACGGAGGGCTCGGGTGAGCGCACGTACCGGTTATACGTCCCGTCCGGCGTGACGTCCAAGGACCAGGTGCCATTGCTCCTTGCCCTCCACGGGGGAACGGGCTCGGGCGCACAGTTCGAGACGAACTCTGCCTTCGACACACTCGCAGAGGCAAACAACTTCATCGTTGCCTATCCCGACGGCACCCCGATCGGCACCGGGAGCGGGCGCGTCTGGAATGGTGGTGACTGTTGCGGGCGCGCTCAGGACAGTCGGGACAACGTCGATGATGTCGGCTTCATCGCACAGCTCATACATGCCATCGAAGCGGAGTATCCGGTGGATCCCGCCCGCGTCTATGCGACCGGCCACTCCAATGGTGCCATTCTGTCGTACCGCCTTGCGTGTGAGCTCGCGGACACGATTACGGCAGTCGCGTTCCAGGCGGGGACTATTGAGATAGGCGAGTGCAGGCCCAGCCGGCCCATCTCGGTTCTAGCTATTCACGGTACGGCCGACACCAACATCCCCATCGAGGGCGGCTTTGGCGACGGTTTCTCCCGCACGGACTTCACCTCTCCGCAGGAGAGCATTGCCACCATGGCGGAACTCGATGGTTGCGGCCCCATGGTGGAAACCGTCGACCCCGGCAACCCGGCTGTGACACACCGGCTCTGGAACGAATGCCGGGGAGGTGTGACGGTCGAGATGACCATCGTCACCGGGGCGAACCACGCCTGGATGGGGCACGCCGCCACCAGGCTTCAGGAGGCCCTGGTCGGGACCCCGTATCCTGGCTATGACTCCAGCCTCGCGGTGTGGACGTTCCTCGCCGCCAACGGCTGAGAGCGCGGTTCGGCCACCACTGAGACGCCACTGCGCGGCGGGGTGCGCGGTTGTGCCGCTCGCCCGGTCACAGTTCGCCGCTTCGCTGCAGAGTCAGCAAGGCCAGCCACCCCGGCAGGATCGGGAGCCAGAACGTGACGAATCGGAACAGGAACACCGCAGCAAATGCCTCGGACCCGCCCACACCAACGGCGGTGTATCCGGCGATGAGCGCCGCCTCCGTCGCCCCTACCCCTCCCGGAGTGGGCGCCGCGGTTGCCACCGCGGCTCCCGCGAGGTAGACGACGGTGGCGGTGACAATGGGGAGATCCACACCAAGCGCCTTCAGCGAGGCGATCATCGCAATCGTGTAACTGATGGTCACCATTGCCGACCCCGCAAACAGAGCAGCCAGCTTGCTGGGCTTCTTCGCTACGGTGGCGACCGTGCGCCACGCCGACTTGATCGCTGGGATGAGATTGCGGGTCAGCAGCTTGCGACCGGCAGGAAGAGCCATGAGGGCGCCGGACGCCAGAATCAACACAGCGACGACTACAGCCGCCGTTGGCCCGGACGGGAGGGGCAAACCAACGCCGCCTGAGGTACCCGCGATCAGCCCGGCCGTGGTCAGCAATGAGGCGTGTATCACAAAGCCGGCGAGGGTATTGAGCCCGATCGCCGAAACGGCAACCGGGCCCGGAATGGCCCGCCGCTGCAGGAAGCGGACGTTTGTCGCCATGCCCCCCACCTTGGCCGGTGTGACCCGGTTGGCGAACGACGAAGCCACCTGCGCCGCCACCACCCTGCCGAGCGGCAGTGGCATAGGCACCGCGCCGACGATCCCGACGCTGGCGCCGACATACGTAAGCGCCGAAGCGACACACGCCACCGCCGTCCAGCCGAGGTTCGCATGTACCAGGTCTCCGATGAATCCGCTCGCTTCGGAGAATTGAGGGACGAGCGCGTACGCCGCCAGACCGAGGCTGGCTAACACGAAGACGGTGCGCCGGTTGATCCGCTCCATCTTCACGAATCTCACGTCTTCCGCACCGATCGCCTCCGCAACAGCGCTGCGTAGCTTCTCGAAGTCCTTCGATTTGCCGATCTGCGTCCGTGTCGCCGTGCTGAGACCCAGAGGCTGGATCCAGGGCAGCGCCTCGGCCATGTGCTCAGGACCAAGGACCTCGAGCGCCGCGGCGATCGCCGGCTCTGCCCCGACCGCGGCAGCTGTCGACGACAGCAGTTCCGCCACATCGCGTGATCTGAGCTCGTGGGATGCGGCCATTTCGGCGAATCCGAAATCGATCAGCCACGCCGTGCCATCGTCTGCGGCAAACACGTTCGCCAGGCGCAGATCGCGGTGAGCGATGCCCGCTCTGTCGAGTTCCGCAACCAGTCTCCACAGGTCACGCAGGGTCGATTGGGTGATGGCGCCCAACGGCAACTCGTCGAGAGAACGACCGGCTATGCGCTCGTAGGCCAGCAATACTCCATCCGTTCCGATCTCCGCCACCGTGACGAGTCGGGGCGTGCGAATGCCGCGAGCTCGTGCGGCCAGAGACAGGAGCGCTTCATGCTCGACGGCGCGTTCCAGTGACGCAAAAGGCCGTCTGTCACCGGTCCGTCGGAGCCTGAGCCATCGATATAGACGAAAGAGCAGATCTGCAGAGCGGTGGTCGCCGCCGAGCGTCTTGACGAACAGCTCGGTGCCGTCGGTCGTCGTGACAAACCACGGAACCGAGCCTCGGGCGTCTACCGATGCACGCTCGATCTGAGCCGCCTTGACACCGCTGGCGCGAAGCGTCTCCTCTATCTGTGACGGCGAAGGCGTGCGGTCGCGTGTCTTGAAAACGAGAGCTGCCGCAGCACCCGCGGTCATACCGACACCGATGTCGAGCGGCAAGCTGATCACGGCGAGACTGCCGCCCAGGAACGACAATGCCAACCCGCCCGCGAGGACTCCGACTACCCACGGACGGAAACGCCTCGAGATCCACGGGCTCGCCAGGGTGAACACCGCCACGAGCGACGACAATCCGGCGTTTCCGAGGCTTGTCTCTTGCCCTTCGCCGTGGACCGCGTCCACAAGGGCATTGGAAGTGGCCAGAGTGATCACGAGCTCGACTGCCAGAACCGACAATGCAATCCCGGCAAGCGCCGCCGTGTTCACGAGGACGACACGTCGGAACTGTCTTCTGACCACGAGGCCGATGTTGGTCGCCGCGATCGACGCCAGGATGGCGCCGCCGATGCCGATTTCGATCGTGTTGGGCAACCATTCGGGCCAGGACGCCTGGAGCGTGGCGATGTCCTCACGCAGACCCAGGAGGGCACTCTCGAACACGACGAGAAGGCCGACTCCCAGGACACACAAGACAAGCCCCGCGAGCAACCGCAGGGCGTAGACCGGCGAGCGAACCAAGCGGGCCTTCTCCAACTCCCTCCCTCTCCCGGCCAGAGAACGCACGGAGCGCTCGAACCGACCTGCGGGTATCCTACGCGCGATGATGCGCGAATGGCCGCAGAAGCGGTCGCTCATTCTGCTTGTGGTTGCCGCAGCATTGCTCGTCGTCGGCGTTGCCAGGCTCCTGGCAACGGTGCCGCCAGCCGGGTGGGAGCTCTCGCTCTTTCGCGAGATCAACGGCGGTGGTGACCTGCCGAAACCGCTGTGGTGGCCCGTGATGCAGTTCGGTAGCCTCACGGGCGCCCTCGTCCTCGCATCTGCTCTTGCAATCGGCTGGAGTTGGTCGGTCGGCGGGCGGGTCGCTATCGCCACCGGTTCGGCTTGGGCCGCGGCGCAGCTGCTCAAGTCAACTGTGGGCCGTGGCCGTCCGGCTTCTCTGGGCATCGACATCGTCGCTCGGAGCACAGAGACGTCCGGTACGGGATTCCCGTCCGGCCACGCCGCGGTGGCGTTTGGCGCGGCGGTCGTGGTCGTGGCCTATCTATCCGGGTGGTGGCGCCTAGCCCCGGTTGCCGTGGCGATCCTCGTTGCTCTCGCACGCGTCTACGTAGGTGTGCATCTCCCGCTGGATGTGGTCGGTGGTGCCGCCGTTGGTGTCACACTCGGATCGATCGTGCTTAGCGTGCTCCCCGCGGGCGCAGATCGACCAGAACCCTGGTGGGCGGGGCGGCGACGCGCCGCTCGTGCCGCCGCCTGAGCAGCACGCCCCCAGCCGGCCGCTACGATGCTTTCTGGAGGACCAAGTGGCCAATGTCCTGGTGGTCTACGCGACGCGAAACGGATCCACCGGCGAGGTGGCGGCCGCCCTTGCCGCCACGCTGCAACAATGTGGCCACACGGTCGTCATCGCATCCGCCGGCCGATTCCGTGATCCTGTCGACCAATTCGATCTCGTCGTTCTCGGTGGAGCGCTCTATTCCGGGCGGTGGCATCAGGGGGCACAACGCTTTCTCCGCAGACACCGCCGCGAGCTCGCCGGGTGTGCAGTGGCGGTGTTCGGGATGGGCCCCCGTCGAGACGACACCGAGGCGTGGCAGACGTCGCGGACGCAGCTGGATCGCGCTCTCGCCAAACGACCCTGGCTCCATCCGACCGCAGTCACGGTATTCGGAGGTGTCGACCCGCCCAAGAAGAAGGAGCGCCGGGACATACGCGATTGGCCTGCGATCGCCCAATGGGCGCGGACGCTGAGCGACACCGCCTGAAGTACCGACCCGGCGAGCCGGTACGGGCAACCTCACATCTCGCGCGTCCGTCATTGGCCGCATGCTCTTCCCGAAATGCGGACAGCTGGTGTCCGGAATGGCCCCTACCTTGTCCGCATCGGAGGGAGAAACGACCAGTGGATAGTTTAGCGAGGAGCGCCAAGTGAAGATCAACCAGCAGATCGCCGTCTTCGATGCCGCGGACATTGCCGAGGAGAGTGCGTTTTGGGCGGGAGTGTTCGACGGCAGGGTCGACGCCGAGGACGACTGGCACACCGTCTACGACGCCTCGGGAGCACATCGTCTGGACGTCCAACTGGCACCAAACCACATCCCACCCGATTGGCCGGACGGCACGCCACAGCAGATCCATCTGGATCTCTACGTCGCTGACTTTCCCAGTGCCCACGAGGAGGTCATAGCGCTTGGTGCCCGGGTCTTGAAGGCGGCCGACGACACAGCGGCCGGATCCGGATTCCAGGTATACGCAGATCCGGCCGGTCACCCGTTCTGTCTCTGCTGGGGCTGACGAGGCGCGGAGACACTCCGGAGGGCATCGGCTCCCTGATCGGGCGGGAACTGAATCCCGAAACGATCCCGCAGCAGCGCCTCGACTTCGTCCGCACCCAACTGACGTTCGTTCCGGACACCGGCGACGGTGGTGATGAGCCGGTCGCCCGAAAGGGTGATCCGACCTTCCCCGGTAAGGAGGCTGCAGATAGTTTGCGATGTGAAGTGGCTGTCGGGCGACGTCTGCTGCCATTCGTTCCTATCGGCGAAGTCCGCAAGAGGCCTCGGCACCGTGGTGAACGAGTATTGGGCCTGCCACCCGTCCCCCCGATCTTCCTGGTAGATCCAGCGCGGCCCGTCACGCACCAGCCTCACCATCCGGTCCCGGTCCGCTTGCTCGCGGTCCTCGGCAATTGGGATGGGCATCGTGAACGCATCCCCGAACCCGACGTCGACCAGCAATGGCCCGGCGACATCCTCAGCATATGCGATCAATGCCATGTGGTCGAACTCGGCTCCGTAGGCGCCGTCGGCGTGTGCCACGCGGGCCGAGACGAAGTGGACGCGGTAGCCGAACGTAGCCAGAAGTGAAGCAAATGCCGAGTTGAGCTCATAGCAGTAGCCACCACGTTTCCGGTAGACGACCTTGTCGATAATCGACTCGAGGTCGAGGACGATCGGCACACCGCGGTGGATATCGAGATTCTCAAACGGAACCCGGAGCATATGGGAGAACTGCAGTACGGCAAGCGATGCCGCGTCGGGCCGATCCGGGCGACGCGCCCCGATGCGGCTCAGATATGCATCCGTGTGTTGTTCATTCGGCATCGACATCGCGGCGAGCGTACACGTTCAAGTGCACTCGAGGTCAAGCCAATCCGATGCGGTCATCACAGGTCGGTCTCATCGACGATCAGCCACAGGTCCCCGGGTGCCAGCCGCAGCACGAACAACGAGGCGACCGAACGCGACTCGCTGTGTAGTTCCCCGCCGTCTGCGTCGT
Organism: uncultured bacterium; assembly: GCA_963801165.1. Lineage (GTDB taxonomy): Bacteria > Actinomycetota > Acidimicrobiia > Spongiisociales > UBA5794 > JAAETI01. Next base: position 219,982 of record CAWDDT010000006.1, read on the forward strand.
AAGTGGTCTCATCGACCGTTCCGCGAGCCTCGAATCCCAGATCCGTCCCCTGACCACCCACGGGGATGACAATACGGAGATGAAGCGAGTCGAAGTGGTAATGCGCAACGACCCACTCCCCCGTCGCCACCGACTGCGTCATGCGCTGCAGCATGTCATCCAGACGGGCGCCGAAGTCCGCGCTCAAGAGCAGCTCCCCCTGGTGACGCTGCATCGCCTCCGCTTCGATCTCGAGGTCCTTCGCCAGTGTGATCGCAAGATCCTGCGGGGTCCCAATGTCGCTGTTCAGCGCGCTCACTTCGGGATCAACGCTCACCGCGGGAAGGGTCGCCGGGTCGACGTTCACCGCGATCGTGGCCGTTCCGCTCGTGCCGCTCGCCTGTGCCGGTTGCCGGGCCGGTGCCCCGAAGGCGACGATCAGGAGCGCTATAACAGCGACCAGCGCTCCCGCAAGCGCACCGCGCCAGAATGTCCGGCTCCGGCTTACCGCGACACCGCCGGCGGTGACCAGCCTGCCGACGAGCTCCCCGAGCGGGGATCTCTCCTGCCCGCCTTCAGGAAGCCACCGATCGAGCAGCCAGCGCAACGGGCTCACCACTGCGAGCCCGGCCAACAATCCGACCTTGGCCCCGAACTCCGTGCCCTGGGGCGCGACCAGCAGCGTGACCGCAACACCGATTATCACCGCATGGATGATTCTCGCCGCCCGCCCTTCGGGAATCGTCTTGGGATCGGTGATCATGAAGAAGACAAAGAACAGCAGCTCGGGAGACGTCAGCACCACCCACCAGAATGACGGGCCGCAAACCGGCCCCACCGACCAGCGCGCAGTGAAACAGTGGCCCGACCCCGCCAGCAGCCCGAGCCCGGCCGCGAGAACCAGCCAGAACGTGACCGGGACTTGCACCAGCCTCAGCCGGGCGAGAGTGATCAGGCCACCGCTGAGGATGATCAAATAGATGACGACCATCCAACCTCCCAGCGGCGCCCACCAGAAGTCGAGCGGCTCGACCCGGCTGCTCCCGAGCAGCACGAAGACGAGCACCAGTGCGATGTTCGACGGATTGAAGATGTGGGTGCCGCGGAACTGAACCACGTACTTGGTCAACAAGGCGAACGCGACAACCAGGGCATACACGTACCAGCCACGAAACGACCAGTAGTCCGCGTTCCCGGTGCCGACGACACGGAGGATCAGTGCGATGCCGGTGGCGGTGTTGAGACCGCTGGCCGGCCACACGAGCTTCCCGGTGTGGCGAAATGCCCATACGCCTTCGATAACGAGGGCCGTGATCAGGGAAGCGAGTATCTGCGGAATCGAGACGCGGAATCCCAACGTGGCGATGCCGATGATGAGCACCGACATGACGACCGCCGAGACACTGAGGCGCGGGTCTTTCCATCGGGGCAAGACAACCGGATATTGCCTGGTACCGATACGCATAGTCCGGGAAGGTGCCGTCATGAGGGGCACGGTAGCGCGCGTTCAACCGGTCCTTGTGGGACACTGGGGGGATGGAGGAGGCAGCTGCGCCGGCCGGCACTCGAAAGACGACAGGACGGGGTTGGTGGCTGGGTGCGGGTGCGCTAAGCGGCGCCGTCCTCACCGTGACACTGGCCCTGGTCGCGACCGCGATTTTCGTCCCGGCTCCGGCAGTCGCCGGTCCCGCACCGCACTTTGTCGAGGAGGCGCAAGCAGCCGGCCTCGTCCACACCTACGACGGTGACTTCATCTTCTTCGTCGGCGGCGGTGTGGCCGTCTTCGACTGTAACAACGATGGCAAACCCGACGCGTACTTCGCAGGCGGCTCCAATCCCGCTGCCCTCTTCCGCAACGACAGCCCGGTGGGCGGTGACCTCCACTTCGAGCCGGTCCCCCAGTCCAGCACGGACCTGACGCGAGTAACCGGGGCGTATCCCATCGACATCGACTCCGATGGATTCGTCGACCTGGCGGTGCTACGGGTCGGGGAGAACGTGATCCTGCGTGGCACCGGCAATTGCCAGTTCGAAAGAGCCAACGAATCTTGGGGAATCGATGGTGGCGACGCCTGGACGGCGGCCTTCAGCGCTACCTGGGAGGGTGATGAGACTCTTCCGACGCTGGCCTTCGGCAACTACCTCGAGCTCGACGACCAGGATAAGTCGACAGGCGTCTGTTCCGACCACGCCTTCATCCGACCCGACGGAGCCACCGCCTACGGCAGCCCGATTGCCCTGTCGCCGGGTTTCTGCTCGTTGTCGATCCTGTTCAGTGACTGGGACCGAACGGGGTCTGCCGACCTGAGGATGACCAATGACCGTCACTACTACCGCGACGGTGAGGATCAACTGTGGCGTGTGGTGCCGGGCGAGACACCCCGCCCGTACACCCACGATGAGGGCTGGCAGCAGATGCGGATCTGGGGCATGGGCATCGCCAGCCAGGATCTCACCGGCGACGGGCGTCCCGAGGTGTTCCTCACCAGCCAGGGCGACAACAAGCTGCAGACCCTGAGCACGGGTGCAGACACCCCGACCTACGACGACATGGCACTCGAGGTCGGGGCTACCGCCACCCGGCCCTTCACGGGCGACGTAACCCTCCCCTCCACCGCCTGGCATGCGGAATTCCAGGACGTGAACAACGACGGGTTCATGGACCTCTACGTGTCGAAGGGAAACGTCGAGGCGACGCCGGGGTATGCGGCGGCAGATCCCAACGACCTGCTGTTGGGAGATCCGGGCGGATCGTTTCACGAGGTCGCACAGACGGCCGGCATCGTGAATTTCGCCCGGACCCGGGGCGCCGCCCTCGCAGACTTCAATCTCGATGGGCTTCTTGATCTGGTGGAGGTCAACCGCCGCCAGAACGTCACACTCTGGCGGAACGTCGGATCGGACATGGCCGACTCCCCGATGGGCGACTGGGTCGCGATCCAACTCCGACAATCGGGGGCGAACCGTGACGGTGTCGGCTCGTGGATCGAGGTCGACGCCGCCGGCAGGGTCGTCCAGCGGGAGGTGACGATCGGCGGCGGCCACGCCAGCGGCGAGCTTGGCTGGATTCATTTCGGGCTCGGCAACGCGGACACCGCTCGAATTCGGGTGCAGTGGCCGGATGGCGAGAAAGGGCCATGGCTGACGGTGACCGCCAACCAGTTTGCCGTAATCGATCGCGACGCCACGGCCCCGCAGATCTGGGAGCCGGGCACCGTCGCTCCCTGAGGCCCGCTACGAACCGGGATGTACTACGGCCTTGATGAGACCCCGTCGATAGCGACTCGCATCGGCAAACGCCGCCGCCGCCCCGTCCAACCCCACGTCATCGGTGACGAGGGATGCGACGTCGACATGTCCTCCGGCGACGAGAGCAATCGCACGCGGGTAGGTGTGCTTCATCCGACGACACAGAGCGATCGTCAGGCCACGCCGCCGAACCGCCGAATGGTTGAACACGAGCCGGTCATCGGCCGAGATACCAACCACCACCAGCCGGCCCCCATTGCGGAGGACACCGACGGCTTGGGCGAGCGCATCCTCGCTCGACCAGGCACATTCGAACGCTACGTCGACCCCGCGTCCCCCTGTGGCATCCATGATCGCCGCAACCGGATCCTGATCATCCACGTTCACCACGCGGGCGCCGTAGCGGCCGGCTGCGTCCAGACGCCATGAATAGCGGTCGGTGCTGAAGCAGAGATGCGCACCGGAGAGAGCTGCCACCTGCAGACAGCACAGACCGATGGTACCGGCGCCGACGATGGCGACAGTGTCACCAGGCCTCAGGTGCGCCAGGCTCACGGCATGGATCGCGATCCCGAGTGGTTCCAGCAACGCCGCCGCAGCGTCGTCGATGCCATTGGGCACCGGGAAGCAGCATGCTGCCGGCGTCGTCAGGTACTCACAAAGCGCTCCGTCGATCGGGTAGAGCCCGGCGAAATCCAAATCGGTGCACAGGTTCGGGTGACCGCGGTGGCACAGTTCGCACCGGCCGCAAGGGCGGGCCGGGTCGACTGCAACCCGGGTACCGACTGCCAGAGGCATCCCGTTGCCGTCCACCGCCCCAGCACCCACGGCGGTGACAACGCCGGCAAACTCGTGGCCGAGGATCGCCGGCCCGTCGAGAGTTGTGTCCCCCACCCGCCCGTCGGCATACGTGTGCAGATCCGACCCGCAGACGCCGACCGCGGTGACCTTCACTACAGCCTCCCCCGGACCGGGGGTCCCGGGCCGTGGGACGTCTTCTACCCGCATTTCTCCCGGACCGTAGATCCGGGCAGCTCGCTGCGTGAGTGCTTGCGTAGGGGTTTGCTCGGCCACGCCCGCATGATACGTACTCGCGGGCGCCGACCCGCTGCAGCCGGCTCGTACGCTAATCCCCTTGACTCTGCCCCAGGGGCAGGGTTCATAATCGCCCCCTATGAGCGACGCGACGTACACGATCGGCGAATTCTCCCGGCTGACCGGTCTCACGGAGAAGGCTCTTCGCCTCTACGACAGCCGCAGGCTCCTCGCACCCGTCGAGGTGGATACCGGTACCGGGTACCGGCGCTACTCGAAAGCCCAAATCGCCGATGCCCGAATGGTCGCAATGCTGCGTGCGATTGACATGCCGCTCGCCGAGATCGCCGACGTGTTGGCTGCACCCGGGCCTGATCGCTCCGCAGTTGTGCGCCGGTACTGGTACCGCCTCGAGCGTGTCCTAGACACACGGCGCCGGATCGTTCGTCGTCTCCACCACCACAACGAGGAAGAGGAGTACGGGATGAGCTACACCGATAGCGCAATTGCCGCGGGTCGCAGCGAAGGGGCGTTTGCGGCGATTGCCCAACTGGCCACGCTCGACGACGCGGGTGAGGCCGCAAACGCCTATGGCGAGGCGATGAAGACCGCTTATTGGGACGAGAAGGACCTACCGCTGGTGACCGCGCTGGCCTACGCAGGGGTGGATCACCTGCTGGCGCTGGCGCGGCGGAGCACCGGCGACGCCGCCGATGAGGCCCGTTCGGTTGCCAAGGCCATGATGTACAACCTGGCCTCGTTCACATGGACGGGCTGGGACGAGCCGGGGATCGAGATCGGCCCGTCTGAGGCAGCCGCCGGCCTCGCCGCAGCTCGCACCAACCTGGCGATGGCCATCGACATGGACAAGGGGGACCTTGCGATCTCTCGTGGCCACTGGATGCTCGGGGCTCATCAGTTGACGGCCGGCAGGCACACCGAGGCCATCGCCTGTTTTGCAGCCGCCGCGGACTTCGCTACTCGTGCCGGCGCCGAGCCCGAGGCCGAGCTGTCCCGAGCGTTCGGAGCACTAACGGCGCTCGCCGAAGGACGCCCGGGCGCCGAGAAGACGTTGGACGCGGCGGTCGCTGCGCTCGGCGCCGCCGAGGGTGGAAGCGACTTCGTAGGGCAGATCGAGACGGCGAGAGCGGTGATAGGCCTGTAGATGTCGCCATCACCACACGTCGCCGCTCCTGACGTCGCAGATGATCGTTCCCGCCAGGGTGACGTTCTGTGACGCTCCGAAGCGGAGCACCATGATCGCGTCGTCATCGTCGGGTGTGCGCGCAAGCTCCCCTGCCACCCTGACACATGTCCGGCCGGTCCACCGCTCCCACCCCAGACGCTCATAGAAATGATGCTGTCCCGTTGATAGCGCGCCGAGGACGAAGTGATCCTGGATCAAGCTCCCCACGTCTTCCATCACCATCGTCCCGATGCCCGCCCCTGGACCTCGGGCAACACGGCCACTCCTTCGACATATCCCGCGCCCAACTCGCTGCCACCGAGCCACAGCGAGCGGGGGACGACCGCGGCGTGGGCAACGGTGATACCGTCGATCACCGCGAGCACGTGCCGGCCACCCAGACAATGCGACCAGTCCTCATCGGTGAACTCGCCGCCGAAGGCCTCGTCGAGCATCGCCCGGACGGCGCGCCGTTCCGGTTCGCTCAGCTCGGTCGTAGAAAGAGTCCGCACCGCCACCATCTGCCCCAGCGTATCCACTACCGACCATTGACGGAAGTGGGGTAACGTCACTGCCCAAATGACCATGAGACGCTACGTTGCACTGCTGCGCGGCATCAACGTCGGAGGCCGCAACAAGGTGGCTATGGCGGATCTGCGTGAGGCTTTCGCAATCCACGGCTTTGCCGCGGTAGCCACCTACATTCAATCGGGCAACGTCCTGTTCGAGTCTGCGGCGCCGCCGCGATCGCTCGAGGCAGCCATCGAGGCCATGCTGGCAGAGGAGCTCAGCATCCAGATCATGGTGGTGGTCCGATCCCGGGATCAGATGAGTAGCGTCGTCGGCCATGCGCCCGCCGGCTACGGGTCGCAGCCCGACCGGTACCACTCGGACGCGGTGTTCCTCAAGCCTCCGCTCACGCCGGCGCATCTGATGACGCTGGTCGAGTTGCGTGACGGCGTCGACCGCGCCTGGCCGGGAAGCGGGATGGTCTACTTCCAGCGCTTGAGCGCACGGCGCTCGCAGAGCCGTCTCAGCCGGATCATGGGCACATCGGAGTACGCAAACATGACTATCCGGAGCTGGCGAACCACCCTCGAGCTGCTGAAACGCCTGGAGGGTTGACGGTGGACATCCGCGAGCACGATGACGTCGATCCGTTGCAAGTCCTTGATCTGAACCTCCTGTGTCTCGGCCATGCACTCACCCCGGAGCGCGTCCGCCTGATCCGCAACCGTGATCGCCGCCCTTTCCCGTTCTTCGGGGTCTACGCCCTTGCAGACGGCGTAGTTGCGGGCCAGGTCGCCGTGTATCGCCTCCCTGCCATAACAGACAACGGCCCTGAAGATGTCGGCGGTATCTCCGCGGTGTGCACGCACCCCGCGTTCAGTGGCCGGGGCGTTGCGACTCGACTGATCGCCGAGGCTCACTCTCGGATGGTCGACGCTGGGCTCCGATTCTCCACTCTCGGTACCAACGGTCATCGCGGTGCCCATCGACTCTATCTGAGCCTGGGGTACGAGGACGTTTTCGTTGCGAGCTCGATGCTCATCTCCCCGGGACAGACGCATTCTGCCGTCGCCGTTGAGTCCGCCGGGCCGGGAGATCTTGCAATCGCCGACGAGCTGTTCCGGCGGGCGGCCGTCACCAGGCTAGGTTTCGCCCGACGCCAGGATGGCTTCTTCGCGATGATGGTCGATACAGGCGAGATCGGTCCCAGCGAGATGTGGCTGCTTCGTTCCGGTGCCGATCACATCGGGTATGCACACGCTCGCCTCGTAGGTGAGGTCGTGTTGGTTCGTAACCTCACGGTCCTCGACGCGTCTACTGCGCCGGCAGCCGCAACTGCTCTGCTCGCCGCGTTGGGCGGTTCGTACCTCCAGCTGAGGATCGATCATCCGCACGTCGCAGAGCGACTTCGGCACGATGGCCAACGAGATCAGGTTCCTACCTGGAACCGCTTCATGGTCAAGCCCCTAGCCGCGGGGGTCACCGTCGCCTCTGCCCGGGAGCTGTTCGGGATCGGCACCGATCGGTTCCTCATCTCTCACCTCGACGTCACTTGACCCCGGCGTAGTCCCTAGGTCGCCGGCCGACACCCGTATGGCGCTCGGCTCATGCGGATGGCGGCCACCCGGGGTGACCCGCCAGCCACTCCGTTGCGAGACGTTTCGGTGCCCGGGCCAGCCAAGCGTCGGCGACAACCTCGGCCAGCTCGTCGATTCCGAGCTCTCCTATGTTGCTGCCCCTGACGAGCACGGCCGGGTAGCCATTGAAGTGCTCTGTCGTGAAGAATGGTGTCGCCGTGTCCGAAACCAATGCCCGTTTGTCGTCTTCGGACTCGACCCAGAAGACGATCACGTCGGTGTAGCGTTCTCCGGTCTCCGGATCCACTGCATCGGGCCGCGGGTTACGGAAGAAGACAAAGCTCTTCTTGCGCACCTGGTAGACGGGGTTCCCGGTGCTTCCCTCGACCATCGTCGCCCCCGGCATGGCTGCCGCGAGCCGGTGAATGTCCTCGACGGTTGCGGGGCGTGAACTCACGGTCCAAAATGTACCCGGTTAGCCAATTCGCCGGATGCCACCAGGGATCCATCACCTGTCTTCGATGACCCGATCATCGCGATGCCTTGCCAGGTACCGTGTATAGCGGTTCATGATCTCGGTCATCATGTCGGGTGCCCGTTCGACACCAAATACCTCGCCGGGAAAGTCGAGCTGTTGCTGGATTGCCCAAATCGCATCGTGGTCGTTGGGGGGCAGAACTTGCGCAGGGTCCCCGACCGCGACCCAGCCGATGGGAACGGTTGCACCGCTCGGCAACACTGTCTTCAGGTGCACGGTTCCGTTGATCCGGACCTCTGCTCGCTTGCCGATGCGGGCACCGTTGAAGATGGCGACACCCGTCGCCAGGAAGACCTCATCCTCGACCGTACATCCACTCAGGTAGGCGCGGGGGCCGACGAGGACCCGATCGCCGAGGGCCAAGGGGTGTCGCCCGGTCCCGCGCAGCACCGCGTTCTCCATGACGACACAGCGGGAACCGATATGAACCGGACCGCCGTCTGCGGTGATGACTGCGCCGTACAGCACCCTCGTATCAGCGCCGATGGTCACGTCACCGGCGACCGTGGCGTTTGGTGCGACCCAGGCAGACGGATCGATCTGCGGTGTCCGACCGGCGTGTTCGACGAGCATCCCGCAACGATACCGGTCGTGAACCGAGCCCCGCTAGCCCTCGAGGACAAAGGAGAGAACGCCCTCGAGCGCCCGGGGAACACGGTCCAACGGGATGGCCTCCACGAGAAGCTTCGCATAGCGCAGCTTGCGCCGGGCGCCGGCGCTCACAAACCGCCGTAGCTGCGCCTCGGTGTCTCTGCCTCGCCACGCCGGCTGTGCTTGGAGGGTGCGGAACGAGCCCAGATCCCCCTGGGTTTCCATGATGCTCTCGGTGAGGTAGGCGCCGACCGCCCGGATCAGCTCGTCCTCGAGATCCTCGACGCACACGAAGAAGCCGAGACGCTCCATATCTGCACGGGTAACGGGAGAGCCCAACCCGCTCCTCGTCAAACCTCGCCGGAACACCGTTTCCTCAGCCTCATCGCACATGCCCGACAGCCGTAGGTCGGCGCCGCGCGGACCAAAGCGCTCCAAGAACGCGGTCACCCCATGGGCACCTCCGACGGGCACCACGACAACGGCTGCCTCGTCGAGGTCTCGACCCGACCGAATCGCGAGTGTCTCGACCGCGATCTGATCGCTGATTCCCTCGACGAGAACTACCCCCTGCGCATCACCGACCCGGAGCAACGCCCGGCGTGTCGCCTCGGTCGCCGCCGCCGGGCCGCTCACATAACCCGCGAGGACCTCCTGGGCCAGCCTGTGCCGCTCCCCCGCTTCCATCAACCCTCCATCACGACAACACGCTCCTCGCCACGGCCCCCGCCCAGGTCCGCACCGTAGCCCGATACGAAGCCGCACTCGAGAAGTCGACAGCCGCGATCGACGGCAAATCGGACAGACGTGTAGCCGAACCGCCACGACGCCGCACCCGCACCCGCCCACCGAACCGGTCTCGCAGAGAGGCGGTAGCACCCGCAGATGGCATCGTTGCGATGTGCTCGAGCATCATGGTCGCGACCGCGGCAGCCGCCTCGCTCTCGTAGTGGCCGTGCTGGAGGCCGTACGCAGGCACGCTGAGGTGATGAACCGCAAAGAACTCGGGATCGCTGAACTCGCATGCCAGACACCGATCGAAGATCTCTGCACAACCGGCGACGCCGCACCATTCACATGCCGGGTCCTGCCGCTTGCTACTCATGGGACGTAATCATGCCACCCGGAAGTATCGAGGATGACGGGCGTGAGCCGAAGGGCCAGAGTGTCAGGGAAGACCGATACCGCCCACCGGCTCGGTTGTCGCTCTCATTTCGAAACCGGCGATCAACGGACGGCCCACGGCGATGGCTTCCTTGACTTCGGAGAGCTCCAGCGACGCTAAATGGGCGGCGGCCGACTCCCAGATCTCGGTCACCCAGATGGCATCGTCGTCGGCCCGGTCGCGAGCCACGATGTACTGCAGGCAGCCGGGCATGGAGCCGCTCTGTGTCAACTGTGCGATCAGCTCTTCCCGCCGCCCCGGCACACATCTCATCTTCCCGACAACCCCGTACACCCGACCTCGCCTCCTTCGTCGACCCGTCGATCCTAGGTCGGCGCCGACTGCACGGTGGGCGGAAGATGCTCGCGTCCCTCCTGCACGCCCATGACGATCGCGCCTGCAACAGTGAGACCGATGCCCGCTACCGCCGCCAGGCCCACATACGCCGCCGCGTCGGCGAAGCCACCACCGATGGCAGGCGCAATGGCCCGCCCGATCGCCATCATGCCCTGGGCGTCACCGGCACGCTCCCCCGGTGCCAGCGACCGTTCCGCCATCATTTGCAGCACTCCCGGGATCCCCATCCACCAGGCGAAGCCCCACCACGTCATCCCGAAGAAGAACAACACCGGCGTGCCTCCTCCGATCGTGAGGAACGCCGCCGGCCCGGCGCTGGCAAGCCACCAGCCCGGCCGCCGATGACGGTTGGCCAGCCGGGCCCCCAGCAGCCCACCCGCCGCATTCAGGCTGAAACCCCACGAGGCGGCCACCGGGCTGATAGCAAGCAGTTCCCGCGCTGCAACCGCGGCGAAGACAAACAAGCTCGCCCCGGATAGAGCAAGAAGGAAGAGAGCTCCGAGCAACACAAGGTTCGACCGGGAGCGGCTCACGACCCTCTTTCCCGGCTTGCCGAGCGATGTTCGCAACTTCGCCGCGGCGGCGGGAACCGCAACAACGGCCAGGGTCAGATACACCGCCCGGTCGCCGAACTGGGCTATGGCCGCCAGCACGGGGGCACCAATGAGCGCGATCAGGGGTCCGATCGCCGAGATCGACGCAAGCGAACGGGGGCTGCTCATCGCATCCAGCCACATGATCCAGGTGAGGACTCCGGCGGCCCCGCCCGCAACACCACGCACCAGGATCAGCAGCAGGAAGCTAGACAGGAACGTACTCGTCAGATTTGCGACCACGAGTACCACCGCTGCGCCTTGCAACACCCTGCCGCTCGGTGCCACCAGCCGGGGCAACACAAGGGTCGCTACCGCAAAGACACCCACCTGTGCGATCGAAATCGATGCGGCGAACCCCTCAGTGACGCCATAGCGTTCGGCGATGGCGGGGAGGAGGAACGGCGTCGCCCCGAACATCAGTGCGGTGGCAAGCGCGGCAAGCAACAGTGGGAGTGGGGCTCCGGGTCGGATCGCATACAGAGACCGGGTTGGGCCGAGCATCGGCCGATTATCGCAGCCGGTTGGGCTGATCAGTCTTGATCCGCGATAGTGTTCCCCCGCACGCGGAAAGGGAGAGCAATGTCGGCACACGATGAGAAGGCTGCAGGTCGGTCCGGAAAGGCCCGTGCCGCGCTGGCTCTCGGTGCCCTCGGCATTGTTTACGGGGACATCGGAACCAGCCCCCTGTATGCGATGCGTGAGTCTTTCGAGGGACATGGCATCGCCGTGGTCCGCGAGAACATCCTCGGTGTGCTGTCCCTGATCTTCTGGTCGTTGATGATCGTGATCTCGATCAAGTATGTGGTGTTCGTGATGCGGGCAGACAACAAGGGCGAAGGTGGGATCCTGGCGTTGACGTCATTGATCAAGCCTGCCGGCGCTGATGACGGCGATCGGACCAAGCGTGTTCGCTGGATGCTGGTCCTCGTCGGTCTCTTCGGCACTGCCCTTCTGTACGGTGACGGGATGATCACACCGGCTATTTCCGTCCTGTCCGCAGTCGAGGGGATCCACGTCGCCACCCCGGCGTTGCAGCCCTATGCCGTCCCGGTGTCCATCGTCATCCTCGTCGGTCTCTTCGCCATACAGCACCGCGGGACCGGCACGATCGGGGCGCTGTTCGGGCCGATAATGGTGGTGTGGTTCGCCACTCTCGCCGGGCTGGGCATTGCGCACATCGTTGGCGAACCCGGTGTCCTGGCCGCGATCAACCCGGCGCACGCCCTCAGCTACTTCCGCGACAACGGAATCGATGGGTTCCTGTCGCTCGGCTCGATCTTTCTGGTGGTAACCGGTAGCGAAGCGCTATACGCCGACATGGGGCATTTCGGCAAACGCCCGATCCAAACGAGCTGGTTCGTTTTGGTGCTACCCGCTCTCACCTTGCACTACTTCGGGCAGGGCGCCCTCCTCATAGGCGATCCCGGCGCCATCGATAACCCGTTCTACCGCATGGCGCCCACCTGGGCACTTTGGCCGATGCTGATCCTCGCCACGGTCGCCACCGTCATCGCCTCCCAAGCCCTCATCTCAGGGGCGTTCTCGCTCACCATGCAGGCTGTTCAGCTCGGCTACCTCCCCCGAACCCGGATCCTGCACACCTCAGAGACCGAGTCGGGCCAGGTCTATATCCCGACAGTGAACTGGGTGCTGATGCTGGCCTGCGTGGGTCTGGTCGCCGGCTTCCGCTCCTCGAGCGGTCTGGCGGCGGCATATGGGATCGCTGTTGCCATGACGATGGTGATCACGACCGTGCTCTTTTTCACCGTTACGAGGGACAGGTGGCATTGGTCATTAGCGCGGTCAGGTGTGATCGCCGGGCTCATCCTCATCGTCGACCTGTCCTACTTTGGAGCCAACCTCTTCAAGATCCCCCATGGTGGCTGGTTCCCGATTGTCATCGGGCTGGCCATATTCGTGTTGATGACGACGTGGAAGCGTGGACGAGAGCTTCTCCAGTATCACCTCAACGTCGGCCAGCTACCGCTGGAGCGATTCATCCACAACATCACGGAGAGCTCCCCAACGCGGGTGCACGGCGAGGCCGTATACATGTCGAGCCTGAAGGGAAGCACCCCTCCTGCGCTTCTCGCCAACTTCCGTCACAACGAGACGCTCCACGACGACATCGCCATAGTCACCGTCAGCATCCAAACCGTGCCCACCGTACCGGGAGCGCGCCGGGCCACTGTCGAGAACCTCGGCGCCGGGTTCCACCAGGTGACCCTCACCTACGGATACATGGAACAACCAGATGTGCCCAACGCGCTCCGCAACATCGTGGCCAAAGGGTTCGGCATCGATGCCGACTCTGCAAGCTATGTGCTGGGCCGGGAGACCGTCCTGGCAACCGACATCCCGGGCATGGCCCTGTGGCGGGAACGACTCTTCTCGCTGATGGCCAGAAACGCGACCAACGCGGCGCGCTACTTCCGGCTTCCGCCGAGCCAATGTCTCGAGGTCGGGCTTCAGGTGGAGATCTGATTCTGCCCTCTTTGAATCCCGTCCTGCGGACCGAAACGTCTCGCATGCGGGGACGTTTCGACGACGACTGCTCACTCCAGATACTGAGACCGGTGGGTGGAAGACGGATGTGACCGGTGCAGAATTGCCCCTTCGCAACACCCCGTCCTTGGGTAGATTCGGAGAGGCACCATCGTCTTTCGGAAGGGGATACTGATGCGCAATGCGCTCCGTCGCCGTCTCGCACCGGCGGCCGCTATCGCTCTCGCCCTGGTCCTCGCCATACCCGCGACCGCCAGCGGCAGCGCCGGACCTGTGACGGTCGATTCTGTGGAGTACCTGGGCCAGCAGGTGATCCCGACGGGAACCATGTACAGCGGCACCGAGATCGGAGGCCTCTCGAGCATCACCTACGACGCACACAGGGGCCAGTACTACGCGATTTCCGACGATCAGGGGAATCGGGGCACCGGCGATCCCGTCCGCTACTACACGATGACGCTCGATTTCGACGAGACCGGTTTCACCGGCACCGGCGTCGACTTCACCGATGTCACCCAGCTCTACGACGTCCACGGCCAGGCATTCGCCCCGGGAGGGGTCGACCCTGAGGGTCTCGTATACGACGGACGGTCGCAGCTCTACGTATCGGCCGAGGGCATTCTCGGTGACCCCATCGTGGACCCATTCATCCGCCGCTACAACATGAACGGGCGCCCAACGGCGCCGCTGCTCATTCCCGACAAGTACATTCCCAACGGAGTCGACTTCGGCGTTCGCCAGAACCTGTCCTTCGAGAGTCTGAACTTCACCCCCAACGGCAGAACCCTGGTGACGGCCGGCGAAGGCGCTCTCTACCAGGACGGCCCGGCGTCGAGCTTCACGAACGGAAGCCTCGCCCGCATCCTGACCTACGACGCCCGCAAGCGTCGGCCGACCGGCGAGTACGTCTACGAGGTCGAGCCGTGGGCGGAGCCGTCAGCCATCTTCGGCGTCAACGGGATCGCTGAGGTGCTGCCGCTCGACAACAAGGGCACGATGCTCGTGATGGAGCGGTCCTTCTCCGTCGGCGGCACACTCGGCGGCGGGACCGGGAACGTGATCAACATATACGAGATCTCGACGACCGGAGCCACCAACGTGCTCCCGGTGGATGCGCTCTACGACGGCGCCACTCCGATCGACTTCACCCCGGTGAGCAAGCGGCTCGTGTTCTCCTTCGACAGCCTCGGCATCCCCATCGACAACATCGAGGGCATGACGTTTGGCCCCGACCTGCCGGACGGGAGGAAGAGCCTGGTACTCGTCAGCGACAACAACTTTGCGGCCAGCCAATTCACCCAGTTCGTCGTGCTCGCCCTCGATCTCGACTGACCGACCAGCTGACCGACCAGCTGACCGACCAGCTGACCGACAGACGGCTGCCGGTTCCCGTGTTGGACCGGCAGCCGTTGCACCCGCCGTCTACAGCTCGTCGGCTCTACAGCTCGTCGGCGTAGTCCCACAACGTCGGGAACAGGGTGACCGGCTGGGCGGGTGCATCCTCGACCTGGTCGCTGCCCATCAGCCTGACGAGCAACGCTTTCCAGTCGAACGCCTCGTTGATGGCAGATGCCCGCAGTGTGACCAATCGCTCGCCCGGGACGTAGATGGGAACGATCGTATTGAGGATCTGCTCGATTTCGTTGCGGAATCGCTCGTTTGTGCTGCGTACGCCGTCCCCCTGGAGGGGCACGTCCGGCAGCAAGCGCACAAAGAGGTCGTAAGTGTCGCACCAGCGTTTCACCAGCGGCGTGACGTCGAACGGGTCCTGGCCACCCGTCGCCCTCAGAAAGTATGCGAAGTTATCGACGATGGCACGATCCGTCACAAGGACGTCGGCGCGGTTGCGCAACTCCAGCTCCTGCTGGACCTGGGCCATGATCACCCACAGTTGCGCTTCGGCCGTGGCACCCTCGTTGAGACCGAGCGGATTGAACCGGACGACCTCCCTTCCCACCTCGACACTGCGACCGCTGCGGCCGACGGCCCCGGCAAACGAGTGCACCGCATTCGTCTTTCGCACTGAGTGGGAGCCAATGAACGCGATCTTCACAGTTGGGGTCATCGTCCGATCTGCAACGTCTGATACCGGTGCGATGACAATAGACCCGCCCACAAACCCAAATGCGGATTAACCGGTTCCGGCAACGAGGAGCACCCAATATCCCGATTCGCCGGTAGAATCCGCCCTCGCTCCAAGCCTCACCACAACTAGGCATCTCCATGAAGACCGAAGTCATCCGTAGCCCACGCCGTAAGAAGACCGTCGAAGCCAGGATGGTCGGAGACACGCTTCGTGTCCTCCTCCCCGCCTCCTTGACCCGGGAAGAGGAGGAGCATTGGGTTGGCGAGATGGTGCGCCGCGTCGAGCGCAAGACGAAGTCCGACCACATCGACCTGTCCAGCCGTGCTCGCGCCCTGGCCCGCCGTTACGGGCTGCCCGAGGCGGCGTCCATCGCGGTCTCTCCTCGCCAGCGCGCCCGGTGGGGGTCCTGCTCCCCGGAGACGGGTGCCGTCCGCATTTCGAGCCAGGTGCTGGCGTTTCCGGCCTGGGTGCTCGACTACGTCATCGTCCACGAGCTCGCCCACCTGATCGAGGCGAACCACAGCGTGCGTTTCTGGGGTCTCGTGAACCGATACGAGCTGTCTGAGCGCGCCCGCGGGTTCCTCATCGCGGCCCAGGACAGGTAACACCGCCGCCCCCGTGGCGTGCCCGCCGCTGCGGAATCGTCTACCGTCAAGATGGTGAGCACACCGCCCGAGCTTCTGTCGTCGCACGACATCCAACAGCGTGTCGCCAGCCTCGCCGCCGACATCGATCGCACCTACGCCGGCACCGGCACCCTCGTGCTCATCGGCGTCCTCAAAGGCTCTTTCATCTTCCTCTCCGACCTGGCCCGGAAGTTGACCGTACCGCACCGTGTCGAGTTCATCGCGGTGACGAGCTACGGTGCCAAAGAGAGCGAGAATGCCGACCCGGTGCGGCTGATCATGGATGTACGTCACGGCATCGGCGGCCAGGACGTCCTCATCGTCGAGGACATCGTCGATACCGGCCACACCCTCGCCTATCTGAAGCGCCTCTTCATCGCTCGCGACCCGCGGTCGTTGCGGACATGCTCGCTGCTTTTCAAGCCGGCGCGGACCGAACAGGACGTGGACATCGACTTCCTCGGATTCAGCATCCCCGACGTGTGGGTGGTGGGATACGGTCTCGACTACGCCGAGCGATACCGCACGTTGCCATACATAGCCGAGCTGCCCGCGGAGATGCGCTGAGCCCCTCGCCGACAATATGCAACCGTGGATTCCGGCTCAGGAAACTCTCATGTTCTACCTTTACGTTGTCGCCACTCCCTGTCGATGACAAGACGATGGAAGCCATGAAGCCTCAACAACCAAGAACCGGTTCCCGGTACGAAGAAGTCACCAGGCGCGCCTTCCTCCGTCGCGCCGCACAAACTGCGGGAGCCGTGGCGGTGCTGCCTTTGATCGCATCCTGTAGCAACGATGCCCGGGTGTTCGCCTCCGCCACCACCACGGTACCGGATACGAGCCAGCCGTCCGGTACCGCGCCACCAACGACCACAACGACCACAACGGAGGCGCCCACCAGCAGTACCACCGCTACGACGGTTGCCGCAACGGCGGGCAATCTCACCGGGGAGATGCTCGTCGCCTTCACCTTTGCCGCCGCCGGTCGAGGCCCGGTGCGCAATCCCTACGTCGCAGTCTGGATCGAAGACGCCGATGGCGAGCTCGTCGACACGGTCGCCCTCTGGATCCTGCAATCGCAGAAGGGTCTGCGCTATCTGGCCGAGTTGCGCCGCTGGTACTCGGTGGACGGCACCGTGACATCCATCGACACGGTCTCCAGTGCGACGAGGAGCCCGGGCGATTACACGGTGTCCTGGGGCATGACCGATAGCAACCACCGGCCCGTTGCGGCCGGCCAGTACTACGTGTGTATCGAGGCAGCGCGCGAGCATGGGCCCTATTCGCTCATCCGTGAGAGTGTCGCCGTCGACGCCGCCATGGCGCCCGTCCAGCTTCCCGACGATGGCGAATTGACCAACGCCGCGGTGTCCCTGGCCCCCGGCTAGCCAATGTCGATGACTTCCCACGAGACAAAACGTCACCCGAAGCCACCGCCGTCTACCCGGGGCAAGCTGTGGCGTGATTCGCAACGATGGACGAGATGGCTGCACGCCTATTCGAGCATGCTCGCCCTTCTACTCGTGCTCTTCTTCGGGTTCACGGGTGTCACCCTGAACCACCCGGACTGGACGTTCGGTTTCGCGCCAACCGAGACGACCGTCTCCGGGAGCCTGCCCGCCGGCTGGCAGACCGGCAACGGGACGGTTGAGTTTCTCACAGTCAGTGAGTTCCTGAGAAGCGAGCATGGGATCAGGGGCGAGGTATCGGACTTCGGCGAGACAACGACCGACGCGTTCATCAGCTACCGCGGCCCGGGCTACAGCGCCGACGCGATCCTCGACCTGACAACGCAGAGCTATCAGCTCACCGTCGAGCAGCAGGGATGGGTTGGCGTTCTCAACGATCTTCACAAGGGACGCGACACGGTCAGCTCGTGGAACTGGTTGGTTGACGTTTCGGGCATCTTCCTCGTCGTTATCTCCGTCACCGGGCTGGCGCTTCAGCTGCTGATACGAAAACGCCGCCGGTCTGCGCTGGTCGTTGCCGGGATCGGGACAGTGATAACTCTCTTCCTGACCGTCATCGCCGTCAGTTGACCTCTGCGTTCTCCCAGATTTGGTTGCGGTCCGTTTCGCCGTTGCTTTCCACAATCAGATAGCCGACCAGATAGCCGACGCTCTCGTCCATCCGGTCGAGAAACTGCTCCCGCTCGTCGACGCCGACCACCGTCAACGCCGTTGCCACCACGTCGGCGACGCACGCCGATGGAGCCAGCACGCTCACCTGCAAGACACCCTCTGCAGGCATCCCCGTGCGCGGATCGAGGACGTGGCTGTGCCGCCGGTCGCCGATGGTCCAGCCCCGGTGAGCCCCGCCGCTGGTAGCGACGGCGCCGTCTCTCAGTTCGATCACGGCCATCGGCGCCGCGTTGTTGTACGGGCGGTGCGGGTTCTCGATGGCCACCCGCAGGGGGCGAGGTCCCGTGTGCCGGATATCGCCTCCCCCGTTCACGGTGACGCCGTTTGCGTCGCGCTCTTGCCCCGCCCTCTCGGTGGCACGGTCGACGATCCATCCCTTGGCGATGCCGTTGAGATCGACGCTCGATCGGTCCCGGTTCAGCCTGGCTGCGGCCAGCTCGGCAGCGCCGGGACCCCGTCCCTCGGTGGCGGCATCGGTCCAGACTTCACGAAGCCGCCCCACGTAAGGATCGAAGGCACCCTCGCTCAGGTCGTGCCACCGCTCGGCGATGCCGAGTACCTCGAGGATCTCCGGTCCGGCCTCCGTCTCGCTACGCCGCCATCGGCTCAACTCTGAATCCGGGTCGTACACGTTGAACACGGACTGGAGCCGTGCGATCTCCTCGATTGCCTGGTGCTCGATCCGCAGAGCCGCCGCCTGCGTGTCCGCTTCGATGCGCAACTCGATGACCGTGCCCAGCAGGCCGTGGTGCCTGCTCACGAAGGGCTCCATCACGGTCACACCGACGTCGTGGCGGCGCTACTCACCGATATCTTCGTTCCACAATGCGGGATGGTCGGTGATGAAGCTCTGCATCATCGTTCGGCATTCCGGATCGTCGGCGACCACGACTTCCACCCCGCGGGAACGCAACAGATCCTCTGCCCCCAGGAAGGTGGTGTTCTCGCCGATGACGACCCGGGGGATACCGTACAGAAGGATCGCCCCTGTACACATGTCGCACGGGGACAGCGTCGTGTACATCGTTGCCCGCCGGTAGACCGACGCCGGCAGCCTTCCCGCGTCCTCTAGCGCATCGGTCTCCCCGTGCCGGGTCGGCGAACCAAGCTGTACTCGCCGGTTGTGACCTTTGCCGAGCACTTTGCCGTCGGCCACCAGGACCGCCCCAATGGGGATCCCGCCCTCGCCAAGCCCGAGCCTCGCCTGCTCTCTGGCGATGGCGAGGTAGTCGATATCATCAGGTCTCATACTTCTCCGGGTCCGGGCAGCCCACTTTATCGTGGGTCGACATGAGCCCGGTAGCTACCCGATGGCCACATCGTCATCACCCGTCCCCGGTGAGACGTCACTCGATGGTCGAGTTGACCACCTGAATCGGTCCGTCGCCCAGATAGAAGATCCCCGGGAATCCGGCCGTCCCAAACCCGTCGCTGGGGTTTCGCCGCAATGTCGAGTCTTCGATGTGCAGATGTCCCGTCCGGTCGTTGCTGACAAAGAAGATCGCTCCCCCGCCTTCGTTGGCGTGGTTGTCCTCGATCACGGTGTCGATGACGGTCAGCGTGTAGGTGTTGCCGTCGTTGTAGATCGCTGCCCCGCTGCCGCCGCCGGGCGTGCCGCCCTGGGCCGGGTTCGCTCCGTTGCCGATGGCGTCGTTATGGCTGAATAGGCTGTTGATGACGGTGAACGACACCCCGATGCTGCTCAAACCGCCGCCATTGGAGCAGACGTTCCCGTACCCCTCGCCTCCCCCGAACGTAGACTGTACGACATAGACCGGCAAGCCCTGGTACTGGCTGAAGACACGCACCGCGGCGCCGCCCACATCGGGACCTACGTCATCACAGACGTTGTTGAAGAACCGCGAGTTCACAATCTTGAACCGGCCGCCCCGGACCCAGATGGCACCGCCGCCGTCCGGGTCGGCGCCCTTCGAGTTCCCATCGACAAAAGTCAGGTTCTGCACCGTGAGGCGCGGCGAATCCTGATCCTGGCAATGGGAGGTCGTCCACACCAGGTCCGGGTCGCAAGTGTTCATGTAGAGGATCCGATTCTGGCCGCGGCCGCTCAATGTCACGAGGCCGCCGCCGTCGATGACGATGTCGGGGCCGGTGTTGTTGAATACCCGGGCGGGCTCCTCCATCTGGATTGTGACCGCGTCGGGGCCACAATCGAACACGATGACACCGCCCCCGGCGACCGCGTCGACTACCGCCTGAGATGTGCAGCTAGCCGCGGTGCCGTTCCCGATCACCACATCGGGGTGGGTGACGTCCTCGGCTCGTGCTTCCTCAGGCACCTCGGCGGTGCCATCGGGATTCCCGATCGGCGGCCCGGGGCGCTCTGGCGGGGTCAGGGGCGTGAGCCCGAGACCCCGCGTCATGAAGGTAGCCATTTGCGCTCTCGTGACAAGATTGTCCGGGCAGTACCGATTGTTCGTGGGCGGGTTACAGCCCTTGGTGATACCGGCGGCGGCGAGTTGGTTGATCGCATCTGCAAACACTCCGTCGGCATCAACAAACGGCGCCTCCGAAGTTGCCGGCAGATCCAGAGCCCTCGTCAAGAACGCCGCCATCTGCCCCCTGGTCACCGGATCCTCGGGACAAAACAGATTGTTCGTCGGTGGGTTACAGCCCTTGGTGATACCGGCGGCGGCGAGTTGGTTGATCGCATCTGCAAACACTCCCTCGGCATCAACAAACGGCGCCTCCGAAGTTGCCGGCAGATCCAGACCCCTCGTCAAGAACGCCGCCATCTGCCCCCTGGTCACCGGATCCTCGGGACAAAACAGATTGTTCGTCGGTGGGTTACAGCCCTTGGTGATACCGGCGGCGGCGATTGCCTCGATTGCCGACTGGTGCGGGCTGTGGTCGTCGTCGAGAAACGTCCCGCCCGGCGGAAGCTCCGCCGCGTCGGCCGCGACCAGGGCGGAGGCGATCACCATGGCGGCCACCGCGGCGATGAGCAAGAATCGTCTGGGCATGGCCCCGAGGCTAGCTCGCGGCCGGTTGCTAACGGGCTCTACCGGCGAGACGCATCTCGAGGGGCGAGCGGAAGCGCGGGGTGACGACGTCACCCGCCAGCCAGTTCTCGAGACGGCTCACCTCGGTCTCCACCAGCGTCTTCTCGTCGGCCCGGAGCGCTTCGAGTACTTCACATTCGACACCGCCGTCGGGGTTCTGTGCCCAGCCGCCGATGACCCGCCCGTTGACCCAGATGGTCGGGCCGATGTTCCCGTTGCGGTCGAACAGCTGCTTCTCGTGCTCGCCCAGAAACCAGCGCCGCACCTTCCACCCCATTGGCGTGGAGTCCAGTGACGGCAGCAACGCCGCCCAGGGCTCGGGCGGATCGGTGGTTCCGGTGTCGCCGGGGGCAACGAATCCGGTCGTACCGTCGAGTTCCACCTCCACCGCGCCGGCATCCGCCAGGGCAACTCTCGTATCGCGCACACCTATGCCTGCCCACCATTTCACGTCGTCGAACGTGCCGGGGCCATAACTCGCCAGCCACCGCCCGATCGCCTTCGCCCTCGCCATGCGCAAATCGAGGTGGCGAGGCTGCTGGTCGAGCCAGGCCTCGAGTGCCGCCCACCGGTACTGCCCGGAGACCCATGACCCGAGGGGGCGGACGCGGATTATGCGGCCGGCCGCCGCCAGAAAGAAGAGGACCCGCGTCGACAGACCGACCTGGCCGCCCCATTTCGTGCCCGCCCCAACGGTCAGCTTGGTGGCCAGCTCCGGTACCTCTCCGGTCAGCTCTCGTGCGCTGGCCTCACCGAGCTTCTCGAGCGCCGCAAGCGTCCGGGTGACCACATCATCGAGCCAATCGGGTGCGAGATCGTGCTGCTCGGCCAGCCAGCCTTCGAGCCGCCGGCGTTCGGCCGGCTCGTACCGTTTGGCGAAGCCGGCCCGGAGCAGAACCTCCATCTCCAGCGGCACCACGAACAGGGTGCGCCGCATACCAAGTACGCGGACAAGCGACCGTTCTTCATAGAGGGCGGCCTCTAGGTCCGCCGGCTCGAAGCTGGTCACCCGCGCCCGGGCGCTGAGGAAGACCGTGCTCGGATCACTCGAGTGGATGCCTACCAGGTCGCCCGCCACCGGGACGACGCTCGGAGCGGAACGAGCGAGGTGGTGCCGGACGCCGAGACGGCGGCGTCGTTCCTCCGTGGTGATCGAAAACATGGCTTCCGACCCTAGCGTCGCCCACCGACCGAGCTTGCGGACGGTGGCGGCCGACACGGCGAGAAATAGCCGCCGCAACGGCGGGGTATCCTCCCGCCCATGGCAATCATCGTTGTTGGAAGCGTTGGTATCGATTTCGTCACGGTCTCCCGGCACCTGCCCCGGGTCGGGGAAACCGTTCTCACCACCCAGCCACTTCACATCGGACCCGGTGGGAAGGGGTTCAATCAGGCGGCCGGCGTCGCCCGGCTGGGCGGTGACGTGAGCTTTGCCACAAAGACAGGGAGCCGGAACCTCGGCGAGCAGGCGCGCTCGTTTCTCGCCGCCGAGGGGTTGCTGGGACCATGGGTGAAGCGGTCTGAAGAGGACAACCAGGTGGCGTTGATCTTCGTCGACGAAGAAGGTCACAACATGATCTCGGTGGCCCCCGGTGCCTCTGCAGACCTGCACCCGGCCGACGTCGCCGGGCTCGAC
Organism: uncultured bacterium; assembly: GCA_963801165.1. Lineage (GTDB taxonomy): Bacteria > Actinomycetota > Acidimicrobiia > Spongiisociales > UBA5794 > JAAETI01. The sequence continues at coordinate 242,782 of CAWDDT010000006.1, forward strand.
ATTCATGAAGGTGACATCCTCTTGGCCCAACTCGAGATCCCGGTGCCGACCGTGACCGCCGCGGCGCAGCGCGCCAACGAAGCGGGCGCCACTGTCGTGCTCAACCCCGCACCCGCGGCGGCTCTCCCCGCCGAATTGTTGCAAGTTGTCGATATCGCCACCCCGAACGAAACCGAGCTGGCGATCCTCACCGGCATGCCGACCGACACCACCAACGACGTGGTCACCGCCTGTGAGCGCCTCGTACAAATGGGCGTTGGCGAGGTGATCGCTACTCTCGGTAACAAGGGCTCGATCCACGTAACACGTACGGGCAGCACCCGGTACCCGTCGCTGCTCGTCGATGCGGTCGACACCACCGGTGCGGGGGACGCGTTCAATGCGGCCCTGGTCGTGGGGCTGAGCCGGGGTTATCCACTCGGCCGCGCCATCGAGCTCGGCAACCATGCGGGGGCGTACTGCGTCACGCGACTCGGGGTGCTCGACGGGCTCGCCACCCAGGGGCAACTCGATGCGTTCGTTGCCGGGGCCTAGCTGTCCGCTCTGTGTAGAAACGCGGCCATCTCGCCCCGCGTTACCGGATCGTCCGGACAGAAGAGGTCGTTGACCGGCGGGTTGCATCCCCTGGTGACACCGGCGGCGGCGATTGCCTCGATCGAGCCCTCGAACACCGACCCGTCATCGTCGCGGAACGAATCTCCTCCCGGAGTCCCGTAGCTGTAGGCACGGGCTAGGAAAGCCGCCATCTGACCGCGGCTAACCGGGTCGTCAGGGCAGAATTCATCGTTGTCGGGTGGATTGCACCCCCTGGTTATCCCGGCAGCCGCCAGCGATTCGATGGCGCCCTCGAAGATCGAGCCGTCATCGTCGCGGAACGAATCGGCGCCGCTCGACGGCAGGCTCAGCGCCCTCGTCAGAAACGCAGCCATCTGTCCCCGGGTCACCGGGTCCTCAGGGCAGAAGAGGTCGTTGCCCGGTGGGTTGCATCCCTGGGTGATCCCGCTGTCCGCCAGCCAGACGATGTCGCTCTCGAAGACGGAGCCATCGTCATCCCGGAACGGTGGAACGAAGTAGCCACCGTCATCGCAACCGATCCGGTCCCAGCCCAGTGCCAGCGAGTCGAAATCGATCTCGTTGTCGACGGGGGACGCGTCCGCACCGCCGTAATAGACGTCGAACCAGAAGCTCTTGATGTCGATATCGTCCTCACCGCTGCGCCTGAACGCGATGTCGTCCTTGGCGAAAGCGGCGGAACCGTCCACCCAGCCCTCCAGCACCCCGTCGTGCACCCCGGGCGTGTTCAGCTTGACGTGACCTTCGACGCAATACCAGGGGCCGTGGTCGAGGGTGGCAACGTCGGGGTCCCATGTCCAGATGTCGCCTCGCGTCGGTGGGCTGTCCAGGTGATAGACGTAGAAGCCGATGAGCGTCTTGTCGTCCGGGCCGTCGGGATAGCCTGGTTGTCCCGCGCTCGGATAGGTTCGCGAAAAGAGCATGCGTGCCGACCAGCACGGCTCCTCCGGCGTCGAGGGCCGGCCCCCGAGACAGTTGTAGTTGTAGAGGCCACCGACACCCGGTAGCTTCCCCCGGCTCGGCGACTCGATGTAGAAGCCCTCCGGGAATCGGACCCAGTAGCGCCACCACAGCTCCTCGGGATCGGCCATCCCGTGATCCGAGAAGTACCAGTGACCGCTGCTTCCCCAATGCTCCCCTGCCGGAATGAGCGACTGGAGACCGGCGCCGGCGTGCCCGTTGCTGAGCGATTCCATTCCCCATGCTCCGGAGGAGAACACGTCGGTCCCGGACTCGAACGTCTCGTCGAGGACCACGCTGCTGGCGGCACTCGCCGCTGTACCCGCGGCCAGAGACAGCACAACCACCAGAATCACCAACCGCCGCATTGCGCTCCCCCCTCGGGTCTCGGTGCCTGCAATCGTAGCCCGCAGCGGACGAGCGCCATTTGACCGGCTGTTGCAGCCCACGGACAAACCGGGAGTTACAAACGTGTAATTGATCCGCCCGGCCCATTCAGGGAGGACGTCGACCTGCCGAAGCTTATGGGTACGCTCTGGAAGGACCATGTGGATCGCTTCGAACGGCTTCTCACCGCCCTCGATCCCGAGCTCGCCGCACACTGCGGTAGGGCGGGAGCAATAGCTACCGAGGTAGCCTCGTTCATGGGGCTGCCATCCGAGCGTATTGACCTTCTCGATACCGGTGCTCGTCTCCACGATATCGGGAAGATCTTCATCTCCAGGGCTATCCTCGACAAGCCGGGCCCCCTCGACGACGCCGAGTGGTCGGAATTGCGCAGGCATCCGCTGATGGGCTACGAACTGGTCCGCGACGAGGTCCAGGATCGGATCGCTGAGATCGTCCTGACCCATCACGAGCGCTTCGACGGCACCGGCTACCCGCGGGGTCTAGCCGGCCACGCGACCCCGATCGAGGCGCGGATTCTGCAGGCCGCGGACGCCATCGACGCCATCACGACCGAACGCCCCTACCAACCTGCGCTGCCGCTGCGATATGCGCTCAACGAGCTCATCCGCTGCGCCGGATCGCAGTTCGACCCTGTCGTCGTCGAAGCCGTCGTCGAACTCGACCAACGCGACAACTGGGAAGCGATCTCCGACCCGATTGCCGTGTAGCGGCTCAGCACACTCCCTTTTCCCTGGGCGCTCCGGCACCCCCAACCCGGGCCGTCCGTCGCATGCCCCGAGCCTCAACGAACCGGAAGACCCAGGCTCCGGCTGATCAGAATGCGCTGCACCTCGGACGTGCCCTCACCGATCTCCAGGACTTTGGCATCGCGATAGAAACGGGCGACCGGAGAGGTCTCCATGAACCCCGCCCCGCCGTGGATCTGGGTAGCTATACGGGACGCGGCAACTGCGGCTTCGCTCGAGTACAGCTTGGCCACGGCGGCGGCCTGTCTGATCGGTCTTCCCTCGTCCCGCAACGCGGCCGCCCGGTAGGTGAGAAGCCGTGCCGCCTCCACCATCACTTTGAGATCAGCGCATTGAAACGCCACCCCCTGGTTCGAGCCGATGGGCAACCCGAAGGTGTGACGTGTCTTGGCGTACTCGACCGACTCCTCGAGACACGCTTGGGCCAAACCGACCGCCAGCGCGGAAATGGCGATGCGACCGTCGTCAAGCGTCGCCAGAAACTGCGGGAAGCCCTGCCCCCTGGAACCGAGCAGATTGTCCTCGGGCACCCGACAATCGGTGAACACCAAACCACGGGTGTCCGACCCGTGCCACCCCATCTTGCGGTAGGCCGGCTCGACGATGAAGCCATCCGTTCCGGTGGGAACGATGAGGGCCGAGATCTCCTCGGAACCGGTTCTGGCCGTGATCGTCACGAGTGATGTGATCGGAGTCCCGGCATTTGTGATGAACGCCTTCGATCCATCGATTATCCAGGCACCGTCCTCCAGCCGGGCTCTAGTACGGGTCGCACCGGCGTCCGAACCCGCCTCGGCTTCGGTCAGGCCGAACCCGGCGAGCGATCGCCCGCTCATCAGATCCGGCAGATACCTCTCTTGTTGCGCCGCAGAGCCAAACCGGAAGATGGGATTGATCCCGAGACCCACGGCCGCCTCGAGAGTGATCCCCATCGATTGGTCGACCCTCCCGATTTCCTCGATGGCGACACACAACGAGGTGAAGTCTCCTCCCATACCCCCCACTTCCTCAGGAAAGGGAAGCGCAAAGAGCCCCAGGTCGCCCATCTTGTGCATGAGCTCGACCGGGAACGGTGCGTCGTATTCCCAACCCGCCGCCAGCGGCGCAACCTCCTGCTCGGCGAACTCGCGGACTACCTTCCGGAACGCCTCATGCTCTTCACTCAGCTCAAACTGCATTCATACCTTCTCCCCCGGCCCGCGCCGGAAAGATCCCGCGCCGCCTCAGCAGATCCACTACCGGTTCCAGGGGAAGCCCGATGACCGTCGACCGCAGACCGGCGACCCGGGTCACGAAGCCTCTCCCCTTGCCCTGGAGAGCATACGCACCGGCCTTGTCGAGTGGCTCGCCGGTGGCGGCGTACGATTCAGCCTCGTCCTGCGTGACCGCACGCATCGTTACACGCGAGGCTTCGATCCCGATCTCGGCCTCGTCGCTGCCGGCGATCGTGAGACAGAACCCGGTGTAGACCGTGTGGGTGCGCCCCGCCAGCGTGAGGAGCATGGCCGCCGCCTCGGCCTCATCGGCGGGTTTGCCGAGCACCGCTCGGTCGAGAACGACGCTCGTGTCGAAGCCTATGACGCAAGTGCCAAACGGCTGCCCGGCCGCAACCACGGCAGCCTTCTCTCCGGCCAGCCGCACCACCAGCTCCTCCGGTGGCTCGCCGGGACGCCGCAGCTCGGTGATATCAGGCGCGACTACCTCGAACTCATACCCGGCCATGCTCAGCAGAAGACGTCTGCGCGGTGAGCCGCTGGCCAGGACCAGCGGCGGAACGTTTCTCTCGATTGCCATTGGGAGCAACGCTAGCTTCCCGGCGAACATCTACGATACGGCGGGAACTCCGGGGCGCCCCGCGTGACGGAGATAGGTCCCGGGAGGAAAGATGCGCTGGCGCAATCTCGAACGCAGCACGAATGTCGAAGACCGGCGGGGCCGCACCGCCAGGGTGGCGGGTGGGGTCGGTGGTCTCGGGCTCATCGGCGTGGTCCTCGTCCTGCTATTTGGTGGCGGCGGCGGGAACGTCGGAGACCTGCTCAACCAGCTCAACTCGTCCCACACGACCCCCGGCCAGCAAGACGCCGGCCAGATCCAAGCCGGCGACGACGCCGGTGCGTTCGTCCAAGCCGTGCTGGGGACCACGGAGACTCTATGGACCGATGTGTTCGCCGCCGCCGGCCAGACGTACCAACCCGCTGAGCTGGTGCTATTCAGCGGAGCCACCGAGTCCGGTTGCGGTGGTGCCAACTCGGCCACCGGCCCGCACTACTGCCCGATCGACAAGACGGTCTATATCGACCTGGACTTCTTCGACGAGCTGAGACAACGGTTTGGAGCAACCGGCGGCGATTTTGCCGAGGGGTACGTGATAGCCCACGAGATCGGCCATCACGTCCAGGATGAGCTCGGGGTCATGGACGACGTTCGCTCGCTGCAGGAATCCCATCCCGAGGACGCCAATGACTACTCGGTGCGCCTCGAGCTCCAGGCAGACTGTCTCGCCGGTGTCTGGGCGAACTCCATCTACCAGCGGGAGGACGTGCTCGAGCCGGGCGATGTTCAGGAAGCCCTCAACGCCGCCGCCTCCGTCGGGGACGATCGCATCCAGCAAACCACGACCGGGCGGGTCAACCCGGAGACGTTCACCCACGGCACGTCCGAGCAGCGGGTGCACTGGTTCAACGCCGGCTACGAGTCCGGTGACGCAACCGCCTGCGACACCTTCAACACAGATATCTGAGCCCCCTACTCGAACGCGGGAATGCCCGTTATTGCCTGGCCCAGGATGAGAGTGTGGATCTCGTTGGTTCCCTCGTAGGTAAACACGGATTCCAGGTTGTTCATGTGGCGGATGACCGGATATTCGAGGGTGATCCCGTTGGCGCCGAGCACTGAGCGTGCCTCGCGAGCGACGTCTAGCGCCATCCGCACGTTGTCCATCTTGCCGAAAGAGATGTCTTCCACCCCGGCACGGCCCTCGTCCTTCATTCTGCCGATGTGGAGAGCGAGGATCATTCCGCGATTGACCGCAACCATCATCTCGACCAGCTTGCGCTGGGTCAGCTGGAACGCGGCGATGGGCTTGCCGAATTGCTTGCGCTCGGCGGCATAATCGAGCGCCGCCTCGTAGCAGGCCCGGGCCGCCCCAACCGCACCAAAGAGGATCCCGAACCGCGCCTCGTTAAGACACGCCAACGGTCCCTTGAGGCCGACGACCTCGGGAAGCACGGCATCGGCAGGCAGCCGCACGTCGTCGATGACCAGTTCCGAGGTCACCGAGGCGCGCAAGGAGAGCTTCTTGTGCACGTCGTTTGTCGAGAACCCGCGCGTCCCCTTGGGGACGATGAACCCCCGGATCCCCTCGTCCGTCCGAGCCCAGACGATGGCGACATCGGCGATCCCCCCGTTGGTGATCCACATTTTGGTGCCGTTTAGTACCCAGTCCGTGCCGTCCCTACGCGCATGGGTCTTCATCCCCCCGGGATCGCTGCCGGCGTCGGGCTCGGTCAGACCGAAACAGCCGATGATCTCCCCCGCTGCCATCGCCGGCAGCCACTGCTGCTTCTGCTCCTCGGAGCCGAAGGCCCAGATGGGGAACATCGAGAGTGATCCCTGCACCGAAACAAAGCTGCGTGCACCCGAGTCTCCCGCCTCGAGCTCGGTGCAGGCGAGACCGTATTGGACCGCCGAGGTACCGGCACATTCGTAGCCGTCGAGATGCATGCCGAGCAGACCGAGAGCACCCATCTCCTTGGCCAGCTCCTTCGGAAAGTACCCCTCCTCGAACCAGTCGGCAACGTACGGCAGCACCCGGTCACCGACCCATTCCCGGACCGTATCCCGCAGCAGCCTGTCCTCGTCGTCGAGAAGGGCGTCGACGTTGAGGAAATCACGGGGATTCGGGTTCCGCGGGCCAACAACACCTGCGCTCATTACTTCTCCTGTCTCGGTGTGCCCACAATGCTACGCACTCCCCACGACACCGGATGGTCATCACCGCCGATGGGCCGTGCCGGCCGCTATCGTCCCCCGCGATGCCGGAACTCCCACCCCGCCTCCCGCTTGCCATCCTTCCCACACCGCTCGAGCCCGCCGGGCGGCTGAGTGAGGCATGGGGAGGCCCCCGCATCTGGGTTAAACGCGACGACCTCACCGGGTTCGGCCTCTCCGGCAACAAGGTCCGTAAGCTCGAGTTTCATTTTGCCGCGGCGCACAACGCCGGCGCCGACACGGTGATCACCTGCGGAGCGATCCAGTCCAACCACGCGAGGGCGACGGCGCTCGCCGCCGCCCGCGTCGGGCTGCGCTCGATCCTCCTACTGCGCCACAAGCCCGGTCTTACGCCCCGGTTGGAGGGAAACCTCCTCCTCGACGCCCTCGCCGGCGCGCGGATCCGTTTCATCACTCCCGAGCAGTGGCCACACCGTGACGCGCTGATGGCTGAGGAGGCGGAGCGCCAGCTGGCCTCCGGTCATCGGAGCTGGGTTATTCCGGAGGGTGCGTCGGACTCCATCGGGATGTGGGGCTTTGTCCTGGCCATGCGGGAGTTGGCCGACCAGATGACCCGCATCGAGGGACGGCCGGCCGTGCTGTGGCACGCGGCTTCGTCCGGCGGCACAACCGCCGGGATCGCCTGGGGAGCCGATCGCCTCAACCTGGCGAACCCAATCGTGGCCTGCTCGATCGGAGATCCGGCGCACGAGATCGAAACCAAAGTTCAATCGATCTGGCGGGAGGCCGCCTCATCGCTCGGTGCGCCGGTTCCCACCATCTCGGTCGAGTACGACGACAAGCACATCGGCGGTGGGTACGGGGTAGTCAAAGATGACGACCTCGCCGTACAGGCCGAGGCGACTGCGCTCACCGGCCTGGTCCTCGACCCCACCTACACGGGAAAGGCTCTCACCGGCCTGAGACGCGAGATCGCGGCGGGGCGGTTCACCCGGGACGACAACATAGTCTTCTGGCACACCGGCGGCGGGTTCGCCGTGTTCGCCCACGACTTCAGTCGAACAGTCTCTGTTGGGGATCCGGTCGAACCACCCGCTTGATACCGCTCCAGGGAAGGTAGTCCATGAACACCCAGGAGCGGCGATGGATCGTCGACGGCCCGTACCAGTGAAGAGCTGCCTTGTGCGCCGGTCCGGGATAGCCCTTGTTGCCATCGAAACGGTACGGCGGGAACTCGTCCGCCATACCGCGCATGATCCGATCGCGGCTCACCTTGGCCAGAATCGACGCGGTCGCGATGGAGAGCGAGCGGGCATCGCCCTTGACGAGCAGATCGGCTTCACCGTCGAGTACGAAATCCCAGTTGCCGTCGAGCAGCACATGATCGAAGTCGACTCCCAGCGATGCGAGCGCACGCTCGGCCGCCAACGAGAGTGCCTCCGACATCCCCAGCTCGTCACATTCGCGATGCGAGGCATGCCCCACCGACCAGGCTACGCACCAGTCGGCGAGCCGGTCGAACATGCCCTCTCGCTCGGCCTCGGTCAGCATCTTGGAGTCCCGTACCTTGTAGACACGGCGTCGTTTGGGGATCACCGCCGCACCGACGCTCACCGGGCCTGCCCAGGCGCCGCGACCCACCTCGTCCATGCCCACCACCACATGCTTGCCGGCGTCCCACAGTTCGCGCTCGTACAGAAGCGAGGGTGACTTGCCCCGCAGACCGGGACGGAGCTTGGGGACGGAGGTGGTCATATCAATTCAGCGTGAGGTCTTCGGGGAACTGAGCGTACAGGCTGACACGGCCGGGCTGGCGACGCAACACCCGTGACCATAGGTCCGCAGGGTCACCGAATACGTCATCCGAGGTTGCCTCCACGATGAACCACGAATCGACGGCGAGCTCGACCTCGAGCTGCCCGGCGCCCCATCCCGAGTAGCCGGAGAACACCCTTATCCGGTCCGGTTGCCGCTCGGCGTCTGGTGGATCGCTCAGATCGACGAAGCCGATTCCCATTGGTTTTACCACATCGAGCACGCCCTCGCCGAACTCGCCGACACCGATCGCGATCTCGTTGCTTACTGGACCGCCGACAAACACGACGTCGGGGGCGGAGATCAGATCCTGCCACGCCGGCAAGTGCTGGCTCGCCGACTCGTCGGTGGGACGGTTCAGGACGGTACCGACGGCACCGTCGCCCCCGTGCTCGAATACAAACACGACGGTCCGGTAGAAGTTGGGGTCCTGGAGCAGCGGACTGGCCACGAGCAGCCTTCCGCTGAATGATTCCGCCATACAATCGCTTCCGTTCCCCCCGATCGCTTCCGTTCCCCCCGATCGCTTCCGTTCCCCCCGATCGCTTCCGTTCCCCCCGACCGCTTCCGTTCCCCCCGACCCTACATCGCCTCGCCGCGATTCCGTCCGTTATCCTCGGTAGTGAGGAGGTGGCACCTATGTACCTGACCAGCCCGAGCATTTCGGAAGACGCCCCGGTTCCCGGGGAGTATGCGTTTTGCGTACCCGACCCCGACAGCCACGCCACATTCGCCCCGAACCGCAACCCCGAGATCTCCTGGCACGATGCCCCCGGCGAGAGCCTCTCGTTCGCCTTGATTTGCCACGACCCCGATGTGCCGACCCGTCCCGACGATGTCAACCAGGAAGGGCGCGAGGTACCGAGCGACCTTCCCCGCACCGATTTCTTTCATTGGGTGGTCGCCGACATTCCTGCCGACGTGACCTCCATCGCCGCCGGCTCCTTTGCCGACGGTGTAATTCCGCGCGGCAAGGACGCTACCGCAATTCCGTTCCCGTGCAGGATCGGCAGCAACGACTACACCGGCTGGTTTGCGGGAGATCCGGACATGGAGGGTCGCTACTTCGGCTACGACGGCCCCTGCCCGCCCTGGAACGACAGCCTGGTGCATCACTATGTCTTCACCGTGTCCGCTCTCGACGTGGCCACCTTGGCCCTCCCCGAGGTCTTCACCGGTGCCGACCTCAGGCAAGCGCTCGCAGGGCACGTGCTCGCGAGCGCGGCGATCACCGCTACCTACACCCTCAATCCCCGCCTTTTCGGATAGTGGGAGCCCCGACGTCGGCGGCTAGCCTGGTAATTTCATGAATCACGCCGAGCTTCGCGATCTCCCGAAGATCGAACTGCACAATCATTTGGACGGCGGGCTCCGGGTGGAGACGATCCTCGAACTGGCCGACGCCACCGGCTACCAAGGTCTACCTACCACCGACGCCGATGCCCTTGCCGCCTGGTTCTATCAGGGCGGCTCCGGCTCGCTCGAACGCTATCTCGCTGCTTTCGCACACACGGTGGCCGTCATGCAGACGGCTGACGCCATCGAGCGGGTCGCTTACGAGGCCGTGGTCGATCTCGCGGCCGACGGGATCATCTACGGCGAGATCCGATTCGCCCCGGTGTTATCGACCCGGCGCCGGCTGCGTCGTGAGGATGCGATCGAGGCCACCCTCACCGGATTCACGCGTGCGTATGCGGACACAGGTGTTCGCGCGAATCTGATCGTCGATGCCATGCGCGACCGGCCCGACTCGATGGCCGAGGCAAGTGCCGCAGTGCGCTTCGCCGACCGGGGCGTGGTCGGGTTCGACCTGGCCGGCCCCGAAGAAGGCTTCCCGGCCTCGGCTCACGCTGAGGCGGTCCGTCACGCCGCCGACAATGGGTTGCACGTGACCATTCACGCCGGGGAGGGCGCCGGATGGGAGAGCATCGCCGACGCGCTCACCACCTGTAACCCGGAGCGTATCGGCCACGGTGTCCGCATCGTCGACGCCCTCGACTCGGACGACCCCACCGCGCAGTCCGTCGCCGCTCGCGTTCGCGACGACAACATCCCACTCGAGGTATGTCCGACGTCGAATCTCCACACCCTCGGCATGAGCTCCGCCGAGCATCCCGTGGGACGTCTCTACCGGGCGGGATTCAACGTCACGCTCAATACCGACAACCGTCTCATGAGCCACGTCACACTCACCGACGAATTCGCGCTTGTCATCGAGCACCAGGCATTCACACTCGACGACCTCGGTGTGGTGACCCGTGCCGCGGCGAGGGCCGCCTTCGTCGACGAGGGGCTCAAACGCAGACTGCTCGAAGAGGTAGCAGCCGGCTATCCCATCTGATCATCGAGCCAGGACGCCACGAACCCCAGTACCTCCGCTTGTTCCGGCTCGTTGTGGGTTTCATGGCGTAGACCGGCAAACAGTTTGCGCTCGACGTTGTCGAGCGCGGCCAGCGGAGCCGACGCCCGTGGCGGCACCAGGGAGTCCTCAGCGCCGTGGATAACGAGCGTAGGCCGGCTCAACCCCTGGTAGCCGTCCCCGAGAGAGTCCATCTCTCCGAAGAGAATCGCCCCGAAACGGGCGGTCGCCTTTGTCTCCACGAGGGGATCCGCAAAGTACTTCTCCCCCACCGAAGGATCGCGAGACAGCTGCTCACCCTTGATCGAGTTCTTCAGACGCAGCCCCGGCGTAATCCGACTGAGCACTTTCGCCGCAAGACGCAATGCCGCGGGTACGTCGGCGGCCAAAGCCGGCGCAGAAAGCACGTATCGATCTGGCTGCATGCGGGAACTCATCCCGTATGCGGTGGCGATCAGCCCGCCCATGGAATGCCCGTAGATGATTCTGGGGAGGTCGTCGGGAATCTCCCCGAACACCCGCTCTACATCGTCGAGGTATTGGTCGAATGACTCCAGGTCGACACGGTCCCCGCCCGAGGCGCCGTGGCCACGCAGGTCGAAGGCGGTCACGTCGTAACCACGATCTGCAAAGAAGTCCCCGACGTGCCCCCATCGACCCGAATGCTCTCCCACCCCGTGGATGATGAGCATCCTCGCTCGCGGCGTCGGGCATTCCCATCGCCGCAGCAGCAATCCCAGACCGTCGTTTGCCATGAGCTGTGCAGTTGTGCTGCTCACACGTCACCTCCCGCTGCCAACGCCGCGCCGATGATCCCTGCCCGGTTACGGAACCGGGCAGGTCGCACAGTGGCCTGCGTGTGTAGCAGGTCGCTGTAGTCGTCGAACGCCTTCGATATGCCGCCGCCCAGTATGAAATGGTCCGGCGACAGCACGTCCTCTACGTAATTCATGTACTCGTTGAGCCGGACCGCCCATTCCCGGCGCTCCAGCCCGCCCTCGTCGACCAATCGCGGTGCCGCATAGTGCTCGGCGTCCTGGCCCTTGAACTCGATATGTCCCAGCTCGGTGTTTGGTACGAGAATCCCGTTGCGAAACAGAGCACTGCCGATACCGGTGCCGAGTGTCAGCAGCAGGACCGTTCCGGTCAGATCTCTTGCCTCGCCGAACGTCTGCTCGGCGATGCCGGCGGCATCGGCGTCGTTGAGTACAGCGACGGCCGTCCCGTACCGTTTGCTGAGGTCTGCCGCGACGTCTCTCCCGATCCACCCGTGGTCGATGTTCGCCGCTGTCTGCACGACCCCGGCGCGCACTACGGAGGGGACCGCACAGCCGATCCGTCGCTTCCACTTGAAATGGGCGACAAGGTCGTCGAAGACCTCGTAAACGGCTTCCGGCGTCGAAGGTTGTGGTGTCGGAATGCGTACGCGCTTGGCCAGCCGCTCCCCGGTGCTCAGATCCACCGGAGCCGCCTTGACGCCGCTCCCTCCAACGTCGATCCCGAGTGCCTTCATCGTCTCCTCACATCTCCCCCGCGGTTAGCCAACCGTACCCGCTCGATCGAGGAAGGGGAGTGTGACCGGCTCGACCGCAACCCATTTCCCGCGCACGTCCATTTCCAGAGAGGCTCCTGGTTCGATGGGCGGGCTCAGATACCCCATCCCGATGCCGACGCCGAGCACCGGGCTGAAGTTGCCGGAGGTCACGACACCGATCGACGCACCCGATCTGAGTTCGTAGCCGTGTCGGGGTGGTCGCCGGTCTCCCGCCCGGAACGACACCAGCCTCTTCTTCACCCCTCGATCGCCCTCCGCCAGAAGCGCCGACTTGCCGACGAAATCGTGATCCCAGTCGACCACCCACCGCAACCCTGCCTCGAGAGGGGTCGTGTCCTCATCGAGGTCCTGACCCCACAGCGGGTAGCCCATCTCGAGACGCAGAGTGTCCCGGGCGCCGAGCCCGCAGGGCGTCGCGCCCGCCGCGACCAGCGCCTCGAAGAGCTCGGTCCCGTTCTCGATGGGAACCGCGATCTCTGCCCCCTTCTCACCCGTGTATCCGGTGCCGGCGAACCACATAGGCGCCCCGCGGAAGGTACCCGCACCCACCCGGAAGCGACCGGGCGTGACGCCGACCACCTCCTCGAGGACACGCGGCGAGTCGGGCCCTTGCACCGCCAGCAGCACGGTGTCGCTCTGGATGGCCCGGAGCTCCGTGTCCGGGACGGCCTCGAAGCGGGAGAGCAGGTCGTCGAAGTTGACCCCGTTGGGCATGACCCAGTAATCGTCTTCGGCAAAACGCCACACGATGATGTCGTCCACGACTCCCCCGGAAGCATTGAGCGCCATCGTGTACTGGGCTCTGCCCGGCGCGATGTTGGTGATGTCGTTGCACAACTCGCGCCTGATGGCGGCGGTGGCCCCCGGACCGTTCAGCTGGAAGCGACCGAGGTGGGTGACGTCGAAGACACCGACGCCTTCCCGCACCGCCATGTGCTCGGCGATTACTCCCCCGTACTGGAGCGGCATCTCCCAGCCGCCGAAATCGGTGAAGCGGGCTCCGAGTGCCTCGTGTGCGGAGCGGAGCGGGGTTACTGGCATGTCGGTGACTCTCCGTCTCGTGTCACACCAGACTAACCGAGCGGGCTATGGGGCAGATAACCCACACCCGTGGTACCAGCGCTAACCGGCGGCGATCTGGTCGTCCTCGCCCAGATCCTCGATTCGCGGCGGTCCCGGCAGCCGGGTCGGCGCCGCCGGCAAACCCTGATCGGGAGGTTCCTCCAACCCATACTTCACGAGCAGGTTGAGGTAGTCGCGTTGGTAGAACAACTTGCACACGATTTCCGGGTACAACTCGCGGAGCAACCGGAGCTTCTTGTTCTTCTTGGTGACGAGTTTCTGACTCATCGTGGTTATCTCGATGTAGAGATCATCCGCCGGTAGGTAGAAGTCGGGTCGGAAGAACTTCGTGGGCTCACCGTTGCCATTGAACTTGATGGCGAACTCACGCGGCTCGTAATCCCACTCGACCTCGTAGAAGTCGAGGAGACGCGCAAACTGGCGCTCACTCTCGTGGGCGAAGTCGACGAGATCTGCGGGTTGGAGCTCTTCGTCGAGCCGGTCGTTACTCAGTTGGCCTTCGCCTCCGTGATGGCGGCCACCGGTGCTTCCTCTTCCGGGAAGAGGCCATGGATCTCACCTTCCAGCTCGTGCTGGACGGGACCGACCGCGATCCCGAAGACGCCCTGCCCCTTCTGGAAGACGTCGACAACTTCGTCGGCGCTGTGCGCCGCAAAGATGGTCGTGCCGTCCGAGAGCAGTGTCACATCTTCGAGCGGGTTGTTGCTGGCGAGCTGATCCCGCAGGATCGCCATCGCGCTCCGGATCTTTTTGAGGCTCATTCCGGCATCGAGCAGCCGCTTGACGACCTTCAGCTGCACGATGTCCGTAAACGAATAGCGGCGCTGGGTTCCGGATCCCTGTGCCGCCTGCAGCGACGGTGTGATGAGGCCGGTGCGCGCCCAGTAGTCGAGCTGACGGTACGTGATCCCAACCAGGCCACACACCTGTGGGGCGCGATATCCGACGTCCTGCTCCTTCACGGCAAGCCTCCTCATGGCTTGTAGCTTACATCGACGTAATTCCGCCCGCCGAACTACGTTAGTGAAGTTAACGACTCGACGCGCGACTTGTCAACAACCCCTGTGGATAACACCCAGACGTTGGGTGGTCCGAGCGTAGTTTGGTCAGGAATCGGTTGAGCGGCCGGAGTCGAAATCCTCGGGCTCGATCTCCTCGAGAAACTCCCGGAACTTCTCGATCTCGTCTTCCTGGCCGTCTTCTTCGATCTCGACGCCCGCATCGCTCAGCAGCTCGCGATCGGCGAACACCGGTGACCCGGTGCGGGCGGCAATTGCCACGGCGTCCGAGGGGCGGGCCGAGATGACGACCTCGTTTCCCTGCTGGTTCATGACCAGGTTGGCATAGAAGGTGCCGCTGACCAGCTCGGTCACATCGACCCGCACCACAGATCCGGCGAGCCCGTCGATGACCAGCTTCAACAGGTCGTGAGTCATCGGCCGCTGCGGCTCGACACCCTGAAGTGCCAGGGCAATCGCAGTCGCCTCATTGGGGCCGATCCAGATGGGAAGGTAGCGGGCGCCGTCACGCTCCCGCAGCAACAAGATGGGCACGTTGGATGGCAACTCTATCCTGATTCCAACCAATTCCATGGGTACCGGGTCCATGCGACCAGCCTATCACCGGTCTGCTCATCGGCTGGCGTAACCACCGAACACGACGGCGGGAAATGTCTCGTGCAGATCCTGAAGCCGCTCCATGTCCATCACCGCCCACAACCCCGGCAAGTTACGGTACCGGCCCTCCCAGTCGAGGCCGTACCCGAGAAGAAACTCGTCGCCGATCTCAAACCCCCGATACTCGACAGGTACCTCGACGATCCGCCGCGCCACCTTATCGAGAAGGGAAACGGTGCGTAGACTCGCCGGTCGCCGCACCTCCAGGTTGCGCAGCAAGGTGCTCAACGTCAGCCCGGTGTCCACGATGTCCTCGACGATGAGAACATGCCGGTTCTCGAGCGAGATCGCGGTGTCCATCGCCAACGACACACGGCCTTTCTCGCCAAAGCGGGTGAGGAGGAGAAAGTCGACCTCGTGCGATATCCGGAGCCGTCTGATCAGGTCGGCGAGAAACGGGATGGCGCCGTTCATGACGCCGACCAGCACAGGGTTCAGTCCGTCGTAGTCCGCAGTGATCACCGCCCCCAGCTCCGAGATCCTCCGCTGCAGGGACTCCGGGTCGACCACCTCCAGATAGTGGTCGGTCACTCCGTGCCGCCGAGGACCACCGGGATCATCCCCCGCACCATGTCGAGGATGCGACGTTCCCCGGGCGTATCTCCCCATGGCGTCAACGCCTGCTGGCCGTCCGGCTCAGGCATTCGTGTCTTGACGAACTCCTCGGTCACCGGATCCAGCCGGGCACCGGCCACACCCCCGCCTCCCTCGAGCTGAACGAGAGGCGTCAGGAATCGGTCGACCACGTTGAGCCGTTGGGTCAGGTAATCCAGGATTGCGGCGGTGTCTCCAAAGTGATCCTCGCTACCCATGACCACAACCACGAACGTCTGGTCCTCCACTTCGTAAGCGGTGACCAGCACCCGACCGGCCTTAGAGGTATATCCCGTCTTGAGGCCAACAACGCCCGGGTAGCTGTTGAGCAGATGATTTGTGTTGACCGCGACGCGGCTGGTGCCGTCGGGTGCGGGCTTGAAGCGGATGATCCCGGTCCGTGCGAATTGGCTCAGCACGTCGTCGGCGAGCACCGTCTCCCCGATCTTGGCAAGATCGCGTGCCGAGGTGTAGTGCCCGTCCGTGTCGAGACCGTGCGGGTTCATGAAATGAGAGTGCTCGAGACCGAGCTCCGCGGCTTTCTCGTTCATGAGCGCGGCGAACCCCTCGATACTGCCGCCGACATACTCGGCCAAAGCGTATGCCGCGTCGTTGCCCGACCGCACCAGCAGCGCAGCCAGCAGGTCCCGGACGCTCCACACCTCTCCGGCCACGAGGCCGATCTCGGACTCTCCCACATTGGCGGCGGCTTCGCTGATCCGCACACGATCGTCGAGGTCCGCATGGTCCCGCACCACGAGCGCGGTCATCAGCTTGGTCACCGACGCCATGGCCCGCTCCTCATCGGCGTTGTGCTCGAGAACAACCGCACCCGAGCCCACGTCCATGGCAATCCACGACGCTGCGGTCAGTTGCGGTGGTGTCGCAGGCGCGGGCGCCCGCACCGGCGACGCCACCAGAGTTAGCGCGGCCAGCACTGCGATCGGTGACCAATGAGCGCGCATCATCCCTCGAGTAGCTTGCGCAGACGGGACCGCACCAGGTTCTCCTGCAACTTTGCGCCGGCACTTGCTCCATCGGCCAGAACCTCGGCGGCGCGGCGACGGTTCTTCGGGTTGTGATGGTGCAGCAACGGCGTGACGAGCTGCGACAACAGATCCACCTCGCGGTCGGCAGCCAGCCGTAGCGAGCGGATGTGCCTGCCCTCGAAGCCCCGGACGAACAGACGGTGCGCCGAACGGGCGATGGCAAGATCCTCGTCACGGTAGATGTGACGCCCATCAGCCAGCTCGACCGGGTTGAGCACCTGCTGAGCAACCAGTTCGTCGATCTGGTCTCGGCTCAGCCCGCTGGCACGGCTCAGCTCATCCGCCGCCATCGACACGCCCGCTCCGCCGAAGTACGCCTCGGGTGCCGGGCCGCTCTCGCGTGGGGTTTCGGTCTCCTCCCCTCTATCCCACGAGGTGAGCTTCGACTTGATGACCTTGAGCGGCAGGAAGTGGTCGCGTTGCTCGCTGAGGACATAGCGCAACCGGTCGACGTCATCGTCGGTGAACATGCGGTAGCCCGACGGGCTCCGTCCCGGGTTGATCAGTCCTTGCGCCTCGAGAAAACGGATCTTGGAGACCGTCAGGTCCGGGAACTCGCCGCGGAGGACGTTGATCGCCTCCCCGATCGACCGCGATTTCCGGCCCGAGAGGTGCGCAGGGGCCGTACCGTCCTCAGCCATGGCCGCCGGCCACGACGAGGTGGAACTTGCCGATGATGACCTCGTCGCCTGGCTGCAGCTGAGCGCTCTCCTGGCGCTCCGCATTGACATAAGTCCCATTCGTAGACCTGAGATCCTCAACACGAAGGCCCTGCTCGTCAACGGTGAAGCAGGCGTGGCGACGGGACACGGTGACGTCGCCGAGGAAGATGTCGATGTCCTCCGAACGGCCCGCAACGGTCTCCCCTTCGCCGAGAACGTAGGTGAGACCGGCCCGCGGCCCTCGTTCGACGACGAGCGCATAGCGGAACGCACCCTCGATACGACCGACGATCTCACCAACGTCGGCAGTGCCGGCGCCGAAATCGTAGAAAACGGTCTTCTCTGAGTCCTTCTCGGCGTCGTTCTCGGCGTCCTTGTTGTCCTGGAGCGCGTTGGAGTCATCGGCCATATGGGAATGGTAGTCGCTAAGCCTCGATCTGAGGTTGAGGCTCTTGTGCTTCGTTGCAGTGGGCAGTCGGGTTTACAGCCGCCGGCGACGCCCTACTCGCAGAACTCGGTGTAGGCGGCCGAGTCCATCAAATCGTCGAGCCTCGAGAGGTCGCCGTCGATGAGTATGAACCATCCGGCACCGTAAGGGTCGCTGTTGATGATCTCCGGTTGATCCGCCAGGGCCTCGTTGATGGCTGTTACCGTCCCGTCGATGGGCGCGTAGACATCGGCCACCGACTTGGTGGACTCGATCTCGGCAAACGATTCCCCCGCGGTCACGCCGGCACCGACGTCCGGGAGGTCCACGAAGACGACGTCTCCGAGTGCGTCCTGGGCGTAGTCGGTGATCCCCACTTTGGCCTTGCCGTCCTCGACGGCGACCCATTCGTGGTTCTCCGTGTAGCGAAGTCCATCTGGAATCTGCACGGTGTCTCCTGTTTCAGACGATGCGACGCGAGCTTACCTCTTGCCGGGGCGCCTATGCATTCGACGCCCGGCCACGCTCGGAGATGGCAGTTGCCGCGTCCTTCGCGTATTGGACGGCAACGACGTAGTAGAGGATCACACCGGGTATCCCGGACCCCCAGGCAATGATGAGGCCGGGTGACCACGATGCGCCGACAAAGAACCACGCCACTGCCGTGTACAACAGGAGGGTCGCCAGCTTGCCCATCTTGCGCACCGATAGGCTCGTGTGACCACGCAGGGCCACAACGGCCGCCCCGATCGCTACGAGCGCCTCACGGATGATCAGCAGCCAGGCGAACCAGGCGGGCAAGTAGCCGGTCACCAATCCGGCGATAACGCCGGCAGCTACGGCGATTCGGTCGGCCAGCGGGTCGAGGATCTTCCCTACTTCCGACACCTGATTCAGCCGTCGCGCCAGGTAGCCGTCGATCCAGTCGGTAGACCCGATAATGCCGAGCAGCAGCCCTCCCCACACCGGTTCGTCGGCGCCGATGACCAGCCATAGGAACACCGGGACCAGCGCCAGCCGGATCAGCGATATCAGGTTGGGAAGCGTCAGCATTTTCCTACGGTATCAGCCGACCCTGATCACCCGGAAGCGGATACGCTCGAGTTCCTGGTCTTCGAATGTGACCACGAACGCATAGCCTTTGGCATCGGGGAACTCGATACCGTGGAACGGGCTGACGATGGGCACGATGCTCGATGAGCCGGGAGGCAGGTTGGGAGGTGCGCCGACCCGTAGCTTGCCCTTCGCTTCGACCCCCATATCGACCCCGTCTTCGTCGATGAGCCGCAGCGCGATCTCGAGATCGCGGTGGCGCTCATCGGGCTCGATCTCGGCGACCAGAGCGACGGTCAAGCTGCGATGAATCACCGGGACCTTCCGCGCACTGATGGTGTCGAAGCCTCCGCCCAGTACGAACAGCTTGCCACCCTGTACCTGTGCCGCATCGGCGAGCATTGCCGTCGTCAATCGCACCGTCGTCTCCTCATCTTGCTGCCAGGCTCACAATAACGCCCGCAAGCAGGTTCACCTCTGCCTCCCCCCTGTATCGGCTGATTTCGAGAGCGACTCAACCGATCATTGCCATGGGTGGGACACTCGCCCATTCTGGAGCATGTGCGACGGCAGAACCGCGCTCCCCGCTTATTCTGACGCAAATGTCGCTACGCATCCTCACCATGAACCTGTACAACGGCGCGGCCGATCCGACCGAGCTGGCCGCAGTGCTCGACGACGAGAAGCCGAATGTGGTCGCCGTCCAGGAGCTGTCGTCGAATAGCGCAACCGTGCTCTCTGAGTGGGGCGAGTCGACGCTGCTGGACCCGCGAGACGACGTTACCGGCATGGGCATGGCCGCGCGGACCCACCTCGCAACGTCCCGGGTCGACTTTCCCGGCCGCAACCCGATCATCGGGCGCTTCGACGGGGCGCCGTGGGGGCTGCCGGAGGTCGAGCTGGTCAATGTGCATTTCACTAACCCGATCTCGCTGCCTCTCTGGGACTCCCGGCGGAGGAGACGCGCCGAGCTGGACGCCCTGGAGGGCCTGCTCCGTGACCACGACGGAACGAGTGCCCGAGTGGTCGTCGGCGACTTCAACTCCTCCCCAGCCTGGCCCTTCTACCGGCGGATCGCCGAGCTGGCGACCGACGGTGCGGTTCAGGCCGGCACCGCCCGCCGCACCTGGGGCTACTACCCCAACTCGCCACGGATGCTCAGGATCGACCACGTGTTTCTGCAAGGCCCGATCCGTTGTGTCGCTACCGGCCTGGTCAAGGTCTCCGGCGCCGACCATCGTGGCCTGCTCATCGACCTGGAGCCGCTCGCCGGGTAGTTGTCGGCGGGCGCGAGTGTGCGAATCACCGGTCGTCGCCCACTCCCATAGGTCGCGTAGCGAGGTTTCCGCGAGGTATGCGTGGCCTCATGTCCGAGAATCGTGGGAAAGCAGATCCCATCGGTTGCCTTCGAGATCGAGGAAGACGGCGAGACGCCCGTACGGTTCCGTGCGAGGTTGCGAGACGAATTCCACGCCTGCGTTGACCATCCGCTCATAGGTGGAGTGAAAGTCGTCTACCCGAAGGAAGAATCCCACTCTCCCCGCAACTTGGTCTCCGGCCCTCTCGGCCTGACGTTCGCCGTCAGCCTGAGCAAGAAGTAGCCCGGTTTGCGCGTTCCGCGGCTTCACGACGACCCATCGTTTTGGTCGGCCATCGTTCGTCAGAGACGGCGAGTCGTCAACGAGCTCGAAGTCGAGGACATCTATGAAGAACCTGACGGCAGCGTCGTAGTCCCGCACGATCAGAGTGACTAAGTCGATATGCGCCAATGGATGAATACCTCCGAATTGTCCGGTCTGACCTCGAAGTCGAATCCTATGTCGCAAACACGACGTCGAGACACCGGCCACCGAACGGAATTGGTCATCGACCGAGGCTACCCCGCACGTAGCCTGGCGCGGCGCGCCCGGGTCCAGCCCAGGCCGATCCGCCAGGCGACCAGACCGAAGCCGTTGACGAGGATCGTCACCAGCACGAACACCCAGGGTATGTCGCGGTCGAGGGCCATCCCGCGTAGGAACGTCGCCAATGGCGCCGCCAGCAGCCACGCCCAGGCAACCCGCCATATACCCCCGGGGGAATCAATGGTGGCTTCCTCGTAGACACCCAGGAAGGGGGCGACGGCGGCCCAAGCCAGCAGCCCGCTGAGCGCGGTGACCAGAAACCGTCCCACCGCATCGAGGGTGGCGTGGGTGGCAAACCCCACAACGGTCAGCAGCACCAGCACGGCAGCGTCGCCGATCATTGCGGTTCTCTGGGTCGGTGTGATTCTCTGGGTCGGTGTGATTGTCTGGGTCGGTGTGAATCGAGGCATGCAGCCAGGGACACTACCCCAGCGACCGTGCCACCAGACGCATCGGGGACCCGACCCGGGACTTTATGGGCCTTTTGGCCCTATGAGCGACACCGTCGCAGACGTATTACATACGGTATATATGCGGAAGTGTGAATAGATCCTATGTCGTTTACGGGCGAAAACGCATTGGTGCCAACCGGAAGGCCACCTCTGGTCACGGATCCGCTACACGACGCCCTCCCTCTCGACAACAGCTCCACCCCCTGGAGCGCGTCCCTTTCCCCCTGAGGAGGTTCCAATGTCCGTAGCCGCCGATGAAGTTCTCGACTGCAGCGGCCTGGCCTGTCCCATGCCGATTCTGAAGACCAAGAAGGCAATCGATGCGCTAGAGCCCGGGAAGATCTTGAAGATGATCGCCACCGACGCCGGCTCGCAAAGCGACATCGATGCTTGGACGAACCGAACGGGCCACGTGCTCGTCGATTCCGAAGTGTCCGGCGACAAGTTCATCTTCTTTATCCAGAAGAAGGCCTGAGATGGGCACAACCAGGCGCTTGGGCATCATTGCCGGCCACGGGACTCTGGATGCCGCCTATCCCCCATTGATCCTCGCCACCTCGGCGGCGGCACTGGACATGGAGGCCGCCATCTTCTTCACCTTTTACGGGCTGGAGATCATCAAGAAGGGCCAGGCAGACAAGCTCCAGGTAGCGCCGATCGGCAATCCGGCCATGCCGGTATCCGTTCCCAACATCGTCGGCATGCTCCCCGGCATGACCGCCATGGCCACCCGCATGATGAACGGCTGGATGGAGAAGGCCAACGTCGCCAAGGTCAGCGAGCTGCTCGAAATGGCGCAGATGGCCGAGGTCCGTCTCATCGCCTGCCAGATGACAATGGATGTGATGGGTATCAAGAAGGAAGACCTCATGGACGGCGTCGAGATCGGTGGCGCCACCACGTTCCTCGCCTACGTCGGCGAGGACGCCATCAGCCTCTCGTTCTAGCGGAGTGTGCTGATGAATCGCCGTGCTTCAGGGCACTTCGTTGAAGGGAATGCCAGCAATGGATGAAGACAAGGTATTGATCGTCATGACCAGCGGCCCGGACACACCGCGCCGCTGTGCCACCCCGTTCTTCATGGCCAATCTGGCCGCGGTCATGGATCAGGAAGTGACGATGTTCTTCACGATCGACGGCATCAAGCTCGTCGAAAAGGGCGTCGCTGAGGACATCTACCCCAAGGCAGGCGGCAAGTCGGTCGCCGAGTTTCGTGACGACTGCATCGAAGCCGGGGTCAAGTTCCTGGCCTGCACTGCGGCTACCGAACTGCATGATCTCACCGAAGACGACCTGATCGACGAAGTCGAGATGGCCGGCGGCGCAACCATGATGGCCATGGCCACCGAAGCCGGCACCGTGCTGAGTTTCTGAGGAGGAGAACATGGCAACAGTCAACGGCTGCGACCTGCCCGAGGACGTCTTCTACAACCTGGAGAAGCACACCTGGGCGAGGTTGCTCGATGATGGCACAGTCCGGCTCGGAATGACCTCCGTTGCCGGCAAGCTGGCTGGTGGCACACTCGCTGCAGTCACGGTGTCTGCCCGCAAGGTCGGCAAGGAGATCGCGGCCGGCAAGAGCGTCGCCACCGTTGAGAGCAGCAAGTACGTCGGCCCTGTGCCGACGCCGGTCTCGGGAACACTGCTGCGAGGGAACGACCGCCTCGTCAACGAGCCGAATCTGGCGGTATCGGACCCCTACGGGGACGGATGGATCGCCGAGGTGACTCCCTCCGACTGGGACGGCGAGAGCCCGGCGCTGCCATCAGGCGCCGCCGGTGTCGCCGCCTACCAGGCGTGGCTGGAGGCAGAGGGGGTGTCCTGCACCTAGGTACGGATCCATTGCAGGCAGACACGCCCCGACCAAGCCGAACCGGAGGAGGGGACCTATGGGCGAAGAATCGATATACGAACATCTAGCCAAACAAGGGGTCAGCCGCCGAGACTTCATCACTTACTGCGGAGTCATCGCCGGAGGACTCGGACTCAACCACCTGGCACCAGTAGGCGCCAGCGGGCTGCCGGCGAGACTCGCCGACGTACCGACACCCGATCTGACCGCGATGGTCAGCCGTGCACTCCAGACCAAGCCCCGGCTCCCGGTCATCTGGCTCGAATTCCAGGACTGCGCGGGATGCACCGAGGCTCTGACCCGATCGCAGTCACCGACGCTGATCGATCTCGTGCTGAACAAGATATCCATCGACTACCACGAGACGTTGTTCGCCGCGGCAGGGTTCCAGGCCGAGCAGAACCGCGACGCGGTCATGGAGCAGTACAACGGGCAGTACGTGCTGGTGGTCGAAGGCAGCATCCCGGTCGCCGACGGCGGCATCTATTGCACCGTCGGTGGGCGCACCGCGGTCGACATCGTCGAACAGGCGGCTGCGGGGGCCGCGGCCATCATCGCCACCGGCAACTGCGCTGCGTACGGGGGAATCCCCAAGGCGAAACCCAACCCCACAGGCGCCAAGGGCTTGATGGACATCATCACCGACAAGCCCGTGGTCAACATCCCGGGTTGCCCGGCGATCCCCGAATCGTTCACCGGCACCCTCGCCCACTTCCTGATCTTCGGAGAGCTGCCGGAGCTCGACGACCTGGGCCGACCCAAGGCGTTCTACGGAACGACCATCCACGACCGCTGCTTGCGGCGCCCCTTCTACGAGGCGGGCAAGTTCGCCAAGAGCTTCGACGACGAAGGAGCTCGCCACGGCTGGTGTCTCTACAAGCTCGGCTGCAAAGGCCCGACTACCTACAACGCCTGCGCCACGATCAAGTGGGACGGCGGCCTCTCGTTCCCGATCCAGTCGGGGCACCCGTGCCTCGGATGCTCCCAGCCGGACTTCTGGGACGGGGGCGGCTTCTACCAGGGTCAGTCTGCGCCGCTCGATAGGCCGGGCGTCACGATGGTCGGTACCGCGGCTGTGGTGGGTGCGGCCGCCGGTGCCGGGTTTGCGGTAGCGAACCGCTCGGCAAAGAAGCGTCTCGAGACCATCGAGGTAGCACCCGGAGAGGAGTCGTCATGACCTGGACCGACACGCTCGAGTTCCTCCGGGGACCACTCTTCCGGATCGCGTTCCTCGTCTTCATCGCCGGGCTGGCGTACCGCCTGATCCGGGTGGTGACGCTGGGGTGGCCCAAGGACAAGGTGCTCTCGGCGGGCAGCAAGGCCAAAGGTGTAGCGACCACGTACGTCAAAGCGATCGGCATCTTCCCGTTCATCCCCTGGGTGAAAAAGACGTTCAACGGCAATGCGGTGACGTTTCTCGCCGGCGGGATGTTCCATGTTGGGTTGATATCCGTGATCCTCCTGGGGACCGCCCACATGCTGGCGTGGAAGAGCCTGCTCGGCTTCGGATGGCCGACGCTGTCTCTGCCGATCATCGACTGGCTCGCCGCCGCCACCATCGCTGCCATGGTTGCTCTGCTGGTGAACCGCTTGACCCATCCGGTCGTGCGCAAGCTGTCGGGGCCGGCGGAGTTCCTCAACTGGACGCTCGTCTTCCTGCCGATGGTGACCGGCTACATGATGACCCATCACATGTTCTTCAGGTATGAAACGCTGTTCAGCCTGCACATGTTGACCGTCGACGTGATGTTGATCTGGATCCCGTTCAGCCGGCTGTCGCACTTCGTGTTCTATTTCTTCTCACGAACGATCCACGGGGCGCAGTTCGGCAAACGTGCGGTGACTCCGTAGGAGGTGGCCATGAGTACACACATAGCTCTAGACACGTTCGTAGCGGAGACAGGTGGCTGGGTTGCGGCACAGCTCGAGGCGTGCACCCGCTGCGGTATCTGCGCCGAGGCGTGCCATTTCTACCAGGCCACAGGCAACCCCGATTTCGCCCCCGTGTGGAAGATCGAGGTGCTTCGCAAGGCCTACGAGCAGCGGATGACACCGGGCGGCAAGCTGAAGACCGCATTTCATATCGAGAAGAAGATCGACGACCAGGAGCTCCTCGACTGGAGCAAGATCGTCTACGAAGCATGCACGGTGTGCAACAAATGCTCGATGGCATGCCCGATGGGCATCGACCTGGGCCCGCTGATCCACAACGTCCGCACCGGCCTCGCCGCGGCGGGCCTGGTTCCCGCGGACCTTGCTGCGGCCGTGCAGAAGCAGCTCGACGAGGGCAGCCCGCTCGGTGTGACCGATGACGTTTTCGCCGACCGGATGGACTGGGTACAGGACGACTGGGACGTCGACATCCCGATCGACAAGGAAGGCGCCGACACGATGGTCGTCTTCTCGTCGATCGAGATCATGAAGTTCCCCGAGAACCTCGCTGACATCGCCAGGATCCTCAACACAGCCGGCGAGAACTGGACCTTGAGCTCCAAAGGCCGTGAAGTGGTGAACTTCGGTTTCTACGAGGGAAGCCCCGAGCACACTGCGTTGTTCCTGCAGAAGCTGGTCGACGCAGCGACTGAGTTGAAGGTCAAGAAGATCGTCGTCACCGAGTGCGGGCACGCATACGACGCGCTCCGGTGGACCGCCGCCAATCTGATCGATGTTCCCAAGGAACTCGAAATCACCCACATCGTTGCGTTGATGGACAAGTTCGTCAGCGAAGGCAAGATCAAACTGAAGAAAGGTGCCTTTGACGGAAGCGGCGGCATCGCGTTCCACGATGCCTGCAAGATCCAGCGGCGTGGTGGCCATATCGAGGAGCCGAGGCGGCTGCTCAACATTCTGGCGCCCGAGTCGTTCCGCGAGTTGACCCCCAACAAGGAGCAGGCCATCTGCTGCGGCGGCGGTGGTGGCGTGATCGCGATCAAGGAAGCCGATCCGTACCGCTTCGCCGTGTTCGGTCTCAAGATCGATCAGGCGAAGGTAGCCGGAGCGGACACAGTGGTGATGGCGTGCTCCAACTGCCGTCTCCAGTTCCTCGACGGGATCCAGCACTACGGCTCCGAGCTGAAGATCAAGGGACTATCGAACATGGTTGCCGAGGCGATGGAAGGAGCGAACTGATGGCGTCATTCACTCTGACTCCCGTGGAGAAGGGCATCATGCGCTGCCGCCACACCGGCGAGCTCAGCCATGAGGATGTGCAGACCCTCGCATCCTTCTTGCACGACTATCGAGGGAAGCTCCTGATCGACCTCACCGACATCACCGGGGAGGAGTGCGGCCGGCATATCCATGAGTTCGCACCGATGATGCCGACCGCCGCCATCTTCGGGGCCGAGCTGGACCCGGGAGTGCTCGACTTCCCGGAGAGCTACTACACACACCAGGTGAAGCTATTTGACACAGAGGCCGAGGCGCTCGCCTGGCTTCGCGAGCAATAGGAGGTCCCGTGGCTACACGATTGGTTGTAGACCCGATTACCCGTATCGAGGGGCACCTCCGCATCGAAGCGGAGCTGGACGCCGACAACACGATCACCGCGGCTTACTCGTCGGGCACGATGGTGCGTGGCATCGAGATCATCCTCGAGGGCCGCGACCCGCGCGACGCCTGGGCATTCGCCCAGCGCGCCTGTGGGGTGTGCACCACCGTGCACTCGTTCGCCTCGATCCGTTCGGTTGAGGACGCCCTCGACATCCAGATTCCGCATGCGGCCAACCTCATCCGGAACCTGATGATCGCCCAGCAGTACGTACACGACCATGTCATGCACTTCTATCACCTGCATGCCCTCGACTGGGTCGACATCGTCAATGCTCTCCAGGCCGACCCTGCCGAGACGTCGGCGATCCAGCAGAGCATCTCCACCTGGAAGAACTCGTCGCCTGGATACTTCGCCGACGTACAGAAGAAGGTGCAGTCAATCGTCGACAGCGGCCAGCTGTCGATCTTTGCCAACGCCTACTGGGGTCATCCGGCGTACAAGCTCCCACCCGCGGTGAACCTGCTGGCGGTCGCCCACTACCTGGAGGCCCTCGACTGGCAGTCGCACGTCACCAAGATCCACACGATCTTCGGCGGCAAGAACCCGCACCCGAATTTCGTTGTCGGCGGTGTTCCGATGCCGATCGATCTGAACAGCGACACGGCGCTGAATGCCTCGAGACTGTCGATCATCTCCGACTCGATCGACCGGATCATCGAGTTCGTCGACCAGGTCTATCTGCCCGACGTGCTGGCGATCGCACCCAACTACCTCGAGTACGCATCGATCGGTGAGGGTTTGGGCAACTTCCTCACCTGGGGCGAGCTTCCCGGAGATGACAACCGCGACACATCGAAGTTCCTGGTGCCCCGGACCCTGATCGTCAACCGTGACCTGACGACGATCACCGAACCGGACCCGCGCGACTTTGAGCGGATGCAGGAGTTCATCACCCATTCTTGGTACGAGTACGCCGACGGTGACAACGCCGGGCTCCACCCCTGGGATGGTGAGACCAAGTTCAACTACACAGGTCCTCAGCCACCATATGAGGAGCTGAACGTTGACGGGAAGTACTCCTGGCTCAAGGCACCGCGCTGGAACGGCATGCCGGTCGAGGTGGGACCGCTCGCCCGAGTTCTCGCCTTGTATGCGACCGGTCACGCACAGACCGTCGACCTGGTCGACGCCACCTTGAAAGCCCTCGACGCTCCCCTAGGCGCCGTCTTCTCCACATTGGGGAGAACCGCGGCAAGGGCGATCGAGTCCAAGGTGTTTGCGGACTCCTTGCGTACGACGTACGACGAGTTGATCGCGGCGATCAAGGCCGGTGACACCAGGACCTTCAACAACGACCGCTGGGAGCCCCGCTCCTGGCCGAGCGAGGCACGCGGTTTCGGCTTCATGGAAGCCCCCCGCGGCGCCCTCGGTCACTGGATCGTCATCAAGAACCGGAAGATCGAGAACTACCAGATGGTCGTCCCGACCACCTGGAACGCGTCGCCTCGCGACGGCAACGGGCAAGCGGGTGCCTACGAGGCATCGCTGCTCAACCACAAATTGGCGAAGCCCGAGTGGCCGCTCGAGATCCTGCGTACGATCCACTCATTCGACCCGTGCATGGCCTGCGCCATCCACATGATCGACGCCACCGGCGAGTCGGTCGCCGAGGTTGCCACCGGCATGAACGTCTGCATGACATGAGCGGGCGCCACGTCGTACTCGGCATCGGCAACATCCTCAACCGTGACGAGGGTTTGGGGGTAAGGGCGCTCGATCTGCTCGAAGAGCGGGTCGGCGTCGTCCCCGATGTCGAGTACGTCGACGGCGGTGTGATGGGCCTGACGCTGCTACCTCTAGTCGAAGAGTGCGACCATCTCCTCGTCCTCGACGCCATCGACGCCGGGGCCGAGCCGGGCGAGCTCATCGAGATGAGCGGAGACGAGATACGGCTGTTCAGCGGAGTCAAGATGTCCGAGCACCAGATCACCTTCCAGGAGGTCTTGGGGTTGGCGTTCATCCGTGACAAGCTCCCCCCTCACTTGCACCTCATAGGTGCGCAGCCCGCGAACCTGTCCATCGGCCTCGAGATCTCGGACCGGGTGCGCCGCACTCTCTCCCCCATCGTCGTGCGAGCCGCGGCAGTGCTACGCGACTGGGGATTCGAAGTGCCCGATGGGCTGGAAGGTAGCGACCGGGGGGAGGGGTCACGGTCGACGACGACCATCGCAGATCCTTCCGACGGTCCTATCCCCCCGACGTGGGCGGACAGCCGCGTCCCGAGCCGTCTCGGACCGGCCTGACCATGTGTCTCGGGATCCCCAGTCGCGTCGTGTCACTCGAGAAGAATCTCCTCGGCATGACCATGGGGCGCGTCGAAGCGGGTGGTGTGGTTCGAGAGGTGTGCCTTGACTACGTTCCCGACGCTACGGTCGGCGATTACGTAATGGTCCAGATGGGCTTTGCCGTCAACCGGATCAGCGACGAGGAAGCCGGCGACGTCCTCGATGCGCTCGAGCAACTCGTTGACCTCAGTCCGATCGATCGCGATAGCCTCCCTTCAGGGTCCGGTGCCCTCAGAAGCGAGAACAACCAATGAGACAGATAAGGGTGCTGAACCTCGGCGAGGTGGACTCGGTCCGCTCTCAGTCGATCTATCACGCCGTCGGGAGGGCGCTCACCGCCGATTCCCCCGACACCATCATCATGGTGACGGGCAAGGACCCTTATGTGTCGATCGGCTTTCACCAGGATCTGCACAGCGAAGTCGACACCGACTTCTGCGCCAGCGCCGGCTTGACGGTGGTGCGACGCGAGGTCGGCGGCGGCGCCGTGTATCTCGACCGCAACCAGATGTTCACCCAGTGGGTGTTTCACAACTCCAGCCTCCCTGGTGACCTCAACGACCAGTTTGCGCTATATATCAAGCCGCTTGTCGACACGTATCGGGCGCTCGGCATCGACGCCTATCTGCGCCCCGTCAACGACATCCACGTCGACAACAAGAAGATCGGCGGCACCGGCGCCGCCCAGATCGACGAGGCCCGGGTGCTCGTCGGCAGCCTCATGTTCGACTTCGACAAGGCAACCATGGCCAGGGTGCTCAAGGTCCCGGACGAGAAGATGCGTGACAAGATCTTCGCCGGTCTCGAGCAATACATGGTGACGATGGCCGATCTGCTCCCCGAGTCGCCGGACCGCGATGCCACCATTACGCTCTATCTCGAGAAGTGCGCCGAGACGCTCGACGCCGAGCTCGTCCCCGGCGAGCCCACCGCACATGAGTTGGAGATAGCAGCCGAGCTCGACGACCTCTTCGTCAGTGAGGAATGGCTCAACGCCAGGACTTCCCTCCCCCGCGATGGCGTCAAGATCCACGAGGGGGTCTCCGTGATCGGTGGGATGTTCAAGTCACCGGGTGGGCTGATCCGGGCCACGGCCCATCGCATCGACGGTGCCCTTGCCGACGTCAACTTCTCCGGCGACTTCACCATCCTGCCTGCGGAGGGCCTCAAGGTCCTGGAAGATGCGGCGGCAGGGGACGTCACAGGTGTCCGGGGCCGTCTCCAATCGGTCTACACCGAGTACGACCTCGAGACACCCGGCGTCCTCCCCGAGCATTTCGTCGCTGCCCTGCTTGGCGGCTGATGACGGCCGCCGACATCTTCGCTCGCTATGCCTACCCGCCAAATGAGCTGGGCTATTGCGGCCCCGCCAACAGTGGTGAGGTGCTCAGCTGCGGTCTCGCCGGTCTCGAGGCCACGGCCCGGTGCTTTGAGGGTACCTGGCCGTACTTCGAGTTCATCGCGACAAGACACGGGCTCGACCCCCTCGACGGGCGGGTTGTCGAATCATACTGGCTCGGTGGTGCGCTAACCGAAGGTCTGGATGTGAAGGTCGAGGGCGCCGACCTGCTGGAGGAACTGGCCCGTGCAGGCGGCACCTGGGCACACAGCACCGAAGATCTGCTCCCCGGCATGACCCCCGATCACAACTTCCATGTGTTCGCCATCTACCCGTGGCTCGGCTTGCTCTCGCGCAACCTGAGCGACCAGCCCCGTTTGGTGCTCGACCGGTGCCGGATCCGCTGGGGTGAGCTGATCGCGATCGATGGTGATACCGCAACGGTCGCCTCAGCTGCGATCGAATGGGATGGAGAGCGTCTCAGCCTCGGACCAAGCCGTAATGAGGCTGTGGTTCTGGCGAAAGGCCCGATCAGGCTGGCAGGAGAGGTCTCCCCAGGAGATGTGGTGGCGTTGCACTGGAACTGGATCTGTGGAGCGATCTCGCAGGAGCAGTTGGCTCATCTGCGCCGGTCGACGGCGACCCACCTGGACATCGCCAACCAGCGTCTGGAGCTAGGGTTGGTGGACTGACAGCAAGTCCGGGAACTCGACGACGGACCTGAACGTCCTATCGTTGCGGGCCATCCCAGCAAAGGGTTCCGCTCGATCCCAGGGAGGACGATGACACGAGCGTGTGCGATCGCTGCATTGAGCCTGTTGATGGCGACCGGCTGCACTGTCAGCGGCGATCCTCATTCGGGGACGGCATCAGAAACCACCCCGGCCGTGCCCGCGACACACGTCGCGCCGCCTGGTTCAGAATCCACGCAGGCAGCAACGTCTACCGTCCCGACGACGCCAGCCCTGCGCGTGACGGGCCCAGACGCAAACGGTACATACGCGGTTGTTGCAGCCACGGTCGACGCGTGGAGAACCTGCTGGGACGACACCGCCCCCTCCGAATACCAAATGTCTGTCGCCGTAGCCGCGTTCGCGTTGCTCCCAGCCAGCGTCTCTCACGTCATCGACGGAGAGGCTGTCGAAGCGTACGGGTCCGGTGACGATCCGGTCACGATGATCAACGTCTGGGAAGGTATCGACAGACTGCTGAGCAATCGACCCGACTCGATCGCGATCGAGTTCGACCCCGATCTCTGCTATCCGACATTTATCGGAGTCGATGAGGATCGTGCCATTGAGGACGACGGGATGACCGAGCGCATCCTCATGCAGCCCGGAGGTCGGCCCGAGGGTCGGCAGGTGATCGGCTCTGTCGATCATGTCGATTACGCGGACGCCACGGATGAGAACACCACGACGGTTGTGCTAGAGGATGGTTCGAGTTTCGATGTCCACCTAGCGGATGACATCTGGAGACAATGCCGGAAAGACACCTCTGGCTGTGGGGCGCTGGCCATCCTCGACGACTCGGGTGACGCTCTGTACGCCTTGCCGTTGTCGCTCAACGCCGATCGCACGCAGTGGCACGTCCCAACCGTCGGTGTGTTGGACATCGCGGGCGACCCACTTGTGCTCTGGGAAGGTCCTGTGCTGGACCGTGCCAACGAGCTTGACGCGTCACAGTGCAATGGCAGCATCGAGATCGGTGTAGCCACGGCGATCGGCGGCGAGATCCTCGTCGAGACGGTCACCGGCGTGGCCACCGGATACACCTGTTGGTGATCCGTTCCAGCGTGGGCCTGGTGTCATCGCCCGAGCTGTCCGAATCCGGCGAGATCACGCCTGCGCGCTACCACCCCGTTGCGTCGCCACATCCGCGAATCGTCGACAACCTCCTAATGTCGTCCTAGGAGGGCGCTGGTAATCGCCGAGAAGGCCTGCACGCAGTGCAGGTACGGTCGCTCCACCCCTGATTCCTCGCTGTTCCTGACCAGGTATCGAGCCTGAACTGGAATTATTCAGCACGCTGCTAGGAGGGTCGTTCGCGTAGACGCCGACGACCGTGGCGGGAGGTGCCCGCCGCTAGGGTGTCGCCAATGTTCACATCACGCCAAAGGTTTCTCGTGGCGGCAGGATCGACCATCCTGCTCGCTATCACGGTGGTCGCCTTTCTGTTGTTCGACCGGAACTCGCACTCCGCCAGCGACACGCTGCGCCCGTTCCTGATCCTCATGGTTCCTGTTTGGCTGTTTGCGCTAGGCATCGGCCGGTACCTCATCACCGGCAGGCGTCGCTGACCGGCCGCACCAAGCGCCCCCCCATCCCTTCTTGCGGACGTGAAGCCTACGTGTAGACATGACGTACGCCGGAACGCGGACGCCGCCGACCCCCCGGCTTCCGGCGTCTCGAGTGCCTACATGCTGACATGGTGTACGCAAGAGCGCCGACGTCGACGAGCCGCTCCGGACCGCTTCAACCGGATGAGCCGACACGTCACGAACGCAACTCAGGGCAACAGGATTCCTCTCCCCACCAGCCTGATCGCGGTCGGGTCGTCGACGAGGCCCGCGATGGTCTGTGCCAGTGATCGGTCTGCCACGGGCACCTGCACCTCCACCCGGCCGCCCGGTCCGGTGGCGACCGCATACGAGCCGCCG
The DNA here is from genome assembly GCA_963801165.1 of uncultured bacterium. GTDB lineage: Bacteria > Actinomycetota > Acidimicrobiia > Spongiisociales > UBA5794 > JAAETI01. The sequence goes on from CAWDDT010000006.1 coordinate 275,740, forward strand.
ATCTCAGGAATGTCGCGAAGGAGCGGAACGATGGAGTCCTGGATACGACGCTGTTCCGCCTCACTGCGCGAGACTTCGATCACGCACGCCCCGCCCGAGGCCGCCAACGCCTCCCGGTGGGGCGCCGGATCCCCGACCACCTGGAGAACGAGCGTGCCGTCGTTGGCTACGTAGAGACCACCGTTGGCATCACCCAGCGAGCTGGCGTACTGATTGATCGGGCCGGCCCCGGCCCCGGTGGCAACGCCTTGACACTCGGCGGGGAGCTCGCCGGGCGGGTAGCGGAGACCGAGATCCAGGTATGACGCTTCCGACTGGCTGATGACTTCTACCGCACCATCCACGGGCGGCCAGGTGACGACGAGTGTCTGCTCACCCCACCGGACACCACTTGCCTCTTCCGTCCACCCCTCCATATCGAGCCCATTGGCCACAGGTCCGGAGCATTGCGGCGGGAGGGAATCCATGACCGCGCCGAGGCAGAGTTCGGGACCATCCCCGGAATCGATGACCGTCGTGGTGACCTCGACATGGGTTGCTTGCGCGGGCAGGTTATCCAGACGTGTCGGCGTGACCACCTCGACGCCTTCCACCTCGTACACACGCATGTCGGGATTGGCGTTTGGCTCGGCGACGGTCGTTGTGGTTGGCTCGACTGGAGCCCCTTCCCGACGAAACGTCACCGGATGCGACGCACCCTCGAGGTTGCTGCCGTACCACTCCATCGTGTCGCCGTCCATGACCACCTCGATACCATCCGGCGTGTTCCGAAGCACGGCCAGGAGCACGCTCTGGGCGGTATCTCTGCCGCAGCCTCCGGCAGTCGCAACCACTTCTCCATGCGTGAGGAATCCGGCCGAGTACTCAAAATCGGTCGGCCAGATGGCGTTGCACCCCGTCGATCCCTCGAACGTGCCGGCGACCCCAGCACTGGTGACTTCGTCGACTGCAAACTCGAGCCACGGCTCGTCATCCGCATTCACGCCTGGTTCGATCCGGATCTCATCGTTCCCTTCCTGCCACGATGCAAAGATCCAGTGCCCCTCAATTGCTCCAGGGCCGCCGGGAACCGCACTCGAAGTTGTAGTTGACAACGTCGTGGTCGATGTACTCTCGGACGATGCCGAGTCCGTGCGACGTAAGGTCAGCGGAGACCACGTACTCACGGCATTCCTGCCGTACCACTCCATCGTGTCGCCGTCCATGACAACTTCGATCCCGGCGGGGTTGTTCACTACCATGGCCCGCAAGACTCGTTCCGCAGTGTCCGGATCGCACCCCATGGCCGTCGTGTCCATCTGCCCCAGGTCGAGAAAACCCGCGGAGTAGTGGTAGTTGGCCAGCACGATTCCATTGCATCCTGTCGATCCGGTGAAGGTTCCGACCGTGCCCCCGCTGTCAGGTGCCGCGGTGAACACAAGAAACACTTCACCGGTCGTGTTGACCCCAATCTTGACCGGAATCTGTTTCCCGTCTTCTTCCCACGACTCGAGAACCCACCTACCTTCGATCGAACCACCTGCAGCCGCATCCGAGGGCGGCGTTGCGGAATCGCCCGGCTCCCCACGGTCGCTGCTACCTACACGGCCGAGCAAGAGGATCGAGCCCACACCCACAAGGATCACAACAGCCGCGGCAACGGCAGCCAACCAACCGCTTCCGATCCGGTGCGACGGAGGCCCGAAGTCGTACTGCAATGACTCCCATGCCGGTGCGGGTGGCGCCTCGTCCAGCACGGGGGCGAGACCCTCGTTGAACACCGCCGCCACGTCGCGCTCATCGGTCATCGGTGAACCTCCCGAGCTTCTCCCTGACGAGATGGAGATACCGTCGCACGGTGCCGTCGCTCCACCCCATCAGCTCGGCCGTCTCGACGGCCGTGTACTCACACCAGTAGACCAGGTAGGCGGCGGCACGCTGCTGCGGTGGTAGAGCCATGACCGCGTCGGTGAGATCGGTCCGGGCGATGTCGGCCGCGTCGCGGGCCTGTTGACCCGGCCCTACGCGAACCATCGCTGCTCGCTGTCTGTCTTGCCCCGATGGAGTTGACGTACTTCGTTCATCACTGCCTGCATCAGGTATGCCTGTGGCTTCTCTATCGACGAGAGCGACCGCTTGCCGAGCACACGGACCACGACCGCCGACACGACGTCGGGTGCGTCCGCCGGTCCGACCAGGGCCGTGGCGAAGCGCACCAACGCCGGTGCGACGGCTTCGTAGACCTCACTGTCGCCAGACCCCACGCTGCTCATCTTCCCGTGTTGAATGCCGCAGACGATAGAACCGTTGCACGCCTTTTCCTGGTGGACACCGCTTGCAACAGCGTCTACCCGAGCGCCGCGTCACCGTTCTCGAGCTTGTCTTCACAGAAACACCCACCCGGGCCATTTGGGAACCGACCCAGGACCCGAGGCCGTTCGGCCCTGGCAACGCCACCGTCCGATGCATTACATTTCCCATATATGCGGTGACGTGCATGCGCCTGGGTAGCACATGGCGGCAGCGCATCGATGAAACCGGATCCCGCCGGTCCTAGATGCGTCGCACGTCACCCTTCCTCTCGAAACAACGCGCTCCACCTCGGTGGAGCGCGCCTGGTAGACGCCGGCTATGCCTCCGGCTCGTCGACCAACGTCGCCAGCAGCGATGCAGTCGACTCCGTGGCGTGGTCTCCTGCCTCCCCCAGTACGCCCCGTTCCACCAGGGTAAAGAGAAAGCCGAGCGCAGGGACAGCCAGGAGCCCGGCGAGAGCGAACGCACCCAGAAGCGCGATGAGCACCGCATTCGATGAGGCATAACCGGAGACGGTGATGTTGGGCTCGAGGAGATTCGGGTACTGTGCCGCTCCCCAACCCCACAGGACGGTTGCCGTGGCCAGCACGGCGGCCACCCGGGCGGGCCCGAACCGCTCTTGCCGCACCAGCCACAAAGTCAACAGACCACCAGTCGCCGAGCCGGCCATGAGGGGAACGCCCCGCAACGAGACGAGACCGTCGAAGAGCTCGGGGGCGTCGACGGCAAGCACGCCGATCCCCGCGACCGCCACGACACCAACCGCGACCCCGGTAACCATGGCTCTCGTCTTGAAGTAGCCGGTCAGGGTCGCGTCCGCGATGGCCGCCGCATCGCGACACGAGAACACAGCAGCGATGAATGCCGTGGCCCCTACTGCCATCACCCCGCCGAGTATCGAGGTCGGGTTGAGCCAGGAGGTCACAGGGTCACCGGCTGCGTTGCCAAGCGGAACCCGCCCCGACGCCACACCCCCCGCGATGGTTCCCAGGAAGAAGGGGGTGAGGATCGATGAGAGCGCGAAAGTCAATCCCAGGGCGCGCTGCCGGTTGAGGGTGGCCGCCCACTTGCGGAAAGCAAACGATGAACCGCGCAGGATGATGCCGAGGGCCGAGAGCGTCAACGGTATGTACATAGTCGTTGCGATGGAAACGAAGGGCTCGGGAAAAGCGGTCCACAGAAAGACGAGGACAAAGATCAGCCACACGTGGTTGGCTTCCCACACCGGGCCGATGGTGTGCTCGAGGAAGGTGCGCACCGGGCCACCCTTCCTGGCGCTGCCGGCGAACAGGTCCCAGAAACCGGCGCCGAAGTCGGCGCCACCCAGAATGCCGTATGCGGTGACACCTGCCCAGATGACGACCAGGACTGCGTTGGCGAGGGTCATCGGGAGACCGCCGAATCAGGCCCGTACGGCGCCGGAGCGTCGTCACCAACAGCGAACCGTTTGGCCATGCGGCGCAGCACGGCGACCGTGATCGTGCCGAGCGCGATGTAGACGATCGCGATTGCCGTCGCCGACACGACGATGCCTCCTGCCCTCGTCACTGCGTCGGTGGTGCGGACGATGCCGTAGACGATCCACGGCTGTCTGCCGACCTCGGTAGTCACCCATCCTGCCTCGACCGCAACCATCGCTCCGATACCCGCCGGCGCGGCCAGCCGCCAAAACCATCGCGACGCCGGGAGATCGCGGCGCCGCCACCAGGCAATACCGAACCAGAGAGCGAGCAGGAGAAGACCGGTGCCGATCGCCACCATGATCTGGAAAGACGTGTGGACGATATTGGCATGTGGCTGATCCTCAGGTGCGACCGAGTCGAGCCCGGGAACGACCCCGTTTACGTCGTGGGTACCCAGCCACGACGCGAGCGCCGGGATCTCGATCGCTCCCTTCACCTCGCCGTCCACCAGCACGCCCCCCAGGCTCAGCGGCGCCCGGCTTTGTGTGTGCGTGAGCAACTCGATCGCAGCGAACTTGGCCGGCTGGGCGTCGATCAACCGCCGGGTAGCGGCATCGCCGACCACGATCTGCACCGGTGCGGCGATGGCGGCAACAACGAACGGGATCATGAACCCGAGACGGTGGAGCCGATCGCGGCGTCCCTTCAGCCAGCCGACGGCGTACACGCCGGCCACCGTGAACCCGGAGACCATGTAGGCAGCCAGCACCATGTGCAGGTACTGGATCCCGACCGCCGGGTTGAACATGGCGGCCAGCGGGTTGACGTCGGTGATGCTGCCGTCGGCGGCGATGCGGAAGCCGGCAGGTGAGTTCATCCAGGCGTTCGCCGAGAGCACGAAGAAGGACCCGGCGATCCCGGCGGCGACGATCGGGAACAAGGTGAAGAAGTGGAGGCGGGCCGGTAGCCGGTTCCAGCCGTACAGATAGATCGCGATGAAGATCGCCTCCAGAAAGAAGGACACGCCCTCGAGAGCGAACGGAAGCCCGATTACATCGCCATAGGGACCCATCAGACCGGGCCACAGCATCCCCATCTCGAAGCTGAGGATCGTGCCTGAGACGGCGCCGACGGCGAACAGGACCGCCATGGCCTTCGCCCAGCGTTTGGCCAACTGGAGGGCGGCCGCATCGCGGTGGCGCAGCCCGCGGCGGTGGGCGATCAGCGTCATCACGGGGAATCCGATCCCCATCGCGGCAAAGATGATGTGGAATCCGAGGCTGATCGCCATCTGTGACCGCGCCGCAGCCAGGTTGGCGTCTGCGATCAGTCCGACCCAATCCGCCATGGTGGATTGCCTCCGATCGAGGTCTGTTGCCGATCCCGGTCAACCTAGCCGCGATGAGGCGATGTGAATTCGGGCAACCGGACTAGACCGATTCGCACCGGCCCCCCTCGACCCGGCTCTCCGGGTCTGTTGATCCTCCCAGAGGGAGTGTCAACTCCTTCTCCCCGCGGTAGAAGTGGCGTCTGCCCTAGAGGGCCTCTGCGGGGACTTCGGTGTTGTCGGTGCCAAGACGGACGATCCACAGGCCGCTGTTCAGGTCGCTCATGAACACCAGACCGTCGCTCAAATCGACACCCCACACCATGGCGAAGCTGGAGCCGCGGCCCTGGCCCTGGAAATAGCCCTGCGGGTCGGGCTTCGGGGCGGGAACGAATGAGGCAACCTCGGCAGGTGACGTCGGGTCGGAGACATCCACCACCCGCAGCCCATCGGAGTACCACGACACGTACTCGAGCCCACCGCTCAGGATGATCTCGTGAGAGCTGAAGTAGCCCGGCGCCGCCGGATCACCCGAGCTCAGATCCGACCGCTCCGTTGCGAAAGTGGCGAGTTGGGAAACGTCGCCCAGATCGGATGCGTCGTAGAAGGTCTGCGCTCCCCAGGCCCCGGGACGATCGTCTTCCGGTGCCCACTCCAGGTCCTCGTCGCTGCGGATCAGCAGGCCTGTCTCGGGGTCGTATGCGATGCTGTGGGTGTTGCCGTCCTCGCCTTCACCTATCGGCACGTGCGCCGCTACCGACGGCGTCTCGAGGGTCGTCAGGTCGAGCAGCACAAGACCCGCGTCCCAAACGGCCACCCACGCCGACATCCCGTCCGGTGTGAAGGTGGTGCTGTGGGTGTGCAGGTTGATGTCGTCGACACCCGGGTCGTCTTCGGGAAGTGTCGCCCGATAGTCCCAGTCGGCAACCTGGGCGGGTGCCGCAGGATCGGTCACGTCGAGCAGCCGCCAGTCTCCGAGCGCACCGTCGGTGTGCAGGTACGACTGCATGACCGTGACTGCGACCACGACGGTGCCGTCGGGCCTGACTGCCCCGGTCACCTCATGGACGCCCTGGGTCAGGTCCCCGCTGTCGAACGTGCTCAGCAGGGCCGGTTGGGCCGGGTCGGTGACGTCGTAGATCGCCAGGCCGCGGAAGTCCGCCCGACGGCGGTTCCGCTCGCTCGTGTCGCAAAGACGGACGGCGACCACGGCGATATCGCCGGTGAACGCGGGAGTGTCGATCGAGGCGACCCACACCGAGTCGGTACTGGTGCCCGGGAACTCGTCGGCCGCGGCAACCGCACCCAGCAGCTCCGGGTTTGCCGGATCAGTGGCGTCGACGATCCGCACGCCGGTGTTGGGGCACGCGTCCTGTCTACCCCAGGTGCCCATGTAGACGATTCCATCCTGGACGGCGAGACCGGCGTTGAACCCCGCCCCGGTGTCGAGGTGACCGACCAGGGTCGTGTCGGTGGCCTGATACAGCGGCTTGGCGGCGGGGAGAGCCACATTGCTCTGCGGGGTAGCGACCGTGCCTCCGGCTACAGCCGCGGCGAGGTGCGGCGCCGGGTCGATTGCGGTGCCGTCGGGTGTGTGAAGCTCGAAATGCAAATGCGATGGCGTCTCTTCCGCGTTGCCGCTGTCACCCACGAGATCGATGACCTGCCCTGCCGTCACCCGAACCCCGACGGCAATCCCGGGGAGGGTCTGGTTGAGCGCGCCGTCGTCTGTGCCCGGCGTGTCGTTGTTGAGATGGATGTAGTAGGTGGACCAGCCGTCGTCGTGGGTGATCTTGATGTACCGGCCCGCCAGCGTCCCCACGGAGATCTTGGTGATGACACCGTCGGCCGCGGCAACCACGGGAGTTCCCTTCTCCGCAAAGATGTCGGTGCCCTTGTGGGTGCGGCCCCCCGACCGGGGTGCTCCAAAGGTATCGGTCCAGTTGTTCCGGCCGGCCACCGGGAACACGAGCGGGTAGACATCCCGGGACGTGTCCACCTGAGCGCTGGCGGTGAACAACATGGCGGCGAGGGTCACGACAGCAAGCGCCAGCCGCCCGGCACGTGCCGCGAAAGCCTGCCCATTCCCCATTTGAGATGCCTCCAAATGTCCCTGGCGCCGAGACTACCGGTGAAAGGGCCCAAGGATCAATGAACTTTCCCTGAATGCACGATTTGGGCTAGCCGGCCGCGCGCGCACTCCGATCCGGGTGGAGCGTCGTAGAGTCTCCGGTTGGAATCAACAAGGTGGAGTATGACTGCGATTGAAGTCAAGGGTCTCGTGAAGCGTTACGGAAGCCTCACCGCAGTAGCGGGAATCGACCTCGAGGTGGAATCCGGGGAGGTGCTCGCATTGCTCGGGCCAAACGGCGCAGGCAAGACCACAACGGTTGAGGTGCTCGAGGGTTATCGCGAGCGCGACCAGGGAGACGTCTCGGTGCTCGGCTTCGATCCCGGCCGCGATGACCGGAACTTCCGGGAACGCATCGGCATCGTCCTCCAGGAGACGAGGTTGGAGGAGCAGCTGACGCCGCGTGAGCTCTTCGACGTTTATGGTGCCTCGTACCCCAAGCACCTCGAGACCGACCACGTCTTGGAGATAGTGGGTCTGACCGGCAAGGCCGACGACCGTATCAAGACGCTGAGCGGCGGTCAGCGGCGGCGGGTCCAGCTCGGCCTCGGGCTGGTCGGCGACCCCGAGTTGATCTTCCTAGACGAACCGACGACCGGCTTCGACCCGTCCGCCCGACGCCAGGCGTGGGAAGTGATCACCAACCTGCGGTCGATGGGCAAGACGGTGCTGCTGACGACCCACTACATGGATGAGGCGCAACACCTCGCCGACCGGGTCACCGTCATCTCCGGCGGCAAGGTCGTCGCCGAGGGTACGCCGGAGTCTCTAACGACGGGCATGGCCACCGAGTCGAACATCCGCCTGGTGCTGCGCGACGGTGCATCGCCGCCGCTCGCCGGTCGCCGGTCGGGCGACGTCTTCGAGGCGAGTAGCAGCGACCTGGCCCGTGACCTCCACCAACTGACGCAATGGGCGCTCGACACGAACGTCGATCTGCACACGCTCACCGTCACCCGCCCCACGCTCGAAGACGTCTATCTCGAGTTGACCGCAGGGAGTGACAACCATGACAACTGAGACGGTCCACCCGCCAACCGGGAAACTGCTGAAGAGCCAGTTCCGCTACCAGAACCTGATCTTCTGGCGGACGCCGATCTCCGCGTTCTTCTCGCTGATCTTCCCGGTCCTGCTGTTCGTAATCTTTGCGCTCGTCTTCGGCAACGGCCCCATCGAGGGAATGAACTTCACCGTGGTGCAGTACTTCGCCCCGTCGATCGCCGTCTTCGCCACCGCGACAGCCGCCTACACGAATCTGGCCATAAACACGGCCTATCAGCGTGACTACGGGATCTTGAAGAGGGTCAGGGGCACCCCGCTTCCGCCGTGGATCTACGTAACCGGGAAGGTGCTGGTCGCCGTCTTGGTCGGAGCGGTAGCTGTCATCACGTTGCTCGCGATCGGGTTTGTGTTCTACGACCTCCGCCTGCCGGCATCTCATGTGCCGGCGATGGTGCTTTCGTTCCTCGTCGGTTCGGCGGCGTTCGCCGCGCTGGGCATGCTGCTGGCGGCGTTGACCTCGTCCGGGGAATCGGCGACTGCCCTTGCCCAGGCGACCTTGCTGCCATTGGCGTTCTTCTCGGGCAACTTCTTCCTGTCGACGCAGCTGCCGGCCTGGCTCTCCCGTCTTGCGGATATCTTCCCCCTGAAGCACTTCAACGAAGCGTTTCTGGCTCCCTTTGATCCAACCACCACCGGGCTGGGCTTCGAATGGCTGCACCTAGCGATCATGGCAGCGTGGGGCGTCGGCGCGGCGTTGTTGACCGCCCGCTACTTCAGGTGGGAGTAGCTTCGGGGTGAGCCTGTCTCTCCGCCACATGACGAGCATCGAGTTCTCGGAGTTCCTCAGTTGGCTCACCGACGACTACGCAGCTGATCTCCGCCGGGCGGACGGATACTCAAAGGAGGCCAGCCGTGAGCGGGCCGTTGACCAGCTACGCTCACTGCTTCCTCGAGGCGTTGCTACGACCAGCCACAGCCTGCGAACCGTTGTGAACAGCCGGAACGAACCCGTCGGCTCGGTGTGGTTTGGACCACAGACCCACGACCACAAACCGGCAGTGTTCCTATACGAGATCGTCATACGGCCGGACCATCGCAAACACGGCCACGCGTCAGAGGTCCTCTCGCTGCTCGAGCACGAAGCCCTCGCCGACGGCGCAGAACTGATCGCCCTGCACGTCTTCGAGCACAACCCACCGGCCATTGCCCTCTACGCAGCGTGCGGATACGTCCAGGCCGACTCCCGACCCGGCCACCTACTGATGACGAAGCAGCTAGCCGGGTAGGACCACCCGAGGCTCGAGTCGCGTTGCCGCCGGATCAGCCAGCATCTGCATTTGATGTGGGCTGAAAGCAATAGGTGATCCCCCAATTTCGGGGGATCGGCCGGGCGTAGCCCGGTCGATGGGGGAAGAACGGGAAGCGGTCGCCGTTGATCTTTGCCCCTTCCCGGACCGGGCGCCGGCTGCGCTGGCGGTCGGTCAACAGTCAACGGGTGTTAGCGTGTTGCGGGCGCACCCGGCGGTAGGGGCTGATACGCCAACAGTGAACGCCGGTTGTCGCGCTCCCCCGCATCCGAGAAGAAACATCGACGATGAAGCAAGCTCAAACAGTGCGGCCCGTTCGCGCCATGCATCGTGGCTGGGCGATCACGACGGCTTGTTTTGCGGCTGGCGTCCTGCTGCTGACGCTCTGGCCCGACTCGACGGTGAACAGCGCCAACTTCGCCCCATTGCGGGAGCATGGGGCCGCCTGGTCCTGTTTGCTCCGAGGATGCCCCGCCTCCGGTGCGTCGGCTCGGTTCCTCGTGAGCGACGTCATCGGGAACATCGCGCTATTCGTTCCTATCGGCTACGCCGCCGCGGCGACCCTCACTGGACGGTCCCGGTCACGCCGGTTCTGGATGGCGACTCTCTTCGGGGTCCTGCTTAGCCTTCTCATCGAAACGACACAGCTCGGGATCGCTACCCGTGCCACCGACGTCGACGACCTCATCTTCAACTCGCTCGGGACGGTGCTCGGCGCCATCCTGCGACGAAGTTAGCCGGTGATGCGCACGACTCGAGTTGAGGACGCGTCCGAATTCCCGGGAGCCCGTGCCCGGATGCCGTTTGGTTCCGTCTACGGCCGGAGAGGCCGACTCCCGGTCGACCACACGGTTAGTCTCGCGGACATGACCGGTGACAGGACGCAGAGAGCATGAAGGGCCACGTGGCGTCGCCGCCCGGGACCGTCGTATGAGAGTGACCTTCCATGGGGTGCGTGGTTCTCTGCCCGCTTCCACCCCTCAGACCAGCCGGTACGGGGGCCACACCCTCTGTATCGAGATCGCGTCGGGCGACGCTTCCATGGTGCTGATCGACGGGGGTACCGGAATCACACGCGTAGACCCCGGCGGCCTGGACGCTGTTTCCGAGTTCCACGTGTTGCTGACCCACTACCACTGGGATCACATACAGGGTTTGCCCTTCTTCCCACCGCTCTACGACGAAGCGAACACCTTCACGCTCTACGGGCACAGCTGGGACGGGCTCGGCCCGCGCGAGATCCTCGACCAGGCCCTGCGTCCCCCCTTCTTTCCCGTGTCGATCGAAACCACCGCGGCGCTCAAGCGCTATGTGACCGTCGCCTCCACCGTCTTGCAGATCGGAGGGCTGACGATCACCACCGCCCCACTCCACCATCCTCAGGGGGTGACGGCCTACCGGGTCGACGGCCCCTCCCGGTCGATCGTGATCGCCACCGACTGCGAGCACGGAGACGCCCGGGCCGATGACGCGCTCCGCACCCTGGCTACGGGCGCCGACGTGCTGGTTCACGATGGGCAGTACGGCCCGGAGGAATACGAGCAGCACCGTATCGGCTGGGGACACAGCACCTGGGAGCAAGCAACCCGGGTCGCCCGGGAAGCCGGTGTCGGGGAGCTCATTCTCATCAGTCACGATCCCGCACGCACCGACGACGGGATAGACAGTTTCGTCGCCCGCGCTCGTGAGGCATTCACCAACACCAGGGCGGCGTTCGAGGGCATGCAGCTCGAGCTGTAAGGCCTACCGGGTGCGACGCCCGCCTACCCGAGACGAAGCGGCAGCTCTACCCGGAACACGGTCTTGCCCGGCTCGCTGGCGACCGTCAGATTGCCACCGTGGTGATGCAGCACGATGTTCCGGCTGATGTCGAGCCCGAGACCGGTGCCCGACCCGGGTGGCTTGGTGGTGAAGAACGAGTCGAAGACCCGACGCTGTATCTCCCGGGGTATCCCGGGACCGTTGTCTTCGATCTCGACCGCTACCCCACCGTCGGTGACCATCGTTCGAACGATCAAGCGGGGGTCGGCCACGCCCGATTCGTCGAGCGCATACAGAGCATTGTCGATCAGGTTTGTCCACACCTGGTTGAGCTCGCTGCCAAGAGCTTCGATAGCGGGCAGATCGGGCGCATACTCGCGCTCTATGGTGACCCCTTTGGCGCGGTGTCCCAGCAGCAGCAACGTGTCGTCGAGACCGGCGACGACGTCCACATTCTGCACCGGTGCCTGATCCAGGTAGGCGTACGACTTCAACGCCCGCACAATCGCCGACATGCGCCGGGTGCCTTCCTCTATCTGATGCATCATCGATAGACCGTCCTGAGCCGCGTCTACCAGCTCGACCAGCAGGGGTAGCCCGGCCGGCTCGATCTGCCGGGCGACGTCGGACAACGTCTCGGTCGTGAAACCCGCATCGACCAGTCCGGGCGCCAGCTCCCAACCCCGACCAATCCCGTGCTCACCCAGCCAGTCGGCGACGCCGTCCTCCAGGTCGGACCGATCAAGGGCCGAGAGCGAAGGCCCTATGCCACGCCTCTCCTGTACCCTCGCCAGTAGGCCCTCCGCAACCGTCCGACCCGCCTCGTCGAAGCCCGCCGCCACGGCGGCTCTCGCAGCCCCGTAGCGAACGATGGCCCCCATCAGCTGGCCTGCGCTCCGGTTGACTGCCGCAGCCGGATTGTTCAGCTCGTGCGCCAATCCCGCCGTCAGGGTGCCCAGTTGCGCCATCCGCTCCTGTTGCTGCAGCTTGACCTGTGTGTCCCGCCAGCGGGCCAGCATCACCTCGAAGAACGCCCGGGACGCAGACGGGCTCGAATCGAGCAATTCATCGAGCTGTGCTTTTGGGATAGCCAGCAGCGTCGTGTCCGACCTCGCCCGGACCGAGGCGTTGCGCGGGGCGTTCTCCAACAATGCCATCTCGCCGACAACACCATCGGTCTGCACGGCCAGCAGCACTTCACCACCAACCGACGTCTTGACGATCTCGATCTGGCCGTCCATCACGATAAAGGCACGATCACCTTCATCTCCCTCGGAGAACAGAAGCTCCCCGGCGGCCAACCGAACCTCTTCGCTCCCGCGGCAAAGCCGTTCCAGATCCTGCTGAGGCAACTCTGAAAAGAGCGGAACCTCCCGCAGACGCTCCAGAAGACTCATGCGGTCTCGAGATACCTGTGTATCAGGCTCACCGCCACCGCCCCCTGGCCAACGGCGGAGGCGACCCGGCGGATCACGTTGGCTCGCACGTCACCCGCAGCGAAGATGCCCGGGACGCTCGTCTCGAGAAGAAACGGGTCCCGGCTCAGCGGCCACAACCGCGGCCAGGCCCCGTCGACCATCAGATCGCTGCCGGTCAGCACGAAGCCCCGCTGATCCCGCAGCACCACACCGTCGACCAGTTCGGAATGTGGCCGGGCGCCGATGAAGATGAAGAGGCCACCAGCGTCGCGAGTGACCTCGGAGCCATCCCCCCGGTCGCGGAGTGTCACCTTTTCCAGATGCCCCTCGCCGGCAACACCGGCAACCTCGGCGTGCAGACGCACCATGATGTTGGGGGTGGCGGCGATCTGATCGATCAGGTATTGCGACATCCTGGCTTCGATTGATTCGCCGCGCACAACCAGCGTCACGGTTCCGGCGAATTTCGATAGCATCATCGCGGCCTGACCGGCCGAGTTGGCGCCGCCGACGACCAGCACATCCTCACCCCGGTAGGCCACGGCCTCGGCCACCGCCGCGCCATACCAGATCCCGGCGCCGATGAGTGTCTCCGCTCCCGGCACGTCCAGGGTTCGGAGGGTCATACCGCTGGCAATGAGCAGAGCCCGACAGCTCAGTTCTTTCCCGTTGTTCAGGGTCACGATCTTGGTGGGGTCCTCGACCCGCACCCCGGTAGCCTCCACTGCGGTAAGGATCTCCGCTCCGAGCCGCTTAGCCTGCGCCGTGGCCCGCCTGGCGAGGTCGCCACCGCTGATGCCCTTGGGGAAGCCCAGGTAATTCTCGATTCTGGAGGATTGCCCCGCCTGGCCGCCCGTGGCGTGCCTTTCGATCACCGCAGTCCGCAACCCCTCGGATGCCCCGTACACGCCGGCACCGAGCCCGGCCGGACCGGCTCCGATGACCACCAGGTCGTAATGGCTCGTCAAGGCCTCCGTTTGCAGTCCGGCATGATCCGCCAGTGTGCGGTGGTCTGGTCGCTCGAGCCTGGTCCCGTCGGGGAACACCACGAGCGGCAGTTCTGCGCGCCGATCGCCCGCCCCGGCAATAGCTCGAGCTTCCGGCTCGGTTTCCACATCCATGAACCGGTACGGGACTTGATTGCGGGAAAGGAAGTCCTTTACGTCGTAGCTGTCGGGGGACCAGCGCACGCCGACCAATTTGATCCCGTCGTAGGGGGTGGGGACAGCGGCCCGCCAGTCATCGAGCAACTCGTCGAGTACCGGGTACAGGTGCTCCTCCGGCGGATCCCACGGCTTCATCAGGTAGTGGTCGAGACCGACCTCGTTGATCGCAGAGATGGCGGCATCGGTATCGGCATACGCCGTCAGCAGAATCTTCTTTGCGTCGGGATAGTCCGGCACGACGCTTGCCAGGAACTCGGTGCCGCTCATCTCCGGCATCCGCTGGTCGACAACGAACAGCGCCACAGTGTCGCCCCGCCCGGTCAGCTCGGCCAGGGCATCGAGGGCTTCCGAGCCGGACTCGGCACGCACGATGCGATAGGACTCGCCGTATTGCCGGCGCAGATCGCGAGCTACTGCAGCCAGCACCTGCGGGTCGTCGTCCACCGCGACAATCACCGGCTTACTCACGGCAGCCCCCTCATGTTTTCAAGCGAAGTCGCCATCGCCAACAATCTCATCCGTGCCTCCCTCGTACCTCACGACACGATCCACAAGATAGTGAAGCCGACAAACCGCCGCCCGAATGAGACGGGCGGCGTTACCTTCGGCGCCACTAGAGTCGATAGCGTCGGCAGCGTGGGAGTGTGTGATGATCGGGCAGGAATCTCGTGATCTCGTTGCGCTCAACGCGGATGTGGTCGGCTACAGCGCCCTGGTCGCAGATGACCCCGCCGCTACGACCGCCACAATGACCGACTACCGCCAGCTGGTGGAGAACAGAACCAGCGAGAACGGCGGCACCCTGGCCAATTTCGTCGGCGACAACTTCATGGCCCTTTTCGAAGACGCCAAGGCCGCGTTGCGAGCAGCAATCGCCATCGCCGCCGCCGCCGAGCAGTACAACGCTGATCTCCCGGCCTCGCGCCGCGTTCGCTTCCGTATGGGCATGGATGTTGGCCCCGTCACCGGTATCGAAGGTGATTATCTCGGCGACGCTCTCAACATCGCAGCCCGTATCCAGGCCATCGCCCCGGCCGGCGGCCTGGCCGTTTCGGGCCGTGTCTACCACGCTCTCGACGAGCCTGCCCTGCGGTTCCGGCCGATGGGTAGGCAGCGGCTCAAGAACATACCGGAGCAGGTAGAGGTCTACCGGTTCGCCGACTTGCCCAGCGACGGTACCCAGCGTGTTGCCCACGGCTCACTGTCGCTCGAGATACCTACGCTCGCAATTCTCCCCATTCATGCCGAAACGGTCGATGAGACGGTACGGGGCACCGCAGCGATGATCCGTCTCGACCTCGTCCACCGGCTCTCCATGATCCCCGACCTGGAAGTGATCGACGCATTGGGTGAGCCCGGGAGCGGCCCCGATACGACCGCCCGGTATATGGTCGAAACCGGTGTCCACCAGTTCGGGCGCAACCTCCGGGTCTTCGCCATGCTCTTCGACGTGGACACGATGAACATCGTCAAGTCACACAAGTGGATGACCACCGTCGACGATCTGTTCAACCTGTCAGAGAAGCTGGCCGAGGAAGTGGCTCAATCGGTGGAGGTCGAGCTGGTCGTCGGTGAACCGGCGCGGCTCTACGCCGAACTCGATGACCCCGCCGCCATCGAGAAGATCTACCTCGGCTGGTATCACCTGCGAAACGACACGAAGGAGGGCTGGCAACGGGCGCTCGACATGTTTGCAGACGTCGCCCGCACCCACCCCGGCCACACATACGGGTCGGTTCTGTCGGCCTTCGCCTGGTGGCTAGGCGCGGTCAACGGCTGGGCCACGGACACGCAGGCTGCGCTCGACAAGGCGATGGCGCTCGCCAAACAGGGCGCGGCAGTGGGAGACCTGACCGGCATGGCGCAGGCCGTAGAGGCAGCGGTGTTGATGGCGCGAGGTTCCGTCGACGAGGCCCTGGTGAAGCTCGACAACGCCGAGATCGTGCGCCCCACCTGCGACATCACCTACGGCCTCCAGGGCAGTCTGCGACGCTACCTGGGACAGTGGGAGCAGGCAGTCGAGCTGCTCGACGTCGCCATGCAGCTCACCGGGATCAACAAGCCGTGGTACCCGACGGTCAAGGCGGCGTCGCTCTTTGTGGGCGGAAGGGTCGAAGAGGCCGCATCGCTGGCTCAGGGAGTCCTCGACTACCAACCGAACAACCTGGAAGCACTGCTCGTGCTGGCCGCCGCCCAGGTCGAGCTGGGCATGGACCGCCGGGCGCGGGCGACGGCCGAGCTGATCAAAGAGCGGTTTCCCTCTGTCGACGTCGAGGACTGGCTGGACAAGACGCCGTATCACCGCCGTGATGTCGTAGAGCGGTGGAAGGTCGATATGACCTCGGCAGGGGCGATCGTGGGCGCGTAAAGCCGGCCGTCGTTTCCCAGCGCGATTCCAAGACTCGCATCGTTCCTGCAGACCTCGCCCGTGCACTAGCACCGTCGCCGACCCCCTGACCGCGTGGTGATCGAAGCAGCCGTCGCCGCCTGGGAGCGGCTGCGTGACAGGCACGGTGACGAGGTCGTCGGCTGTAACGCGAGGCCGTTCCCCGGCACCGACGGATAGGCGAACCGGCGATCGGCGAACCGGCGATCGGCGAACCGGTCCAGGCGGCGGCGTCGCTCAGTCCGGGCGCGCCGGCGTCGCCACCACCACCTCCGAGGGGACACCCCAGGCGGTGACGACCCGACGATGCAGTATGCGCCACGTCTGGCCGGGTTCGAGGCTGGTGGGCCGGCAACCACCGACCACCCTGGGAGCCCGGGCCCACAACCATTGCCAGCCCCGGCTCACCGCCTTGCTGATCGGCGTCGTGCCCGGGGTCAAGCCGACGGTGCACAGCTTTCCGCCCGTGGCAAGCAGCCGCGACGCCTCGCTGAGGATCCCGGCGGTAAATTCGGCATCAAGCAGGTCAAACACGTAGACGGCGACAAACCGATCGAAACCCCCATCCTCTCCCGGCAGGGGAAGGCTCCCGTCCACCCGGTGAACATCGGCTCGCTCGACCCAGGGCGCCAACCGCCCCGAAGCCAGCCGCACCATCGTGTCACTGACGTCGAGCCCGAGATATGTCGCAGCAGGAGCGAGATGGTCATCGAGTAGTTCCCGGGCGAAGGCACCCGTACCGCAACCAAGCTCAAAGACGCGCCGGGCGGAGTCGAACTCGCCATGCTCGATGAGGTCTTTGACGGGCGGCGCCTCGTAGAACCGCTGCCAGTCCTGCATCCGACCGATGCGGTTGTAAACGCCTCGCGCTTGCTGTGGGGTGAGGGCACCGCCTTCGCCGGTAGCCATAGGCTTCCGATACTACGTGCGATCGCTCCGGTGTTCGTCGTCGCAGAGCCGCGAGGATCGGCTTGATATGTCGACCAGGGTTCTGGCGCCCCGCGCCGCCGTCCACGCGTTCCACGACAGCCGCCAACGCTGATGCGTAGGCTGTGATCGGCCCCGCCGACGATTCCTCGAGCGGGTTGGGAGAGACGAAAGGAACCCACGTGAAGGATCTCAACACTCGCGTCTCGGCCAAATGGCTGCGACGTCTTGTTCTTTCGACGGTGATCGCCATGATCATGGTGCCGACTGCCGTCATCGCTTCTGGTGGCGCATTTGTCGACGACGACACAAATATCTTCGAGAACGACATCAACTGGATGGCCTCCTCTGGTGTGACCCTCGGTTGCGACGCAGCCAACAATCTGTACTGCCCCAATGACAACGTCACACGCGGCCAGATGGCCGCCTTCATGCATCGGTTGGCAAAGTACCTTGGCGCCGAGGACGGCACACCGGCACAAGCCGACAACGCAACCCACGCAGACGACGCAACTCACGCAGACAACGCAGACGCCCTCGGTGGCGTGGCCGCCGTTGACGTGTTGCCGGGCGGTACGCTCCCTGCGGGCTCCGTCCTACGAGGCACGCTCAACGTCGGGGGCACCGCAGCCAACCCTAACGATCTGGCGACCGCGGACATCTCATACGGGTTCGACATGGGATCGCCGCTCAGCGTCGTGGTCATCGACGCGGGTGGTACTCCCCCGGACACATGCCCCGGAACGGCAAACGATCCTGCGGCCGATCCCGGGTACATTTGTATCTTCTCGACCGTGGACGCGAACACAACGCTGGGCGGCGACAACGACTCGTTCTCCTTCGGCGTGACGGTGTACACCCGATCTGATGCTGCGGGCGACTTCTACACGATCGCAAACTGGGCAGCAACCGCACCCGGGCCGGCGCCGGCAGCCGCGACGCCGCACCAATCCACGTCGGCCAACGGGTCATAGCCCGACCTGAGGCCGAGCGCCGCCAGCGGGCGTCGATCATTGCCAGCAGCGGGGGTCGTCACGAGACGACCCCCGCTGCTGCGGTTACGGCCTCTGCACCTGGTACACACCTAAGGTCGCGCATCCAACCCCGCAATGGCCGGGAGATTCACTGAGCCGTCATTCGACGTTCGAAAGCCGTCAATTTCCAGCGCCCCGTAGTGCCGCGACCGTCGCTAGGGTTGGTTGCGGTCTGAAACGCTGAAGGGGTTAGACGCAGTGGGGAAATGCGACTTTGGGTGGACCGAGACTCGATCCGTCATCCTCGTTGCTACGCACGTCCTCTGAAGGAGGCAATGTGAAACGAAAGCTATGGACCGTGCTCGCGGTCTTCGCAATGGTGGCTGCGCTGCTGCCATTGAGTGCCATAGCGGCGGTAGCCGCCCCGGGCACTTCGGTATTTATCAATGAGATCCATTACGACAACACGGGGTCCGATTCCGGTGAGGCGGTTGAGGTCGCCGGTCCGGCGGGAACCGATCTGACCGGGTGGAGCATCGTGCTCTACAACGGGAACGGCGGCGCCTCCTACAACACGACCGCGCTTTCGGGCACACTGGCAGATGACTCCAACGGCTACGGGTTTGTGGTTCTGGACTACCCGTCGAACGGCATCCAGAACGGTGCACCCGATGGGTTGGCACTGGTCGACGCCTCCAACAATGTGGTCCAATTCCTCTCCTACGAGGGAACCTTTGCTGCCGTGGGCGGCGCTGCCGACGGGATGACCAGCACCGACATTGGTGTGTCGGAAGGTGGATCCGATCCAGCGGGCGAGTCACTGCAGCTGACCGGAACCGGATCGGCCTATGAAGACTTCACCTGGGCAGGATCGGCGACGAGCACTTTCGGTGCCGTGAACACCGGCCAAACCCTCGTGACCGCTACCTCTTCACCGTTCATCAATGAGATCCATTACGACAACACGTCTACCGATACCGGTGAGGCGATTGAGGTCGCCGGTCCGGCGGGAACCGACCTGACCGGGTGGAGCATCCTGCTCTACAACGGAAACGGCGGCGCCGTCTACGACACCATCGCTCTGTCCGGAACCATCCCCGACCAGGACTCAGGATATGGAACTCTCTCGTTCCCCCGGGCGGGCATCCAGAACGGCTCACCCGATGGGCTCGCTCTGGTTGATGCATCCAACGGCGTTGTGCAGTTCCTCAGCTATGAGGGCAGCTTCATCGCTGTTGGCGGCGCTGCCGACGGGATGACCAGCACCGACATCGGGGTTGAGGAAGCCTCGAGCTCTGCGGTTGGCGACTCGCTCCAGCTGACCGGTTCGGGAACGGCCTACGAGGACTTCACCTGGGCAGCATCACAGCCCAACACGTTCGGTGCCGTCAACACCGGCCAGAGCTTCGGGATCGTGCTCAACGCTCCCGTTGTTGTCGACTGTGGTGACACGCTCTTCTCGACGGAGGGCTTCGAGGCAACGAGGACGATCGAAGCATCCGATGCCGACGGCACGGTTGTCGACATCGCGATCACTTCTTCCCCCGTCGCAGGCATCACCCTCGGCGATCTGGTGCCGGCGAGCGGCGTCGGAGAGACGGCATCGGCCGTCGTGACAGTTGACGCCACCACGGCACCTGGTTCCTACGGTGTCGAGCTGACCGCGACCAACGACGACGCCGAACCACAGACTGCGACGTGCACGTTGGACGTCACGGTCGACCCTATTCTGTCCATCGGTACGGTCCAGGGCTCGGTGAGCGACACCGACAACGGGGCAACGTTCGACTCGACGTACGTCGGTGACTACGTGACCATCCAGGCCGTCGTCACCCAGCAGGTCCTGAGTCGCACGAGCTCGGGAGACAACAGCTACGGCTACTTCCTGCAGAACACCGCAGCGACGGCAGACGGCGACCCGAATTCGTCGGACGGCATCTTCCTGTATACGGGATCCTTCGACGATATCTACGTCGGGCCCGGTTACTACACCCCGCAGGTCGGCGACGAGCTCATCATCCGGGCCAAGGTGAGCGAGTACTTCCACCTGACCGAGCTGTCGAGCGCAAGCCTCGTGTCAATCGTCAGGACCGGTGTCGACGTCGATGCGGAGACGCCCGCGTTCGTGACGAATCCGCCCGCCGACCTCGATGACGCCAACCGATATTGGGAGCGCCATGAGGGCATGCGTGCGGAGATCCCCTCCGGGAGCTTTGCACTCGGTGGACGTGACGTGTTCGCTAGCACGGCCGATGGTGAGGTGTGGGTGGCAACACCCGACAGCCCCATCGCGTCGCTCAGCGGCTATGCCCGCAGGGCGTTCCGCGACGAGCGCAACCTGGCCTCCGGGGTGGCCCCCGGCAACGGCTACCGCATCGTGATGGGCAGCCTGGGCATCAAGGCCACCGCGGGTGACAACACGGCGCTGATCGCACCGGTGCGGACCTACGACACGCTTACGGCACCCGCCGTCGGCGGTGTGTACTTCTCGTTTGCGAAGTACCAGATCCAGGTGGGTTCGCAACTCGAGCTCGATGCGGGTCTCAACCCGGCGAACGACTACCCGCCTCGGACACCCAACGTGGAGGGGCAGTACAGCCTCACCACATTCAACATGGAGAACCTGTACGACTATCGGAACGACCCGTTCGACGGGTGTGACTTCACAACCGACACCGGTTGCCCGGGCGTCACCCCGCCGTTCGACTACGTGCCGGCAAGCGATGCGGCCTACCAGACGCGTCTCGGTGAGATCGCCTCGCAGGTGATCAACAGCCTCCATGCCCCCGACGTGGTGTATGCGCAGGAGCTCGAGGATCAGGACATCTGCTCGGTCGACGTGTCGTGGACGCTCGTCTGCGGCGCCACCAACAACGCCGACGGCAAGCCCGACACGCTCCAGGAGCTGACGACCAAGATCTATGCCCAGAGCGGCATCATGTACGACACGGCGTACGACCGTGACGGGGC
Source organism: uncultured bacterium (assembly GCA_963801165.1). Lineage (GTDB taxonomy): Bacteria > Actinomycetota > Acidimicrobiia > Spongiisociales > UBA5794 > JAAETI01. The sequence continues at coordinate 296,804 of CAWDDT010000006.1, forward strand.
TGATGACCGCGGCATCGTCAACGGCTACATGTTCCGGACCGATCGAGTCGAGCTGCTGCCGGCCGATGCGAGCGATCCCGTGCTCGGGTCCGACCCGCAGGTCGTCTACCGATCCGACGGGCTGGGCTTCAACACGGACGTGCAGAACCCGAAGTCGCTGAATGCGGATCTTCCGGGCGATGTCGACACGTCGACCGGCACCGATGGTGACCTGGTCTTCACCAGGGCTCCCCTTGTCGGGCACTTCCGGATCTGGCAGGAGGCCGTCGGGCTCGGGGCGTACACCGACGCCTATCTCATCGACAACCACTTCAGCAGCAGCCCGGACGCCCGAGTCGGTCAGCGGACCGAGCAGGCGAACTACAACGCCGCGATCGTCGCAGCCCTGCAGGACGCAAATCCGGGGGTGCGAGTGGTGGTCGGTGGTGACCTGAACGTCTATCCCGACAGCGACCAGCTCGCCGGGTTGTACGCCCAGGGCATGAGCAACCTGTATTACACGCTGCTGGCAGCGAACCCCATCGCCGCCTACAGCTACGTGTACCAGGGACAGGCGCAGACGCTGGACCAGTTGTTCGTTACTCCGTCGGTGCTCTCGGATCTTTTCGAGATGAGGGCAGCGCACATCAACAGCGACTGGCCATCCGATTACGTGGGTGACGGCGCTCACGGTACGAGCGACCATGACCCACAGGTCGCCCGGTTTGCATTCAGCGAGAACGTCAGTCTCGACACGCTCGCGGCATTGGTGCAGTACTACGCCGACAACGGGATGATCACCGGCAACCAGACGGAGACCATCCTGCTCAACAGGCTGGAAAAGGCACGCAGGTTCCTGCAACGGCACCAGATCAGCGCGTACAAGGCGCAGCTACATGCCTTGATAAACCAGGTGCAGGGCTTCTCGCCGCAGTTCATCGACCCGCACGCGGCCGATGTGCTGTCCTACGACGCGCACCTGCTGCTGGCGATGGCGTAGGCTGCCACGCTCCAACTGGACGAAACAGGGACGGGCTCTGGAAGAGCCCGTCCCTGTCGTTGGTTGCCCGACAACTGCCCACAACGCTTCGCCCCGCTGTGACGCGTTTGCCTACCGACCGATGCTCAATCTCCCCGGCGGGCTCGGATCTCGGCCGAAAGGGCCGGCACCACCTCGTGCAGGTCGCCGATCACCGCGAAGTCGGCCTTCGTGACCATGTTCGCCTCGGCGTCCGTGTTGATGGCAAGAATCGCCTTTGACCCCATCGCCCCGACCCAGTGCTGAATCGCACCCGAGATGCCGCATGCGATGTAGAGCCTGGGGGCGATCCTCGTTCCGGTCTGGCCGACCTGGTCCGAATGGGGACGCCAACCGTTGTTGGTAGCCACCCGGGAGCAGCCCACCACGCCACCCAGCAGACCGGCCAGTTCCTCGAGAGAGGCGAAGCCATCTTCCGACCCGACCCCGCGACCACCGCCAACGACGACAGGTGCGGTGGCGAGGGTCATTCCCTCCGTAAGCACAACCCGGTCGACGACGCGGGTAACAGCGTGCGTGTCATCGAGCTCCGGGGTAAACGTGCGGACATCGCCGGGGACCGGAGACGGCTCCGGGTCGACTCCGGGAGGGGCGTATGTAATCAGCTTCACGCCCGCAGTCAGCTCGGCCCGCTCGAGCAACGAGCCACCCCAGCGCAGCCGAGTGAAGCGCCATGGCTCGCCGGGGGCGACCGCGGTGACGTTGACCACCAAGGGCTCTCCCATCCGGGCCGCCGCCTGTGCCAGCGTCTCGTTGCCCCGATCGGTACCGGCCGCGGCGACGACGGCGGCCCCGGTCGCAGCCACCACCTGAACGACGGTCTCCGCCCACGAGTCCGGGCCGTAATCCGAGAGAACCGGGTGTTCGGCAACGTGGACCACGCCAGCCCCATAGGTCGCGGCCTCGCCGGCAATTCCGGCTCCGGCGGCGCCGATCACCAGCGCCTCCAGCCCGATGCCGAGCGAGGATGCCAGCTCGCGCCCGGCCGTCAGAGCCCCCCAGCTGGCAGGAGCGGCTTCGCCCCGATCGTGATCTATGAGCACGAGGACCGACATCAGACGACCCCCAGTTCCTCGAGCACATCGACCACTCTTGACGCGGCGGAGGCCCCCTCCCCCAGCATCACCGTCTCCGACATCTGTTCGACGGGGGAGGACAACTCCACCATCCGTTGCGGGCCGGCCGGCGCAGTCCCTTCCGACTTCTCGACCTGGGCCTTCCTCGATGCCAACCGACCCTTCAACGTCGGGTAGGACGGAATGTTGATGCCCTCGCGAACCCCCACCACCGCGGGCAGGGGCAGCCGGTACACCTCGAACCCGGCATCAACCCCGCGCCGGACCACGGCCGTCCCGCCGTCGATCTCGATCCCCTTGGCGCCGTTGACCATGGGACGACCCAGGGCGTGAGATACACGAATCCCAACCTGATACCCACCCGAGTCGGCCGACTCGTTCCCGAACAGGATCAAATCGAATGGTCCGGCACCGTCCTCGGCGGCGTGGATCGCCTCGACGATCGAGACGGCGGTGCGCATCGGATCCCAGTCGGAGCTGTCGGTGGTGACCAGAATCGCCGACCCTATCCCGACACTGACCGCATAGCGAAGCTGTTCTTCGGCTTCGGGGGGACCGACGGTGAGGACGGTCGAGTCACCGCCGTGGTCGGTGGCCAACTTGACCGCTTCCGCCACTGCACATTCTTCGTGCGGGCTCATGGTGAATCCTAGATGCTCGGTGTCGATTGCCTGCCCGTCGGGGCGGAGGACGATCCGGGCCCCGGGCGCGGGCACTCGCTTGATGCAGACCAGGATGCGCACGTCAGATCTTCATGCGTTCGTCGTCGGGGTCGAACAGCGGCTTGCTCCCTACCCGGGCCACGGTCACCGGATATGTCTCGTTCATGTACATCACCTGAAGCGATGACCCCTCGACGGCATGTTCCGGCGGCAGGTACGCCATCAGCAGATACGCTCCCAACGACGGTCCGGCGCCGGCCGAAGTGACCCGGGACACCCGGCCTTTGGCGTCGACAATCCGCTCGCCGTCCAACGTGAGAATCGGCTCGTTGCCGCCTGCCGGATAGCGGGCAACGCCGGAAGCGCTCGTGTGGTCATCCACGGTCAACGTGCACAGCACCGTTACCGGGTCCGCCTCCCGTGCGGCGAGGTAGGCATCCTTACCGATGAAATCGGCCTTCTTGACCTTCCGTCGTGCCAGCCCTGCCTCCACCGGGGTGTACTCCGATTCCAGCTCGGCACCCATGAGGCGGTAGCCCTTCTCGAGCCGGCCGGTGGTTCCGTATACCCCGATGCCAACGGGCCGAACGTCGAACGGCTGCCCCGCATTCCACAGAGTGTCCCACAGGCGGAGACCGTGCTCCATGGCGGTGTAGACCTCCCAGCCGTTCTCCCCCACGTACGAGATGCGGAACATCCGACACGGGATCCCGTCGATGAGCACCTCCCGGGTGGTCCCGTAGGGGAACGCGTCCTGGGACAGGTCGGCGTCGGTCACGCTCGCCATCATCGCCGCAGCGTCCGGCCCCCAGACTCCTATCGTGGTGAGCGCGGAGGTGCGGTTCTCGAACTGGACCGATCCGTCCCCCGGCTGGTTGCGCCGGAACCAGTACTCATCACGGCCACCGTCGAAGGCTCCGGTCACGATCCGGAACCGGTCCGGAGCAAGCCGCAGGATCGTCAGGTCGGAGCGGAAGCCGCCGTTCTCGGCCAGGACCGGGGTATACACCGCACGACCGACAGAAACGTCGCATTTGTTGACCGTCATCCGCTCGATGTATTCGAGGACGCCCGGACCTGAAACGTCGAAGATCTGGAAGGCAGTGAGGTCCACCATCCCCACCTTCTCTCGCATGTGAAGGTGCTCCCCGTTGATGATCGGCGACCACCATCGGCCGTCCCACTCGTCGGCGCGGTCGGCGACCCCGTACCGGGCGACGAGATCGGAGTTCGACTCGTACCACTGGGGCCGCTCCCAACCCCGGGCGTCGTAGAACACCGCGCCCAGGGCTTCCTCCCGCGCGGCAAACGGTGCACGGTTCATCCCGCGCTCGGTCTCCCACTGCTCGCGGGGATGGACAATGCCGTACGTCTTGTTGAAGTGCTCGCCGCAGCGGGCGTAGATGTGGTGCTCGGTGCGCTCGTGCGGGTAGAAGCGGGCAATGTCGGACCCGTGCGGGTCGCAGATATGGGGATACCCGAACGTCATCCATTCAGCGACCAGCTGGGCGATCGCCGGGCCTTCCTTGACCCACACGGCCGCCGCCGACCACAGGTTCTCGACCTCGACGGTCTCACCCAACACCGGCATGGCGTCGGGAGTGAGCGAAAGCAGCCCGTTGATGGCGTAGCGAATCTCGGCCGTCTCCAGGATCTCCCCCATGATCTCGAGGGCGTCCTCGAGCTGGGGATCGAAGTCGTCCTGGGTAAACGGCAGCTCGGTTGGTGACAGGGCTGCCTCGTCGTTCGATGGGATGTCGTCCGGGTGATGGAAGATGGGTCGGTGGGCATAGCTGCCGACCTCCATCGAACCCGCCGACTGCCGCTCATACATGAAGGTGTCCATGTCCCGGACGATGGGATAGCCGATCTCGTTGCCGGTTTGCTGGAGGATGTCGATCGGCCCCACATCGGCCATCTGGTGCACGGCGGGGGTCAGCGGGATCCTGGCACCGGCCATTGCTGCGATGCGGGGGCTCCACACGCCACAGGCGACGACCACGTGCTCGGCCGCGATCCGGCCCTGGTCGGTGACGACGGCGGAGATCCGGGGCCGCTTGTAGGGAACCGGTTCGGTCTCGAGGTCGAGCACCTCCGTGTTGGCGAAGACACGCAACACGCCGGCATCGCGGGCCTTCTCTCGCATAATCGTCCCGAACCCGAGCGAGTCGACCACGGAGACGCTCGGAGTGTAGAAACCGCCGAGAATCACATTGGGGTCGACGAATGGGACCAGTTCAACAACTTCCTCCGGGGTGAGCAATCGTGACTCGATGCCCCAGGCGGTGGCCGAGGTCATGCGGCGGCGCAGCTCCTCCATGCGCGCCTCGGTGCGGGCGACCTCGATGCCGCCGCTGGTTGTGTTGAGCCTCGCGTCCCCGTACTGGCGCTGGCTCTCCACGGTGAGTAGCGCCATCTCTTTGTTGTGGTCGGTGGGAAAAATGAAGTTGGAGGCGTGACCTGTCGATCCCCCCGGGTTGGGCAGGGGTCCCTTGTCGATCAGGATTATGTCGGTCCATCCCAGTTCGGCCAAATGACCCACAAGGGAATTGCCGACAATCCCGGCACCGATCACCACCACCTGCGCACGATCCGGAAGCTCGCTCACGTGTCTCCTTCCTGATATATCATTAGCGTACGATTCATGTTGCAGGATCGTCAAGTCATCCATGGACTCCAGAAGGCGACACCGTGACCGTACCGAATGCCACCAATCCCCGTCCCAACCAGGCTGACCTCGCCTATGAGACGGTACGCGACCTGCTGATCCGCCTGGACGTCCCGCCCGGTGCCCCGATTGTCGAGGCCGACCTCATGGCTCGCACCGGGTTCGGACGAACCCCGCTCCGGGAAGCGCTCAACCGTCTCGAGTCGGAGCAGCTCGTCAACATCTTCCCGCGCCGCGGCACCTTTGCTGCAGACATCAATCTCGCCGATCTGGCGCTTATCACCGACCTGCGCCAGGAGCTGGAGGGTCACGCCGCCGCCCGGGCCGCCGTGCGGGCGACGCAGCCGGAACGAGCCTCGCTACAGGCGTTGGTGCACGAGATGGAGGAGGGCACCGAGGCGCAGATGGAGTTCGACACCAGGATTCATCGTGCCATCTACGCCGCCGCCCACAACCGGTTCCTCGAAGAGACCGCTACCCGCTATCACAACCTGTCGATGCGCATCTGGCGTCTCTTCGTGGACCGGCTCCCCGATCTCCGCACCCACATCGAGGAGCATCAGACCCTCATCGCAGCCATCGTCGCCACGGACGCCGACCAGGCCCGTGCCATAGCCCGCCAACATGTCCGCGGCTTCGAAGAAGCAGTACGCATACTGCTGTAGAACCGTGGGCTGGCATTTACCAGCCATCCGCCCGCGCACTTGCACCGGAGGGAATTCACCCTCCCCCTGGGAGGGTGAGCGGCCGCCGCAAGCGGCTCACCGGGGAGGGCCTTCCTCCGCTCCCGGCCACATTGGCCTGCCGCTAGCTCCCGACCCGCTCCTCTTACCCCAATGCTTCGAGGCTGGACTCGACGTATTGGGCTATGTCGCGGAAGGAGGTGACCGCTACCGGCCGGTCTGTCTCGCCCAGGAGCGGGACGTGGGAGAACCCGTGGGCGGCGATCTCGGCGATGGCACCGGCGATAGGTGAGCGCACACGCAGCGCCACCGGGTCGGGGGTCATGATTTCCCCGACTTCGATCTGGTCGAGGTCGCTGCGGTCGCAGCCGATCTTCTCGAGAAGGTCGTATTCGGTGAGGACGCCCACGAGGGATTCGCGACTGTCGACAACTAGCACCGAACCGATGCCGCGGGCCCGCATATGGTGCGCCGCCACATCGGCGGTCTCGTCTGTGGTCACTGTTACGGGCGGGTTGGTGGGGAGCCCCGTGAAGTCGACAAACGACAGCCCGTGTTGTAGCTCGGGCTCGTCGGCGGCTCCCAGCCGGGCCGAGAGCAGATCTGCCATCGCGGTCATTACTACGTAAAACGAGAGGTTACCCACGAGCGTTTCCTCGTCGGTGACCGGCACGTTGCGCACCCACCAGTCGCTCATGATGGCAAGCCCCTGCCACACGGAATCCGTCGACCTCATCGTGCGCACCCGGATCGTCATCTCTTCAGTGATCGGCCGATCCCAGGTGCCGGGTCGCCCGATTACTCGATGCAGTACGTCGCGCTGAGTGAACACTCCGACAACCCGCCCGGAATCGACGACACACGCGCACGCCCGGTGGGCGGCTCGCATCTTGCCGACAGTGGTAGCCACCGTCGCGTCGCGGACAACCGCCACATAGCGGCTGAGATCCACGTCCGTGACCGGCATCGCGGCCAGGCTGTCAGCAATGTTCATGGTCGACCTCTTCTCTCTTCGTCGCGCCGCAGTCCGCCGCCCATCATGCCATCTCGCCCCATTACGCCGAATCCCGCTCGGCGGCGATCTCGGTCCGACGGCGCGCCATGAATTCCTGCAACTCCTCGACCACGGCATCGTCGAGCGGCGGGGGCTCGTATCGAGCGAGCCGTTCCTTCCACACCTTGTTGGCCCGCGCGACCGAGTCTTCGGCCCCCTCCTCACTCCACTGCTCGAAGCTGTCGTTGTTGGCCAGTTCGGACACCCAGAACGCCGACGTGTAGTTGTCGAAAGTGTGCGGGTTGTCCAGGAAATGCTTCCCCGGCCCGTTGCCGAGGATCGCATCCAGCGCCAGGCCATTGTCGGATAGATCGACGCCGGATATCAACGCCTGGGCCGCGCCCAGCTGATCATCGTCGAGAACGAACTTCTCGTAGCCGGCGACCAGCCCGCCCTCCAGCCACCCGGCCGCGTGCAGCACGAAGTTGACACCGCCGAGCAGCGTCGGACTGAGCGTAAGCGCGGCTTCATAGGCCGCCTGTGCGTCGGGAACCTTGGATGCGGTCAGGGTTCCTCCGGAACGGAACGGCACGGCGAGCCGTCGGGCCAGAGCAGCCACCGTGTACAGGACCAGAGCCGGCTCCGGAGTTCCGAACGTAGGCGCACCGGACTGCATCGACATCGACGACGCAAACGAGCCGAACACCACCGGGGCACCGGGGCGGACCATCTGGCAGAAGGCCATCCCGGCCATGGCCTCGGCCAGGGTCTGGGTGGCCGTTCCCGCCACCGTGACGGGAGACATTGCCCCGGCGAGGATGAACGGGGTGATGATCACCGCCTGCCCCGCCTCGACGTAGGTGCGAGCTGACGCCAGCATCGAGAAGTCCCAGGAGAGCGGCGAGTTGGCGTTGATCAGCGAGAGCAACACCGTGTTGTTCTCGACGGTGTCGGCACCAAAGAGGATCCGGGCCATGTCCACTGTGTCACGGGCCCGGTCGGGATGGGTGACCGACCCCATGAACGGTTTGTCACTCAACCGCATGTGTGCGTAAACCATGTCGAGGTGGCGCTCCTCCACCGGGAGGTCGACGGGCTCGCAGACGGTCCCACCGGAGTGGTGCAAATTGCGCGAGACGTATGCCAGCTTCACCAGGTTCTCGAAGTCCTCGTAGGTCGCATAGCGGCGACCCCCGTCGAGGTCGCGTACAAATGGCGGCCCGTAGACGGGAGCGAATACGACATGCGGTCCACCTATGGTGACCGACCGCTCCGGTTTGCGAGCCAGTTGTGTGAAAGAGCCCGGGGCGTACTGCGCGATGAGGGAGCGGCACAGCCCGCGCGGAAAGCGCACTCTTGTTCCTTCGACCTCCGCTCCCCCGTCACGAAAGATCCTCAATGCCTCCGGGTAGTCGACGATCTCCACCCCGACGCGCTCGAGGATCGTGTCGGCGTTCTCCTCGATCAGCGACAGACCCTCCTCGCTGATCACCTCATACGGCGCCAGGGAGCGGGTCAGAAACGGTGCTTGCTGCATTTCGGAGGCCGCAACGCGCGCCGCCCGGCGGGCCTCGCTACCGCCCCCGCGCCGGCGCCCTGTCCTATTGGTTCGGTCGGTCACGCTGGATCCCTCCTTCCCCTTCGACGCTTTCGTGTCGCGGTGATGGCGGGAAGGTTCACCACCGCGGCCAGGTTCGGGTGCTCTGCGGGGCCGCTCGGCAGCGCCATGGCCGCCACGAAATGTTCCTGGAATCGGGGGGCGACCGCTGTCTCGATCTTGTCGATCTTGTGTACAACGTCTTCGATCTCGGTCCGGGCGGCTCCATTCAGCAGGGCGATGATCGCACCGCTGCCGGCGGCGTTCCCGGCGGCCGACACCCGCGTCAGGTCACAGTCCGGAATGAGCCCGAGGACCATGGCGTGCAACGTGTCGATGTGGCTACCGAAGGCACCGGCCAGACGAATCTGGTCAACATGATCGACACCGAGGTGGTCCATGAGCAGCTGCACGCCGGCGTGCAGCGCCGCCTTGGCAAGCTGGATGGCCCGAATGTCGTTCTGGGTGACGCTCACCGCATTGCAGACCCTGTACGAGAACGTTCGGTCGTCGGACACGATCCGGTCGGTGCGCTCGCCCGCGTCGGCGACGAAGCTGCCGTCGGTGCCGACCAACCCCGCCAGATACAGCTCGGCGACGGCCTCGATGATCCCCGATCCACAGATTCCCGACACACCGACCGCAGCGACGTCGGCCTCGAAGCTCTCCTCGTCGGACCAGGTGTCGCACCCGATGACCTTGTAGCGCGGCTCGAGCGTCAGCGGATCCACCCGCACCCGCTCGATCGCACCGGGGGCGGCCCGTTGCCCGGCTGAGATCTGCGCTCCCTCGAAGGCGGGCCCGGTCGGGCTCGACGCCGCCAACAAGCGCTCCCGGCCTCCCAGCACGATCTCGGCGTTCGTCCCCACGTCCACCAACAGTTGGATCCCGTCGGCCCGATACGGCGCCTCGGAGAGAATGGCCGCCGCGGTGTCGGCGCCGACGTGCCCGGCGACACAGGGAAGGGCATACAGCCGGGCCGCCCGGGGAACGTCCAGATCCAGATCGGCAGCGTCGGTGTCGATGGCGTCTGCGGTGGCGAGGGCAAACGGAGCCGTCCCCAGCGGTCTCACGTCGAACCCGAAGACAAGGTGGTGCATGATCGGGTTGCCCACCAGGGTGAGCTCCAGGACGTCCTCCCGGGCTACGTCCGCTTGATCTACGAGCTCGCCGATCATCAGATCCAGTGCTTCCCGCACCGCGTTGGTCAGCTCCGCGGATCCTTCCGGGTGCATCATGACGTACGAGACCCGGCTCATCAGGTCTTCGCCGAACCGGATCTGAGGGTTCATCCTCCCCGTCGACGCGATCGTCTCCCCGGTCCGCAGATCGCACAGGTAACCCGCCAGCGTGGTCGAGCCGACGTCGAAGGCCGCACCGAGGGCAACATCCCGGAACCCCGGCCAGGCGGCCACAACGCGGGCACCGTCCCGCACCGCAACGGTGATGCCTTCCTCGGGAACGGAAAGCGCCGATCTGATGTCGGCGATCGCCGCGGTGGTGACCGTCAGCCCGTCGAGATGCCACTCGGTGAGAAGCGCCCGAAGCGTGCGCTGCACGTCCCCCACCGAATCGTCCAGGGTGGGCGGCGGCACCTCCAGGTAATAAAGGCGGAGCACCGGGTCCAGTGTGATGGCGGCGACCTCGACCCTCTTGCGGACCACTTGACGGTGGAGCTGGCTGTCGGCGGGAACGTCGACAACCACGTCACCCGCGATACGTGTCTTGCACCCCAGCCGCCGCCCGACGGCCAGGCCCTTGCGCTCGGCGTAGCGTTCCTCGTCTTCTGTGAACGGGGTGAGGCTCGCATCGGTTGACCCAAGACCATGGGCGGGGGTGTTGCCCGACACAGGGACGATCTGGCAGCGGCCGCAGATGCTACGGCCGCCACAGACCGAATCGAGATCAACGCCGAGGGCGCGGGCGGCGTCGAGAACACTCGTGCCGCGCTCAAACTCCCCTCGTCTCCCCGATGGGGTGAAGACGATGCGGGCCTTGTCAGGTCCCGTTGCCATCGCCACCCCTTTTGCGCCGTCCGCTGCGGCGCCGCTCGAGCTGGTCGGGAGAGCGGTGGGTCGTGATCCAGCGGAACATGTCGGGGTCGTTGCCGAGCAACACGTCCCCGGCCATCACCGCCGCCTTCACCTCGTCGTAGAGCGGATTGGTTATCGCGGAAGTGAGCCCGGCCGTCATCGCCATTGTGAGGAACGCACCGTTGATGAGCTCGCGCCGGGGCAGGCCGAAGCTTATGTTGGACGCCCCGCAGGTTGTGTTGACGCCGAGCTCGTCACGCAGCCGCCCCAACAACGCAAACACCTGGCGTCCGGCGGTGCGTATCGCCCCTACCGGCATGACCAGGGGGTCGACGACCACGTCCTCCCGAGGAATCCCGTAATCCGCGGCCGCAGACACGATCTTGCGCGCAACCTCGAACCGCACATCCGGGTCCTCGGAGATACCGGTCTCGTCGTTGGCGATAGCGACCACCGCGGCGCCGTGGCGAGCGACCAGCGGCAGCACTTTGTGCATCACCTCGTCTTCCCCGGTCACCGAGTTGACGAGCGGTTTCCCCTGGTAAGCCGCGAGACCCGCCTCGAGCGCGGCGACGATGGACGAGTCGATCGACAGCGGCACGTTGACGAGCGCCTGTACCCGTTTGATCGTTTCGGCAAGGATTGCGGGCTCGTCCGCCAGCGGTATCCCGGCGTTGACGTCCAGCATGTGAGCGCCGCTTTCGACCTGTGCGACCGCGTCCCTCTCGACACGGGAGAAGTCGCCGGCCTTCATCTCCTCGGCGAGCACTTTGCGCCCGGTCGGATTGATGCGTTCGCCGATGATCACAAACGGTTCCTCGGACCCGATCGCCACCTCACGGCCTACGCCGGACAGAACGGTCCTTGTCATCCCCGATCACTCCCATCTTGTGAATCGCCTGCATCGGGGCGGAAGCCGCCGTTGTCGACGTACTGGAGAAGAACTTTGTTGGTGAATCGGCTTTCCAGCTCATCGGCCGCTTCGTCGGCCGCTGCCTCCAGATCGGCGCCGCAGGGCGTCTCGGTCTTTCGCCATTCACCCAGGTACTCGTTCGTTGTGCGCTTCCCCGCACGGGTAGCGGCTTTGTCGATCGCTCTCTGGAACCGCTCAGTCAGCTGGACGCTCGTCTTCTTGCGCCCGTTCCGGGCTGTCACCTGGGCTGGGATGTCTCGCCAGGAGATGGTGATGAGTCGGTTTCCCTCGCTCATCCGTCTCATACGACCGACTCCAAACGAATGAGCGAGGTTTGCAGGTGCCCGTAGCCAACGATCAGACGCTCATAGCTGAGCCGGAGCTTGGCCGCCGCGCTTCGCCCGGCTCGTTCCGCCTCGAGATCGTCTGTCTGGCCGAGATGAACGACCCGTCGGTAGTTGCCGAAGTACATGGGGTATAGCTCGGGGTGCTTGTCCAGGCCGAGCCCGCGCATCACCAGCCGGTCGAAGTGGCGGGCGAGGAAATCCGTGAGGTAGAACGTGCCCGGCTCGGCGTCTTGGACGAGGGCGAACACCGGTGACGTAGCGAAGAACTCGTAGCAGTGGGCGCCGGGCAGCCGTTCGATCCCTTCCTGATCGAGCAGCCGGTCGAGCCCGCCGCCGGTACCGCAGTCACCGTAGGCAACGAAGATGTGCTCGTAGCGTTCCCGGGCCCGGGTGATGCGGTCGGCGACGGCTCTGGGAATCCGGTCCGGGTAATTATGTAGCGAGGCGGGGAGACACTCGACGCTGAGCGTGTCGAGCTTGTTTCGGTTGATGATGTCCTTCAGCTCGCCGGCCAGCGCCCCGCAAGCGATGACTAGCGTACCCTGCATATCAGGCGTCCTCCGCGTCCAACGCTCTTCGTTTCTCGATGAGCTTGGTCGCCGTGTCGGCGGCAACGGCCGCGTCCCTGCAGTACGCGTCGGCGCCGACCGCCTGGCCAAACTCCTCGTTGAGGGGAGCCCCGCCGACAAGTACGATGTAGTCGTCACGGATGCCGGTTCTGACCATCTCGTCGATGACGACCTTCATATAGGGCATCGTGGTGGTCAGCAGCGCAGACATACCGAGGATGTCGGGCTTGTGGGTCTCGAGGGCCTCCAGGTACTCCTCCACCGAGGTGTTGATACCGAGGTCGATCACTTCGAGACCTGCGCCCTCGAACATCATCGTGACCAGGTTCTTGCCGATGTCGTGGATGTCACCCTTGACGGTTCCGATGACCACCTTGCCGACCTGTGCCGCCCCGGTCTCGGCCAGGAGAGGTCGCAAGAGCGCCATCCCCGCCTTCATGGCGTTGGCGGCAAGCAGCACCTCGGGGACAAAGAGGATCCCGTCGCGAAAGTCGATGCCGACGATGCGCATTCCCTCAACCAGGGCCTTTTCGAGAACGGCTTCGGCGTCCCAGCCACGGTCGAGAAGGATGCGGGTGCCTTCCGCAATTTCATCGGCCAGGCCGTCGTACACGTCGTCGTGCATCTGGTCGACAAGCTCGTCATCGGCCAGTGTGGATAGGTCGAGTTCCTCTTCCTCAGACATATACACCTGGCTTCCCGCTGCGCCGAGCGGGATCGTGCTCGCTTGCGCGACCGGTCGGCCGCGTCGGATGGCCGGACACCTTAACGCGCTCGTTCCTCCGTTGCGACCATTTCCCGAGTCGTGAACTACTCGACTGGAGCCCAGCGTCAGGACGACCACGTCCCCGTTCGGTGACGATTCCCGGCAGTCTTGCCCCCAGGACTACGAAAGGATCCTGCACGAGGATGCACTGAGCTCGCTCTCGTGTCTGCATGCGGGCACAGTCGTCTATGTCGCCTGGATAGTCTCCCCCGCACCGGATAACCCCGGTGAACCGGTTGCGATCTCGCCCGGCGGAGGCCGGATGGGCACCCTGATGGACGGCGCACTCGACCATGCGATAGTGGACGCCGTTCGTGGCGGCCACCAAGGCAGGCGGCCGTCGACATTCCACTCGGGCCGGTTGCCCGCCAAACGCCACCGCCGAGCTCGGGGTCCTGTCGGCGGGCCGTGAGCCTCCCGGCACCACGAGGTGGTCGGAGCACGCCCACGGGCAGGCCACTTTTGCGCCACCGGCCGGTCGGCGACGGAGGGCTAGCATCCCCGCCATGGTGGACGGTGCCATCTTCATCCCCGACGGGAACAAATACGTGCCTACCGGGCTGGCCCGAGGCGGTTGGAGTGACGACGCTCAGCACGGTGGTCCACCGTGCGGGCTGCTGGCTCATGTCATCGAATCGGTGCCGACCGATCACCCGATGCAGACGGTGCGGATCACCGTCGACCTCATCCGCCCGGTCCCGATGGCTCCGGTCACCGTTGCCACCAGCATCGTCCGGCATGGGCGGCGTATCCAGCTCGTTGCCGCCACCATCGAGGCGGACGGGGTCGAGGTCGCTCTCGCCCGTGCGCTGCGGATCCGGATCGGCGAGGTGGCACTTCCCGAGCCACCCGGCACCACCTGGGTCGCCCCACTCCTGCCTGAGGAACTCGCGGTTCTCGACATCCCCCACTGGCACGAGGAGGAGCATCCGCTGACTCGCTACTACGTCGACGCGATCGAGATCCGCTCGGTGGGCGACAGCTTTGTGCAAATGGGCCGGGGCGTCTCCTGGATTCGTCTCCGCTACCCCGTGGTTGCCGGCACCCCCAACTCGCCGCTGGTACGGGTCGCCGCCGTCGCCGATCTGGGCAACGGCAACTCCATGGCGCTCGATCCCGTGCACTACCTCTACGTCAACCCGGAACTCACTCTGCACCTCCACCGCCTCCCCACAGAGGATTGGGTGGGCATGGACTCACTCGCCCTCCAGCACCCCACGGGCATCGGTCTCGCCGACACTCTGCTGTTCGACACCACCGGCCCCTTCGGGCGTGTCACCCAGTCCCAGCTGATCGAGAAACACGACCGACCCGGCGCGTAAGTGAGCTTCGCACGTGCCGGACCGAAGCCGGCCACCTGCCCCGAGGGCGGCAACAGGGATTACCAGTTTGCGAACCTCTCTAGTAGCCGACGGAATCGACAATATTGCCACTGGGATCGAGTACGAAGACGGTGTCTCCGGAATTGTTCCAGATACCCGACCCGATGTTGCACCAATACAAGGTCGAGTCGCTGTCGGTGCCGCAGCCGCTGTGAATACGAATAGTCTCTCCCGGTCCGAGCACGAATCCGTTCGGGAAGCTGTAGCGATGGGAGGCCGACTCATCCTTGACCCCCCACCCGGTGAGGTCTACGTCGTTTGTCCCGCTATTTATGATCTCGACCCATTCGTCATTGAGGTTGGTGCTGTCGTCGCCATCAGCGTCGTATCGGATCGTCCCAACTCTGATATTTCCGCTCGCAGCCGGTCCACATGCGTCGGAAGCCCACATACCGACTCCATCAGCTACTGCCTGAGCTTGGGCGTTCTCCAAGGCGCCTGCCATTGCAGTGTCGGGCTCGTACCTCCGAGCGACGGCGAGCCCTTCCCGCACCAGAACCTCGTTGACGAAGATGTCGCCCGCGTAGACGTAGCGCAGTAACCGGTCGTATTGGTCACGATCGCTGGTATCCGATTGCAGGGTCACGGTCCGGCCGGCGACGAGTTCGCTGAGCCGGGCCGAAGCTTCGGCTGCCAGGCATTCGCCAACCTCCGGTGTGTTGATGCCGATCAGGCGAAGTGGCTCCTCGACGCCATCGACGATCACTCGAATGGTGTCCCCATCTGTGACAGAAACCACGGCCACTCTAGGGCCGCCAATAGGAATCGGCTCCGACGCGACCTCCGTGCTCGGCGCTGTCGTTGTCGTTGTCGACCCAGCCGTCTCTCCTGTCGTGCTGACAGAGGTGATCACCGTTGTTAGGTCGCCGGCGTTGTCGCTGACCAGCCGAACGCCCTCATCCTCGGCGGCAGTTGTACAAGCGGAGAGCATCAACAGTGCCAGGAACACGATCACGCCATATCTAATGGACTGCAGGATCAGCACCCCTCTCTCGGACACTGTTCATTCTCGCCCGGCAACCGACGACGCTGAAAATTGCTCGCCCGGGGGGTTCCGTCGACCTGGGTGAAATCGGCCTGTCGAATGGACATTGGATAGGCGGTTCATTCCATCGGATGCCATCATCCGCGCACTCTCTGAGGTCCTGCCTGAGGGCGAAGGCCCGCTGGCGAGCCCCCCGGCCAAGACGGACCAAGGGTTGGTGCATTCAACCACGTGAGAGGGTCGGTTCATCCGACGGTGCGGGCACAGAGACAAGGGTGCAACGAAGAGGTCGGGGAACCCACTCACGCATCGTTGCTGGGGCAACCGTGCTTGTCCGCGTCATAGCCTCAGTGCAGGCGTCCCCGGTAGCTGCACTCGAGGTCCGTGATCGACGCCGCGCCGTATGTCCGTAGGCCTGCGCACGTGTCGAGGCATCACCGCTGAGGGTCAAAGTGGGTCGAGGCGGGTCCTGAGCACACAGAACTCATTGCCTTCGGGGTCGGCCAGGACATGCCACCCCTCCTCCCCCGTCTGGCCGATATCGGCCGGGCGAGCGCCGAGTTCGAGAAGCCGCTCGAGCTCGGCGTCCTGATCGCGGTCGGTGGCGTTGACGTCGATGTGCAGTCGGGACTTCCCCTCCTCCGGCGGATCCCTGCGACTGAGGATGATCGTCGGCTGCAGACCACCGAACCCTACGTCCGGCCCGATCTCCAACGTCCCGTCGTCCTCTCGATCGAGCACGACGAAGTCAAGGACCTCACACCGGAACCGCGCCAGCACCTCAGGGTCGCGGCAACCCAGCACGAGCTCACTGATACGACATGCCATTGAAAAAGCCCTCTCTCAACTTGGGAACTGCCGACGCCACCGGCGAACCTCCTAGCGCCCAGCAGCGTAAACAACCCGGCGATCGTACCGATCGCTTCTCGGAATCGGTCGGTCAAACGCGCACCGGCAGGACGCTTCGCACGTTCCGGTCATGTTTGTCCCGCTACAGCCGAAGCGTTCGCACTTATGAGCAGAGTGATGATGGCGATCAGGCCGAGTGCCACGGAGATGCTGGACATCGCCGCGACGGCACCGATGAGGGGCGGTCCGACGAGAAAGCCGGCATGACCGAATATGGCGGTGGCACCTATTCCCCCGGCCGGTGTCGAGCCCCTTGCGGCTGCGGCAGTGAAGACGACCGGGATGATGTTTGCGTATCCCAGACCCATAAAGGCCAACCCGACGATCACCGATACCGGCTGCCCGACGACAAGCCCGGCTCCCAACCCGATCGCTGCGAGTACGGCGCCAAATCCGAGAAGTCGCTCCGCTCCCAACCGCAGACTGAATCGATCGCCGGCCAATCGACCCACCGCCATGGCCACTGAGAAGACACCAAAGCCGAGTGCGGCTACCGAGGTGCGGGCTCCCAGTTCGTCGTGAATCAACGTTCCGCTCCAGTCAAGCACGGCGCCCTCTCCGAGCATTGCCGCAAATGCAATCAGTCCGAGGACACTGATTCCTCTTGCTGTTCGTCGGCGCACGTGCCGTGTGGTGTCGATCGCAGACGAAACCGAAGCGGGCAGGCTGGGTTGGACCGCCACCGTAACCAAGACCGCCAGCATCACGGCCTGAACAGACGGCCGAATGCCGAGCTCGAGGAGGGCGGCTGCCAGGAGCGAACCGGCCAGGACCCCGACGCTGTACAGGGCGTGAAGCGATGACATGATCGGTCGACCAAGACGTACCTGGATGTCCGCCCCCACCGCGTTCATGGCGACGTTCATTGCACCGAGTGAGGCGCCGAAGACAATCAACGCGACGACAAGCTGAGGCGCGTTGTGAGCAGCCAGAGGCAGAGGTAGCGCCGCCGCCATAGCTCTTGTTGCCCACTTTGTAGTCGTGTGGGCACCATGGCGCGCCGATATCGCGCCCGCGAACCGCATCCCTGCCGCTGCTCCTGCGGCAAGGACCAACAGCACCAGCCCCAGCGCTGCCTCACCCAGTGACAAGGTGTCCCTGACGTTCGGGATGTGGGCAACCCACGTCGCCAGCATGAGCCCGTGAGCAACGAATATCGCGGCGAGTCTGGTCCGTTGCCGTTCCAAATCACCCACCACGACCTCCTGTGCGGGGTCGACCCATCCAACTGTCGGCGTGGCGTCGAGGGACGGGCACGGATACCCGTTCACCCACGCGACGACCCACGCCGTGTATCAAAGAGTGAGCGCCTCTCAGGTCATGGCATTTCGTTGCGGCGAGCGAACCCCCCTAGGAACTCCGCGCTCGGCTTCGGAGTCCGCACTTGCGTGCGGTGGTCGACGTCTACGAGACCAAAGCGCATTGAGTAGCCACGGTTCCATTCGAAGTTGTCGAGCAGGCTCCAGTGGAAGTAGCCGCGCACGTCGATTCCGTCTTCGAGACAACCGCGAAGACTCTCCAGCGCACCACCGATGTACTCGATGCGTTCACGGTCGTCGTCGGTGGCGACCCCGTTCTCGGTAACGAGAACTGGGAGACCGGTCAGCTTCGCCGCCCTCCTTGCCGCCTCACCAACTGCGGCCGGGTAGAACTCGTAGCCCATCGGCGTCAGCCGGGTTCCGGGCGGGTAGGGGAAACCGCCCTCCCCATCCTCCATCTCTTTTGCGCCGTACGTGGGCTGAGCCCACATACGGGAATACGAGTGGACGCCGACGTAGTCGTCGCCATGTGTGGCTTCGTAGAACTCACCTTCCCATTCCCGGACGATCGGCACGCGCACCAGCTCCTCTTCCGAGCCGTCGAAGACCCACACCTGACACGCAATGCCGATACCGACCTGAACATCGGGGATGTTGGCCCGGATAGCTGCTCTGCCGTCATGGTGAGCCGCAACCAGGGTCGGCGCCGCCTTCTCGGCAGCCTCCTCTCCGCTCATTGTGCGGTGTGCGATCCATCCCGGCAGTGTCTGGCCGCGCCGGTAGCCGATGTTGGCGTCCAGGTCCGGCTGGTTGATGGTCATCGCATAGGTGATTTCGTCTGACAATTCTCTCGAAATGAGGTCGCAGTAGTTGGCGAAGCGCGCTGCAGATTCCGACCACAGCCACCCACCCTTGTGCGCCATCCAGCGGGGCAGCGTGTGGTGAAGAAAGGTAACGAGCGGCTCGATGTTTCGTTCCCGACACGCCTCCAGGACGCGTCGGTAATGCTCTACCTGAGCGTAGGAGATCTCGCCCTCCTCCGGCTCGATGCGCGACCATTCGATTCCGAAGCGATAGGCGTTCAACCCGAAACCGGCAAGCAGGTCGAGATCTTCCTCATAGCGGTTGTAGTGATCACATGCGTCGCCGCTGGGTTCAGTGACCGGCGACCCGGGGGTGTGTTCCATCTCCCACCAGTCACTGGCGTAGTTGCCACCTTCGACCTGATAGGCCGCGGTTGAAGCGCCCCAGAGGAAGCTGTTGTTGAGTTTCATGACTTTCCTTCGTCTCGTTGTACAAGCGTCAAGACTTGACCGCCCCGGTGAGCACTCCTCGAATGAACGCCTTCTGCGCCACCAGGAAGACGATCAGTGGTGGGATCATCAGCAGCACTGCGCCTGCGGCCATCACCGTCACGTACTGCCCATAACCGCCACTCAGGTTCGCGAGAATGGCCGTCAGGGGCTGCATCGTGGGGTCGGGAATGATGACGAGTGCCCGTAGGAGATCATTCCAGACCCAGAGGAAGTCGAAGGTCGCCAGTGACGCCAAAGCCGCTCCCGAGAGCGGAATCACAACCCGGAACAGCACATGTCGCGCCTTTGCTCCGTCGACACGCGCCGCTTCCACGAGCTCTCCCGGGATCTGGGCAAAGAAGTTGCCAAGGAGGAAGATGGCAAACGGCATCACTGCCGATACATGGCTTAGCCAGATCCCGGGAAAAGTGTTGATGAGGTGCAGGGTTTTGAGAATGTTCAGCGTCGGGACGAGCGTGATCTCAGGCGGTACTACGAGCAACCCCACCATGGCCGCATAGAGCCACCTGCGGCCCGGCAGGTCGGTCCAGATGAGTGCAAAGGCGGCGAACGACGAGACCACCACAACGAGAATCACCGTCGGGACGGTTATCAACAGGCTATTGACGAAGGCTCTGAGGAATCCCGATGCCCCCAGGGCCTCCTTGAAGTTCCCGAGCGTGAGGTTCGGGTTGCCAATCGTGGTCCACCATCCGGTGGATGTCGCATCGGTAAAGGGGCGGAATGAGCTGATGACGAGCCCGATCAGTGGCAGGACCCAGACGAGAATCGCCACCACCATGAAGACGCTGAAGACCGCCCGAGGGACCCGCGTCAGCAGCAGATTGGCACCGGCCGCCGTTTGACCTCGTGTCTGAGTGCCGGTGTCACGCATGGCCTTCGACCCCACCGGTTCTCCGAGCCAGCGAATAGCCAACGATAATCAGCGCCGACATCGCAACCACGATCGCGGCGCCGTATTGCGGCTTGAGCGACACGAAACTCTGCTGAAAGAACAGCAATGCAAGTGTGCGACTTCTTCCCGCGGGCCCACCTCCGGTCATGACGAACACAACGTCGAAGACTTTCAGTACTTGGACAAGCTGGGTTGTGAGCAGAAACGACAGCGGGAGCCGGATCGAGGGCAGGGTGACGTGCCAGAAAAGCCGCCACCCGAAAGCACCGTCCACCTTGGCGGCTTCGACGATGTCGTCGGGTACGCCCTTGAGTGCGGCAGCGATGATGACGACCGAGAGCCCCGTGGCACTCCATACCCATGTCGCCATGAGGGCATAGTTCACCGTCGACGGGCTGCCGAGCCACGACTGATCGGTCCCGAGTGCTGCGTTGAGCAGTCCGACATCTGGAGACGGCGCATAGACAAACAGCCAGATGACGCCGAGCACAGTTCCCGACAGGACCATCGGGAGGAAGAATGCGCCCCGGACGATGGTCTGGAGTCGAGATCGGTCGGCGGCCAGCGCCACGACCAACCCGATCAGGATGCACGCCGGCACAGCGAAGATCATCCACCCCAGGCTGTTGAACAACGCACCGGTTGGCGGGAAGTGGGAGAAGTCGGCGAACTTGGCGTCGCCGACCAGCCGCTGGTAGTGCTCCAGACCGACAAAGCCGCCGATCGTGAATCCCGGGCCTTCAGCCACGCTCATTCGCAGCGTATAGAGGATCGGAATCAGGAGAAACACGACGACGATCAAGAGCGCAGGGGCAACCATCAACGCCCCGGCGCCCGCGGACGTGCGGCGCTGTTTCGCAAAACGGGTTGCAATTCCCACACTCACGACGACACCACGCCGGCGGCTGCGAGGTCGCCTGGGGCGAGAACGACGCACGTCCCCGCCCCATGTAGGCCGCGATTGCAGCAGCCGACGAGGCTCTCGCTGCGCTTCGGTCTACGGCCTTGTACTCTCATCGTGCTCTACCCGAGGCTGTCCTGAGCCACAGACTGGAAGTCCTCCAGCTGCGAGCTGATGGTGCTCGGATCGAGGATCACAGCACCGAGCAACTCGATCCACTGTGCCTTGAGATCGTTCGAGATCAGCTCAGTAGTGCCGTCGACCGTTGCCAGCAGCCCGGATGTCTTGCCGAGCAGGCCGGTTTCGGACGACGAATCCACATGCACATTGGCGACGGAGTATCCGCTCTCGAGAAACAGCGTTTGGCCGTCTGTGCTGGCAAGGTACTGCGCCAACTCTCGGGCCGCCGGGCTATCGGTCAACACGACGACGACATCGGAGTACACCATGGACGCGTTCTCACCGGCCGACTCTGTCGGGAACATGACATAGTCGATGGTCTCGCCCTCGACGAGATTCTCGTTCACGGCCCCGATTGCGAGACCCCCACCCCAGCTGCCGGCCTGTACGAACGTGGCATCGGCGTTCTCTCCGAAGACACGAGCGAAACCGTCAACCAATCCCGTCCCCAGAGCACCCTCGGGTCCTCCGGCGGCGTAGTCGGCGCCGTAGTAAGTGGTCATCTTCTCCAGCGCGGCCGAGACGCTCGGATCGGTGAAGGGAACGTCGCCCGCCCAGAGTGCCGTGTTCTGTGCGGCCCCGTAGCTTGCGGTGTAGATGACCGCAAAGAGCATATCGAGTGTCCAACCGTCGGCTCCGATTCCCGCCACGCAGGCCTCGCCGGAGGCAGCCATTGAATCGCAATATGCTACGAAGTCGGCCCACGTTGCCGGAGGCTCGGTAACGACCGCTGGGTTGTACCAGAGCGCACTCCCGATATCGGCGCGAGTCGGGAACGCATACGGAGTCCCGTCGACGCTGAACGCGCCGAGCAGCCCGTCGGCGAAGTTGCTCGCGAGCTCATCCTGCATGAAGTCGAGCGGCACGAGCGCTCCCTGGGCCGCGAAGTCGAGGAGCCCGTTGCCTGTCGGCAGAACCGCTAGATCCGGTGGAGACCCGGCGGCGATCCTGGTCGACAGTGGTGCCAACACATCATCGACACCTTCGTAGACGACTTCGACTCCCGATGTCTCGCGGAACCCATCGAGAACCAACTCGAAGGCATCTGCTTCGGTCGCACGCCAGGGTCCGATGATCTGCAGGCTCGCCGATTCAGCCGCCGGTGCGACTGTGGACTCGGTGGGCTGCGTCGTCACAGTTGATCCGGCGGAGTCGTCGCCGCCCCCGCAAGCAGCCGCAATGAGCGCTAGCGCCACCAGCACAATGGCGAAGCGTGTCCGTTTCATGTTCTTCCTTTCAATCAGGGGCTGGTTGCCCCGTTGCCCGCTTCTTCTCTCTAGGAGAAACCTGTTGAGTCGTGCTCCGCACGATGAGAGTGGTCGGGAGTACGAGCTCGTCCGCTTGGTCCTTGCCGTCGACGATGCCAAGCACCTTCCTGGCGGCTGTCGCGCCCATGTCACGCAGCGGCTGTCGTATGGCCGTAAGCGGTGGGTCCGTTTCCCGCACGAGCTCGGAGTCGTCGAACCCGACGATCGCTACGTCCTCTGGGATGCGGCGGCCGGAACGATGTAAAGCACGTAGGGCACCGATCGAGTACCGGTCGAATACGCAGAACAAACCCTTGAGATCAGGCTGTGCTGCTAGGAGTTGCTCCGACGCGCCCTCGCCGGACACGGAAGAATCGTCATTCCCGAACCCGACAAGAGCTTCGTCATAGGCAATGCCCGCGTCCTCCAGGGCTGCCCGGTAGCCCAGAAGGCGCTGATCGAAGACCGGTATGCCGGGCGTGCGCGTAATGGCACCGATCCGGCCCTGGGTCGAATCTATGAGGTGCCGGACTCCTTCCCTGGCACCGCCGAAGTTGTCGGCCCGGACCGATGGGAACGAGGGACGATGCTCATAGTCGTCGACGAGCACCACCGGCATACCCTCGGCGTTGATCCGTTCGAGGTAGTCGAGCATGCCCGGCGGAAGAATTGCCACGAAGCCGTCTACTGCACGCGATTTGATGATGCGTCGTGCAAGCTCGTCTCGGGATTCTGGATCGGACCCGACGCTCGCCAACGTCACCGTGAGGCCTGCCTGCCCGACCGCTTCGACGACACCTCGCATGACGTGAACTGTCCACTCCCACCACATCCCGGCTGGGACGAGCACACCGATCGATCCGGCCTTTCCGTTGGCCAGGGATTGAGCTCTGGCGGCGGGAACGTAGCCCAGCTCATCCATCGCAAGACGGATGCGCTCGACGGTGCCGGCGCCTAGCTCCCCCTTGCCGTTCAAGACTCGCGACACGCTTGTCTTCGACACCCCGGCCTGCCGCGCTACGTCGGCCATCGTCGCTCGGCGAACAGTCATTCGGTCCAAACCTCCCAATGGGAAATGCGCAACCGGTTCCGCAACCGGTTCCGTAAGCGGTTCCAAAGTACCAATCCTGGGACCATCCGTCAAGGGAGGAGCGCCGCCAGCAAAGAAGCCGGGGCGGCCAATGGGCGGGATGCACCGGCGTACCGGTGTCGCTCAGACCGTGGGATCTACTCCTCGAGCCCTGATCTCATCGAGCCAGCTATGGGCGGCAAGCGTATGGGAATGCGGCAGCAGGTCGCTCTGCGTTCGCCCCGCCCGAACACAGCGCTCGACCTCTTCCACCTCAGGCAGAAGGCCGTGCCCATCCCCGTCCAGCTCGATCACGGTCGGTTCATCACCCGGTCGAGTGACAACCAGCTGACGGCTCAGATGGAACGGCGCCCGGATAGAAATCGAGCCGGCGGGACCGGCGACAACGGCCTCGCTTGGTGCCGCGTTGATGAACGAGACGCCAAGCACAGCCACTGCACCATTGCGATGACGAGACAGCACACGAGTTTCGAGGTCCACCCCGGTCGGTCCGATGGTGACTTGGGTTTCCGTCTCGAGGGGCGGGCCGAGAAGAAGCAAGGCAAGATTGATCGGATACACACCGATGTCCGCCAGCGCACCGCCACCGAGGTCAGCGTTCATCCACCGACGCCGAGGGTCCGTGTCGGCCAGGTATGACATGTTGGCCTGTACGTAGTTGATCGGTCCGGTCGCGCCCGTGTCTACAAGCTGCTGAATCCTCTCGAAGAACGGCTGGAAACGCATCCACATGGCTTCCATGAGGAACACGCCCGATTCCTCGCTCGCCCGCATGAGGAGCCGCGCTTGGTGCGCATCGAGTGCAAGTGGCTTCTCGCACAAGACGGCCGTACCACGGTCAATGCAGCTCATGACATTGGCGAAGTGTCGGTCGTTGGTGGTCGCCACGTAGACGACGTCGACGTCATCAGCGGCGGCAACCGCCTCATGAGAGGACTCGGCGCGGCCTGAGCCGAGCTGATCCGTGAGCTCGGCCGCGGCGCCCTCCCGGGATGAGCCAACGGCGGCCACGATCCGACCCGACGATGTAAGAACGTCCGCCATCGCCCGCGCCATGCCACCAGTGCCCATAATGCCCCAATGCAGTGGCGTCATCGGTGTTCTCGACGCGGTGCGACCGGCAACACCCGCGGCCACACCGCGGAGCCGCTGTCCGGCCGCATAGTTGTTGTCGTCACGCAGATCACAGGAGCGAACAGTAGCGGGAGCCTCCGCTAGCTTGGCTTCACGTCCGCCGCAGTTCTGGCGATCAGTTTGACGAACGTCCCGATTTGTGGCCCGGCCCATGTCGTCTCCTGATCGTCACCCGCTTCGTGAGTTCTTGGGATGGAGGTGGTAGCGGAGGTGGGTGACGAGTGGCGAGTGAATCGCCTCCGCGATCTCGATTCCGATTCGATTGGTGTCGAGGCCGTCGAGTAGCGGTGTGCCGCCACCGAACACCACGGGCGCCAGGTCGATAGCCAGCTCGTCGACTAGACCGGCGTTGAGATACTGGACGATGACGTTGGCTCCTCCCGAGATCCGGATGTCGTCTTCGCCCGCCACCTCACGTGCCTGCTCGAGGGCACCCTCTATCCCATCGTTGACGAAGTGGAAGGTCGTGCCGCCGGGACGGACCCAGGGCTCGCGGACCGCGTGGGTGAGCACGAACACCGGCGTGTGGAAGGGCGCCTCCTCGGGCCACATCGCTTCGCCCAACTCGAACATCCGCTTGCCCATGATGCTCACACCGGTGCGCTCGAACGTCCTGCGCACGATGTCGTTGTCCTCCCCGGTCTCCCCACCCTCACCAAGCCCCAGGCGTTGTTGGAAGTACTCCTGCTGCAACAGCCAGTTCTGCATCTGAGACCACTTCTCCGCCCAACCCAGATGCTCGGGATCGAAGGCATGATCGACATCCATCCCCTCCGGCGCCATGTAGCCGTCGAGGGTCATACCTACGCTGACAAAGACCTTGCTCACGATTTGCCCCTGTTTCTTTCAACATGGGCAGCAAGGCGAGACAGCGTCTGCTCGGCGCCCTCGATGGCGTGGAAACGCTCTACGGCGCGATCCCGCAGCTCCTTGGTCTTGAACACCGAGCGGAGGGTGACCTCGCAGTCACCGACCTGCTCGTCAAAGGTCACCGTTGAGACGAAGGCGTCGGGATCGTCCCTCCTCGACCCGTGACGCATGACGATCCGCTCCGGCAGTGAGATCTCGAGGTACTCGACGTGATTCGGATAGTCGGTGCCATCGGGACCATGCATCGTGTAGTCCCACACACCACCGGGCCGGAACTCGAACGCATGTGTCGTCGTCGAGAACCCTGTTGGCCCAAACCACTTCGACAGATGACGGACCTCGCTGAACGCCTCGAAGACGAGATCCCTCGGCGCCTCGATCGTCCTCGAGACGACGACCTCCCGATCCTTCTCCTCATCCGTCATCCTTCGTGCCCTCCTTCATCGTCTTTACGTATTCGTTGAGACGGTCGAAGCTCTCGTTCCAGAACTCCTCGAAACCGCCGGTCCATTCATGGATCTTGCGCAGCCCACCAGCATCCAACCCATACACACGTTGTTTGCCAACCTGGTGCACATGAACCAGGCCAACCTCTCTCAACACGCGCAGGTGTTTCGAAGTGGCCGGTTGTCTGAGGCCGATCTCGTCGGCGACACCGCCAACTGAGAGCTCGCTGTGTTTGAGCACAGTGAGAATCCTCCGACGCTGCGGCTCGGCAATTGCATTGAAGACATCAGAGGTAGTGGCGGCTCGTGCCATGAAGGCAAGCATATTCCTATATAGGCACGTGTCAAACTCGGCGAAGACTGCCAGTGCAACGAGACATAGTCACAACCATCCCGGGCAACCGAGGGAGCGTTCGACTTCGACCTCTAGGGTGTGCTCGTGTTCCTCGGCTGTCACGGCAACGGCCTGCGGATCCTGGATGTCGCAGACTGAATACGGGCGAGGAGACCGAGTACAACTTCAGGCGAACGCGTCAGACCGAATGTGCTCGCAGCTATCCGCCCCGGCCACCATCGTCGAGGTCACTCCATACCTCCCCTTGCTGGTTGACATACCGTGCGTTGTGTGCGTCACGGAGTCGCCACAGTGGATAGAGCGGAGAACGCGAAGCGCGACAGGACTGCCAAACGAGATCGGTTGTCGCACCGGGCATCCTGGCCAGGCTTGTTGCCGTTTCCGCATTTATCGCGAGGTGCTCGCTGCCGCCTGGTAGTACCGCCCATTCGGCCACTTCCTTTGACGATGCGTCTACGGTCGCAACGCCCGTCCGTGATCCCTGCGGCCCAAAGACAACCAGGTAATAGTGCTTGCCAACCTTGTCGAGACGCTGGACTCGTACAACGTCCGCCCGCACGGACTCTTCGATCCCTATTCGGGCGCGAGCCAGCGATACCGCCTCAGCCGCCTCATCGGAAATCAAGGACCCTTCGTCCTTCCCCTGTCGCTAGATCCCGCGTCCTGCCGGATGGAGTTGCGTAAAGACCGCGCCATCAACCCGAATGTACAGTCGGTGCCCGCCAATGGTCACCATGTGGAAGGGATAGAACGGGCTGAGCGATTCCCGGCAAGGCTTCCAAACAAGGGTTGGGTACAAGCAATACGCGTCGGGCCGGACCCGCACACGTCCCAGAGGTTCATCCAGGTCGAATACCCGGCCGGCGATCATTTCGACAGCTCGACGTGGATCGAGCATCTCGAATACCGTCTGTGCTCGAGACAATGCCCCGGTCTCCCGGTAGTCGCCGAAGCGTCCGTCCACACTGACGAAAGCGCTTGCCCGGTCGTTCGAAACCATCGGGACCAGGTAGTAGAACGTATCCGTGACATCAAGTCGCTGGACCAGGTGTGGCTGCGACGGCTCTGTTCCTTCGAGGATCCGACCCCAATCCTCGCGACGGCGCAGCCCGTATTGCTCGAGCCCGCGGATGGCGAGCTCAATGGCTTCCCCGCCATCCAGAAGCCGCTCTCCAGACAGCCGCTCTGGACGCGGGGCCTGGTCTCCCAGCCGTTGTGCCGGCGGATCCGGATCGCAAACGGCGACAAAGTCACCCTTCCAATGCCCGGAGGGGACGCCCGTCATATAGGTGGATTTCCAGGTTGCGTACGCGATGTGTTGGTTGTCGATGCCGTGATTCCCACCCGTTCCGCAGCCATCACCGCCCGAGTGCGGTGGTGGCGGTGGTGGAGGAGGAGCCGATGGAGCGTACCAACTCGGACAAGGCGGCCACGGGTTGTTGACATCGAACGCCGTGATCGTGTAGCCCGTATCGGATGACGACGACGGTGCCGCGCTCGCGTCAAACCCTCGGATGACGATCCAGTGGTCCCACCCGAATACCAGAGCTGCTGGAGCAACTTGATAGTGGTGGATAGTCCATACGAGTTTGCGAGAGATGGTGTCCTCGGTGGAGGGTGAGTACGTGACGAACCAACCGCCGAAGCCGGCGGGTCGCCGGTCGTTGAGGGTCCATTGCAGGCCGTCGGGGGCGGTATACCATGCCGACTCGATCGTGCTGTGGTTGTGATTGTCCGTATACAGGTCGTCTTGGTCGAGCAAGCCTGCGCCGATCGAGTCGAGAATCATCTGGGCGCATGCGGCACCGCAGTAGTAGTCGGTGTCTTGCTGGTGGTAGGCGACGGTCAGGTCTTCCTGGGTGGCCATGATCTCCTCCGATCTGAAGCCATCCGTGGTGTAACGACACGACAAGCAGCTCGCTATGCGACGCAGCCCTGACCACCGCACACACCCCGGCCCGGCGGGGCGGACCTGCGCACTCCACCGCGTCACACGTCAGCTCGGAAATCGCGCCGTCGACACCGCGCGAGTTACCCGTAATTATCCTCCGCGTAGCTGTGGACGGTCGCGGATGTTTTCGCGAGCTGGTTGACCACCACGGTTGGCACCGCCAGTGCCGAGACCCGTGGCCTCTTGACCCGAGCTGGAAAAGCGGGGATCCGAGGATACTGGGGAAATGTGCAACACATGCCCCTGGCCTCAGCGTTCTTCAGCCGGAAAACGCCATTCTCCAACCGCACGACCTCAGTTTTCCCCGGGAAGTGCCGTCTGTCCGCAACCCGGCGCACGTGTCGAGGCATCACCGCTGAGGATCAGAGTGGGTCGAGGCGGGCCTCGAGCAGACAGAACGTGTTGCCTTCGGGGTCGGCCAGGACATGCCCCCCCTCGTCCCCCGTCTAGCCGACATGGGCCGGACGAGCACCGAGTTCGAGAAGGCGTTCGCGTTCAGCGTCCTGATCGCGGTGGGTGGCGTTGACGTCGATATGCAGCCGGGACTTCCCCTTCTCCGGCTCATCCCTGCGACTGAGGATGATCGTCGGCTGCGGACCGCCGAACCCTGCGCGCGGCCCGATCTCGAGCGTGCCGTCGTCCAGGCGATCGAGCACGAGCTCACTGATACGACATACCATTAACGAAACCGCCCTCGGCCTCGGAACTGCCGGTGAGGCCACACGCGTACCTCACGCCCCCAGCACCGTAAACAATCCCGCGATCGTACCGGACGAGGAGACCACGGGAGAAGTGATTTCCGGGCTGCCCATGGTGACACGAACCGCCTCCGGACCGCTAGGGCGCGACGTGACGGCGGATGGTGGTTCTACTGGGCGACAATCGGCTGGGGGCGGGGTTCGGGCAGAACATGGTGGCGTCCTCAAAGATCGACCCACCAACGGTTGTGACGCTGCGGCAGAACATGGTCTTGTCGCGAAGGAGATACGGAAGTTCTTAGGCCTTCACCCGCTCGATCGAGCGGTCCGCACGCAGCACAACGAGCCGTGCCGCCGCTGACGGCGTGAAGCGCTCGCTGGCAAAGACAACCGCCTCTCGTTTCGTCGCAAATACTCGCTTCGAGATCGCCTTCCCGCGCACTCGATGCACCTGCCAGCCGCCCGCTGCTCTCGGCTCGACTGTGTCGGTGAGCGACTTCGTGTCGGGGAATGCGTATAGACCCGGCCGACGCGGCAACCATTCGAGATGAGCGCGATCTGCCGGGATACCCGGCGTAGCTGCGGCGTCGGGTGTCAGCGGCGACGTGGCCCAGAATGTTGTGAACGGCTGCGTCCAGTCGACGGCCTCTGCGTACGACATCACGGTGCTCCGAGCCGAGTCGATGGCAGCGTCTGTCGACTGACGCCCCAGGAAGTGGAGCCCCTGACGTAGCATGCGCAGCCCCACCGTGAGCAGCGGTGGACCGAGATTGGCGGCCCGTACCAGTGAGTCGGCAGCCGCCTCCAGGTCACGTTGTTGCGGGTCCCAGAGCATCTGCAAACCGTGGATGATGGCGGCATCGGGCAGATAGCTTTTCCAGTTCTCGAAATTGCCGGGCCAGTAATGGAGCCGCCCGTACTCCCCTGCCTTGAGCAGGTAATAGCCTCCGATGGCCGCGCCCGTAGGATCCGCGAGCTTCTCGAACAACAGACGCTCCGCGGCAACCATTCGACCGGTCTCGACCTCGCCCCGGCTCAGATACCGAAGCACCGAATCAACCTGGCGGTCGTGTTTGGACGCGAGGTCCGAGGCAATCGATACGCTCACGGCCATTCCTCGCCCGTCCGTAGCCATAGGGGCGACCGGCCGGATAGCGATCGAGGCTAGCGATTCAGCCGGGAGGACAGAGACACGTGGCGTGGCCGCTGGTGATCCGATAAGCACGTAGTTCATGCCGCGCGGCAGGAGGTCTTTGAAGGTGATCTTCCAGGAGATCAGGTCCGACTCGCTGTAGCTGGCGGGCCACGGCTGCGGGTTCGCCCCCCATAGCTGAACCCAGGGTGTCTCTGCTGCGCTCCGGCGGTGGCTCCGGTACCGTTCCGGGGCGGGCGCTTGCCCGGCGGCCGTCTCCCAACTCAGCCACTCGTGCTGCGACGGCGGCGCTGGGATGTCGACCTCCCCTTCGCTCGAGGCAGCCACCTGGATCAGACGTCCCCCCGGGAATCTGGCCCGCACCACGTGTCGCTCGCCGGTTACCTCGACACCGGTCACATCGCCTACCTGTAGCGACCTTTCTATGAGCAGCTCACCCGAGTCCGCATCGATGATCTCGGCAGTCAGGAGAGCCCCGTCGAGCCGGTTGCCGCCCGTGGTGTTGATGACCCTGATGTCGAGATGAGTCATTCCTCGAGCTCCCATGCGATCTCGGGGTGAGGTGGCTGCGGATTCACCGTCGCTTCATAGGGACGCCATCGCCGTGAGAACGTCGCCCGGCCTTGGTACTCCTTGACGGGGAGGCGTATGTGCCACGGTTCAGCACCGTCGAGTCGATGCGCGACGGGTTGACCGGCCCCCGCCTCGAAGATCGACAGCTCGACACCATCGGTCTCGTGGCCCGGGACGAGCATGATCGTCACAGGGATATCACCAGGACTGTCGGTGCAGTGAATGAGCGATTCGCGCCGTCCTCCTTCCGGCTGCGAGGTCTGTCGCGGGGCGCCCTCGTGCGCCTGCGCGTATGACATCGCCGCTTCCACACCTTCGGCGAGGTGGGAGGTGGAGACCCACCACGCACCGCGTCTCGGCCGGCATCCCATCCCCCGGAACGACGCAAGGATCGCTTGGGTAAACGCAGCCACACCCGCTACCTGTCCATAGGCCGGGTCGGTGGGCAACGTGGCGTAGAGACCGAAGGAATCAACGGCCAGATTCTGGTCAGCCAGCCAATCCGGGATCACCTCCCCGAGTTCGTTGCCGACCCGAAGAGATTCGAGGGAGACCTGACGACAGGCATCCGCAAAGAAACACTGGATCTTCGCCCGACAAGATGTAGCCATCGCCACGCGGGAGTCGTCGAAGTTGATTGCATTAGCGAATGGCTGACTGTCCGGGTCGCCGAAATCGGCGACGAGTAGTCCCAGGTGACCTCTCATCAGCCCGTGGCCGCAGAAGTAGAACATGGCGACGTTGTCTTCATTGCGGTTGCAGCGATCCACCCATTGCCGGAAAGCCGGCCGCAACTCTTCCATGGTTGGTCGTCCGATCCGTTTTGCCCGGGCCGAGCCGGGGGGTCGGAATCTGCGCGTCGGCGAGACGAGTAAGTCCAGGCTGCCCAGCGGTGCCTCGGAGTTCGTTAGCTCATCCCGGAGAAAGGTGGCAAACGCCAGTGCGGATTCGGGTGGAGAACTGAGTTTGGCAGTCAGGTTGAGGCCGGCCACGCGAGGGTCATCGATGTAGTCGTATTCGCCGACGCCGACAACGAGCGCGTGGGTGCGGGGCTCGGCCGATCCGTCGTCGTACAGCGCAGTCATGCGAGATCGATCACGATGCCGGGGCTCGCGGCTTCGGGGTAGCTAACCGTGTAGCGATGCCGTTCCATGAGGTGCGGATCATCCCAGACGTCGTTGAATCGAGTCCGGTAGTTGAACAGGAGCTGGGGTCCCGATTCAGGGCGTTGTCCGCATGCGATCACCCGCGCCACGGCTTCTCTGTCCGGATGCCGGTAGTACGCGCCATTGCTGGAGAAGATGAACCGAGGACACGACACTTGCTCGACCATTCTTCTCGACACATTCTTCTTACTGCCGTGATGCGGCAGTTTGAAGGCGTCGAGCTCGAGCCGCTCCGATTCTCGCAGCGCCAACAGCCGGCCGAGAGAGTCCTCTAGAACGTCGGCGTGAGCATCACCGGCGAGCAGAACCGCGACCTCCTGACCATTGTCGGTGTATTCGGCGAGGAGGGCGATGGTCGTGCCGTTAGCGACGCTGCGATCCGGTGCGAAGGGTGCATCCTTCAATGCATCGAAGTCGAACGAGCCGAACGTCTCCCATCCCGGTAGCTCCTCCGGCACCGACGCCGGCACCTCGGGGTCCAAGCCGGCTTCACGCACCACCCTGCTCCACCCCGGCCGGAGGGCGGCGAGCTGCGCCCGGCCCGGGGAGAGCACCGTCATACGGAGCCCTCCCGCCAGTTTGCGCGACACCGGTGCCCCTAGGTCCGCGACGGCGATCGCCGGACCGAAGGGTCGGCTCCCGTTCCAGGTTTGGTTGCGATCGAGGATTGCCTTGGTGAGTCGTTCGCCTGCGATCGGCCCGAACACCTCGTGCTCTTCCGACAGATGCGGGAATCCGTTGAACCAGATGTCGTCGATTGCCAGGTTGGTGTCGTTCTCGAGCAAGGTGACGATCCCATCGATGTGGTCCGCATCTATATGGGTCACCACAACGAGATCCACCCGGCGATCGCCCACGGGTAGGTCCTCGAGGCATCGGAAGACGCTCTCGCTCGTATCTGACGTACCGCCGTCGACGAGGATTCGATGGGGAGCGGCCGGATCGCCGTAGACGATCCAAAGCGCGTCACCCTGACTCGCCGGCAGCGCGCTGAGACGGAACACCTACGCACCTCCCCCCGATCGCTGGTTGACATCCTTCACCCGATCTTCGCCCATCCTACCCGGCTGGATCCGAACCGGTCAGTACCCGCAGACGGCTCTCGCCGAGATTCGACTCGTCCGTTCGTCGGCTGACCGGGTTTGAACCCGCGACCTCTTGACCCCCAGTCAACGAGGGACCTTGACGGATGGTGTCGAGCAATGATGAGTTGCCAGCGAAAACCCGGTGTGACCAGGGATTACGGTGCCAGGTCGTGCTCGGTGATTCCACTGCGTGTTACCTGGTTCTCCAGTCGATAGGCGCCAGATAGGCGCCAGCGCCGGCCCCGGCCTCGAGAAGTCACGCTATCCTCGCTGCAGTTGAACCCACACGACCTCCCTCGGGGCGGCGGGCTGCATGACGGATTCAAGGTGCTTCGAGCCGTGCCCACCGGGGAGCAGGAGGCGACGGAAGACCCTGTGATGCGCAGGGAGGTCACCCTTTCCGACGTCGACTCTTGTCTTGGCGTAGATCGTGTCGTTCCTCGTCTCATCGTGACCCAAGTGCCCGGCGACCGGCGCTCGTACCTCTGACGCACCGGTGGGGCGGTCGGTCGATCTGTGCAGTGCTCGGCACCTTCGCCATCTACGCGCCTCCGGCGAATCTTCAGGGCTTCAGGCTGGATTGCAGGGGTCGTCCCCGGCATTCATGATGGGCGCATCCTCGTTCAGCTGCTGCAGCTGAACGAGCGCGCGGACGCCGGGCCCTTCTGGAGCGTTTTCGGTTGAGAGCCGGATCCAGAGACTGGCGTCGTCGAGGGGTAGCGCGAGGTTGGGCTGTACGTGAGTGAGACGCCCGGTGGCGCCTGTCGTGACGTTTGAGAGCGACCCGAGGGGTACCTGATCCTGCCCGCTGCAGGTACCGAGTTCGATCGCGACTTGCGTAGCGGGAGCAGAATCTCGGACGGTGAGCAGCAACCAGACTACCGGATCGATTGCGGCTGGTTCGTCAACGACTACGAACGTAAGTGTGGCCGACAAGCCGTTCGCCGCCGGCAGGTCGTAGGTTGCAGCGGCCGTTGGGCCGGAGAACTGGCGGGCATCCGACGCCAGCTCCTCATTCCGAGCCTTCATCGCTTCCAGAGCGGTTTCAACACGTTCGAGCTCCGCCTGCGCTACGTCCCTGTCCGCCTCGACAGAAGAGACAGCTGCTCGGAGCTGAGCGATCTCTTGACTCGCCAGCTCCGGTCCGTCCGCTAAGGCTCCACGAGCCCCGTTCGACCCGGCCGACTGGAGCACCCACCCGGCCGTGAGGCCGAGAGCGAAGACGAGCGCAAACAATCCAAGCCGAGAAATCCACCGCATAGCGCGCGGCCGTCCTGAGCTGCCGTTCATTGCGGAGTGGCTCTTGTTAGCGATGCTGCAATCATGGCAGCCCCGGCAAGTCCCCCGGCGATTCGCCACGTGGCCCGCCACCATTGCGACAGCAGTTGTTCGACGGCGCGTTCCAGGCCGGGATGACCTGACGGAGCGACAGCTCCCAACCAGAATGCGAACGCTCGGCCCGCGCCGAAAGCGAGCCCTGCTTCCAGGCCGTGGCCGTTGAGAGCAGCGACGATCAAGGCAACCCACAGCAAGGACGACGAGACGACCGTCCACCAGCCCAGGCCCAAGAGAAACCCAAAGAGAGGGACCCCGACAATGCGACGCTGAGCGGTATGCCGCCAAACCTGGTGACGTCGCGGGGAGAACACGCGCGGGCGACCTGTCAATGACGTCGCGAGAACGAACCCACCCAGCAATGTGAGGGCAACGCGATAGGTGGAGCCGTCAGTAGCCACGTCCGGGACCAGCCTGTCCAGGGTCGCGAAGGAGGCAACGGCGCCGGTCATTGCGCCGAGCGTGAAGAGAACCGATCGAGTGATTCGCGTACCTGGTCGACCGACCTGACCGCCGCAGATGGCGTTGATCCCTCAGCCGGTCGCCGTCATAGCTACCGCTGCCAACAGAGCAAGTACCACGCTCGCCACGGAACCTCCCTTCATCAAACCGCTAGCAGGCACTTAGAACCCTGGCGCAGATGCACCTCACGCCGGCGTCGTTGTCACAATCGCAGCAGATGGTGGT
Organism: uncultured bacterium; assembly: GCA_963801165.1. Taxonomy (GTDB): domain Bacteria; phylum Actinomycetota; class Acidimicrobiia; order Spongiisociales; family UBA5794; genus JAAETI01. Next base: position 331,747 of record CAWDDT010000006.1, read on the forward strand.
CCGACACGGTGATTGGGTTGTACAGACCCAGCAGCTCATGCCCGAGCCCCAGCTGTTGGGCTTCGTGCAAGGCGAGTTGCAGGAACTCCCTGAGCAACTGCAGCCATTGGTGCTGCATCCGGTGCCACAGCAAGGCGATGGCCCACAATACTGGGGACAGCATCCACCTGTCGGTGAACCACAGCTCGCCGCAGTGGCTGACGCGGGGCGGAACAGCGCGCCGTGCGCAAGTGTGTAGGCAAGTCCGTAGAAGGCTGCATCCGCGGCGCGCCTGAGGAATCGTCGCCGATCCATCGCACCCGCCACACGGGTCGCGGCCGCCACCGCCTTAGGGTGGTCTTCATGCCCGGGATGTGGCGATGATCGTCCATGGTGTCGCATTTCAGCCCCCGTCCTCGCCACGACCCTGAAGGACTCGGTTCGTCGGTCGTGGCGAAGGTGACACCGCTGACCAAGCCAGAGCCTCGAGATCCTCTATTGAGTTGACCAACGACTTGGCAATGACCGTTCCCGTTTCGTCGATCACGTGTACGAACGGCGTGCCCCGGATGTCAAGGGAATCGAACACCTCCGCATCAACGACACCGGCAACAAGCTTCGTGGCCGGGAGTTCGCCGGTCACAGTGTCGTCGTCTTGGCGCTGCAACCACACGAACTCGAGACTCTCGTTCCATCCTGCAATGAAGGAGTCCAGATCAGGAAGGAGGGCCTGGCATATTGGGCAATCTGGCAGTGAGAATATCGCGATGACGGACCGCTTGTTTGCCGACCCGTTCCATTCGAGTCGATGCTCGCGCCCGTTGCTAGTGAAACTGATCGGTGGGGCCTTGGTTCCAATCGCGATCCCTCCGAGGTTCACCCGTCCTCGGCCGCCGAGATACACGAGACCAATCTGCCGGTACAGCAATAGAAGCGCCACACTCGAGAAGACGGCAATGAACCACAGCAGGCCATACGAGAGCCAGAACAGATCGCTCATGGCGCCGACCTCAACTGGAGGCCGAGCTCTTCGAGCACGTTAGGTACGGCAACGACCAGGACAGAACCGAGCAGGGCCAGCATGTAGAGGAGCGCCCCTTCCGCCGCGCCCAGCCTGCCGAACATCATCGGTGACGGCATTGCCCAGATCACACCGGCCCCGGCGATCAACACGGCGTTTCGAACGAGAGCAAGGTTGCCCGTTCTAAGGTGCCCTATGCCGCAGCCGCAGGCCGAGGCTACCCCCGCCCGAACATTGGCCGCGATGGCCGCCGTGAACCCAGCGAGCGTGCCGCCAGCGAGCACGGCCCCAGCTACTCCAGGGATCGACGGCATCAAGAGAAAGGTGGCAGCCAACAGCTCCAGAAAGGGAATCCCATATGAGACTATCTTGCGAAAACGCGAACGACGCATCAGCCAGACATATCCGGAGAGGGCACGAACAAATTCGTCGCGTGACCGCAGCTTCGCGATGAAGGAGAGAAGAAAGACGAACCCAAGTGTGAGTCGGATCCATTCGACGTACACAATCTCCCTCCTTCTGGACAACGATACACACGCATAGCCCAGAATGGGGGAGCCGCGCAAGAAATCCCTCCTGATCCGGTGGTCGAAGCGCCGTGCCCGGGTCGCAAAGCGTCGTCCTTCCGCATGTCATCGGGCGGTGCTACGGGTGCTGTCTCGGTTTCGGGTGCGTTCGGCGTTGTGGCGTTGTCTGGCGGCTTCGATGCTCTGGTTGATCTTCTGACAGATCTCGTGGTCGTCGTCGGAGCCGTGAGCTGGCTTGTCGACGTCGTGGTCGGGTGGGTGCGTCCCGGCTTGCAGCTCGACTCCGAGCGAGGAGGTCAACACCCTGCCGGCTTCGAGGCGTGTTCGTTGGGCGATGGCGGGTTGGTCGATCCAGTGCCGGACCGCGGCTTGGGTAAGCACGTCGGCTGCTGTCTCGCCGTCGTTGGTGACGACGTAGGCGTGGTTGGAGGTTCGGCCCCGTGTCAGCGGCGTGTAGAGGCCGCGGCTGTCGGTGGGGCCGTCGACGAGGAGGAGCCCGGTGTCGACGGTGCGGCCTTGGGTGGCGTGGCTCGTCTGCGCGTAGCCCAGCTCGAGGTCCTCGGCGGCGTAGTCGGCGGGTAGACGAACCCTGCCAGCCCTACCGGCGACGGTGACGGCGCCGTCGGGGTGGATGGCTTCTATGGTCCAGTGGTCCCGGTTCTTCACCATGACGCCGCGGTCGGTGCGTAGGGTGCGCTGGTTGTGGCGGGTGACGACTTCGTCGCCGACAAGCAGCCGCTGGCGGCCGAGGCCGAGGGCAGGCCCGTTCGGGTCGAGCTCACCGGTGGCAATGCGTCGTTGTTGGGTTAGCTGGTTGAGACAGTGGACGGTGTGGTTGGTGTTGGCCATCAACGCTACCGACTCGCCCCGCCGCCGCGCCTCATGCCAGGCGTCGACGATGGCTGTCTCCATGGCGTTGGGGGTGCCGTCGTGGAGGCGACCGTGACGCTCATACTCCGCCAAGACGGAGGCATCTCCAGTACGAATTCGCCGGGTGGCGTCGGCTTCCCATTGGTGGGTGAAGCGGTGGATGTGGTCGAGTTCGACAGCTCCGTGGGTGTCGATGAGGCGGGCGAACATGCCGCCCCGACCGACGGCGGAGAACTGGCGAGGGTCACCCACCATCACCACCCGCCATCGTTCCACGTCGGCGAGACAGGTGAGGGCGGCGAGTTTTGGTGTTGAGACGGTGCCGGCCTCATCGACGATCACCGTCGAGCCCCGCGGGAGATCGTATGGCGGTTGTGGTGGTCGGTCGGGCCGGGCGTGTTCGTAGAGGAGCTTGTCGAGGGTGTCGGCTGGCATGGTGGTTTCTGTGGCGAGCACCTCGGCGGCTGCTGCGGTGGGTGCCACCCCGAACACCGTCTGACCGCGGTCTTGTAGGTAGGTGACGGCTGGGGTGAGGGCGGTGGTCTTGCCGGATCCGGCGGGTCCGACGATCAGCTCCAACGGTGCCCCACCGGATGCCGCCCGGCACGCTTCGGCTTGACCCGCGCTCAGACCCTGCGTGTCTAGGCCCCGGGGTCGGGTGTTGATGATGTCGGCGAAGCGGCGCTGGCGTTGAGCCCACTCCACGATCCGTTCCTCCTCCTCGAGAATGGCGTGGGTGGTGAGGGCCCGGTCGAAGGCAGCTTCGCTGATCGGGCGCCCATCACGGCGCAACACAGCACCAGACGGCACTGGTGGGGACAGATCGACACAGCGGTTAGCGGCGACGTGGTTGGCGAGGTCCTGCAAGAAGCTGCTCAGACGATCCGGTTCGACCGTGATACTGGTGGGGACCTGGGCGGCGAGCTCACGGACCAGTTCGGCGGGACGCCACGTCGACTGCCGCTCTGCCAACGCCCCTAACGCCGCCTCCACCATTCCGGCCATTGTCGCCTGGTCGATGCCGGTCGCCTCGCGGACACGACCCACCACGGCGGCGACGAGGTGGTGTGGTTCGTAGCTGAGGGCTTGCAACCTGCTGCGCCACCCGGCGTGCAACTCGCCGGCTGTGTGACCGTGCGTTTTGGCGGGGCGACTATCCAGCACAGCTTCTCGTTCCAGGCGCCACCGTTCCCGTGGTGTCGGCTCCCGCCCGAGGTCGCTACGGAACCGGTCCAGTTTCTCGTCGACACGCGTCTCGATGTCGCGGCTGCGTTGGGAGAACTCGGCCAGCACCCCCGCATCGACACCGACCATCTCAGAGATCCCATTCACTGGAGGCTGCCAGCGGACTCCGAGGCGGCGGGTCAGCTCGGCCCGCAACCCGGCGTGATACAACCCCGACAGGGTCCGCTGATCCATCTTCAACGTGCGGGCATCGAGCGCCAACCACCGTCCATCCGGAGAGCGGACTCGGTTGGCGATCACCGCATGGGTATGCAGCTGCGGGTCGAGGCGACGGCTGGTGTGCTGACGGAATACCCCCACCACGATTCCTTCGGCGTCGACACACACCACATGACCCCGCCGCCGCAACCGAGTGTGCGCCTGCGACTCGATCCAGTCGAGCACTGCGTCGACGGCCCGGTCATGCGCCTCCGTCACCTGCGCTCGCAGTTGTTGGTCGCCGATGGCGAACAGCACCGACACCGACTTCGGCGCCGAAAACGTCGCATCGAACCCCCGCACCGAACCGTCGCCGAAGCGGCGGCCCAACCGCTCACCGCTCATCGGAGCCAGTCCGGCCATCACCGCCAAGAACGCTTCATCATCGACTTGCCCTCCGAGACCGAGCATCCGGGCGCCGTGTCCGAACCAGCGACCCGGCGGCTCACCGCTGTCGAGGTAGTACGACGGGAGCTGCTCGGTGTAGTAGCGACCAGCCTCGGTGCCCTTCAACGTCGTCACCCGCACCGTCACAGTGCCACCTCCACCCTGTCACCGCAGGTGTGCACTCGTCTGTCCTCGAATCGCCGCGGGTGGGTACACATGGGATCTCCGTCCTCAGGTGGAGCTGGGCTGCGAGTCGAAGAGGTCGAGCTGATCTGCGATACGGTCCCGGCGTTTTCGAGTCGGCCTTGTCGTCGGTGAGCGCTGAGCCGGTGGTTCTTCGGCCAACTCGCTCGGGCGTGGTTTCGGTGGTTCGGCCGGCAGTACGGCTTCCCTGGTCTCTTCGATCCGGCCGGGGCTGTCGAAGTAGGCGAGTTCAGCACCGATCAGATCCTCGAGCGCCCGCCGTGGCACCCGCAACACATGACCCAGATCGATCACCGGCAGACCCGACCGTCCATCGGTCTCCCGCCACTCCCTCGCCATTGCATACGCCTTGGTCCGCCCGATCCGCAGCAGCACGCCAGCTTCCTCCACGGTCAGAAGAACCGGGACCGTCTCACCAGACACAACCTGCCACCTTTGATCTCACTGCCTACTCCTTGTATCATACACAGAGTTTCAGCGCACTACCACCACAAGTCACAAGTTGTGTATGCTTTTGGTGATGATCCCACAGCCCAACCCACCACCGCCCGAGGACATCGACCTCAACCAGGTGGTCGCCTACAACATCCGCGAAGCCCGCCAACTACGCAGCTGGACCCAAGAAGACCTCGCCGACCGGCTCGAGCCATACCTCGGCCAGCGACTCACCCAGGCCGGTGTCTCCTCCATCGAACGGGCCTGGGACGGGGAACGGCGCCGCGAGTTCGACGCCCACGAACTGCTCATCTTCGCCATGGTTTTCGACCTACCCATCCTCTGGTTCCTCCTCCCACCACCCGGCGACCACCGGATAATGCGCTCCACCACCCGACCCATCGACGAGCTGTACACATGGCTGCTAGGACAGCCCCACCAACTCGAACCGCTCTATGAACGGCTCCGGCAGATCGGTATCACCGAACCCACCACAGCCGAACAGACCATTGAGAAGATCACCGGGATCCCCGCCGACGCAAAACAGTGGAGCTACCGGGAACGCCGCAAGGAACTCCTCTTGGCGCTCCTCAACGAACACGCCGACTCGCTCGACAACGCCGTCGAAGAACTCGGCCGGGTCGTCGACCACCTCCGGCAGGTGGGCATCCGTGGATTCATCGCCGAACACACCGGCGACGAGGACTTCACCTATCCGGACGGGCGCGCGCCAACCCTGGAAACTCAACCGGCCACCGGCGTGGACAAGACGACACCAGGCGGCACCAACGAACACCGTAAGTCAGCGGGAGAAACAGGATGAGAGGCCACCCCCTTACGAATAAGGAAGACAACACGTGACTGAGAAGAGGCGACCCAGAGGTACGGGCTCAATTCGCGAGCGTGGCGAGCGCTACCAAGCCATCTACTCATACATTGACGGAAGCGGGAAGCGTCGTCGTCGCTCCAGGACCTTCGACACTAAAACGAGGGCGCGGAAGTGGCTGAACGATCGTCTCGCCGATGTGGGACACGGCCGAATCGCTGATCCGCGCGTAGTCTCCGTCGGTGAGTACCTTCAGAACTGGCTCGGATCCCTCGGCATGCAGCAGCTCGAAGCTGCAACCGTGTCCTGGTATCGGTCGGCGGTGGTCCGGCACATCGTCCCGGAGCTTGGCACGGTCAAACTCTCGAAGCTGTCGGCGGTGCAGATCGAATCGTTCCTCGCTGACAAAGCCAAGTCAGGTCGCCTTGACGGTGCCGGCGGTCTCGGCCCTGCGTCGGTGCGGCGACTACAGGTGACATTGCACAAGGCGCTCGACGCTGCGGTACGCAAGGGGATGCTCGCCACTAACCCGGCCGACCTCGCGGATAAGGTGAAGGTCCCGCCGCGCGATGTAACGGAGACGGTGTGGAGTCCGGCGATGATGACGACGTTCCTCTCAGCGACGGCGTCTGACCGACTTCACCCGATCTGGCAGACAGCCTGCATGACAGGATTGAGGCGGTCTGAGCTTGCTGGCCTGCAATGGCCCGACATCGACCTCGACGGCGGACTGCTGAGCGTGAAGCGGGCTCGAACTCAGGTGGACGGCCAGCCGGTGGTGAAAGGCCCGAAGTCGGCGGCGTCACGTCGGATCGTGGATCTTGATTCGGAGACGGTCATCGTCCTGAGACGGTGGAAGGTCGCACAACTTGAGGAACGTCTACGGGCTGGCACAGCCTGGCAGCCCGGAGACTGGGTGTTCACCAATCAGATTGGGGCACCGTGGCGACCCGACAGGCTCACACGAGCGTTTGTGGACCGGGCGAGCGCCCTGGGCCTTCCAGCGACCGACGTCAAGGGTCTGAGACACGCTCACGCCACAGCCTTGCTCCGGGCCGGTGTCCATCCCAAGGTCGTGCAAGAAAGGCTCGGCCACTCGTCGATCAGCGTAACAATGGACATTTACTCGTCGGTGTTGCCTGGAATGCAACGTGAAGCGGTCGAGAAGCTGGCGTTGCTGATGGACTCGTTAGGCGCCCCGTAGGCGCCCAACACCTACCGCCGAGGCCACCCCTTACGTGAGTAACCCCCTGTTACCAGGGGGTTTGCTCGTCGGGCTGGCCGGATTTGAACCGGCGACCTCTTGACCCCCAGTCAAGCGCGCTGCCAAGCTGCGCCACAGCCCGATGCCGGATTACCGGCAGACGGCAACGATAGTGCATCAAGCACCCTTGCGGAACTCACGGGTCGGTGCCTTCGCTACGCTCTGCGTCGTGACCACACCACCCCAACATCACACGCCCCCGTCGACCCCTGCGGAATGGGATGAGCGCTATCTATCGGCCCCCGACAGGATCTGGAGCGGGGAGCCAAACGGGTCCCTCGTCGACGAGATCTCGGGCTTGCCACCGGGACGGGCGCTTGACCTGGGATGCGGCGAAGGCGCCGACGCCATATGGCTGGCCAGGCGGGGCTGGCAAGTAACCGGCATCGACATGTCGCAGGTGGCACTCGACCGAGCCGCCGCGGCCGCTCGTGGCGCCGGTGTCGACGTCGAATGGGTGTGCGGGGATTTCTTCGGTAACCCACCCGGCCGTGATACCTACGATCTGGTCACCGCCCACTACCTCGCCCTGCCCAAGGCGCAGGCAGACACCACATTGGCCGCCCTCCTCGATGCAGTCGCCCCCGGCGGCACGCTCCTGTTCGTCGCCCATGCGGTCTCCGACGGCGACCCGGCCCACACTCCCGGCCGTGACCCCGCCGCATACGTCCAACCCGACGATGTCGTCGCACAGCTCGGGCAGGGATGGGAGCTCATCGTTCACGAGACCAGGAAGCGCACGTCTCCGGCAGCGGCGCAGTCGATGCACACTCACGATGTGATCCTCCGGGCCGCACGGAAGGATTGACGGCGCGTCGGGCGCTAGGCCAGCCGGATCACGTCGGATTTGGCAAAGATCGGTCCCACCCGCAGTCCCAGCGACTCGGCGGCATACAGCTCGGCGGGCACGCCGATGTCGGCCAGATACAACTCACCGACCACATCGGGTCGTTCCGGCGAGCGCAAGCCCTGCTTGGGAAGCGCCAGCGTCATGGTGGCCGTCGCCCGGACCACCGGGGCGAAGACCTTGCCCGTCGTGCCATCCAGACCGGACGGTAAATCGAGCGACAGCACCGACGCCATGCTCGAGTTTGCCCACTCGATCAATTCCCCTGTGATCCCGCGTGGTGCGCCCTTCAAGCTGTATCCGATCAGACCGTCGATGATCAGATCGGGCGGTCGCACCGGCGGCATCTCACCAACGGTGAGCGGCACGCCGATGTTCTCGAGAACCCGCAGCTGCTGAGCGGTCACCTCGGACATGTGCTCCGGCTCCCGCGTGGCCACAACCCCGACGAGTGATCCGTAGGAGTGCAGCCGGCGGGCGGCCACCAGGGCACCGCCGCCGTTGCCACCGGGCCCGGCGAGGATGATCACCGACCGGCCCCGACCGTCACCGTCGAGAAAGCGGCCCCGAGCCAGGTGCGCCAGACTGCGGCCCGCGTTTTCCATCATCCGCACGAGATCGATCCCGAAGTCGTCGACCATCGCCCGGTCGACCTCTCTCATCTGCTCCGTCGTGAGGAACGGTACGTCCCCTTCCAGCCACACCGTGTTCATCTTGCTCCTTCTCCGCAATCCGCAACGTGCACATGCGCTCTTCGTCTTTCCCGGCCGATCCCTTGAATCACTCGTCACGAATGACCGCGGTCCCACGCACTAGGGACCTTTGCCACTGTTCCGGCCGGGTTTGGTACGGCACAGTGGGCTTGTGACTTCAACAACTATTGAATCAATTTCACTTGAAGAGCGGGCGACGCTGCTGTCGGCACTGAGTGACCCGATCCGGTTGCGGATCATGGACACCCTCGGTGCCGAGACATGCTGTGTCTGCACACTCCAGGAGACTATCGCCATCGCACCCAACCTCCTGTCGTACCACCTGCGGGTGTTGCGCGAGGCGGGACTGGTCGAAACCACCCGTCGGGGCCGCTGGGTCGACTACCACCTCTCCCCCACTGCGGGCACAGCCATCGCATCCGCCCTTCCGCTCCCTCTCCGGTGGGAGGAAAGATGACCAGCGCCACCCTCACCGCCAACCGGCCCCGCTTGAAGACGTGGCTCGGGCTCGGCGCCGCCGCGGTCGGCTGGATCATCGCCTACCGGGTCAACGCCCCGATGTGGCGGTGGCTGCTCACCCACGTCGCACATCTCGACCTGGAAGGCAAGACCGGCTCTGCCGCCGAGTTCTTCCTCGCCGACACCGTAAAGATCGCCCTGCTGCTCGGCGGCATCATCTTCGCCGTCACCGTGCTCCGCTCCTTCATGAGCGTTGAGCGCACCCGGGCACTGCTCGGGGGGCGCCGTGAAGGGGTAGGCAACGTCGCCGCTGCCGGCCTCGGTGTGGTCACCCCGTTCTGCTCGTGTTCGGCGGTTCCCGGGTTCATCGGGTTTGTCGCCGCCGGGGTACCCCTCGGCATCACCATGAGCTTTCTCATTGCCAGCCCTATGGTCAACGAGATCGCCATCGTGCTTCTCTACGGGCTGTTCGGGTGGCGGATCGCCGCGCTCTACGTCACAGCCGGTCTCCTCGTTGCAATCGTCGCCGGGTGGGTCATAGGTCGGATGCATCTCGAGCACTGGGTCGAGCCATTCGTATTCGAGACCACGCTGCGGGGCAAGCCCGTCGACCTTGCCGGTTCGCTGTCCTGGAACGACCGATTCACCATCGGGCGGGAAGAGGTCAGGACCATCATCCGCAAGATCTGGCCCTACCTGCTCGTCGGTATTGGCATCGGCGCCGTCGTGCACGGATGGGTGCCCCAGGACTTCTTCGTCCGCTACGCCGGACCGGACAATCCGCTGGCCGTTCCGGTCGCCGTCGGGCTCGGCGTCCCCCTCTACTCCAACGCCGCCGGGGTGCTGCCGCTCGTCGAGGCGCTCCACTCCAAAGGGCTCGCCATGGGCACCGTCCTCGCCTTCATGATGTCGGTCGTCGCCCTGTCGCTCCCCGAGATGGTGCTGCTCCGCAGGGTGCTCAAGCCCCGCCTTCTCGGCGTGTTCGTCGGCGTCGTCGCCTTCGGAATCCTCTGTGTCGGCTTTCTATTCAATCTCATTCTGTAATAGCTCATTTTGTAATATCTCATTCTGTAATAAGGAGAACCATGAACATCAAAGTGCTCGGATCGGGCTGCCCCAACTGCCAGACCCTCGAGAAGCGGACGGTCGAAGCGGCCGGCCAGCTCGGCATCGAAGCTGCCGTCGAGAAGGTCACCGACTACGGCGACATCGCCTCATACGGCGTCATGAGCACCCCGGCCCTCGTCATCGACGAGCAGGTCGTCATGTCCGGCCGCGTCCCCACCGTCCCGGAACTGGTGACCATGCTGGCGACCGCCAGCTAGAACCGCCTAGAGGCGGTGAATGAGCCACATCACGCCCTGAATCAGCCGGAAGGTCAGATACACAGCAGTCAAGATCACAATCGTGAGAAACCCGATGGGCCACTTCTCGTCGTCGGCCCCGCCGTCGGGCGTCGGTTCGGGCGGCGTGTCCCGGTCAGTCATCGTCGCCCCCGCTTGCGAACCCTGCGGTAATCGGCACGCCCTACTCGAAGGGAATTCCCTCTCCCTTTGGGAGAGGATGCCGAGCGAAGCGAAGGCAGGTGAGGGGATGTAAGCGCCTCGCTCATACCGGGGGGACGCCGTGGCGGCGGTCGGAGAAGGTGCGGGTCTTGCGGGCGGCGTAGGTGAGACGCCCGGTGATCTCGGTGCGGAGATCTTCTGGCTCGACGACGCCGTCGACTATCAGCTCCGACGCCAGCAGCATCAGGTCGACATCCTCGCTGTACTCGGCCTGCTTGGCAGCAACAAAGGCCTCCCGCTCGTCCTCGGGCAACTCCTGGATCTTGTTGTAGTAGACGGCGTTCACAGCCGCCTCAGGCCCCATCACCGCGATTTCTGCCGTCGGCAGGGCAATGGTGGCATCGGGGCGGAACCCGGGCCCTGAGAAGGCGTAGAGGCCCGCTCCGTAGGCCTTGCGCACGATGATCGACAGCCTGGGCACGGTCGCCTCGGCAATGGCGGTGAGCATCTTGGCGCCAGCGCGGATGATCCCCTGCCGCTCGACGTCGGTCCCGATCATGAATCCGGGCACGTCGGCGAAGAACAGCAGCGGGATGTTGAAGGCGTCGCATAGCCAGATAAACCGGGCCGCCTTGTCGGCCGAGTCGACGAACAGCACACCTCCGAGATGCTGCGGCTGCGAGGCGACGATACCGACCGACTGCCCGTCGATACGGGCCAGCGCCGTGATCACCTCGGGGGCGAACAGCTCTTTGATCTGGAGCAGGCTGCCCTCGTCGACTATCCCCCGCAGAAATTCGACCATGTCGTAGACGGCATTCGGTTCCTCGGGGAGGATGTCGGCCGGCCGGTAGTTCGGGTCGGGCTCGCTGGCGTCATAGCGGGGCGGGAGCGTGCGGTAGTTGTCCGCCATGTAGCTGAAGTAGAAGCGGGCCCAATCGATAGCCTCGGCGTCGGACTCCACCAGCACGTCGCCGCAACCGGAGGTCGTGCAGTGCATCCGGGCGCCGCCCAACTCCTCGAGCGTCGTCCTCTCCCCTATCACCATCTCCGCCATTCGCGGTGACCCGAGATACATGGAGGCATTGCCCTCCACCATCACCACAACGTCACAGAACGACGGGATGTACGCCCCGCCTGCCGCCGACGGGCCGAACAGACAGCAGATCTGCGGCACCCGCCCCGACAACCGCACCTGGTTGTAGAAGATCTTCCCGGCGCCTCTCCGGCCGGGGAACAGGTCGATCTGGTCGGTGATCCTCGCCCCCGCCGAGTCGATCAGATAGAACACCGGCAGCATCTCGTCGTACGCGTACTCGAGGGTGCGGATCATCTTCTCGACGGTCAGCCGCCCCCAGCTGCCCGCCTTCACCGTCGGGTCGTTGGCGATGACCGCGACCGGGCGCCCATCGACGGTGCCCCGGCCGGTCACAACACCGTCGGCACCGTGCTCAGGGGTCACCGCATTGGCCAGCAGCCCGTCCTCGACAAAGCTCCCCTCGTCGAGCAGGAGTGCCACCCGATCACGAACGAACAGCTTCTCCTGCTGGACCAGCTTGTCGTGGTGACGTTGCGGGCCGCCCCCCTGTGCCGTCGTCGCGGCGTCGCGAAACCGCTCAAACGGTCCGGCGTCGCTCATATTTCCCTCCGGTTATGGCGGCGGCGTGACGTCAGAAACAGCGGTGTGCCCATGAAGTCGAACTCTTCCCGCAGCCGGTTCTCCAGATAGCGTAGGTAATCGTCGCCGATCTCACCGCCTCTGACGAACAGGATGATGCTGGGCGGGTCGGTGCTGCTCTGGGTGGCGTAGACGATCCTGGGGCGCTTGTTCTTCCGCACCGGTGGCGGATGCGATTCCTGCCATTGCCGTATCAGCCGGTTCAGTTCGGCGGTCGGGATCCGCTGCCGCCGGTTCTCCAGCACGGCGTGCACGGCCTTCGGCAGCCGTTGCAACCTGCTCCCCGTCTTCGCCGAGATCCGCAGCACCGGCGCCCATCCGACAAAGGCGAGCCGATCCGCCACAGAATCCTCGGTGTGAGCCCGCTCCTCGTCGCTGATCGCATCCCATTTGTTGAGCAATACCACCAGCCCGGCACCGGCGTCGCGTATCTCCTCCGCCAGCCGCTGCTCCTGATGGGTCGCCCCTTGAGTGCCGTCGACGACCAGCAGCGCCACATCTGCACCGTCGAGCACCTCCCGGGCCCGCAGCACGGCGTAATACTCGACGTCGTCCTTGATCTTGGTTTTCCGCTTGATCCCGGCCGTGTCGATGATCTCGACCGGCTCCCCATCGAGCTCGACCACCATGTTGATCGGGTCGCGGGTGGTGCCCGGAACGTCCGAAACCAGCACCCGCGCGGCGCCGGCGAGCTGGTTGAGCAACGTCGACTTCCCGACATTGGGCCGCCCGACGATGGCCAGCCGGGCCAACCGTGGCTCGTCGTCCAGGTCCTCATCGAACACGGGCAGCTTGTCCACCAGCGCATCGAGAAAGTCGCCGCTGCCACGGCCGTGCTGGGCGGAGATCGGGACCGGCTCCCCGAGACCGAGCGCCCATAGGTGATCGAGCGCCTCCTCCTGACGGGGCCCGTCCACCTTGTTGGCGGCGAACACGAACGGCACACCGCTGCGCAGCAGCATCCGGGCGACACCCTGGTCGTCGTCGACCAACGCCCCGGTAGCGTCGGTGACGAACACGGCGACGTCGGCCCCGCCGAGCGCCACCTCGGCCTGCTCCCGGATGTTCATGGTGAGCTCCTCGCCGGGGTTGAGCTCCCAGCCACCGGTGTCGATCAGCAGGAACCGGTTGCCCTGCCACTCGGCGGTGAACTCACGCCGGTCCCGGGTCACCCCGGGCTGCTCGTCGACGACAGCCAGCTTTCTGCGCAAGATCCTGTTGACCAGCGTCGATTTGCCGACGTTGGGTCGCCCGATGACTACCACCACGGGCAACCGGCTCATCGCATCACCCCGGCGAGGAGCCCGGCGACGGTAGGTGGCACCGTCTCGATCGGGGCGTCGATGTCGGCAACGTCGACGTCGTCGAGGAACCGGCCTCCGGGCGCCGCCGAGTTGGGGACCAGGTACTTGCGGGCTGGTTGCCCATCTGCGGCAATCGCCGCCGACACGTCACGACCGACGATGAGACCGGCCACAGCCACGTTTCCACCGAAGAAGTCGTTGGTCACCGGTAGCACCCGGAGCGGGACACCGGCGAGCGTCTCGAGACGCCCCAGCACCGGCTCGAACGCCCGTGCTCCGTACTCACCCGTGACGATGACCACCGGCCCGTCGGCCCCTGGCAGACCGCTGGCAAAGGCGCCCCTGGTGGTGCGATAACCCTCGGCCGGTGCCGCCGGCAGGGTCGTCCAGGCGCCGGTGACACCCGGGAAGCTCGTCCGCAGCCCGGCCTCGGCGGCTTCGAGCTCGTCGTAGAAGGCCCGAATCATCCCGATGCCGTTCTCGTGCTGGTCGAACTCCTCGTAGTGCTCCGACGCCGGCACCGCTCGCCCCGCCACCAGGTACATCTCGTCGGAGGCAAAGAACATCCGCCGCCCCACCATCGCCTGAGCCTTCTCCTGCCAGAAGTCGACGATCTCCAGGTCGGCGGCGGCGTCCTCGGGCGTGTGCACCCGCAGCGTCGTCTCCTTGCCGTACTTGGACAGCCCCAGCGGGACGATCCCCACCGACGCCAGCTGCGGATACGCGATAAGGATCTCGGCGAGGGTCTCCTCGAGGACGCTCCCCGAGTTGACGTCCGGGCACAGCACGATCTGCCCATGCACCTCGACACCCGCCTCCAGAAGCGCCCGCAGCCAGCGCAAACTGGTTGCCCCACGGGGATTGCGCAGCATCTGCGCCCGGAGATCGGGGTTTGTGGCGTGGATCGACACGTACAGCGGGCCGAGACGCTCCTCGACCACCCGGGACAGATCGAGCTCGGTAAACCGGGTCAGCGTCGTGAAGTTGCCGTACAGAAACGACAGCCGGTAGTCGTCGTCCTTCAGGTACAGCGTGGTGCGCATCCCCGGTGGCAACTGGTAGATGAAGCAGAACTCGCAGTGGTTGTCACATGTCTGCACCCGGTCGAACACCGACGAGTTGAGCCGTAATCCCAGCGGGGCGCCCGCAGCCTTTGTGATGTCGAGAGCCGACGTCGCCCCGTCTCGACGCACCTCGAGTTCCACATCGGCCTCGTCGACGAGCTGCTGGTACTCAATGACGTCGGTCAGCACGACCCCGTTGACAGACAACAGCTCATCGCCCGGCCGCAGACCTGCGACCGCGGCGGGACTACCGGGCACAACTTCGAGAATCGTCGGGTTCGACATAGAGGACGCAAGCATAGAACGCCCGCGTACTCCCGACTGCGGCTGGGGCGATCCTCATCGAACAGGACGACAAACCGCAACCGACTCTTTCCTTCTCCCTCTGGGAGAGGTGCCAAGCGAAGCGAAGGCGGTGAGGGCCCTTTTTCCTTCTCCCTCTGGGAGAAGTGACCGAGCGAAGCGAGGTCGATGAGGGCCTCCTTCCCTCACCCCCTGGGAGAGCTGCCAAGCAAAGCGAAGCCGTAACCCGCTCTTTCCTTCTCCCTCTGGGAGAAGTGACCGAGCGAAGCGAGGTCGATGAGGGCCTTCTTTCCGTCAGGTCGAGGTGACCACACCTTCTGCGGCGTCGACCAGAACTCGCCAGAGGTAGTTGCCGAAAGAACGAGACGGCAGCAGTAGATACGAAGGGCTTCCCTCCACGTCGTCCCGGACCAGTTCGGTGGCGACACCGGCGATCAGAGTCCGTGCCGCCGCCCCGTTCGGGAACATGTCGTCGGACAGGTCGAGCGCACAGACCGCGGCCAGCACGTCCATGGCATGGTCGCCGGAAAGCCGGAACACCGCCCGGACATGCGACAGATCGACGTCAGCAGGGGCGGTGCCGTTCATCACGGTCGACTCCCCCGGTGTGACCGACCACTCCAGCGACTTCCCCGACAGGCGAGCCGTTCCCGGAGCAACATCGGCTTGGAAGCGTCGGGTCAGCCGGACTCCAGTCTCATCGGTCAGCGCGACGTCGGGCCCCGGCAGAAACGCCGGTTGCCGGACGGGGGAAGAGAAACGTGGTTCAGCCATTGAGACGCTCCCCTTCCGTGTCGAAGTGCGCGTGGTGCTCCATCACCCGCACCCCGGTGTTGGTTCCGTCGGGAAGCCGGACTGTCAGCACTGTCCCCGGGTCCGCATGGGGGCCGGCCACCTGCCCCAGACAAATCGACCTGCTGAGTGTCGGCGACCACCGGCTCGAGGTGATCCGCCCGATGATGGTGTTGCCTGAGACCAGCTGGCACGCCTCAGGGGGAACGAGCAGAGAATTCTCCGGTTGGAGCGCAACCAGCCGAACCCGGTCCTCGTCCCGTGACTGCCAGACGAGCTCCGGCTTGCCGGCAAAGTCGGGCTTGTCGAGCGCGATCAACCGGTCGATGCCCGCGGAGAAGCCCTGGGTGAGCCCGTCGGTGTCCTGGCCAACGATGAAGTGGCCTTTCTCCAACCGCATGATTCGCTGCGCCTCGACGCCGAACGGGGCGACACCGAGATCCTCCCCTGCGGCGACGAAGGCGTTCCACACATGCCGTGCATACCCGGCGGGGGCGTGAATCTCATAGCTCAGCTCGCCGGTGAAGCCGATTCGCAGCACGATGCAGTTCTCGACCCCGGCGACGGTGCCGGTGCGCACCCGCATGTAGCAGAACGTGTCCCGATCCAGGTCGATGTCGGTGAGACGGGCCAGCAGCTCTCGCGAGCGAGGACCGGCCACGTTCATCGACCCATACCCGTCGGTCACTGCGATCATCCGAACATCCCAACCGCGTGACTGGATCCAGTCGTCGAGCCAGTCCCATACCCGCCCCGCGCCACCGGACGTCGTCGTCATCAGCCACCGGTCGGTGGCAAGCCTCGCCACGACACCGTCGTCGAAGATGACACCGTCGTCGGTGCACATGACTCCATAGCGGACCGAGCCGACGGCGAGCTTCTGCCACTTGTTCGTGTAGACGAATTCAAGAAGATCGGGGACATCCGACCCGCTCAGCTCGATCTTGCCGAGCGGGCTCACGTCGATGATCCCGACGTTCTCGCGGACGTTGACCACCTCTGCGTGCGGGTCACCGTAGTGCGCGGGGCGGATCCATTGACCGGCGACCAGCGGTCGCGCCCCATTCTCCTCATGCCACTCCTGCATCGGGGAATGCCGCACCGGCTCGTATCCGCGGCCGGCGAGGACGCCCAGGCTCAGAGGAGCATACGGGGGACGCCACGTCGTTGTGCCTGTCTCGGCGATCGAGCGACCCGTCGCCGCAGCGTGCAGCGCAACCGCGTTGGCCACTTCGAGCTTGCCCTGGCCGGGTCCCATGGTGACGGTCGTGTACCGCTTCGTCAGCTCCATGCTGTCGTACCCCTCGGCGACGGCCGCTCCAATGTCCTTCGAGCTGATGTCCTCCGAGAAGTCCACGAAACCGTGCGTCGCACCCCGGTACAGCTCGGGATGGTCCGCTGGTGGCAGCGGTGCCACGGCACGGGCCGGAAGCCTGGGCGGGGGCGGTGCCGCACTGGTGGGCAGCGCCGACCGCCATGCGGCCCGGGTGATCAGCGCCCGCTCGCCGGCCTCGCGGCCCACCGCCCTACCGTGCTCGACCAGCTGATCCGTCGTCCCGTCCCCCACGATCCCTCCGGTCGCCATCACGTCGTCGGGCAGGGGGCCGGGTAGATAGCGAGCCGCCCTCGGTGCGTACTCGGGTCGTGAACCCGCCATGTTGAGCAACGCCGTCGGCGTCGTCCACCCGGTAGCGGTTACGAGGAGGTCGGCGTCGATCTCGGACCCGTCCGCCAGTTCGACACTGGAGACCGAACCGCGGCCCCGGGCGCGGGCGATGCCGCCCACGCTTCGGGCATCGACGACCGTGACGTCCGCACCGACAGAGGCGAGGTCGGCTGCCGCGGCATCGCCGGACTCGTTGGCGGTGAAGACCACGGCTTTTGCCCCCGGCTTGACGGCATACAGGTTGATCAGCCGCCGCACCCCGGTAGACAGCATTACCCCGGGAAGGTCGTTTCCCTCGAACACAAAGGGACGCTCCAGCGTCCCCGCCGCGACCACCAGCATCTTCGCCCTCGCCTTGATGAGCCTCTCGGTCACGGTCGGGTGGCTACGTTCCAGGATCGCCACCCAGTTGTGGTCGTAGCGACCGGTAACCACCGAATCGGTGAGCACCTCGATGTTGCCGGCGGAGCGGACGGCCTGCCGCAGCCGGTCCAGGTGCTCGAGATCGGTGCCGTTGCCCCACCGGAGATGCCCACCCAGCTGATGCTCTTCCTCCACCAGGATCACGCGGGCGCCGGTCTGTGCCGCCGCAACCGCAGCGGCCATGCCGGCCGGGCCACCTCCAGCAACAACGACGTCGGGATGGGCAAACCTGTGGTCGTAGCGGTCGTCGGGAGGCCGGTTGGTGACCTCCCCGCCGGGAGAGAACTGGCGGAGCACCTTCTGGTATTGCGGCCACAGCCCCCTCGGAGCCATGAAGGTCTTGTAGTAGAAGCCTGGCGGGAGAAACCGGCTCAGCCCCCGGTTGGCGGACCGGACGTCGAATTCGAGCGAAGGCCAGGTGTTCTGAGAAGTCACCCGCATCCCTTCCTTCACGAGCCGGTGGCCGCCCCGCACGTTCGGTTCGTCTCCCACCTGAACCATGAGGTTCGGGTCGAGGAAACTGGCAAGAAGCATCCCCCGGCGCCGGTGGTATTTGAAGCTCCTGGCGAACACCGATACCCCCGCGGCGGCCAGTGCCGACGCGATCGTGTCTCCGACATACCCGACATGCGTCTTGCCGTTCCAGGTGAAGGCAATGCGTTGGGACCGGTCGATAACCTCGCCGGGGCGGGGAGCAAGACGGTTTTTCATCCGCTCCCCCGATCTCGAACCTCTGTGATCTCGTTGGTCACCGTGTCGCGTACGACAGAAAGGTATCGACGGCAGCCTGCGGCGTGGAACCACTGCTCGACCGCCGATCCCGCGGCGTTGTCGTGGAAGTACAGATAGTCACGCCACATCGCCGCAGTCGCCTCCTGGGGGTCCGGCCGGGTGTGTTGCTCACCGTGGTAGGTGAACTCCGACGAATTGCGCAAACCGCAGTGCGGACACGGGATCAGCAGCATCGTCTGCCCTCTCCGCGCAACGAAACCGGACCCGGTGCGCCGTCGCCCACAAGGCCCTCATCGCCTTTCGCTTCGCTCAGGCACTTCTCCCAAAGGGAGAAGCAACAGGAACCACTCACAACGCCCTCGCTCGCTTCCCCCTGCCCTGTGAGAAGCGCCGACCAAACCGAAACCGATGAGGTACCGCGAATTCCTTCTCCCTCTGGGAGAAACACCGAGCGAGGCGAAGCCGATGACCGCCGACGAATTCCTTCTCCCAGAGGGAGAAGGAATAGGAATCACCCAGCACACCTTCAGTGCCCAACGGCCGCTGCTCCTTTCTCGCCTACTAGACGGCCATTCTCGAAACGATCCAGGGAGAAGGGTGCGATCAGCGGCGGGACGGTCCCCGTGGCGACGAGCCGGGCGATCTGCTCGCCGGAGACGGGTGCGGCCTTGAAGCCGTAGGTCCCCCAACCCACGTCGACAACGAAACCGTCGACCGGCGTGAATCCCATGATCGGGGCGAAATCCGGGGTCATGTCGCACAAGCCTGCCCACTGTCGGAGGAGCTTCATCCTGGCGATCGCCGGCATCAGCTCGAGCACGTGCTTCGCCAGGTTCTCGGTGAACTCCAGCGAGCCGCGGGTCGAATACGACGCAAATGGGTCGACGGACGCTCCGAAGACGAGCTCGCCCCGGGCGGTCTGGGAGACGTAGACATGCAGCGATCCCGACACGACCACGGGACCGAGGAAGTGCTTGACGGGCTCAGTCACCGCCGCCTGGAGCGGACGGGTCAGGATCGGCAGCCGCACGCCCGCCATGGCGGCGATGAGGGAACTCCAGCCGGCGGTGCAGTTGATCACCGTCCCGGTGGCGATCCGCCCGCGGGTGGTTTCCACTCCGGTCACGGCGCCGTTGGAGACGTCGATGCCGGTCACCTCGGTGTCCTGGTGGATGTGAACACCGTGGGCGTTGGCGCCGCGGGCATAGCCCCACACCACCGCATCGTGCCGGATGATGCCGCCGGGAGGGTGCCACAAAGCCCCGACGATCGGATAGCGGGCGGTGGCGGTGATATCCATGAACGGTACGAGACGTTTGATCTCGTCGGGCCCGATCACGCTCGAGTCGATGCCCTGGGCCTTGTTGACCTCCGCCCGCCAGTGCATCGTGCGCAGCGAGCTGTCGTTGTGGGCCAGAGTCATGTGCCCGCGCTGTTCGAACATGACGTTGAAGTTGAGCTCGGCCGCCAGACCCTCATACAACTCAACGGACCGTTGGTAGAAGCTCGCCCCCTCGGGAGTGAGATAGTTGGAGCGGACGATCGCAGTGTTGCGCCCCGAGCCACCCGAGCCGATGTAGCTCTTCTCGATCACCGCCACATCGGTTATGCCGTGGTTGGCAGCCAGATAGTAGGCAGTGGCCAACCCGTGCACTCCACCGCCGATGATCACCACCTGGTACGAAGGCTGGAGCTCGTGATGGTCGACTACCCGGGGCCAATCCTGCCGTCCGAGCCCGTGGCGCAGCAGCGCCAGTGCCGAGTAGCGTGTCCGTCTCGTCATGGGTCTCGGTGGGTCGCTTGGGCTTGTTCCACGATCCGGTACTGTGCTGTATCGTGGAATGCACACCCTAGCTATGGAATCAGCATCGTGTCGAAGGTTCAATCCGTGCAGCGGGCATTTCGGCTCCTCCAGCAACTCGCGTCCGAGGAGATGGGGGTGACCAAGCTCGCCGAGGCATCCGATCTCCCCAAGAGCACGGTGGCCAGACTGCTCAAGACCCTCGAGCACGAAGGCGCGGTCGAATGGGACACCGCCACCGCCCGGTACCGCATCGGGCCGTCGATTGTCTCGCTGGCCGGATCGACCGACCCGGCTGCCGATCTGATCGCACACACCCGCCCCCACCTGGTGGTGCTGGCAGAGGTGACCGGGGAGGATGCCGGGTTGGCGGTACCGGACGGCCGCTTGACGCACTACGTCGCCCAGGTAGGAACAAACAACGCGGTCCAGGTCAGCGACTGGACCGGACAGCGACTCCCGATGCACTCGGTCGCGTCGGGTCTGGCGATGCTCGCCTTCCTTCCCGAATCTGTGAGGGAGCAATACCTGGCCGACCCGATCGAACGGTTCACCGACGCCACCATGACGGATCCCGACGATCTCAGAGCACGTCTGGCGCAGATCCGATTGGACGGCTTTGCCTGGTGCAATGCCGACTACGTGGAGGGTCTGAGCGCGGTCGCGGCTCCCATCCTCGATACCGCGGGCCGCCCGACCGGCGCCATCCACGTCCATGGGCCCAGTTTCCGATTCCCGCCCGACGCCCAGCGGGACGAGATCGCGGCGCTGGTCGTCGACAAGGCCCGGCTCGTCTCCGACTCGGCGATCACCTCCTCACCCGTTCACTGAGAAGCTCGAATCGGGGTTGATCTCACGATTGCGGGAGTAGAAGCCCATGTCGAGCGTCATCCCCTTGTACCGCTGTCGTACCGTCACCGGCTCATTGTCGTGGTCGGCACCGTGCTCGACGGCGTCGATCAGAGCGGCCATGCAGTACCCCACCACCGCGGCGTTCTTGAATTGGTTGCCCGACGTTCCCACGGCCATGTAGAAGCCGTCGAGCGCCGACCGGTCATAGACCGGGATCCAGTCATCCGAGACGTCGTATAGGTCGACGACACCCTTTGGTTGCTGCGGTACCGGGAGGTCCGGGATGCGTCGTGCCAGCCGCAGCACCTGGGCATCCCAAGCTCCGCGGGAAACGGCACGGTCGAACACGTCGGGGTTCTCTACCCAGGTCCGCGGGTCACACTCCGGGTCCTCGCTCCCGACGAGGATGTGGTTGCCCGTCGCGGGCCGAAAATACGTGCCGATGTCGGCGTCGGATACGTGCATGCCTTCCATGGAGAAGTCGAAGTCGCCGGGAGCGGGAACGTGATGCACCTCGTGACGCAGGGCCCTGGTCTTGATGTTCATCTGCTCGTCGACACCCGCCATCCGGTTGATGACGAACGAGTGCGGGCCCGCCACGTTCACCACCACACCGGCGTCGATCTTCTCACCCGACCCGAGCGTGACACCCTGCACGCGTGACCCGGAGCGGCGGATCTCCGTGACCTCGGTGTTGTACCTGAAGTCGCTGCCGAGCGCCTTCGCTGCAGTGACCAGATTGCGGGTCGCCAGCTGCGGATCCGATACGTAGCCGGACTCGGGCGTGTAGATGGCTCCGAGAAGCTCATCGGTCGGGTCGTCCCAGAAGGCGGCATCGTCGGGCCGCTTGGGTGGGTAGAACGACCCCGGGCTTAGTAGGGGCAGACGCTCGAGCACGGTCGCCATGTCCCATTCCTCATAGAGGACACCGACCGCATCGTATTGACGCAGCACCTTTCTCCAATGCTCACCCTGGACGGTCTTCAGCTGCACCGTCCCACAATTGATGTAACCGGCCAGACCCGCTTCGTCCGCGACGCCGACGTACTGCTCCCAATCCTTCCAGTACGAGAAGCCCTCGTAGGCCATGGCGACCCCGTCCCACGTCGAGTAGCTGGCACGAACGATGGCACAGCTGTTGGACGTCGAGCCGTATCCGGGGGCGGGGAGCTTGTCGACGCTAACCGTGCGGTATCCGAGTTTGGCGAGCTCGAACGCCGTGGCGGCACCGATGATGCCGGTACCGATGACGATGGCGTCATAGTCGTTGCTCATGGCTCAACTCCGCATCTTCTGGCCACGAGGGTCGTACAGGGGCTCGGGCCGGATCGAAGCCGGGCGCCGCCGGCCAATGATTTCGATGGTGAACCCGTGAGGCTCGTTGGCAAGCTCGACCGGGACGTAGCCGAGTGCGATCGACTGCTGCGTGTAATGGCCGAATCCACCCGACGTCACCCACCCGACCGGCTCGTCGCCGTGGAAGATCGGCTCGTCACCGCTCACGTCGGCGTCATCGGCGTCGACCGCAAACGTCACCAGCCGCCGTCGTGGCCCGCGCTCTTTCGCTGCCGCGGCCGCCTCTCTGCCGACAAATGGGCCCTTGCCCAGCTTCACGAAGACCCCGAGACCGGCCTCGTAGGGGTCGTAGATGTTGCGGTACTCCGTCGCCCAGGACCCGTAGCTCTTCTCGAGCCGCAGCGAGTCGACGGCGCGCGCCCCGAACAGCCGGAGCCCGTACGGTTCGCCCGCCTCCATCAGGTCGTCGAAGAGACGCAGTTCGTATTCCGGGGCGACCCAGATCTCGAAACCGAGCTCGCCGGTGAAGCTGATACGCCCAACCAACGCCGGCGTCATCCCGATATCCATGTGTCTGATCGCCAGGAAAGGGAACGCCGCATCGGACATATCGTGTGCGGTCAGGCTCTGCAGGATATCTCGGGAGGCGGGGCCGGCAACGGCGAGCCCGACGAGCGATGGGCCGAGGGCCGCAACGCTCACCGTGCCGTCGCCCGGGAGATGGGAGAGAAACCACCGCATGTGATAGTTCTCGGCGGTGCCGTTCCCGATGATCCGGAACGAGCCATCCTCCAACGCCGCGATAGTGAAGTCGCCGATCAGCTTTCCCTGGTCGTTGAGCATCGGGGTCAAACCGATCCGGCCGGTGTCGGGAAGACGATTCGCCATGACGCCGTCCAGCCAGCCGGCGGCGCCGGGACCGCTCACCCGGTACTTGCCATAGTTCGTCGTCTCGATCAGACCCGCCTGCTCCCGGACGGCGCGGCACTCCTCGGCCACTACCGCAAAGGCGTTCGAGCGCCGGTAGGTGACGTTCTCGAACGGCTCCTCGCCCGGGCGCTGGAACCAGAGGCTGTGCTCCAGCCCGTATGCCGCGCCCCACACGGCGTTCGCCTCGCGGAGCCGGCCATGGATTGGTGTTGTCTGCAGCGGCCGGCCCGCAGGCAACTCCTCGTTCGGGAAGGTAATGCTGAAACGACGCGAGTAGTTCTCCCGCACCTTGGCATCGGTGTAGGCCATCGTCGCCCAGTCACCGAACCGGCTCACGTCCATCGCCCACACATCGAGACCAGGGTCGCCGTCGGTCATCCAGTTCGCCAGCGCCAGACCGACCCCACCCCCCTGGCTCAAACCGGCCATGACCCCGCACGCCACCCAGTAGTTGGTCAGACCCTTGATGGGCCCGACCAGCGGGTTGCCGTCGGGTGCGAAGGTGAACGGCCCATTCACGACATCCCGGATTCCCGCCTCGGCGAAAGCCGGGTAGTGCTCGAATCCCACCTCGAGCGAGGGAGCGATACGGTCGAGATCCGGCGGCAGCAGTTGCGGCCCGAAGTCCCACGGTGTCTCGCGCGGTGACCACGGGACCCCGGCCTTCTCGTACGTCCCCATGAGCATCGCGTCCCGCTCCTGTCTGAGGTACAGCTCGCCACCGAAGTCCATAACGCCCACGAGCTCCTTGCCTTCGTTGGCGTCCGAGTACGCCTTCACCTCAGCCATGGGCTCTGTGATCAGATACATGTGCTCCATCGCCAGGATCGGGATCTCGAGCCCGACCATCCGGCCTACCTCGCGAGCCCACAACCCGCCGGCGTTTACGACGTGGTCGGCGACGACCTCACCCTTGGTGGTCACGAGACGCCACCTCCGGTCGGACCGCTGCTCCATGTCCTCGACCTGGCAGTGTCGCTCCACTTCGGCACCCATGGTGCGGGCCGCCGCGGCGTATGCGTGCGTCACGCCGGACGGGTCGACGTGGCCCTCCATTGCGTCGTAGAGAGCTCCAACGAAGTGGCTCTCGTCCATGAGCGGGAACAGCTCTTTCGCCTCCCGGACCGAGATGATCTCCGTATCCATCCCGAGGTAACGGCCCCGGGCGTGCGCCATGCGGAGCCAATCGAGCCGCTCCGGGGTATCGGCGAGCAGCAGCCCACCGGGGAGATGGATGCCACAATCGCGTCCCGAGAGCTCCTCGATCTCGCGGTACAACTCGATCGTGTACTGCTGGAGCGCAGCAACATTCGGGTCGCCGTTGAGCGTGTGCATGCCGCCCGCCGCGTGCCACGTCGACCCGGCGGTGAGCTCGCGACGTTCGAGCAGCAGGAGGTCCTTCCAGCCGGCTTTGGCAAGGTGATACAGCACGCTGCACCCCACTACCCCGCCACCGATGACAACTACCCGGGCTTCATCTCGCATGCTCGCCGTCCGATCTCTCGCCAATCATTGAAACTCTGCGGGATCGATCTCGGTACGTCGCCGGGTCATGTACTCGAGCAGAGCCGCGTCAACCGCCTCGTCGAGCGGCGGCTGTTCGTAGCGTCCGAGCAACTCCTGCCATGCGGCCGTGGCCCGCTCTTCCGCCGGGTGGGCACCCGCGGCCGACCACGTCTCGAATGAGTCACGATCCGCCAGCTGAGGCCGCTGCAACGCATGCCGGAAGCGGGCAAGCGTGTGTGGAGTCCCGAGATGATGCCCACCGGGTGGCACCTCCGTCAGGATGGAAGCGAGGGCCCATTCGTCCGCGTCCCAACTGACACCCTGGGCCATCCGGGCGAATACACCGAGCAGATCGAGGTCGAGCATGAACTTCTCGTAGCTGGCCGTGAGGCCACTCTCCATCCAGCCCACCGCGTGCAGGATGAAGTTGGGCTTGGTGAGCATGGACGAGAACAGGGAGATCGCCGATTCCATGCCCGACTGAGAGTCGGGGACTTTCCCGCTGGTGTAGCCGCCGGCGGCGCGGAACGGGAGCCCGTAGCGCCGCGCCATTGCCGAGGTGAGAAACTGTGCGAGCACGCTCTCGCCGGTCCCGAACGATGGCGCTCCGCTCTGCAGGTCGATGGTCGCCAGGAAAGGGCCGTATACGCAGGGCGTTCCTTTGCGCACCATTTGAGCGAAGACGATGCCGGCCAGCGCCTCGGCGTTCGCCTGCGCGACCGTTCCCAGGATCGATACCGGGCCCATCGCCCCTGCCAGGATGAACGGCGACAGCATCACGATCTGGTTAGCCCCGGCATAGGCGCGCAGCGTGCCCAGCATCCGGTCGTCGAGCCGGCGCGGGCTCGACACGTTCACGGTCGCCAGCAGCACGTGGTGGTTCGCCACGAAATCCTCACCAAAGACGATGCGAGCCATCTCGATGGAATCGCGAGAAGACATCCCGATCGGGTAGTGGCCCATCATCGGCTTATCACCATGTCTGATGTGGGCGTACATGATGTCGAGCCCACGCTCGTGAAACGGCACATCACCCGGCACGATGATCTCCGAGCCCTGGTTGTGGAGATAAGGCGACATCTGGGTCATCTTGATGAAGTTGACGAGATCGGCATATGTGCCCTGGCGGCGGCCGGCGATCCGATCGTGGACGTAGGGTGGGCCGGCCACCGGAGCGAAAACCATGTGGTCTCCACCGATGACAACGTTGCGAGCGTGGTTTCGGGCCGTGTGGGTGAACTCGCCCGGGCAGTGCGCCAGATACTCCATCACTAGTTCGCGATCGAAACGAACGATGGAGTCATCGCCCACTTTGGCCCCGTGGTCGGCGAGGATGCGCAGCGAAGGATCGTCGTAGAACGCGATGCCGGCTTCTTCGAGGATGCGCATCGACGTGTCGTGAATCGTCGCCGTCTGCTCCTCGGTGGCGAGCTCGTATGCGGGGATCCGATGGAGTGGCTGGTCGATGGTGACCACAACCGGGTCGGCAGCGAGACGGGCCTTACGGCCCACGCGTCGATTGGTCACCATGAGGAATTGGTCCTCACCGGGTACACATACGCATCGTTGGACATACGCCTCCCACCGCTAACGCTGCGGTACCTTAGACGTCATTGTGCCACCATACAGCACGGTTCCACGATGCGGAACAGAGCCCCGCACACGTTGCCGAACGGCATGAACCGCGGGAATGCATTGAGGAACAGTTGACAGACGATCCGGCTGTTGCACCCACGCCGACAAGGGACGGCCAACCACCCGATCCCGACATTTGGGCATCTCGGCAGCGGGTCCTGCCCCGTGTTTCCAGACTCATAGATGAAGGCTGGCAATCAAACGCCTTGTTCACTCCACCGCAACGCCGGCCCGTGCTTCTCCCCAACCAAGGACGCCGGAATGGCGAAACCGTCACACGAGAGATTTCTTGTCACACCCGGTTGATACGTTGTTGTCATGTTGTTCACCGATCCCGACGTTGTAGTCGATTTCCGGGCCGAGTTGGCAGAGAACAATGCCGACATTGCCCGTCTCCTGGCACGCCAGCTCACGCTGCTCAACCAGCTGCACCGGGCCGGGGTCGCTCAGGCCGACGGGGCCCGCTCGATGGTCGACTGGACCGCAACCACCCTGGACGTCAACCACAACAACGCTCAGCAAATGGTCGATGCCGCCAATCGCATGTACCGCACCGACCCGCACCTATACCGACAGTTCGAAGCCGGTGACATCACCTTCGACCGGGCCATCGCCACCCTCAACCTGATCGGTACCGAAGCCCCCACCGCTGTCATCGAACGCAGCTTCCACATCGATCTGACCGCAGTCAACCGGCTCACCCACCAATACCGGGCTATCACCCGCAAAGACGAAAAACAAGCCTTCTGTGACCGCTACTTCACCATCCAACCCAACCTGGACAACACACAGTGGCGGGGCAGCTTCGAACTCCCCGCCACCGAAGGCTCAATCGTCGACCAAGCCATCGCCGGGCGAGCAGACCAGCTACGACGGCTCCCCGGCTCGG
The DNA here is from genome assembly GCA_963801165.1 of uncultured bacterium. Classification (GTDB taxonomy): domain Bacteria; phylum Actinomycetota; class Acidimicrobiia; order Spongiisociales; family UBA5794; genus JAAETI01. The sequence goes on from CAWDDT010000006.1 coordinate 359,098, forward strand.
ACCGTTACACCCGCAGCCAACTCAACGCCGACGCCCTGGTGATGATCTCCCAAGACTCCCTCGACAACAACACCACCGGCACATCCGCCGGTTCCGGTTCGGCTGCCACCATCTTTGTTGATTTGGACCGGGCCAACGGCACATCGGGTGAGATGGGTGTCGAGCTGCAATACGGACCGAGGGTCGGACCAGCCGTACTTGAAGAGGTTCTGTGTGGCGGCACCGTCCGGATGGTCGGACTAGAAGACGGTCAACCCGTCGTCACCACCCAGGCAACCTCGACGATCCCCCCGGCGATTCGGGACTATGTGGCCTGGCGCGACAAAGGCTGCGTCGTCGCCGGCTGTCACAGCCGCTACCGGCTCCAAATCCACCACATCAACCACCGAGCCCATGGCGGCGACCACGACCCCAACAACCTCGCAACATTGTGCTGGTTCCACCACCACGTCGCCATCCACCACACCGGATTCACCCTCAACACCAACGACCCACCCCACTGTCGCAGACTCGTAAAGCCCAACCGCGGCCACGACCCGCCCTGGTGACCCTGCCGTGACTTCCCCAGCCGAGGCCGGGCAGCATCCCCAAGCGTGGCCACGGTCACCCGGTACCGCCCGCGGGCCCGACCGGTCGGCACCGCTCTCTGTCCACTCGCATCCCCTGATCAAACCGATCGTCCGCCGACCAGGACTCCTCCGAGCACTTCAGCGCGCCCGTACCGGCGTAACCGCAGGCGGCGCCACCCAACCCACGAATCGGCAGTTATCGGCCCACTCCACTTCTACCATTGCGGGCATGGTTGAACGTGTCCTGCTGGCTGAGCCACGCGGCTTCTGTGCCGGAGTCGAGATGGCGATCAAGTCGCTCACCTGGATGGTGAACATCTTCGAGCCGCCGGTCTTCTGCTACCACGAGATCGTGCACAACCAGGCCGTGGTTGCGGCGTTCGAGCAGGCCGGCGTGGTGTTCGTGAACGACATCAGCGAGGTACCGGAAGGCGCCCCGGTGATGCTGTCCGCCCATGGCTCTGCACCCGAGATCGTCGCCGACGCCACCCGGCGCGCCGCCGTCATGGTCGACGCCGTCTGCCCGCTGGTGACCAAGGTCCACCACGAGGTCAAGCTGATGGCCAACAAGGATTACAACATCATCTACGTCGGTCACGCCGGGCATGACGAAGCAGTGGGCGCGGTCGCCGAAGCGCCGGCTGCGGTGACGCTCATCGACCCGGACCACGGTCTCGGGTCGTTCCAGCCTGCCGATCCGGGCAAGGTCGCGCTGCTGGCGCAGACCACCCTCGGCATCCACGAGTGGGAGGGAGTCCTCGATGCCGCGGCGGCACGCTACCCCGAGCTGAAGACCGCCCGGCGCAGCGACCTCTGCTACGCCACCACCAACCGGCAGACGGCGATCCGCCATCTCGCCGAGGAGGCCGACGTGATCCTGGTGGTCGGTTCCGAGAACTCCTCCAATACCCAGGCCCTGGTGCGTGTTGGCCGGAAACACGGCACCCCGACCTACCGGGTGGACGGCCCCGCGGACATCGACCCGAAATGGCTGGAGGGCCGAAGCGTGGTCGGGGTGACTGCGGGCGCCTCGGCACCCGACCAACGGGTCCGTGAGGTGATTGCGGCGATCAACCCTGTCCACGGTGACACACCGCTGGCGCTCACCGACGAGGACGAGTACTTCCCCCTGCCCCCGATGTTGCGGCAGTTCGTCAGGACGCTCCAAACCGTGGTCGAAGCGGCCTTCGCCGTGAGGAAGCCGAACCTCCCCGGGCCGATGGACATGGACCCGGAGCATTCAGCCACCGAGGCTCTCGACCTACTCGGCGTCTAGCGCTTCGACCAGCTCCAGGATGGCAGCCGCCACCTCCTCGGCGCTCAGATACGACGTATCGATCTCGACCGCGTCTGCCGCCGGCCGCAGCGGCGAGGTCTCTCTCGTCGAATCGAGATGGTCCCGCCGGTTGAGATCAGCAACGATCTCCGCGACATCCTGGTTGGCGGCCTCGGCATCACCGGCGCGACGGGCCGCACGGACCTCGGCGCTTGCGGTGAGGAACGCCTTGACCGGTGCTTCCGGGAACACCACGGTTCCGATGTCCCGCCCCTCGACAACAGCGTCCCCGCCCCGGGCCGCCACCCAGTCCCGCTGGATCTGCACGACGTGCTCCCTCACTCTGGGGAACGCCGAAACCGCACTCACCGCCTTGGTGACCGGCTCGGATCGGGCCTCCTCGTTGACCGACCGCCCGTTCAGGGTGATGACTCCGCAGTCGTAGGCGATCTCGCCTGCAGTCACCGCGCCCAGCACCTCGTCCTCGTTCGTCAGGTCGGCCCCGGCATCGAGCGCCGCCACCGTCGCCGCCCGGTAGGTGGCACCCGTGTCGAGAAAGCTCACCCCGAGCGCCGCCGCCACCAGACGGGTCACGGTCGACTTACCCACTCCACCAGGACCGTCTATCGCGATGACCACAGCGCCTCCAGCGCCTCGAAGAACTTCGGCCAGGACACCCAGGCGGCATCCGCCCCGGCGATCGTAATCGGGCCCGTCGCCCCGGTCGCCGCTACGGCACCCGCCATCGCAATGCGGTGATCGCCGGCCGCATCGACCGTCCCGCCCTCCAGCCACCCGATCCCGAGCACCTCGAACCCGTCGTCGAGCTCACGGGCACCACCACCGAGGCCGTTGATCATCCCTACGGTTGTGGCGATGCGGTTGGTCTCTTTCGCTCGCAGCTCGGCAGCCTCGGTCACCCTGGTGATCCCTTCGGCATAAGAGGCGACCACCGCCACCAACGGCAGCTCGTCGAGCGATGCGGCGACCAGCGCCCCGCTCACCTCGGTGCCCCGCAGGCCGTTTCCCTGCACCGACACCGTTCCTACGGGGTCGCCCAAGACGGCTCCGGTCACCTGCCCGCCGACCGTGGCACCCATGGCCTCGAGAATCTGAAGAAACCCGATCCGGCCCGGATTGAGCGAGATCTGCGGGGTGACCACCTGCGCACCCGGAATGATCGCCGCACTCGCCCACAGAAACGCCGCAGACGACGGGTCGCCGGGGATGACGTAGTGGTAGGCCGGGACGGCTCCGGGATAGATCCGGAAGGTGTTGCCTTCTTCCTTCTTTCCCAGCCCCATCGCCTCCAACCACCGTTCGGTGTGGTCCCGGTACCCGGGAGGGCTGGTGATGGTGGATTCCCCACCAGCGCGCACTGCACCGAGCGAGAAGGCGGTGCGAACCTGGGCCGATGCCATCGGGATCTCGATATCGCATGCCGTCGGCGGTGTCGCCCCTGTGATCGTCACCGGCGCCGTCCCCTCATCCGACAGCTCGACGGTAGCGCCCAACGCCTCGAGCGGCGCTACGAGACGCCGCATCGGACGGCGCAGCAGCGACTCGTCGCCGATCAGCGTCGCCGTTATCGGCGAGCCACTCAGCGCACCCGCCATCAGCCGCATCGTGGTCCCCGAATTGCCGCAATCGAGAGGAGCGCCCGGCTCGATCCAGCCGTCGATGCCCGGTGACGAGATCCGTTCCCCGTCGACTTCAACCCCGAGAGTCGTCACGACATCGAGTGTCGACTGCACGTCCTTGCCTGTTGCCAGGCGCTCGACGGTGCTCGTTCCCTCTGCCATCGCCGCCAGGATGATCGAGCGGTGCGACAGCGACTTGTCCCCCGGCACCTCGATGGCGGCTGCAAACGGCTCCCCGGGCCCTTCGACTGTCACCGACTCGCTCACTCGTCTTGCTCCATCATGGTCGGGGCATCTTGCCACGTCGCTCCGGCGGCGGCGTACAGCGACCGCACTTCCTCAACGGTGAGATAACGCCACAAGCCCGGCTTCAGCGTGGCATCGGAGACCGGCCCGATGCCTACTCGCACCAGGCCGTGCACCTCGTGCCCGAGGGCATCCAGCATCCGGCGCACCTCGCGCTTCCTCCCCTCAGCCATCACCACCTCGAGCTGCGATCGGTCACGGTGGCTAGAGATGACCCGGGCGCGCACCGCCCGGGCGACCCCGTCATCGAGCTCCACCCCGGCGACGAGCTGCCGCAACACACCACGGCCCGGCGTCCCCGCAACCAGGGCGACGTAGGTCTTCTCAACTTCGTAGCGGGGATGAGTGACCAGGTTGGCCAGTGTCCCGTCGTTCGTCATCAGCAGCAGACCGGAAGAGCCGGCGTCGAGCCTGCCCACCGGGTACAGCCGGTGCTCGCCCGGCACCAGATCGACAACGGTGGCCCGCCCCTGTGGGTCATGCGCTGTGCTGATGACCCCCTCCGGCTTGTTCAGTAGCACATAGACGAGGCCGGTCTTGGTCGGGAGTGGCACACCATCGATGGTCACAACGGCCACCGCGGGGTCCGCCCGATCACCGAGCCGGGCGACACGGCCGTCGATACTCACACGCCCTTCCCGTATCAGCTCCTCGGCGCCCCGCCGGGACATCAAGCCGGTGTGGGCGATCAGCTTCTGCAGCCGGTCGATCATTCCTGCGGCCGGAACGGGCGCTCCAGCACGTCGACCACATCGGCGGGCGGCACGTGATCGGCCAGCGGGGGTAGCTCGCCGAGGCCGCGCACTCCGAGCTTCTCGAGAAACAGATCTGTGGTGCCGAACAGCATCGCCTGACCTGGACCCGGTGCGGTACCGACGTCGGCGATCAGGCCACGCCGTTCCAGGGTGCGCAACGCCCGCTCCGAGTCGACGCCCCTTATCTCCGACACCTGACCGCGTGACACGGGTTGCCTGTACGCCACAACCGCCAGGGTCTCCAACGCGGCCTTGGACAAACTCGTAACGCGATCGGTGGCGGCAAACCGCTCCAGATACGGGCGGGCATCGGGGTGGGTGAACAGACGCCACCCGCCCGCGATCTCACGCAGCACCAGCCCCCGGCCCGACGTCTCCAGATCCTCCCCGTAGGCCGACAGCTCCGCCGCCACGACCGAGTGGGGCTGCTCGACGACTTCGGCAATCTCGGTGGCCGGGATCGGATCCTCAGCGACAAACAGCATCGCCTCGATCACCGCACGTAGCTCCATCAGTTGCTCCACTCGCTCTGTGGCTGGCCCACGTCGAAGCCGGCTGTGTTCTTGCTCACGACCTGTATGGGCGCATCGCGGTGCTCCTGAGTGACGCTGACTACACCCCAGCGCGCCAGTTCGAGCAGCGCCAGGAAGTAGGCGATGACATCCATCGACCGCTCACAGTGCGCAACGAGCTCGTCGAACCCGGTCTCGATCAGCGCCGCCACCCGGATCCGAACATCTGCGATTGCCTCACTCACCGAAGGTAGATCTAGATCGAGGTGGTCGAGGTCCGGCTCGTCGCCTGCGACCTCGAACGCCCGCTCGGCGATCTCGTGAAACGCGGCGAGATCGACACCAAGCCTGACCTCAGGCTGGACGGGCGTGATGTCGGGATCTAGCCCGGCCAGGCGCGGCAGGAACCGGGCGTTGCCCTCGAAGCGGTGCGCCAGCACGGCGGCGACGTCCTTGAAAGTCAGACACGCCAGCAGACGGGAGAGCAAACGGTCCCGCTCCTCGGCGAGTGCCAGCTCGTCGTCGATGTCGATGGCACGATCGTCCGGCAGCAGATGGCGCGCCTTGAGCTGGATCAGCGTCGCTGCGATGAGCAGGAACTCGCTCGCCACCTCCATGTCCATCTCCCCCATGACGTCGAGGTGGTGGAGGTACTCCCCGACCAGGTCGACGAGGCTCAGCTCGGTGATCTCGACCTGATGCGACGTGATCAGCTGCAGCAGCAGATCGAGGGGTCCCTCGAAGACCCGCGTCTTTACTTCGTAGCTCATGGCTCCACCTCGGGGGGCATGCTATTACGAAGCGAGCCCGTTTCCGAGGTTTCCGGGGCCGGGCGCCGCGCTCCCCCGCCTGCGGCGTCGTCTGCGGCCACCAGGACGCTCCACACCCGGTCGTCGCCGGTGCGCCTGCCATCGGCAAAGGCGACGGCCAGCGGCCGCGCTCCTGCGGCCCTGAGATCGGCCGCTCCCAGCTCACCGTGATCCCTGTACAGCCGCCACCGTTCCGGCATGGGGAGATGGAGGAGAGAGCACACGGTGGCCAGCGACCGGGTGACCGCACCGAGCATGCTGTGTGTCTTGCCGACATCGTGCAGCAACGCTGCTGCCACCGCGTCTTCGTTGCCGGGAAGCTCACTGCTCACCCGGAGCGCGACCTCGTAGGCGTGGCGCTGGTCGATCGGCTGCTGGCGGAAGAAAAGGCCGGCCTCAGCCGGCGTCAGTGCGTCTCTCACCTCATCCTGCTGACGTGGACCGAGCGGTTTGCCGGTGACAACACCGAAGAAACGCATTGCCAGGTGCGACCAGTGACGAAGCGGGGTCATCGTCCCGGCTCAGTGGTTGCGCCGCGCCTTGCAGTCGATGCAATAGCGAGACGTGGGGCGAAACTCCATGCGGTCGGCGCCGATCTCCTTGCCACAGTTCTTACAGAGACCGTAGGTGCCCTCGTTGACCCGGGCCATGGCTTGATCGACATCGGCGAGGAGCTCGGTGAGGTTGTCGACGATCCCGAGCACCTCGCTGCGTTCGGCGGTGGCGGCGGCCGCGTCCGCAAAACCGTCGCCGTACTCGATGTCACCGGTCAACTCACCGGACTCGGTAGCCCCGAGGTCGGCAAGCTGTCGCACGAGCTTCTCGCGCTCTCTGTTCAAAGCCGCTATCGCGCCATCGTTGTTCACGACAAACCTTCCGAACTTCCTGCTCGCCGCCGCTACCGGCCGCGTGGATGCGAGGTCACATAAACCTCGAACAAGTGCTGAGGGGACACCCTCGTGTATACCTGCGTTGTGGAGATACTAGCGTGACCGAGCAATTCTTGGATTGTTCTCAAGTCGGCGCCGCCTTCGACCATATGGGTTGCCGCCGAATGACGCAAGACGTGCGGTGACACGCTCTCCACCGGGATCCGGGCCCTCGCTGCCACCTTCTTGATGATCTGCCACACCGCCTGGCGGGTGAGCCGGCGTCCCCGGACACTTACGAACACGGCGCCCGGGTCGGTCCCCGAGCCGACCATTCGATGCCGCACCTGGTAGTAGCGCTCGATGGCCGCAACGGCGAACCCGCCCAGCGGAACGATCCGCTGTTTCGACCCCTTGCCGGTGACAAGAGCCGTAGCTTCCTCTAGGTCCACGTCCATCTGATCGAGATCGACCGCCTCCGACACCCTCGCCCCGGTGGCGTAGAGGAACTCGAGCAGCGCGCAGTCTCGCAACGCCAGGTCGGTGTCGCCGGCGGCGGCTTCCAGCAGAGCCGTCACCTCCTCGACGCTGAGCGCCTTGGGAATGCTGTCCTTGCGCCGGGGTGAGTCGAGCAGCGTCGTAGGATCGGCTTTCACGTAGTCCTCTATGACGAGGAACCGGTGCATCCCCCGGACGGAGGCGACCTTGCGGCTCACCGTCGCCTCGGCGGCACCCACGCCGCGCAGCGTGGCGACAAACCCGGTCACCAACACGGCGTCGATGTCCTCGACGGCGGTCACCCCCGCACTCGCCAGGAAGTCCCGGTATTGGGTGAGGTCACGGCGATACGCTGCAATGCTGTTGGCAGCCAAACCCCTCTCCGTGATGAGCGCGGTCAGATACTCCTCAATGGCGGAGTCGAGGTTCATGGTTACCCTCGCTTGTGGATTTAGGAAGCAATCCCGGCGCGACGCAGCAGCAGAGCCTGGATACCGATCACCGTCTTCGAGTCCTCGATCGACGGCAATAGCCCGGGCAGATCGGCGATGGGAACCCGCACGATCTCGGCCGCCTTCTCCTCGGGCCCGACCGGGTTCATCGCTGCGGGCGTGAGCTCGGTCGCCAGGTAGATGGTGACGTCCTCATCGGCGAACCCGGGGCTTGTGTAGTAGTGGGAGATCTGCTCCAGCCGGCCCGCAGCCAGACCGACCTCCTCGACCAGCTCCCGTCTAGCGCAATCCTCTTTGGGCTCGCCCGGCACGTCCAGCTTCCCTGCGGGAATCTCGAGCACGGCCCGGTCGATGGCGGTCCGGTACTGGCGAAACAGCACAACGTCGTCGCCATCCACCGGAACCAGGGCGACCGCACCCCCCACCCGGACCACGGTCCGCGCCGCGACGTCACCGGTCGGGCTGCGCAGGCTCACCTCTTCGAGACGGAGAAACGGCGTCTCCGCCACGAGCACGCTGGCGACTATCTCAAAACCATCGTCGGCGCTCATCCGTCTACGCGGATCACAGAGTCGGCGGGCGCACCTACCTCCTGAGCTTGCCGGTACGCCAGGGCCGCCGCCACCAGACCTGCAAACAGCGGGTTGGGGTGGTCAGGGCGCGACGTGAACTCGGGATGGAACTGGCTGGCGATGAAATACGGATGCGCCGGGATCTCGATGATCTCGACGAGCCGGTCGTCCGGGGAGATACCACTCGCGATCATTCCCGCCTCGGCAAGTTGCTTGCGGTAGCGGTTGTTGACCTCCCAGCGATGCCGGTGGCGCTCGTAGACGAGCGGCTCACCGTACAACCGGTCGGCGAGCGACCCCGGCGTCAGCTTGGCGGGGTAAACCCCGAGCCGCATCGTGCCCCCCATGTCCTCGACGTCCTGCTGGTCGAGCATCAGGTCGATGACCGGGCTCTGGGTGGTAGGGTCGAATTCGGTGCTGTGAGCATCGTTGATGCCGAGCACGTTCCGGGAGAATTCGATCACGGCGCACTGCAGGCCGAGGCAGAGACCGAGGAACGGGATCGAGTTCTCGCGCGCATGCCGGATCGCGTTGATCTTCCCCTCGACCCCACGGATACCGAAACCACCGGGAACCACGATGCCGTCAAGACCCGCGAGATGGGACTCGGCGAGCAGCCCATCGACCTCCTCCGCCGGGATCCACTTGATGTCGACCCTGGCGTTGCCGACCAGACCGCCATGCCGCAACGACTCGACGACCGAGAGATAGGCATCGGGTAGGTCGATGTACTTGCCGACCAGCCCGATCGTCACCTCCTGCTTGGGGTGCGCCAAACGCTGCACCATGTCCCGCCACCCGTCGAGATCTGCCGCGGGCGCATCGATGTCGAGAGCCCGGCAAACCACCTTGTCGAGACCGGCGGCCTCCATGTCGAGCGGCACCGCATAGATGTCGGGTGCGTTCGTGGCGTTGATGACCGCATCGGATTCGACATCGCAGAACAGGCTGATCTTGCGTCGCACGGCATCGTCGATGGGCCGATCGGAGCGGGCAACGATGACGTCCGGGTGAATACCGGTGCTCCGCAGTTCGGCGACCGAGTGCTGGGTGGGCTTCGTCTTCAGCTCTTCACTCGTCTCCAGATAGGGAACGAGTGTGACGTGGATGTAGCACGTGTTGGCCCTCCCGACGTCCTTGCGCATCTGCCGGATCGCTTCCAGGTACGGCAGACCTTCGATGTCGCCGACGGTGCCTCCGATCTCGGTGATGACGACGTCGACCTCTTCCCCGGCGAGCTTACGGATCCGGGTCTTGATCTCGTTCGTGATGTGCGGAATGACCTGGACGGTCGCACCCAGATAGTCGCCACGGCGCTCCTTGCGGATGACCGACTGGTACACCGCTCCTGTAGTGACGTTGGAGTCGCGCCGCAGATCCCGGCCGAGGAACCGCTCGTAGTGCCCCAGATCGAGGTCGGTCTCCCCGCCGTCCTCGGTGACGAACACCTCACCGTGCTCGAACGGGTTCATCGTTCCCGGGTCTACGTTTATGTACGGATCGAGCTTCTGAAGAACGACGGATAGCCCACGGGACTTGAGAATCCGGGCAAGCGAGGCGGCTGTGATGCCTTTCCCGAGGCTCGACGTCACTCCACCCGTGACAAACACAAACTTGGTCAAGACATGCTCCCAGCGATCGCTGGAATGCGATGTTACCACCCGCCGGTTCCCATCCGGGGACCATTTGGGACGGGCCGCGCCCGTCCGGAGCTATTTCCCGCGCTGTGCCGCGGCCAGCAACTCGGCTGCGTGGAGCTGCCCCCGCTCGCTGTCGGCGAGACCGCCGAGCATGCGGGACAGCTCGGCGAGACGTTCCTCGCCATCGACTTTGCGCACCGTGGCCTTGCTCGCAGAGCGCTCGACCACGTAGTGGGCATCGGCGTGAGCGGCCACCTGGGGCAGGTGGGTGACACAGAAGAGCTGTCGGCCCACCCCGAGCGCAGCCAGCTTCTCCCCCATTGCCAGTGCTGTGGCGCCCCCGATGCCTGCGTCGACCTCGTCAAAGGCAACGAGACCGGCGTCCCCGATGCCTGCGGCGAGACGGAGTGCCAGCGTGAGCCTGCTCAACTCACCACCCGAGGCAATGCGCGCGGCCGGCCCGGGCGTCAGCGAATCGTCGGAGGCGAACAGGAGCTGGATCTTGTCGGCGCCGTCCGGTCCCGGCTCGGCGGCGGCGAACTCAAACCGCACCGCCGGTGCCGGCATCCCCAGTTGGCGGAGATGTTCGACGGCGCGCTCCCCCAGCCGGTCGGCGGCCACACGGCGAGACTCGGTGAGGGAAGCGGCTGCACTCGCAGTGGTCGCGATGGCCTTCTCGAGCTTCACCCCCAACTCGTCTGCCGTCTCGAGCAGCTCGGTCAGCTCCCCCGCCCGCTGCCCCGCCCGCTCGCCGAAGTCGAGAACCTCGGCCAGGGTCTCGCCGTACTTGCGGCGCAGCTGGTTGAGAACCCGGATGCGATCCTCGATGGCGTCGAGCTCCCCCGGCTCGTGGTCGAGATCCGCGGCGCGCGACGCCAGGTCCAACCGAAGCTCGCTCAGCTCGTCACCGAGCGCCCGCACCTGCTCCGCCGACTCGGCGAGGCTTCCGTCGAGACGCGCCAGCCGGGTCAGCTCGGAGATGGCGCTTCCCAGCCTGTCCATGACCCCGTCGTCGCCGAGGGCGTCGTTGACAGCTGCCAGGCCCTCCGCCAGATCCTCGGCGTTGCGCAAACGTGCGACGCGGATGGTCAGCTCCTCCTCGTCGTCGGGCTCGAACCCGGCATCGGTGATCTCCTCGGCCTGGAACCGCACCATCTCGAGCTCCCGCTCCAGCTCGCGTCTCCCCCCACCCAACAGCTCGAGCCGCTGGCGGATCAGCACCAGCTCGTCCCACGCCAGTCGGTAGGCGTCCTGCCGTTTCGTTCCCGCATCGTCGAGCGCCCCATCAACGAGTCGACGAGCCCCGCCGGGGCTGGTGAGCAGCATGTGATCGTGCTGACCCACCACCTCTATCGAATCCGTGGTGCGTTCTGCCAGGGCCCGGGCCGGCACCATCGCCCCGTCCACGTATGCCTTGGAGCGGCCCTCTGCGGTTACACGCCGGCGCAGCGTGACCTCGTCCTCGCCCATCAGGAACCGGCCGTCGACAACGGCCTCATCGCCAAACGGCCCGACCCATTCCCGCCGTCCCGTGGCTCCCATGAGAAGCCGCAAGGCGCCGAGCAGCATCGTCTTGCCGGCACCGGTCTCCCCGGTGACCACGACGAGACCTTCCCCCGGCTCGAGGTGGGCGTGCTCGATGATCCCGAGGTTGGCGACGATCAGCTCGTCAAGCATGATCGAGCCCGAATTGGTGGCGGACCGCCTGGGGGAACGGGTGGATCCCCATGGTAAGGAAGCTCACATGCTGTTTCCCGGCCCGGACGACGACGCTCTCCCCCTCGTTGAGGACACCGCCCACGTGGCCATCGACGTTCACCCGTACCTGCCGTTCGGTGGCCACCGTGAAGCGGAACCTCGTGGCCTGGGTGAACACCATCGGACGATTCATCAGGCTGTGCGGCGCCACAGGGGTCATGATCATCACGTCGATGTCCGGGTCGACGATGGGGCCACCGGCGGACAGCGAGTAAGCCGTCGAGCCGAGCGGGGTGGCGACGATGAGCCCATCGGCACGGAAAGTGGTGAAGAACTCGTCGTTGACCTCGACGGAGACCCACACCAACCGCTGGCTGAGTACCTTCTCCATGACGATGTCGTTGATGCCGTGCAGCACCGCGCCATCCGGCATCTCGGCGGCCACGGTCATCCGGTCCTGGGTCCCCAGGTTGCCGGCCGCCAGCCGTTCCAGCATGTCATCGACGTTGGCGGGCTGCACCTCTGTCAGGTAGCCGACGGTGCCGAGGTTGATGCCGATTACCGGAACCGAGAGGTGGTGAGCCAGATGCGCGGCTCGCATCAGCGTCCCGTCACCGCCCACCCCGACAATCAGGTCGAGATCGCTCTCCCGGGTGGACGGGTCGCGGGTATCGAACACGGCAAAGCCCATGTCGCGAGCGGCTGCACCGAAGCGCGTCACGACATCGGTCACGGCATCGCGCCCGGCCAGGGCGACTATCCCGAGGTTCCTGGGTATGTCACTCATCAGCCAGAACCTTATACGCCTCCACAGACACTATTGGTGTTCCCTCCCGACGCAGCCACAGCAGCGCCTCCAGGTTGCCCGAGCCACCCGGCAGCGAAGACCGTATCGCCCCCACGGTCACCAGACCACAGGCGTCGAAAGCCTCGATGACGTTGCCCATCGCCATACCCCGGGCGGCGGCCCTGCGCACCACACCGTCCTTGCTCAGGTTCTCCCGCCCGACTTCGAATTGCGGCTTCACCAGGACGACCCAGTCGGCGTCTCCTCCCCCGAGACGCTCCAGGTCCGGGGCGACGATACCGAGCGAGATGAAGGACAGATCGACGGTGACGACGTCGAAGGGACCGCCGAGGCGGGCAACGTCGACGTCGCGAACGTTCGTGCCTTCGTGCACCTCGACCCGGGGATCGTCACGGAGCCGGGGATGCAACTGGTCCCTACCGACATCGAGCGCAACCACCGAGTCGGCACCAGCCTCCAGGAGCACCTGGCTGAAACCGCCCGTCGACGAGCCGACGTCGACGGCGTGGCGCCCGGACACAACGACTCCGAAATGCTCGAGGGCGGCCGCCAGCTTGTGGGCCCCCCGGCCTACGTAGTCCCCGGTCTCTTCAGCAACGCTGATCACTGTATCGGCCGTGACCCCGAGCGCGGGCCGGGTCGCCACGGCACCGTCCACCCAGACAAACCCGGCGATGACCGCATTGCGGGCGGCGCTGCGCGACGGGAAGCAGCAGCGTCGCACCAGCTCCCGATCGAGCCGCATCCGGCTCATGTGTCGGTGCTCGCCCCCAGGTCTGCCTGCATCTGCTCGGGCTCCCGTGGCGCGACCCCGGCCTTTTCGAGGTCGTCCTCCAGCGCTGCGGCATATCGTTCGGCAGCTTGCGGTGCCTGCGCCGGATCGAGGGCACCCAGCTCGGCGACGGGATCAGACAAATCCTTCGCAGCCGTCCGGTCTTCTTCGTTCACTGATTGCGTATCATCCATTGCAGCATTATCACGCGTCACGACCGGAAGGGCGGACTTTGTTTCCGATCCGAGATCTGAACCCCACCCGGATCTTCCCGGTGATGACCATTGCGTTCATTCTCATCAACGTCGGCGTCTACTTCGTGTGGCAGCCCCACAACAACGTCAACCAGGAAACCGAGTTCCTGTACCGCAACGCCGCTATCGCCTGCGAGATCACCACGGGAGACCCGCTCAGCGAGATCGAGATCACGACCCAGCAGTGCAACAACGACCAGGCATCGCCGGTGTTTCCGGACAAGAACGTGTGGCTGGCGGTGGCAGCTTCGATGTTCCTGCACGGCGGTATCGCCCATCTCCTGTTCAACATGTGGTTCCTGTGGATCTTCGGGAACAACGTCGAGGAGGCGTACGGGACAGTCGGCTACCTGCTGATGTACCTCGTAGCAGGGCTCGGCGCCACTGCCGCCTTTGTGCTCGCCAACCCGAACGCAACCGAACCGATGATCGGCGCCTCCGGAGCCATCGCCGGTGTTCTTGGCGCCTACTTCGTGCTGTTCCCGCGCAATCGCGTCCTCAGCCTGCTCTTCTTCTTCTTCGTCCAGGTCCCTGCCTGGTTGTACCTGGCCCTCTGGTTCGGTCTCCAGTTCGTCGGCCAGGATCCCGGGGTCGCCTGGGAAGCACACGTCGGCGGGTTCCTGGTTGGGGTCGCGCTCACCCTGGTGCTGCGACCCGTGTTGATAGCACGTGTCCGCCGTCTCCATCAACCCGTGATCGGGTACAGCACTCCCTACCGCTGACAGACCGGACGCTATATACCGAGAACGTCGGGCAACTCGGCGATCGACCCCACGACGACGTCGGGCTCGAGGTCGGCCGGAATGCTCGCCGGGTCCGAGATGACCCCCGTCAGCGGGAGCACCGTCGGCCACCCCTCGGCTTTGCCGAGAGCGATATCGGTTTCGGGCCGGTCACCGACCACCAACCGATGCGTCCCGCCGCGCCGCGAGATTGCCTGGCGCATCGGGGGATGCGGCTTGCCGCACACCACGGGCTCACACCCGGTCGTCGTCACCAGTGCCGCCACCAGCGCCCCGGCACCGGGATACAGCCCATCGGGCCGGGGAAACGAGGCGTCGCTGTTGGTGGCATAGAAGACCGCGCCGTTCTGGATCGCCAGGCCCGCCTCAGCCAGGTCGTCATAGGTGACGCCGGGATCCAACCCGGCGACGACAGCATCCGCCTCTCTCCAGTCGAGAGTCACGGCCACGCCTCGCTCCCTGAGGGTGTCGCGCAGCCCGTCGGTGCCCACCACGTAGACCCGGGTCACCACACCGGCTATCAGCTCGGCAGTGGCCGCACCCGACGTCACGACACCGTCCGGCCCGGCATCAAACCCGACCACGTCGCTCACCAGTTTGCGGACGACGTCTGGTCGCCGGCTCGAGTTGTTGGTGGCCAGGATGATCTGCACCCCGGCGGCCCGGAGCCGGGACAGCGCATCTGCAGAATCGGGCACAGCCTCACGGCCGAGGAGTATCACCCCGTCGATGTCGCAGATAACGGTGTCGATCGGCCCGTACCCGTCCAGCCGCGGCGTCATCTCGTTTCATCCGTGTTCACCCCGAAGTGCCTGACAACAGCCGCCAGCATCTGCTCGGTGAGCCCGACGCTGGTGACACCGACGCGCTCGTCGTTGCCGTGGAACATGGAAAGCGCCTCCGCAAAGCGCATGTCCTCCTCGAAGAGTCCGACGCCGTAGCAGGTCACGCCGCGGTGCCGGAAGAACCGCCCGTCGGTGAGCACCGGCGTCAGCATCGGTACCAGCCGTGCCGGTCCGGCCAGCTCGTCGGCGGCGGCCCCGATCGCATCCCACAACGGCCCGCTCGGTGCCGATTCGTTTGCGGGGAAGTCCAGGTCATCGATGATCTCGATTCGGTCGTACAGAGCAGGGCCGAGCGCCTTGCGGAACATGTCGTCCAACGTGGTCTGATCCTGCCCCGGGGTGAGACGCACATCGAGACTCGCCGAGCCGAGATCCGGGATGGTGTTCTGCTTCTCTCCCGAGTGCATCAGAGTGGGGGCCACCGTCAGGTGCGTGCAGGCATGCACCCACCGGGCGAAGGCGGGGTCGTCCAGCTCCTCGATGGCCGCATCGAGCAGGTCCGGATCGGTCAACCGAATCACCAACTCGTCGGGCAGCCCGATGGAGGTGATGAACTCGATCCAGCCGGGCGAAATGTCCACCGGCGCCGGCGTCCCGGCCAGCCTGGTGATCGCCTCGGCCATGCCAACCAGCGCATTGTCCGTACCGTACGGCTGGCTCCCGTGACCGGGGGTACCGCCGAGCCGAAGCGAGCGCCACGCCGGACCTTTCTCGGCCACCGTCACAGGCAACGTCAACCCGGTCTCAGTGCGAAAACCGGGGGTGGCGACCTCGGTCAACAGGTAGTCACAGGCGACCAGATCCCAGTGCTCCGCGACGAGGTGCCCGGCACCGTACTTCCCGCCGGCCTCCTCGTCGGCGACCGCGGCAAAGATCAGATCACCGGGCAGCGGCGGAAGCTCCCCAGTCAGATACCGACGGAATACAGCGGCCATCGCCGCCGTCAGGTTCAGCATGTCGACGGCACCCCGGCCCCAAACGAACCCGTCGATGATCTCGGCCCCGAACGGGTCGTGACGCCAGCTCGCCTCCGTGACGGGCACAACGTCGAGGTGGGGCAAAAGAGCCAACGCGGGGGCGTCACGGTCACGACCCGGCACTCGATACACCACGTTCTGGCGCCCCGGATGCGGTTCGACGATCTCACCTGCCACACCGAAGAAGTCGATCAGCGTCGCTACCGAGCGGTGCTCGAACCCTGAGTCGGCCGTGCCGTCGTTGACGCAGCGATTGCGGATCAGCTGCTGGAGAAGGGAGACGGTTGTCATCGGTCGTGACGGTACATCGTTATCCGCCGGGCCGTGAACCCGGCCGCTTCGAAGAAGTTCTTGGCGAGACGATGACCGGGCGAGACGATGGCGTCGAAGCGGCTCAGCCCTCGGCAGCGGAACCACGCCATCAAGCCGGCCAGCATTGCCTCACCAACCCCGACCATACGTGCGTCCTCTTCGACGTAGATCATCCGCACCACCCCGATCTCCTCGCCTCCGGCTTGAGGCAGCAGCGGCTCGACGGTACCCAGGGCGAAACCAAAAACAATATCGTCGATCGTTCCCACCACAAGATGAGCGTTGCGGTCATCGAGGAGACGGTGCAGCGTCTCCAGCGGTGGTTCGGCCAACCCGTCGGCCAGCGCCCAGGCCTCGCGCAGCGATACCTGCTCGTCCGCTGCGGGACCATAGAGCTCGGCGACCCGAACCAGGTCGTCGCCGGTCGCCGGCCTTTGGTCGATCTCCATGTCCGCTCCCTCTAGCTGGCCTGCCGGGGAGGACACTACCCCTTCGATCTGAACAGACTCCTGAGCCCCCATTTGGTCACGAGCAGCATCGCCTCGACAGCGATACGACTGCCCATCTTCGACGTGCCCCTGGCGCGGTCACGGAAAACGATCGGGACCTCGCGGATATCGAACCCGCGCTGCGCCGCCCGCCACGCCAGCTCGACCTGGAACCCGTAGCCCGACGCCTCGCACCGGGCAAAATCGAGCTTGCGCAACGCATCGGCGCGGAACGCCCGAAAGCCTGCCGTCATGTCGTTGACACCGGAACGCAGCATCGCCCGGGCATAGAGGTTGCCACCCCGCGACAACCAGCGGCGATGCCACGGCCAGTTCTCGACACCTCCGCCCGCGACGTACCGGCTGCCGATGGCAAGGTCCGCACCGTTCCCGACCGCATCGATCAGCCGGGGCAGATCCGCCGGGTTGTGCGAGAAATCGGCGTCCATCTCGCAGATCACTTCCGCACCATGGGCGAGGGCATATTCAAACCCCGCCGCATATGCGGGACCCAGACCCGCCTTCTCAGCCCGGTGCAACACCGCAATGCCCGGATCAGCTTCGGCGAGCTTGTCGGCGATCTCACCGGTCCCATCGGGGGACCCGTCGTCGACTACCAGCAGCCGGAGGCCCAGGTCACGAACCGCAGCCGCAATAAGGGCGATGTTCTCTGCTTCGTTATACGTGGGAACGACTACGACTGTGTCAGTCCGCACAGTCGAGGCAGATTCGCTTGCGTTTGTTCGCCAGCTGCGAGGTCTTCTTCACCAGGTAGCAAGACGTGCAGACAAACTCGTTGGCGCCGGCGCCGCCGGCTTCGCTCGCTTCGATCGAGATCTGAGCGCGCCGGATGTCACGCAGCTGTTTCGCCTCGTCGGCCTCGATCGTCTCGGATGCCTCGTCCTCGGTGAGCATCTCGAGCTCTTCGGCCTCGAGGTCGTCGAGCGCCTCGGTGTCCTCGTCGTCATCCGGCACACCGGGCTCGTCGTCCTCATCATCGTCATCGTCGGCGACGAGGCTTTCGTCGTCGAGGAGGACATCATCTTCATCCACGGCGTCGTCGTCGAAGATCTCGTCCGGCACGTCCTCTTCGAGATCATCCGGCATCTCATCTTCGAGATCATCCGGCAACTCGTCTTCGATATCCATCTCGTTGGTAGACATGGCACCTCTCATCGCGGCGGGGAGTATATCTACGGCGTAACCGTTCCCAACCACCTTTTCGGTGGCTCTCCTCAAATCTTGAACTCAATCGCGGCGGGCAGCACAGTAACCGAAATCGGGCCGAACCCCAGCCGCTCGCCATCTGCCTCGACCGGCCAGTCGGGCGGCGCGTGGATTATGACATCTTTCCCGGTCGTCCGCCGCAGATTGCGGTGCTGTAGATGCATCCCTCGGACTACCCGCGGCATCACGCTGAAAGCCTTGCGGCGCGGCCCCGAGAAGACCTGTACATCGACAATACCGTCGCCCGCGCTGGCGCGGGGAGCAATGTTCATTCCCCCGCCGAAGAACTGCCCGTTGGCCACCACCACCTCGATCGCTTGCCCCGAGATCCTCCTCTTCCCGTCTACATCCACGTCGACAACGGCCGGGCCGAACAGGGGAAGCGCCAGCCAGAAGGCGATCGCATAGCGCTTCTCCCCCACCCACCTCGGCATACGGAGTGCGGTCGTCACCGCCGCGGCGCCGACCCCCAGCTCGATAGCGTTGAGGGCGTACACGGTGCCGAAGCCGGCATCGATGCGCATCACGTCGGTCGGATACCACGCTTCCGTCGCCAGGTGACCGGCGACGCCTTCGATAGTCCTGGGTAGGGCAAACGTCCTGATGAAGTCGGAGCCGCTGCCTGCAGGCAGGATCGCCAAACCGGGCGGTTGCTCCCACTGTTGCCCCATCAAACCGTTGAGAACGAGATGCGCGGTGCCGTCGCCCCCGACACCGGCAAACTTCCGTACCCCTGCCTGCCTGCCTCTGGCCACTATCTCGCCCACGTCCTGGGGCCGGGCCGACTCGTGGATCTCGAAGACGACGCCTGCCCTGGTGAGCGCGGCGTCGACACGGGCGACGAGGTCCTGCCTTCTCCCCGCCGCAGGGTTCACTATCACCCACCAGGTCACGCCCGACCTCCTACGGCAACCACGCCGCGGTCGACGGCGGCGATACCCCGGGCGGCGGCCGTCCGCAACCCCGGGAACCCGTCCCGCAGCTGTCTCATCACGTCGATGAGCTGACGGCAGTTGCGCACGAAGTCCCCAGCAACGAGATCGTCGCCGAACAGGTCCTCGAGGTCGTGGCCGGCTGCCCAGGCGTGCGCCGTCGCCGCAAAGCCCGGCTCCGGCAGTCGCGACTCGGGAAGACCCGCCTTGCGCTCGGCGGCGATGAGCTGGCCCGCGAGCGCTTCGATCTGTTCCACCCGGGCGACCACGGCGCCCGGCGGAGCCGCCTCCGGACCTTCGGCTCTGCGCGCCTCATATGTGAACAATGTGGTGAGCGCGGCCAGGTGGGCACCATCGAGATCGTCGAACAAACCCCGCGCTACGGACTCGACCAGCAGCAGGTCGAGCTCGTTGTAGACGAAGCGCAACTGTTTGCCCTTGTCCGTCAGCGACCACCCACGCACGCAGCCCCATTCCTCGAGCAAAGTCAAGATAGAGCGGAATGTAGCAACCAAACCCTCTTCGGTGCGCTCGAGACGCCGCCGGAGACGGCGCACATCCTTGTCCGCCTGCTGGAATCTGCGCACCGCTGAGAGATGCTCGGCTAGCCGCGGGCAACGACCAACCCCGTCGGAGGCCCCGGCGTGCTCCCGTACCACGAACCCCGGGTCGGGTACCCACTCCCGTAGCCGCCGCGCCACGCTGCTGCGATATCCCCCGTCCCGGGACCGAACCGGCTCGGGCAGCTCCAGCCGACCGACGATTGCCACCATGGGGTTGAGGTGGTCGGCGCTGATCCGGTGTTCCTCCCCCACCGGGTCGACAAACGCCATACGGGGATTCGCCCCCCAGCCGCGCGCCAGCAGCACCCAGGGCCCGGCGGCGTCCGGCCCTTGAGTGACCACATCACCCTCGTGCAGCTGCTGGGCGAAGTCGCGCAGCGTCTGCCCCAGGTTCAGCGGCGCACCTTCGGCGCTCTCGACGAACGTCCAGATGTCTCCCCGCTCGCACCCGGCCGCCGACCGGAAATGGGCGGCCTCCTCCTCGCGCTCCCGCAGGTGCTCTTCGAGCTCGGACCGCCGGTGGGCAGATCGGAATTCGGCAAACGAGGCACCGAGGAGACGCTCGGCAGCCTCCTGGGTGTAGTTCGCAATCAGGTTCGCCGCCATGTTGTACGTGGGCTGGAAGCTCGACACCAGCGGATGGCTGCCCTCAGCAGCAATGGCAGCGACCCGCTCGAAGGGCACGTCGAAGTTGTGCAGCACCACCGCAGTCCCCATCGTGTCGATTCCCCGCCGGCCCGCCCTTCCGGTCAGCTGGGTGTAGTCACCCGGCTGGATGATCTCGTGCGCCTCGCCGTTGAACTTGGAGAGACGTTCCAGCACCACGGTACGGGCGGGCATGTTGATCCCGAGCGAGAGGGTCTCGGTGGCAAAGACCAGCTTCACCAAACCGGCGGAGAAGAGATCTTCCACCGTCTCCTTGAAGGCCGGCACCATCCCGGCGTGGTGTGCGGCTACGCCCCGCTCCAGCCGCTCCAGCCAGGTCGCGTATCCGAGCGCGTGGAGGTCGCGCTCCGGGAGGTGCTCGGTGAGCGCCGACACCCGCTCCCTGATCTCGGCCCGCTCCTCGTCCGAGGTGAGGGCGTGGGCGCCGGCAACCAGGTCCGCCGCCTGGTCACAGCCCGCACGCGAGAAGATGAAGTAGATAGCAGGCAGCAACCCGCTGTCCCGTAGCTCCTCGGCCACCTCGAGCCGACGAGGTGCCGCAAAGCGGCGGTACCGCCCTCTCCCCTTCTGGAGCATCCGGACCACCTCGGGATTCGCCTTCTTGCCCCGGAACACGGGCAGCATCGCCACCACACCTTCCCGATGGCGGTCCTTGACCATGTACATGCTCTCCAGCGGCACGGGCCGGTGTGTCTCGACCACCAGTTCGGTTTCCCCTCCCCGCCTGCTCCTCACCCACGCCGTGAACTCCCCGGGATTGGCGATCGTCGCAGAAAGACACACGAGGGGGACGCGCTGGGGAAGATGGATGATGACCTCCTCCCACACCGAGCCCCGGTATCGGTTCTGCAGATAGTGGACCTCGTCGAGGATCACGACGGCCAGACCCTCGAGTGCATGCGACTCTGCGTAGATCATGTTGCGGAGTACTTCGGTGGTCATCACGACAATCGGAGCGTCGCCGTTTATCACGTTGTCGCCGGTGAGCAGCCCGACGCGGGCCTCCCCATACGCAGCACAGAAGTCGCCGTACTTCTGGTTCGAGAGGGCCTTGATCGGTGTCGTGTAGAAGGCACGCCCGCCCCCGGCCACCGCCAGGGAGACGGCTTGCTCGGCAATGTATGTCTTCCCGGCACCGGTCGGCGCCACGACAACAACCGACTTGCCCGCCTCGATGTGAGCCACCGCCTCGGTCTGGAACGGATCGGGGGTGATTGTGCCCGTCATTTATGGAGGATGAATCTGATGGAAAGGATCGAAAGCTCGTAGAGGATGTACATCGGTGTCGACAGCAGGGCGAGGCTGAGCGGGTCGCCGCCCGGTGTCAGCAGCGCGGCTGCGATGACAACGAACAAGAACGCCCAACGTCGCTGCCTGCGGAGCGTATGGCTGGAGACGAGACCAAGGGCGGCGGCAGCAAAGATGAACACCGGATACTGGAACGCTATGCCGAAAGCCAGCAGGAAGCGCATGGCGAAGCTGAAATAGTAATTGACCCCGATCGTCTCTCGCAGCAGACCGCCGCCAAAGCTGAAGAGGACCCGCAGTGCGAGGGGCAGTGTGTAGTAGCCGAGCGCGATCCCGGCCACGAACAGCAGCGCCATGACCCCCGAGAGGGGGTACACGTAGCGCCGCTCCCGCTTGGTCAAGGCAGGTCCGATGAAGCGCCAGATCTGGTAGATGATCACCGGGCTGGCCAGGATCACACCGCCGAACAGCGCCACGCGCAACGCCAGCGAGATCGGTTCGGTCGGTTGGAAGAAGGCAAGTGGCTGGTCGGTGGCGTCGGAGTATGGCTTTGCCAGGAGGTCGAGGATCGGCACGTAGAGAATGAACCCGACGACGCTGCCCAGCGCCACCGCGACCGCGGACTTGATGACGCGCGAGCGCAGCTCTCTCAGGTGATTCATCAGCGGCATGCGAGCTGCCATCAGCCGTCAGACCCGTCGCCGGCATCCGCCGGATCGTCATCCTTGGTTTCAGAAGACGCCGTCTCGGGTTCACCGAGCTTGGACTCGATTTCCTCCTTCGCCTCCGCCAGCTGCTCCTCGAGCTCCTTCTTGGCGCGAGCTATGTCGTCGTTCAAAGAGGCCATCGACGACTCGAGATCCGTCTTCATCCCCATCAGCTCCCGACGCACGTCCTGGATGGGCTTGGCCACTTCGTTCCATTCCTCCTCGTACTCCTGACGGAGATCGGTGACCATGCCCCGCGCCTTCCGCACAAACTGGCCCGTCTTGCGCGCCATCTCCGGCAGCCGATCCGGGCCAAACACGATGAGGATGATGACCACGATGGTCACGATCTCGGACAGGGAGAGGTTCGCCATACGACCGGAAATGGTAGTTGTCCGTTCGACCTGCGTAGCGGTCGAGGCCCCGCTCCCGCCCAACGAGAAAGCGCCGGTCGTTGTGACCGGCGCTTCGGGGAGTATGGGCTGGGGGTGGTTCTCAGCTGGTAGCCAGCTCTGAGAACCAGTCGTCGCTGTCTAGAGAGGACACGAAACCGTCGATCTCGGTCTCGGTGATGGGGCCGGTGGTAGCGATGATGTCATACTCGACACCGGTCGCCAGGAGGATGCTCACGACCCGGTGATTGGCCGGACGGCGCTGAGTGATTCCGCAGAAGGGGCAGGAAAACCTGTAGGTTCCGCTTGATGTCTCCGAGCTGAGCTCGAGACCGATGTCGGCAGTAGTGAGTTCTACGTCGCCGCAGCGGTTGCACGTAGTTCTGATCGTGGTCATTTGCCCTACTCCAGTGAGCGTATGTTTCTCTCCCTTGACATCGGCAAAACGACCCGCCGCTAAATGACTATTTGCAGGGTAGTCATTCGGAGTAGCCCGGGGTTCGTCACCCCTGTTCACCATATCGGGCGAGGATCCGGCCGCGCAGGTCCGCGGCCCTGGCGGCAACTTCGTCGCCTTCAACTAGCTCCACCGACCGTCCCAGCCGCACCAGCAACCGGGCGATGACCGAGGCATCAGACGCAGAGAAGCGAACCTCCAGCCCGGAACTCGTGTCCCGAACCGTCTCGACCGGGTAGTACGACGCAACCCAGCGGGCCTCGTCGTGGAGCCGGATGACGGCACGGACATCCTCCTCGGCGGGCATGTAGCCGATCTCGGGAGTGATGTCACGGTCGGGTGGCTCAAAGCGCTCATCTGTTGTCTTCAGGGTCCTGATGCGATCGACCCGGAACACTCGCTCCGCCGCCGCCGACCGGCAGTACGCTCTGACGTACCAGTTGCCCAGAGTGCTGAACACCACCCAAGGTTCGATGTCGCGGGTTGTCGTTTTCCCGGTCGCCAGCGCCGTGTAGACGATCTCCACGACCGTCCGCTCCTGCGCCGCCCTACGCAGTTCGGAGACAAGAGGCGGCTCCGCCAGATCGACGACCAGGTTCCCCTCGTCACCGCCGAGAACCGACCTCTGAAGTTTGTCGATGGCCCCGCGCAGCGCCGCGGGGGCCTGGCCCGTCGACAGCAGCGCCATCCCGGCCGCCAACAGGTAGAGCGCTTCGGGTGGAGTGAGCCGGATCGGGTTGGCGAAGTAGTCGGCCAGTTCGACCACGACCTCGTCCTCGTCGATGTAGGCCACCATGAGATCGCCCGGGCCGTAACCGGGCAGCCCGCAAACGAAAACCAGGTTGAGATCTGCGGCAAGCTCCGCGCTGGTATAGCCGAACCGCTCGCAGACCTCGTCGACGGTGCTGCCGGGGTTGGCGATGACCCAGGGCAGCATGGCGAGGAGGCGGTTCAGCCGTTTCGCGGTCTTCGGGCTCGTCATAGCCCCTCCGTCACCCGCTCGATGAGGCGTCTCCGCAACTCTGGCGGGTCGAGCAGCTCGGCCTTCTCTTCAAATGCGAGGACCCAGCCGATGAACGCCTCCGGGTTGGCGACCGGCAATTCGACCTCGATGCCACCGTCTGGCGTCTCCACCACACTGCCCCGTGTGCCGATTTGACGCCGCGCCCACCAAGCCATTTCGGGATCGACACGAACCGTCGCCATCTGCTCCTCGCCACCGGCTTCCCAGGCGGTTTCCGGGATGAACTCGGAGGCGCGGAAGCCGGCGGGACGCTCGAACGCCTTCGGCGTCTCCCCGGCGGACACCGCCCCGGCCCTGTCCATCCGGAACACCTTCACCACCCCGTCGTCGGCGCCTACGAGATACCAGTGGCCACGGCGGTGCACCAGACCGTAAGCGGCAACCCGCCGGGGACGCCCCCGGTAGGTCAAGCGGAGAAACCGACGTTCGGCGATCGCCAGAAACGCGGTGCCGAGGTCTTCGGAGCCCTCCGCGAGCGAGGCCGCCAGCGGCTCTCCGGACACGACGGCCGGCGCTCCGCCGAGTTTGAACAACGCCTCGGGGGCAGCCACCCCACCCAGCCGCACGACCTCGGCCGCCAGCCACAGCGCAGCCCGCTCCTCGTCGGTGAGACCGGGATCGGGCAGGGCATATGCCTCCGGATCCACAACATAGCCGTGCTCGACTTGCCAACCGTCGGTGGGCGCCAGCTCGATCGGAATGCCCAGCCGGCGCAGCAGGTCCTTGTCCCGCTCGAACATACGGTGGAAAGCGTCGTCGGTGCTCTGGTCGTAACCGGCGATCGTGGTGCGGATCTCCTCGGCCGTGACCGGCCGGTTGGCCGTCAGCAGGTAGGCGAGCAGGTTGAGGATTCGTTCGATGACTTTGTGCACGGCGCCGACATTAGACCCCTACGTAAGGCATCGATGCAAGGGTCTCGACGCCGCTGCCGTTCACAAACCGGCGATCAGCTTGTCCACCCTGTCGTCTACGGATTTGAAGGGGTCTTTGCACAGCACGGTCCGCTGCGCTTGATCGTTCAGCTTGAGGTGAACCCAATCGACCGTGAAGTCCCGTTTGCGTGCCTTGGCCGCCTTGATGAACTCGCCACGGAGCCGGGCCCGCGTCGTCTGCGGAGGCTCCGTCATCGCCTGCCGGACGCTCTCCTCGGTCACCACCCTCTCCATCTCACCGCGCCGCTCCAGGATGTAGTACAGCCCTCGTTGCCTGCTCACGTCGTGATAGGAGAGATCGAGGAGTCCCAGCTTCGGATCCGCCAATGTCAGATTGTGCTTGGCTTTGTAGCGGTCGATGAGCCGGTATTTTGCCACCCAATCGACCTCGCGATAGAGCGTCATCGGGTCCTTCTCCAGACCGGTGAGCAGCCGCTCCCACATCATGATGGCGTTGTCGACCTCCGCGGGGAAACCTGTGGTTCGGGCATAGCGCATCGCCCGGTCGAGGTACTCCCACTGGATGTCGAGCGCCGACAGCTCCCGTCCGTTGACGAGCCGCACCCGGCGCCGGCAAGTCATATCGTGCGAGATCTCACGGATCGCCCGAATCGGGTTCTCGAGGCTCAGGTCTCTGAAGACAATGTCGTCCTCGAGCATTTGCAGCAGCGCCATTGTGGTGCCGAGCTTGGCGTAGGCAACGTATTCGGACATGTTCGAGTCCCCGGCGATGACGTGCAGGCGCCGATACCTCTCTGCATCGGCGTGTGGCTCATCGCGCGTGTTGATGATTGGGCGGCTCCGCGTGGTCGCAGAGGAGATTCCCTCCCAGATGTGCTCGGCGCGCTGGGCCAGGCTGAAGATCGTGCCGCGGGCGGTGTGTAGAAGCTTGCCGGCGCCGGCATAGATCTGTCTGGTTACGAAGAACGGGATCAGTGTGTCGATCACCTTCTGGAAGTCACCGTGGCGGCCAACCAGGTAGTTCTCGTGGCATCCGTACGAGTTGCCGGCCGAGTCCGTGTTGTTCTTGAACAGGTAGATCTGACCGCGGATGCCTTCGTCCTCCAGCCTCCGCTCGGCACTTTCGACGAGTCCCTCGAGGATCCGCTCCCCGGCCCGGTCGTGGGCGACGGCGTCGTACAGGCTGTCACACTCCGGCGTCGCATACTCAGGATGGCTCCCGACGTCCAGGTAGAGACGGGCACCGTTCTCGAGAAACACGTTCGAGGAGCGCCCCCAACTGACCACCCTCCGGAAGAGGTAGCGGGCAACCTCATCGGGTGACAGCCGGCGCTGCCCTCGCAACACACAGGTCACGCCGTACTCGTTCTCGATACCGATGATCCTGCGACGCATGTGTCGAACAGTAGTGCACCGTCGAAGTTCCGGCGCCCACGATCAAGCCAGATACAGAGGCTCCCTCCCGGTCATGGACCGGGAGGGAGCAGTGTCGCGTTTCCTTCTACGACCGGTCGTCGCTACGAGGCGGCCAGGCCGACCCCACTAGCTGGGAGACCGGTAACGGTCTCGACGGGGCTCAGGGACCCATCCGGGTTTGCGGACAGGACGCTGATCGAGTCGTCCGAGCCGTTGAGCACGTACAGATAATGGTCGCCACCGGAGAAGTCGACATCGATGGGTGCGCCACCGACCGCGGTCTGGTCCATCACCGTGAGCGATCCGTTTGCGTGGAGACGCAGATGCGTCACCGAGTTGGATCCAGTGTTCGTGGTGTAGACATCGGAACCGTCCTGGCTGATCGCGATCCAACAGGCAGCCGTCTGGGTTGTCTCCTCGGTGTCGAGATTGTTTGCGTTCTGACCGTTGAACCTGTAGGTCGAGACGACCCCGGCTCCTGGAGCTCCGCCAAACGCTTCGGAGACCACGATTCGCCCGTGCGGGTCGAACTCGAAGCCAAACGGCGTCTCACCGGACGAGGGGCTCGCCGCGCCTTCGCTGACCCAACCCAGATGCCCGACTTTGTAGATCACGATCTGATTGACGGCCTTCTCGGTCACTACGAGCGTCTTCCCGTTCGGGGAGAACTCGATCTGTGCCGGCCCAACTCCGCTGCCGGATAGATCTCGCTCGGAATACGGCAGGCTGGTCAGACCACTCTTGCTGAGCCGGAATCCCTCGATGGTCTCCGACCCTCCATTGACGACGAACGCCAGGTTGCCGTGCACGTCAACACTGATCGGCATGTCGCCTTGGGTGTCCTCGACATCACGGAGGTGCAGCCTGGTGCCGCTCACCTGGAACAACGATACGGAGTCGCTACCGGCGTTGACCGCCAGCAGCCACCTGCCGTCGTCACTGAGCGTGAGCGCGCCCTGGGAGCCAAGACCGCCGCCGCTACCGAGACCTCCCGTTGCGACCTCATCGACCTGGGTCAGGGTGCCGTCGGCGGCGCGGGCGTATACGAGCACGGTGTTGCCCGCAGCGTCGTTGGAGAGAGTGAATACTGCACCCGCCGGTGATGCAAAGGCCGGTGCCGCACCGACCGCGAGCGACGCCGTCAGCAGTGCGAATACCGCCAATAGCGTGCGGAACCTCCAGGTCTTGTGGCTTTGCTGCATGCCTTCCTCCTTCAGATCTGGCCCGTCGACGACGGGCGGGACGGCGCATTCGTGCCACGATCAAAGTAAGAAGCGGATCTGAACTGCGGCGAAACGGCCGCTTAACAAACGAGGAACACCCGCCGTGGCTCACCCGCCGCCGCGATCACCATGCCTGAGGAAGCGGGAGCCCGATGGGTGCGGCGATGCTCCTAGACGAGAGCTACGGGGTGCGGAAGGTGGTGATCTCGTCGGCGGTCAGCCTGCGGAACTTGCGTCTGCCCAGGGTCCGATCCAGGACCGCCGCTTCCCAATCGTTTGCCGCGACCTCTGCCTCGAGGACCGCCTCGATGGCCTCGGTCGCCACCCGCACCGCGGTGGCAAGGTCGGGGATCCCCTCCAGGGCGGATTCGAGACGCTCGGTCAGCGCATCCTCCATGCCACCCATCGCTCCCGAGCCACGCACGTCCCGGAGCGTCCCATCGTATTGGATCCGGTAGATCTCGGTGGTCCCCGATTCGGCACCCACCTCGGCGATCATCACCTCGATCTCGTACGGCTTCATCTCGTGGGTGAAGATCTGGCCGAGCGTCTGGGCGTATGCGTTCGCCAAGCCTTTTGCGGTCACGTCGGCACGCTCGTACGAATAACCCTTGAGGTCGGCGTAGCGGATCCCGGCGACACGGAGCATCTCGAACTCGTTGAACCTGCCTACCCCGGCGAAGGCGATCCTGTCGTAGATCTCGCTCGTCTTGTGCAGCGACCCGCTGGGGTTCTCACCGATCAGCAGCACACCGTCTGTGTACTCGATGACAATGATCGGACGGCCACGGGCAATGCCCTTCCTGGCGAAGTCCGCCCGGTCCTTGGTCAGCTGTTCGGGGGGAACATAGAACGGCATGCTCATGGCCGGCCTCCCATCACCCGCGAGGCGACCCCGGCAACACGGTCATCCTCCAGCTCGATTATCCCTTCGCTGTTGATGGTCACGACGTTGGGGTAGATCCCACGGTGCAAGTCGGGGCCACCGGTTGCCGCGTCCTCTTCGGCCGCAGCCACGAGCGCCTCGATTGCGATCTCGATGGTGCGCTCCTCGGAGAGGCCGGGCTGGAACGCCCCTTTGATGAACGACTTCGCCTCGGCGCCCCCGGAACCGGTCGCCGCATAGTCCTGTTCCTCGTACCTGCCTCCGACGACATCGAAGGTGTACAACCGCCCGACGCCGGAGGCCTCGTCGTAGCCGCAGAACAGCGGCACCACCCCGAGACCCTGGAACGCCATCGGGAGATTGCCCCGGACCATGCGCGCCAGATAATTTGCCTTGCCCTCCAGGCTGAGCCTTGTTCCCTCGATCTTCTCGTAGTGCTCGAGCTCGGTTTGAAAAACTTTGGTGAGCTCGATCGCCATACCGGCAGTTCCCGAGATGGCTACGGCCGAGTACTCGTCGGCCGGAAATACCTTCTTGACCCGGCTGTGGGCGATGATATTGCCCGCGGTGGCACGGCGGTCTCCGGCCATCACCACGCCGTCGTCGTGCCGGATGGCGAGCACCGTGGTTGCTTCGGGCGCCTGGATAGAACCCTCACCCGCGGAAATCACCCATGTCGGAACGAGACCGCGCGCTTCTAGCAACGAGAGGAAACTCGATCCCGGGCTAATGGTGTCGAGGGGCACGAGGTCGCCATGCCACAGGGGGCTTTCGCTCACTCTCCGCCCTTCTGGACGTAGTTCTTGACGAACTCTTCGGCGTTCTCTTCGAGGACCGTGTCGATCTCGTCGAGGATGTCGTCGATCCGGTCTGTGAGATCCTCGCCCTGACCGCCGGCGATCTCATCTGCAGCCTCGGCCTCACCGCTCTCGCGAGAACCGGTCCGCTTGTGTTCTCTATCAGTCATTGTCGCCTCCTAGCGCCCGCATCAACTCGGCGGGCGTAGCCACTCGATCGAGCAGATCGCCGACCAGATCCTTCCCACCACGAAGAGGCTCCATCATAGGCACCCGGCGTAACGACGCTTCACCGACGTCGAAGACGAGAGAGTCCCAGTTTGCGGCTACCAGGGCGTGCCCGAACCGGGAGACGCACTCCCCGCGAAAATAGGCGCGGGTTTCCTCAGGCGGCTTGCGGGCGGCCTCGAAGATGCGGGCGTCGTCGAACAACCTCCTCATCCGCCCTCCGGCCGCCATCTTGTTGTAGATGCCCCGATCGGGATCCACGTCGTGATACTGCAAGTCGAGCAGCCGCAGCTTGGAGTCGTTCCACTCTAGCCCGTCCCGATCCCGGTATCCCTGCAGCAGCCTCAGCTTCGCCGTCCAGTCGAGTCGGTCGGCGGTCGTCAGGATGTCGCGTTCGAGGTCGGTGAGGATCTCCTCCCAGACCGGCAGCACAGCAGTGAGCTCATCGACACCATCGGCGTCGTTCAGATACTTGCGCACCCACTCGAAGTACTGCCACTGTGCTTCCAGCGCCGTGATCGTCTTCCCGCTGAACAGCTCGAGCGGTGTGCTCAAGGTCAGGTCGTGGCTCACCTGCCAGACGGATTCGACCGGTCTCGCCAGCTGTAGCGACTCGGGCAGCCCCTCGCCCTCAACTGCATGCAGCATGGCCGCGGTCGCCCCCAGCTTGAGGAAGATCTGCACCTCGGACAGGTTGGCGTCCCCGATGATCACATGCAGCCTGCGATACTTCGAGGCGTCGGCATGTGGCTCATCCCGGGTGTTGATGATCGGACGCTTCAACGTGGTTTCGAGACCGACCTCTTCCTCGAAGAAGTCGCCACGCTGGGTGATCTGGTAGTCGACGGCGGGTCGCCCGTTCTCGGCCCCGATCTTCCCCGAGCCGGTGAAGATCTGTCTGGTCACGAAGAAGGCGGTCATGTGCTCGACGATCTGACCGAACGGTAGCGAGCGGGCAACCAGGTAGTTCTCGTGGGCCCCGTACGAGTTGCCCTTCCCGTCGCTGTTGTTCTTGTGGATGATGAAGCGCTGACCCGGTTCGAGAAGCTCCCGGGCGGAAGCCACGGCTCGGGCCAGGATCACCTCGCCGGCCTTGTCGTAGAGAGCGGCCTGGAGCGGCGACGCGCACTCGGGACCCGAGTACTCGGGATGGGCGTGGTCGACATAGAACCGTGCCCCGTTGCCGAGCACCACGTTCACGAGTCCAGACTCGATGTCGAGACAGGGGCCGAGGTCGTAGCCGAACCCGCGGGCATCGCGACCAGGCGATTCCTCGTCGAAGGACCATTTGATCCGGGCCCGGCTGCCGGCATACGAGTTGACCAGTGTCGAAGCCGCCGCCACCGGGTTGAAGTTGGGCTGGTTGGTGACGGTTATCCCGAACTCTGTCTCGGTGCCGAGGACCTTCTGCAACACCGGCTCGGTCACAGATACTGCCCCGGTGTGACCGCCTCGATCGATCGGCTGTCGCCTTCGCCCTCGATGAGCGTGCGGACATAGACGATGCGCTCGCCCTTCTTGCCCGAGATCCGCGCCCAGTCGTCGGGATTGGTGGTGTTGGGAAGATCCTCGTGCTCCCGGAACTCCTGGACGATGGCGTCAATGAGATAAGTCTGGTTCAAGCCCGGAGCCTCGCCGGCTATCTCGGCCTTGATGGCATCCTTCTTGGCACGTCTGACGATGTTCTCCACCATCGCCCCGCTGGCGAAGTCCTTGAAGTACAGCGTTTCACGGTCGCCGTTGGCGTAAGTGACCTCGAGGAAGCGGTTCTCCTCCGACTCTGAGTACATGCGCTCGACAACCCGGTCGACCATGGAGTCGACGAGAGCCTGGGCGTCCCCCCCGTGCTCGGCGAGAGCCTTCTCGGATAGGGGTAGGTCGGGCTGGAGGTAGATGCTGAATATCTTCCTGGCGGCTTCGGGACCGGGGCGGTCGATCTTCACCTTCACGTCGAGCCGGCCCGGACGCAGGATGGCGGGGTCGATCAGATCCTCACGGTTGGAGGCGCCAATCACAATCACGTTCTTGAGGGACTCGACACCGTCGAGCTCCGAGAGAAGCTGCGGGACGATCGTCGACTCGACATCGGACGAGACACCGGTTCCCCTCGTCCGGAAGAGCGAATCCATCTCGTCGAAGAACACGATGACCGGCACACCCTCGTCGGACTTCTCCTTGGCCCGCTGGAAGATCAGACGGATCTGACGTTCCGTCTCCCCGACGTACTTGTTCAGGAGCTCGGGGCCCTTGATGTTGAGGAAGTACGAGCGGACGTCTGTGTCGCCCTCTTTCTCGCCGACCGCCTTGGCGAGGCTGTTGGCCACCGCCTTGGCTATCAGGGTCTTGCCACAGCCGGGAGGCCCATACAGAAGTACGCCTTTCGGCGGTGGCAGGCTGTAATCCTGGAACCGATCCTTGTATAGGTAAGGCAGCTCCACCGCGTCCCGGATGATCTCGATCTGCTTCTCGAGCCCGCCGATCTCGTCGTAGGTGACGTCGGGGATCTCCTCGAGCACCAGCTCCTCGACCTCGGGACGGACCAGCTTCTCCATGACGAGACCGGTCTTCGGTTCGATCCGCACATGGTCACCGACACGGAGCGCAGCTTTCCGCAGCGGAGCCCCCAGCTCCACCACGCGTTCCTCATCGGCCCGACCCAGTATGAGGAGCCGGCCATCACCAAGAGTTTCCTTGATGGTCACCACCTCGCCGCCCGTGTCGAAGGAGCGGACATCCACGATGTTGTATGACTCGTTGAGCAGGACCTCCTGGCCGATCTCGAGCGCCTTGATCTCGAGGGTGGGCTCGACGTTCACCCGCAACTTGCGGCTGGCGGTGAACACATCGGCGGTTCCGTCGTCATTGACGCCGAGAAGAATGCCAAAGGGGTTCGGCGGTGCGGTCAGCTTCTCCACCTCGTCGCGGAGAAGCGCCAGCTGTTCCCGCGTCTCTTCGAGGGCTGCGGCGAGCTTCTGATTCTGCCCGGCCGCTTGTGCAAGCTTGTTCCGGCTCTCGAGCAATCGCTCTTCCAGAACCCGTACCCGGCGCGGGGCGTCCTGGAGACGGCGCCGCAGCACGGCGATCTCCTCCTCGAGCATTCGCACCGTTGTCTGCAGGTTCTCGCTGTCCCTAGCGGAGTCATCCATGTGTCCGCCTCCTATTGAGGTGTCGCGTTTCAGTGTAGGCCCGCTAAAGCCGTAGCGGCCGCGTCCCGATTACATGGTGAACCACTGCGGTACACCCACCTTCCGGCAGGCCGAAACGGGCCAACCGCCCCATTGGATGGCAGATCTCGTGCTCTACAGTGGCTGCCACGGAATGCAAAATGCCGTTGGTAGAATTGAACCCCCAAATACCTGCGAAAGGGAACTCATGAAAGTCTGGATCGATCAGGACCTATGCACCGGCGACGGCCTCTGCGAGGAGATCGCACCCGATGTCTTCGTTCTGCTCGACGATGGTCTGGCCTATGTGCGCGACGGTGACAAGATCTACGCCGCATCCGAGGGCAATCCTGAAGGAGCCGAGGGTCTGGTCAACGTACCCGAGGGCATGTCCGATCTCGTGGTGGAATCCGCCGAGGAATGCCCGGGCGAGTGCATCTTCGTCGAGCCGTAGCTCAGGACGGCAACCTCTATCAGTCGCCCGCAGGCTCACGCTTGCGGGCGACTGTAATGAAGCCCGTATGGCCGATCATGCGATGGCTGGGTCGCACCGACCGCCCGTCGATGGTCCACTCTCTCATCATCATCTCGAAGGTCATCACATCGAGAAACGCCCCGGCGTCGTCGATGGCCTCGCGCACCGTCTGCACCTGGGGAACCGTAGGCAGGTAGCAGCAGAAGACGCCACCCGGATTCAAAATGGTGGCCGCCGACGATACGGAATGCCACGGCTCCGGTAAATCGAGCACAATTCGATCGGGATGCAGGTCCGCCATACCCTCCTCCAGCGCACCGACGCGCAAGTCAACGTTTTCGGGGATGGTGCCGAAGAAGCCCTTGATCCGCTTCGCCGCCAGCCTGGCATGGTCGTCACGCACCTCGAACGAGATGACACGGCCTGATTCGCCAACGGCCCGCGACAGAGCCATCGTCAAGGCTCCTGAACCGGTGCCGGCTTCCACCACGACATTGCCCGGGCCGATGTCGGCCCAAACAAGAATGGCCCCCGTGTCCTTGGGATAGACGACGGCTGCACCTCGTGGCATCTTCAGCGCAAAATCTGCGAGCCGGGGACGCAGGACAATCAACGGTCTGCCCAGCGACGAGCGCAGCGTGGTCCCTTCCTCACGGCCGATGATCTCGTCGTGAGGCAGAGCACCCTGGTGATGATGGAACTCGGCCCCCGCAATCAGCTCGATCAGATAACGCCGCCCCTTGCGATCGAACAAGAGGCAGGCATCACCCGCCCGGAACCGGGTCACGTCTCCTACCCGAGCGCCGAGAACAGCGATGCGGCAATGGTCAGCAACATCGCGACAACGATGAGCCAAACAACGATCTTGATGAATTTCTCGCGGTTACGGAACATCGAATCACAACTCCTCGTTCACTGCTGTTTGCGCCCCCCGCAATTGTGCGATCCTCAGTGTCTCGCCGTCGCTGAGCGTCCGGCTGTAGATCAACTTGTCGCCCTGGGAGAAACGGCGAAATAGCGCCCAAATGGAGATCGCCGCACCGATCGCAGCAAGGAGCGGTTGACCGCGACGAGCACCACCGAAGAGTGACTTGACACCGAGGGAGACGATTCGCGCAAACATCAGAGGCGGTATATCTCCACACGAGCGCCGCCCTTCTTGCGACCCCGACGTCTCCCGAGCAGGAAGATGAGCACGACCGCCACTACCGCGGCGATGGCGATGACGGTACCCGTGGTCTGTGCCTGGCTCTTCGTCTCGTCGACGATCTCCTCGATCTCGCGCAGTTTGGCTTCCAGATCGGCTCGCTCGATCGCCATCGTCATGCCTCCTTGGTTCCGGATCCGCCGTCCCGACCGGCGACGGCAACCATTACGCCGATAACCACCGCTATCGACAACGCACCCAGCACGTAGCCGAGTGCCGACCAGTTGGGGCCGTCGGGAAGGAGAATGATGATCCCGCGGACGCCGGCAATGGCCAGCAGCAAACCCCCGATCGCAAACAGGATGGATGCCGCGATCGTGAAGCCGGCGAACCGGCCGAGCCGCTTGGCAGGCTCGAGCGTCTCCTGGCGCAGATACTCTTTCGACATGTCGACGAACTCTGTTACCAGCTGGGGTAGTTCCGTCGCTCCTGCCATGGACAAACCTCTCGTGAACTCGCGCGCATCTGTTTGCGGATAGCGCCATGAGGCTACCCCATTTTGGGGACACGATGGCAATCTGCCGGTAGCCGGGGCCTACCGCGCCCCCGACGCAATGTCGGCTAAATAGATACAGGTTTCGAAACAGCCTATTATCACCTAGCAATGCCTTTCGTCGAGCCCCCCGATCTGAGCATCCTGCGCGACCTCAGCGGAAGCAGACACCGGGCCCGACCCATCGTATGGGGACAGGCGGTGTCCCTCCTCGGCGACTACATCGCCTACGTGACGGTACCTCTCTTCATCGTCCACCTCACCCACCGGGCATTTGACCTCGGCTTGACGTCGGCGGCGGAGACTCTGCCCACACTTCTGTTCGGCTTCACTGCCGGTGTCTTCCTCGACAGGTTTGCGATCAGGCCCATCCTCGTCGGCGCCGACTTGTTGCGCGCTGCCGCGTTCTTCTTGCTTGCCTTCGGTGCCGCCACCAATGTCGTCACCCCCTGGATGGTGTTTCTCGCAGCGTTCATAATCGGGTCGCTGGCCACCTTCTTCAACAGCGGTCTCGAGGCGTTGCTGCCTTCGGTGATTCCCGAGGAGCATCTGGTCACGGTGAACTCGCATCTGGCTCTGGCGCGGACAGCGGCGTTTGCGTTGGGCCCGGCCATCGGAGGCTTGCTCATCTCGGTGGGCGGCGGGTTTCCTGTCGCCTTTGCGGCCAACGCCGCAACCTTTCTAGTTTCCGCCTTCTACCTGGCGGGAGTGCGGGTCAAGCACCACGGCAAGCTCCCGTCCACAGAGAAATTTGTCACGGCTCTCCGCAGCGGCGTCGGGTTTCTGATGCGTCATCCCCAACTGCGTTGGATGACGTTAGGGGCGGCCGTGGCCAACCTCGTCTTCGCTCCCCTGGAGGCAATGCTGCCCCTCTTCATCGAGAAGTACCTGGCATCCGGTGTCACGCCGCCTTCGTTCCTCCAGTTCCTCTTCTCCAACGAAGCCTTGATCGGGCTGTTCATCGGTCTCCAGGCGGCCGTCGGCAGCGCTCTCATCGCCATGGGACCCCGTATCGCCAGGCGGGCTCATCTCGGCAAGATGTTCGCCTGCGGGTTGCTTCTGTTTGGCGCGGGCTTCATCACGATGGCGCTTTCCAACAGCTTCTGGGGTTTCATCCCGGCCGGGTTGGGCGTCGGCGGTGTCGGCTTCGCCAACATCGCGATCGTGACCATGCGGCAGCGTCTCGCCCCACCCGAAATGCTCGGCCGGGTCGCGGCTGCCTCGCGCACGATGAGCTGGTCGCTGATCCCGCTCGGTGCCGCAATAGGCGGCGCCGTCGCCCAATGGGTTGGCATCCTCACCGTGTATCTGATCGGAAGCGCCGGGGTCATCATCACCGCGATCGCAGTGGCCAGGACCCAGGTGTGGACCGATCCCGTGGTGCGGTCGGTAGACGCCTAGCAGGCGTCCGGCGGTGTGGCGGGCGGACGGCTCAGCGGAACCCACGCCGCTTCGGCTGGGTCTTGCCACGACCTCGCGCCAGCCACCCGATGAGGAACCCGAACAGCACCGCAACCACGATCCAAACGATGATCTCTCCGGCCACGAACAACATGAGAGCTATTCCTCCAAAGCCTTGAATTCGATGCGGCGGTTGCGAGCCCTTCCCTCTTCCGTGTCGTTCGACGCCACCGGGAACTGCTCCCCGAAGCCCTGAACCACGAAACGCGTCGGATCCTGCCCCTTTGCGGTGAAATAGTCAAAGGCGGCCTGGGCTCTCCGTTCGCTCAGGTCTTGATTGGCGGCCTCGTCGCCCTGATTGTCGGTGTAGCCATCGATCTCGATCGGCACGTTCGGGAATTGCTCGAGCGCGTCGAGGATTTCGTTGAGGAGGTCGACGCCTGCGGGCGTCAGCCGGTCACTGTTCAACTCGAACTCGACGACCTTGCCTGCGATCAGATCGTCGATATTCTGCTGGAGTTGCTCCACCTGCTGGTGGGTAAACGGCGGCGGTTCCGGGATGGAGAGACCATTGATGAAGTTGAACGTCGTTCCGTCCACAAACGCCTGCACTTGTTGCTCGGCATCGGCGCGCTGCTGCCGGGTCTCGTATTGACCGGTCACCTGGATAATGCGCTCCGCCGGATTGATGAACACTTTCCCCTCGGCGAGTGTTGTGCCACTGACGTCAATGATCCCAACGGCCGACGAGATCCAGTCGCGTTCGCTTGGAGCCCCTTCCTTGACGACGAACTCATCGGAGGTGACATGATCGGGGAAGATCTCGTCGAGCGTCGACACCAGCAGGCTTCGGTTGGGCTCGCTCGACACCTCCCCGACGATCGTCGCATCGCCGGCTGCCCAGATGACCGAGATCGGTCCGGCCACCACGGTCGGGCCGCTACGGTCGACAGGTGGCACGTACTCGAGGTCGGTGGTGACGCTGGTCACACCTTCGATGGCGAGGATGGCAGCCGGCAAGTCATCCTTGAACGTCTCCACACCAACGGTTCCCCGCAGCCGAATATCGGTTGCGGTGGCGTCGACCGATACCTCGGTCCTTTCGACCACCGTGGGATCCTCCTCGGCCGCCTGTGCCACCGCACGGTCGATAGTCGCCATCGCCTCAGTCTCGAGACGGCTCTCGATCGCCTTCATCCCGAAGATCAGGGCAAGCACGGCGAGGATCAGGGTCCCCAAGACGGTTGCGGACACGAACATGCCCAGCTCGACGAGCTGGGTATCGCTCGGACGACCGGGCATGGGCGGGGACGGCCTGGCATTGCGCGAACCCGCTTCACCGATCTGTTGCAGCCGGTTTCTTACCTTCTTCTTCGCCATGGATCTTCTTCGCCACCGATTTCTTTGCTATCGGTCAACTGACCCGTCGTTCACCAACCAGGCATAGTTTCACCAACCAGGCATAGTTTCACCAACCAGGCATAGTTTCACCAACCAGGCATAGTTTCACCAACCAGGCATAGTAATGGTCGAACCGGCTATCGAGTGGCCGGGGGCACCTGGAGTCAGATCGCGAGCTCGTGCTCTGGTGACAACAGCGTGGCCTGTGGCTCCGCAGCGCTCGTCTCGTCGAGCACCATCTTGATGATCGCGTGGCGCTCGGCGCCCGTGGTCAGCATTTCCGCGACTGCGTCTTGCAGCAGCCGCAGTGCCGCGGCCAGCCGATCGTGTTGCTGTTCGGCGCCGGCGACGATCGCAGCTGCCTCCGCCTCAGCGGCCGTCAGCATCCGCTCGGCCTCGGCCCTGATGACCAGCACGGCCCGCTCGCCGTCGGCGGCGGCCTTGGAGCGGATCATGGCCGACTCGCGCTCGGCGTCCCCGAGCATGGCGGATGCCTGATCGAGCATGAGCTTGGCCTGCTCCCGGAGCGTCTCGACCTCTTGGGCTCCCACACTGCTGGCGGCCTGGCTCTCGGCGCGTTCCAGAATCTCGTTCGCCCGCCTCTCGGCGTCAGCCAACATCAGCTGTTTCTTCTCGACCGCTTCTAGGAAGGCGTGTTCGATGCTCGATGAGGTCTCCCGGCGGGCATCCAGCTCAGACTCGAGCGTCTTCACCTTGCCAAAGAGGGCGGCAGTCTTGTCCTCGAGTTGCCGCACAGCGATCACCGTCGCATCGATGAACCCGTCGACCTCACCACGGTCGTACCCACGCACAGCCAGCGAAAACTGTGCGCCTTCGATCTCGTTCCAAAGCTTCACGGCCGTCTCCATATCTCGACAGCCCCCTACCGCCACTCGTAGTGTATCGGTCACTACTATGCGTGGTCAAGGTATTTCGTCAGCCTCGCGAGAAATGGAACTTGCGCCGGATTGAGCAACCGCGCGGCTTGCTCCACCGAAACCCAGGCGACCCGATCCACCTCGGGGAAATCGATGACCCGACCGCTCCCGCGCGGCCACTCCATGGTCACCAGGTTCGAGCTCGCCTGCGCCGGGTCAACGGCACCGGGAGCGGCCCATGCCATCACCTCTTTCCCGGATCGCATTGTGACCGAGCCGAGTGAAAAGATGTCTCCGGAGTCCACGGAGAACCCGGTCTCCTCGGTGAATTCCCGCAGCGCAGCCTGCTCGGGATCCTCACCCTGCTCTACCAGCCCTTTCGGCACGCTCCACGCCCCGGAGTCCTTCCTCGCCCAGAACGGCCCGCCCGGGTGGGCAATCAGCACCTCGACATCACCGCGGTCTCGCCGGAACATGAGGATGCCGGCACTCCGCTGCCCGGTCACAGAGGTTGGATCGGCGGCGGTTCCGGTGGCGGCTCCGGTGGCGGCGGATCGGTGACAATAGGGTTGTACGAATGCGACCAACTCTCGAAGCTCGACGTGCCGTCCTGATAGCGGATCGTGCGGGTCACGGTCGCATAGCCTCCGCCCGAGGTCGTTGCCGACCCGGTCAAAGTGGTCGACACGACACGCCGGCCATTGGCTCCGACCAGGCGCACAGTGATGCTGGTATCGGTGTGCTCGGTTTCGATGGTCACCGGATAGTCCGTGTCATTGCGAAACACCACGTCGGGCAGCGTCCAGCCCAGCGTCGCTTCCCGGCCCAGTGGATATCGTGGGAAGTAGATCGAGTGCGGCTGGTGGTACACGTCTTGGAGACCGGCGAAGAAGATGGCGTTGTACAGAGTCGTGGCGAACTGGCTCGTACCGCCACCCACCTCGGCCACCAGCTCCCCGCTGCGGATGGCACCGGCCGGAACGTATCCCTTCTCCGTAGTCCGCTCCCCGACGTAGTCGTTCAACGACCACGTCTCCCCTACCGGCACGACGGCGCCGTCGACGGTGTCGGCTATCAGGTGGATGTTGGTGACGCGTGATTCGCAGCACTTGTGATAGGTCGTGAACTCGCCCAGAACGTAGGGACGAATGGGCGGCACGATCGGCTGCAGATCCAGAGCCCGCACCAGGAACACGGCGAGGTTCTTACGCCGAATCGGGTTCTCGGGGCAGAAGGTGGTTTCCCCGCACCCGCTCGTGATCCCGGCGGCAGCGAGCGCTTCGATCTCGGTCTGGAACACCGAAGAGTCGTCGTCGGTAAACGTGTCGACACCCTCGGGCGCCTCATAGCCAAAGCCGCGGACGAGAAAGGCTGCCATCTCACCGCGCGTTATCGGGCGGTCGGGGCAGAACATGTCATTGACGGGCGGGTTGCAGCCCTTAGTGACATCCGCCGCGACCAGCGCGGCGATGTCGGCCTCGTGAGGCGAGCCATCGTCATCGATGAACTGGTCCGCACCGGCCGTAGACGGCAGATGGAGCGCCCGTACCAGGAACGAGGCGACCTGACCGCGAGTCACCGACTCATCGGGGCAGAAGAGATCATCGGCGGGCGGGTTGCAACCCTTCGTCACACCCGAAGCGGCCAGAGCCTCGATGTAGCCCTCCTGCTGCATGTCGTCATCGTCCAGAAAGGTCCCCCCGGGCGACAACCCGACGTCGGAATCGTCGGCACCGGCCGGAACAGCCGGTGCCAGCAGCGCGGCCACGGCCGCAAGCACAACCAGCAGCCGAACCGCTCTGAGATCGAGGAACCAACGCATTCCGTTAACCACCAAATAGCGAGGTTATCGCCCATCGGCCAGCTATGAAAAATCCTTCTCCACGGACTATGGGATAGGGCTAGGGTTGCCCACGGAGAGTGCGGCGTCGCAGACGCCGTGTATCGAGGGAGAATGAATGCATCCTCACAGTAGGTTCGCTCGCCTATTTCTGGTCGTAGCGATGATTTTCAGCACGATCGCAGCCGGAGCCGCTAGCGCGTCGGCGAGCAGCCGGCGAAGCCCGGACATACGTCTGCGCGACGGGTCTGTCCAGGTCACCGGCAACGTCGACCAAGCGCAATCGGTCGACCATAGGGGCCGGGGCAGCTATCTGGTCCAGTTCGGCGGTCCGATCACCCAGGAGCAGTCCGACGCACTCCGTGCGCTCGGCGTCTCGCTCGAGGCGTACGTGCCCGACTTTGCGTACAAGGTCTCTATGACGGCGGCCCAGGCGCATCGCGCCGCCGACGTGGCGGGCGTGGCCGCGGTCGGCGTATATCAGGCCGATTACAAGCTCAATCCCAAGCTCACCGCCATTGGTCTCTACACCGTGAGGCTCGATCCGACTGCCGATGTCGCCGCGGTGACCACCGACATCGAGGCGGCGGGCGGCGACGTCGTCGGCGGCTCGGGCCGGGTCCTCATCGTGACCGCGGACAGCACCACACTCGTCGATGTAGCCGCCCTGCAACCGGTGGCGTGGGTCGACAACCTCGTCCTGCGCGAGAAGCACAACGAGTACGGTGCCGGCATCATTCTTGGGGCGAATCTCGCCAACGCCAGCGGCTATGACGGATCAACCCAGATCGTCGCCGTGGCCGACACCGGTCTTGGCGGCGGCACCCCG
Source organism: uncultured bacterium (assembly GCA_963801165.1). Lineage (GTDB taxonomy): Bacteria > Actinomycetota > Acidimicrobiia > Spongiisociales > UBA5794 > JAAETI01. Next base: position 400,240 of record CAWDDT010000006.1, read on the forward strand.
ACCACCGCACATCCCGATCTTCCGGCGAGCCGTATAGTCGACATCTTCGATTGGCCCGGTGCGACCGTACGCGGCTGCTATCGGGTCTTCCCAGACGGTTCCGAGGACGTAGATACGGGTCACGGCACACATACGACCCTATCGGTGCTCGGAGACGGGACCGGAACCGGTCTCGGTACCGGAACCGCCCCAGCAGCCCGTCTCGTGTTCCAATCAACAGAAGATTATGCACGGTTCGGTGGGGTGTGCGCCACCAACCCTAACGGCTACTACCTGCTTGGTCTGCCGGCGGATCTCAATGACCTCCTCCAGCAGGCCTACGATGCGGGCGCCCGCATCCACTCGGACTCGTGGGGCAGCAGTGTCGCAGGCGAGTACACCATCGACGCGGTCCAGGTAGACACGTTCATGTGGAACAACCAGGACTTCCTGATGACCACCTCCGCCGGCAACTCCGGTGTGGATGCCAATGCAGATGGGTATGTCGACTCCGACTCGATGGGATCCCCGGCAACTGCCAAGAACGTCTTGAGCGTTGGGGCCAGCGAGAACGATCGGCAGGGCAACTACGCCTGCGACGCCAGCATCGGCAACGGCTGCACCGGCCAGAACGACCTGTTCACATACGGCGAAGCCTGGCCGGCTGACTACCCGGCTGCACCGATCGCAAACGACGTCAGCGCCGGCAATCCCGAGCAGCTTGCCGCGTTCTCCAGCCGGGGCCCGACCGATGATGGCCGGATCAAGCCGGACGTCGTTGCTCCAGGCACCTGGGTGCTGTCCGGTTACTCGGATCTGTACCAGGAGGGCTACGACGGCGTCGTCAACCCGCAAGACGGCGCATACCAGTACGACGGCTGGGGTTACCCCGTCAGCGAGCAGTACAAATATCTCGGTGGCACGTCGATGAGCAACCCGCTCGTCGCCGGTGCGGCCGCAGTGGTTCGTGACTACTACAACAAGGCTCACGGCCACGACGCCAGCGGTGCCCTCACCAAGGCAACCTTGATCAACTCGGCCGTAGATCTGCTCGACGAGAACAACGACGGCGTGAACGACAACTTCTACCCGATTCCCAACATCCACGAGGGCTGGGGCCGGGTTGATCTCGCCGGTGCGGTCGACGGCTCGGCCGACTACGTCGACGAGGCAACCGGTCTCACCACCGGAGCGACCTCGTCGTACAACGTCACCAGCGACGGCACGGGGAACCTGAAGGTGACCCTGGTGTGGTCCGACTACCCGTCCACGGAGACCGCGGCCAGCAATCTGGTCAACGATCTCGATCTAGTTGTCACCGACCCGAACGGCACCGTGTACCGCGGCAACGTCTTCAGTGGCGGTTGGTCACAATCGGGCGGCTCGGCGGACCGGGTCAACAACGTCGAGAACGTGTATGTGGAATCGGCAATCGCCGGCACCTGGACTGTGGAGGTCAGCGGGTACAACGTTCCATTCGGCCCGCAACCGTTTGCGCTTGTCGTCGACGGCGGCGGCACCGGTGCTGGGAACAACCCGCCGTCGGCGTCGTTCACGTCGTCGTGCACGGATCTGTCCTGTGTCTTCACAGACACCTCCAGCGACAGCGACGGCACCATCGCCGGTTGGGACTGGGACTTTGGCGACGGCAACACGTCCACCAGCCAGAACCCGTCCCACAGCTACACGGCAGGTGGCGACTACACGGTGAGCCTCATCGTCACCGACAACGGCGGCGCCACCGACAGCACCACCAGCACCGTCACCGCCACCGAACCCGGCGGGAACAACCCGCCGTCGGCGTCGTTCACGTCGTCGTGCACGGATCTGTCCTGTGTCTTCACAGACACCTCCAGCGACAGCGACGGCACCATCGCCGGTTGGGACTGGGACTTTGGCGACGGCAACACGTCCACCAGCCAGAACCCGTCCCACAGCTACACGGCAGGTGGCGACTACACGGTGAGCCTCATCGTCACCGACGACGGCGGCGCCACCGACAGCACCACCAGCACCGTCACCGCCACCGAACCCGGTGGGAACAACCCGCCGTCGGCGTCGTTCACGTCGTCGTGCACGGATCTGTCCTGTGACTTCACCGACACCTCCAGCGACAGCGACGGCACCATCGCCGGTTGGGACTGGGACTTTGGCGACGGCAACACGTCTACCAGCCAGAACCCGTCCCACAGCTACACAACAGGTGGCGACTACACGGTGAGCCTCATCGTCACCGACGACGGCGGCGCCACCGACAGCACCACCAGCACCGTCACCGCCACCGAACCGGGCGGCGCCACGACCATGCACGTCGCCGACCTCGACGCGGCAACGGTCGCCCAGGGGAAGATGTGGATGGCGACCGTCTCGATCACGGTCGTCGACGACCAGGGCATCCCGGTAGACGGGGCAGTGGTCGACATCTCATGGCGCGACGGTGCGGCCGACAGCTGCACGACGGGTGGTGACGGCATCTGCTCGGTCGAAGATGGATCGATACACAACCGCCGCTGGTCGCTGAGCGTCAACGACGTCACTCATGGCTCGCTCAGCTACGACGCCGCGGCCAACAGCGACCCGGACGGCGACAGCGACGGCACAGTGATCATCATCAACAAACCATGAGGGGCATCATCAACAAACCATGAGCGGTCGCAAATGAAGGAAACGGCCGGTCCCCGCATGGTGCCGGCCGTTTCCGTCCTCCCCGCACGATCTAGAAGGGTGCTGTTTCATCGCCATAAAGGTCGCGGCGCTCGACACACCACCGTCGTCAGCGGTGCCTACCCCAGAATCAAGACCCGCAGCTGATCGAACACACCTGGAGTCGCGGCCAGGATGGTGCCGTTGTTCATCTCGGACCCCAGCTCGACCCTGGCCCCCGCCTCCGTCGCCAGGAACGCACCGGCTGCGACATCCCACTCCTTGAGCCCTTCCTGGTAAAACGCCTCCAATCGCCCGCAGGCGACCCAGCACAGATGGAGCGCCGCAGACCCGAAACAGCGGATATCGCGCGCCTCGGGAAGCACACGCGCCACGACGGCCCCTTCGCGGCGCCGCACCTCTGCGGCGCAGGAGAATCCAGTGCCGACCAGGGCGTCACTCAACCCGGTTGTCGAGCTAGGCGCAACGAGCGCACCTTCTCGACGTACCCCGTTGCCGACGCTGCCTCTGAAGACCTCCGCACGCACCACGTCGACAACGGCGCCTGCGACCACCTCGCCGTCGACCGTTGCCGCAATCGAGACGCTCATGACGGGAAGGTCATAGAGGAAGTTGACGGTACCGTCGATCGGGTCGATCACCCATCCGATCGACGTCGTGCCCTCGATCGGGGCCCGTTCCTCGCCACAAATCGCGGCACCAGGTGTGGCCGCCAACAGCCGGCCGCGGATGAAGGTCTCGACCTCGACATCGGCAGCGGTGACGACATCCGTCGGTGTGGACTTCGTCTTTACTGTCTGGGTTCTTCCCAGGTGGTTTCGAATCAGCTCAGCCGCCGCTTCTGCGACATCGACGGCAATCTCCTCGAGCCCGGCGGGGTCCTCGCTCTCCGGCGATCCGAGGACGTTCCACGCAAGCGCGGTGGCGTCGGGGTGCAACGCGGACCCGCCGGCAACGGGAGGGCGAACGGGTACACGCTCAGTCGGCACAGATCACCTGCGGGCCTAATTGCCTGAGCGCGTTGATCGTGTCCTCGGGCACTCCGTCGTCGGTCACAATCGTGTCGATCTCTTCGACGGCGGCAAACCGAAATATCTGATCGTTGCCAACCTTGGCGTGGTCGAACAGCATGACAACGCGACGTGCGGCGGCGATCATGGCTCGCTTTATGGCGACTTCCTCACGGTAGGGCGTGGTGAAGCCACGCGCCGGCGACACTCGATCCGTGCTGATGAAAAGAACATCAACGGCGAGGTCCCGAACAGTGTCGACGCCGGTCGCATCGACCATGGCCATCGTGTTCTTCTTGAGAAAACCGCCGATTACGTTCACTTCGATGGCGTCTCGCGTCGACAGAGACTGAATCACCGGAATGGAATTGGTGAAGACAGTCAGCTCGCGATCGTTCGGCAGCAACTCGGCGAAGAAACTGAGGGTGCTCCCGGAGTCGATCATGATCGTCCCCTCGCCGGGAAGCTCTTCCACGGCGCGGCGTGCGATCTTCCGCTTCTCAGCGGCGTTCTGGGTGTCACGTATGATCAGCCTCGGCTCATGCCGGACCCGCTGGTAGGCGACGGCGCCGCCGTGTACCCGCCGCACGATCCGCCTCCGGTCGAGTTCGGAGAGGTCACGCCTGATCGTCTCAGTCGTCACGGCAAATCGTCGCGCCAGATCGGCAACCTCGACACGGCCCTCATCGAAGACCAGTCGCGCTATCTCGTCCTGGCGCTCGGATTGGAACCGAGGACGGTCGGCCGTGTCTTCGATGGTCATGGGTGCTCGCCTCAGGTGACGTTCAGGACCGAACTAAGCGTGGCGCGGACACCGCGCGAACGCAATTCGTTCAGACTACCGACAAAGGCCGTGCGAAAGCGGGCATCTTGGACGAGGTCGTCGCCAAAGACCCGAGCGTAGGTGAGAAAGTGCTCCGGGTTCGCCAGCGACTGACGTGCGACCGACCGTGCGTTCTCGAGATCGGGATCAGAAGCCAGCCGGATCTCACTGCCGTCATCGGCGACTCCCACCAGGTACGAGCACCAACCGGCCAGAGCCAGCGCACTGAGGCCGATCGGTCCGCCGGCGCGCAGCTGATTTCTTATCGTCGGCATGAGGAACTTCGGGAACTTCGCCGATCCGTCGAGACACAGTCGAGAGATCTGATCCCCGATCGCCGGATTGGAGAATCGCTCGACGAGCTTCGCCTCGTAGGCGGGAACGTCGATGCCGGGGATGTTGGGCAAAACCGGACCTGCCTCCTTCTCGAGGAATGAGCCGAGAAAACCGCGCAACAGCGGCTCCGCCATCGCCTCGTCGACGTACTCGACACCGGCGAGCGCGGCCAGATATGCCATCGTCGAGTGACCTGCGTTGAGCAGTCTCAGCTTCATGAGCTCGTACGGCTCGACATCGCCGGTCACAGTGATGTCCAGGTCTTCCCAAGGAGGACGTCCCGCAACGAATGAGTCCTCGATCACCCACTGGCGAAACGGCTCGGTGATGACGGGCCACCCGTCCTCGAGACCGTACTCGTCGGCCAGGTAGGCACGATCGGCATCGGTGGTAGCCGGCGTGATCCGGTCCACCATGGCGTTGGGGAACGTCACGTTCTCATCGATCCAACGCGCCAGTACGGGGTCGAGCTCCTCGGCGACACCGAGCACGGCCAGGCGGGCGACCGAGCCGTTCTCGATCACGTTGTCACAACTCATCACGGTAATCGGGCCGACCCCGGTGTCCCTCCTCCTGCGCAGGGCGGCCACGATCACACCAAAAGCACTGTCCCGCCCTGCGGGAGCCCTGGCGGGATCGTAAACGCGAGCGTCCTCATCCACCGGGTAACCGCCCTCGGTGACGGTTAGCGAGACGATCCTCGTCGCCGGGTCGGCGATGCGAGCGACAAGTGGCTCTATGTCGCCCGCGGCCAGGATGTAGTCGACGATGCTGCCTATGACCTGTGCCTTGGTCTCGGCCTCGCCCCGGGTCACCAGGGTGTAGAGGCCGTCCTGAGCACCAAGCACCCGGGCCATCCCGGCGTCGGCGGCCATGACTCCACTCCCGGCTATCGCCCAGTCGCGGTGACCGGCGGCGGCGAGCTCGTCGGCGTAGGTGGCGAGATGGGCACGATGGAAGCCACCGACACCGATGTGGACGATCCCGGCTACGAGTGCCGTGCGATCGTATGTGGGGACGACAATCCTGGGATCGAGGTTGTCGAGCGTGGCTGCTTGGAGAGATACGACTGGACTCATAGAAATGGTTATACCAACGCAAAACCAAAAAATCAATGTTGATTTTTCTGTGTATTGCCGCGATAATGCCCCGAAAGCCAACAGAAAACCAAGTTGGTACGACCGCCGGCGGAGGAGCCGGCGGGAGGAAGGAGACTTAAATGAGACGCAACTGGAGTGGCGCTGGTTCGCGGACGTGGAGGTGGGCGACGCTGCTGCTGGCGCTCGGCCTCCTGTTTGCCGCGTGCGGCGGCGATGACAGTGGCTCGACGACAACGACAGCCGGAGAGAATGGCGGTGGAACGACGACCACGGCGGGCGGCGATACGTCCAACGTGACACTCAAGGTCGCCATCGTGGACAATCCGCAGATGCAAGACATCGCAACGCTCACCCCCGACTACTTCACGGCGCAAAGTGGTATCAATATCGAGTACACGGTTCTCGACGAGCAAACGCTACGTGAGGTGACAACCCGCGATGTCGGCGCCGGCGGCCAGCAGTTCGACGTGGTCATGATCGGTATGTACGAGGCACCTCAGTTCGGTGAGAACGGGTGGCTGTACGATCTCGACAAATGGGCCGTCGACGATGCTGCATACAACAAGGGCGACCTCATCCCTGCGGTCGTTTCCGGTCTTTCGACAGACACCGGGTTCTGGGCTTCGCCGTTCTATGCCGAGTCATCGTTCACGATGTATCGCAAGGACGTGCTCGACGCTGCCGGCATCACCATGCCCGACGAGCCGACGTGGGATGACATAGCCAGCATCGCAGCGCAGGTAGATAGCGACCAGATGGCCGGTATCTGCTTGCGAGGCAAGCCTGGATGGGGCGACCTCGGGGCAGCTTTCACCACGGTACTCAATACCTTTGGTGGCACGTGGTGGCTCGCCAACGCCGACGGCTCCATCGGAGCGGCTCAGGTGGATCAGCCCGCGTTCAAGGACGCCCTCACGTTCTACGTGAATCTCGTCGACAGCTACGGCGAGGACGATGCGGCCAACTCGAGCTTCAACGAATGCTTGACTCAGTTCAAGGACGGCAAGGTTGCCATGTGGTACGACGCCACCGTGGCCGCCGGTCTGCTCGAGGCCAACGACAGCCCGGTCAAGGGTCTCAACGGCTATGCCCTGGCTCCGGTCAAGGAGACTGCCGCCTCTGGTTGGCTGTGGTCATGGGCCCTGGCAATCCCGCAGACCTCGTCGAACCCCGACGCTGCGTGGAAGTACGTGAGTTGGGCAACCGGCCCGGACTATCTCGTCACCGCAGGCGAGAACCTGCCCGGTGGCTGGGCTGCGGTCCCGCCGGGGACCCGGCAGTCGCTCTACGCAAACCCGAACTACCAGGAGGCTGCGTCGGCGTTCGCCCAGAAGACGCTGGATGCGATGTTGGCGGCACCGATTGACAGTCCCGGAACCACACCGCGGCCCGGTCTCCCTGGAGTCCAATTCGTAGGTGTTCCTGAGTTCCAGGACACTGGTACCCGTTGCACCGAGCAGTTCTCGGCGGCGATCGCGGGCAACATCAGCATCGACGATGCGCTTAGCGCCTGTCAGGCGATCGCCTCTGAGTACAGCACCGGCGGGTAGGCGATCGAGCGCATAGATTGAGAAGCTAGGGAACTAGCACGCGGATTAGGAGGAGAGCCGTGGAGCAGAACGTGGAGACGCAGATAGCCGACCGCGCCGCAGCGCACAAGGCGCGCGTACGCAAGGACCGTTGGATACGTCGTCTGCCTCTGCTCCCGGCTCTCATCTTCACCATCGTCATCACGCAAATCCCGTTCGTGATGAACATATGGTTCAGCCTGACGGAGTGGAAGATCACGCCGCCCGTCCCCCGCGCCTGGACCGGCCTCAGCAACTACGCGACTCTTTTCACCAATACGTTCTTCCGGTCGGCGGTGTGGGTGACCGCCCTCATGACGGTGGCGGCGGTGGTGCTCTCCGTGCTGCTCGGGCTCGGGATTGCCATGCTCCTCGACCGTGAGTTCTTCGGGCGGAGTGTCGTCCGTACCCTCCTCATCACCCCATTCCTCATCATGCCCGTGGTAGCGGGTCTCATCTGGAAGGACCAGATCTTCCACTCTCTCTACGGTGTTCTCAACTGGATACTCACGACCGTCGGTTTCCACTCCATCGCGTTTGTCTCCAAGATGCCCACCTGGTCGATCATCACCGTTCTCGTCTGGCAGTGGACACCGTTCATGATGCTGATCATCCTCGCCGGCCTGCAGAGCCAGCCCCAGGACATACTCGAGGCGGCTCGCGTCGACGGCGCTTCAGCGTGGGGGCTCTTCCGAAACATCACCCTGCCCGGTTTGCGACCCTACCTGGAACTGGGCGCACTGCTCGGCTCCATCTACCTCATCCAGGTCTTCGACCACATCAAGGTGATGACCGGCGGCGGCCCCGGGTCTACGAACGTTCCCTACTTCGTCTATCAGCGCTCGATAGGCGGCGGTTGGGACTTTGGGCAGGCCGCGGCGTACAGCACCGTCGTCGTCGTCGCAACAATCATCCTTGCCACATACGGGCTGAGGCTCCTCGGTGGCCTGCTGCCCAAGGAGGAGGGATAGCATGAAACGCACCGAACGCAAGATCGGCGAGCGCCGCTCGACATCAATCATCCTTTCCATATCGGCGTGGCTGGTCGGACTCATCTTCTTCTTTCCCGTGTTCTGGATGGTCCTGAACGGGTTCAAGACGGAGGCCGACGCCAACGCCTCCCCTAAGCTCTTCTTCACTCCCACCCTCGAGGAGTTTCGCCATGTCATGACACAGACCCAGGGTCTGCTCGGGTTCAAGGAAGCGCTGATGAACTCAGTCGTCATCGTCGGCGTATCGACCGTAGTGGTGATGATGCTGGCGGTCCCTGCCGCCTACGCCCTCTCGATTAGACCCGTCGAGAACTCCCGCGGGGTGCTGTTCTTCTTCATCTCCACCAAATTCCTCCCCATCGTCGCCGGGATTTTGCCCATTTGGATCATCGCCAGGGATCTCAACATTCTCAACTCACGGCTGGTGCTCATCATCTTGTACATGGGATTCAACCTGCCGTTGGCCGTCTGGATGCTCAGGTCGTTCTTCAAGGAAGTCCCGGTGGCGCTGATCGAGGCCTCACAGATCGACGGCGCCAACTTACGCCAACAGATGACCCGGGTCATGTTGCCGATCGTCGCTCCCGGAATAGCTGCGACAGCGCTGCTCGTCGTGATCTTTGCCTGGAACGAGTTTTTCCTCGCCGTGCAGCTCAATGCGGTCGACGGATCCACGGTTTCCATCTGGATCACGACCTTCGTTAGTACTCGAGGCAATTTCCTCGCCAAACTCTCGGCTGCATCCACCCTGGCAACGCTCCCTGTGATCCTCGCCGGGTGGGCTGCCCAGAAACGTATGATCCGCGGTCTAGCTATGGGCGCCGTCAAGTGATTGCACCCCACCACCGCCAGGCGCTCCGCGCACCCGCCGTGTGCTCTCGGGGGCCCTCCTCCCTCACCGAGAGCACACCGCGGGGCGCGCATACGGTCTTCTCCGGTCTCGCGATGAGGGTTCTATGAAGCCCGCCGGCCGGACAGCTCTGGTGACGGGCGCCGCGGGTCAGATCGGCGGCGCGGCCGCCGTCGCGCTGACCGGGGCCGGAGTCACGGTAGTTGCCGCCGACCACCCGGGCGCAGCGGAGCGCCTCGAGGCAACCGTAGACTCATGCCGCAACGCAGGCCCGGATGCATCGGCCCACCCTCTTCTGTTCGATGTCTCCGACCCCGCGGCAATCGAGGCGGCGCTCGCATCCCTTCCGGCAGATATCGGCACGCCGGATCTCGTGTTCAACAACGCAGGGATTCAGGGCGCCTTCGCCCCCACCCATCGTTACCCGCTCGACGACGCTGCCGCGGTGATCAACGTCAACGTCATCGGCGCCCTCAACGTGATGACATGTGCAGCCGCGGCGATGGTCGCCGCCGGCACGGGCGGAGCGATCGTCAACATGTCGTCGATGGCCGGGGTGACCGGAGCGCCAAACATGTTGGCCTACAGCACCTCGAAGGCGGCCATCATCGGGATGACCAAGAGCGCCGCAAAGGACCTGGCCCCGCACGGGATACGGGTCAACAGTGTTTCTCCGGCATTCATAGGCCCCGGTCCGATGTGGGAGCGCCAGATCGAGCAGCAGGCCGCAGCCGGAACTCAGTACTTCCCGTCCGATCCGGAGACAGTGGCCGAGATGATGATCGACATGATCCCGATGCGGCGCTACGGGGCCGTGACCGAAGTGATCGATGTCGTCCTCTGGCTGCTGTCGGACCGCGCCGGCTACGTAACAGGGGTCAACATTGAAGTGTCGGGTGGCTCGGCTTGACGGTGTTGCGCCTCGGCGAGTCACCGGCGCCCGACACCCGGACGCATGCAAGACGGTCACGAGTGCGCGATGATGACCACATGGTGACACGCGATCTCGACTCGCTGATCGCCCGGGGCAACACTTCCGATGTGTATCGCCGCGGCACGGACTCGGTCGTGAAGGTGCTCCGACCCGGTATCCCGGATGACTGGGCCGCCAGGGAAGCCAAGACCACTCAGCTCGTCCATGCCGCCGGCCTACCCGCCCCCGAGGTCCTCGACCTGGTCACCATCAACGACCGCCCCGGCATCGTATTCCGCTGGGTAGAGGGCGTTTCGATGTGGGCGGAGATGCTCGAGCGCGTCGACGACGTTCCGCGTCTGAGCAGGCTCCTCGCCGAGCTCCAGGCCGAGATCGGCGCCACGCCTGCCCCTGACGGGATTCCCACGCTGGTCGACCATCTCAGCGACAACGTGGCCCGCGCACCGCTGCTCTCCAGCACCGAACGCGAGATCGTTTACACCGAACTGCTCCGTCGGACCGGCGGCACAGCCCTGTGCCACTTCGACGTGCACCCGAACAACGTCCTGATGGCCGGGAAGCAGCCGATGATCATCGACTGGTTCGATGCCGCGGCGGGAAGCCCGGAGGCCGACATCGTCCGCTCGTCGGTGCTGATGAGACAGGACGCCGCCATCGGTCATCTTCCCTGCACCGATCCGTCGCTCATCGACTACGTGCACAGCTGTTACATCGCCACCGTGGCCAGCATCCGGGACATCGACACCGACGCGCTGCTGGAGTGGGAATCTCCCATCCTTGCCGGACGCCTCGCCGAGCCCATACACGAAGCCATGCGCCAGACAACCTACCGCGCCTGGCGTGACCTGCAGGCTTCGCAGCCGACGCGGCTCACCACCAGCCTGGAATCCATCGGCAACCATCCCCGGGGATCGACAACGCAACCCCGGTAGGAGCTGCTGATTGCATGACCGTCACCCGATGGTCTTCCCGACGCTCTTCAGTTGCTCACAGGCTGCCACAACGCGATCGGCCATCCCTTGCTCGGCCTTCTTCATGTACGAGCGTGGGTCGTAGACCTTCTTGTTGCCGACCTCGCCGTCCGTCTTCAGCACGCCGTCGTAGTTCTCGAACATGTGCCCGGCCGCCGGCCGCGTATACGCGTACTGCGTGTCGGTGTCGATGTTCATCTTGACCACGCCGTATTCGAGCGTCTCGTGGATCTCTTCCAGCGTCGACCCGGAGCCACCGTGGAAAACCAGGTAGAAGCGACCCTCGGGGCCGTGCTTTCCCTCCACGGCTGCCTGGCCGTCACGGAGGATGACCGGGTTGAGCTTGACGTTGCCCGGCTTGTAGACACCATGCACGTTCCCGAAGACGGCGGCGAGCATATAGGTGCCGCGCTCCCCCGTCCCGAGCACCTCGGCGACCCGGAGCATGTCCTCGGGTGATGTGTACAGCTTGGCGCGATCGAGACCCTCGTTGTTGACGCCGTCCTCTTCGCCGCCGACGATTCCGATCTCGATCTCGAGGATCACGTCGACAGCCGCCATCCGCTCGAGCAACTCCGAAGCCACGGCGAGGTTCTTCTCCAGGGGCAACTCCCCACCGTCGAACATGTGCGACTGGAACAAGGGCAGCTTGCCCTCGGCCTTGCGTCGCTCGGCCCCGGCCACGAGCGGCCGCACGTAGCCGTCGAGCTTTCCCTCGGGACAATGGTCGGTGTGGAGGGCGAAGTTGACCGAATGCTCGCCGGCGATGCGATGAGCGAACTCAGCGAGCGCCTCCGCTCCGGCCACCATATTCTTGACTGCCAGCCCGGATCCGAACTCGGCGCCACCGGTCGAGATCTGGATGATCCCGTCCGACTCGGCAGTTGCAAAGCCCTGCATCGCCGCGTTCATCGTCGACGACGACGTCACATTGATGGCCGGCAGGGCGTAGCCCCCCGCCTTGGCGGCGTCCAGCATGGCCTGATATTTCTCTGGCGTGGCGATGGGCATGAGTGCTCTCCCTTGATCTGCGTCCAGGACACCGATGTTAGGGCGCCGACATCGTCCGTTGGGTGTGGCTCGCTGCGTGGTGGAAACGGACTCCTGATCGGCGAGAACCTGACGACGGCGCGCCTCCCATGGGTGGTCGGGACGCGGCGTGCGACGCCGCCGACACGCGGTGCCGCGTGAACAGTTGAGAATCCACACCCTCCGGGCCACGGGCCCGGCCCTTCGCCGAGTTTCGGGCCCGTCGAAAGTCAAACGCCTCGGCCAAAGGCCGAGGCGCGGTGTCGGAGAGAAGACTCGAACTTCCACGAGCGATTAGCTCACTAGGCCCTCAACCTAGCGCGTCTACCAATTCCGCCACTCCGACGTTCAGGGCTGCCAGAGTATAGCCAGGGCATCCCTTCAAGGAATCTCGCCATCCGCCCCTGTCGGGGGCTGTCATGCACCTTCTAGACAAGCTGGACGATCTCCGGGAAGTGACACGCCACCCAATGCCCCGTCTCCAGCTCGGTGAGCGGCGGCTCGTCGACGTCGCACTTGCCGGACTCTGCTTTGGGGCAGCGGGTGTTGAACCGGCAACCCGTCGGCGGGTTCGCCGGTGAAGGGATGTCGCCTTCGAGGATGATCCGCTTCCGGCTCGCCTCAATGGCCGGATCCGGAATGGGCACCGCCGACAACAGCGCATGCGTGTACGGGTGCATGGGTCGGTCGTACAGCGTGTCACGGTCGGTCATCTCGACGATCTTTCCCAGATACATCACGGCGACCCGATCAGAGATGTGCCGCACCACCGACAGGTCGTGAGCGATGAATAGGTAGGTGAGGCCGTACTCGTCCTGGAGATCCTGCATCAGGTTGAGCACCTGGGCCTGGATCGAAACGTCGAGCGCAGACACGGGCTCGTCCAGGACCATGAACTGTGGCTTGAGCGCCAGCGCCCTGGCGACCCCAATTCGCTGTCTCTGCCCACCGGAGAACTCGTGTGGGTAGCGGTTGGTGTGCTCCGGGCTGAGCCCGACCACCTCGAGCAGATGCTTGACCCGCTCGACACGTTCCGCGGTGTTCCCGATCCCGTGCACCGTCATCGGCTCTGCGATGATGCTGGCCACCGTCATCCTCGGATTCAACGAGGCATACGGATCCTGGAAGACGATCTGGAGCTCGCGCCGCAGCTCACGCAGCGTGTGCCGGTCGGCCGAGGCGATGTCGACAGGCTCATCGACCGTCCCATCGGCTGATTGACCCTGGAACCACACTTCGCCGGACGTCGGCTCCAGCAGACGCAGGATCGACCGCGCGGTTGTCGACTTACCACAGCCCGACTCCCCCACCAGGCCTACCGTCTCGCCACGCTTGACCTGAAAGGAAATGTCCGTGACAGCCTGGACCGCACCCACCCGCTTCTTGAAGAAGACACCCCGATTGATCGGGAACTCTTTCACCAGATGATTGACCCTCAGGATCACGTCCTTCGGGATGTTCTGTGAGGTCGTGGTGTCTTCGCTGCGCAGGGTGTCGCTCATTTTGATGGCTCCATGGCCATTGTCTTGAGATCCAGCTCATCGGCCCTGTGGCAGGCAACCGTCTGTCCCTCCTGGCTCTGATGCAGGATCGGAAGCGCCTCGCGACAGATGTCCTGGGCAAAGTCACACCTCGGCGCAAACCGGCAGCCTTTTGGCGGGTTGATCAGCGAGGGCGGCGCCCCCCTGACCGAGTTCAGCCGATCCCGATGCGCCTCATCCAGGCGGGTCATCGAGCCGAGAAGACCCCATGTGTAGGGATGTTGCGGGTTGTGGAAGATCTCCTCGGCGGTGCCGCGCTCCACCAGGGCGCCGGCGTACATCACCTGGATGTTGTCGCAGAAACCTGCAACGACGCCAAGGTCGTGAGTGATCAGCAGGACCGCCGTGTTCCTCTCCTCGGCCAGCTCGAGCATCAGATTCATGATCTGAGCTTGCGTCGTCACGTCCAATGCGGTCGTCGGCTCGTCTGCGATGAGCAGTTTGGGGTCGCACGACAACCCCATCGCGATCATCACCCGCTGCCGCATGCCACCCGAGAACTGGTGCGGATAATCCTGCATGGTGTCCTTGGCATGGGGGATGTGCACATCGGACAGAGTCTGGATGGCAATGTCATAAGCCTCTGACTTCGAGACATCCTGGTGCAGCAGGATCGTCTCGACCAACTGGTCTCCGATGGTGTAGACCGGATTCAAAGCGGTCATCGGATCCTGGAAGATCATCGCGATCTCGCCGCCTCGAACCTTCTGCATCTCGGCTTCGGTGAGCTGGAGCAGGTCACGCCCATCGAACATGATCGTTCCCGTGACGATCTCGCCGGCCGGTGGCTCGATCAGCCGCATGATCGACATGGCGGTGACCGACTTGCCGCAGCCGGACTCCCCCACTACCCCACGCCGCTCGCCGCGATTGACCTTGAACGAGACCCCATCGACGGCCTTGACGACACCTTCCTCAGTTGAGAAGTACGTCCTGAGATCCTCTACATCTAATAACGGTTCAGTCACTTCCTACTTCCGTTCAATCGTCTGCGTCGGGTCGAGCGCGTCACGGAGACCGTCTCCTATGAAGTTGATGGCGAGCACGGTCGAGATCAGGGCCCCCGCCGAGAACACGAGCTCCCACCAGTAGCCGCGAGGGGCGATTGCGGCCCCCGCGGCCGACATGCCACCCCACGTGGGAATCGGGGGACGGACACCGAAGCCGAGGAAGGACAGGGCCGCCTCGATGATGATGGCGACCCCGACTATCAGGGTCGTCTGCACGATGATCGGGCTGATCGCGTTGGGGAGGATGTGTCTGAAGATGATCCTACGGTCGTTCGCGCCGGCCGCCCGGGCCGCTTCCACGAACTCCTTCTCGCGAAGCGAGAGGAACTCGGCACGCACGATGCGGGCCAGACCCCCCCAACTCAGCACGCCGAGAAGTACGGCTATGCCCCAGGCACCCTCCTTCAAGAATCCGGGTAACAGCCGAAGCTCCGGGAGTACCCGCCCGACGACGATGGCCACGGGCAGCAGAGGCAATCCCAGCACCAGGTCTGTGAAGCGCATCAGCGATTGGTCGACGACGCCGGGATAGAACCCGGCGACGGCACCGATAACGGTACCCAGGATCGCCACAACCGCACCGACCACGATGCCGACGGCGAGGCTTGCCCGCCCACCGTGGATGACACGGGACAGCACATCACGGCCGATGTCGTCGGTGCCCATGGGCAAACCCGAGCGCGGCCCGACGCTGACCAGCACCCGGCCGTCGGCGCCGGGGAGCGTGTCGGCGTAGTGGTTGATATGCGGAAGGTTGAGGAGACCCCAACTCGAGACCAGGAACAATGCCGTTACCACCGCGACCAGAGAGAGCGCAATCGCTGTCCCTCTCAGCCGCCCTTTGAACGACCGGTACGCGAGAAAGGCTGCGCCGGCCCCCACGATGATCATGATGACGGTTGTCCACCCGCTCATCTCGATCGGGCTGGATCCGCAGAACACGTCGTTCTTCGCACAGGTGAACAACGGCGCCATCAAAGCGACATATGAGATGAAGGACATATAGAAGAACGCGATCGTCGCCATCCGGTGCCGCCTCAGGCGGGTAACGAATAGGTCCCATTGTGTGATCGGTTCCGCAGAGATGCCCTCTGCGGCGTCTAAAACGAGTTCGTCGCTCGATCCACGCTCAGTCATAGCGGACTCTCGGGTCCAGGACGCCGTAGAGAATGTCGGCAACGATGTTCATGACGACAACGCCTGCCCCGATGGCCAACACCACGGCCATGATCGTCGGGTAGTCGATAGCGTTTATGGCTCCGATATACATCCGTCCGATGCCCGGCCAGCCGAAGATCGACTCGGTGATGATTGCCCCACCGATGATGAATGCAATGTCGATCGAGACGAGGGTGACGATCGGGATCATCGCGTTGCGTAGAGCGTGCTTGACGATGATGGTCCGCCGGGGCAGGCCCTTGGCCTTGGCGGTTCGCAGATAGTCGGAGTGCATCACCTCCAGCATCGACGCCCGCTGGAAACGTGAGTAACCGGCCATCGAAATCGCGGCGATCGACACCGCCGGCAGCGTCAGGTGTTGGATGACATCACCGAGCTGGGACAGCGAAGGAAGGCCGAACAATCCGCGGCCAAGCTGCTCATATCCGGAGCTGGTCATCCCGGCGACATAGAACACCTTCACCCCGAGCCAGCGTTCCAGCTGATAGGCCAGGACCAGCTGCAGCATGACACCGATGATGAAGATCGGCGTCGAGTACGTGATGAACGAGAGTGTCGTGCCCAGCTGGTCAAAGAACGAATACTGTCTGATTGCCTGGTACACGCCAAGCGGTATCCCGATGATCAGGGCCAATATCAGTGCGGTCATGCCAAGCCGGAACGTGTTGCCAGCGGCCGAGAAGATATTGTCCCACACGGGACCGTCGCCCCGGAACGACACTCCCCAGTTGAATGCGAACACAACCCGGCTCTTGAGGATCCACAACTCCATGAAGGCCACCAGGAGAATCCCGAAAGCCCTATAGGAGCGCCACCAGTTCGCCTCGATCTTGACGAAGAAGGCGGCGACGATGGCGGCGATTGCACCAAAGAATGTCGCTATCGCAACCCAGCTGCGAATACCAAGCTTCCCGAACAGCACGATAAGGCCCGCCTGCGACGGGACGTCGACGGGGGTGACGAAGTTGTGCAGCCAGATTATGTACTGCTCGTACCAGGGCTTGTCGAGCCCCCATTGCCTGGTCAACTGCGGAATCAACGGTTGCATTCTCTGATTCAGCTTCAGCCGATCCAGCGGGGAGCCCCCGGAGAATTGGATCAGCACAAACACGACCAAGCTCAATGCGAACAGCGTGACTATGCCATAAACCAAGCGTCGAATGATGTACGCGAACATCCTCTAATGCCTCCCGCTCGGGTGCAGAGACTATACCAGGCGCGACGGCCCGGCCGGGGGAGAAACAGTCACACCCCTGGCTCGTGTTGGCCGCAACTGTGCATTGCCGAAGCTCCTCCTCGAATTCTCGCCGCACCCGCCTCAGCCTACGAGAAGAGGGGCCCGCTGACGCAGGCCCCTCTCTCAGTTGCTGTGGTGTTCGGCTTGAACCTAGAGGTCCTTCCGGTACCAGTCCTCAATGTTCCACAGGTCCGTTGCGGATGTCGGGTTGTGCTTGTAGCCACCAACCGTGTCACCCCAGACAGCACCGACAGTGAGACGGGCATACAGCGGGATGATCACCAGCTCGTCTGCCAGGATCTGCTCGCCTTCCTGCATCAGCGGAATGAGTACGTTCGGGTCAACAGAGGCGTTGAGCTCGTCGCGAATCTCAGCGAACCGCTTCGAGTTGTCGTCGATGACCGACGAATCCGCCGTGCCCCAGCGGTACACGTTCTGACCGTCCGGTGGCGGCTGCTCGGGATCGAACAGGTCGTAGAGGCTGACACCACCGGAGAAGCCCGGTGAACCAGACCACGCCCACTCGCCCAGGTCCCACAGACCGTTGTCGAGTGTCTCACCGAAGAACACCTGCGAATCCTCCAGCTGGTTCTCGTAGTTGACGCCGACGTCCTGGAACATGTTCACGAAAAGCTCGGAGAGCTTGACACGAGCATCGTTGTTGGAAGTCGTCGAGAACACAGTGTGCAATTGATCGACACCCAGCTCTGCCTTGGCCTTGTCGAAGTATTCCTTGGCAGTGTCCGGGTTGTACTCGTACTTCGACCACGGATTCGTGGCGATGCTCGGGTTGCCGACGAGGAATGTATCCAACGGCTCTACCTGCCCGGCGAGGATCTCATCGACGATGAGGCCCTTGTTGATGGTGTAGGCGACGCCCGTCCTGTAGTTCAGGTTGTCGTTCGCCGAGTCCGGGTTCTTCTCGAAACGGCCGGGGCCGAACTGGAAGTTCAGGTGCTCCCAAATCGGGCCAGTGAGAACCTCTACGGTCGCGCCGTCAGGCTCGAGTGCCTGCAGCGTCTCGATGAGATCCGTGGACGGCGGAGGCTGGATGACATCGACCTCACGGCCCTTGAAGGCGGTGATGATCGACTCGGTCTCCGGGATGAACCGCATGACAACGCTGTCGAGGTACGGCAGCTGCTGACCGGTCTCGGGATCGGTCTTCCAGTAATTGTCGTTGCGGACGACCTTGACGTACTCACCCTTCTGCCAGCTGTCGAACACAAACGGTCCGGCTGACGGCCACATCTTGTCGTTCCAGTCGGTCGCAAAATCAGTGCCCTCGACCGCATGCTTCGGAACGATGATTCCGAAGACCAGCTCGTACTGCACGGTCGGCTGAGCGAGCGTGTAGCTGAAGGTCTTGGCACCAACGTCGGTCGAGATGATGTCCTCGTAGATGGCCTTGTCGGTCGGGAGATCGGGATTCAGGTGCAAGTCCAGCGTGAACTGGAAGTCATCACCGCTGATCGGCACGCCGTCGGACCATACCGCCTCGTCACTGATCTGGTAGTTGACGGTCATCGTCCCGTCGTCGTTGATCACGACTCCGCCGTTTTCGGTAGTAGGCAGTTCGGTCACCAAATCCGGGATGAGCTCGAGGGTGTAACCATCGACATCCTGGACGCCGGCGAGATAAGCCTGGCCGAGCCGGGCCACAATTACGTTATCGCCGCCAACGGCCAGCGGGTTCAAGGTTGGGGGCTCCTGGTCATCCGCTACGACCACCTCACCACCGTACGGCTTGCCCGGGGCTTCAGTCGTGGTGGTGGTAGTTGCCGCTGCAGTTGTACTAGGGGCCGCTGTTGTCGTTTCCGGTGCTTGTGTCGTGGTGGTCGCAGTGGTGTCACTCGTATTGTCGTCTCCGCCACACGCGGTAACGATCAACGCAAAAGCGACTACTACAGCCAACCACAACACCCTGCGGCTACGCCACAATCGATTCAAGGTGTTGCCTCCTTGGTATACCGTGTAGGGGGACTGATGGAACCAGCGCTCAACGGGACCAGAGCCACGTCAAGAGCACCGTGGTTACGGCAAACACGGCGGATACCGAAACCGTGATCCTGTCGAGGTTCCTCTCCACGACATTGGATCCGGTAAAGCCTCCGCCCATGCCACCGCCGAACATGTCTGATACGCCTCCACCCCTCCCCGCATGCAGCAGGATGAGGAAAATGAGGGCAAGCGACACGAGCGCGTGAAGCGCCGCCACGACTGATGCCAAGGGTCTCCCTTTCTCACACGGGACCCGCACACACGGGCCCATAGACGCGAGTATGGAGTGTTCGCGCCAGAAGATCAAGTTTGTCGACGCCAGGTTCTGGCAAGGCCCAACCGCGGTCGGGTCATCCCGCCTGCTTGGCGACGGCTTCTGCGGCCGCGGCTGCGGCATCGGCGTCGCCGAGATATCGGCTGTTGATCGGCTCTAAATTCTCGTCGAGCTCGTACAGCAGGGGGATCCCCGTCGGGATGTTGAGATCCGGAATCTCCTCGTCGGAGATTCCGTCGAGATGCTTCACCAACGCACGAAGACTGTTGCCGTGGGCGGCGACGATCACCGTCTTGCCGGCGCGCAGGTCGGGGACGATGGCATCGTGCCAGTACGGCAGCATGCGCTCGACGACGTCCTTGAGGCACTCGGTCGCGGGCAACAGGTCGGGCGGCATCCATGCGTAGCGCGGATCGTGTCCCGGATGACGCTGGTCCATAGGATCGAGAGCAGGGGGCGGTGTCGCATACGAGCGCCGCCACATGTGCACCTGCTCCTTGCCGTGTTGCTCGACCGTCTCCTTCTTGTTGAGACCCTGTAGCGCGCCATAGTGCCGTTCGTTCAGCCGCCAGCTCTTGACGACCGGGATCCACACCTGGCCCATCTCGATCAGTGCCAGGTGAAGCGTATCGATGGCCCGCTCCAGAAGCGAGGTATGGGCCACGTCGAACCGCAAGCCCTCGTCCTTCATGATCTTCCCGGCCGCCCTGGCCTCGGTGACTCCGAGCTCGGACAGGGGGACATCGGTCCAGCCGGTGAACACGTTCTCCAGATTCCATGACGACTGGCCATGACGCAGTAAGACGAGTGTTGTCATCAGAAGACTCCTGTCGCGACTACCGACCAAGCTAGCGCGCCGCTTCGATTTCCCACAGGCGTCACCGCTCGCGGCGATACCAATACTCGATGTTCCAGGTGCTACCGGCCTGGCTGGGGTTCAGATCGAAGCCCACAATGGTGTCGGCCCACACCGCGGCCGCTACCTGACGCGCCCCCACCGGAATCACGACTGCGTTATCGGCAAGAATCTGCTCAGCGGCCCGGGAGAGACTCATCACCTGGGCGGAGTCGAACGAGTTGCGAGCCACTGCCATTACGCCCCGAAACCGTGCCACAGCGTCGTCGTCGGCCACGGTGGAGTCGGGTGTCCCCCACCGGTACAGGTTCTTGCCGTCGGGCGGGGACGAATCCGGGTCGAAACGCTCGAGGGTCTCCAGCGCACGGCTTGCCCCCGGGTTCCACGCCCAGGCAAACCAGCCAATGTCCCAGGTGCCGTCGTTCAGAGTGTCGCCAAAGAAGACCTGTGAGTCCTCGAGCTGGAGTTCGACGTCGATACCGATGTTCCCCAGCGCCGATGCGAGATAGTCGGCGATGCGGGGCCGCTCCTCCTCGGCGTCGTTCGTCGTCGACAAGATCGCGACGGGCGGATCGGCGTCACAATCTCGCTCCGCGGCGGCACACGCATCCGCCAGCAGCTCCTTCGCCCGCCTTGGGTCGAAGGAGTATTGGGCCCACGGTGCACCGTCCTTCGCATGGAGATCCAGGAAGGAGAAAATCGGCGCCCATCCGACAAGGGCGGCGATGCGCTCAGGATCGATGGCGTAGGCAACGGCCTGCCGGAACGATCGGAACCGGTTCAGAGACTCGGGGTTCCGATTGTTCGGCCCGAATTGGAAGTTCAAGTGCTCCCAGATCGGACCGGCTTCCAGCTGGAGGTCCACGCCGTCCGACTCCAACCGCTCCAAGCTCTTGATCGTCTCCGCGTCATAAATCGGCTGTATGACGTCAAGCTGCCGTTGGGTGAATTGGAATAGGAGATCCCCACCGTCCTGTATGAAACGGAACTCGACCGCATCCAGATACGGCAGCTCGTTGCCTGCCGAGTCGGTCTTCCAGTAGTGGTCGTTGCGGGTCAGCTTGATGTACTCGCCCGGTTTCCATTCCGAGAACACGAAGGGGCCGGCCGACGGCCACATCTGCGTATTCCAGTCCGTGAGGAAGTCGGTACCCTCGACCGCGTGGCGGGGGACGATGTAGCGGAACAGGGTCTCATACTCAACGGTCGGGGCGGCAAACGTCATAGAGAACGTCTTGGCCGAGGAGTTGACCGCAACGACATCCAGCTCCGTCCACTGGTCGCGGGAGATGTCCGGGTCACGCATCAGGTTCCAGGTGAACGCCAGGTCGGCAGCCGTGACAGGAACACCGTCACTCCAGACAGCATCGTCACGGATCACCCAACGAACCGTCATCGTGCCGTCATCGTTCAGGACCACACCACCATTCCCGACCGATGGAAGCTCGGTGACCAACTCGGGGACGAGCTGCAGGGTCGATCCGTCGACGTCGTAGACACCCGCGAGGTATGTCTGGCCGATCGTGGCCACGGTGGAGACGTCTCCGCCGTCTGCGAACGGGTTGAGCGTCAGTGGCTCCTGGTCGCCGCCTATCACGACGGTCCCGCCGTATGCGGGTGCCGGCGGCTCGGTCGTGGTGGCGCCGTCCGCCGGGGCGCTCGCCCTCCGCACCGAGGTCTCCGTGCCGCCAAGCTCACCACCCCTGCTGCAGGCGGCGGCAAGCAATGAAGCCGCACACAGCAGAGCAAGGACGCGTCGCATTGGCCTCCAGTCGACGCGCTTCACCTTACTCGGAGCAACCCATACCGGCCCCGGCCGGTCGCGGCCTATGCCGCGAGGTCGATCAGAACCCGGCGCTTGTGCCAAATCGGCGTCTCCACACCGGGACGTGCCCCAGCGCCAACGAGACTCCCGGTACCGATCCCATCCATGCCGAAATGGCGGGCATCACAACTCTCGATGGCCTCACGCACCAGCCGGACCGACTCTGAGATGGCCCAGTCATGCCCCGGTGCGTCAAGCACGAAGTCGAACGTCAGCGACGACTCGGCGAAATCAGTGATGACCCGCACGCCGCTGACTCGCTCGTGCACTGCGATCTTGTCACGAACCGCATCGACGTGGTCGTAGAACCCGAAACCGTTGCCCGGCCAGCATGAATGCCGGGTGAGACGGAACTCGAAAGAGACTCTGTACTGCATGTTCCACCACCCCTGCGACGAGGGGCCCCTTGACTCCTACCTACCCGCTACCCCAGGTAGCGTTGCCTGCACTGATAGTGCACGACAACCCGTCGGCGGGCAATGCCCATTCCCTGCCCACGACGAGGGACTAGTGCAGGAAGAGTCGTTCCGGTGGCGTCTGCGTACCTCGCCTCACATCCAGTAGCGGACGATCGAGGCGAAGCTGTCGGGGTCGAGCGAGGCGCCTCCCACGAGGGCTCCATCGATGTCGCGCTTTGCCATCAGACCGGCGATGTTCCCCGGCTTGACCGACCCTCCGTAGAGGATTCGCACCGAGTCGGCGGCCTCCCCGAACATCCCGGCGACGGTGTCGCGGACAAAGGTGCACATGTCTCCGGCGTCGTCGCCGCTGGCGGTCTTGCCGGTGCCGATGGCCCAGATCGGCTCGTACGCGATCACCATGGCGGCAACCTGCTCGGCCGTCAGCCCCTGCAGCCCGAGCCTCACCTGAGACCCGACCCTGTCCTCGGTCCGACCCTCGTCACGCTCCTGCTCGGTCTCCCCGCAGCACATGATCGGCGTCATCCCGGTCTCGAAGATCGCTTTGACCTTCTTGTTCACATCTTCGTCTGTCTCCCCGAAGATCTGCCGCCGCTCTGAATGACCTGCGATGACATAGGAGACGGACAGCTTTGCGAGCATTTGCGGGGACACCTCACCGGTGAAAGCGCCCTTCTCCTCGTAGAAGCAGTGTTGCGCTCCCAGACTCAGTTCGAGCCTGTCGGTCTCGATAACGGTCTGCACGGATCGCAGTGCCGTCAACGGCGGACAAACCACCACGTCGACACGCCCGTAGTCGGACGACTCCAACCGGTAGCTCAGCTTCTGCACCATCTGAATCGCTTCGAGATGTGTCGCGTGCATTTTCCAGTTGCCGGCGATCAGGTCTTTACGCATCGTTCCACCTCTCCAGGGCAGCTATACCCGGTAATACTTTTCCTTCGAGCATCTCGAGACCGGCGCCACCACCGCTCGAGACGTGCGATATCTGATCCTCCCGGCCGAGCATCCGGATCGCGGCAACGCTGTCGCCGCCACCGACGACGGTGAAGCCGTCGGTCTCGGCCAGGGCAGCAGCAACCCCCGCCGTGCCGGTGCGGAACGCCTCCCACTCGAACACGCCCATGGGCCCGTTCCAAAAGACGCTGGCAGCCTCGTCGATGACGGCCCGGAACCGTTCGATTGACGCCGGCCCTATGTCGAGACCCATCGCGCCTGCGGGGATCGCGCCGACCGCAACCACCTCGTGGTCGGCGTCCTCGGCAAAACCGGCTGCGGCAACGATATCAACGGGCAGCAGGATCTTGGCACCGTTCTCCCCCGCCAGCAGACCGCCAACCACGTCGATCATTGCTTCCTCGACGAGCGAGTTACCCACCTCATAACCTTGAGCCCGCAGCAGGGTGAAGCACATACCGCCACCGACAATCATCTTGTCCACTCGCGGCAGCAGATGGTCCATGACCGCGAGCTTGTCGGAGATCTTGGCCCCCCCGAGGATCACGAGGTAGGGGCGGTCTGGATCGCCAAGCAGAGCCGAGAGCGCCTCGACCTCCC
This sequence comes from uncultured bacterium, assembly GCA_963801165.1. Classification (GTDB taxonomy): domain Bacteria; phylum Actinomycetota; class Acidimicrobiia; order Spongiisociales; family UBA5794; genus JAAETI01. The sequence continues at coordinate 424,395 of CAWDDT010000006.1, forward strand.
TGGCGAGCAGCACGCCCGCGGCCGAGCGGAGACGCTCGGCAACTCCCACCGTGCTGGCATGGGCACGATGGGCAGAGCCGAAGGCATCGAGAACGAACACGTCGGCCAACCGCGCCAGCCGATCGGCCAGCTCGGGGTCGTTCTTCGTCTCACCCGGCTCGAACCGGGTGTTCTCGAGGAGGGTAACGGTGCCGGCATCGGCGTCGGCGACAGCCGCCTCCGCCTCGGGACCGGCAACGACATCGAGCTTGATGACCGGGAATCCTCCGAGCTCCGCCATGCGTCGACCGACCGGATCCATGCGGAAAGCGTCATCTATGCCCTTGGGACGGCCGAGATGGCTGCAGACAACCACCCTGGCGCCGCGGGCGAGCAGTGCCTCGATGGTGGGGAGGCTGGCTGCGATCCGGAAATCGTCGGCCACCTCCCCCTCATCCAGAGGTACGTTCAGATCGGAACGTACGAGGACCGTCTTCCCTGCGACGCCGAGCGCGTCGAGCGTAGGGAGATTCGTCATCTCCCTATCAGCCGAGTCGCTTGGCGAGGTCGACGAGACGACTCGAGTAGCCCCACTCGTTGTCGTACCAGCCGAGAACCTTGACCATATTGTCGCCGGGCACGATGGCCGCCGTGGCGTCGTAGATGCACGAGTGCGGGTCGCCGACGATGTCACTGGAGACGATCTCGTCCTCCGTGTAGCGCAGAATGCCCTTGAGCGGGCCCTCGGCGGCAGCACGGAACGCGCCGTTGACCTCGTCGAGCGTCACGTCTCTGCTCAGAATGGCCACGAGATCCGTGATCGAGCCGTCCTGCACGGGGACACGCATCGCCATGGCCTGCATCTTGCCGTCCAGGCTGGGCAGGACCTTGCCGATCGCCTTGGCCGCCCCGGTCGCCGTGGGGATGATGTTGGTGGCGGCGTTACGAGCGCGACGCAGATCCTTGTGAGGAGCATCGAGGATCGACTGGTCGTTGGTGTACGCGTGGATTGTCGTGAACATACCCCGCTCGATACCAAAAGCATCGTCGAGGACCTTGGCCAGCGGAGCAACGCAGTTGGTCGTGCACGATGCGTTCGAGATGATCTTGTGCACTGCTGGATCCAGCTCATCGTCGTTGACGCCGAGAACCACCGAGATGTCGGCGTCTCCCGACGGCGCCGACACGATCACGAACTTGGCGCCGGCCTTCAGGTGCTTGGAAGCGGCTTCCTTGCTGCGGAAGATACCGGTGGACTCGATGACAACGTCGACACCGAGGTCGCCCCACGGCAGGTTCTCCGGATCGCGCTCGGAGAAGACCTTGAAGCGGTCGCCGTCAACGACCAGATCCCCGCCGTCAACCTCGACCGAGCCCGAGTAGACGCCGTGCACGCTGTCGTATTTGAGGAGATGAGCGAGCGTCTCGGCGCTGGTGAGATCGTTCACCGCCACCATGTCGAAATCTGCGCCGTTCTTCTTCGCCGAGCGGAAGAAATTCCGCCCGATCCGGCCGAAGCCGTTGATAGCTACCTTCATGAGGTTCCTTCGGGTCGTGGGTTTCAAGTGAGCCGCGCCAGCGCGCCCCCAAGGCGCACCGTGTCGTGCCGGGGTACCGCCGATTCGCGGTCGACAAAATCCCCGGACACCACGTCTACACCGTAGGTTGCCAGCACCTCCGCATCGACGGCCAGGGCCTCGATCGGAGGCTGAAACGTCACCGACGTCTCGTTCGCGACGATAGCAGCAGGGGGCCGCATCCGACTCATTCCGATGAGCGCATCCAAGTGGTCGGCGCAGTCCATGCCGAGCGTCTCTCCGTCCTGCGTGCTGATGTTGGCCACGTAGACGAGCCGGGCGCGGGACGTATTCACCGCCTCGACGATTCCCGGCACAAGCAGCGTGGCGAGCACCGACGTGTACAGGCTCCCCGGGCCGATCACGATCTGGTCGGCGACCGCGATGGCAGCGATAGCCTCTTCACTGGCGACGGCGTCCTCCGGTAGGAGACGCATCTCCTCGACGTTGCCCCTGCTGAGGGCGAGAGCCACTTGCCCTGCGACCGGAGCCCCGTCGACAACGGCTTCGATCCGGAGCCGATGCGGCGAGACCGGAATGACCATACCAACGGCCCCGAGCAGTGAGCCGGCAGCACGCAGCGCCGCGCGGAAATCCCCGGTCAAGTCCGCGAGCGAGGCGATGATCAGGTTGCCGAGGGAGTGGCCGCTCACGTCAGATGCGTCGAACCGGTACTCGAACAGCTGACTCCAGATGGACTCGTCAGGCGCCAGCGCGAGCAAGCATTTCCTGATGTCGCCCGGCGGCGGTATCTCCAGGCCCGGTGCCAGCCGGCCCGATGAACCGCCATCATCGGCAACGGTCACGATCGCATCGATACGTCCCGCGTATCGCTGGATCGCCCGGAGCCCCGCCGACAACCCCTTACCACCGCCGATAGCGACGACGTGCGGCCCCCGTCTCTGGATGCGCAGGGCCTTCTCGAGGTCCTCGGCCAGCGGTGTCGACATCCTCTCAGGCATGGTCGTCCGGGGTATCGCGATGGCTCACGTTCGCGTCGAAGCCCGCCTCGTTCAACAGGCGGGTGACTTCGGTAGCAATGGCGACCGACCGGTGACGGCCTCCGGTGCAGCCGATACCGATCGTGAGGTAGGCCTTACCCTCGGCCTCGTAGCGTGGGAGCAGGAAACGAAACAGCTCCATCGCCTTGTCGATGAACTGCCGGGCGTCTTCAGTGTTGAGCACGTGGTCGCGCACGGCGGCATCATGGCCGGTCAGCGGTCGCAGCTGCGGAATCCAATGCGGATTCGGCAGGAAGCGCACGTCGAGCAGGATGTCGACAACACGGGGTGAGCCGCGTTTGAAACCGAACGAGATCACATCGACGCGGAGACGTCGTTTCGCTTCGGGACCTTCGAACGCTTCGACCACCCGGTCCCGGAGCTCGTGGACATTGAGGTCCGTGGTATCGACGATGAAGTCGGCAAGACCTCTGATCTCCTCGAAGGCGCGCCGTTCGGCAGCTATGCGCTCCGCCAACGTACCGCTCGGGATGGGATGACTCCGTCTTGTCTCCTCGAACCGGCGTTCCAGGGTCGCATCGTCGGCATCCATGAAGAGCACCGTGGTTGGCACGCTGCGCTGCAGCAAGGCATGGAGCGCATCCTCGAGCGCCTCGTAGGTGACCCCGCCCCTGGTATCTACAACAACGGCAACCCTATCTCGTTTTCCTTCGGGTACACCGATCTGGTCGATGAGAAACTTGATGAGCTCGGCCGGGAGGTTGTCAACGACGAAGTAGCCGAGGTCTTCCAGGACGTCGGCTGCCCGCGAGCGCCCGGCTCCCGACATCCCCGTGATGATCACCGCTCGCGGCTGACTCAACGTCGACTCCCTCCGCCTGTTAGCACGGCCACCAGCTCTGTGGCGACCGCATTGGGCACGATCTCGGAGATCTCTTCCACCGATGCGCTGCGCAACCTCTTGAGCGATCCGAAACGGCGCAACAGATCCTTCTTCCGTTTTGACCCGATGCCGGGCACCGAATCAAGGACAGAGTCAACCATACGTCTCCGCCGCAGCGTGCGATGGTATGTAATGGCGAAGCGATGTGCCTCATCGCGCACACTCTGAAGGAGATAGAGAGCCTCCTCGCCGCGCGGGATCATGAGGGGGTGCTCCTCCCCTGGCAGGTAGACCTCCTCCAAACGCTTTGCCAGACCGGCGACGGGAATTGCGAGCTCGAACTCGTCGAGCACTTTCACCGCCCGGCCCAGCTGCCCGGCGCCACCATCGATGATCACCAGCGACGGCGAGTAAGCGAACTTGCCGCGTTCTTCGACCGGGCGACGGGTGTCGGCGAGATATGCCCCGAACCGGCGCCGCAGCACCTCCTCCATTGCGGCGAAGTCATCCTGGCCCGAAAGCGTCTTGATCTTGAAGCGTCGGTATTCCGACTTCTTAGGGAGACCGTCCTCGAAGACCACCATCGATGCCACGGTGTCGGTTCCCTGGATCGTCGAGATGTCGTAGCACTCGATGCGTAGGGGCGCCTCCTTCATGCCGAGGTGCTCCTGCAGGCTGCGCAGCGCCTTGGCGCGGGCGTTGTGGTCCGAGGCTCGCCTCATCCTGTGCCTGGCGAACTCCTCCCTGGCATTGGCGTATGCGGTTTCCAACAGGTGCCGCTTCGAGCCGCGCCGCGGGACACGTATCTCCACATTCGAGCCACGCCGCTTACTCAACCACGCGCTCCAGAGCTCGGGATCGGCTGGCAACTCGGGAACAATGACGAGACGGGGCGGCGTCTGGCCGCCGTACGTCTGCCGGAGGACGATCTCGATCAACTCGGCGTGAGTCACATCCTCGACCTTGTCTATGACGCTCGTCCTGCGGCCGGTCAGCCTGCCCCTGGTGACGTTGAAAACGACCACAGCGGCCTCGAGCTCGTCTTCCTCTACGGCGATGAGATCGAACGTCTCCGGCGTGGTCGAGACCAATTCCTGACGCTGTAGCGCCTTCGCTACCGACGCCAACTGATCCCGGAGACGGGCAGCATGCTCGTACTCGAGCCTCGATGCTGCGTCATGCATCTCACGTCGCAGCTGTGCGGTGAGGTCGGCCCGGTCTCCGTCGAGAAACGCCGCAAGCCCGTCGAGGTACTGCGCGTACTGGTCACGATCGACCTCCCCGACACAAGGCCCCGAACAGCGCTCGATGTGATAGAGCAAACAGGGTCGGCCCAGCGAGGCGTGGCTCTTGAACTTCGTATCCGTGCACGACCTTATCGGGAAAGTGCGTAGCAGCAGATCTCTGGTCTGCCTGATGGCGTAGGCATGAGCGTAGGGCCCGAAATACTGAACACCCTTGCGGCGCCGTCCCCGCATCACCATCACCCGCGGCCATTCCTGATCCCTGGTCAGCGCCAGATAGGGAAAACTCTTGTCGTCGCGTAGCTTGATGTTGAAGCGCGGTTGATGCTTCTGCACCAGGGTGTACTCCAGCATCAAGGCATCGACCTCGGTGTCGGTCACTATCCAGTCGACGGAGGCCGCCGATGACAGCATGGCCCGGGTGCGATCGAGCAGCTCAGAACCGAAGTAGTTGGCGAGACGCTTGCGGAGCGATTTGGCTTTGCCGATATATAGGACGCGCCCGTCGGAACCTTTGAACAGGTAGACGCCGGGCCCGTCGGGAATCGTGGAGGCGGGGGGACGCTGCATCTCCTGATGCTACGACAGACTCCGCGCGCTGCTTGCGAGCGCGTGGCAGTTTCCGATCGAAACCCTGGACGGACCGGCACCAACGTGCCGGCCGCGGCCTCGATCTACGAAGCTACTGCCGCTGCGAAACGGCGGCCGGCCTGCAGGATCTCGTCAACGCTCGATGCCTTGTGCAACTCGACGAAGGCGTGCTCCCTTACCCGGTGCAGATCTTCGACGGTCATCCACTCTGGCGGTGTCTCGTAGACATCAACCTCGGGCAACTCGGCGACAACTTCATCGGGAGTGTCGGCCTTGACAAACGCCCAGGCTGCTCCGCTCCCGTACTCGTATGCGACGTAGAAACCGTCCATGCGTCCTCCTTGGTCATGGCATCTTCGGCCTTACCGTCGACTACCTTGAGTGTTCATCCAGCGCACTCCCAGTAGTCGGGGTATTTGCTCTTGACCAACATATTCAGGTTCGGTTGCTATCGCGGCTTTGCTGAGACCGCTCTCCACAATCTGGTTGAGGCACCAGCCTGCCGACGCCGCCGCGGTGAGGATGTCGGCAAGCGTGCGGTGGTGGAACGTGACCGCAGCACCGGTGGTGGGCATGAGCGTGCTCCCGGGCTCGAAGTACCTCCCCCATCGCCACAGGATCTCGCCATCGCTCTGATCCAAGATCGGTCCGGACCCGTCGGCGGTGAACGCCGGGTGGTTCATCACCAGCACCAGCGTCCCGCCGGGGCGGACCACCCGGGCGGCCGCGGCAAACACATCGAGCCCGGAGAGATGCTCGAGCACGAGAACCATGTAGGCGCCATCGAAGACACCGCCTCGTACCCACTCCAGATCAGGCAATGCTGTTCGAACGACGGGACCCCGGGCGTACGCATGCCTGAGAAGTGGCATGGAGACGTCGCAGCCGACCACCCTCCCCGGATAGAGATCCATGATCTGGCCCTCGCCGCAGCCCAGTTCGAGCAAACGTCCGCCAACGCCTTCGAGCAAGCCGGTGATCAGCGGCACGATGTCCAACCGGTAGATGGGGTCGCCTGCGACTTCGCCCAACCACCAGGCGCCGTGATCGTTCCACTCGTTGTCAACGCCATCCATAGCCGCGGCACCTCTATCCCGGCAGTAGTTCCCTTATCCCGGCAGTAGTTCCCTTATCCCGGCAGCAGTTCCCTTATCCCGGCAGCAGATCCCGAAGGAATTTCCCCGTGTACGACTCGGAGACCGCGGCCACTTCCTCGGGCGTGCCCTCGGCGACGATGCGGCCACCGCCCTCACCGCCCTCGGGACCGAGGTCGATGATCCAGTCGGCGGTCTTGATGACATCGAGGTTGTGCTCAATGACGACCACCGTGTTCCCGGCATCGACCAGACGATGCAGCACGATCAGGAGCTTGCGAACATCCTCGAAGTGCAGCCCCGTCGTCGGCTCATCAAGCACATAGAAAGTCTGCCCGGTCGATCGCTTCCCCAGTTCCGACGCCAGCTTCACCCGCTGCGCCTCGCCACCGGAAAGCGTCGGAGCCGGCTGGCCGAGCGTTATGTAGCCGAGACCGACATCAAAGAGTGTCTGCAGGACACGGGCGATCCGGGGCTGATTCTCGAAGAAGTGGACCGCGGCCTCTACGGACATGTCGAGCACGTCGGCGATCGAGTGACCCTTGAACGTGATCTGGAGGGTCTCCCTGTTGTAGCGACGCCCCTTGCACACCTCACAGGGAATGTAGACATCAGGCAGGAAGTGCATCTCGATACGGATAGTGCCGTCCCCTTTGCAGGTCTCGCACCGCCCCCCGGACACATTGAACGAGAACCGACCGGGTTTGTAACCACGCATCCGTGCGTCGGACGTCGACGAGAACAGGTCGCGGATCTTGTCGAACACTTTGGTATAGGTGGCGGCGTTGGAGCGTGGCGTCCGCCCGATCGGGCTCTGGTCGATGTTGATGATCTTGTCGATCAGGTCGGTACCGGTGAAGCGACGGTGCCTTCCGGGCAGCTGATGCGATCCGTGCAGCTCGTGATGCAGACCCTTGGAGAGGATCTCCTCTACGAGCGAAGACTTTCCGCTTCCGGAGACACCGGTGACAACGGTCAGCGAGCCCAGCGGGAAGGCAACGGTGAGATCCTTGAGGTTGTTCTCGGCGGCGCCTTCGACTGTGATCGCTCCCCCGGTCCCGATCCGACGCACCTCAGGGACCAAGATCTCCCGCCTTCCGGCGAGGTAGTCGCCCGTGAGCGAATCCGGGGCGCCGGTGATCGCATCGAGATCTCCCTGGGCGACGATCCGACCACCGTGAGCGCCTGCGCCCGGGCCGATGTCGACTATGTGGTCGGCAATCCGGATGGTCTCTTCGTCGTGCTCGACGACGATCAGCGTGTTCCCCAGGTCGCGGAGCCGCAGCAGGGTCTCGATCAGCCGCTGGTTGTCACGCTGGTGCAGCCCGATCGACGGTTCGTCGAGGATATAGAGGACGCCGACCAGACCGGAGCCGATCTGGGTGGCCAGCCGGATCCGCTGAGCCTCGCCGCCGGCGAGCGTGGCGGCGCCCCGCATGAGAGTCAGATAGTCGAGCCCGACGTCGACCAGGAAGGAGAGACGTGCCTTGATCTCCTTGATGACGAGATGGGCGATCTTCGTGTCACGCTCGCTCAGCCGCAAACCCCCAACCCAATCGACCGTATTGCGCAACGACATCGCCGACACCTCGAAGATGCTCTTGTCCGCCACGGTGACGGCCAGCGACACCTCGTTGAGCCTTCCCCCGTGGCACGCCCTACACGGCACCTCGCGCATGAACTGCTCGTATTGCTGGCGGGCACCTTCCGAGTCGGTCTCCCGATAACGCCGATCCAGCCAGGGGATCACCCCCTCATATACCGTCTCGTACTGCCGTTTGCGGCCAAACCGGTTCTGGTAGACCACCGGGAAGGGCTTGTCGCCGGCACCGTTGAGCAGAAGCTCCTGCTGTTGCGTCTTCAGCCTCCGGAACGGGCGCCGCATGTCGATGCCCTCCCGCTGCGCCACCGACTCGAGCAGACGCCGCATGTAGCCCAGACGGTGCTGCGCGGCCCACGGCGCCAGCGCACCCTCCGCAAGACTGCGGTCGGGGTGCGGCACCACCAACTCCGGGTCGACCTGGTAGCGGGTTCCGATGCCGGTGCAGACCGGACATGCCCCGTATGGGCTGTTGAACGAGAAGTTCCTCGGCTGCAACTCCTCGAACGACAAACCGCACTCGGGGCAGGCGAAGGCCTGGCTGAAGGTCAGCATGGGACCATCGACTACGTCGATGAAGGCCACACCCTCGGCAAGTGACAGGGCTGTCTCGAGTGACTCGGTGAGCCGCTGCTCTATACCGTCTTTGCGCACCAGCCGGTCGACCACCACTTCGATCGTGTGCTGGTAGTAGCGGTCGAGCTTGATCTCCTCGCTGAGATCGTGGACCTCGCCGTCGATGCGGGCCCGGCTGAAACCATCCTTGTGCAGGTCGGCGAGCAAAGACTCGTATTCGCCTTTCCGCCCTTGCACGACCGGCGCCAGGACCTGAAACCTCGTCCCATCAGCCAGGTCGAGAATCTGGTCGACGATCTGCTGTGGGGTTTGTCTGGCCACAACCGAGCCGTCCCGTGGACAATGTGGGATGCCGATGCGGGCGTAAAGCAGCCGCAGATAGTCGTGGATCTCGGTGACGGTTCCAACCGTCGACCTCGGGTTGCGACTCGCCGATTTCTGATCGATTGAGATCGCCGGAGACAGACCCTCGATGAAGTCAACGTCGGGCTTCTCCATCTGCCCAAGGAACTGGCGAGCATATGCGGACAGGCTCTCGACATAGCGACGCTGCCCCTCTGCATAGATGGTGTCAAACGCCAGCGACGACTTGCCAGAACCGGAGAGCCCGGTAAACACGATCAGCTCGTCGCGCGGCAACGTCAGGTCTACATCGTTGAGATTGTGCTCGCGGGCACCCTTGATGATGATGTTGCCGCTGCCCAACGCTTCGCCGTCCTCTAGCCCTCAATCGCACGATCGGAGGCGATTGTAGTTTGGGGGTGTGACAAGAAACGGCGGGAAGAAACCCGTTTGGAGGCACCCACGAGCTGTCACGACGACTGCGAAGCTGGCCCGGCTGCGGCATTGCTCGTACCCGGGCGGCCTCGCAGCAATAGGTATGCCAGTGCGGCGAGGCCGATGGGCCCGAGCGGGGACCACCCGAGCGTCTCCTTGCCCAACTGGAGCCAGGAAATCGCGATGAGAGCCGCCACGACCGGCGCCACCCGCCGCCAGGACGTCGCCACCACCACAAGGGCAGGTAATAGCAGGCCCCCGTCGTAGAAGAGCGTCTGTGGGGCTACCGCCATAGCGGCGGCGGCGGCCAGCCCCCAACGCCAGAGTGCTGCGTCGTGGGGGAATCGCCACCATTCCCGTGCGACTGCCAGCGCCACCAACAGCGCGAGCCCGTACCCGATCGTCTCGGCGAGGCGAGACCCGGCACCGAGTGAGTTCGCCAGGAAGCCGGGAAACGAGATGAAGTTCGGCCCGTTTGCCACCACGTTCAGGCTGCTGAAGTCTCCCGCCTGTCCCCACCAATCGCCGAGCCAGCTCCCGCCCATCAGAAGGGTCGAGACGACAAACAGCGTGATCGCACCAGTTGCCCACCCTGCCAGCGCTCGCCAGCGTCTCGCGACAAGCAATAGCGGCAAAACCACGACGCCGAACTGCGGCTTGTATAGCAGCAGGGCGGCAACCAGCCCGGCGAGAAAGGCACGATCGTCGTGGTCGAGTCGGGCCGCCGCACTGAACAAGAGCAGAGACAGCGCGACGTTCTGGCCCCCGACCACGCCCGCAAACACCGGGTAGAAGGCAAGCGCGATTACCAGCAATGCCGGCTTCTGCAGCCTGGTCCAGCGCAACCACGGCTGAAGAGCCGCTATCGCACCCGCCAGGGCGAGCGCCATCAGAACCGTGTGGAGCAGGAACGCCCACCTGTAGCCCAGGTGGGTGAGCAGCCCGTACACGGCGGCGGCAAAGGGCGGGTAGGCGAAATAGAGGTAACCACCCTCGTCGTTGATCAGCCCGGCCTGCTCCTGCTGCTGGCGTCCGGCGTCGTATAGCTGGTCCCATTCACCGCTCGCAGCGATCGCACCTGCCCCGTAGAACGTTGGGTAATCGCCCCCGAGCCTGCTGGCCGGATCATCGACGTCGTAACGCACGGTGGCCAGTAGGAGCGCCAGAGCCAGGGCAGTCAGGATCGCCAGTGGATATACCCTTAGTCGCCACGAATACCCGTCGCCCGATCCGCTAGTCACGGTGGAGACGATACCGCCTGTGCCGAGGGCACAGGCGTCATCGTGCGGCTTCCCTGACCTCGCGTAGCTCCTGTTTCAGCCCGCTCACCTCGTCACGGAGACGAGCGGCATACTCGAAACGCAGTTCGGTAGCCGCAATGTGCATCTCTTCCTCCAGGCTCTGGATGAGCCGGCGCAGGTCCGACGTGTCCATGTCGAGAGGCTTGCGCTCCCGGTTCTCGCGCACCCGCCGATCCGCCGACGGCGAATCAGACGACTGGACGAGGGCGAGGATATCGCTCACCTTCTTCCGGATCGTCTGTGGATCGATTCCGTGCTCCTCGTTGAAGTCCTTCTGGAGCCGGCGGCGCCGGTTGGTCTCGCTTATCGCCCACTGCATCGAGTCGGTGACGGAGTCGGCGTACATGATGACCTGACCCTCGACATTGCGCGCTGCCCGGCCGATCGTTTGCACGAGCGAGGTCTGTGATCGCAGGAATCCCTCCTTGTCGGCATCCAGGATGGCCACCAGGGAGACCTCCGGCAGGTCGAGCCCCTCCCGCAACAGGTTGACTCCGACCAGGACGTCGTATTCCCCCCGCCGCAACTCGCTGAGGATCTGCACCCGCTCGAGCGTGTCGATGTCCGAATGCAAGTAGCGAGCCTTCACACCGAGCTCGAGCAGGTAGTCGGTGAGATCCTCGGACATCTTCTTTGTCAACGTCGTCACCAGCACCCTCTGGTCCCGCTCCGCACGCAGCTGGATCTCCTCGAGGAGGTCGTCGATCTGACCCTTGGTCGGCCTCACGATCACCTCGGGGTCAACCAGACCGGTGGGACGGATCACCTGCTCTACGACCTGGTCGGATGTGTCGAGCTCCCATCGACTCGGCGTTGCCGACAGGAGGACGCATTGGTTGGTCCTCTCGAACCACTCTTCGAAGGTGATCGGACGGTTGTCGAGCGCCGACGGCAACCGGAATCCGTGTGCGACGAGAACCTCTTTGCGGCTGCGATCGCCGGCGTATTGACCATGGATCTGAGGGATTGTCACGTGGCTCTCGTCGATGATGGTGAGGTAGTTGTCGGGGAAGTAATCGAGCAACGTGTACGGAGGGCTCCCCGCCGTGCGCTCGTCGAGGTGACGTGAGTAGTTTTCGATACCGGCGCAGGTGCCGATTTCCCGCATCATCTCCATGTCGTACGAGGTACGCATCCGGAGCCTCTGCGCCTCGAGGAGCTTCCCCTGAGTCTCGAGCTCGTCGAGGCGTTGGTGGAGCTCTGTCTCAATATTGCCGACCGCCCGCAACATCCTTTCCCGCCCTGCGACGTAGTGGGTGGCGGGATAGACCATCACTTCCCGCATCTCCTCGAGTATCTCACCGGTGACCGGGTTCATGCGCAGGATTCGGTCCACCTCGTCGCCGAAGTACTCGATCCGGTATATGGTTTCCTCGTAGGCCGGGAAGACCTCGAGCGTGTCCCCCTTCAGCCGGAACTTCCCGCGCACCAGGTTCATCTCGTTGCGCTCATATTGGATGTCGACCAACCGCCGCACGGCGTCCTGGAGCGGAAACTCGACACCGCGGATGACCCGCAGCAGCCGGCCCTCGTACTGTTCCGGCGAGCCGAGACCGTAAATGGCCGACACCGAAGCCACGATGATCACGTCCTCACGGGTCAGCAGCGCCGCTGTTGCGGAGTGTCGGAGACGGTCGATCTCATCGTTCATCGTCGACTCCTTCTCGATGTAGGTGTCGGTTTGAGCGATGTACGCCTCCGGCTGGTAATAGTCGTAATAGCTGACGAAGTACTCGACCCGGTTCTCGGGGAAGAACTCACGGAACTCGTTGGCGAGCTGGGCAGCCAGGGCCTTGTTGGGAGCGAGAACGAGTGTCGGTCTCTGCACTTGCTCGATCAGCCAAGCGATCGTTGCCGATTTGCCGGAACCGGTGATCCCCAGAAGGGTCTGGAAACGGTCGCCGCGGTACACCCCCTCAGCCAGCCGGGCAATGGCTTCCGGTTGATCTCCTGCTGGAGAGAAGTCGCTATGAACCTTGAAGGGTCGCATTGCGTCAGCGTACCCGCCGGGTGTGACAAAAACGCACGCGCCCGATCATCGACTCGAGCGCGAGGTCAGCGTCGCCCACAATTCATCGACTTGCGCCGCCAGGTCGGCAAACGAACCGCGGTTGTCGATCACGTAGTCGGCGTGCGACAGCCACGAGTCGCGCTTGGGTTGCACCGCAAGCCTGCGGGCGACATCGGCTGGATCCATCCCCCGCCCCACCGCCCGGACGGCCCGGATCTCTCTCGGAGCATCGACCACCACCCTCGTCCAGTCGGCATCGGCTCGCTCCTGCGCCAGCGGCAGCTCGACGACCACGTCGCGACTACCTGCCCCGACCACCCTCTTTGCGATCTCCGCCGCGATGAGAGGGTGCGTGATGGCTTCGAGCTCGGCGAGCTGCTCCCGATCGGAGAATACGATTGCGGCGAGCCGCCACCGCTCGATCCGGCCATCCACAACAGTCTCCGGCCATCGCCCGGCCACCTGGTCGAATGCGGCACCCCCCGGTTCCAATACGTCATGACCGATCTGATCGGCTTCGATCACCAACGCACCCCGGTCGGCGAGCAGCCGGGTCACGCTGGTCTTTCCGCTGCCGATTCCCCCGCTCACGATGATCCGGAGCGGTTGTCTGGCATTGTCAACGGACCTCACGCCCGGGACTGTACCCTGTGACGATGCTGACGGCTCGCGACCCTTGGGAACAGCGGCTCGATTGGTTGTTGCGCGTCGTTCTGTGGGCTTCGCTGACATTTTCCGTGATCGTCACCACGATCGTGTACGGGGCGACTGCCAACGTCGGAATATCGGCACTTCTCGCCGGTGCCTGGGTGGTTACGATGCAAGTCGTCCCGGACAGCCACCGCAACTCGGAGCAATGGGGTGAGCTGCTTGCGGTCGTTGGTGTGGTCGTCTCGCTGGTCGCGATCGCCCTGACGGGAGGCGGCGACTCGGCATACGTGCTCTTCCTCGCCGGGGCGCCCCTGTTCGCCGCCAGCTTCCTCGGTACCCGGATCGCATACGAGACCGGCGCCCTGACCATCGCCGGCTTGTTCGTGATCGCCCGTGCCCTTGGCAAGTCGTTGTTCGACCAGTCGACTTTGCTCTCGGCGCTTCTGTACGCCCTCATCGCGATCTCTTTCACACAGGTGCGCAGGCTGCTCATCGAGACCCGCGAGAAGAGCGTCGAGCTGATGGCCGCCACGGCCCGGGTGGAGCGTATCCAGAGCGCCCACACCCTGCTCACAAGCCTCTCGGAGCTGGCCAACATCCAGGAGCTGAACCCGGTCACCATCGGCACGGTCGCTCTGCGCGACCTGTCTGCGACGGTGCCGTTTGCCGCGGGACGGGTGAGCGTGATCAGGGATGACGGCGACGTGCTGGTCGTAGCCACCCGCGGCGAACCGGACCAGGACACCCCGCCGCAACGCTACGACATCGCAATCCGCGGCAACCGGCTCGGCGCCATGGAGCTGTGGCCCATCGCTGATCAGCCGCTACGCGACCATCTCCCGGCGATCCAGCCCATCGTGAGACAGCTCGGCCTGGCGTTCGACAACGTCGCCCTCGTGCAACGTATCGCCCACCGCACGGTATACGAGGAGCGGGTGCGTCTCGCCAGGGAGCTGCACGACAACATCGGTCCCGGCCTCGCCTCGCTCGGACTCCGTCTCGACATGCTCATCTTCCAGGAGACCGACAGCCCGGAGCTGGCGCGTCACCTCGAGGGAACCCGGGCGGCGGTAACGGCGCTGGTCGAGGAGGTCCGCACCACCGTGCGGGACCTGAGACACGACAATGTCGCATCCATTGTGGAACAGGCCTACGAGATAGTGGCCTCCGAGGCAGGATCCGGGCCCGAGATCCACATCGCGATACAGGAGCAACGTCCCCCCCGTCCGGCGGTCGCTGTGGAGCTCCGGGCCATTCTGACTGAGGCGGTACGTAACGCGATCGAACACTCGCAGGCAACCCGCCTCTCGATCGAGGGGGCTGTCGACCGCGACAGGGGAAACATCACGGTTGCCGACAATGGCCGGGGATTCGACCCCGACGATCTGCCTCCGGGTCACTACGGTGTGCTCGGGATGCGGGAACGAGCCAAGGAGATCGGCGGCACGCTCGAGATCGAATCCAGACCATCGGGAGGCAGCCGCGTTACCATCGCATGGGAGGCCGACTGAGTTGACCATCAAAATTGTCATCGCCGATGATCACAACATGATGCGGGAGGGGCTCTCCCAGGCGCTCGACAGCATCCCCGACATCGAAGTGATCGCCAGCGCGGCCGACGGCAGAGAGCTGCTCGAGCGGCTCCAGGAGACAACACCCGACGTCATTCTCGTCGACATCGAGATGCCACGTCTCAGCGGTATCGGTGCACTCCGTGAGCTTGTGGGCGGACCACCCGCGATCGTCGTCACCATGCACAGCGACGAGGCACAACGCAAGAAGGCCGCCGCCGCCGGAGCGAAGGGCTTTCTCTCCAAGGCCGCCCCACTCCCCGACCTGGCCGCAGCCATCAGAGCGGTAGCCGCAGGCGAGACGCTCATCGACGAGGCAACGACCCCGCAGATCCTAGATCAGCATCGCCAGCCGGTTCTCGACGAGGGAGCAGCGGCATTGACCGCTCGGGAGCGGGAGCTTCTCAAACTGCTCGCCTCGGGTGTCAGCAGCACGGACGATCTCGCAGACCGTCTCTACATCTCGCAGAAAACGGTGAAGAACCATCTCGCCAGCATCTACGAGAAGCTCGCCATAACCGATCGTGCCCAGGCCGTCGTCGAAGCGATCCGGCTCGGAATTCACCGGTAGCTGCGAAATGCGACAAAACGTGCGATTGGGTCGACCGACCTATAAAGGTCGCTCCGATCGTGCCGATACATCGAGTGGATCACCCTGCCAAGAAGGAAAGAACACCATGCTCCAGATGTGGATCGCACTCAAGAACCGCTTCGAGACCGAAGATGGCGCCTCGCTCGTCGAGTACGCACTCCTCGTAGCCCTCATCGCCATTGTGGCACTGATCGCCATCACGGCGGTCGGCACCAAGGTCTCCGCCAACTTCAGCGAGATCGCCGCAACCCTCTAGCCGACCCAACACCTACACACCGAATCGGGGCCCCAAACGGAGGCCCCGATTTCGTATGTGCGATCTTGTCTGTGTCGTCTCTGCCACCACTCTTGGTGTTGGCTGAACCACTACTCCTGGTGTTGGCTGACCACTGACTGTTGACCGAATGAGTCGATCGACCTATAAAGGTCGCTCCGATCGCGCCGATACATCGATTGGATCACCCTGCCAAGAAGGAAAGACACAACCATGCTCCAGATGTGGATCGCACTCAAGAACCGCTTCGAGACCGAAGATGGCGCCTCGCTCGTCGAATACGCACTCCTCGTAGCCCTCATCGCCATTGTGGCACTGATCGCCATCACGGCGCTCGGCACCAAGGTCTCCGCCAACTTCAGCGAGATCGCCGCAACCCTCTAGCCGACCCAACACCTACACACCGAATCGGGGCCCCAAACGGAGGCCCCGATTTCGTATGTGCGATCTTGTCTGTGCCGTCCCTGCCACCACTCCTGGTGTTGGCTGACCACTGACTGTTGACCGAATGAGTCGATCGGCCTATCAAGGTCGCTCCGATCGCGCCGATACATCGATTGGATCACCCTGCCAAGGAGGAAAGAAGACCATGCTCCAGATGTGGATCGCACTCAAGAACCGCTTCGAGACCGAAGATGGCGCCTCGCTCGTCGAATACGCACTCCTCGTAGCCCTCATCGCCATTGTGGCACTGATCGCCATCACGGCGCTCGGCACCAAGGTCTCCGCCAACTTCAGCGAGATCGCCGCAACCCTCTAGCCGACCCAACACCTACACACCGAATCGGGGCCCCAAACGGAGGCCCCGATTTCGTATGTGCCGTCCCTGCCACCACTCTTGGTGTTGGCTGACCACTGACTGTGACCGAATGGGTCGACCGACCCATTGAGCATCGACGTGTACCCGATAGATTGCAGTTAGCCAAAGGATCACCCTGCCAAGGAGGAAAGAACACCATGCTCCAGATGTGGATCGCACTCAAGAACCGCTTCGAGACCGAAGATGGCGCCTCGCTCGTCGAGTACGCACTCCTCGTAGCCCTCATCGCCATTGTGGCACTGATCGCCATCACGGCGGTCGGCACCAAGGTCTCCGCCAACTTCAGCGAGATCGCCGCAACCCTCTAGCCGACCCAACACCTACACACCGAATCGGGGCCCCCATGTGGGGGCCCCGATTTCTTGCCAACGGACCGAGGTGCGGCAACCGGCTACTTGGCCATGACCACGAAGTACTCATCCTGGTATCGATAGTGCCAGCCGAGAAGCTCGAGATACTTGACGAGCGGCCACTCCGCCCTCATCAGAGCCTGATCGATACCGAACTCAGCGAACGTATCCTCGACCCCGAGACCCGACTTGACGTCGGTGTACTTCTCGAACAGCTCGGCACCGTACAGCTCGGCGCGATCATCGATGAACACCCGGCGTTCCGGCCAATCAGCGAAGATCAGGTAGCCACCGACGGCGCTGCCGCTGAACAGCGGGCTGTCATCCAGGGCGGCAAGCGCGGCATCTGATGGGAACCGGTCCTCCCTCAGTTGCAGCGGTCTGGCAACGGCGGCGACGGCGACTGCGACCAGGAGGGCGGCGATTATCCAGTTGATGACATAGGGCTCCTCGCGACGCACCGGCGCCGGCGTGTGGCCCGCGAACACCGCCATCGCAAATGGTACGAGAACGATGAAGGCCGGCCACACGTTCCGTTCGGCAAGCAAACCGAAGAGCATGAACGGAGCCACGATCCACAGATCCCTCGGCTTCACCTTCCCCAATGTGGCCGCGGCCACGATCGCGACCAGCGCTATGCCCAGAGGAATGAGAAACGGGTTCGTCAAATCGGGCGGTTGCCACTCGCTGATCAGGTCGAGAGCCCCCCGGCTCCTGAAGAACTGCAACACGATCCACCACACGCCGAGACCGTGTGCCGTCACGGCAGTCGCGACAACGGCGACGCCAACGGCAACGCCTTGACGACGCGACCGCCTCCGTACCGCATCTAGGAGAAGCAGACCGAGACCAATAGGAAACGTCCCGTGTATCGATGCCCAAAGCCAGAACAGCGGCGGCAGAAGCCACAGTGGTTTGCGGTCAACGAAGATGAACACAACCGTCAGCGAAAGCAGCATGTTCCCGATCAAAGCCGGACGGGCGATTGCAAACGGTATTGCCTGCCAGACGACGAACAACAGCCCCGCAAGGGTCAGCCAGAGATGGCCGCCGACGACCCGGTACACGACGAGACCCAGCAATGCAACGGTGAGCGACACGATCACGAGCTTCATCATGAGCACCCACTCGATCCCGCCTGTGGTGCGTTCGAGCCAGCCGTACCCGAGCTCGACCAGCCACGACTGAGTGCGCCAGGCCGACCCCGCGGCGGTGAACGAGAACGGGTCAGTGGTTAGCACGCGACCCGTCGCCAACTGCTCGGTCCCGGCACGGACATGCCATAGGAACGAGTTGTCTCCTACGGGTAGACCGGCACGCCACGCAACCAGCAAGAAAGGGACGAGCAACCGCAGATGGGCAACCCGCAGCCTGGTCACGGTCTACAGGATCGTGTTGACGATTTGGATCGCAGCCGGCCCCAAGAGGACGACGAAGATCCCGGGGAAGATACACAGCACCAACGGGAACGTCATCTTTACCGGGGCAGCAAACGCACGCTCCTGCGCACGCAACCGCCGTCGCACCCGCATCTCGTCCGCCTGCACCCTCAGCATGCGCGAGATGGACACACCAAAGGCGTCAGCCTGGGTGAGGGCCATGATGAACGTATTGAGATCATCCACGTCGGTCCGCGCGGCGAGAGACTTCAGCGCCTGGTTACGACTGACGCCGACCCTGGTCTCCTGAAGCATCCTGGAGAACTCATCGCTGAGCTCACCGGGCACGTTCTGGACGACCCTCCCGAGCGCACCCTCGAAGCCGAGCCCGGCCTCCACGCTGATGACCAGCAGATCGATGACGTCCGGCAGATCACGCTCCATGGCGCCCTTGCGCTCATCCACGCGGCGGGTGAGCATGGCCTCAGGTCCGAGAACGCCGATCGCCAGGGAACCAATGACGCCGGCAAGACGGGCGGTACCCTGCAGCTGGCTGTTGACGAAAAACGCAAGCACAACTCCGAATACGAGAGAAAGCACTCGGATCACGGCCCACGAGTTCGAGTCGAGACGTGATGACCAACCCCCGATCATCAACCGCTTCTCAACGCGAGCGCCCCACCCCTGTGGGGTGTATCGCATGAAGACTCGCCCGACGCCCTGGAACAACGGTGCGACGGCACGTTCGGAGAATCCTCGCTCGAGTAGCTCGGAACGCGTTTCTCGCAACCCGGCGAGACGCCGGGAGGCGCTGGCACGGGCTTTGAGAACTCCCCCGCCGACAAACACCGCTGCCGCACCTATGGTGACCCCAACGGCAATGGCGGCAAATAGAGCTTGATCCATCAGACATCCACCTTCACGATTTTGGACAGCCAGTAGACCCCTGCGACGAGCAGGAGCACCGCCCCACCGAGGGCGATCAAACCCTTTGTGGAATCCAACATGGGTTGCAGGTACTCGCGTCGGGTGAGGAACAGGAAAAGGAACAAGAAGACGGGCAGAGAGCCGAGCACGTATGCCGAAACCCGTCCCTCAGCGGTGAGGGCCTTCATCTCTCGCCGCAGCCGGTTTCGCTGCAGCATCGTGTCGGCTGCCGTCTGGAGCACCTCCGCGAGGTTGCCGCCAACCTCGCGCTGGATGCTGATCGCCAGCACCGCCCAGTCGAAGTCCAACGACTCCATCCGGTCTGCGACCTGTTTCAGCGCCACCACCGGGGACCGGCCGAGACGGGTCTCGTTCATCGCTCGCCCGAACTCCCGCGCCGTCGGCTCGGGCGCCTCGGAGGCAACAGCCTCGACCGCCTGCAACAGCGAGTAGCCAGACCGCAACGAGGTCGAAAGCAGGTTGAGCGTATCCGGTAGCTGGTTCTCGAACTTCGTCTTGTGCCGTGCAGCGATTCCCTGAATGAGAAACACGGCAACACCAAGCACGAAGGCGGCAGCGACCGCGCCCCAGATCAGATTCCGCATGTAAACCATGATCAGCAGGCCGAAGATGATCGCGATGCCCAGGATACCGGCGATTGCCTCACCGGGGCGAAGCGGCATATTGGCCTGATCGAGCGCCGTCTCGATCTGGTTGATGAAGCCACGATCCCTGGCGATGTCCTCGGCCCCCACCACAAACCGGCGCAGCAGCGGGATCCGGGAGAGGCGACCCCCTTCCTCAGCCTTGCCCGACAGAGAGCCGAGCCTGCCCCGCAGGTCACGCTCAACCCCGGCGTTCGACCCGAACAGGATGACGATCAGCAGGAACAACGCCAACCCGGCCCCAACCGCACCGCCGAGAAGCATAACGTCCTGGGTCCCGCTTGTGCCCGATGTCTGGGCGAGGGCCGGGGCTGCGGTCGTCGTCACAATGGTGACGACACCGAGAACAAGATAGAACAGTCTCTGCATGTCTACCGTCCTACGAATGGCTCTGGGGCAAACAACTCTGCCGGCAGATTTACACCGTAGTCGGCCAAACGGTCGCTGAACGACGGTCTGATGCCGGTGGCCTTCAGCCGGCCCCGGAACATCCCGTTCTCATCCATGCCCATCCCGTAGTCGAAGAGGAACAGATCCTGGGTGGTGATGATGTCCCCCTCCATCCCGACGACTTCGGTGACCTGAGTGACCTTACGGGTGCCGTCACGCATCCGGTTGAGGTGAACGATGAGGTCGACCGCCGAGGAAACCTGCTCACGAATCGCTCGCACCGGCAACTCCATGCCGGCCATCAGCACCATCGTCTCGATACGGGAAAGTGTGTCCCGCGGAGTGTTCGAGTGGATCGTTGTCAGCGATCCGTCGTGACCGGTGTTCATAGCCTGGAGCATGTCGAGAGCCTCACCACCACGAACCTCACCGACGACGATACGGTCGGGCCGCATACGCAGTGTGTTGCGGACGAGATCACGGATAGTGACCTGACCCTTTCCTTCGATGTTGGCGGGACGGCCCTCGAGAGACAGCACGTGCATCTGATTGAGCCGAAGCTCGGCGGCGTCCTCAACGGTGATGATGCGCTCTGTGTCCGGGATGAAGCTCGACAGGACGTTCAGCAAAGTCGTCTTACCTGAGCCGGTACCGCCCGAGACGATGACGTTGAGCCGCCCGTATACACATCGACGCAGGAAACCGGCCACCTGGTCGGACAATGCGCCCATCTTCACTAGCTGGTCGGATGTGAACGGGTCAGCCGAGAATTTACGAATCGTCAGGAAGGGACCGCCGATGGCGAGCGGATGGATCACAGCGTTGACACGAGAGCCATCCGGGAGCCGAGCGTCGACCATCGGAGTCGATTCATCGATACGACGACCCACCTGGCCGACGATCTTCTCGATGATCCTCTCGAGGTGCGTGGCATCGACAAACCGGGTGTCGGAAAGGCTGAGACGACCGGCGCGCTCGACCCAGACCTGATGCGGGCCGTTGACCATGACCTCAGTTATGTTCTCGTCTGACAGGAACGGATCGATCGGGCCGTAGCCGAGAACGTCGTCGGCGATCTCTTGTAGAAGGGCAACCCGGTCGGCGCGTGCCAGGGGAACCGATTCTTCCTGATCGAGTGCCCATTCGAGCATCTCCATGACGCGCAGCTTGAGCTCTGCGTCGCTCATCTGACGGTCGTAGAGCATCGGCCCGAGGCCCTCGACGACCTTGTAGTGGAGCTTACGCCTCAGCTCCTGGACGATCTCTTCACGGTGACCTTCGACGGTCACCTCTGCTGCTTTCGCTGCCTTGACGCGATCGGCGAGACTCATATGCAGTCCATTCCTGGTCGGTTCCTACTCACCTGAACCATCGGCGTTTCCCGCCTTCGCCTTCACCGTCTTCTAGCTCTCCCTCGTCGAGGACGAGCTGAGCGACCCCGCGCAGGTCCCTAGCCACACGGCTGCGGGGGTACAGGGAGACGACCGGTTCTCCTTCGTTGACCGCACGGGGGACGAGTTTGTCCGACGAAACGGCCGCCTGGACCTCGAGACCCAGCGAGCGTTCCAGCTCACCGATATCGAGACGGGCCTTGGAATTGACCCGGTTCAGCACCAGCTTCATCTTCTCGAACGGGAACTTGATGAGACGCAGTGTGTCGAGCGCCAGCTTGGCATTCTTGACTGCGGGCAGATCCATGTCCACAACGAGGAGCACAACGTCCGAGCGCTCGAGAATCGACAGTACCGGTTCATCGAGGAAGGGAGCGGTGTCGATCACGATGTAGTCGAACATCCTCTTGAGCATGCCAATCGACTTGACCACGACCTGGGTGGATACCTCGTCTGCAAGGGAGGGTTCCAACGGTGCGGACAACACCCGCATACCGGAGGAGTGTCTCGCCAGGAGGCTGTCGAGCAGGTCCTCATCCAGCTTGTCGATGTCGCGTGCCACGTCAACGATGGTGTGCCGCGGGTCGATCTGCAACGAGATGCATACATCACCAAACTGGAGATCGGCATCGAGAACGACGACCCGGGACGGATCGCCCCAGCCTGCCAGCGTGAGCGCAACGTTGACGGTAGTCATCGTCTTTCCTGCGCCACCCTTCGGTGACATGATCGTCACGACCTTGCCGATCTTGCGCTTGGCGGGGCCTTCTTCTTCCCGCCGGTGAATCTGCTCGATGAGACCAAAGGCGTCCTCGACCTTGGAGTTGGTGAGCGGTACCTCGATTACATCCTTTATGCCCGCCCGCAGAGCCGCACGGAGAACATTGGTGTCAACCGATTCAGCGACCAGCACAACCGGCAGATCGGCACGCACGTCGAACAGGAGGGTCACCTCTACCACCCCGGCCTCGTGTGCGTAAGAGGGACCGGCGATGGTCAGGTCGATCGACTCCTCAACGAGGCGGCGCTGAGCATCGCTGATGTTGCGTGCCGTGTGGACCTTGTGGCCCTCCAGCAGCGAGCGCGTCGCTTCGACGAACTGGTCGTCGTTGTCGACAACTAGAACCGAATACGTCGCGTTATCCGTTGCCAAGGAGGACTCCTGCCTCTTCGAACTGTAGGCGAATCCGCTCGATGAGCGAGAACAGGTCGTCGATAACCACACCATCGGAGGTGAACGGGTCGTAGACCTTTTCCTGACCGTTCTCATTCTCGCCGCTCGGTATCAGCGACAGCGCCACATCCGTGTACTGGGAGGCGAACTGGATCTCTTCAGCCTGCTCGGGAGTCACCTCGAGCACGACGATCTGAGCGCCCGCCGGCGTCAAGCCGGTGCCCAATGGGCTGGGGCGCGTATCGGGACCGACCGCCAGTACCTCGATGTCCTGGAGGACCGTCTGGGTGAAGTCGATCGAACCGGGGAATGTCTGCGCATAGCGGGCGATGATGTCCTGTTGGGTCGTCGTACCCTGGTCACCCGACGGAGGAGTCGTGGTCGTCGTCTGGGTCGCCGTCCCATCGCCGAGCAGCAGCGAGCGCAGCTCCGGATCTTCAAACAGTGAGGTCGACTGGGTGAGGTCGATAGACGCCGACGCAATCAGGTTGACCCGGTCCCCCGGACGCACGAACCCACCCACCGTGTTCTCCTCATTGGGTCGGAACGAGATCGCGACCTTGCCCTCGGGTACAGATTCCGAGAGTTTGATATTGGAGAGGAGGTTGGGAGCGATGAACATGTCCGCGGTGATCAACTGGCCGGCGCTAATCGGTCCGGCGGCAACGTTGATGGGGTCGATGATCGACTCGAGGCGCGGGTTATTGGCACAGACGTTGAGCGGAGCCGAACTGGTATCGGTGGGGCCGGCGCATGCAATCTGCGATCCCTCGAAAACCACCGACTCGACGAGGCCTGAGGATTCCTTGATGAAATCCTTCGCCTCGGCAGCCGTGGTCCCGGTATCGATGAACTCCGTGGCTCGATACACAATGACCTCTTGCACGTTGGCCCGTGCGTCTGATTCTACCGTCGACAAGTACTGCCACACGGAGAACGCCGACACCGCAGCCAATGCCAGCGCGATGATCAATACCAGGGATCGTCTACCCATTTCAGTTGGCCCTTCCGGTCTGTTCTGAAAGCACTACACGACCGAGATCAAACAGAGACCCCACACGCCGCGCTAATAGCCAAGCACCACAGTGCCCGGTGTCAAGTACCTTTGAGCTACTTGCGACCGATGCCTCGCTCTTTGAGTTCCTCGAGGATGGCTTCAAGAGACGCGTCGGCAGCGAAGGTCGGAACCTCTGTGGCTTCGTCTTCACGCTGGAACTCCCTGCGTCTCGGTCGGCTCGGCGTACGCCGCTGACTGAATGTCGTGCGTTCCTCCCACTCGGGGAGGGCCTGCTTGATTGACAGGCTCACCCGACGTCTGTCGGCATCGATCTCCGTGACCTTTACCCGTACTTGTTGACCGATCGAAAGTTCTAGCTCGGGACTCTCGACATGGTGGAGTGCAATCTCCGACACATGGACTAGTCCCTCGACACCTTCACCAACTGCGATGAACGCGCCGAATGGCACGGACTTGGTGACCTCGCCGTCGAGGATCGCACCGAGCTCTGTGTCTCGAATGAACTCTTCCCACGGATCCTCGCGAGTCTGGCGAATGGACAGAGAAATTCGCTCCCGGTCGCGTTCTACCGTCAGCACGCGCACCTTGACCTTGTCGCCCACACTGACGACCTCGCTCGGGTGGCTGACGTGCTGCCACGACAGCTCGGAGACGTGAACGAGGCCGTCCATGCCCCCCAGGTCGACAAATGCCCCGAAGTTGACGACGGACGAGACGACGCCGTCGCGGATATCGCCTTCCTGGAGCCCGGAGAGAAAGGCCTGCCGCTGCTCTGCCTGCGCCTCTTCCAGATGGGCGCGACGAGACAGCACGACATTGTTGCGGTTCTTGTCGAGCTCGATCACCTTGGCTTCGATCGTCTCACCGATGAAGGGGGCGAGGTCACGGACCCTGCGGAGGTCCACCAGGGACGCCGGTAGGAACCCACGCAGACCGATGTCGACTATCAAACCACCTTTGACGACCTCGATGACCGGACCGGTCACGGTGCCGCCCTCGTTCATGATCTTCTCGATGCGGCCCCAGGCGCGCTCGTACTGGGCCCGCTTCTTGGAGAGAACCAGACGACCCTGATCGTCTTCCATCTGGAGGACCAGTGCCTCGATCGGTTCGCCCTCCTTGACTACCTCACCGGGATTGACCTGGTTGCGGATCGAGAGCTCGTGGAGCGGGATCACGCCCTCAGCCTTGAAGCCGATATCGACGAGTACCTCATCGGGATCGACGCGCACGACAATGCCGGCGACGATGTCACCCTCCTTGAATTCGAACACGGTTCGTTCGATGACCGCGGCGAAATCCTCCACGCTGAGGTTGTCGGCCACATCGCCGATATCCCGGGGTGCGGTGATCGCAGGGCGCTCACCGACACCGTAACGATATTGGGGCGGCTCGATGGCAGGTTCGGGCTCGGTCGGCTCGACCGCCGCTGGAACGGCAGACTCGGATGATGAGACTTCTGGCGTTTCCTCGGGAGTTGCCGCAGGATCGACAGGGCCCGTCGTCTCCGCTGTTGTCGTCTCCGCTGTTGTCGTCTCCGCTTCCATGGTGTCGGCGGGAACAGTCGGGGAAGTCACGTCGGCGGCTTCCCCGGTTGCGGTGTCGGCGGGAACAGTCGTGGAAGTCACGTCGGCGGCTTCCTCGGTTGCGGTGTCGGCGGGGACAGTCGGGGAGGTCACCTCGGCGACTTCCTCGGTTGCGATGGTAGGGGCTTCCGCACCCTCAGCCGTTGGCTGAGTGGGCTCGGTCACCGGTTCGTCGGACATGTGTGTACGTCAACTCCTTGAGAAACATGGATTTGTCCCCCGCGCGCGAAGGCCAGAGGAGACGGGCGAGATGGTAGCACGCTGCCAGCCCCTTCGGTCAAGGTTGTTTCGCTATCTGCCAGCAATCGCCACACCGGGTTGGCTGATCAGTGCTCAACGTCGGCAAGGGTCTTCCCGGCGGCCGTCTCCACACGGAGAGGCACCCGGAGCTCGACGATTCCCTCCATGACGGATCTGATGAGATCCGTAACAGCGTCGACCTCGTCCTCCGGCACCTCCAGCACGAGCTCGTCGTGGATCTGAAGCAACATCTCGGCGCCGAGCCGCCTATTACGCAGCTCCTCCTCAAGTACGACCATGGCCTTCTTGATGATGTCGGCCGCCGAGCCCTGGATGGGTGCGTTGAGCGCCATTCTCTCGCCTGCCTGTCTCGTCCTGAAGTTGCCGCTCGACAGCTCGGGGAGATAGCGTCGGCGGCCCAGGATGGTCGTGGTGTAGCCGGAATCACGAGCGGCAGCCACGATGCCCTGCATAAAGTCCCTGACTTCCGGGAACCGATCGAAGTACACGTCGATATGCGCCTGAGCTTCGGCCCGATCGATCTCGAGACGCTGCGCCAGCCCGTACGCCTCCATTCCGTACAAGAGACCGAAGTTGATCATCTTGGCGCGACGCCGTTGCTCGGTGGTCACATCTTCGATGGCAACGCCGCTGACGTTGGCAGCCGTGGCCGCGTGGATGTCGAAGTTGTTGCGGAACGCATCGACCAGACCAGGGTCGCCCGAGAGATGAGCCAGAATCCGCAGTTCGATCTGGCTGTAGTCGGCGACCAGGAACTGCCACCCGTCGGCCGCCGTAAATGCCCGGCGGATCGCCCGCCCTTCGGCGGTACGCACCGGTATGTTCTGCAGGTTCGGCTGTTCCTGCGAGAGGCGCCCGGTGGCGGCTGCCATCTGGTTGAACCGGCCCCTGACCCTCCCATCGGGCTCGATCAGCGGCAGCAGGGCGTCGACGTAGGTCGAGCGAAGCTTCTCCAACTCCCGGTATGTCAACAGATCGTCGACGATCGGATGCCCTTCCCGGAGCTTGCCCAAAACCGAAGCGTCGGTGGACGGCACGCCCTTGGGGGTCTTCTTCAGCACGGGCAGCCCGAGCTGATCGAAAAGGATCTCCCGCAACTGGAGGGTGGAGTTGATGTTGAAGGGACCACCTGCCGCGGCATGGATTGCCGTCTCGAGCTCGCCCAGTCTCTTGCGAAGATCCGCACCAAAACCCTCGAGGAACTCCCGATCGATCAGTACCCCGGTCGATTCCATCCGCGCCAGGATCCCGACCAACGGCAACTCGATGGCTACGAACAGATCGGCTTCTCCGCGGGCTTCCAGTTGTGCCCGCAACGGCTCGACGAGATCACGGATTGCGACGGCCCGCCGGCCCAGCGCTTCGAGGTCAGGCCCCCGTGACCCTTCGAAATCGAACGACCCTTGCGCGGCCGCCGACTCCTCATTGGCCGCAACCGCCATCCCCAGCTCGCGGTAGGCGAGATCTTCGAGATCCGGGACCCGCTGGCCGGGGTTGATGATGTAGCCGGCGAGCGCGGTGTCGAAGCCGACCACCGGCGGCTCGATGCCGACGTCGATGAGCGCTCTGATGAATGGCTTGGCGTCATGGGCTACCAACCCGCGGCCGGCTCGTATCGCCGCAACCAGGTCGCCGAGATGCGGTTCGGGAACGAAAACTGCCTGATTGTCGTCGGCCGCCACCATGACACCCCCGACCCCGTCCGCTTCCCACAACGGCTCGACGGAAACCACACCGACCCCGATAGCCTCTTTGATCTGCCCGGCTGAATTGGCCGTTGTGACCGATATCTCGCGCTCCTGGGCCTCTGCGGCGTGGAACCCTCCGAGCTCGGTGAGACGCTCCCAGACATCACGGAAAGCCAAACCGGCGAACACGGTCTGCACCTCGTCACGGTCCCACTCCTGGAGTCGCAGCATCTCCGGTGTCACCCCGGCCGGCTCTTCCTCGATGCGCACGTCCGGAAGCATCAGCATGAGGTCTCGATTGAGATACACCTGCTCACGGTGCGTCCCCAGATTTTCCCGTAATCTGGGGGTCTGCTCGTCGAGATGCTCATAGATGCCATCGAGGCTCCCATACTCGGAGATGAGACGAGCCGCCGTCTTCTCGCCCACCCCGGGCACACCCGGCAGATTGTCCGATGAGTCACCGCGCAGCGCGGCATATTCCCGGTACTGGGTCGGGGCAACGCCGTATTTCTCCGCGATCCATTGCGGTGAGGCCGTGACGACATCGGAGATCCCCCGACGGGTGTACAGGACCGTCACATCGTCACTGACGATTTGGAAACTGTCCCGGTCGCCGGTCACTACGAGCACCCGCCAATCGTCGGCGACGGCCGCCGCGGCGACCGTTGCGATGACGTCGTCGGCCTCGTACCCGGGCGAGGTCAGCTGCCGGATCCGCAGCACGTCGAGCACCTCCCGGATGAGTGGAAGCTGGCTCGCGAACAGGTCGGGGGGCGATTCTCGCTGTGCCTTGTACTCGGGGAACTTCTCCTTGCGCAGGTTCGGTCCGCGCACGTCCCAGGCCACGGCAACCGCGTCTGGCTTCTCCTCACGGAGAAGACGTACCAGCATGTTGGTGAACCCGAGGACCGCATTCGTCACCTGACCGGCGGGTGTTGCCAGATCGGTGGGCAGCGCGTAGAAAGCGCGGTAGGCGAGACTGTGTCCGTCGAGAAGAGCGAGCGTCGGCATCCCGTGATCGTACCGGACCTGGCGATGCCGATGACGGCTACGCCGACGAGGCCCCGTTGCTACTCAACGAGCGAGACGGGATTGCCCTCTATGTGCGCCGACCAGGTGGTGGTGTCGCGGGCGCCACCGGCCGCGCTCACCTGATACGTGACCTTGATGGTCCACCAGCAGTCGCCCGAGCAGGTGTAATCGTCGGGGATGTCAACGCGGATCTGCACCTGACCGTCGTCGTAATCGTTGGGGCCGTACGAGACGCTGCACGGATCGTATGTGGCCCCAGTGGCACTCCAGGTACACGACGGCGAGGTGCCGTCCGGCTTGAAGATCTCGGTCTTGATGTTGCCGGAGTCTGGATCCCACAACTCGACCACCATCTCCTTGCCGGCGTGAACCGGCTGCACCTCGGCCAGGTCGAACGTAGCCGTTTGTCCAGAGAAGTTCACGTATATCGACATGTCACCCAGACCGTAGAGGCGCGGGCTGCCATTGTTGGCCGATGCCCGCAGCGAGTAGCGATTGAGGCCCCTGCCGCCGTCGTTGGCGACCACAACCCTCAGCGGATAGACACCGGCGCCGGCATTGAAGGTCGTGCCACACATGCGGTCCCACAGCGACGCGACCCCACCGGGGACACCGATCTCGACGTCGTCCCAATTCAGCTCGCCGTCGCCGTTCTGGTCATCGCCCGCGTTCACAAATCCGTCGCCGTTGAAGTCGGCGAAACTGTCCTGGGGGTCGTACTTGACCGAGCAGAGCACGGTGTTGTCGGTCGTGTTGAGCGGCGTTGGGTCGGGGGCGTAGAGAATGAACCACGTCGTCGGCGGCGGGTCCCCCCAGTGTGTGTTGTCGCCGACCAGGACGTTGTCTCCGCCCCCGCGGTAGAACGGACCGTCAAAAACCTCGACCGATAGATCCGTCGCACCATCGGGAACTTCGACCCCATAGAGGTACCCACCGCTCGTAGGAACGCCACCGCTCGTTGCCGTCGGCCGAGCGTCCGGGTTCTTCGCGCAACTGCTGCCGGTGTCGTCGTGGAGGCATTGTGATGCAAAACGGTCACCCAACTGGCGTCCCGTGTAATAGCCGTGGATGTTGGCCCAGAAGTGCGGCTCACGGCCGGGAATGCTCGGGTCCTCACCGAAGTACGGCAGATTGCTGCCCATCGGGAGCGGCAACACGTACTCGGCAACCGCTGTGCGCGACATCGTGATCGAGTCGAAGCCGAAGACACGCATGAAGAAGGTGTCGACAGTATCGGTGACCGTAACCCGGAGCTGGAACTGATTGTCAACCGCGGTCGCGTCGTCGGAATAGTCGACGGGAGTCACCGTCGTGCCACCCACGCCGTCGACATATCCGTTGTCGCCGGCGATGGCATCTGCCGTGTCGTACGCCTGGGTCTGGTCACCCGGTTCGTAGACGACGCCGGCGAGAGCCGCGGCGTCTGCGCCGTGCTGGATCCTGATCCCGTTGAGGTACAGCCACCCGAAGTCGACAGAAAATGCGGCGAAGCCGAGCAGCACCGTCATACTTGCGGCGACGAGGACAACAGCGGCCCCCGCCTCGGCACGCTCGCTGAACCCGAGCTTGGCAACGATGCGTCGAGCCAGTTTCACGGGGAAGCTCCAAAGACGTCAGGCTCGAGACGGACCAGCGCCCGCTCTACGAAGTTGCGGTCGAGGTACGGGAGAATATTGGTCACCGGGGTGTGGTGGTAGGTGATCTCGACACCGAGGACATCCAGACCACCACCGGTCGGCTCGAGAGTGGTGTCCCGATCGTCCGGGGGCCAGCCGGCGCCACCGTAGGAAAAGCCGGGGATATTGGGATCCGGACACGGAGTCCACTTGCACAGCGGGTCGCTGCCATCGTACTGGTAGCGGTCGTACGCACCCGTCTTCGCCCCGGTGTCGGGATCCGCCTTGAAGATGTCGACCTGCACGATCACACCGGGGTCTACCTGACCATACAGACCCACTTCGATCGCCTCGAGGATCCTGATGTCGGCCTCGGCCCGGTTGCCCATCGTCGCACCGGTGCGACCGGCGGAGTTGGCAGCTGATGCGACCGTGAGACGCTCTTTGAAGGCAAGACCAAACTCGAGCGAGCCGAGGATGAGCAGGATCAGCAGCGGCAGGACAAACGCCATCTCAACGAGTGTTGCCCCGTCCTCGCGTTTGATGTTTTTCATATCGTCCCCTGCCCGGTCAGTTTTCGTGGAGACTACCACACGCATTCGTGCGACCACTCTGCGTGAGTATAGCTGTCCCGGCCACAATTATCTAGAGGGGCATCATATG
Organism: uncultured bacterium; assembly: GCA_963801165.1. Classification (GTDB taxonomy): domain Bacteria; phylum Actinomycetota; class Acidimicrobiia; order Spongiisociales; family UBA5794; genus JAAETI01. The sequence goes on from CAWDDT010000006.1 coordinate 455,041, forward strand.
CACGTCGGACGGCTACCGGAAGACACTCCGTGACATAGGCATGTACTGACTAGTTATCGGTCGGTCGCGCCGACGTTCAGGGAACGAGGTGAATCGGCTGACCGTTGACCGATGCAGTCCAGGTGGTGCGGTCGGTAATACCGGCAGAGACGCCGTAGCTCACGTACACCCAGCAGTCATCGCCGCTGCACGTGTAGTCAGGCGGGACCGTGAACTTGAAGTCGAGCCAGTCGTTGTTGTAGTCACCGGTGTTGAACGTGAGGTAGCAGTTGGCCCTACCGTCGTCGGGGGCATAGGGGCTCTTGACCCCACCGCTGTCAAAGCGAACCTGCATCTTGCAGTCGATGTTGTTTATCGGCGCTGCTGCGTTGGGGTTGTCGAACTGCAGTGTTCCCGACGAAGAAGACCCGATGTCGGATACGTCCCAGAGACTGATGACCAGTTCCGCCCCGGCGTAGACCTCGTCGAGCCGGGCGATCTTGAATACGGGGTTGGACCCCGTGTCGGTCTGCCACAACGACATCGCCCCCAACCCGTAGACCTGGGTGTCGTTCGACGTCGAACCGCCCACCAATGTCCGCAGCGAGAAGCCGTTGATGACGTTGGTGTCGTTCTGTACGGACACCTCGACGACATAGATTCCCGCCGAGGCGTTGGGGATGGTGCAGATGGTGTCCCAGGCATTCTTGGCACCCGACTCGTAGCTTCCCGAACCGCGACTGTGGTAGTCCGCGTAGCAGAGCTGTACCGAGTTGTCCTTCCACTGGTTCGGGGTTGCGTCTGGTGCGTAAACCTTGAAGACGGTCACGTTCTTGGACCCGGGGTCGGACGCGTAGCCGCCGGCGGCCCCGGCCGTTGCACCGCTGCCGTATTGCCAGTCCTCGGCGGGACCGTCTCCGCCGACATTGTTGCCATCGCCATCGGTGTCATGGGTCACCCCGTCATAGACCTGGATCTGGACGCTGTGGCCCTCACTCGCTGAGCCCGGGACGACCTCCACGGCGTACCAGTACGCCGGCGACCGTCGCTCGAAGTTGAGCGAGCCGCCGTCGAGCCACCACGATGCATAGGCGTCTCCGGATCCCTTGCCGCGATCCTTCCCCGAGATGGCGAGGTAGAACTGGCGGAGTCTGGCGCCCCCGAGAGTTGGGTCCTCCCCCAGATATGACTCGTCGCTGCCGATCTTGAGCGGTGGCAGCTGCTCGGCCGTAGCCGTCTCGTTGATCTTGAAGCTATCGCGGCCAAAAACGCGCATGAAGAACGTGTCGACTGTGGTGGCGACGTTGACACTGAGCTGGTTGCAGTTGGCCCCCTTGCTCGGCGTCACCGTCGCGTTTGCGCCGTGCTCGTACCCCTGGCTAAAAGCAAGCTCGAGCGCGGTTGCGTAGGCCTCGGTGCCGAGGACGGGATCCCCACAACCGGGCAACGGCATGTGGACAACCCCGGCAAGAGCGGCGGCCTCGGCCGCCTTCTCGACCTTGAGTTGGTTGTAGTAGAGCCAACCGAGGTCGACGGCGAACGCGGCCATTCCCAGCAAGATCACCAAAGAGAGCGCGGTCAGCACGAGCACGACACCGCGCTCGCGATCATCATGAGAGAGCCTTCTCACCAGGGGCAATTTGCGCAGCAGTCTCATCATGGCACTCCCTAGAACTGCTGTGGTTCCATACGCATCGTCGTCCTGTCCACCCAGCAGTTTCCAGGTGGCGAGGTGCATGAGACATCAGGCAGGGGCACCAGACCCCCGGTGATCCATACATGCGAGAAGACGATGTCGACACCCATCACATCGAGGGTGCCCACCTGGACATTCCGGCTGTCCGGGGTCCACGACCCGCCGTAGCCGCCGCTGCCATCGTCGCCCGGACACGGATTCCAGTCACACAACGGTCCGGGGCCATCCCGGTAGTTGTAGTAGTACCTGACACAGTCACCGCCCGGGCATCCGCCGACCGGGTTACCGTTCACATCGGACTTGTAGAAGTCGACATACTTGACGACCCCAACCCCGCCACTCGGCAGGTTGGAGAGAGTCTGCTCCAGAGCTTCGAGCATCACCTGGTCGGCCTCGGGGCCGTTGCCGACCGCAGTCCCGACCCTGGCCGCCGATTGCCCGGCGTTGCCGATGGTCAGTCGATCTCTGAAGGCAAGACCGTACTCCATGATCCCAAAGAGGATCATCAGCAGCAGCACCGCTACCAGCGCAAACTCCACCATTGACGATCCGTCCTGATCTTCAAAGGCTCCCTTGCGGAGAGTGGTCATTCGACTACGCATAGTGGTCATAGGTTACCTGGCCGCTCGTTGAATTGCTAGAGAAAATGATCTCCCGCTTCTATCGGCGCGGCTGGAGCAAACTTGTGGGTTTATCTTTGCGACCTGCAGACTCACTAGTCAGCAAGCCCGGCCGCCCTACTCTGCAAGCTTGCCAAGGAGCTTGGCCCGCTTTGCCTCGAGCCTGGCACGGCGCAAACGCAGCTGTTCGAGGTGGCGCTCAAACCGGGCCACGTCGGCCGCCGTCTCCCGGGCATCCGAACGATCGATGGGACTCCCCGACACCACGGCGTCGCGCTGGGTGTCGTCGTTGAGATGCCGGTGGATGTTCAGCTCTTCAGCGGCCAGGTCCTCGGCGTGCTGGAGCGCGGCGATCTCGTCGCCGATCTGAAACAGCTTGCGCTCGATTCGCTTCATGGCAGAGCGAGTCTACGATCCCGGGCTCCCAAGGAGTACGTCGCAGACCTCTAATCCGGGTCGGCCGACTCACTCCTAGACTGCACCGCCCTGCCGGGATGGCGAAATTGGTAGACGCGACGGACTCAAAATCCGTTGGGCGCAAGTCCGTGGGGGTTCGAGTCCCCCTCCCGGTACGAGCCTGCTGCTTGGCAGCAGGCCACAGCTTTGTGCGGAGCGCGTCCGCAACGACACGGGGGGCCCAGTGGCGGTCGGGCCGTCGGCATCGCGGCGTGTGGTGCGGAAACCGCAAATGCGCCGACGGCCCTACCGCCGGTGAAGCCAAGCCGCGCTGGAAGGGTGCGGACCCGACTTGCGGCAATTCTTGCCGACGACACCCTGGGGCACCAGAGGCATAATCGGCGCCACCGTGCGAGCTAGTCAGCCCGACCGCATGGCGTCGGCGAGTTCGGCGACCGCCCTCGACAACGAATCCCGGGCGGACGCGGCGTCCGGAGCCTCGAGCACTCTCCGCACCAGAGCCGTGCCGACGATGACGCCGTCGGCTGCTGCAGCCGCGAGACGTGCCTGGGTCGGCGTGGCGATGCCCACACCGGCAACCACGGGCGTGGCGCCGTGCTCTCGGACCCGCGCCACCAGCGACGCAATGTGACGCGACACCTCCGATCGCTCGCCCGTCACCCCGATCTCGGCGATCCCGTAGATGAACGGCGGGTCGGCCGCGATCACCCGCTTCAACCTGGCCTCAGTGGTGGTGGGAGCAACAAACAAGACAAGACCAAGGTCGCGCTTCTGCAGCGCCTCGGCGAACGGCTCCGCCTCATCGACGGGCAGGTCGGCGATGATCACCCCCGATCCGCCGGCCCGCTTCACCGCATCGGCGAAGGTGTCGATGCCGATGCGGAGCACCGGGTTGACATACGTCATCACCACCGCGGGCTTGCCCGTTCGAGACACGACGTCGCCGAGGATCTCCAGACCGACGTCGACACCCGACCCTGCCTGCAGCGCCCGGTCGCCCGCGGCCTGGATGACGGGGCCGTCCATCAGCGGATCGGCATAGGGAATACCCACCTCGAAGGCATCGGCCCCCGCCTCGGCCATTGCAACAAATAGGTCGGCCGATTCACCCGGCGTGGGCAACCCGGCGGTCATGTACGGCATGAGGGCCGCCCGTCGTTCGCTGCGGCACGTCGCAAAGAGATCCGCGAGCCGTTCCCTACTCATCGTGCTCACCCCTGGCAATGATCTGTTGCACGTCTTTGTCGCCCCGGCCGGAGAGATTGAGCACGACCGTCTTGCCCCGCAGTCGCGCCGCCTCTTTGATGATCCAGGCGAGGCCGTGCGCGGATTCGAGCGCCGGGATGATGCCCTCCACCGAGGCAAGGTGGTACACCGCAGCGACCGCCTCCTCATCGGTTATCGAGGTGTACTCGACGAGTCCCTCATCCTTGAAGTAAGCGTGCTCCGGGCCCACTCCCGGATAGTCGAGACCGGCGGATATGGAGTGCGCTTCGAGGATCTGACCTTGATCGTCCTGGAGGAGGTAGGTCATTGAACCGTGAATGACCCCAGGGCTGCCTGCGACAAGAGAAGCTCCGTGATGACCGGTCTCCAACCCGTACCCGGCGGCTTCGACACCAACCAGCTCGACACCCGATCCAACGTACGGGTAGAAAACGCCCATCGAGTTCGAACCGCCGCCTACGCAGGCGACGATGACGTCAGGACGCGGTCTGTCGACGCCGTTCATCTGCTCTTGGAGCTCCTCCCCGATCACCTTCTGGAACTCGCGCACTATCCACGGAAACGGGTGAGGGCCCACGACCGAGCCGATGATGTAGTGCGTTCCGGTGACGCTCGCCACCCAGTCGCGCATAGCCGCAGAGACCGCGTCCTTCAAGGTGCCCGCACCCGACGTGACGGGCCGAACCTCGGTCCCGAGCATGCGCATCCGGTGCACGTTGAGTGCCTGGCGCTCGATGTCCTTCTCCCCCATGTAGACGACGCACTCCTGGCCCAGGAGCGCACAGGCCGTCGCCGTCGCCACCCCGTGCTGCCCCGCCCCCGTCTCGGCGATCACCCGCTGTTTCCCCATGCGCCTGGTAAGAAGCGCCTGGCCCATCGTGTTGTTGATCTTGTGTGCCCCTGTATGAGCGAGATCTTCCCGCTTCAAGTACAGCTCTACGCCTAATTCGTCTGAGAGACGGCTCGCCCGGTACACCGGCGTCGGTCTGCCGACGAAGTCCCGGAGCAACCCGTCCAGCTCGGCGTGAAAACCCGGATCCGCCCACGCCTCGACGAACGCGCTCTCGAGCTCTTCGAGCGCCGGCATCAGGGTCTCGGGTGCAAACTGGCCCCCGTAACCGGCGAACCTTCCTCTCTCATCTGGTCTGTCGAGTCTCAACTGTTTTCGCCCTCTCGATGAAGTCAGCAACCATACCGTGGTCCTTACGCCCCGGTGATATCTCGAGGCCACTCGAGGCATCGACACCCCACGGCCGCACCATCTGAACCGCTTCGGCCACGTTGTCCGGCCCGAGCCCCCCGGCCAGGACAAAGTCACGCTCGACGCCGCCGATCATCGCCCAGTCGAACGTCTCCCCCGTCCCGCCCAGCTTCGATTGCGAGGGCGTGTCGAGTAGCGGGATACCCGGCACGGTCCCCAGCTCAGCCTGTGGCGATGACGGGAACAGCACCAGATAACCGGCCTGTTCCGCGGCCCGGGCCGTCTCCAATCGGTGTCGACCGTAGGGCTGCACCCCGCTCAGCGGGCCGCCGTGGAGGATTTCGAGGACGTCGTCCGGCTCGAGGTCCATCGTGAGCAGAACCGCATCCACCGGGACACGGTCGGCCAGCGCGAATGCAGTGTCGAGCGTGATGAACCGCGGCGACGAGGGCACGTTGACCAGGCCAATCGCATCGGCGCCGGCCGCTACCGCGGCCGAGACGTCTTCGGCGATGGTCAGCCCGCAGACCTTGACCCAGGTCATGAGCCGGTGAGTCGGCCGATGAGCGCCGCCGGGTCGGAGCTCATGACGAGAGCCTCCCCGACCAGGATGGCGTCGTAGCCCGCGGCGGCCATCCGGGCCGCCCCGCTGGGACTCGACACCCCGCTCTCGGCAACCAGGACGCGTTGGCCGGCGACCACGGGGGCAATTCGCTCGGCCACGGCCAGGTCGGTGTGAAACGTCGCGAGATCACGATTGTTGATGCCGACCACGCTTGCGCCTACTCGCATCGCCACCGCCGCTTCCTCCGCAGTGTGGGCCTCCACGAGCGCCTGGATCCCCACCTTCCCGCATTCGCCCAGCATCATCGCAAGCCGGGCTTCGCCGAGGGCAGCCACGATCAACAAGAGCGCGTCGGCGCCGGCTGCCCGGGACTCCTCGATCTGGCGCGGCTCGATGATGAAGTCCTTGCGGAGCACCGGGACACCTACCGCGGTGCGCACTGCAGTCAAGTCGTCGAGCGACCCTGCGAAATAGTCAGGCTCGGTGAGGACGGATATCGCGGCGGCACCGCCCCGCTCGTAGGCGTTCGCCCGATCGACCGGATCAAGCCCGATGTTGAGATCGCCACGTGACGGGGAGCGACGCTTTATCTCGGCGATCACCTGGAGACCCGGCGCAGCGAGGGCTCCGGCAAAGTCGCGCGAGCTCGGGCCGGGACCTGAGAGCACAACTCCGTCCCGGTCGAGCCGTCGCCGTGTTGCGGCAAGAATCTCGTCGAGCATGGGGGCATAGTAAGACCGCCCCGCTCAGTCCTCCAGCGAGCGCACGTATTCGACGAGGCTCCTCACCTGCTCTGGCGTGAGCCGGCTGAAGCCGGGCATGTTGCCGGGACCGACCGCGATGACTCCGGCGATCTGCTCATCGGTGAGGTTCAGAGCGGCGTTAGATCCAGGCCCGATATCGAAGCCTATGCCACCGGACCCGTCCACCCCGTGACAGACGGCACAGGATCGGTCGAATAGATCCCTGCCGTACAGGTTCTGCTCGGAGGTGGCACACCCGGCGGTCAGCAGTGCGATCAGAGCAACGACAACGAGAACTCGCATGGGTCACGAATCTAGGCCAACGCGCCGGCGGACCAGACGCGAAAGACGGTCACTCTGCTGCGACGCCGACCAGACGCGGCAACCGCACGACCACGGTTGTTCCCTGTCCGGGGCTGCTCTCGACATCGATCGAGCCGTCGATCGCATCCACCAGTTCCTTGACGATTGTGAGACCGAGCCCGGAGCCTTCAGGGCGCACCGGCCGGTAGCGCTGCGCTACGTACAGACGCTCGAATACGTGTTGGACGTCCTCGGGATCAATGCCGGGCCCCGTATCGGATACGGTCAAGCTCACCGTATCCAGGCTCACCGTATCCTCCCTCCCGCGCAGCCCCACGCACACCGTTCCCCCTTCGGGGGCGTAGCGCAATGCGTTGTCGAGCAGGTTGCCGACGATCTGGCCAACCCGGTCCGGATCAATCGTGACCACACCGACATCGTCCAGGTCGGCCACCAGCGCAACGCGGAGCGCCTCTGCCCGGGCCTGCTGCGCCTCGACCAGCTCCGTGAGGTGCGCCGCCAGATCCACCTCCTCAGGGCGCCAGGTGAACTCGCGCGCCTCGAGGCGCGCCAGCAACATCAGATCCTCGATGAGCCTGCTCAGCCGGTCGGTCTGAACGCGCAGCACGCCGCCGATCCGCTTCATGTCGGCCGGCTCGACCTCGCCACCGTCGAGAGCTTCTGCGTACCCCCGGAGCGTCGTGAGCGGCGTCCGCAGATCGTGACCAACACTCATGAGAAAGTCACGCTCGCGGCGCCGCCCGTTATCGAGACGCGCCGCCATCTCATTCAATGCCCCCCCGAGTGCCGACACATCATCGTCACCATCTTCGGGCGCCCTCACCGAGAAGTCGCCGGTAGTGATCGCTGCGGCCGCCTCGCCGAGCCGATCCAGCCGACGCCCCACCCGCCGCGCTATCAACGTCGCCAGGATGACCGCCAGCACCGCACCGATTCCCAGCGAGAGGGCGAGAGGCTGCGCGAGGAGGTTGCCGTTCAGAAGCGGCTCGGTCCGACCGATCGCGATCAGGACCCGCGCCCTGTTGTTCCGCAGCCCGAGCGGGAGGCTGCTCACATACGCCAGTACCGGTCGGCCGCTGACCTCGGTCTTGATGACGTCGCCGATCACCGGGTCGGTACCCAGACTGTCGAAAAGCGGCCGCTGCACCGAAAACAGACTGCCCGTCGTCAGACCGTCTGCACCGACCAACCGCGCCTCGACATAGTCGTGGCCGCCGACGGTACGAACAACCTCGAGCGTCCTCGGTATCGCCAGCAGGTCACTGGCGTCGGTGATCGGCAGGTTGTCTCGCAGCGACGCGACGATCAGAGTTGCGGTCGCATCGGCCTGCCGCCGCAGCTCGGCCTCGCTCTTGTCAACCAGTTTCCGGCTGATGACCGCGCCCGCGACCAGCCCGGCAACCAGGGTCACCGCGGCCACCGCAAGCGCGCTCCACAGGACTTGACGTCGCAACGGGACCCGTGCCGCTCTTTCCAAACTGTCAGCCACCTTCCGCCATCCGGTACCCGACGCCCCATACCGTCTCGATGGGGATTTCGGGGAGCTTCTTGCGCAACTGGCGGACGTGGACGTCCACCGTCCGGGTCTCGCCAACGTAGTCGTACCCCCACACCGCCTCGAGCAGCTGTCGCCGCGACAGGACGAGTCCCGGGTGTGAGGCGAGATGCCAGAGCAGGTCGAACTCGCGGGCGGTCGGTCGCACGATCTCACCCGACGGCAACTCCACCTGTCTGCGCCCGCTGTCAATCGAGAAGCCGCCAACGCCAATCGTCTGCACCGACACCCGGCGCTCCTCGCTGCGACGCAGCACGGCTTTGACCCTCGCCACCAGCTCACGTGGGGAGAATGGCTTGGTCACGTAGTCGTCGGCTCCGATTTCGAGGCCCACGATCTTGTCCACTTCGGAGTCGCGAGCGGTGAGCATGAGAATCGGGATATCGGAGGCGGCGCGCAGCCGTCGGCACACTTCGATGCCGTCGATACCCGGTAACCCGATGTCCAGGAGGGCCGCCCTAACATCTCCCTGTTTGGCCCGTTCCAGCCCTGCTTCGCCCGTCGCCGCATGGACCAGTCGAAACCCATCCCGCTCGAAATAGAGCCGGAGCAGGTCCGCAATGTCGCCTTCGTCCTCGATCAACAGGATCGTTCCACTCGTGGTCACATGGCCTCCACCAGCCAGTATCGCTGCCGATTGTTCGAGGACTGTAAGAGATTCACAAAGACTTCGGGGGCGACTTCGGGGGCGACTTCGGGGGCGACTTCGGGGGCGACTTCGGGGACGACATCGGGGGGCTACATCGGCAGCGGCATAGGCAGCGTGACGACCTCGCCCGGCATGCCGGCAACCGAAACGAGCGAACCCGGCTCGACCTCGACCCGGATCATCGCCAGAGCCAGGGACTTCTCGAGCGTTGCGGACCATGCCGTCGATGTCACCGAACCGACCGGTCGCTCCCCCGCGATGACCTCGGCGCCGGGATCGGGTGGCTCCCCTACGATGACCAGCCCGGTGAGGCTCCGGTTCACGTGCCCTCGCGAGTCGATCCTGGCGACCAGCTCCTGACCCAGGTAGCAGCCCTTGGTGAAGTCCACCGCCGTGGCGACATCGACCCCCTCCTGGGGAATCGTGGTGTCGTCGAGATCGACACCCATCACGGCTTCGCCGATGGCTATCCGGAGCACCTCGACTCTGTCATCCCCCGACTTCTCACCATCGGGACGGCTCCCGACGACCAGGATCCGCTCCTCGCTGCCATACCGAAACGGCATGCGGAACCGAACCGGTACCTCGCCGCTCCAGCTTCCGGGCGGCGGCACGGCACCGATACCGTCCGCGGCGCCGGATCCCCACCGCTCCCAGATCGTCTCTGGCTCGACCTCGATCGTCACATCGACACGGATCTTGAACCGGCGCAAATCATCGGCAACCACCCCGGTGCGCCCGGCATCACAGACCAGCCCGATCCGCTCGGAGCCGCGGAGAACCAACAGGGTCGCTCGCAGCTTCCCTTTTGGGGACAGCAACAACGACCGTGCCGTCCCGCCCACGGGGATGGCGGCAATGTTCTGGCTGAGAAGCCCGTCCAGGAAAGAGACCGCGTCGGCCCCCGATACCCAAACGATCCCGGAACGTCCGCTGGTCAGCAGCGGGAGCTCAGACATGATGGGCCGCTTCAACGGCGGCGAGCACGGCGGCCGCCTTGTTCATGCATTCCTGATACTCGGCGCCGGGGTCGCTGTCTGCGACCACACCGGCGCCCGCCTGGACCCAGGCCTTGCCGCCCGCGGCCACCAGGGTGCGGAGAGCTATAGCGGTATCGAGGTTCCCGGAGAAGTCGATGTAGCCGACTGCCCCTGCGTAGGGCCCGCGAGCAGTGGGCTCGAGGTCGTCGATGATCTCCATCGCACGTACCTTGGGGGCGCCCGATACCGTGCCATGGGGGAACGTTGCCCGCAATACGTCCACGGGGCCGATGTCGGGCCGCAACCGGCCGGACACTCCAGAGACGATGTGCATCACGTGGGAATACCGTTCGATCACCATGAGGTCGTCGACGCTGATCGTGCCGAACTCGCAGACCCGCCCGAGGTCGTTTCTCGCCAGATCGATCAGCATCACGTGCTCGGCACGCTCCTTCGGGTCGGCCAGCAGCTCGGCTTCCAGGCGCTCATCCTCGGTGCTCGTCTTGCCCCTGGGCCGGGTGCCCGCGATCGGGCGACTGGTGGCGATGCCGTCGCGGGCCCGCACCATGAGCTCGGGGGACGAGCCCACGATGGCGACGTCTTCGCCACGGACGAAGAACATGAATGGTGACGGATTGACTAGACGTAGCGCACGGTACACGCGGAAGGGGTCGGTATCCAGATCGACCTCGAGCCGGATCGACGGGACGATCTGAAACGCGTCGCCGTTCCTGATGTGCTTCTTGGCGACGCGCACGGCCTCCTCGAACTCCTCCCGACTCATGTTGGCAATTGCCTCGGGCCGGGCGTCAAACCCGGGACGTGGCAGCGCCTCGTAGCGTGCGGGTGCCGCAAGTCGCTCTGCCGCGGCCTCCAAGTCGGCGACGGCACGATCGTAGTCTGCCTCCGGGTCCTCACCCACGAATACGTTTCTGATCAACGTGACCGTGTCCCGGAACCGATCGACGGCGGCGAGCATCCCGAAGAACTGCCAAACCATCTCCGGGAGTTGTCGATCGTCCGGCGGACGGTTGGGTAGATGCTCGATGTGTCGAACTGCGTCGTAGGCGAGATAGCCGACCGCCCCCGAGTGCAACGGTGGCAAGTCGCGGCCGTGGCCGAGCTCTTCGGATGTGGGCACAGACAACGAAGCGATGACCTTCTCGAGGACCGTGAGTGGATCGCCATCTGGCAGCTCCCGGTATCTCCCGGTGACCGCACAGCGACCGTCCCGGGCGTGCAGCGTGAACTCAGGCTGCCCCCCAACAAACGACCATCGCGCCCAACGCTCACCACCCTCCACAGACTCGAGAAGGAAACCCGGCTCGTCACCGATCAGCTTCTCGAATGCCGATATGGCCGTCTCCCTGTCTGCCAGCACCTCGACCGATATGGGCACGACCTCGTAGCGAGAGGCGAGATCGACGAACCGGGCACGCGAGAGGTCTGGTGTCATGACGGCGAGGTTAGACCGCACCACCGCAACCGGAATCACACACTCGTCAGGCTGTCGAGCCCGATCGCGCGCAGCAACTTGTCGAAGAAGGAGGAGAGGACGTTCACATTGCCGGTGACCATGAGCAGACCGAAGCCGGCGAGCAACAACCCGGAGAAGACGCTGATCGGGGTCAGGTAGCGCTTGATTCCGTTGAAGACGGAGAACGTCTTGGCGAGCACGAGCGAGGCGACCAGGAAGGGCACGCCGAGGCCAAGCGAATAGAACGCAAGGACGAGCATCGCGTGCCCGGTTTGACCCGACGTCTCCGCGTTGAGGCCGAGGGTGAGCGCGGCACCGAGAAATGGCCCGATGCACGGGGTCCACCCGAATGCGAACGCCATCCCCATCACCGGTGGAGCGAATGCCCCGAATCGGCTGGGGCGGATCTCCAGGCGCCGGTCTTTCATCACCGGCAGCAATATGCGGGGCTGCCAGATCGCGGTGACCGCGATGAACACGCCCATGACGATGATCACCCACCCGGCGATCGTGGTGAACACCCCGCCGTTCAGGAGACGTCCGATCGACGAAGCGGCGCCACCAAAGAGCACGACAAAAACGAGCGTGAACCCGAGTATGAACAGGATCGTGGCCCTGGCCACCTTCCACATCGAGGCCTGACCTTCGGCGATCTCACGGGTCGAATATCCGGACATCAACCCGAGGTATCCGGGCAGGAGGGGAAGCACGCACGGCGAGAGGAAGGAAGCGGCGCCGGCGAGAACGGCCGCGACCAGCGAGGTGTCTACCTCCGCCAGGAACGTATGAACGCTCAAGATGCTCCTCCTCAGGGCGTCGCCCGTCGACAACAAGAGCCCACACCGGTTTGTTCCAACACGTGGTGATGCGGGCCGTCGACCTCGACGCAGGGTAACCTCGTTGCGCTGATGGTTGACCACAACGGGCGTAGAACCGCATGCCGGTGATCTCCGACTTCACCATTCGGGACCGGCGGGTGCTGACTTTGATGATGTTTGTCGCGCTCGTAGCGGGCTATGGCGGCAGCCAGCTGAGTCATACGCTGCCGTTCGCCCGCAACGACCTCGGACTCAGCGAGGGCGGCATGAACTGGGTTTTTGCGGCTACCCGTGTCGCATCGTTCGTCGGTCTCGGCTTCATGGTCTATGCCGACCGCCACGGGCGGCGACGCCCGTTCCTCATTGCCTACGCTCTGCTCCCCATCGGCAATCTACTGACCGCGATTGCGCCGGATCCGGTCACCTTCGCCGCCGCACAAAGCGTCACCCGCATCGCGGTCATCGCAGTTGCCGGGCTCGCCATCGTTCTGCTTGCCGAAGAGCTGACGCCACGGCTCAGAGCCCTCGGGATCGGCCTATACGCGCTGGCCGGGGCGGCCGGCTCCGGTCTAGGGCTCAGTGTGCTGCCGATCGCCGACACCAGCGATGCCGCCTACCGGCTTCTCTTTGCGTTCACCGGTGTCGGCCTGCTCGGGATCCCGGTACTGATGAGATTCCTGAACGAGAGCCGGGCGTTCGTCGCCTACCAGCACAAGGTCACATTCCGCACCGCCCTCCGCGCCGGTTTGGGACGGCACTTCTGGCCCATGGCCGCAATCTCGTTTTTCGTCGCCATGTTCTCAGCCCCGGCCACGTCCTTTGTCATGGAGCGGTTGGTCGACAATCTCGCATGGGAGACGGGCCCCGCCCGCTTCCTGCTCATGGTGTTCAGCGGTCTCGGTACAGCCGGCGTGGTCATCGGCGGAAGACTCGCCGATCGAATCGGCCGCAAGCAGACGACCATCCTGGCTCTCCTCACAGGACTCGTCGGCGGCGTGGCCTTCTACACCCAGGACAGCGGCTGGGTGCTCGCCCCTGCGATCTTCCTCGCCACGATGGGCCTGGGCATGCTCACACCATCTCTGGCGTCGCACCGTTCCGAGCTGTTCCCAACGAGGGTGCGGGCCACAGCGGCCGGGTGGATAACAAACGTCGCCATCGGAGGCAGCATCGCCGGTTTCACCATCGGAGGGCTGGTAGTCGACAGGGTCGGGCTGCCGCGTACGATCACTGCCCTCGGTGCCGGTCTCCTCATCGCCGTCCTCCTGGTCACCCGGTTGCCGGAGACGCGGGGGATGGACCTGGTGCGCTCCCGAGCGGGCCAGCAACGTGCCACCAGGCAAGGGCCACGAAACGCAACACCATCATCGTCGTCACAGCCCACCACACGCCGGGTAGACCCCAATCCTGCCACTGCACCACAGCAAGCACCACAGCAGTAACGAAAGCTGCACCAACCGTCGACCCCGCCAGGAAGACAAACCGGGAGGCGCCGATCGCAATCCCGTCCCAGACGAACACGACAGCGTTCAGCGGTTGCATGAGCACGACGAACAGATAGACGCCGGACACCGCCCTGATCACGCTGCGGTCGTTGCTGAACAGTTCGGGAAGCACTCCTCTCCCGGCCGCCATCGCCACTGCCAGCACCACACCCACGAGCAGGCCCCACCAGAGCAATCGGCGCGCATAGGCACGGGCCAGAAGGCGGTCGCCGTCGAAGTGGAGACCGACGAGAGCCTGGGCCGCGATAGCCAGCGAGTCGACCACGAGAGCTAGGAACAGCCACAGCTGCATCGCAACCTGGTGAGCCGCGACGACCTCGTCCCCCTGCCTCGTGGCAACTGCGGTGGCGAGCGTCAACGCCCCGAGCAACGCCCCGCTGCGGATGACCAACGCCCGACCGGCACCCACCAGCGGACGCAATCCCGCCAGACCGGGCCAGGCCACCTGGAGCGAGAATCCGGCCCGGCGGCGTCGCAGCAGCTCGACGAACACCAGCGCCCCGATCCATTGTGCGGCAGTCGTCGCCCAGGCTGCTCCCGCCAGACCCCACCCGAGACCAAAGATGAGAACGGGATCGAGAATGAGGTTGAACAAAGATACCGAGCCCACCACCCACATCGGCGTCTTCGTGTCCTGGTAGCCGCGGAAAACGCCATGAGCCACGGTGGCCAGCAAGACGGCAGGTAGCCCCAGAGCCCTGATCCTCAGGTACACGGATGCGTCTGAGAGCAGATCTGCCCTGGCACCCATCACACTGAGGATCGGTCCGGCGAGAATCTCCAGGACCACCGCCGCTGCGGCCCCGATGCCGACTCCGAGAACGAGCGCTCCAATAGTGAGCCGCCCGGCCCGATCGCGATCTCCGGCGGCCAGGGCTCCGGCGACCAGCGGTGTCGTTCCGTATGCAAGGAAGTTGAAGAGGAAAAAGGAGACCGAGAAGACAGCAACCGCGACACCCAACGACCCGAGAGCGACAAGCCCCAGCCGTCCGACGAAGGCGGTGTCCACGAGCGATACGAGCGGGTCCGCCGCCAGCGTTCCCAGAGCCGGTATCGCCAATCGAAATATCTCGCGATCGAGGTCGCGCCCGGTCACCGGCTGTCTCGAGGGCGTCGGGTCTTCGGCTGATACGGACACCGATCCCGGAGCGGGCACTCCCAGCAGCGAGGCGTCCTGGCATCGCATATGTCTCGCCCGAACTGGATGAAACGCATCGATATCCCGGCCCACGTCTTCTGCAGGTACAGCTCCTTGAGATCGTTCTCGATCTTCGCCGGGTCTGTGTGAGCGGTGAGACCGAGCCGACGGGTCACCCGTTTGACGTGCGTATCCACCGCAATGGCGGCATCGCCCCAAACCTCCGCCAGCACGACGCTGGCGGTCTTTCTGCCCACCCCCCGCAGTGTCACCATCGCGTTGAGATCGCGGGGCACCTCGCCATCGAACTTCTCGACGATGTCGGCCGCGAGGGCGAGAATCGACTTCGTCTTCTGGCGGTAGAAACCAGTCGAGTAGACAACGCTCTCGACCTCCTCGGGTGCGGCTGCAGCCAGGTCCTCCGGGGTCGGCCATCTCGAGAACAACACCGGTGTCACCCGATTGACGTTGTCGTCGGTCGTCTGCGCCGAGAGGACAGTGCTCACCAGAAGCTGCCAGGGGT
Source organism: uncultured bacterium (assembly GCA_963801165.1). GTDB lineage: Bacteria > Actinomycetota > Acidimicrobiia > Spongiisociales > UBA5794 > JAAETI01. The sequence goes on from CAWDDT010000006.1 coordinate 470,458, forward strand.
CGTCGTAGTCGAGCGCGGTGCCCATCTCCGGATAGAGCTCGTGAAGCCGCCTGAGGATGATCCGCGCCGAGCGGCGCCGCTGCGCCAGCGGTTGCTCGAGAGGACTGGTGGCCACCATGGCCGGGAAGTGTAGGGCCGGGACCACCCGCCCGTGTGGGTTCACGACGGCCGAGCGGCGGCGGCTACGATCCAGTCCGTGGATTTACGCACAGCCGTCACGGAGAGGGCCCGGGTCGAGGGGAACCTGGTGCTTGTTGACGAGTTCCTCAACCATCGCGTCGATCCCGAGGTGATCGCCTCGGTGGGCACCGCGCTGGCCGAGGTATTCACCGCTCTCGAACCGAATCTCATCCTGACCGCCGAAGCGTCGGGTATCCCGCCGGCGATGGCGTGCTCGCAAGAGATGGGTGTGCCGATGGTCTATGCCAAGAAGTATCTCGGAACGGGCGACCGGTATTCGTACGGTCGCGAGGTCACCTCACCTACCAAGGGAGTCGAGTACCGGGTCGAAGTCGCCCGGCGGGTGCTTCCTCCGGGGTTGCGTGTGGTCGTCGTCGACGATTTCCTGGCCAGGGGCCGCACGGCAGAGGCACTCGGCGAGATCGTCGCCGAAGCCGGCTGCGAGGTGCTGGGCTTCGGGTTCGCCATCGAGAAGCAGTGGCAGGGGGGTCGGGAACGGCTCGAGCGACACGGCTGGAAGGTGCACTCGGTGGTAGAGCTCGTCAGCCTCGAGGGATCCTCGGTCATCATCAAGTGATCGACAAGGAGCGCGTCGCCGCGATTCGGGCTCGCTACGACGGGTGCTTCGGTTGCGGAACCTCCAATCAGATCGGGCTGCGTCTCGATGGGTTCATGCGCGACGGAAACCGTGTCCGGGTCCAGTTCCGGCCCCCGCAGCAATACAGCGGCTTCACCGATGTCGTTCATGGCGGCATTGTCGCCAGCGCTCTCGACGAGGTGATGGCGTGGACGGCGATGCTCGTTGAAGGTGTAATCGTGGTGACGGGTACTCTCGATCTCCGGTTCCGCAGACCCGCACGTACCGGCACCGAGTTCGCTCTGGTAGGCACTCTCGAATCGCGCCGCGGTCGACGTCTCATGATCGCGGCAACGATGCTCGACGGCGACACCGTGGTCGCTGAAGCGTCGGCAATGTTCCTCGTGATGGAAGATCTGGATTAGCCCGACCGCCCGGTGACAACTGGATACCGGCCGTGGGCGGCTAACCGCCGAACAGGACCAACAACCCGAACCCGGCCGCCAGGTTGATGAATCCCGCCACCACCTGCCAGAACGCCCGCGGGTTCTTCTCGGGCCGCAGCCCGCGCCGCAAACGTTCTCCAGCGTTGACCCGTTTCAGCTCGCCTCGCCTCACGTCGGGATCGTCGTAGTCCTCGTCATGACGCTGCCGAGCACCGAAGAGAGCTCCAGCCGCACCCAATCCCATGCTCGTATACCCGCCGCCGCTTGCCCCCCCAGCGAGCAGCAGGAGAACACCACTTGCCATTGCGACGTAGGCGATACCGTCCATGACCGATGCGGTCGTGAAGAGACCGATCGCGCTACCGGCCAGGATGATCGCGCCCCAGCCGATCGCGAACACCGCCAGGTAGTCGGGAATGCGATCCCGCAACGGCAGCATCTCCTCCGGTGGGGCCGTCCCGGTCATCGGAAGGAGGCCGTCTTCTCCTCTTCGGCTCGCGCCTGGAGGTATCGCAGGATGCGCACGCACATGGCAATCATGCCGAGGAGAATGAACAGAGCTCCGAAGAGCCAGCCGATGAACTCGAACCCGGCGAAGTAGCTGTTGCGGCAGTTGCTGAGCCCGTCGCCGCACAGCCCCCATCCGCTGCCGCCGCGGCGAAGGTCAAGAAGCACCATGAGCGGAATGAGCGCCACTGCGATGGCGGCGGTGATGAGTGCGACAATGGCGGCACGCAGTACGGTCATGCGCGGAGAATACCGCGATTTCGAATTGAAGCGGTGCCGTCACCGCGACTATTAGGGTGCAGTCCGGCGACGGAGTGAGGTGGCGAATGGACTTCTACCGGGAGCAATTCACAGATGCGGAGCGAGCGGTCCTGACCCGCTTCTTCACCAACCTCGACGGCCCGGTCTTCGCCATCGTCAACCTGCCCGAGGTAGTCAAGGGGGCGCTCTTCGCCAGATACAGCAGGTCGTTCAAGTCGGTGCGCCGGCTGTTTCTCGATGAGTTCTACAACCAACCCGACGTGGGTGTGAAGCATCTCGCGGCAGCTCTCGACGGTGACGATCCGATGGTCAAGCTGCAACGGGCCCAGGCGCTCTATGACCGTGTGTTCTCCGAGTTCGGCGACGATTCCGTTGCGCAACTCGGTGGGGCGCACCTCGCCTGCGAACAGGCCTCCAACCTGTTGACCAAGGTGCTCGAGTGGGGGCGTCTGGCCGCCTACCTCGAACAAAGCACGCGTTACATCTTCTACGACGAGAAACTGGGCGATCACTACCGCTACATGATCCCACCGGAGATCGAGGCCTCGCCGTATCGGGACCGTTTCGTGGAAACAATGGAGTGGCTGTTCGACACCTACGCCGCCCTTGTTGCGCAGGTGGTCCCCTACTACGAGGCCCTGTACCCGAAACAAGAGGGCGATTCCAACTTCGTATGGCGATCGACCATCCGGGCCAAGGCGTGTGACGATATCCGTGGTCTGCTCCCCGCTTCGACCCAATCGAGCGTTGGGATCTTCGCCACCGGACAGACATACGAGATGATGCTGATCAGGATGCGGGCACACCCTCTCGCCGAGGTGAGAGAGTATGCCGCCTTGATGCTCACCGAGCTGCGGAAGGTCATCCCATCGTTCATGCGTCGCGTCGACCTTCCCGACCGGGGTGGCGACTGGACCAGTTACCTGGTGCAAGTGACCGAGCGAATGAACGACCTGGCCGACCGGATCGAGGTCGAGCCGGAGCCGCGGGACGAGGTGACCCTGGTCGAATGGGATACGGACGCCGAGCTGAAGATCGCCGCCGCCGCTCTCTACCCGTACACCGATCTCCCCGACGATCAGATCCTCGCCCACGTCTCCCGGATGAACGAGGACCAGCAAGCCGAACTGATCCACGGTTACATCGGCGACCGTCGCAACCGGCGTCACAAGCCCGGGCGCGGTCTGGAGAGATCGGCCTACCGGTTCGACATCCTCTGCGACTACGGGGTCTTCCGAGATCTTCAACGCCACCGGATGCTCTCGATCGACTGGCAGCGTTTGTCGCCCACCCACGGCTACGTGACTCCCGACTCGATCGGGGACGTCGGGGCAACATCGGTCTGGGACGAGGCGATGTCACGGACTCGGGGGCTGTACGACGACATCGCCGCGGACCTGGGCAGCGACGTCGCCCAATACGTCGTCCCCTTCGCCTACCGGATCCGCTTCTTCTTCCAGCTCAACGCCCGCGAAGCGCTGCACCTCCTGGAGTTGCGCACCGGGGCCGGGGGGCATCCCGGGTACCGGCGGTTGTGTCAGGAGATGCACCGCCTCATCGCCGAGCAGGCCGGCCACCGCAACCTCGCGGCGGCAATGAGCTTCGTCGACCACAACGACTACGACCTTGCCCGGCTTGACAGCGAGAGGCGGGCTGCGGCCAAGAGGGCCGCACTCAGCATCGAAGATCCTGCCTAGTGACGACCCTCGATGACGAGCTCGCTCTTGCGCTCGATCTCGCCGACGCCGCCGATCGTCACACCCTGCCCCGCTTCGAGCAGGCCGACTTCACGCTCGGCTGGAAGGACGACCGCACCGAGGTAACGGAAGCCGACAGGGGCACCGAGGCTCTCCTCGCCGATCTCGTTGCCGCCGCCCGCCCCGGCCACGCGTTCTACGGTGAGGAGCACGGGCTCGCCGGCGTCGCCGACTCGGTGTGGCGGTGGGTGATCGACCCTATCGACGGAACCTCCGGGTTCGTGCGCGGCATACCGGTGTGGGCGACGCTCATCGCCCTCACCCACTCCCGCCACGGTGTCATGGTCGCGGTGGTGTCGGCACCGGCGCTCGGTCTTCGCTGGTGGGCAATCCGTGGGGGCGGCGCGTACGCCCACGGCGCCAGGTGCCATGTGTCCAAAGTGGCCGAGCTGGCCGCGGCACAGGTGAGCGTCACCTTCAACGCCGGATGGGACGAGCTCGGTCTCACCGCCGTTCTCGTCGACATCCAGAGCCGGGCTCGGCGCGCCCGCGGTTTCGGGGACTTCTGGCAGCACTGTCTCGTCGCCGAGGGGGCAATCGACCTCGCCATCGACGCCGTCGGGGTGGCGCCGTACGACCTGGCTGCGGTGCGTCTACTCGTCGAGGAAGCAGGTGGCAGGTTCACCGACCGACACGGCGTCGCCACGCACGAGCATCCCACCGCCATCAGCAGCAATGGTCTCCTCCACGACCTGGTGATCGCCCGGCTCGGCGGGTGAGCGCCTGTCGCTAACTTGGGCACCCACATGACCATCGACATCTCCGCCGCCATCGCGCTCGCTGGCTACCGGGCAGCCGTTGCCGGCCTCTACGAGAGGGCGCGAGCCGGGGACGACCCGCCGACCGCCTGGCAAACGTGGCGACATGATCGCGACCATCTGCTCCGCACCCACCCGCAGAGTCCCGTTGCCGACCGGCCCGATTGGCCGGGCTCGCCCTTCTTCGCGTACGACGCCTCGTGGCGCCTGCTCGGAGCCATCGTCGCCGCGGGCCCGACAGCTTCGATATCGGTGGCCCAGCGCGACGGCACAACAGAGCACTTCGACCCGATCGGCTCGGTCCAGTTCAGCCGGGAGAACGCGACCTATTCTCTCCCGCTTTACTGGACACGCGGTTACAGCGGGGGTCTCTTCCTCCCTTTCGGCGACGCCACCAACGGCATCACGACCGCAGGGTCGGGCCGCTACCTGGTCGACCAGGCCAAGTCGGCGTTCCTCGGTCTCTCAGACGAATGCCTCGTCCTCGACTTCAACTTCGCCTACCACCCATCATGTGTCTGGGGCGATTGGCTGTGCCCGCTGCCCCGCCCCGAGTCACGCCTCCCCATCGCAGTAGCGGCCGGCGAGCGCCTGACGTTCGGTCAGGTTTGAGCTCTCTCAGGTTCGAGTTTCGGCAAGCCGAAACTCCCTTCCTCCTACTGGGCCAACGGGATCCGAAGTACGAGGTTTCCTTCCTCGAGGGACCAGGAGGCGTTGCCAACCAGCGAATAGTCGAGGTAGTCCTTCTCCGCCTGCAGGATGAACCGACGTCTGGCCTCACCTTCGAGCGGCGGTACTCCGCGTTCCTTCACGGCCGCGGCACGGTCGCGGAATCGTTGTAGGAACTCTTCGACGTCGAGTTGAGCCACGTTCATCCTCCTGGCGATCTTGGCGACAGGCTAGTGCCCCGTCCCCCGGAGCGGGGAGCTACGCTCACGACCGATGATCGACTGCAAGATGACGTTCGTCTCCGGCAAAGGGGGCGTCGGCAAGTCGGCAATAACTGCGTCGCTTGCCTTGCAAGCGGCGCGCCAGGGGCACCGGGTTCTGGTCATCGGCATGGTCGAGAGCATCGGGGTGGCGGCTCATCTCGCCACCGAGCCACTCGCCTACCAGCCGCGCCGGGTGCGGTCCGGGATCTACGCCCTCGCCGTTAATCGCAGCGAGGCCCTCGACGAATATCTGCGTCTTCAATTGCGGGTCCCCAAGGCGGCCCCAACGCGGATCCTGACCAGGGCGCTCAGCGTCCTGGCGGAGACCGCGCCCGGTGTCCGCGAGATCGTGACTGTGGGAAAGCCGATATACGAGATGTGGAGGGACCGCTACGACCTCATCCTGGTCGATGCGCCTCCTCTCGGCCAGCTGTTCTCCTATCTTCGGGCTCCGACGACGATTTCCGATCTCGTCCCTGCCGGGATGGTGCGTGCGCAGGCGGAGCGGATGCGGACCGCACTCCGGGACGCGGACTCTGTGGCCCTCGTGCTGGTAACGACCCCGGAGGAGCTACCGGTGCTGGAGACACAGGAGGCGCTCCGCCGACTCGAGGCCGAGCCTGTGGTTCGGCTCGCCGCTGTGGTCGCCAACCGCGTTCTGCCCGACCTCGGGCTCTCCGCTGAGGAGATCGAAATGCTCCCCGACGGACCGCACCGGGCGGCGGCCCGTCACCACTACGCCGCCCAGAGCCAGCAGGAGCATTGGCTGGGCGCGCTCCCCACCGGCCCCCGGTTCCCCTATCTCTTCGGAATCCACACAGCAGGTGAGGTCGGGGAGACACTTGCCGACCTGTGGGACGGTCAGCAATGAGCACGCGGGTCATCGTCGTCACCGGGGCGGGTGGGGTCGGCAAGACGACGCTGTCGGCGTCCCTCGCCGTGACGGCAGCTCGTGCCGGCTTACGGACCTGTGTCATCACCGTCGACCCGGCGCAGCGACTCGCCGACGCCCTCGGAATCGAGGCGCTGAGCAACCACCCCGAGACTGTCGCCGGCCAGCCACGTCTATCCGCCGCCATGCTGGACGTGACCGCGGCCTGGGAGGCAATCGTGCACAGGCACGCCGAGCCGGATGTGGCCGAGCGGCTCCTCGCCGATCCCTTCTTCCGGGCACTCGCCGACCGATTCCCCGCCGCCCAGGCTTACGCTGCAGGTGAGCAGATGGCCGACCACATCGAGTCGGGTCACTGGGACCGCCTCGTGGTCGACACGCCCCCTGCGGGAGGCGGGCTCGACTTCTACACCGCACCCCGCCGGATCCAGGAGCTCGTCGGCGGCCGGCTCCTGCGCTGGCTCACAGGTGCCAGCATCCCCGGGCGGCGGGCTCTGTACCGCGTGACGGCCCGCCCTGCCCTGCGATTGGCCGACACGATTCTCGGTGGGCCCCTGCTCGAGGAGCTCGCCGAGTTCCTGATGGATCTGCGTTCGCTCTACGACGGCCTGTCGCACCGAGCCCACACGATCGACAATCACTTGCGACGAGCAACATCGATCGTGGTAACGACTGCGCAACCAACGCCGCTGCGGGAAGCCCGCCGCTTCTTCGAGGAGCTCGAGGACACAGCGGCGCGCCCCGGCACCGTTGTGTTCAACAAGCAGCTCCCCGACGAGTGGACCGAGTCGAAGAACCTGCGCAGCCCGGGAATCGCCCCCGAGGTGCGGGCCGCGGCGAGAGAGAACCTAAGCCGATGGGCAAGCGAGGTCAGGCTGCAGCGCGACATGAAACGGGAGTTCGCGGCACGCTACGGGCTTCATCTCGCCGACGTGCCCTGGGCAAAGGATGCGCCGACCTCAGTGGCGGCCCTCGCCGACCTGCTCATGTCCTGTCCGGAGCTGGCCGGCTACGTCACATGACCGCGGATGGTCCCAACAACTCACGGAGCTCGGCAAAGAGCGCCGAGCGCGGTTCGACCCGATGCTCCTCACCGAGACGGATGACCTTCTCACCGCCGTCCGACGTCATGTGGAGGTAGACCGCCGCGCCCCCGGGATGGTTCTGGAGAGCGCCCCGCAACCGATCGACCATATTGCGTGACAGTCGGGACGCGGGAACCCGCAGCCGCACCATCGCTTCCTCGCTCAACTCCGGCTCGCGCAGCTCCTGGGCGATGAACTTGACATCATCGCCCCTGTGGTCGACCCGCCCGGTGACTACCAGGATGGCGTCCTCCCGCACCAGAGGGCCGAATTCGGAGACAACCCGCGGGAAAGCAACCACCTCGGTGCTCCCCTGGAGATCCTCCAGGGAGAAGAAGAGCATCGCATCGCCGCCTTTGGTGTAACGGCGGGTGATCGAGCCAACGATGCCGCCGACGGTGACCTTATCCTTGTCGGCGCGATCCCACAGACCCGGCACGGTGCATGTGCACATCGCCGCCAGCGTCTTCTCGACACCAAACAGCGGATGGTCCGAGACGTACAGACCGAGCATCTCCTTCTCGAAGCCCAGCTGGGTCTTCTTTGGCCACTCGTGCTCCGGAACGGTGATCTCCACATGCTCGATGACGTCGTCTCCACCGCCGAAGAGACTGTACTGGCCCATCTCCTCGGCCCGACGTCGCGAGATCGTCGCATCGAGTATGTCGGGGTACATCTCGAAGAGACCCCGCCTGCTGCTTCCGAGGGAGTCGAACCCGCCCGCCTTGATGAGTGACTCGATCGTCCGCTTGTTGAGCACGGTCAGATCGACACGGTTCACGAAATCCCCGAACGACTCGAAGGCGCCCCCGCGCTCTCTCTCCTCGATGATCAGCTCGACGACCGACTCACCTACATTGCGCACCGCGGACATACCGAAGGTGATGTCCCCATCCACCGCCGAGAAGTCGACGTCGGAGCGGTTTATGTCAGGAACCAGGACCTTGATCCCCATCTGGCGGCACTCGTGGAGATACAGGGCCGTGCGGTCTTTGTCCCGTTTCACCGCGGTCAGCAGCGCCGCCATGTACTCGGCGGGATGGCGCACCTTGAGCCAGGCCGTCTGATAGGCGACGAGAGCGTACGCCGCCGAATGCGACTTGTTGAAGCCATAGCCGGCGAAATGCTCGATGAACCCGAACAGCGAGCGAGCCTGTTCCTCGGAGGTTCCGTTGGCGACCGAGCCCTCGATGAACTTCTGCTCCTCGGCAGCCATCACCGAAGCGATCTTCTTGCCCATGGCCTTCCGCAGCCGGTCCGCCTCCGACATGGTGAACCCGGCCACCTTTCGGGCCGTCTGCATCACCTGCTCCTGAAAGACCATGATCCCATAGGTGTCGGCGAGTATTTCTTCCAGATCCGGATGCGGGTACGTCACATCGGAGCGACCGTTCTTCCGGTCGGCATACTCGGTGTGCATGCCCGCCCCGAGCGGCCCCGGGCGGTACAGCGCATTGAGCGCGGTGAGATGCTCGAACTTGTCCGGCTGCAGGTTGCGCATCAACGCCCGCATCGGCCCACCCTCGAACTGGAACACACCCATGGAGTCTCCGGCGCGCAGCATCTCGTAGACGGCGGGATCGTCGAGCGGTATATCGTCTATTTCGGGGCGGGTACCCGTGTTCTTCTCAATGAGCTCGAGCGCCCGCTCGATGGTCGCGAGGTTGCGCAACCCGAGGAAATCCATCTTGAGGAGACCGAGCTGCTCGACACCGTGCATCTCGTACTGGGTGACGATCTCCGCTCCCTCACCCTTCTGCTGGAGCGGAACGATGTCGGTGAGCGGGGTTGGCGCGATCACGACAGCAGCCGCATGAATCGAGTCTTGCCTGCGGAGACCCTCGAGCCCCCGAGCCGTGTCGATGACACGTTTGACGTCACCGTCCTGCGCATAGAGCTCACGGAGGCCGTGGGCACCCGTGTACCAGTCTTTCACCGTCGACGATGCTCCGCTATCCGGCTCCTCGAGACACTGCGCAAGCGTCGCCTCCTTGCCGAGAATGGCAGGTGGCATCAGCTTGGCGGCCTTGTCACCGAGACCGTAGGGGTACCCGAGCACCCGGGCCGCGTCACGGATCGCCTGGCGTCCCTTGATCGTAGAGAAGGTGATGATCTGGGCGACGTGATCCGACCCGTACCGCTCCGAGCAATACTTGATCATGTCGCCGCGGTAGCGCTCGTCGAAGTCCATGTCGATGTCGGGCATCTCCTGGCGGCCCGGGTTGAGGAACCGCTCGAAGATCAACCCGTACTCGAGAGGGTCGAGCTTGGTTATGCCGAGGCAGAACGCGACGATCGACCCGGCGGCGCTACCCCGACCCGGCCCGGTGCGGATGCCGTGCTCGGTGGCGTAGCGAATCAGGTCCCACACGATCAGGAAGTACGCGGAGAACCCCATCTCGTCGATCACCCGGAGCTCGTACTCAATGCGCTCCAGGGCTTCGCGAGGCAGCGGATCGCCGTAGCGCCGTTTTGCTCCGCCCAGCACCAACTCGGTCACATAGCTGTGCTCGGTGTGACGCTCCGGCACCGGGAATTGCGGCAACAGCATCCTGCCGAATTCGAGCTCATGGTCGACCCGCTCGGCAATCCGAACCGTGTTCGAGCATGCGTCGGGGAAGGCGTCGTCCGGGAAGAGCGCGTGCATCTCGGCGGCGCTCTTGATGTAGAACTCGCTGCCGTGGAACTTGAACCGGTCCTCGTCAGACTGGTTGGCCCCCGTCTGGATACAGAGCAGGACGTCGTGCGTGTCGGCCTCGTGAGCGTACGTGTAGTGGCTATCGTTGGACGCGACCAATGGGGCACCGATGTCTCCGGCGATCCGGACGAGATCACCGAGCACCTTCTTCTGAGCAGGAATGCCGTGGTCCTGGATCTCGATGAACCAGTTGTCCTTGCCGAAGATGTCCTGGTACATGCCGGCGGCGGCAACCGCGGCGTCGTAATCACGGACCTGCCCGACGTTGCCCTCCTCGCTGGAGACATCGGGTGCCAACATCTGCGCCACGTGACCACCAAGACACCCGGACAGGGCCACGATGCCCTCATGGTGCTCGACGAGCAGTTCCAGATCCATCCGCGGCTTGTAGTAGAAGCCTTCGAGGTACGCCCGCGACGCCAGTTTCATCAGGTTGCCGTACCCGATGTCGTTGCTCGCCAGCAATGTCATGTGATAGCGAATGTCGTCACGCCGGGGCGGACGATCGAATCGGGAGCCGGGGGTCACATACGCCTCGATCCCTATGATCGGCTTCACCCCCGCGGCACGTGCCGCCTTGGTGAAATCGACCGCGCCATACAGCACACCGTGATCTGTGATGGCCACGGCCGGCTGGTTGTCGGCGGCAACCGCGACCACCAGATCGTCGACCCGTGCCGCGCCATCGAGCATGGAGAACTCGGTGTGGACGTGCAGGTGGGCAAACTGATCGGTGGGCAAGGGGTCTCCCGTTTCAGAACTACACCCATGTAAGCACGGTTGCGGGCGTCTCGCTACACCGCGAAAAGCCTCCCCGAGACCACGATTCGAACACCCGAACGAGCGGCCGCGCTTTGTTTCTGCACCATCCTCTCCCGCTACTATCTCCATACTCAGCGGCCTGCTCGATAATCGGAGGCAACAACATGCGTATCGGCATTCTCACCGGCGGTGGCGACGTACCGGGTCTCAACCCGTGCATCAAGGCCGTGGTCAACCGGGTCAGCGAGGCAGGTCACTCCGTCGTCGGTATCCGGCGCGGGTGGGGCGGTCTCCTCAACGCCAACCCGGAGGATCCGGAGAGCTGGAACGAGCACATGCTGGAGCTGACACCGCAGACCGTACGCACAGTCGACCGCTCCGGAGGCACCTTCCTGCATACCTCGCGGACAAACCCGGGCCGGGTCAGGGTGGCCGACGTGCCCGATTTTCTCTCCGACCGCGCCGAGGGGGACGGGCCGTTCGACTTCACCGACCACGCTCTCAAGGTCGTCGACAAGCTCGGCATCGACGTGCTCATCCCGATCGGCGGCGACGATACCCTCTCCTACGGGCTCAGGCTCCACCAGGAAGGGGTGCCGGTGATCGGCATCCCCAAGACGATGGACAACGATGTGCATGGGACCGACTACTGCATCGGGTTCTCGACGGCGGTGAGCCGGGGCGTTCAGTTCATCCACAATCTGCGCACCGCGACCGGCTCGCACGAGCGCATCGCCGTAGTCGAGCTGTTCGGCCGCTACAGCGGTGAGACCGCACTGATGACCGCATACCTCGCGGGTGTCAAGCGAGCCCTCATCTCAGAGGTTCCCTTCAACATCGACCATCTCGCCGACCTCCTGATCGCCGACAAGGCCTCCAATCCCTCCAACTACGCGATGGTCACCATCTCCGAAGGCGCCACGATCGAAGGTGGCGACATGGTGCTGTCCGGCAAGGAGGACGCATTCGGCCACCGCAAGCTCGGCGGCATAGGAGCTCACACCGGTGAGCTCCTCAAGGAACGCACCGGTGAGGGCATCATCTTCCAGCAGGTCGCCTACCTGATGCGCTCGGGAGCCCCCGACTCGTTGGACCTCATGGTCGCCCTCAACTATGCGGTGATGGCGGCGGACCTAGCCATGGAGGGCGCCAGCGGGCGCATGGTGGCGCTGCGAGGCGGCACCTACACCAGCGTCCCGATCAGCGTCACCGGTGAAGGGGTCAAGCGGGTCGACGTATCCGAGCTATACGACATCGAGGGCTACCGGCCGAAGGTACGTCACGTCACCGGCAAGCCGATGTTCCTCTATTAGGGATGTTCCTCTATTAGGGATGTTCCTCTAGTACGAGGGTGCGGCGCCGTTCGTTCTCAGGGCACCAACAACACCGGGCATTGTGCGTCGTGCACGATGCGGTTGGCCACCGACCCGAGCATGATTCTCTCGATCAGCCCGGCTCCCCGCCTTCCGATCACCATGACGTCGGCGTCGACCTGCTCGGCGTAGTCGAGCAGCATGCGCGCCGGGTCGCCCACGTCCTCGACCTGAACAACTTCCATCCCTTCCAGGTCCAGACTGCCGACCACCGAGTCGAGTATCTCACGCTGCGCCTCGCTGAGTGATTTACTCAGCGCCGACGGGGTAGGCGGCGACCCGACGATCCCCCACCATCCTTCGGGCGGGCGGACGATGGTGACGAAGTGCAACACCGCGCCGTTCTTTCTTGCAAGATCGGCGCTCACCCTCGCGGCGTGGCGCGACTGATCAGAGCCGTCGATGCCCACGACAACGTTCTGCACATCCCAATCAGGCACATCCATGACGTCTCCCTTTGCGGACACTCACAACCTACCGCCGGTGCGTCGATGCGGATAGGGTCATTGCTCCTCAAAACCGGCTGCGGACGGAAGCACTAACTTGGCATCGTTCGACCAGGAGATGCTCATGCCGGTAATCGGAGTCCTCACCGCCGGAGGCGACTGCCCCGGTCTCAACGCCGTCATCCGCGGCGTCACCGTCCGTGCCATCAAGAGTCACGACGCCGAGGTCGTCGGGATTCGGAATGGCTGGGAAGGTCTCATGGAGGGCGACACGATCGCCCTCGACCGGGATGCGGTGCGCGGCATCCTCGTTCGGGGCGGCACCATCCTCGGCTCGTCGCGCATGGACCCGTTCGTCCACGGCGACGGCTACGCCAGCTGCGTCGACACCATCGAGCAGAATGGCATAGACAGCCTGGTCGTCATCGGTGGTGACGGAACGTTGCGCTCGGCGCTGCGGCTCTCCAAGGAGGGGTTGGCGGTGATCGGGGTTCCCAAGACCATCGACAACGACATCAACGGGACCGACGTCACGTTCGGTTTCGACACGGCGGTGCAAGTGGCTACGGATGCGATTGATCGGCTGGTGAGCACCGCCGAGTCGCATAACCGAGTCATCGTGGTCGAAGTGATGGGACGCACCAAGGGATGGATCGCCACCTACGCCGGGATTGCCGGTGGCGCCGACGCCATCCTCATTCCTGAGCTCCCGTACGAACTCGCGGAGGTAGCCGAGATCATTCGCCGCCGCCACCGACACGGGCAGCGGTACACGATCGTCGTTGTCGCCGAGGGTATTCCAACACCGCCCGGATCAGCCGCGGAGGAGGTCCGCAAGGACGCCTTCGGGTTCGAACGGCTCGGAGGGGTGAGCTACCAGGTGGCACGCGAGCTCGAGGAGCTGACCGGCTTCGAGACCCGGGTGTCGGTTCTCGGCTACATCCAGCGAGGTGGCACGCCCTCTGCCTTCGACCGGGTCCTGGCAACCCGGTTCGGTGTCGCGGCCGCCGATCTCGCGGTCGCAGGCAACACCGGTGTGATGGTGGCTGCGAGGGGCTTGGAGATCGTGGCCGTGCCGATCGAGGAGGCCTGCGCAAAGATCCGGGGGGTCCCCGACGACCTGTTCGACACCGCGGCGACCTTCTTCGAGTAACGCTACCTTCGAGTAACGCTACCTTCGAGTAACGCTACCTTCGAGTAACGCTACCTTCGAGTAACGCTACTTTCGAGTAGTTCTACGCCTCGCCGCTCTTGTTGCTTGACCCCAGCGGCGGCCGCTTTCTCGGTTTCCCCTTCGGTGGTGGCGCCGCTGCGGTGAGTGCCGCGGCGTGGAGCTCATGGAACGCGGCGTCGATCGATGCGGCGAAGGCATCGACGTTCGGAACGATGTCGAAATCGGCGTTGAATCCCCAATACAGCTGCCCCGCATAGGAAAAGAGCGCAACACCGACCCCGTGCCCGTACCAGAGCGGGACCAGGGCGTACGACTCCAACATGCGCGAGCCGAGGAGGTAGAGCGGGAATTGAGGACCGGGTACGTTCGTCACGGTCATGTTGAACGGCCTCGCTCCGGTCACCAGCCGGCTCGCCATCGACACGAGCGTCGCCGGGGCGCCCGCCGAAAGACGCACCAGGGTCGCCGCCCCGAGAGCCTGGTTCGTGTCCTTGAGGCGCTGGGTGGCTATCGTCACGGCTTCGAGCCGGCGGAGCGGGTCCGGTTCGTTCACAGGGAGGTTCACCAGCCACATGGCGACCTGATTCCCGAGCGTGCCCTGCTGGTCGTGGCTGCGCACCGAAACCGGCGCCATCGCACGGAAGTCGAGGTTGTCGAACTCGTAACCACACTCCTCGATCAGGAATCTGCGCACGCCACCGGCTACGGTCGCCAGCACCACGTCGTTGACACTTCCACCGGCGTTCGTTTTGATCTCTTTGACCATGGCGAGCGGTGTCACCAGAGTGCCGAACAACCGGTTCGGTCCCACCTCCCCGTTGAGAGGGGTATCCGACGCTTTGGTCATCCACCCGGACGCCAGCGAGTAGCCGGCAGCTCGAACCCGGTGTAGACCGTCATTGGCAATCTCGGCGGCGTCGTCGGCGAACTGGCGGAGCGACCGTGCTGCCTTGAGCGCCCGCCCGGCGCGGCGCGCCGTCTCCCGAATCAGCAACTCGCTGCCCGACGGCGCCGGCCGCGCCAGAAACGGCCTTGGCTCACTGATGTCTTCGCTGGGGGCGAGGTTGAGCAGCACCGCCATCAGATCCACGCCGGCGATGCCGTCGATCATGCAGTGGTGGATCTTCGAAACCAGAGCGAATCGATCGCCATCGAGACCTTCTACGACGTTGAGCTCCCAAAGCGGTTTGGACCGATCTAATTGCTGTGAGACGATGAGCCCGACCAGGTCCTTCAGCTGCCTGGTCGATCCCGGCCGGGGGAGGCTGTAGTGGCGAACGTGGTACTCGATGTTGAAATGCTCGTCGTCGACCCACACGGGATGCTTCTCGACGGGCACCCGGGCGAGCCGCTGTCGATAACGCGGGATCAGCTCAAGCTTCGATGCGATCATCTTGCGGATCCGGTCGGTGTCGATGCCCCCGTCGCTCGTCCGGAGCGGCCCTGCGTCGAACAGGGCGATGCTGCCGACGTGCATATGCGTCGACCGCGACTCGAGAGCGAGAAACGAGTTGTCGAGATATGACAAACGCTCGTAGTAGCCGGGCATCGCAAACCCCCAGGTGGAACCGATCTGCGACAGACTAACCAACCCGTGCTCCACGAGGTGGAGCGAGACACCTCAGCGGGCGTCGTAATCGGGTGTCCCCAGTTCGGCCAGCGAGACCAGGAGGTCCTCGGGGAGACCGGACTCGATCTCGTGGACGGTGCCGTCGGGCAGCGCAAAGCGCAGTTTCCTGGCATGTAACCACACCCGGCCGGGGTCGCCACGCCGCCTCTCGCCCGAGCCGTACGTCTGATCCCCGACGAGAACATGCTCGATCGACGAGAAGTGCACCCGGATCTGGTGGGTGCGCCCCGTCTCCAGCTGAACCTCGACGAGCGTGCAATCCGGCCACGTCGCCAACCGGCGGTAATGGGTCCGGGCGGGACGGCCGTCGTGGACAACGGCCCTCCTGGTTGGTCGAAGCGGGTCACGTCCGATCGGGGCCTCGATCGTCCCGGTCGCCGCCGCGAGTTGTCCCGACACGAGCGCTGTGTAGATCCTGCCGATCTTGCGCTTCTTGAGCTCCTCCTGGAGAAACCGGTGTATCGCCGCGCTGCGAGCCACCAGGAGCAGACCCGACGTGTCGCGATCCAATCGGTGCACCAGACCCCAGCGGTACTCACTCCCGAGTGCTGCCAGCTCCGGGTACCGGTACGCCAGGCCGTGCGCCAGAGTGCCTTCCTGGTTACCGGACCCGGGATGCACCACCAGCCCGGCCGGCTTGTCGATTACGAGCACGTCCGCCAACTCGGCGGCCACGGTGAAAGGCACGGGCTCCGGCACGAACATCGGCAACGTCTCCGGGATCGGATACTCGATCTCCTCGCCCGCGTGTGGCACGGTGGCCCGGTCGGCGGGCGCTCCTGCAACCAATACCCCACCCGACTCGATCGCCTGCCGCGATGCAGCCCGGCTGATGCCTGCGAGCACGGCAAGCGTGCGATCCAGCCTGACCCCGTCCAGCTCGTCGGTGACAACCACCACGACCCGCTCAGTCATGGGTGATGCCGACCACGACCATCGTCAGCAGCAGCAACGCGACACCGATGTTCAACGAGGCATCAGCGACATTGAAGGTCGGTATGAACCACCAGTCGATCCAATCAACGACGGCCCCGTCCAGAAAGCCCGCACCGCGAAAGACGCGGTCGGACAGATTGCCCAATGCCCCGCCGAGGATGAGCCCGAGGGCCAAAACATCGACTTGCCGGCTCGATCGCGACAACACGTAGAGCAGGAAAGCGACGACGGCGATACCCACGATCCCGATCAGCCGGCCGGAACCCGTGAAGCTTGTGAAGGCGGCTCCGGGATTCCTCGTGTAAGTCACCCGCAACCAACTCCCGATCACGTCGGTATGGCCGCCGGCAAAGTTGTCACGAGCCCAGTTCTTGGTGAGCTGGTCGATGAGAATCACCGCGCCGGCGGTTGAGAGGGCAAGATTGTGCGCGGTCTTCTTCGACAGATGCTTGGTGATAACGGACATGGCCGACCCGGCAGGCTAAGCCTGGTCGGCATACTCCACACGGGTAGTGGCGTACGGAAGAGCTTCGAGACGCTCAACCGGGATCGCTTTGCCGCTCACCGCACAGGTGCCGTAGGTACCATCGTCCATGCGAGCCTTGGCGGCCTGGACCTTGACGAGGATCTCTCGAGCGTTCTCGAGAACCGAGAGATCCATCTCCAGCTCGAGGGCGAGCGAGCCACCATCGGCGCTGAGCAGATCGGCGCTGTGCTCGGAGCTCGTAGAGCCCATATTCGCCTCGCTGAAGACTTTGTCGAACTCCTCGACGATCTCTACCAGGCGCGCCTCCTCCTCGTCGAGCTTGCGGCGCAGCCGCTCCACCGTCGACTTGGCTAGATCTCGCGTCAAAAGGACCTCCTTTGAGTGCCGGGACGATACCAGGAACTACGGCCTTGTCGTCAACTCCCCACTTTCTCGACACGACGCTCGAGATCTTCAGCGCTGATCCCCACCGCAACGAGCCTCTTGCGACGTGACGACGCCCCGCTCGAGAGCCGGAGGCGGCAGCCGAGCTCCTGTTCCAACAGGGCAATCACGGCCCGGTTTGCTTGCCCTTTTTCCGCGACTGCAGTGACCCGCACCCGGAGCGCGTCGCCGTGATATCCGACGATCTCGGTCTTCCTGGCACGCGGCACCACCCAAACGGTCAACAACGATCCGTTTGGGTGGCTGCGCACAACCTGATCGGCGGACATGCCGACAGCGTAGATCCGTTGTGACGACGGACCTACTCGTGGATGGTCAGGTACACCAGGGTCTGGTTGAGGAGCTGGTAGGCCACCTCACCGAAGGTGATCGGCCCACCGATGTCCCCGGTCTTCTTGCCTTCGAGCTCCGAGTAGAGGAAGTTCAGTATGCAATTGCACGAGAACGCAGGAGCCGTCGAGCCGACGGGAAGCTGTGAGACGAACTCCGAGACGTAGTCACCGACCGGCGCCGCCAGCTTGTACTCGACCCCCTCGAACACGGGCGCATACAGAGCAACCGGCTCGTCACCGTCGGGCACGGCCTGGAACGAGACGTTCACCATGGCGCCGAAGTAGTCGGCGACCAGCGGGAGCCTCGTGTCGTGACCGATCTCGCGCAAGTAGTCGGCGAAGACGCAGGGGACCCCGTCCACGTTGACCTTGCCCTGAGCAAACCCTGTGCCATCAAACGTGAGGGTGGCACCGTCGCCCTGGGTGAACAGGTTGACGATGTCCGCCGAAGCCAGGACGCCGTCGGGCAACTCGGCATGGAGCACTACTGCAACCGAATCTGATCCGGCGTCGCCGCTTCCGGCGAACACCCGGGGCGATACCGAACCGAGGTCGTCGAGATGCACACCGGAGACCCAGCCCACGACCGGGCGGTCGAACAGGTGCGGGAACTCGGGGGCTTCGGCGGCATAGCGGGCGTGGACCTCACTCGTTGCCGGGAGGATCACGATGGTGAAGCCGTTCCCGAAACCATCGGCGGCAATGTTGACGAGGTCATCCGGCCCGTACGTCGCCACCTTCACATCGGTCACTTGCTCGGGGAGCTCGTCGACGTAGATCAGGTCGCGGGTAACGCAGCCACCCTGCGGCGCCATGAAGTACGGGATGGTTCCCGCGATCCAGTCTCCGGCCGGGAGCTGAGACAGGAGCGCCTCGTCACCGGCGAGCAGCAGCCTGTCTCCGGCACGGATTCTCTCCGCAGTCTCGTTTACGCTGAAAAGTCTTGTTGGCATGTCTTTCCTTTCGCGGTGGCGGCCTAGCCGAACAGGGCGGAAATGTCCTTGGACATGAGGCGCGTGTTCTTCTGGAAGAACCCGTAGACCTCGTCCACTACGGCGTCGCGTTCGGATGGCGTCATGCCCCCGCGTCCTTTTAGAGCGACTCTCTGCATCAAGATCTTGAGAGCCAAGAACTCGTAACTATGGGCATCGGGTCGCTCTACAAGTGTGATCCATCTGGGGTCAGTGCGAGGTGGCAAAATTCGTCTCCCTTCACCTGCCTGATCGAATACATACTGTCTTTCGGAAGTCGAGCGGGGACAGCCCGGCTACTCCTTGGACCCAAAGTCGGCTGGACGCAGCGTCGGTTAAGCGTTTCGGGGCCGGGCGGGCGGATGAGGCGCCGGCTCACGCGTCGGTGAAGGGCTCGACCGAGCCAGAGGAGTCCCGTAGCGGGAGTCTGATCACGAACACCGCACCGGGATCGCCCTGCTCGACCTGGATCTCCCCACCATGCTTGTCGACCACTACCGAGCGCGCGATCGACAAACCCTGCCCGCTGCCCTTGCCGACATCCTTGGTGGTGAAGAACGGATCGAAGATCCGGTCTACGATCGCCGGCGGGATTCCCGGCCCGTCGTCGGCGACACGAATCTCCACGAAGTCTCCCCGCAGAGAGGTGGCTACCCGGATCTTGCCCATACCGGATGCTTCGCCCCTCCCCTGATCACGCAACGCTTGTGCGGAGTTGACGAACAGGATGAGCAGACTCTGTCCCAGCGGCCCGGCGAGCGCGGGGACCTGTGGGATCGTGTCGTCCAGATCGAGCTCCATCTCGGCGACGTATTTCCACTCGTTGCGCGAAATCTGTGCCGTGGTTTTAATGACATGGTTGATGTCGACCGAGCTCTTGGAGTCCCACCCGGGATGGGCGAAGTCCTTCATGGCGCGCACGATCTCAGCAACGCGTCTCGCACCCTCTAGCGTCTCTGCGGCCGCGTCCGGGATCTCCTCAATCAAGAAAGCACAGTTACTTGACTCCCAGAGCGCTTTGATCTCGGCTGCTTCGTCCGCCAGGTCCGGATATCCAGCGGCCATCTCCACGAAGGCCGAGCACGACCGGAACGCCTCCGCAAGAGGATCCATCGACTCTTGGATGAACGACGCGTTGTCCGACACGAACTGGATCGGCGTGTTGATCTCGTGTGCGATCCCCGCGGCCAGCGATCCAATCGCCTCGAGTTTCTGCGATTGCAGCAGTTGTGTCTGGGTCTCCTCGAGCTCGTGGTGGGCCGCGTGGGCTTCGTCCCGGGAGCGGCGCAGCTCGCCGTACAACTCGGCGTTGTGGAGGCCGACTCCGGTCTGGGCTGCAATCATGCGAAGGAGAGACAAATCCACATCGAGGTAGCTGCGACCTGTCGAGCTGATCGCGATGACGCTCCCGACAACCTTCTCGTCGAGGATGACAGGTGCTGCCGCTGCCGAAGCACCCGGCCGAAAGACTGCGGAGCGTTGGGCCGCGATCTCACCGATCCGGTCGTCGTCTCCCAGGTCCGACACGATCGCCGCCTGATTGGTGTCTGCCAGCCAGCCGCACAGCCCATCCATCGCCTCGGCATACGACCACCCCTCGAGGACGCTGCCCGCAAGACCGCGCCCTACAACTGCCGTCACCTCCTCCTTGTCGAGATCGAACAGATGGACGATCGCTTGATCGGCGCCCACAACCTTGCGGATGATCGTCACCACGAGCTGGAGGAGAACGTCGAGGTCGAAACTGGACGCCAGGCTCCGGCTCATGTCGATGAGAGCCTCCAGCCGGTGGGCGTGCTCCTCGATCTGTCGGGACGCCTCCATATGGACCCCGACGTCCTCGATGAGTAGCTCCATCTCGCGGGCTGCGACCATGTGTGCGGTGGTGTCGTGCACCATGATGATCGCACTCGAGTAATCGGCGACACCATCGACGCAGGGCACGGCCCATTGGATCTTGCTGTCCGTATCGGGGCCACCGAGAACACGACCATTTATGTCGCGCTCGAACTCGGTGCCGCCCTCCCAGACGACAACTATCTGGTCGAGCATCCAGCGCAACGCGTCGTCGGACAGCCCCCGCGCCAGAACGCGCCCGAGCATCGCGGAGCGATCGGAGGCGCCGACAAAGGCGAGCGCCCTGGCGTTCGCTTCACGAACGACCACCTTGCCGATGACCGAGCGGAGCAATCCCTCATCGGCTTCGAGCGTTGCCCGCAAGTCGGTCACAGCAGCGGCCCGCATCTCGTCGCAGAACGTCGCAACCCCCGACCAATCCTCCAACCAAATCGGCGACGGCGCATGGTCCAGCATGAAACTGGCGCGACCGCCCATCACCGATGTTTCGGACTGCGTCATCGTCCCACTCTCCATCACGACTTCAGGACCGTCCCGTCGGCGAGCGCATCCCGATCATTAGCTACCGGCGAATTCCCGAAAGATATCCGCGAACACCCGAGAGTTGTCGGCGACCGCCCCAGACCGTCTCAGACCGTCTCAGATGGGAACACGAACTTTGATCGGCTCCCGGATCCCAACGTGGTCTGCAAACTGGGCGATCCTCGTCTTTGCCGCCAGCGTCACCTCGGCACCCGCGGTGAGCAGGAGCCGCCCGTCGGCCGAATAGAGATCCTCCGCGAGCTTAAGGCCCGAAACCAGGTCGGCAGCCCGGAGAGCCTTGATTGCATACCCTCCGGCGGCGACGGCCAGTTGTTCGAGCCCGTCGAGAATCTCATTTGAGATCTCGGTATGTGAGGTGCGCATTCTGTGCGTTGCGGCGCCCTCCTTGAGGCCCGCCCGCAGATAGCCGTCATAGATGGTTGCCGCCCGAATCAGCTCTATGGCAAGCTGGACCCGCCGGTCCGACGAGGGTGGAGACGCCGGCGAGAGCGCTCCCAGGATCTCGGCAACAACCTCGAGGCGGGGAATCTTGGCTATCAGGTCTCGCGCTACCTGCGGCTGCCGATCAATCACAGCCTGTTCTTTGGCGCTCAGCTCGTCTCCGGCACGCCACCGATCGACGATGTCGCTGGGTACAAGGGCGTAACCGATCTCCGAGAGAGTGGCGGCGACCTCGATGTCCCAGGGATGCGCCACGTCGAGAGCGCGCGCAAGGGCCCCGACGTGTCCGTGCAGCCGGCTACCCCGCGCCGCGGCAACCGGGTCGCGGATCGCCAGGATCTCAGCGAGAAGGGCAACGCTGCCGCGGATGGTCTCGTCGAGAAGCTCCCTCTCCGACCTGATGAGCCGGTTGTGCTCAACCGCCTCCTGCAGCGCCCCTTGGAGGATCTCGGGAGGACAGGGCTTGCTGAGGAATCTGAAGATGTTGCCGTCGTTGACCGCCGAGATCGCGTCATTGATGTCGGATTGCCCTGTCAGCAGCACCCGTACCGAGTCAGGGAATTCTGTTCGGACCGTCGCCAGCAACTGTGCGCCGCTCATCATCGGCATCCTCATGTCGGAAACGACGACCTGGAACGGATCCGAAGACCGCATGATCTGCAACGCCTCTGTGCCACTCTCGGCAACCGTCAGATCGAATTCCCGCCCGAGACGGCGCTGGAGCCCCTTGAGGACTCGCGGCTCGTCGTCGATGCAGATGACCCGAGGTCTCACTGGTCGTGTCCTTCCGCGATGTGCTCAGCGAGGTAGCGCCAGTCCCCCAGCGACGCTTCGATGCCTTCTGCGGCTAGATAGTCGTGGTCGATCGGGGTGCCGACGACCCCGGGGAGGAGCGGCGGCGAGATCTCATCCGCCAGCCGGGACGCGACATGGGTGACTCCCACCAGCCTGCCCCCGAATCCGGTGACGACCCCGGGACAAAGATGTTGTGCGACCCCTTCGATGACATCGTGCGGCAGCCCCCACAGACTCAGCAGAGCGGCGCCGACCTGGCCGTGGTTGACACCGAGGACGAGCTCCTCGACCTCGAGCAGGCTGCGCTGGGCGGTACGAGCCTCTTCGACGATTCTGCTCCATTCGTCGGGGAGTTGGGACGCCAGCACGAGTACGCCGATGCTGTGGAGGAGCCCGGCGGCATATGCGGCTTCCCTCTCGGCGACCGGCACCATTTCCGCCGCGATGCGCGCTGTGGTCACCGCATGTTCTTGGAGAGCGTCGGGTTCGAGACCGTGGTCGGAGGCACTCAGATCCAGGTCGCGGAAGGCCTCCACGCTGAGCACCAGGGTACGCAAGGTCTTGGTGCCGATGAAGACCACCGCCTCCTTGATGCTCGCCGTCGGCCGGGGGAGACCGAAGAAGGCCGAGTTGACGAGTTGTAGAACCCGGGCGGCCACGCTCGGGTTTTCCTCCACGATTACGGCGATCTCGTCGAGCCCGACGTCCTCGGACCGCACGGCCCGCATCAGCCGGGTGTAGACAGACGGCTGGCTGGGCAGGGCGCGCATTCGCGAGACGACACCGCGCAGAATCGGGTCTTCCAGGAGCCCCCGGAGATGGAGCGCACGATCCACGGCAGCCTGCAGCTCCTCGGGAGGACACGGCTTCGCCAGGAACTGATGGACGAGCCCGACCGCCTCGTAGGTCTGATCCTTCTTGACCTGACCGGTGAGCATGATCCGCGCCGTCTCCGGATAGCGCATCCGCACCAGTTGCAGCAGCGCAAGACCGTCCACGCCCGGCATCTGGGCATCACTGACGATCACGTCTGCGCCGGTGTCCTCGAGCTGGGCGAGAGCCGCTTCGCTGTCGGCGGCGAACGACATCTCCCAATCCGGGTGACTGGATCGCATAGTGCGGCGGATTCCTCGCAGAACCCGCTCGTCGTCGTCAACAAAAAGAACGTGGGTCATGTCACACCTATCGGCCGTTGGTCCTATTGCTCACGCTGTCGGCGTCGTGCGACACAACTTAAGTTGGATCCGGGCACCGGGCCCGTGACGTTCGCTCCCGCAACACGGACGTGTACTATTCCACGACAACAGCGACGAAGACAACAGCGACGAAGACAACAGCGACGAAGACAACAGCGACGAAGAGGACGCCCGGAAGCGAAACGGCGGCCCAGCGAGCCGGGGATGGTGTGAGCCCGGCGCCTCCGGCAACCGGGCCATCACCTCCGAGCTGCGGGAAGAGCCCGGGACCACCGGGGGTAGAACTCGCCGGACACCCCGCCGCATGGGGCAACTGAGAGGCCGGGCACATTCCGGCAAACCGGGTGGTACCGCGGGGAAGACCCGTCCCGGTGAAGGACATACATATCTTCACCTAGGACCGGAAGATGACCCCACAAACCACACCAGCAAACACGGGACCCACACCAGCAAACACGGGACCCACACCAGCAAACACGGGACCCACACCAGCAAACACGGGACCCACACCAGCAAACACGGGAACCACACCCGTAAACACGGGCTCATTTGCCCGCGCCGACGCCCAACTCAACCTTCCGGCACTCGACGCCAACATCCTCGCCTACTGGAAGAGGACGGAGGCATTCGAGAAGTCGCAGCAGCTCCGGCCCGCGGATGCTGAATACACCTTCTACGACGGACCTCCCTTTGCGACGGGAAGCCCCCACTACGGCCACATCCTCCAGGGCGTCGTCAAGGACATAGTCCCACGCTATTGGACGATGCGCGGCCATCGCGTCGAGCGACGGTTCGGCTGGGACGTCCACGGCCTCCCTGTCGAAATGGAGGTCGAGAAGCAGCTCGGCGTGTCGGGGCCGCGGCAGATCCTCGAGTACGGGGTCGGCGCCTTCAACGAAGCCTGCCGCGCCATGGTTGAGGCGACAACGGATGAGTGGGAGGTAATCACCAACCGGATCGGACGCTGGGTCGATTTCGAGAACGACTACAAGACCATGGATGTCGATTTCATGGAGAGCGTCTGGTGGGTGTTCAAGTCCCTGTGGGACAAAGGTCTGGTCTACAAGGACTTCAAGGTCCTCCCCTACTCGTTCGGGGCGACCACGCCGCTGTCCAATTTCGAGGCGAATCTCGATTACCGCGACGTCGACGACCCGGCAATCACGTTGCGTCTCGAGGTGCTCGACGGTCGCGGTGCCGTCCAGCACGGTGATTACCTGCTCATCTGGACGACCACGCCGTGGACGCTCCCTGCAAACCTCGCGGTCGCCGCCGGCGCCGACATCGAGTACAGCCGCATCGCCGGATCTCTTGGTGGCTTGTCGGGGACCTACTGGCTTGCTTCCGACCTCGTGGACCAGTTCTTCGGATCCGACCGCGAGCTGCTCGACCGCATGCAAGGCCGTGATCTGGTCGGAGTGGCGTATCAGCCCCCGTTCGATTACTTCGGCGAGAAACGCGACCACGGCGCTTTCCGTGTCATCGAGAGCACCGACGTCACTGTTGATGAGGGTACCGGTCTCGTGCATATGGCGCCCGCCTACGGCGAGGCTGACTTCTACGCTCTCAACGATGCCGGCCTCGACGTGCTGGTCGATCCGGTAGATGCCGAAGCGCGGTTCACCGACGAGGTACCCGAGGTCGCGGGCGTCAACGTCAAGGACGCCGACGCCACACTGATCCGGATGCTCAAGGATCGGCAGCTGATCGTGCGCCACGAGCAGATCCGTCACTCGTATCCGTTCTGCTGGCGTACCGGCACACCGTTGATCTACAAGGCGATCCCGACGTGGTTCGTTGCCGTCGAGTCGTTCCGCGACCGCATGGTCGAGGTGAACCAGAAGATCCACTGGGTGCCCGAGGCCGTAGGCGACAAGCGCTTTGGCAATTGGCTCGAGGGAGCCAGGGATTGGGCAATCAGCCGGAATCGCTATTGGGGAAGCTGCATCCCTGTCTGGGAATGCGCAGAATTCGAGCACAGGGTCTGTGTCGGCTCTCGCCAGGAGCTGCACGACCTCTCTGGTGTCTGGGTCGATGACTTGCACAAGCACTACGTCGACGAGGTGACGTTCCCGTGCCCGCAGTGCCGCGGGACGATGCAACGGGTGCCCGAGGTCCTCGACTGCTGGTTCGAGTCGGGTTCGATGCCGTATGCGCAGATCCACTACCCGTTCGAGAACGAGGAGCGGTTCGCACACCGCTACCCGGCCGACTTCATCGCCGAGGGCCTGGACCAGACCCGTGGGTGGTTCTACACGCTGGTCGTCCTGGGTACGGCTCTATTCGATGACGCGCCTTTCCAGAACTGTGTCGTCACCGGGATGATCCTCGCCGAAGACGGGCGCAAGATGTCCAAGAGCCTGAAGAACTACCCGGATCCCACTCACGTTCTCGACGAGTTCGGGGCGGACGCCCTCCGCGCGTATCTGATCAACTCTCCTGTCGTCCGTGCCGACCCGCTCCGTTTCTCCGAGGCCGGAGTGAGAGAGGTGGTGCGAACGGTGCTGCTGCCGTTCTGGAACGCGTACTCCTTCTTCACGACCTACGCCGAGGCGGACGGGATCACGCTCGCCGACTTGAAGGCGGCCGCGCCACCGTCGGCACGCGCCGAGATCGACCGTTGGATCTTGTCGGTGCTGCAGAGTCTCATCCGGCAGGTGAACGTGGAGATGGAGGACTACCGGCTCTACAACGTCATCCCCCCCATCCTGGGGTTCATCGACGACCTCACCAACTGGTATATCCGCCGCTCCCGGCGCCGGTTCTGGTCACAGCGCGGCACCGGTGATGACGCCGACAAGCTTGCCGCATTCGCCACTCTCTACGAGGTGCTGGTCACCTTCGCCGGCGTGGCTGCCCCGGTCCTCCCCTTTATCTCCGAGGAGCTTTATCAACGCCTCGTCCACGACCTCGATGAGACGACGCCGGAGAGCGTCCATCACACCGACTACCCGCTCACCGACGCCGAGAGGATCGACATGGACCTGGAGGCCGCGATGGCAACGGTCCGCACCATCGTCAATCTCGGCCATGGCCTCCGCAAGAGACACGAGGTGAGGGTGCGCCAGCCGCTTGCTGATCTGACGGTGGTCACTCGCGACCCCTCGGTTGCCGCTGCCGTAGCGTCGCACCAGTCGCTGATCGCCGAAGAGCTGAACGTGGCGTCGGTCACGGTCGACACGATCGAAGACCACATCGTGAGCTTGTCGGCACAGGCGAACTTCAAGGTGCTTGGTCCCCGCCTCGGACCTGCGACCAAAACCGTTGCCGCCGAGATCGCCGCGCTGCCCCACGACACGATCTCGTCGCTCCTCGACGGGGCACATCTCGAGATCGGCGGAGTTGAGATTTCACCGGATGACATCGTCGTGCGACGCGAACCCCGCCCCGGTCTTGTAGTCGCCGCCGAGGGACCGCTCTCGGTCGCCCTCGACGTCACAGTGACCCCGGAACTCGCCCGCGAGGGCACCGCCCGCGAGATCGTCAGCGCCATTCAGGGGGTACGGCGCGAGCTCGGCTTCGAGGTCAGCGACCGCGTGTCACTGACCTGGAGCTCCGAGGATGCCGCCATCGTCGATGCGCTGGAGGCATACCGCGACTTGATCGCAGGGGAGATCCTGGCGACGACGGTTGCTCGCACCGAGCAAGCCCAGGCGAACACGCTCGAGATCAATGGTGCGGAGATCTCCGTGACGCTGCAGAGGCAGTGACTTCGTGATTACAACTTCGGTGACTACAACCTCGGTGATTACTGCGGCGGGTGACCGCTCTGCTCGAGGCGCTCGCGCAAACCTGCCAACCGTCGCTGGTAGAAACCGATCTCGGGATTTCTGCCCGGCAGGCCCGGAGCCTCCGTGGCATCGGGTTCGTCGCTCGCTTCGACGTCGCCGGCGCCCAGCCCATCTTCGGTGAGATCGACCGAGGCTAGGAATACCTCGCGGCGCTGGGGTTCGGGCGGTGGTTCTGGCGACTTTGTGCCTGCGAGGTCCTCGTCGATGATCGCTTGCATCGTCCCCACCTCATTGGCCGCGGTCGCCGCCAGCCGGCGAAATCTCCCCTCGGCATCGGCGAGCGCCGTGTGGAGGACCGCGATCCTCCGCTCCAACCGCTGGGTCTCGGCGGCGGCGGCCCTCCGTGTCTCGTCTGCCTTCTCGACCGCACGCCGGACGATCTCGGTGGCCTCGTCCTTGGCCTTCGTCGTCACATCCTCGACCTCGGCATCGGCGGCGTCGCGCGACGCTTGCAGCTCGTTCTGTAGTTCTGCCCGGAGACGTTTCCGCTCCGCTTCATGACCGGAGCGGATCTCGTCGCGCTCGGCTGTGGCCCCGGCGACGAGACGCCGGGCTTCCTCTCCCGCAAACGCCTTCTCCTCCTCTGCTTCGGCGCGCAGCATCGCAGCTTCCTGCCAGGTAGAGAGCGCGCCCACGCTGTCTCCCGATGCGCCGAACACGTCGCGCATCATGCGCTCGGTGAGCTCCACGGCCTGGTGTCTGGCCCGTTGCGCGGCCATCAGGTCGTCGCCCGACGGCGGATCGGGAACCGGTGCGGCCGAATCTGTCGACTCATGGGCGGCCAGCGCGTTCACTACCCGTTGCCGGAACGCTTCCACCTCTCGAGCGTCATACGAATGCTCGGTGCCGGAGAATTGTGTGCCTCTTGCCTCGTCGCTCGAAATATCCACAAGTCGATCGTAATCGCTATGACCGGTCCGCGGGTTCCGCGATAGCGATTTTCAGGTACGGGCCACCAGTTAACAAAGAAAGTTGCGCAGGATGATGATGGCGAGAAACAGGACCATGGGCGAGAGGTCGAGCCCCATACCGCCGACCCGCACCGGGGGCAGAATCCGGCGGATCGGTCTCAGAATCGGGTCGATGGCGCGCGACAGGAAGTCATAAATGGAGCGGACCGGGTGACCCCAGCCGAGACGACCAAAGTTGACTACATAGCTGAGCACTACCCAGGCGAGCAATAGCAACATCGCCAGATAGAGAACGTTGCACAGGAGGTTCATCAGTCGTGTGCCAGGCTCGTGTCATAGAGGCCAAGCGAGGCCAGGCGGCGCCTCTCGTCCACGCCCACGGTGGTGCCTTCCGGAGTGACCAGTATCACACCGGTTGCGATCTTGGCCATCCTCCCGTCGAGTGCATAGGTCAGCCCGCTCGAGAAATCCACGAGACGTCTCACCATCGCAGTCTCGGTCTCACGTAGGTCGAGAACCACGGGCCGTCCCTCCCGGATGTGATCGGCCAGAGTCTGGGCGTCTGAGAGAGTCCTGGCCTCGATCACCACCGGCTCCGTGGAGCCGCGGGCATGGGCCCTATCCATGCCCCGCGGTGGCTTGGTGGTCCGGCCGCTGGTTACGAGAACGCCTGCTTCGGCATGCTCTGCGTTTTCCGACACCCGCCGCCGCACCGGTGCCGGCGGCTCGATTCGCCGTCCGGCGATGGCACCCGTGGCACGACCGATACGGAGATCAGACCGGTCTCTCCTGGCTGGCCGCGGTGGTTCGACGGTGCGCACCGCACCCTGTGAGTCTTCGACAGCCGCCTCGGCAGCCTCTATCTCGTCGTCGTCCACTAGACCCAGATAGAACATCGTCTTCTGCCAGAGTGATGCCATTTCGTCCTCAATCAATCCTTGCCCGTGTCCCCGGGTTCACCAAAGATAGCCCGTCCAACGCGTATCAGCGTGGCACCTTCCTCGATCGCCACTTCATAATCATCCGTCATTCCCATCGATAAGTGTGTCAATTCAGGAAAAGTCGTGGACAACTCCCTGCGCATGTCCGCCAGGGCCTTGAACCACCTCCGGTTGTCCTCGGCCCGTTCCACCTGTGGCGGCATCGCCATGAGACCGACACATTCGACACCGACCGAACGGGCGTGCTCCAGAAGTGACCGAACTTCGTCAGGTGCGGCGCCGTGTTTTTGCGGCTCCGCCGCGATGTTGACCTGCAGCAGCGCCGGCGATCGATCGGGAATGCCGGCCCACGTGTCGATCAACCGCACCCGGTCGAGCGAGTGCAACAGATGAGTATGTGGTGCCGCGGTCTTCACCTGGCGTGTCTGGAGAGACCCAATGAAGTGCCACCGTATGTCATCGGGGAGCACGGCGGCCTTCTCGGCAAGCTCCTGAGCGCGGTTCTCGCCGAAGTCGCGCTGGCCCCGACCGTATGCCTCCAGGATCGCCTCGGGGAGCCGGCCTTTCGAGACTGCGACCAGGGTGATCTCCTCGAGCGGTCTGCCGGCCCGGGCGGCCGCAGCCGCCACGACGCTATGGATCTCCTCTAGCTGTCTGGCAACCATGCCACCGTCACCTGTCTGTGTCGTGTCCCATCTCGACGCCACGAGTACATCCGCTCCGAAGTGTACGTGCACTCGCCGGACACCCACACCTCGAGACCGTGAAGCTGGCTCTCGAGATACGAGGGAATATCCACGCTTGGTGTCCCCCAGCTCGTCGTAGCCACGAACCCGGGGAACCGATCGGCCACCTCCGTACCCACCTCGTAGCAGCACGGACCGATGGCCGGCCCTATGGCCGCCCGCACGGGCTCATGGCCGGCCTTCGTCAACGCCCGAAGGGCCGCTGGCAATACCCCGGCGGCCGCTCCTCTCCACCCGGCGTGGACAACTGCGACCGCACCGTCTGCCTCGACGACGACCGGAACACAGTCGGCCGTGGCCACAGCAATGGGAAGACCGGGTCGGAGGACGACCAGAGCATCACCGTCGCCCCTTCTGCCCGGCCCGTCCGCGGTGAGGACTGTCGCTCCATGAACCTGCTCTAGAAAAGCCCATTTCGCCGGGATACCGAGTTCCTTTGCCACCCGTTTGCGTGCCGACCCGTCTGAGCGCAGGTCGCTCTCGGCGGCGGTGCCGAATGCCGCACCGGCGAAACCCGGGGGCCGGATCATTCGGTGACGAAGCCGGGTATGTCCAGATCGTCGAGCGGCTCTTCACGGCTGGGCCGTGGAGTGAAGTCGGTGAAGCTCGGCCGGCTCATCGTGCGACGATCACGGTCGAATCCGGCCGCGATGACCGTCACCCTCATCTCGTTGCCGAGCGCATCGTCGACGACGGCACCGAAAATAATGTTGGCATCGCTGTCACAGTGGTCGGCGATGATGCCCGCCGCCGTCGAAATCTCGTGGAGGGTCATGTCCTCCGGACCGGCGATCGACAGAAGCACGCCGCGGGCTCCTTCCATCGAGGTCTCCAGCAAAGGCGAGCTGATGGCCTTGTCGGCCGCCTGGGTAGCCCGGTTCTCACCCGTCGAGGCGCCGATGCCCATGACGGCCGAGCCTGCATCGACCATGATTGTCTTGACGTCGGCGAAGTCGACGTTTATCAAACCGGGGGTCGTGATCAGATCGGTGATGCCCCGGACTCCGCTCGACAGCACCAGATCTGCCATCCCGAATGCCTCGAGGACACCTGTGCGCTCGTCGGCGATTTCGAGCAGACGCTCGTTCGGAATGATGATCAGGGTGTCGACCGCATCCTTGAGAGTCTGGATGCCCTGCTCAGCCTGGACGGAGCGCCGCCGCCCCTCGAAGCCGAACGGGCGGGTGACCACGCCGACGGTCAGGGCACCGATCTCCTTGGCGATCTCGGCCACAACCGGAGCACCTCCGGTGCCGGTGCCACCGCCCTCGCCTGCGGTGATGAATACCATGTCGGCGCCCATGAGGGCGTCCTCGATCTCGTCCCGGTGTTCCTCTGCGGATTGCCGACCGATGTCGGGATCGGCACCTGCCCCCAAACCACGAGTGGAGGTGCGTCCGATGTCGAGCTTCACATCCGCATCAGACATGAGCAAAGCCTGGGCGTCGGTGTTGATCGCGATGAACTCGACCCCGCGGATACCGGCATCGATCATCCGGTTTACGGCGTTGACCCCGCCACCGCCAACACCCACCACCTTGATGACGGCAAGGTAATTCTGCAGGTTTGTTGCTTCGGTCACCATCTCCAAACTCCTATCTCAACCTGAACCTTAGCCTGAGTCCGTCGTTTCAGTAGTAACTTGCTGGGAACCCTCAACCTCTCCTTGAGGGTTGGTCACGGCCGGTCGTATCGGGGAAACGAGGTTGATCGACGCACCGTCGGCGATTCCTTGCTGGAGCAAGACGGCAAGCGTCACCGCCTTCTGCGCCATGTCGACCGCAGAGCCGAGGATGACGTTGTGCCCCGACACCGTGGCCTTCAACTCCGAACCGGTGCTGGTCACCACCAATCCGTCCTTGAGCTCTACGGGGAGGGCGGAGACGAATTCGAGCGCGCCGAGCGCATCGGAGTTCTCGATGACATCCCCCGGATGGAGATCCCCGGCCTCTATGTCGATGAACGGATCGACCAGGCGCTGGCCTCGCGCCAGGACCGAGCCCTGCGTGGACGCCACCAGCCACGTATCGCCACTCTTGATACGGGCGATCGGGATGTACTCGACAACAGACACCTCTATCGATCTCGGCCAGAGCACCCGGACCTGGGCCTCGGCAATCCAGGGGTCCTCACGTAGCTTGTCCTCGATCCTGCCGGCACGAACCGACACGATCGACACACCATCCTCGACTCCCGCCGCATTCAGGATCGAGGCGACATCGGCACGACTCGCCCCTTCGATTGTGATCGAGTCCACCGCAAACCAGGACGACTCGAAGACGGCAACGACCATTCCGGCGGCGACGGCCAGCACCAGCAGGCCGATTGTCCAGCGCAGCCGGCGGCGGGCACTCGCCTCCTGAACCTCGCGGCGGCGACGGGCCAAACGGGGATCGACGGTCTCGGTCATGATTCGTCACCGAAATCCCCGATGAACCTGATCTCGGGCTCGAGAAGCACGCCGGTGCGCGCCAACACCAACCCGCGCACCTCGCTCACGAGGTCGTACACGTCCTGAGCGGTTGCGGTGTCGTCGGCAACGAAGAAATTGGCGTGGCGCTCAGACACAGATGCGCCGCGGACGGCGAAGCCCTTCAATCCGCACACATCGATGAGCCGGCCCGCAGAATCATCGGGAGGGTTCTTGAAGACGCTCCCGGCGTTGAAGGTTCCCCCTGGCTGATGCTCGCGGCGCCATGACGTGATCTCCCGCATCAGCGCCTCACACTCGTCTCTGTCTCGCTGCACGGTTCGGAAACGCGCCCGGAGCACCACGTCGGCCCGGGTGAGGCGGCTATGCCGGTAGCTCAGCTCGAGCTCCTCCGGGGTCGACGAGGTGATCCGACCGGTCGCAGTGTCGAGCACGCCGGCCGTAGCGAGCCACTCCGCGGTATCGGAGCCGTGACCGCCGGCATTCATGACCACGGCCCCGCCGACGGAGCCGGGGATTCCGACATAAAACTCCAAGCCGCCCCGATTGGCCGCGGCACAGGTCCGGGCGAGGCGCGGCAGCGACACTCCAGCCCCCGCCTCCACCGTCTCCTCCCCCATTGCGACCTCGTTGAACTCGCCGGTGAGCTTGACGACCAGACCGTGATAGCCGCGGTCTGATATGACGACGTTCGAGCCCCTGCCCAAGACGACAAACGGCACATCGCTCGCGGCTAATGCTGCGGCGAGTTGGTCGACCGTTTCCGCCTCGGCGTACCAGGCAGCAGGACCACCGAACTTGTAGGTCGACATCCCGGCGAGAGGGTGATCTTTCGTGACCAGCCCTTGCCTCGCGAGATCGGCAAGGCTCACGACCGCTCACCAAGGGCAGCTGCGATGTCGTCGGCAATGCTGTTGACGTCACCGGCTCCGAGCAGCAGGACGACGTCACCTTCGACCAACTCGGGAACGAGCGTCGCTGCCACGGAGTGAATCGAGGGGATGTAGACGACGTCCCCACCCGCCGCGGTCACCGCGTCGGCAATGACCCGACCGGTGACACCGGGTTGGGGTGGCTCACCGGCCGAGTACACGTCGGTGACGATCACCTTGTCGGCCGTCGCCAGCGGAGCCCCGAAAGCCGGCCCGAGCGCCGCGGTGCGCGTGTAGCGGTGCGGCTGGAACACGGCCCAGACCCGGTTCCACCCGCCGAGACGCCCGGCGCTGATAGTCGCCCCGACCTCGGTGGGATGGTGGGCGTAGTCGTCGACGACCGTTATCCCTTCGATGCTGACCCGCGTCTCGAAGCGACGCCGGACACCACCAAAGGTGGCGATACCGGCAGCAGCCTGTTGCGGGTCGTAGCCGAGTTCGGCAAGGAGGGCGATCGCACCTGCGGCGTTGAGGGCAACGTGTACGCCCGGGCGGGGCACCCTGACCTCGACTGTCGTGTCCGGGCCCTCGAGCCGGAACGCGACCTCGCCGATGCCGTGGGT
The DNA here is from genome assembly GCA_963801165.1 of uncultured bacterium. Taxonomy (GTDB): domain Bacteria; phylum Actinomycetota; class Acidimicrobiia; order Spongiisociales; family UBA5794; genus JAAETI01. The sequence goes on from CAWDDT010000006.1 coordinate 504,253, forward strand.
GATATCGCAGACGCGCCACTGAGCAGCCGGGCTCTGGCCGTAGGTGATCACCGCGGCGCGCTGGGCGAGCCGTTGCACACCGGCGTCGTCTATGCATCCCACCACCGGCCCGTCCGTGCGGTTGGCCACAAGCGCAAACGCCTCCTCGAGCGCGTATACGGTCTTGTAGTAGTCGAGGTGATCTGCTTCGACGTTGGTGACGAGCAAAGCGCGCATATGAAGATGGCGGAAGGTCCCAAACGCTTCGTCCGCTTCGAGCACGAAAACGTCGCGATCGCCGATGTGGGCGAACGTATTCTCGGTCACCAACTCACCCCCGACGAGGAATGTCGGGTCGAGACCCAGCCCGTGCAATGCCGCCACGACCAGCCCTGTAGTGGTGGTCTTGCCGTGAGTGCCGCTGATACCAATGGCGGGCATCTCCGCGGTGAAGGCGTCGAGCAGGGCGGGCCGCTCCCACACCGTGGCCCCCTGCCCCGCGGCGGCGACAAGCTCCGGGTCGTGCGGCGGAACCGCCGAAGACGCTACAACCAGATCTGGCTCGTCCATCCGCTCGGGGCGATGACCTATCCAGGTCTCGATCCCGATGTCCTCTAGCGCATCGAGGATGCGGCTCGGCTTGAGGTCCGATCCGGTCACCCGATAGCCGAGGCCGGCGAGCAGCTTGGCCAACCCGCTCATCCCGGCACCCGCGGCACCGACCATGTGAATGCGCTCGTAGCCCTCCAGCGATCTCTGCTCAACCATCGACAACCTCACGCAATGCCTGGGCGATCACCTTTGCTGCGGCGGGACGGCCGTGCGCCGCCATGACGGCGCCCATCGACTCACGCCGGGCTCGATCCACGATCAGCTGATCGATCACTACCGGTACCTGGTCTATCTGCGTTTGCTGAACCCGAACCAACCCTCCGGCCGATTCGAGCTCCAGAGCGTTTGCCGCCTGGTTGGTGCCCAACCCCAATGGAACCACAACTGCGGGCGTACCGGTGGCTGCGAGCTCGTTTATCGTCATTGCCCCGGCCCGCGACAGCACCAGATCCGAAACAGCGTAAAAAAAGTCCATCCGGTCCTCGAAAGCAACCGGGATCCACTCTACGGCGGAGTGGCTCGAGGCCTCGGCGATGGTGTCGAAATGCGGCTTGCCGGTGAGGTGAACGATCGAGACGTGATCGGAATCGATCGACATGGCGAGGGCCTCGACGACATCGTTGAGTACCTGGGCTCCAAGACTGCCACCCAGGACACCCAGCACGGGGAGCGGCCTGGTCACCCCGTAGTGGCGGCGCGCCTCGGCTCGCAGCAGATCGCGGTTGAAGTCGCCGAACTCGGGTCTGAGCGGGTTGCCGGTCACCTCGCCGCGTTTCAGTTGCCGTTGCGCCGCAGGGAACCCGAGAAACACACGCTTGGCCATACCCGCCACAAACCGGTTTGCCAGACCCGGTTTGGCGTTCTGCTCCTGGACAAAGATGCTGGCGCCCACCCGGCGTGCCGCCAGCGCCGCGGGTACCGACACGTAGCCGCCGAACACGATGCACGCCCTGGCCTCCCTGGCGCGCATCTCCTCCTGAATACGTCGGGTCGCCTGCCGCACCACCCTGGGTATTCCCAGGTTGTGCGGATCGAAAGACCGCTTCAGACCTCGCAGGTCGACGGCGACGAAGTCGTATCCCGCGGCAGGCACGGTGGTCGCCTCCATTCGGTCACCACCGAAGAACACGATGTCGCTGCTGTCGACACCCGACGCCACAAGAGCGCCGGCGACGGCGAGAGCGGGAAACACATGACCACCCGTGCCGGCGGCCGCAAAGGCATAGGTCACGTCGCCTCACCAGGCCCGGAGCGCGATTTGCCGGCCAACCTAGCGATGTTCACCAGCACTCCGATCACGAACAGGTTGGCAATCATCGCACTCCCGCCCGCCGACAGGAACGGCAACGGGACACCGGTGATCGGGAGCACCTTTGTCACCCCGCCAATGTTGACGAGAGCCTGGAAGGTCAACCAGGAAACCAGGCCGACGGCGAGCAGACGACCAAACTCGTCGCGGGCGCGCAGCGCGATGGTCACGCCGACCAGGGCGACAACCACGAACAGAGCGATCACCGCGAGGGCGCCGGCGAGACCGGTCTCCTCACCGATGATGGCGAAGATGAAGTCGCTGTGGGCGTTGGGGAGAAAGGACCAGCGTGCCCGACTGGCCCCGAGCCCGACGCCGAACCAGCCGCCGGTGCCGAGAGCAACGAGGCTCTGGTGAGCGTGATAACCCACACCCAGCACATCTACGTTGGGGTCGAGGAAGCTCGTCAAGCGCTCCATCCGGTACGGAGCAGCCACCGCCAGCCCGGCGCCGGCAGCCGCGGCGATGACCATGAGGCCGATGATGTATCGAATCCGGGCGCTCGAGGCGAGGAGCACCGTGAACCCGGATGCGGCGATCAGCATCGTCGTCCCGAAGTCGGGCTGCAGCATGAGGAACGTCCCGATCGCCCCGAGCGAGAGCGCGACGGGCCAGAACACATGGGCAAACGTGTTCAGATAGGCGGCTTTGCGGGTGAGCACCGCGGCGAGCATCACAACGACGGCGAATTTGGCGAACTCAGATGGCTGCAACGTCACCGGTCCGAGCTGGATCCAGCGCTGCGACCCGTTGCGGACGTCACCGATGGCCATGGTCGCCAGGAGTCCGGCAATCGCCAACCCGTAAATCGGCACCGCCGCCCGCTGATAGAACCGGTAAGGGACCCGCGCTCCCACCACGAGTGCCACCAACCCGATGGCGGCGAAGATCGCTTGGCGCTTGAAGTAGTAGAGCTTGTCCCACCCTTCCCGGATGGCGAGCACGGACGATGCAGAGAGCAACGCCCCGAGCCCGATGATGAGCAGCACCATCACCGGCAGCAGCAGCAGGACCGAGATGCGCCCCGCCAGCCCTTCGCGCCGCGAGGCGAACGAGCGGGCTTCGGTTATCGGCGTGACCCTAGTTGCCATTGCTTTCCCCCTTTGCAACGAGGACGAGGCGGCTGAACTCATTGCCGCGCTCGATGTAGGAACCAAACATGTCGAAGCTGGCACAGCCGGGGGCAAGGAGCACGGTGTCTCCGGAACGGGCAACCTGGTCGGCCATGGCTACGGCGTCGCTCAGATCGCGGGCATTCAGGAACCGCGCCGGGTCGGTGACCGCTTCCAACTCGGCTGCAGCCTCGCCGATGCCGATCACCTTGCGCACCGCAGGCGAAGCAACGATCGGCGCCAGGTCGAGACCTTTGTTGCGGCCCCCCGCGATCAGCACGACGGACTCATAGGCCGCTACCGAGGCGACGGCGGCATGCGGGTTGGTCGCCTTCGAGTCGTTCACCCAGGTGACCCCATCCCAGCTGCCTACCACAGTTCGCCTGTGCGTACCCGGGCGAAAGGTGGCGAGCGTATAGCCGATGCCCGTGCTGGTGGCACCGAGATTCGTGGCCAGCTCACCGGCGGCAATCAGATCCATGGTGTACGCCCGGTCGAGCGACGGTCGCGGATAGCTCTCCCCGGCAATGACGAGCGTGTCGCCTTCGACACCGCCACCCCCGCTGGGACGGGTGCTCCCGCTCACCGGAACAAGCCGTGACGGTGCTCCGGCGACCGCCGCGACCGCACCGGGGTCGTCGCTGTCGTAAACCAGGATGTCTGCCGCCGTCTGGTTCTCGAAGATCCGTTGTTTCGACGCGACATACTCGGCCATGTCCCGGTGCCAGTCGAGATGGTCGGGGGCAATGTTCAGGATCGCCGCGGCAACCGGATGGAAACTGTCGATGAAGCGCAGCTGGAAGCTGGACGCCTCGATCACCAGGAGCTCAGGCGTGTCGCCGACGGCCACGTCGGAGAGGGCGTTGCCGATGTTGCCCGCCGCCACCGCGTCGCGACCGGACGCTCGCAACATATCGGCGGCCACGGACGTGACCGTCGTCTTGCCGTTGGTTCCGGTCACAGCAGCGTAGGTGACGTCCATGGAGGCGACCGCGTACTCCATCTCACTGACGAGGGGGAGACCCGACGCCAGCACCTCGGGAATGGCGCCGACGTGCTCGGGAAAGCCCGGGCTCGTCACTACGAGGTCGACCCCATCGAGGAAGGCCGTTCGCCACTCCCCCGTGTGTATCGTCAAATCCCCTGCGGGGACGCGACGCCGATCGTACAGAAGAACATCGTCGCCCCGGCTGACGGTGAGGCGCGCCGCGGCCAGGCCGCTAACGGCGGCACCGAGCACGAGCACCCTCACGGCAAACCCCCTGTGGTCTTGATTAGGAAATCGGCGTAGAACACACCTACACCGATGGCGACGCCGAGCCCGGCAAGGATCCAGAAGCGGATGATGATGGTTGTCTCTGGCCACCCTTTCATCTCGAAGTGATGGTGGATCGGGGCGATCTTGAAGATTCGCTTGCCCCAGACCCGAAATGTGAAGATCTGGAGAATCACCGAGACCGCCTCCATGACATAGAGCCCCCCGAGCGGGATCAACAGCAGCTGGGTGTTGGTGAGCAGGGCCATCGCGGCCAGAGCTCCGCCGATGGCTTGCGAGCCGGTGTCTCCCATGATGATGCGAGCCGGCGCCGCATTCCACCACAGAAATCCGAGCACAGCGCCAACAACTGCTCCGGCCAACATGGCGAGGTCCTGAGCGCCGTCGACTTTGTAGAAGTTCAGGTTGCGGTATTGCCAGAACGCGATGAGCACATAGGCGCCAAATACCAGACCGGCGCTGCCGGCGACCAGCCCATCGAGCCCGTCGGTGAAGTTGACTGCGTTGGCGGCTCCGGTCAGTAGGAACAGGACCAGCAGGGCGTACAGCCACGGGCCGAGATCGATACCGATACCGCGGGTAAATGAGAGCTCCGTGCTGGTGTCGAGCGCCACCGCACCCCAGGCGAAAAGGACGGCAACCACCAGCTGGCCGAGGAATTTCCACCGTTTGGAGAGACCCATGTTCTGCTTGCGGGCGTGTTTGGCATAGTCGTCGAGGAAGCCAATCAGGCCCATCCCCACTAGAGCCATGAGGGCGAGAAGACCCTGACCGGGGAAGGCGAGAACCCGAAGGTTGAGACCGACACCCCACTCCCAGACGCGGATGTGGGCGAGCGTGAATCCGACGACAACGGCAACGATGATCACCACACCACCCATGGTGGGCGTGCCCCTCTTGTGGTAGTGACCTTCGAGCTCTTGTTGGATGAACTGTCCGATGTTGCGGTCTCGCAGCACCCTGATCGCGACCGGGGTCGCGAAAAGTGAGATGACAAAGGCGATGGCGACCGCGATCAGGATCGATATCACGCGTCCACCTCCGCCGCCAGGCGCAACGCCAGGCCCTCCAGACCGACAGCGCGGGACGCCTTGACCAGCACGACGTCTCCGTCGTCGACGAGCCCGGTCACAATTCTGTAGGCGGCATCCGGATCGGTGACATTGCGCCCGATGGCGCCCGCTCCAGCAGCGATGCCCGGTTCGTCACCGATCGTGATCACATTGGCGAAGCCCAGGTCGGCGGCCAGCCGGCCGATCCGTTCGTGCTCGGTCCGTTCGATCGGGCCAAGCTCTGCCATGGTGCCGAGGACGGCGATGTGGCGTCCCGGCATCTCTGCCACTGTTCTCATCGCTGCTTCCACTGAATCCGGGTTTGCGTTGTAAGCATCATTGACCACGGTGAATCGTCCGCGGTGGATTTCCATCCGCCACTGGGAACCCGTGGCAGATTCGAGACCGGAACAGAGCGTGTCCAGATCGACCCCGACGGCGAGCCCTGCCCCCACCGCTGCCGCAGCGTTCAGGGCCTGGTGGGCACCGGCGATCCGCAGCCGGAGGGAAAGCGAACGGCCGCCTGCGGCCAGGTCGAACGTGGGATAGCCGTGATCGTCGACGACGACGTTGCCAACACGGACATCGGCGCCGTCCTCGATGCCAAAGGTCACGACGGGGCCACGACGATCACGGTGAAGGCGGGGCTCGGCTGCCGGAACGACAGCGGTTCCTGCCGGGTCGAGTGAGGCGATCAGCTCGTACTTGGCGTCCGCGAGGTCGTCGGTCGTGCCGAACGTCTCCAAATGGACGACGCCGAGGTTTGTGACTATTGCCACATCGGGACGCACCGCCGGCATGAGATATGTGATGTGCCCCCGTCCTCTCGAGCCGACTTCAACGACCAGATAGCGGGCATCCTTGGGGGCGCCCAGCACGGTGAGGGGTACCCCGACCTCGTTGTTGAACGAGCGTGGCGACGCCCAGGCTCCGGGCAACGCCGCCGCCAGCAGGTCTTTCGTCGATGTCTTCCCGGACGAGCCGGTGACGGCGACCACGGGCACATCGATGTCGCGGCGTGCGATGGCCGCGAGATCACGCAGAACCTGCAACGTATCGGCTGCGACGATCCGCGGTATCCCGGAAACGTCGGTCCGGCTGGTGACCACAGCAACGGCGCCGGCCGCGACCGCGTCGGTGACGAAGGCGTTCCCGTCGAACGCCTCCCCGGCAATCGCTATGAAGAGGTCACCGGGAGCAACGGCGCGTGAATCGGTGGTGACCCGGGTGACCGTGACTCCCGAGTCGTCCCGGGCCTCGAGGCCCAGGTCTGCTGCAAGCGACGCCAGCAGGCGCGGGATCATGTGGCGTCTCCCTCGAGTCGAGCCAGCTCTTCCCTGGCTACAGCAGAGTCGTCAAACGGCAGCGTCCGGTCTGCGAACTCCTGGCCGGTTTCGTGGCCTTTACCGAGAATCAGCACGGCATCTCCCGGAACGGCCTGCTCGAGGGCGCCCTTGATGGCCAGCCGCCGGTCGGGCTCCACCGTCACGTCGATCCCGGCAGGGACACCGGAAAGCATCTGCGCCTCGATGTCCTTCGGGTTCTCCGAGCGCGGGTTGTCGGTGGTCACAACGGCGACGTCGGCGACGGTGAGAGCGCGGCCCATCAGCGGGCGCTTCTCCCGATCACGGTCACCCCCGGCGCCGACGATGGCGATAACCCTGCCTTTGATCAGATTGCGTGTCTCGGCGATGACGCTGGCAATGGCGTCGGGGGTGTGGGCATAGTCGACGACGACCCAGATCCCGCGGTCGTTGGGGATGGTGTTGTATCTGCCGGGCACGGGCGGCATGGCGGCGAGGCGGGCAACCGAACCATCGAGATCCCACCCCTGCAACCGGGCGCAGGTGAGCGCGACCGCGGCGTTGGCGACATTGAAACGACCGGCGAGAGCGATGATCACGTCGACCGTCCTCGCGGCGATGTCCAGTGAGAACTCTGTGTGCTCCGGCGTCTCGCGGCCGAGGTGAACGGTCACGTCACAGGTGTCCTCGGTCCCTACCGTGATGATCGGCAGTGCGGTCTCCTCCGAGAGGCGCTTGCCCCAGGCATTGTCGGTCCAGATGACCGCCTGCGGTGCCCACCGTCTGGCGAAAAGCTTCGCCTTGGCCGCGTAGTACTGCTCCATCGTGTGGTGGTAGTCGAGGTGGTCCTGAGAGAGATTGGTGAAGGCGACCAGATCGAACTCGGTCCCGTTGACACGACCGAGCTCCATGGCGTGTGACGACACTTCCATCGCAACGTCTGTGATTCGGCCTCGATCGAGCAAACTGCGGAAGATACGTTGCAGATCGCTCGACTCTGGCGTGGTTCGCGGCGAGACATCCAGATCGTCGAGGTTGGCGCTGACAGTGCCAATTACGGCCATCTCCCGGCCGGTGGCAGGCGCCATCGCCGCCAGCATGTGTGCCACGGTCGTCTTGCCGTTGGTCCCGGTGATCCCGACCACGTGCAGCTCACGCGCCGGCCATCGCTGGACCGCAGCCGCGGCCCAGCCAAGCGCCGCCCGGCTATCACCAACGAGCAAGAACGGCACGTTCTGCCGCGGGCGCTCCTCGACTACGACAGCGACGGCTCCCCTGTCGAGGGCGCTCTCGATGAAGTCATGGCCGTCGGCGCGAGCTCCGCGGATCGCGACGTAGAGGCTCCCCGGAGTGATGGCACGGCTGTCGAAATGGACATCTGAGACGGCGACGTCATCCCCATGCCGGGTCACGTCGAGGTGGTCGCCGATCGCTTCGGCTACCAGGGTTAGGCGAACGGGCTGATGGTCACTGGCCATTTGGTGGAACTCCGAGTGCCTGGAGAGCCTTCTCGGCAACCTCAGCAAACACCGGAGCGGCCGAGACGCCACCGAACTTGTTCTCGACCATGCGCCCATCTTCCTCGACCGAACCTTGCGGCGAGTCGAGGACGACGGCTACAACTATCTGTGGGTTGTCGATCGGAGCGATCCCGATGAACGAGGCGATCCGGTCCTGGTCGCTGTATACGCCCTCATCGGGGAGGAACTTCTCGGTGGTACCGGTCTTACCACCGATCCTGTAGCCGGCGACGGTGGCCCTGCCTCCCGTGCCCTGGTCGACAACCGCGAACAGAAGCGCACGCATCTCGGCGGCAGTGTCCTGGCGGAGCACGGGGCGTTGGCTGGGTACGGTCACTTCACGTGACCCGTCCGGGTTGATCATCTCGCTAACGACGTGCGGCTGGATCCAGATTCCGTCGTTGGCGATAGTGCCGAACACCGCGGCCATCTGTAGCGCGGTGACATCTACCCGGTAGCCGATGGCCGTCGAGGCGCCCGCGGTAGCCGATACCCAGTCCTCGACCGGATGCAGCAGACCGGGAACCTCACCAGGGATGGAGTCGCCTGCGACCTGGCCGAGACCGAAGGCCTGGAGGTACTGGTAATGAAGGGCGTTGCCGAGCTTCTCTTGAATCTGAATAGTGCCTACGTTCGACGAGTTGGTGAGGATCTCGGCCACACTCATGACCCGATTGTCGGTGCGGCCAACGTCGGTATATGGCTCGGACTTGCCGTCGACCTCGTATTCGGCAGGGACCAACCAACTGTCCTGTGGCGTGACGATCCCCTGGTCGAGGGCAGCCGAGACTGTGACGACCTTGAGCGTCGAGCCCGGCTCGTAGACATCGGTGACCGCCCGATCCCGAACCGCGTTCGGGTCGATGCTCGATCGATCGTTGGGGTCAAACGTCGGGTACGACGCCATCGCCAGGACCTCGCCGGTCCTCGGATTGAGCACCACGATCGTGGCCGCTTGGGCGCCGGTGTCGGCGACGGCGTTGGCAGCCGCCTGTTGCGCGACGTATTGGATCTCACGGTCGATAGTGGTCCGGATGTCATAGCCGGCAATTGCCGGTTCGATCTCGAGGTCCCCGAGCGGGATGGGGACGCCGTCGGGATCACGTTCGAGTATGCGTGTGCCCGGGACGCCGGTCAGAAGCTCGTCGTACTGGGACTCGAGCCCCTCGAGACCGGTCTGAGAGTCCTGCTGGACGAAACCGACCAGTTGCGCGGCCAGATTCCCGGCGGGATACACACGGTAGGGCTCGTTCTGTATGTATATGCCGTCCAATTCGTTGTCCTGGATGGCGGAACGCACCTGATCGGCAACCGCAGGATCAACGTGTCGAGCCACGTAGGCGAATTTCGACTCGGGCTGATCGAATCGCTGGGTCAGCTGGGCCACGTCACCGTCTACCAACGGTGCCAGCACCTCGGCGGTTCCCGCGGGATCTGTGATCTGGGAAGGATCTGCGACAACGGTGGGCAGATCGACTGTGACCGCCAGTTCGATCCCGTCGCGGTCGAAGATCGTGCCCCGTTTGGCCGGGATGTCCTCGACGTGAATCCGCTGGTTCTCCCCATCGGCCATGAACTGCGCGGCCTCGACGACCTGAACCTGGAACAACCGGTATCCGATTCCGATCCAGGCGAGGATGAAGACAACTCCTACGACGACGACTCGTAGGTCGCGAATGCGCCAGGTCGGGCGCAGCACGTCAGGACCCGGGCGGATCTGGGAGCCCGTTGCTTCCCAGGCCGCCAGCGATCGGCCGAATCAGGAACGCGTCATAGCACCGTCGGGTCATACCCGTTAGCCCGGTCATGGCTGTGCGCTCAGGATTGCCTTTAGTTGCGCCCACCGGTAGTCGGGGTCGAGCTCGTCGACACTGACTACAGGCACCTGGAGCGCCACTCGTTCATCCGGGTAAACCATTCCGAGGTCGGCAATCTCCTGATCGAGGGCGGCGGGGTCCTCCATCTCGGCGAGCTGCATGCGAAGTTGAAAGTGCATTTGCTCCTGGGCTGTGATCTGATCGTCCAGCTTCTGAATCTCGAATGCCGAGTTGTCGAGCGAGATCCGCGAATAGATCAGGCCGAAGAACGCAACGGTGACCGCAAGCGCAAAGATGACCCAGTGGCTGATCTTGGTCCGGCGCGGGCGTGCCGAACCGGGAATGACTTCGAGGCCGGGGCGGGCTACCGGGCGCGGCTGTACCAGCGTCATGACTTCACCTTCTCGACAACACGCATGAGCGCAGACCGGGCACGCGGATTGGCCGCGATCTCCGCCTGGCTGGGACGCATGGGGTGGCGGACGGGAAGCTGTAGCTCTGCCGTCTTTCCGCAGATGCATACGGGGAAGTCGGGCGGGCATTCGCAACCGGTGCTGCCGGCGGCGAAGCGTCTCTTGACCATACGGTCCTCGAGAGAGTGGTAGGCGATCACCAGCACCCTCCCACCGGGACGCACCCAACGGATCGCTGCCTCAAGACCAAGCTCGAGCGCTCCCAGTTCATCGTTGACCGCGATCCTGATGGCCTGGAAAGTCCGTCGAGCGGGATGCTTGCGACGACGGAGCGCGGCAGGGACCGCGGCTGCGACCACGCCGGCAAGCTGTTCGGTGTCCGTGATTGGGCGTGCGGCGACGATGGCTCGAGCGATCCGCCCAGCCATGCGCTCCTCGCCGTACCTTCTGAGGACGTCAGCGAGGTCATCCACAGGCCACTCGTTGACGATTGTGTATGCCCCAAGTTCGGCGTCGCGGTCCATCCGCATATCGATTGGCCCGCGACGCCGATAAGAGAAACCTCGCTCGGCCTCGTCGAACTGATGGGAGGAGACTCCGAGGTCGAGTAGAAATCCATCGATGCAGGAACCGTCATCGGCGCCCCCCTTCTGACAGATCTCGGACGCTATCGCGTCGAGAGATGCGAAATTGGCCCGGATCAGCCGTACGTCGCCCTCGACCCGGTCCCGTGCTATCGCGTCGGGATCCCGGTCGATCGCCACGACCCTTATCCCGGGGAACGCCTCCAGTAACGCTCGAGTGTGTCCCCCGCCGCCGTAGGTGGCGTCGACCACCAGGCGCGGTGAAACCGGTCGCAGCATCTCCACGACCTCGGTCACCATCACGGGTACGTGATATGGGTTCTGATCCATGGTCAGCCCCCCGGAGCGCTGGCGCCAAAGTGGAAGCGGGCGGAGTAAGGGGCCTCCCGATTGGCATCCGGGGGACTGGCCATGAGCCAGAACCTTTCTTGTCTTCCGGCATTTCGTCTACCGGCATTTCGTGTTCTGTCAACTTGCGGTGGCTCATATCCGCTCGCCACCAAGACCGAGCACTTCCTCGATACCCGTGTAGTACTCGTCGGCTTCTGCTTCCTCGTTCCCCCAGACCTCGGTCGACCAGATCTCGATCCGATCCCCCGAGCCAACCACCGTGGCGTCCTTGACCATTCCTGCGAATTCCCGCAGTTTCTCCGGAATCGGAATACGACCCTGCTTGTCCAGAGAGACGTTGTTCGCACCCGCAAAGAAGGACCGCTTGAACTTGCGGGCTCGCCGGTCGGTGGTGGGAAGGCTGCTTACCCGCTCGTACTCCTGTTGCCAGGCTTCGGGTGGCCACACGTAGAGACAGCGTTCCTGCCCTTTGGTGATGACGCAGTCGTCGTTGAGGAGTTCCCGGAACTTGCGCGGCATTACCAGACGCCCCTTTGCGTCCAGCGTGTGCTCGTACGTCCCCAGAAACATGGAAATACGTCTCCATCTCTTGCATCATCTCCCACGGAGCCCCACCCTATCCCACTACGCGCCACAATGCAACCCTTTTCAACCCCGGCGAACCACCTGATGACACATATGAGGCGTTCGACCCACCACCGGGTGTTTTCGGGTGTCGTCCGGTACGATTTGCGCCCCAGGAGCGGAGGTATCGATGAGGCTTTGGCAGCAGGCAATGATCAGCCTGGCGCGGTCCGCACGAATCACCGACCTCGTCCAGAACCGCGGGGCGTTCAGCGGCCTGGCATCGAGATTCGTCGGTGGAGCGTCTGCAGACCGAGCGCTCGAGACCGCACACCGGCTCAATGGCCACGGCATCTCATCTTCTCTGTTCTATCTCGGGGAATATGTCGAGGATCCAGCCGTCATCGATGAGACGGTCCGGCAGCTCGACGCAGTGCTGGCGGGGCTGGCCGACGCGGGCCTCGACCTGCACGTCTCGGTGGATCCGACACAACTCGGGCTGCTCATCGATGAGGAGACCTGTGCCGCCAATGTGCGTCGCATCGCCGCGATGGTCTCCGACCGAGCCCCGGGAAAGCAACCTCGCCCCGGCCGGGATGCAGTGATGCTCGACATGGAGGATCATTCGGTAACCGAATTCACCCTGCGCCTCCACGACCTATTGCGGACGGACGGGTTGCCTGTGGCCGTCACCGTGCAGAGCTATCTACATCGCGCCACGGACGACCTCAAAAGGCTGGCCGGACAAGGTGCGTTTGTGAGGCTGGTCAAGGGTGCGTTTGCCGAGTCGGCCGATGTTGCCGTCCGAACCAGAACGCAGATCGACAGCCGCTACCGCCGGGCCGCGGCCACGCTGCTGTCGCCTGCGTCGCGGGCGGCGGGGACGTATGTGTCTTTCGGGACACACGACGATGTCATCATCGAGGAGATCGCCCACATGGCCTCGGCCAACGGATGGAGTCGCGATAGCTTCGAGTTCGAGATGTTGTTCGGTGTCCGCCCGGAGCTGCACAGCGATCTCGTGTCCCGGGGACTCCGGGTGCGGCTCTACGTTCCATTCGGGCGAGATTGGTTTCCTTATGCAATCCGCCGGGTCGGCGAGTCACCACGCAATCTCGGGTTTGCGGTTGGCGCACTCGCCCGGCGTAGCTAGGTTCACAGCCATGCGACCTTTGCTCATCTGCCTCGGCATTCTCATACTCGGCCTGACGGCGTGCTCCGATCCGGCGGCCACGCCCACAACCACCGTCGAGACGACGACGAAAGCACCACCCGAGACCACCACTACGGCGGCGCCGGAGAGCACCACTACGGCGGCGCCCGCAGCGACTACAACGACCACAACATCCGCAGCACCCGAAACGACGACGACGGAACCAGCAGAGACCACCACGCTCCCCCCGTTTCCTCCGCCTCGCGAGTCGCTCGAGCACGGCGGTGAAGCCTGGGTCGTGATCCTTGCCGGAGCAGGGGACTTCGACGACCCGGTGCTGGATGAAGCAGTCACGGCGGCCGCCGACGCCGGCTACACCACAGGCGCCACCGATTGCGATTCCGGCGCCGCGGAGGCGCTCGGTATGCCGGCGGACGAACACGTCGTCAGCGTCAGCGTGTACTTCGAGACCGCAGCCGATGCCGAGGCCGCCCTCGTCGCCTTCGAGGCCCGCGGTGTGAGCGGGACCGTCGCCACAGTCACGACCTACTGTCTCGACTAGGCCGAGGGGCCGCTGTCAGTTGTCGTATCCGAGTTCGTTGAGAGCGTTGGCGACGACCTCAGCCCCCGCCGGGGACGATGACCATGAGGGTGACGGTACGGTTCTGTGCTCTTCCCAAGTACGACCGGTCGGGACGGCTCGCTGTCTCGTGTTCCCTTGATCCAGGTTTCGACCCGGTTTGTCTCGGCGGGGGAAACAGAAACTTGCGAGTGGAGACGAGCCCGAGCCAGGCCGGCAACGCCCGAGCCAAGCCGCCTGCCCGATCGCCGCTGCTGAGGGATAATGACGCCCGGGATGGAGGCAGGGCATGAATCACGAGAGGCATATCGACGCTGTCCAACGGCGTCGTGCGAGCCGGCCACGCGTTTCGCTTTGCTGGATTCTGGCAATCGCATTTTTGCTCGGTAGCTGCTCGGCCGACGAACCTGCGCCGCAATGGGGAACCAACGCCGATACCTTCTTCGCTGAATGGGACGCTGCCTGGTCTGGCGCTGATCCCTACGACATAGTGCGCTTCTATGACACCGACGTCGTCGTCGGGCTCATCCAGGACTACCGCTCATTGTCTCTTGGCGCCGGGTTCAGCGACACGGCCGTAACCGGAGACGGACGCGCCTGGCTGACGGATTGGATCGACAAACAGATCGAGCCGCGGCAACGAGCCCTGGACCATGTGTACGTCGGTCGGTCCGAAGCGCTGGCGTTGGTCACGATCGATGAAGATGAGACGGCGGTCGCAGTGTCGATGACCGTCACCGACACATCGATCACTGCATCCACGGACATGAGATGGCGGGACGCTCATCTGCCCGGCGGCGCTCCCGACAATCGTCTCCAGTGGTTGGACGATTTGGCTACGACCTACGCGGCGGCCTGGACCACCGGTGACGAGAAACTGCGGGCGCTCTACCAGCCCGGGGCCACGATCGAGGCATTCTCTCAACCAGAGGTGGATTTGGATACCGCCCTGTCCATGGCCGACCTGAGGTATGGAGACGCTGTGGTCAGCGATGTGGCCACGGGCGAGCGCGCCGGTCCTGCACTCTTCATCGGACCCGACTCGGCCGCAATCGGTCTCGAAGCCAAGCGAGACGACGGTTGCCTGGTGCAGTCGGTGGTGCTTTTCACGCTCCAGGATCAGAAGATCGTGACGGAGAAGCGGCTACTCACCCCCGACTCGGTACGGCGGTGCTTCGGCAACGATGCACCCGCCCGGGGTTGGTGGAACGCCCTGGCTGTCCCCGTACCCGTCGATGAACAGGTCAGCGGATCCGTAACCGCAAACGACGGAACTGAGATCACGATCGTCAACGGCACGCCCGAGCTCGAGCGGCTTCTCGAGTGGGGTCTGGGTCGCTTCGAGGCAACCGGTCTTCCGGCACCACGGCTGGCGTCGGCGACCTTTGCGCCGGTTCCCGCGTGTGCATCCGCCCCGGGCCTGGTGACCGAGACAGTCAAGGACAAGGCAGATCTGATCCTGTGCACCGACGCCTACGAGGCCTGCCTGCCAGACCGAGCATCGTGCACGGACTTTCAACCCAGCGTCCGGCTCGGCATGCTCCACGAACTCGGCCATGCCTGGCTGCTCGAGAATCTCAGCGCAAAGACTGAATCAGAGTTCCTGGCCCTCAATGACCTGTCGTCGTGGGGAGACCCCGCCCAGCCCTGGCACCGGCGTGGCGCCGAGCAGGCTGCCGAGACCATGGCTTGGGGCCTGCTCGAACAGCCGATCAGCCTGTTCCGCATCGGCAATCCGCCCTGTGACACGATTGCGGCCGGGTTCGAGTTGCTGACGGGAACCGCATCGCTGCACGGATGCGAAGGCTGACCGAACGGGCGCGACAGAGCTGCCGCGTCCGTCGGCGGGTTTGGAATCTGGTGCGCACTGGGTTTGTTGGAGGCTCGTTCTATTGGTTTCCAGTCAGTTGTTTTGCTCGTTGTTGGGCATGGTAGGTGTCCTCGAATTCGGTCGGGGGGACGTCGTTGAGGTAGCTGTGGATCCGCTGGGTGTTATACCAATGGATCCAGCCCAAGGTAGCGAGTTCGACGTCTTCGATGCTGCGCCACGGGCCATGATCCGGTCCGTAGATCAGCTCGGCTTTGTAGAGACTGTTGACGGACTCGGCGAGTGCGTTGTCATACGAATCACCGACCGTCCCGATCGATGGCACCGCTCCGATCTCGTCAAGGCGTTCCCGTAGCGGATACTGGTGAATTGGCTGCCGGCATCGGAATGAGCAACGAGCCCTTCAAGACGGGTGCCTCGGGCGAAACGGGCCATCTCTAAAGCGTCGAGGACCATCTGGGTTCTCATATTCGAAGCGACCCGCCACCCGACGATGTGGCGGGAGAACGCATCGATGATGAAACACACATACCCAACACCTTGCCAGGTCGGGACATAGGTCAGGTCCGTCACCCACAGCCGGTTCGGCCGGTCGGCTGTGAAGTCCCGCTCCACCAGATCCGGGGATCTCTCAGCAGCAGGATCAGATTTGGTGGTGCGAACCCGGCGACGACGTGACACACCCTGAATATCGAGGGCTTTCATGAGACGTCCGACCTGGTCACGGCCAATCGTATGGCCGTCACGTAACGCAGCCTTCCACAGTTTGCGGACCCCATACACCGAGTAGTTCGCCTGAAACAGCGCCAACAAGACCGGCATCATCACCGCATCCCTGATCGCACGAGCCGACGGTATCCGAGACTTGTTCTCGTAATACGTTGACGGGGCCACCTGCAACGTCGCACAGATAGGCTCGACCCCAAAGTCGTCACGATTCTCGTCAATGAACTGCACCATCACCTCTGTGGGCGGTCGAGCTAATGGCAGCAGTGAGCCGGCCTTTTGGGGCAGGATTCATCCGGCGGCCATCGGGTCAGCACTAGGTCGAGTGGCACTTTGAGTACTTGGCGGAGATCGTGCGCCCGGTGGCTGTCGAGAGACGTGGATGGCTGGTGGGATGACGTGCCATAGAGCACTGGGCCATTAGCGAGCCGCATCGTCTCTTGCGCCAACTTAACCGAACGGAGGAAGCCTATGCGTTCAGTGTTCGTCGGTCACGATTGGGCCGAAGACCATCACGACATCCACATCGAGAACAGTGAAGGTGAGCGGCTTCATGCTTGCCGCCTCGACGACGGGCTCGAAGGCGTCCGACGTCTGCATTCAGTACTCGCAGAACTCGCCGATGACCCGTCGCAGGTCGTGATTGCCACCGAGACCGACCGTGGGTTGTTCATCACCGCCATGATCGCCGCCGGCTATCAGGTGATCGCGATCAACCCCATGTCGACGGCCCGTTACCGACGAACGCCGGTCAACATCCGGTGCCAAGTCCGACCGAGGCGATGCGCAGACCCTCGCCGAGGTCGCACGCCTCGACAGCCACAACCACCGGCTCCTAGAACCCGACAGCGACCTTGCTGACGCGATCAAACACACCGCCAGGGCGCACCAGAACCTGATCTGGACTCGCCAACGCCAGCTCAACCA
Source organism: uncultured bacterium (assembly GCA_963801165.1). Taxonomy (GTDB): domain Bacteria; phylum Actinomycetota; class Acidimicrobiia; order Spongiisociales; family UBA5794; genus JAAETI01. The sequence goes on from CAWDDT010000006.1 coordinate 521,360, forward strand.
GCTCCGCTCGGTCCTACGCGAGTTTTTCCCCGCCGCGCTGGCGACCTTCCCCGAACTGGCACACAGCGACTGCCTCGCCACCCTTGCGGTCGCTCCTTCACCAGCAGCAGTCCACAGCCTGAGCACCGTCCGGATCGCAGCCGCGCTCCGCCGCGGGGGAACCAAACGCGGCGCCGATGCCAAAGCCGCGACGATCCGGCAAAACCTGCGAGCCGATCAGCTCCGAGCCCCCAAACAGCTCGAGGCAGCAATGAGCTCCCATGTCACCGCCCTTGTCGCTGTCGCCACCGAACTCTCCCAACAGATCAACCGGCTAGAAACCGAACTCACCGAACTACTCGACCAGCACCCCCACGCCAAGATCCTCCAATCGATACCCGGGCTCGGCACCAAACTCGCCGCCCGGCTCCTCGGTGAGTTCGGAGACGCCCCCGACCGCTTCACCGACGCCCGCAGCCGCAAGAACTATGCCGGCACCTCACCCATCACCAAAGCATCAGGTCGCAGCCACATCGTCATCGCCCGTCGCATCCGCAACACCCGCCTCGCCGACGCCTGCCACCAATGGGCCTTCGCCAGCCTCTCCCACAGCCCCGGCGCCCGCACGTTCTATGACCAACGCCGAAACCGAGGAGACAGCCACAACCGCGCACTAAGAGCCCTATCAAACCGGCTCGTCGGCATCGCTCACGGCTGCCTCACACACCAAACCCCCTACGACGAACACACCGCCTGGGGACACCGCTACAACCTCGTCACTTGACTTTTCTCCGGGTGGGATGTCTCCGCCGCAAAGAAAGCCGAAGCCCGCTTCAAAATCTCGTTCGCTCGACGTAACTCCCGGTTCTCCTGCTCAAGCTTCTTCATCTTGACTCGCTCCGCAGAAGTGATGCCCGCAACACCCCCAGCATCAATCTCAGCTTGGGCCACCCAACGGCGCACCGACTCAGAGCCGTAACCCAACTGGTCAGCGACCCGAACCACCGTCCCCTGCGACTCCCCAAGTTCCTCACGAAGCTGGAAAACAAGACGAACCGCCCCATCCTTCTCCTCCTTCGTATACCGCCGTATGGTCGGCTTCCCCGGTGATAACTCTCTCGACATGGCTCTCATCCTTCCACACTCGAGAGTCTCCAAGAATCCCAGGGCGAACCACAACCCCCCACTCCAAATCCTTCGGATTGTCGCCCCTATCCGAGTGCCGATAGACATCTACCAGCCGATCCATCGACCAACACGACGCAGCCTGATAATGCGCCACCTGGCGTCGCTGCGCTTTGAGTACCCGCACCAAATCAAACGGAGAAACATGCTCAAAATCCAACGACTCCAACACCCGAGCCAACACAGCCCCAGGCGTGACGTCCTCCAGATTCTCAGAAATAGAAACGAACATACGTTCGATCATACCGGAGGCCACCGACAAGAACCAGACGATCGACCCAACCGGGAAGGTCAGCGGCGGTGAGGGACGAAGGAAGCTCGTCCCACGCTGCTCCTCTAGCTCCCCACGATACGGGCACGTCCTTGCCACCCTCGGATCGCCACGCCGGGTGAAGTAGGCGAACGTACGCATCGAACCCTTCGGGGACCACCGAGCCAACGTCTACACCGAAATCGTGAAACCGGTCGGCCACCCACCGGGCCGGGCTCAGGTCGTTCTGCAGGTCGAAGCCCATTACTACCCCAGAAAGTCGGCGAGGTCGAACGACATCTACGCGCCGACGCATGCTGCGACGGCTGCAGACAACTCCCTGGATCCGTACGCTACCGTGCCCGCATGGATTCCAAGAGACCCGCCGTCATAATCGGCATGGGAGAGATGGGCGGCTCATTCGCCCGCGGGTTGCTCGGCCTCGGCCACACCGTCGTTCCCGTACTTCGCAACACAAACCCGGACGATGTCGCCGCCGAGTACCGGCAGCCACTGCTCGCATTGGTAACCGTCGGCGAGGCCGATCTCGACGACGCCCTGGCTGAGCTCCCGGCGTCCTGGAAGGGCAATGCCGGGCTCGTGCAGAACGAGCTCCTCCCCCGCAGCTGGCGCCCCCACGACATCACAAACCCGACAGTGGCCGTCGTCTGGTTCGAAAAAAAGCCGGGCAAGGCGGAGTCCCCGATCATCCCGACGCCGATCTACGGACCACGCGCCGCAACGCTGGTCGCTGCGCTCGGCATCATCGACGTGCCTGCATTCCTGATCGACGACCATGCCGAGTTGCTGTATGAGCTGGTCCGCAAGAACGTCTACATCCTGACCGTGAACATCGGCGGTCTGATCTCGGGCGGCACGGTGCACGACCTCTGGTACAACCACAGGACGTTGGCCGAGCAAGTCGCCACAGAGGTGATCGACGTACAGGAGTCGCTCGTCGCCGCTACGCTCGATCGCGACCGGCTCCTGGCCGGATTGGTCGAGGCAATCGATGCCGATCCGGGACACGGGTCGACGGGAAGGAGCGCCCCGGCTCGTCTTGCCCGAGCCATCACCCATGCCGAGCGGGCCGGACTCGGCGTTCCCCGGCTTCGGGAGATCGCTGCCGGGCGCCGGGACACATGACGCTCAGCTCAGATACTTTTCCCAGGCGGGGTCGGGCTCCGTGCCGATCGCAACCAGGACCCACGAGTGGCGCCGGGGTACCCCGGGTTTGCGGAGCAGGCTCATCCCGGCCTGTTCCGGAGTCCTGCCACCCTTCTTGGTGTTACATCGTCGGCAGCTGGCCACGACGTTCTCCCAGGTGTGGGTGCCACCCTGGGTCTTGGGAACGACGTGGTCGATGTTCTCTGCTGCCCTGTCGCAGTACTGGCAGCGGTTGGAGTCCCGCATGAAGACCGCCCGCCGGTTGAGGGGGACACGGCGGGCATAGGGAACTCTGACGAACTGGCGCAGCCTGATTACAGACGGCGACACCATGTCTATTCGCTCGCTCCGCCACACCTTGCCGTTCGACACGACCACGTCAGCGCGGTTGCGCAGCACCAGCACGACCGCTCTTCTCACCGGCACCACCGAGAGCGGCTCATACGAAGCATTGAGCACCAGCGCTTTCATGGACGGCAGGCTACCAGTGGCACCGACAAACGCCGCCATTGTGCGCAACGCCGCACGACCACCACCGCTTTCCGTGGGTCGTTGACCACATTGAGTGACCATGCCAAACTGACGAGAACGCGAAAACGAACACATCTACTTGGAGAGGCATGTCTTGAGGGTCGTCGGATACATCCGCGAGGTGTCACCAACCGGGGAGCCCGCATTCGCCCAGCAGGAGAAGATCCGGCGCTGGGTGGGCGTGAACGGGCACCGGCTGGTTGCCCAATGTCAGGACGTCCAGACCCCGGGCCACCCGGTTGGCCGGGAAGGGCTCCAGTCAATCATCGGTATCATCTCGGCGGGTCAGGTCGACGCGGTGGTGGTGCCATCACTCGATACGTTCGCCACCGACAAGATCGCCCAGGAGGTGATCATGTGGGAGCTGCGCTCCAGCGGGATCACCCTGCTCTCGACGGACACCCTTGACGTGAGCGAGCTGGCAGATCCGCCCGCCGACGATCTGCGTGCGCTCATCCGCCACGTTCTCGACAAGCAGGAGCGTTTCGAGTCGATCCTCAGCCTCCCCGTCGCCGAACGGGAACAGCCAAGTGTTGTCCGTATCGATGACGCCCGGGATGTCGTCGTCGAACTCATCCCGCCCGAAACGGCGCCGCCCAGCCTGGTACAGCCGGCTCGTTGATCGACGCTAGGTCTCGCGCCGATTGGCGACGAGCTAATCGTTCGATCCGACATTCTGCAACCGCGGCTCGAGACGGCAACCGCGGACCAAGGATCAGACGTGGTTTTCTAGGGCCTTCCATGTCGCCTGAGCCAGCGCGTAGGGTCTCCCACCGAGCTGGATCGCCGATCCGCTGGCCACGATCTCACCCGATCGCAACAGCACCGTAACCACGCGGTTGTCCTCGAAATTCGCCTCGGTGACGCCGAGCAGAGCCACCCCGGTCCGGCCGGCCAACTCGGCGACCGTCGCCACGAGCGCCTCGTCGATGGCTCCAGCGCTGTCGGCGATGGTGCGAGTGGCATACGCCCCGCCCGCCGCCTTTACCTCCACGCGAATTTCGTTTGCGTTCTCCTCGACGGTCACACTGTCGGGACGGCGTGCCCGCTCCACTACGCCTGCGGCTAGCTCCTCGGCGTACGAGCCTACGACCGGGAAGTCGACAACAGAACCCGCCCCCGGAGGTGGCGGCGGACCGCCGTGTTCCGAGTCCCGTTCTCCGGCAGTAGCCCGCATGCCGTGCTCGCGTAGGATCCTTCGCACCGCGGCTCCGACGGCCGAGGCGTCGGCTCCCTCGGCCAGTTGCACCCGCACACCGGCGATGCCGTGCTCGTCTTCGATCTCGGCACCCGCTATGCCCGGGACCGCAAGCAACTCCTGCTGTAGGGCGACCATCACAGCCTCCTCAACGCACGATGCTGCCGCTTCCTCCATTCGAGATAATGGATCAGCTCCTCGGGCCGCAGCGGGCTGGTCGACTCACCGTGAGCTGTGAAGAGACGCCAATCCGTGTAGGCGGGATCGGGAATCGGGACGAATGGGGGGTGTCGCCACCAACCGGAGCGGGCGACGGCGCCCATGGTACGCAACGCCTCCGCCCACAGACCGGGTCGTCGGGCCACTGCCATGACCAGCTGCCACGAGATCATGGAACGATCGTAACCGGGTGCACGTTGTGAACAACGTATTGCGATATACGTCTACGTTCACGAAATACATACTACGTCCACGAAATACATCTACGTTCACGAAACATCGCACTCACTGATATTCTGCCAGTGCCGCTGCCGGAGGAAGGAAAACTAGTGACGGTATCTGCTGACGACCTGCAATGGTTCGGCAAGAATTTTGACGCGATCGTTGACAACATCGAGACCGTTATCCAGGGTAAGCGCCGAACCGTACAGCTGGCAACGATCTGCCTGCTCGCCAAGGGCCACGCCCTGATCGAAGACGTGCCTGGAGTCGGCAAGACACTGCTCGCTCGCTCGCTCGCCCGCTCGATCGACTGCAGCTTCCAGCGCATCCAGTTCACCCCCGACCTCCTTCCGTCAGATGTAACCGGGGTCTCGGTCTGGGATCGAGAGTCGGGGCATTTCGTATTCCGAGCCGGGCCCGTGTTCGCCAATGTGGTCCTGGGCGACGAGATCAACCGGGCAAGCCCTAAGACCCAGTCGGCGTTGCTCGAGGCAATGGAGGAACGGCAGGTGACCGTCGATGCGGTCACCCGTCCGCTCGAACCGCCCTTCATGGTGATCGCCACGCAGAACCCGATCGAGCACGAGGGCACATACCCGCTTCCGGAGGCGCAGCTCGACAGGTTCATGATGCGGCTCGCCATGGGGTACCCGGCGCGGGACAAGGAGCTCGAAATGCTCGAGGCTCACGGCCAGCACTCCACCCTCGACGATCTCGAGCCTGTCGTCGATGCCGCAGACGTAACCCGGATGATCGACATCGCATCATCTGTATTCGTAGCCGACGCCATCCGCTCCTACCTGGTCGATCTCGCCGACGCCACCCGCGGCGAGCCCGACCTACTGCTGGGGGCTTCGCCCCGGGCCACGCTGCACCTCCAACGCGCCGCGCGGACCGCCGCGGCAACCCAGGGCCGCGACTACGTAACCCCGGACGATGTCAAGACCATGCTGCATCCCGTCCTCAACCACCGTCTCATCCTCCAGCCGGAGGCACAGATGCGCGGCGCGGGTATCCAAGGCATCATCGATACGATCAGCGGCCGGGTCGGCGTCCCCGGTGCCCGCACCCCCGTCTGATGCCGACACTGCGAGGCTGGGCAGCATTAGGAGCGGCCTTCGCTCTCACCGTGTTGTGGATCGGCTTTGGCGAGCAGCTCCTGATCGCCGCCGCTCTCTTCCTCCTTGTCGCCGTCGTGTTCGGGATCCTCTACGTCCGCAGCAGCGCACCGCGGGCACGACTCACCCGACGCATCGCGCCTCTTCAGGTCCACGATGGGGAGCGAGCCATAGTCGAGCTGTCGCTCGTGTCCAGCCGCCGGCTCTATGCGGCCATCGTCGAAGACGTCGTCCACAGTCTCGGGACCGCCTCCTTCGTCGCCGAGCGGGTCGACGAGCAGGAGCCGATGACCGCACGCTACGAGGTTCTGTGCAAGCCACGAGGGGTGTACAAGGTGGGTCCGGCCGTGCTCCGGGTCCGTGACCCCATGGCCCTGGCGGAGTCGCTGAGCACCGGGAGACGAGCGGATCGGCTCGTCGTGTACCCGCAGGTCGAGGATCTGAGGGGCCTACCCGTGGTTCGGGGTCAGGACCCAAACGTCAATTCGGCTCGGGCCAACTTCTCACACAGCCGGGGCGACGACTTTTTCACGCTGCGCGAGTACCAGCTCGGTGACGACCTGCGAAGGGTTCACTGGCCCGCATCGGCCCACCGCGACGAGCTGATGATCAAGCAGCTCGAGATGCCATGGCAGTCGCGGGCGCTCGTGCTTCTCGACGTCCGGGCTCAGGCGTACGCCACACCCGAGTCGTTCGAGCATGCGGTCCGGGGTGCTGCATCGGTCGTCCGCCACCTCTACCGCCAGGGCTTCAGCCCCACTCTGTGGAGCGGCCAGGCGCGCAGCGTCACGATATCCAACAGCCAGGCGTACGATCTGGGGATGGAGGGACTGGCGACGGTGCAGCCAAACCAGGAGATCGACCTCGCCGCAACCATCGGCAGGCTGCGACGTGAGGGTATGGCCGGTGGGGCACTCGTTCTGGTGACCGGTGTCCTCGACTCCGGGGGTGTCTCTGTGTTCAAGACATTGGGCAGGGATTATTACAAGACGATCGTGATGACGGTCTCCGAGCGGGAAAACGATTCGCTCCACCAGGTGCAGCGCGCCGGGGCCGTGGCAGTCACGTCCGGGCCTGCGTCGAAGTGGGCACCGGCGTGGCGAGATGCAATGGAGAAGACGTGGTCTACCGCTTCAGCTGGTTAGCCGGCATCACGGCCATCGTCTTCGCCTTCACCGGCCTGAGCGGGTTGCTGCGCCCGACTCAGGAGGGCACGAGGTGGGAATACGTCGTGATCGCCGCCGTCGTACTCGGAGCGACGATCACCTGGACCGCCCTCACCTATCGCGCCCACCCGATCATTGTCGTGGTCCTCAACCTGGTCGCCCTCGCGATCGCCATATCCCGGGTGGCGGCTCCCGAAACAATGAACAGCCTCATACCGACCGGGCAGACCTTCACGACCGTCATGGACGAGCTCAACCGGGCGTTCACGCTCATCCACACCGGCATAGAACCGGTGCAACCGATCGCTGGCATCGTCGTGGTAGTCACGGTTGTCTTCTGGGTTACCGGCGTTCTGCTTGCGTGGGGATTGCTCCGCGGCCACCCCTACGTCGCTTTGATTCCTCCGCTCGTGCTCGCTCTCCAGTTCGCCACCATGGACCGCTCCCGGACCGGACTAGGTCGGATAATCGTCTTCCTGGCCGTCGTCGGCGGCTCGATCGTGGCCGTCACCACCGACGAGCGCGACCAGTCGGCGGGCCGAATGTCGGGCGGGACACGCCGGCCAACCGCGTTGAGCAAGCTGGCTCCGTCGGCGGCCGGCCTGCTCGGGGTGACCCTCGTCTTCAGCGTGATTGGCACCGGGTTCATGAACGGTTTAGTTCCCTATGACGGAATCCTTCCCTGGCGGAGCGCTACCGGTCTCACATCGGATTTCTACGGGGGTATTGCCTACAACCCGTTCATCGGCATAAAGCAGTCGCTGGTGTCGCAGTCGGATACACCGGTCTTCCTGGCGCATATCACCGGTGACGTTCCCGGCGACCAGGTCTACTTCCGGCTCGTCACCATGGAGGCCTACAACGGGGGTCAGTTCTTCGCCGACAAGCCCACCGTCGTCAACCTCGACACACGGCCCTGGGAGTTGGGAGGGAACGTGTTCACCGGGCCCGTCGACCAGGTAGAGACCGATATTCAGATCGAACGTCTCCGGATGGATTGGCTGCCCGCTTCATACGTCCCGACATCGTTCTCGGCTTCCGCCGACATCCTCGAAACCACGAGGGTTCGCCAGTCGGACGGGTCGCTACGGCTCGAGGGCGACCTCTCCTATGAGGGTATGCAATACACAATCAATTCGTCTATCCCCCACCCCGACATCGCGGTCTTGGAGACCGATGAGGATGGCAACCTCTCCCCTGCGTTCGAGTTTGCCGCCAGCGAGCAGAACCTCCCCGACCCGGTGGAAGCGCAGGTCCGCGAGGATCCCGTCGGCGTCGATGCCTACCTCGACCTCCCAGAGGACCTCGACCCCGCCATCCAGAAGCTCGCCCGGCAACGAACCGCCAATCTGACGACCAACTACGAGATCGGCCTGGCGCTCGAGTCGTGGTTTCACTCGGACGCGTTTGCCTACTCAACCAACATCGAGCCCGGCCATGGTGCCACCGATCTTGCGGAGTGGCTCCTCGACGACCAGTCACCGAATTACCACATCGGCTACTGCGAGAACTTCGCCACGGCGATGGCTGTGATGGCACGCACTCTCGGCGTTCCGTCGCGGGTCGTCCTCGGCTTCACACCCGGCGAGCCCACGGGCCAGGAGGACGTGTACGTGGTGCGTGACCGGAACGCCCACGCCTGGGTCGAACTGTGGATCCCGTCGCAGGGCTGGATGAGATTCGACCCGACCCCTCGCTCGGACGGGATCAATCCCACCACCTACAGCGAAGCGGAAGCCGAGCTGGGGTTCGACCTGACCGCATACCTCGACGTCCCGGACAGCGAGCCGATCACGGTCCAGAACTCAGGGCTGCCGTTGCCCCAGCTCCCCAACGACATAGACCTTCCCCAATTCGGGGGAAGCAATGACGTCGGCTCCGGCGGCGGGATCCATCTACCCGGGTGGTTCGGGGCGGCGTTGCCGATCGTATTGCTGATAGTCCTGGCAGCGGGCGGCATCCCCATGATCAAATGGTGGCAGCGTCGCACACGGATGCGTCGTCTCGAGAGCGGCGACATCACCGCGGCCTGGGAGGACGTCGTCGCCCGGCTAACCGACCTGGGCGATGCTCCGTCGCCGGCAAATACCCCCCGACAGATAGCAGACTCGGTCGACTCGGCGATGGTCCCGCTGGCCGTCGTCTACGGGAGGGCGGTATACGGGCCCGAGGCTACGGTGAGCCCGGAGAACGTCGCAACGGCTAGCGCCTCGCTCGATGCCACCAGGGCTCGGCTCGCCACCCGGCACAGCGTCCCGCAACGAGTAATTGCCGCCTATCGACCCGCCAGCATCATTCCCCCGGGCGCACGGCGTCTTCTCGATAAGGCCAAAGTCAACGGCCGCAACGGAAACCGACGCAACGGATCCTGACTGCGGCGGCTCAGCCTTGAGCCGCCCCCAGCTCTGACTTCACGTCGTCTTCGACACGACGCAACATGTCGAGGAAATGATCCCGGTCGAGCTCGAACTTGGTGATGTCTTCTTCAACGCTCTTGGTGATCTCGTTGATCGCTACGAAGAACGCAAGCTGGCCGTCGCGCAGCGCATCGAGCAGTTCCCCCTCGTTCTGGGCGACGTGAAAGATCGTCTGACCGTCGGTGACGAGCCTCACGGAGGCGAGATGCTCGTCCATCGAAGCGGTGCGACGCAGGTAATCCCAGGCCCGGCGCACCCGTTGCACCGACATCCCGTTGTCCAACAGGCTCTTGACGACCCGCAGCGCTACGAGGTCACGGAAGGAGTACAAGCGGCGCCGCCCCGGCCGGCCGTCGCTGCTCTGGATACTGGGTTCCACCAGGTCGACCTTGTCCCAATAACGAAGCTGGTGGGCGGTGCAGCCCGTGAGCGCTGATGCCTGCTGGGCAGTAAAAGAATCCACCTATCTCCTCCCACACCTGTGGTCCGCTGGCTCCATAGGACCCGTCAGCTCGGGTGTCGTCGTCGTCGTTGCGATGCAAATCCCCCCGCACGGGGAATGGTCACTCTAGCCGTTCCGAGACCATCTCTGTCGAGCTCGCTCGAGCCACTTTCCGAGCAGGTCGGACCCCCCGTCCGAGCCCCTGCGGAAGGTCATCGCAAGCCACCCAGCCGATGCCAGCATGAGGATGAATCCCAGCGTGGCGAACCAGACGATCTTCAGCGAAACAACCATGACAACGAGACCTACGATGAATCCGAGGACCGCCAGGCGTCGATGCGGGCGGAGACGCGAACGCAACGAAGCGCTGGCCACCGAGTGCGCCAACTCCGGATCTTCCTCATAGAACTGACGCTCGATCTCTTCGAGAATGCGCTGTTCGTCTTCGTTGAGCGGCATCTGTATTCGTCTCCGGGTCCTGAAGCCGAGTATACAAGTCCGGGGGTGTATCAATAGCGGAGATTCTCCCGTTTTTGACCGATCATCGAGGCTCGCAATACGGCATCGTCCCCAAATCGGTCACGTACCTCTTCGGCTGCATCGGCAGCTGAGTCTCTGGTCCTGTCCCCGAGAGTCAGCTGGTGCGGATTCGCCCCCGTCACCAAACCCGAGATTCCAACACCCAACAGACGTACACCACGCCCGCGGCGTTCCACCCGTTCCAGCAGACGGCGTGCCTCATCCCACAGCGCGGTTGTGGCGGCTACTTCGCCGGCAACGGTCTCGGAGCGGGTAAGCGTCTCGAAGTCGCCAAAGCGGATCTTGAGGGTCACGACCCGCCCCGTGTAGCCGGACCGATGGAGACGGGAGGCCAACCGGTCGCATAGACGGAGCGTCGCCTGGTTGATGTCATCATCCTCGGTCAGATCCTCGTCGTAGGTCTCCTCCACCGACACCGACTTCGTCTCGCCGTCCGGCTCGACGCCACGCGGGTCGATAGCGGCGGCCAGTTGCGACAGGTGTGCGGCCAGGCTGGGGCCGAGCCGGCGTCGCAGCATCGTCTCGGGGACCGCTGCCAGATCGCCGATGGTCTCGACCCCCAGCGTTTCCAGGCTGGCGTGCGTGGCCGCACCGACGCCCCAAAGGGATCGCACGGGCATCGGGTGGAGGAACTCGAGCTCGCGGCCCGCCCGCACTACCAGCATCCCATCCGGCTTGGCCGCATCGGAGGCGAGCTTGGAGATGAACTTCACCGCCGAGATGCCGACCGAGGCGGGCAGGCCGAGCTCGGCCCGAATGGAGCTCCGCAATGCGGTGCCGACCGCCGCCGGCGAGTCATAGTGGAGGCGGAGACCGGAGATATCGATAAACGCCTCGTCGACCGACAGCCCTTCGACCAGCGGGCTGAAGCTGCGGAAGACCTCGAACACCTCCCGGGACACTGCGCCGTAGTCGCTGTGTGACGGCGGGATGAAGACACCGTGAGGGCAAAGACGGCGCGCCTCGCCGATCGGCATCGCGGAGTGCACACCACGCGCTCGGGCCTCGTAGGACGCGGACGCCACCACGCCACGTCTCCCCAGCCCACCGACGATCACCGGCTTACCGGCCAGGCCGGGATCACGCCGCCGTTCCACCTCCACGAAGAAGGCATCCATGTCGATGTGGAGAAACCGCTCGGTGAACCCGCTCACGGCACCACGGTACTCGGCGATCCAGACCCTCGTGGCATACTCGCCTGATGCACATACACCTGGTCAGGCACGGCGAAGTGGACAACCCACACGACGTCGTATACGCCGATGTCGCCGGCTTCTCGCTTTCGGCACACGGACGGGCGCAGGCGAGCGCAGCCGGCGCTCATCTGGGTACCCGGCCGCCGTTCCGGATCGTGTCATCGCCATTGGACAGGGCGCTCGCCACAGCCCGCCTGATCGCAGACGGCACCGGCGCGTTCGTCGATGTCGACGATCGCCTGACGGAATGGGGGCTTGCCGTCAGATGGCGAGGGGCCACGTGGCACCGGCTCCCGATCGTTTTCCCCGGCGAGCTGGAGGCTTACCTCGACGACCCGGCCCATCTCGCTTTCTGCCCCGAGCCCCTCGATCAACTGTCAGCCCGGATGTGCGGAGCGATCCTCGAGTGGTGTGCAACAGTTCGAGGCGACCTCGTCTTCGTCTCGCACGAGGACCCCCTCCACGCGGCACGGCTGCGTCTTCTCGGGACGATGCCCACGGCTTTCCACAAAGACAAGCCCGGGCACGGCTCGGTAATCACGCTGGAACGAGCCGGTGACACCTGGCGAACCGTGGCAAGCTGGGTACCCCCGGCGATGCCATGACAGGCCCGGGTCGCACTACAATGTCGCGCCGACGACTTCGAGGAGAAACGTGCGAACTCGCCTGGTCATCGTGACCGTCATCCTTGCCGCATTGCTTGGTGCCTGCTCCAGCGGTCCTTCCGAAGCAGCTCTCGCCGCCGACAGGCAGCCGACGACTACGACGACCACCGAGGCACCTCCCGAAGGCATCGCGGTTGTGACCATCGAGTCCGGGCGCTTCCGCCCCTCCAACCTGAAGCTCGATCTCAACGAGGAATGGATCGTCGAATGGCGCCAGGAGGACTCGGCGGATCGCGAGTATGTCGTGGTGTCGGGTGATGATTCCTTTGCGGACAGCCCGACGCTCAAGGCGGGCGACACCTTCCAGGTTGATTTCAGCCAGCTACCGCCGGGCATTTACCGCTACTACGCCTACCTCGGCAACAACCGTATCCCTGGTTCTGTCGATACGCGCCCGTCTCAGTAGCTAAGGCACGCGGCAGGAGACAACGTGGCACGAATGCCGTTAACTATCGCGGTTCTGGTGATGGCCGCCGGTCTCGCCTGGACGATCCACCTGGTTGTCTCGCCTGCACCCTGGGCCGCTGACTCTGCGCTTACGATCGCTGTCGGCACGCTCGTGTTGAGCATCGCGGCAATGACGGCTCTGCTGCTGAGCCGGGGACGGTGGACCCGCTTCTTCGCCACCGGCCTGTTGATCGCCGAGACGGCGATTGCCGTCGTTGCCGAGCTCGAGCCGTGGCTGGTCTTGGGCCTGGCGCTGACCGGGCTGGCGTTGACCGGGCTGTTCGGCCCCTGGCTGCGGGGATGGCTACGGGAACGCCCCGCCGCAGGATCGCCCGGTGTCGAGCCCATCTTGCTCGCAATCGGAGCGTTTGCGCTCGTCCCTCTTGTCGGAATCGCCTCGCCTGCGGGGCTCAGCATGGCCCACGGAGTGCTCGGCGGTGCCGGCATATTGCTCTCGTGGGGATATCTCAAAGGTCGTCTCTGGGCTTTCTACGGGCTTCGATTCGCTCTGCCGCCCCTCGTCGCCATCACGGCGGTATTCTCACCGCCTGGTGGCGCGTTTTTGCTAATCGTCGCGGGCGCGGGTCTCTCCTACCTCGCGTGGACCGCCCCCGCACGGCTCGCGGTAGACCCCGCCCCGCAGCTCCCCGCCCCGAGGAGACCCCGGCAATGACCACGATGTCTCAGCCCACAAGGTGGGGATGGCTGGCACTCGCCGGCGGGCCGCTGCTGGGCGCCGGTGCGGGCCGGCTCGTGGGTTCCACCGCGACCTGGCTCGTCGTGGGAGCCGTCATTGGCCTCGGGGTTGCCGTGATGATCGTCGTGCTGGAGATGAGAATCCTGGTGGCCCTCCCGGTTGGAGCCGGAGCAGGCGTAGGCGCGTATCTCGGCGCCACCGTCGTCGGGGCCGTCTGCCAACCACGCGGGTGTCCGGCGTTCGAGACGGCCGCCGCGGTGACTACGGGTATCGGGGCGCTGGTAGGTGTGGGTCTGGTGGTCGCTCTGGTTGCCCGCTCCTTCGACGAATACCGGGACTCACAACGCCGGGGCACGCCTCCGGCGACCAGTAGCTGCAACGACGACGACGGGCCCTCAGATTGACTTGAACAGCAGCGACACGTTGTGGCCCCCGAAGCCGAACGAGTTCGACAGGACATAATCGACGTCCGCCTTGCGTGGCTCGTTGGGGACGTAGTCGAGATCGCATTCCGGATCAGGGGTGGCGTAGTTGATCGTGGGAGGGAGGATCCCCTCGTTGAGCACCTGGAGGGAGATCAACGCCTCGACGGCGCCGCCGCCTCCGAGCATGTGGCCGGTCATCGACTTCGTCGACGAGACGGGTATGTCGTATGCGGCACGACCAAAGACGGTCTTGATCGCCATGGTCTCGGTCACGTCGTTCGCCGGGGTGGAAGTGCCGTGGGCATTGATATACCCGACGGCATCGGGAGCGACGCCCGCGTCTGCGAGCGCCCCTTGCATGGCCCGGGCAGCGCCGCCGCCACCGGGCCTGGGCAGGGTGATGTGGTAAGCATCGGCCGACATGCCGTAGCCGACGAGCTCGGCGTAGACACTCGCTCCGCGGGCTCGGGCGTGCTCGTACTCCTCGAGGATGAGCGAGCCTGCCCCTTCGCCGAGCACGAACCCGTCGCGGTCCTTGTCGAAGGGACGGCTGGCCGCCTCGGGATCGTCGTTGCGTGCGCTCAACGCCTTCATCGAGCTGAACCCGCCCATAGCGAACTCGGTAACCGACGCCTCCATCCCGCCACCGACCATCACATCGGCGACGCCACGCCGGATGATCTCAGCGGCGTCTCCAATTGCGTTCGCCGATGCGGCACAGGCGGTCACGGTGCAGGTACTGGGGCCTGCCAGGTGGAAACCGATCGAGATCGCACCCGCCGCCTGGTTGCTCATGATCATCGGGATGGCCAGCGGCGAGATCCGATCGGGACCGCGCTCGTTGAGAATCTCGATCTGGGTCTGGGTGGTACCGATCCCCCCGATGCCGGTTCCGCACACCACACCCACCCTCTCGGCGGCAGGGTCGCCGTCCTCGAAAGCGAGACCGGCGTCGGCCATCGCCTGGCTGGTGGCGCCCCAGAACAAGAGGGTGCTGCGATCCATCCGCCGCGACTCCTTGCGCGGCAGGTAGACATCCGGGTCGAAATCCTTGACCTCGGCCGCAAACCGCGTGTTCAAACGCGACGCATCGAACAAGGTGACCGGAGCTACCCCGGACCTTCCCTCGAGAAGTGCATCCCAGGTGTCGGTCAAATTGTGAGCAAGCGGATTGACTGTACCCACACCGGTTACCACCACGCGGCGACGTTCCATGATCAGGCGTTGAGTTTCTGGCTGACCAGATCGGCCGCTTCACCCACCGTCGTGATCTTTTCTGCTTCTTCATCGGGAATCTTGACATCGAAATTGTCTTCGAGAGCCATGAGAAGCTCGACGACACCGAGCGAGTCGACATCGAGGTCTTCTTCGAACCGGGCGTCCATGGTGATGTTGTCGCGCTCGAGCCCGAGCTCATCTACAAGCAGATCGACCAGCTTCGCCTCGATTTCGGATCTGTCCATTGCTGTTGCCTTCCTGTTCAGATGGCCAGCCCACCATCGACAACGATGGTTTGGCCGGTGATGTACGACGCATCCTGGGAGGCAAGATAGCCAACCGCCGACGCGACTTCCTCGGGCCGGCCCAACCGGCCCAGGGTGATCTGCTTCGTTGCCGCCTCGGCCGCACCCTCGCCGAGCGCGGCCGTCATGTCCGTTGCGATGAACCCCGGGGCCACCGCATTGACTGTGATCCCACGCGAGCCGATCTCCTTGGCCAGAGAGCGTGTGAAGCCGATGACGCCCGCCTTGGCCGCCGAGTAGTTGGCCTGCCCTGGGTTACCGTACACCCCCGCGACCGAGGAGATGTTGACGATCCTCCCCCACTTGGCGCGCAGCATGCCCCGGAGCGCCGCTTTGCTGCACAGGTACACCGACTTGAGGTTGGTCTGTATGACATCGTCCCAGGCGTCGGCCGACATCCGCATGAGGAGATCGTCCCTCGCGATGCCGGCGTTGTTCACAAGGATCTCGACGGCACCCAACTCTGCGCCGACGTGCTCGACCATGCCGGCCACAGATGACTCGTCTCCGACATCTGCTTGCACCGGGATGGCGGTTCCACCGGAAGCCTCGATCGCGGCGATGGTTTCCGCTGCCGCCGCCTCGTTTGCGACGTAGTTGACGGCCACCTTGTGACCCGCCGCGGCGAGCCGCAGCGCGACCGCACGGCCGATGCCGCGGGAGCCACCCGTGACCAGAGCCACCCGCGACGTGTCAGTGGGCACTCAGATCCCCAGACCCTGGGTGCGTTCGGCGAGCAGCTCGAGACCGGTCTTATCGGTCCAGGGAATTCCGGAATCCGCTTCGCTCACCCGCTCGGTTCGGTCACCCCAGCGCACCACCGCGGCGCCCCACGTGAGACCACCGCCGAAGGCAACCATGGCGATCAACGCTCCCGGCTCGATGACGCCCTGATCGAGGGCTTCCGAGAGCGCGATCGGGATGCTGGCCGCCGACGTGTTCCCGTAGGCGTGGATGTTGGTGTACACGTGGTCCGGATCGACGTTGAGCCGTTTGGCCATGGCATCGATGATCCGGATGTTCGCCTGATGTGAGATCAGAACGTCGATCTGACCGATGTCGATGCCGGCATTCTCGATGGCAACGATCGCACCCTCCCCCATCCTGGTGACCGCATGCCGGAAGACCTCCCGACCCTCCATGTCGACGGTGGCCCTCGCGTCGTGATCGAACATGACCTCGGTGCCACCACCTCTGATTGCCAGAATGTCGGTCAGGGAGCCGTCGGAGTGGACGTTGGACGCAAGCAAACCCTCGGGTCCATCGGTCGCCTCGACTACGACGGCGCCGGCGCCGTCACCGAAAAGCACGGAGGTGGTGCGGTCCTGGAAGTCGAGGTAGGCCGAGAGCCGCTCGGATCCGATGATCAGCGCCCGGCTGATTGTCCCGGCGGCAATCATCCCATTGGCGACACTGAGCGCATAGATGAAACCGCTGCAGGCGGCGTTCAGATCCATGGTACCCGCCAGGCCACCGAGATTACGTTGCACGTATGCCGCAACCGAAGGAACGGCACGGTCTGCAGTACAGGTGGCAACAACGATCAGGTCCATATCCGTCGCATCGAGACCAGCCGCCGCCAACGCCTTACGGCCGGCCGCGGTCGCCATCTCGGCGTTGGCCACGTGGCTGATACGGCGTTCCTTGATACCGGTCCGGGTGGTTATCCACTCGTCATTGGTATCGATCACAGACGCCAGATCCTGGTTGCTGAGCACAGCTGGAGGTGTGTATTCGCCCCAGCCGGTAATGGCTGCGTGCCGCATCGAACTCCCTTCAAATCTCATCCCGCGGTCAACTGCGCAACCGCCGCTTCGATGTGGTCGAGCGACGACACAGTAATGACAATCGCATCTCTAATCGTGCGTTTCGCCAGGGCGGCCGTTACGTCGCCCGGGCCAATATGTACAAAAGCCTGCACCCCCGCCTGGGACATCGCTTCGAGCGACTCGGCGAACCTCACCGTGCCGGACAGTTGACCCGAGAGCGCGCGAGCCGGATCGGAGGTGGGCGCAGCCTTCAGATTCGACCATACCGGGAAATGGCCGGAGTAGAACGTGGTATCTGCGAGAGCGCGGTCTAGCTCGGCGCGTGCCGAAGCCATCAGTGGCGTATGGAATGCCCCCGATACGTTGATCGGAATCACCCGGCGCAGCCCGTATTCGCCTGCGTTCTCGCCGAGCCGTTCGACCGCTTCCGACGTGCCCCCGACGACCACCTGCCCCGGGGCGTTGACGTTGGCGACCCAGATAGCCTCACCCTGATTGCGCAGCCGGGCGACCACTTCCTCGATCGTGGCGATTTCGGCACCGATGACCGCAGCCATCGTTCCCGCCGTCTCCCCGGCGGCTTTTGCCATCGCTGCTCCTCTGGCGGCCACGAGCCGGAGTCCGGCAAGGTAGTCGAGCACCCCGGCGGCAGCGAGCGCGGCGTACTCACCCACCGAGTGACCGGCGGCTGCGATCGGCTGATGGCCCACCCGCACCGCAAAGGCCTCCCAAAGTGCGTAGGAGACACCGTAGAGTGCGGGCTGCGCCCGGTCGGTCCGCACCAACTCCGCCTCGGGACCATCGCCGCATACGCCTGCGAGAGACCATCCGAGTATCTCGTCTGCCGCAGAACCGAGCAGGTCGGGGCGCGTGGCAAAGACGTCGGCGCCCATACCGACGTGCTGGCTGCCTTGTCCTGGGAAGAGAACTGCGTACCGCATTCGGGGTTCAGACTCGCACTGCCGTCAAACCGTTACCGCGACGTAAGGTTTCTCAGCGTCTCTGCCGATGCACCCAGCATGCATCGCCTCATCCTCCTGATGATCGGATTCGGCGTCGGGCTGATCGCCTACATTCTCGTGGGCCCGCCGTCGCTGGGCGCCGATACGCCGGTGACCGTGCTCACCGCCGACCGGGTGGTGCTGCTGCTACCGGTGTCTCCCTCAGTTGATCGGATCATCCACGATCTGCGTCTCGAGTTTCACAATGTCGCTGCGGCCGCTACCGACCCGAGAGTCGCCGCGGCTCTCGACCGGGTGGCACGCGACGACGATCTGCTCAGCAGCGTTGCCACGACTCCAGCCGACATGTTCAAGAGCGGGCAGGCCGCAGCATCTGCGACACCACTGTTTGAGGTCAGCCTGAGCAAAGAGCGGGTGGTTGTGACCTCGATCACCGTTGAGCTCATTCCCGGGTACGGCAGCACCGCAGGTCTCAAGGATCACGAGGACGGTCATGCCCTGATCAACGAGCAAGTCGCCGGACGGTGCGCTGGGGATGCCTTTCTGTACGGGATCGAGCACGGCGGCCGCGGGCAGGGGCTGGTCAACACCATGGTGTCGCTCCTCAACGCAGCATCGGCTCCCGTCCAGAACAGATACCACGGCTACGTGGGCAACGCCGCTTACGGGCAGCACATCGCGTACGCCGAGCAAGCGCTCGCCGAGGTTTCGGGATGCGCCTTCAGCCAGCCAGAGAGTCGATGACCGAGAGGACCCGGTCAACGTCGGCCGCATCGACGTTGTGATGGGTGCAGAACCTGATGACACCGGGGGTGATCAAACCGGTTCTCACGCCGGCCTTGTCGAGCTCATCGATGAGCACCCCGGCGCTCACCGGCAAACCTTCCTGGCGCACCACGACCATGTTGCTGGCCACAGCCGCTGCATCCGTGGCTTCCGGGTACCGCGCCGCGATTCCCTCGGCAAGACGGCGGGCGTTGGCGTGGTCTTCGGCGAGCCGGTCCCTGCTATCGAGAGCAACCTTGGCGGCAGCCGCCAGCACACCGGCTTGCCGCATCCCTCCCCCGAGCCGGGCCCGGATCCATCTCGCTTCGCCGATGAAGTCGGCTGCTCCGGCGAGGATCGACCCGACCGGCGCACCAAGGCCCTTGGAGAAGCAGAACATGACGCTGTCGGCAGGCGCCGCGATTTCGGCGGCCGGTACCCCCGACGCGATCGAGGCGTTCCACAGACGGGCACCGTCGATGTGGACACGCAAACCGACGGAGTGGGCATAGTCGGACCCGGCCCGCAGCACGTCCTGGGGGATCACGGTGCCCCCGGAGACATTGTGGGTGTTCTCCCAGGCCAGAAGACCGACCCTGGGCAGGTGGTAGTCCGTGCCTGCTGCCGCCTGCCTGATCGCGTCGACAGACATCTCGCCGTTGCGGCTGGGTACCGTCCGGAATGAAACCCCAAAGTTGGCGGACGCTCCCCCATGCTCGTAGTTGCGCACGTGCGCCGTCTCCACACAGATGACCTCGTCACCGGGGTTCGTCTGGCTCCCGATGCCGAGCTGGTTGGCCATTGTCCCCGATGGAGTGAACAGGGCGGCTCTCTTGCCGAGGATGCCCGCCACCTCCTCCTCGAGAGCGTTGACCGTGGGATCCTCGCGGTAGACGTCGTCACCGACCGCGGCGTTCGCCATAGCGGTCCGCATCGCTGCGGTTGGGTGGGTGACCGTGTCGGAGCGGAAGTCGGCGATGCCGTTGGCAAACGGCATCAGGCCACCGGGCTGAGACGATCGAGCGCCTTGCGGATCCCGCGCACAGCCTGGCTGGTCCTGTGCTCGTTCTCAACGAGGGCGAAGCGGACGTATCCCTCGCCGCTCGGTCCAAAGCCGATCCCCGGGCTGACCGCCACCTTGGCTTCGCGAAGCAGATGGAATGTGAAATCCAGCGAGCCCATCTCGGAGTACTCCTCGGGGATGGGAGCCCACACGAACATCGTGCCGAGCGGCTTCTCGATGCTCCAGCCCGCCCGATTCAGCCCGTCGACGAGGATGTCGCGTCTCTTCTCGTAGATCGCTCGCACCGCAAGGACATGGTCGTCGCCGTCGTTGAGGGCGACGATCGAGGCGATCTGGATCGGCTGAAAAGTCCCGTAGTCGAGATACGACTTGAGCTTGGCGAGCGCCGCCACCATGTCGGCGTTGCCCACCACGAAGCCAACCCGCCATCCCGCCATCGAATGACCCTTGGTCAGCGTGTACAGCTCGACGCCAACCTCTTTCGCCCCCGGTACCTGGAGCATGCTCGGGGCCTCGTAGCCGTCGAATGTGATGTCGGCGTATGCGAAGTCGTGGACGAGCATCACGTCGTTGGCGCGGGCAAACGCCACCAGCCTCTCCCAGAACTCGAGTCCCACGGTCTTGGTGGTCGGGTTGTGCGGGAAGGAGGTCAGAATGACCCGGGGCCGTGGCCACGAGTCATGGAACGACTCGTGGAGATGCTCGAAGTAGTCGGTGCGGTGCAGCACCGGGACCCTCCGCACCTCAGCCCCCGCCAGCACCGGGGCGTAGATGTGGATGGGGTACGACGGCTCGGGGACGAGCGCCACGTCGCCCGGCTGCACCAGCGTCCACATGAGGTGAGAGAGACCTTCCTTGGCGCCGATGGTGTTGATAGCCTCGGTCTCCGGATCGAGCTCGACACCGAACCGTCTGGCATACCGCTCGGTGATCGCCTTACGCAGATTCGGGATCCCGCGCGACGCCGAGTACCGGTGGTTGCGCTCGTTCCGGGCCGCCTCGGCGAGCTTTTCGACCACGAATCCCGGTGAAGGGATGTCCGGATTCCCGAAACCGAGATCCACGATGTCCTCACCGGCGCGCCTGGCCTCGAGCTTGAGCTGGTTGACCTGGGCAAAGACATACGGGGGGAGGTTGTTGATTCTGCGAAAGTCCATGTTTGTGGAGAGTAGCGGCGGTATTCGGATTGTTGCTCAACAGAACCCGGCGGGCTCAGTCGGCGTGGTAGGCCACCAGACGGCGTAGCCGGTCCGGCAGCACCTCCACACCCCAGGCGGCGATCCCCCTGACCAGCTCCAAGCCGTCCTCCGAACCGTCCCAGTGCTCGGCGATGACCTCCTGGGAACACGACTCGAGCAGATAGTCGATGGCGAATGCCAGCACGAGCAGGTCGTCGATGCCACCTACGACCGGCACAAAATCGGGGATGAGATCTATCGGTGAGGCGATGTACAGACCGACGGCGCCCATCGCCAACCGGCGCCGCAGCGGCACCCGACGGTCCCGGAGCAGCCGGAGCAGCAGCTTGACGAGGTTGGGAACGAGCAGCAAAGCCTCCTTGAGCAGCTCCTGGCGGGTGCGGGCGGGAATCGGCTCGGTGGTGTCCAGGGGATGCTCGACGACGGCAAGTGCGGTCTCAGACTCTCGATCCTTCTTGGGACGATCCGGCATGAGGGCGTGCCTCCTTTACCTCGCTCAGTTGAGACTACGTGCAGCCAGCAGGGCGGCCCCGATCGCATTGGCCTCGGGGCCGAGTTCGGCGACCACTATGGGGGGCACCGGACGGTACGCGCCGCCATGAAGCGCATCGGCGGCCACCCGTCGCGCCGGGCCGAGCAGCGACTCGCCCACAGAACCAAGACCGCCACCCACCACGATGAGCTCAGGGTCGAACACGGCGATGAGGCTGCACAGACCATGACCAAGCGCTGCTCCCACCTGGCTCACCAACCCGCGGGCGGTCTCGTCGCCGGCATCGGCGGCCGCCGTCAGCGTTTCGGCGCTGAAGTCTTCCTTCTCGAGAATCCTCGCCAGCTGTCCCCCGGGATTGAGAGCATGGAACTCGCGGCCCAGACGAGCCAGCGCGGGACCGGAAGCCACGGTCTCCCAGCACCCCCGCTTGCCGCAGTCGCACTGCAACCCGTTTGCCTGGTAGATCATGTGACCCCACTCACCGGCAAACGACCAGCCGCGGTAGACCTCGCCGTTGGCAATGACCGCCCCACCGATACCGGTGCCGAGAGTCACGAGCAGGGCATGGCTGCGACCCACGGCCGCCCCCGAGTGCAGCTCCGCCAGCGCTGCGGTGTTGGCGTCGTTGTCGACGGCGGCGGGGACTCCGAATTCCTTCTCCAGCAGCTCCCGGACCGAGATGTTGGCGCCCGACACGTGCGGGCCCCACACAAACACGCCCTCCGGATACCGGACGAGACCGGCGATCCCCGCTCCGACGGCGGCAACATCGTCCGTCCACATCTCTCTGATAGCGGCTATGGCCGACGCCATGAAGTCCTCGTCGGGGGTAGCGAACAGCTCGCGGTCAACGACTTCACCATCCTCGACCCGGACGGCCTGCAGCTTGGTGCCACCGAGATCTATCCCAACAGTTGCGACCACGGTGCTCCTCTCAATCCAACTCTATGCGGATGGGACGGTCGTCTTCGGAACCCGGGTCCTCCTCATCGGGTCTCTTGCGAGCCTCGACAACCTCGGTGAGCAGCGCGCCCACCCCGGCCACAACCTCGTATCCGGCGCGCAACCAGTGGAGCCCGGCGCGCCTCAGCCCCATGCGCAGTGCATCCCTGTATTCGCGGTCCTGTTCCATGGTTAGCCTCGTTTCGGTTCCAACAGGCTAGTTGCCCTCCAACCCAGCAGCAGTTTCCGCAGGAAACTGCAAACGGACCGGCGAAGCCGATCCGCGTCATCCTTCCAGACTGATCATCCTTCCAGACTAAAGGTGATCCGCAGTTCCCCTTCGAGCAACTGCGCTCGCCGCACGTGACGTCGTGCCAGTGAGTCCGGCAGGATGATGGCCCTCCGGTAGGGGCCAACGGTCACGACCATCTCACTTCCGTGTCTCACCACGTCGACATCGCCTTTCTCTGCGAGCGGGACGCCGATGATCAGAACCACGTCCTCTCCCACGTCCTCGACCCGGAACGGCCGGCCTTCGGACAGCCGACCCGCCGGGTCGTCGTCCCCGAAAAGGGTCTCTCCGACAACCCGCAGCCGATCCATGCCCACCATCTCTTCGTCGAAAAGCGGAACGTGGCGGATGTCGATCCCGGCGAATCCTTCGGCAACGGTGGCCAGGTGTTCCTTCTGGATCTCACGCCATTTGGCGAAGTAGCTGTCGGTGACGCTCTCGGGAAGGACGCGGTTGACGATCGCGGAATCCACCGCATAGCCGAAGAGCCCCAGGTAGGTATAGGTGCGCCGGGCCTCGGCGATCACCATCTTCTCGGGGTTCATCACCAACCGGGCACTGGTCACCTCGGGATCGGCGAGGATCTCGCGAATGCCGTCGAGCCGATCGTAGAAACGCGCCACCGCCTCGAACACCTTGTCGTCGGCGACCGGCATCGAAGTCACCTTCGTCATGATCGGTCGCACGACTTTGGCGACGCGGCGACCGATCGGGAACATCTTCTCCATATACCACGACAGCACCTCGGGGAGGCTCAGAAGTCGCAGCGTCTCGGCGGTGGGGGCGCAGTCGACCACGACGACGTCGTACTCGCCGGAACGGGCGTGATCCCGCACGGTGGCGAGCGAGAAAATCTCATCCATACCGGGGAACACTGTGAGCTCCTCGGCCTCGATACCCTTGAGCCCCGACCAGTCGAACAGCTCGGTCAGGGCATCGCGAACCTCCCCCCAGGAGTCCTCGAGCCGTTGCTGTGCGTTTATCTGTTGTGCTGCGAGCGACGGGGCAAGAATCGTCGGCTGATCGCCGAGCTCCACCTGGAACGCATCGGCGAGGGAGTGAGCCGGATCCGTTGACATGACTAGCGTGCGATAGCCGAGATCGGAAGCGCGGACGGCAGTAGCGGCCGAGATGGTCGTCTTCCCAACGCCGCCCTTGCCGGTTACGAGGAGGACGCGCATGGGTGCGTCATCAGAGCGACTCGGCGCGTTTCTTCAAACCACGGAGGGCATTGCTGACGATCTGCTTCTCGGCCTGACGGCGCAGAAAACCGGGCACCGTGAACGCCGGGTCGACCTTGAGCGCATAGAGGACCTCCGTACCGCCTTCCTCGAGCTCGGCGAAGCGGTAGCTCCCCTCCATCGCCTTGATGTCCTTACCCGGCTCCGCCGACCATGAGAACCCGTCGTCGAGGTCATAGCGATACACCAGCGTGTACGAGATTTCCTTGATCATGGCATCGGCAACGAACGAGACACGGGTGGGCCTTCCTTGCTCGTCCTCCGCCTCGATCTCGACTTCCTTGACCCCCGTTGCCCATTCCGGGTAGGCCTCGAGATCTAGGGCTACCTCGTAGATCGTCTGGACATCGGCCGAGACCTCGATGCTCTGGACCGTGCCTTCCATTGCCATACGTCAATCCTTCCGCTGCTCGCAATTGCAAGCGTAGTCGCCATAACGCTTACTATTGCAAGCATAATTGGTTACCTGGTTGCCCGAATCCAGTCAAAGGTCAACACGTAGTCGACCACTTCGTCCGGATCCGGATAAGTCTCGTCGAACGCTATCAGCCCGGAACGCAGCTCTTCGTCGGTAATCAGCTGCAGGGTGCTCACGAATCCGGCCTCGGCGGCGGCTCGCCATACCCGCGCCGGCATCTCCCGGTGCTCGACTTCACGACCCGTCTTGACGAGCGCACCCCGACTGGCCAGATACCTCGCAATTTGCTCCGGTGGCGGGAACCGGTCGGTATCGATTGCGCCGACCGACGGGAACCACTTCGTCAGAAAGGACGATCGGTGATGCTCAGCGCCCATGGTCCATATCCAGCACTTCCCAGCGGGACGGAGCACCCGGAGGGCCTCATCGAGCGATCGTCGCCAGTCGCCGTAATGGATGGACAGATGAAAGTAGACGAGGCTCATTAGGGACGACGCAAACGGCAGCTGCTGTGCGACCGCCCTCACGGGGAGAACACCGCGTCGGCCGGCGGCAACGGTGGCCATCCCTCGGGCTGGATCAGCGACGAGGGCGAGCGCACCGAGATCTGCCCACACCGCGGCATGCGCACCACGCCCACCTCCGATATCGACAGCGATGTCACCCGCACCCAGGCTGACAGAGCGCGCCGCACGGCGTGCCCGGGCCAGACCCTGGGGAGACGCCGGACGATGGGCGTACCCTGCCGCGAGCCCCTCGAGATCAACCGGCATCGTGTACATAGGGCCGGCCGGTCGCCCGGAAGTATCCGACGTTGATACAACGCGTCCTTCCGATGGTCCACGACACCGCTTGTGGTTGATGGATGTCGCCGAAGTAGTGAATCCGGGGTTGGTGATCCTCGATGTAGCTGAGTACCGCAGGTGAGCCTTTGACCTTTCCACCGATCACATCTGTGGCCAGCGGAGCAATCGCCGGAGCTACGTGGGTGCAAAGGATGTCAACCGGTCCCACGGCTGCCAGCCGGCCGGTCATCACATCGTCTGCAATCTCGCCCGGCGAGTTGATCGAGAGGACACCACCTCCGACCATGCCGAAGGTCTCTCCCTCCAGCTCGAACCGCTCTGCCTCGACAAAACGCACCCGCCGGGGCAGGTGGCGCCGCATCACCTCGGGATTGTCGACGTTTCCGTAGGTGACGTAGGCATCTGCGTCGGCGAGCGGAAGGCAGATCTCCTCATAGGCGGCGGCGATGGCGATCGAATAGCGATGCCGGTACTCCTCTTCTCTGCCTCTGGTGTACTCCCGCCACAGCTCCCCGGCCGCGGTGAAATCCCCCGCAGTCCGCAGCCGGACCATCGCGGCGACGAATTCCCCACCTGCCACGTCACCGACGATTCCCTCGTTGTTCCGATAGTCGATGAAGTTGATCAGGTCACCGAGGATGAGCAGCGGACCCGGTTCGGCTGCGACTCGACGCAGAGCTGCAACCGCACCATGAACGTCAGAGATGACGCGGATCAAGCCGAACCACCGTCCGCTTCTTCCTCGACGCCGAGATAGCGCCCGAGGAGCACCATCGCCACCGCACCTGCCACTGCCCCGGCAATGCCGAGCACCGTGCTGCCCCCGGCGTACGAAGCCGACATTCCTCCGAGCCCGAAGCCGGAAACGGCAGCGACCACACTCCGACCGGCGAGACCGAACCGGACCTCCGGATCGAGGCTCTCCTTGCCGGCAACTGCCGTGGCCACCATGCCGAGAATCACCCAAGCGATTATCCCGAGAACGCCGAGAATTGTGGCTACTGCGTACACCCCTACCAACCTGGGTCTTCCTCTCTGTGCCGGCTCATTCTCATCGGTCGTCGCCCTGCTCGTGTGAAGGGTAGACCTCGACAAGAGCCCGATCGATCTCGTCCAGAACATCAGGTTCCGGTTCGTCTTCCCGACGGCCCGAGAGCTGACGCCCGGCAATGTCGCCGCCGATCCTCCCCAGCGCCCACGCCGCATGGGAGCGAAGCACCGGGTCGGCACCGCCGAGCAACACCGCCAGAGTCGCAATTGCCTCGCTCTTGTCGGGACCGTCCACCTGCCCGTGCCAGCTGTTGCCTAGAGCGAGGATGGCGTTGCGACGCAGGATGCGTGGGCGTCTCCCCGGCATATAGAAATGGTCATAGCGGGCCAGCAGGGTCTCGTCGTCTGCCGCAAGCAGCCCGAGGAGATCGACACGTCCCCTAATGGGCAGATCGATGGTGAGCTGCTTGTGACCGGGAGGACAGGCATCCAGGCAATCGTCGCAACCGTAGACGCGATCGCCGAGTGGCACTCGCAGCTCTTCGGGAAACGACCCGGCGGTCTGTAGCCAATGAGCGAGACAGCGCGACGCATCGAGAACACCGGGGGCCACAATGGCACCTGTCGGGCAGGCAGGAATACAGGCAACGCACGAACCGCAGTCCCTACGCATCGGCGAATCCGCATCGAGGTCGGCGTCGGTGACAACCGACCCGAGTAAGAGCCACGGACCGTGTCTGGGGTCGAGCGCCATTGTGCTCTTCCCCCACCAGACGATCCCTGCTCGTACCGCGGCCGCTCTATCGACGAGCCGGTCGTCGTCGATCAGCACCTCGCCACGATGACCCGACCCGGCGAGCGCCGCCCGCACCTCGCCCGCTGCCCTGCGGAGGCCCGTGTAGTGGTCGGCGGTAGCGAACCGGGCAACACGACCGGTCCCGGGCTCGTCACTCCCGGGGGAGCCACCAGCTGGCAGGTAGGCCCAGGAGACGGCGACGATGCTGCGCGCCCACGAAAAGGAGCGCCGCACATCCGACGCCCGCTCCGGATCCTTGTAGGTGAACCGGCGCCGACCCGAGAGACCCTCCCGGTCGCGCTCGGATAGCGTATCGGCGACCCCGACAAAGCCGTCGGCAGTCGTTACCCCGAAGCCGGCACAGCCGGCGTCCATCGCTATCCGCCGCAATTCCTCTTTCATCCGTATCCGAGTTTCATCCGTATCCGAGTTTCATCCGTACCCGAGCCTATCCGCGCCCAACGAATACCCTTGCGGCCCACCTACTCCCCTGGCTAGCCGGTCCCCCTCTTGTCGATGGGCACCAAACGCAGCGGGGTGACGAGACCGGCGTCGGCCAGGTTGTCCAGGGCGGTCGCTTCGTCGTCACCGAGATCAAAGGGACCGGACATCTGATTGAGCAGCACTGGAACAATGCACTCGTCACACGCCGTGGTCGCCCGTAGCTCGCATGTGTTGCAATCGATGATCATTTGCCAACGCCTCCTCTTGGGAACTCCCGCCAACATATCCACAGGCTGTGACAGAAAACGGAGCGGCGCCCGTGGTACCTTCTGCCGCACCCCGAGCGAGAGGGACGGAGTGAAGCTCGCGATCAATATCGGCTACTGGGCAGGCGCCTCCGGAACGGATCTTGCCTTCATCGAAGAAGCCGAGCGTCTCGAGTACGACTCGGTCTGGGTAGCGGAGGCCTGGGGCTCCGATGCCGTCACGGTGCTGGCGTGGATCGCCGCCCGCACCAGCAAGGTCAGGGTCGGGTCGGCCATCCTGCAAATGCCTGCCAGAACACCGGCGATGACGGCTATGACGGCAGTGACCCTCAACGAGTTGAGCGGCGGGCGGTTCCTACTAGGTCTCGGGATGTCGGGGCCGCAAGTTGTCGAGGGCTGGCATGGTGTTCCCTACGGCAAGCCGTTGGCCAAGACCCGCGAGTACGTGGCGATCGTGAGGCAGGCAATCGCACGTGATGAGAAGCTGACCCACGACGGCGCCAACTATCAGATCCCATACCGGGGCATTGATGCCACAGGTCTCGGCAAGCCGCTGCGGCTCATGACCCACCCCACCCACCCGGTCTCGATCTACCTGGCGGCGATCGGCCCCAAGAACGTGACATTGACCGCCGAGATCGCAGACGGTTGGCTGCCGATCTTCTACTCCCCGGACCAGTCGGCGTCGATCTACGATCCGCTCCTCAGCAGCGGTTTTGCCATCGCGGACGATCCCGACAAGGCATCACGATTCGACACCGTGGCCACACTCCAGGCCATAGAGACAGATGACCTCGAGTCCGCCAGGAATCGCATCAAGCCGATGCTGGCGCTCTACATAGGTGGGATGGGTGCCAAGGGCCGCAACTTCTACAACGACCTCGCCTGCCGCTACGGCTACGAGGAGAGCGCAGCGCGGATTCAGGATCTCTATCTCGACGGCAAGACGATGGGGGCAGTCACCGCGGTGCCCGATGCGTTGGTCGACGAGCTCAGCCTCATCGGCACCCGGGCGATGATCCGGGATCGTCTCGAAGCGTGGCAGGAGTCGCCTGTGACGACCCTAGCGCTGATGCCGACGGACCCGGGAACCATGCGTACCCTCGCCGAGTTGGTGCTCTGACCGAGGACGCCATTGGTCTGTCCCGGACGATGCAGGACTTCATGGTCCCGCTCGGCCCGACATCCCAGTGACGTGGTCTGGGCGCGACCCGACGGACCAGCATCCCGCAGATTATGGCGAAACGGTCAGCGTGGGAGGCACACCCTGGACATACCTTCGACCGGTTCGGCGGCTTCTCCCTCCCTACCCCGACCCTAGGCCGTCGCCGTTTGTGGCTCGGTTGTGCAACGCTGAGGCCCTGTTGAGCGTTTCACGGGCGATGGGAACATGACGGATCGGGAGATCTATGAGGAATTGCAGGGTCCGCTGATGCGTTTTGCGGCTTCCCTCGTGGGTCCTCAGAACGCCGGCGATCTGGTCTCAGAAGCCGTCGTCGCCACTTTGGGCAACCGACCTAACGTCTACCGCACCCTAACGTCTCTCGAATACCCACAGGCGTACCTGATGAAGGCGGTGCTCAATCGAGCCCGGTCATGGGGACGGCGGGCACAGACGGAGCGACAGGCGCTGGCTCGTATCGACGCGCCGACGCCGGGGGCAGACCCCGCCGATGCGATTCTGGTGGATCTATCCCGAACGGTTGCCCGGCTCCCCGTACGGCAACGGGCAGCCATCCATCTCGTCTATTGGGAGGACCTCACCCCAACCGAGGCCGCCGCCCTGCTGGGCATCCGCCCGGCAACGCTTCGTCGCTACCTGCACCTGGCCCGAAGGAGATTGCGGGGGTATCTCGATGAGTGATGACCGATACCGAGCCGTCGCCCGCCGTGGTCTAGCCCCTCTCCAACAGGATGTGCCGGAAGGACCCGAGTTCGAGGAGCTCGCCAACCGGCCCGCATCGCTGCAAACGGGCAGACAGACCCGCGCGGGATGGCTCGTCGCGGTAGCCGCCGCTCTCGTCACCCTTGCCGCGATCGGAGCCACGGCTCTCATCCACCACCAGGGAGCAACCTCTGCACCGACCGCACCGACATTCGATGCCACGAGGGCCGCCGACGCAGCGGGCGAATGGTGGACGGCCGTCATCGCCGGCAACCTCGATGAAGCCGCGACGCTCGCCCACCCCGACGGGACCTTCAACTATTCGGGGCTCGCCGAGATGCTCGACAGCATCGGCCGCCCGGTCACGTTCTCGATGGGCACCGAGCGCTTTGGATCGAGCGATCAACCCCAGCTCTGCGTCACGATCGACGGACAATCGAGCAGGTTCCAGGGGTCGGTGGTATTCCGGCCTGTAGACGGAGCGTGGCGGCCGTGGGAGGTCCATACCCATACCGATGGCTGCACCGACGAGGACCCGTCTATCACGACAACCGAGCTACCCGCCACAACCACGACAATCGGGGCTGGTCCGCCGCCCGATGCAAGCATCGAGCAGCTGGCAGGAGCATTCGCCGCCTGCCCGGATCGGCCGGACAACTTCGCTCCCCCGTCCGAATACGTGGCATCGGCGACGAGCTGGATGAGGCTCGAGGAGGTACGTGGGCACGACGACAGCACGCAGACCTCGCCGGCGACGGTGATCGTGCAGGACCACCCGAACACATCTGCCACCGAGCGAGAGGTGCGTATCACCGGCTCGTACTGGCCCGGTATCGAGTGGGCACTGGCTAACGGCGGCGAGGTGTGGCTCGCCATGGCCGACCCCAATGGCCTGGCATACGACAATATCGTTGCCTACGTGCTGGTGTTGACGGCCGATGGCAGAGCCTTCTTCCCAGGCGACTGCCAGCACCTGATTCTCTACGAGCCGCTCCGGCAGACCCTCGGCGACCGGTTCGACGAGATCATGCGGACGCTGCCGTGGAAGACCGGCAACCAGCTGAGCTCAGCTCTCGCCGGCTCCCCCTGCCCGGTGACTGCCGATCCAGTAGCGACCGTTGACATCGACGGCGACGGCCACGCCGATGAGATCTACCTGGAGCAAATCGTCGATGGGACCTACGA
The DNA here is from genome assembly GCA_963801165.1 of uncultured bacterium. Classification (GTDB taxonomy): domain Bacteria; phylum Actinomycetota; class Acidimicrobiia; order Spongiisociales; family UBA5794; genus JAAETI01. Next base: position 552,224 of record CAWDDT010000006.1, read on the forward strand.
GCTCACGATCTGTGGGCCGGGTATCTCCACCAGCTTGAACGTGGACGGCGCCAACAAACCACCCGGATATGAGGGCGTCCTCGACATCGACGGCGACGGCCATGGCGAGATCTTCTACTCGGGTGCCTACGGCGCCGGCATCATCTACTTTGCCACCACAATGGTCGACGGAATTCTGACTCCGGTCGACTTCTCATGGACCCTGACTATCGACAACGACGGTACATCGCCGTTCAACGGATCGAGCTTCGCTTGCGACACGGGCACGATCCGTACATTGCGATTCGAACCGGAAGGCTCTCAGGTGCTGATCACGCGTGTGTCGATAGGGATCCAGGGCACGCAAGTCACTGAGACTCAGGACGAGAGCTATACCCTCGATGTCACCGCCGCATACAAACTCTGGGAGGGCTACCGGCGCTGCTTCGGCCAGTAGGTCACCCGTCAAACGCTCACGGGCCCAAACGACCCACCCCAATGAGGACGTGAACCGGTTGTCACCTCCCGGACCCCGAAAGAACCAGAGACTCGTTGAGCGGTGTCCGCCGAAGCTTGCGCACAATCAGATCTACAAGCGCCCCAGCCACTCGGCGAGGGCCTCGGACCATAGGACGACGGCACCGCCGTCTTCGGAGCCCTCGCGAACTTCCCGGTCGCTGGAGATGACGACCACCCGATCCAAGGGCTCGACCATCGCTACGATCTCCTCGTCGGCGATGGCGTCCTGCTCGGTGAAACGGACCTCCACCCCACCCAGCGACGACCGCGACACCCGGTCCCCCGGGAGCGTCGAATCGAATACCGCAACTATGCGGTGCTTGACGGTGCCCGAGTCGCGCAGACGGCGGAGGGCCGCAACGAGCTTGCGCCGTGCCTCGCCCGACGTGAAATCGGTTCTGTCGATGTAGAACTGAGCGTTGTATCCGTCGACGAGAACGACAACGGGCTCGGTCAGACCGAGGAGCCAACGAATCGCATCAGCAGAGTCCGGCCGTACCCCGGAAGCGATGCTCAGACGCTTGCCGACGGCGGCCCTGCCAGACGTTTGCCGCGTCTGTGGCGTACGACCGAACGAAGCGGTCTGTAGATCAAGCAACCTCGCCAGCTCGACCGGGTTCGACGATACAAATCGGGTCGCCCCAGCCGAACCTGCGTCCTCGACGCGGAGCCGGCGGGCCCTGGCGAATCGGGAGCGCAACGCGGCAAACGCGTCCTGCAACTCCCGGTGCTCTGCTTCGAGCCCGGCAATACGTTCTGCAAGGCGCGCCGCTTCGGCACGCACCGACTGGAGTTCGGCGATGTCACTCCGGAATCTGGCGGCGACGGCTTCACGCGAGGACTCAACCATCTCCCGAGCCTTCCGCCGCTCCGCTTCGAGCTCTTTCTTCTGCTCGGCAATTCTCGCGGTCGCGTCGTTGAGCTTCGACTCGAGCTTGACGAGTTCCTTCTGCAAATCGTCAACCCTTGCCTCGTCACGCCCCGACTCGACTTCCGCAACCGCCGCGGCCACGTCTATCCACCACCCGTCGGGTCGGCTGAGAAACAGGGAGGAGGGCTTGTCTTCGCCTCCCTCCCAATGCTCGAGAACCTTGTCCCGGAACCATTGGTTGCGCTCGATCTCGGCCAACAGACTCGCCGCCAGAGGTGGTGGGAGTTTCCCGCCGCTATAAGCAGCAACCCTTTGCAGAGCAGCGGGAATCTCCCGCCCCTCGAGATCGCGCAGCGTCGTCCGGCCCGCGGCGACAGCCTCACTGAGAACTGTGACCCATGCTCCGCGAAAACCAATCATGACCTCTTGATGCCTTACCGATATCTCCGCGAGGCTAGTGGCGAGGTAGGCGATCGACTTGACACCCGGTCGATAGCTGGCATACTCGCCTTTCAGCAATGGAAGCCATCCCCATGAGAAACCTGGCCATGACAAACAACCACAACATCCTGGTACTTATCACCTAGGCGCAGACGTCGCCAGACGTCAACATGCGCCGACACCCTCCAACCGGAGGGTTTTTTCATATCTACGACACCCGATCGGCCCAGGAGAGACCGAAATGAGCGAGACACTCACCGGAGCACAAGCATTGATACGAGCCCTCGAGCACGAGGGCGTAGACGTGATCTTCGGCATGCCCGGCGGTGCGATCCTCCCCGCCTACGATCCGCTGCTCGACAGCCCGATCCGGCATATCCTGGTTCGTCACGAACAGGGCGCAGGCCACATGGCCTCCGGATACGCACACGCCACCGGCCGTGTCGGGGTCGCCATGGTCACCTCCGGCCCCGCCGCCACCAACCTGATCACACCGCTCCAGGACGCCTACATGGACTCGATCCCGGTGGTGGCGATCACCGGACAAGTCGCCCAGACGAGCATCGGGATGGACGCTTTCCAGGAAGCTCACACCTGGGGCATCTCGATGCCGTGCACCAAACACAACTACCTGGTGACCGACGTCGAGGAGATCCCCGACGTGATCCGCGAGGCGTTCCACCTGGCGGCTACAGGGCGTCCCGGCCCGGTGCTGGTCGACATCCCCAAGGACTTGCTCGGTGACACGATGACCTGGCACCGCCCCGGTGAGATCAACCTGCCCGGCTACAAACCCAGCGTCCAAGGGCACCCCAAGCAAGTGAAATCGGCCGTCAAGGCGATCCATGCATCCGAGCGTCCGGTGCTCTACGCCGGGGGCGGCATCATCAGAGCCGACGCCGCCGACCGGCTGCGTCGCTTCGCCGAGGTCGCGAACCTGCCCACGGTGACGACGCTGATGGCGCGGGGTGCCATCCCCGACTCTCATCCGCTGGCGCTAGGAATGCCGGGCATGCACGGCAACTACACCGCCATAACCGCCCTCCAGAAGGCGGACCTGCTGATCGCAATCGGTACCCGATTCGACGACCGGGTCACCGGCAAGGTCGATGCGTTCGCACCGGATGCCAAGGTCATCCACATCGATGTCGACCCCGCCGAGATCAGCAAGGTGCGCTTCGCCGACATCCCGATTGTGGGTGACGCGGGCGCGGTTCTCGAACAGCTGATCTTCGCCATGGAGCACCTGCTCGACACCAAACCGGCGCCGGCCCGCAAGGACTGGTTGGACACCATCCGCGACTGGCAGGAGCGATACCCGCTCGAGTACGAGCAAGATCCCGACGGTCCGATCCAGCAGCAGTACGTCATCCAGGAGCTGCACCGCATCACCGGTGGCAACGCAATCGTCGTCGCCGGAGTCGGTCAGCATCAGATGTGGGCATCCCAATACTGGGGTTTCGAGAGACCCCGCACCTGGATCAACTCCGGTGGTCTCGGCACCATGGGATACGCCATTCCCGCGGCCATAGGCGCCAAGGCCGGGGCGCCCGACGAACTGGTAGTGGCATTCGACGGGGACGGCTGTTTCCAGATGACGATGCAGGAGCTCGTCACGGCCGCCACCGAAGGGATCAACGTCAAGATCATGGTGCTCAACAACGGCTGGTTGGGGATGGTCAAGCAGTGGCAGCGTCTCTTCTACAACGAGCGCTACAGCGCCACCGACCTGGGAGGCCGGATCCCCGATTTCGTGGGCCTCGCCGAGGCGATGGGATGCGCCGGACTGCGGGCGGAGAAACCTTCCGACGTGGCACCGGCGATCGAGAAGGCTCTGGCGATCAATGATCGTCCGGTCGTCGTCGAGTTCAAGTGTGATCCGGACGCCATGGTCTTCCCCATGGTTCCCGCCGGGCACTCCAACGACGACGTCGTGGTCCGTCTGGAGGATCTGGCATGAGAAGGTTCAATATGACCCAGCACGTGATCACGGTCCTCGTCGAGGACAAGCCGGGTGTCCTGGCGCGAATCTCCTCGATGTTCGCCAGGCGCGGGTTCAACATCCATTCACTCGCCGTTGGGCCGACGGCCGACCCGACACTGTCGCGGATGACCGTGGTGGTCGACGGCCCCGAGATGGAGCAGATCATCAAGCAGCTATACAAGCTGGTGAACACCGTGAAGGTGACCGAGCACCCACCCGGGTCCGCGGTCGAGCGTGAGGTCATGCTGGCCAGGATCAACGCGGAGCCCTCCCGCCGCGGTGAGATCCTCGATGCGGCACGCATCTTTGACGCCAAGGCAGTCGACGTTGGCAAGAACTCCATCACCTTCGAGATGTCGGGAGAGCCGGGCAAGCTGAGCGATTTCTTGGAGTTGATGGCGCCTTATGGCATTGTCGACCTCGTGAAGTCCGGGCGGATCGCTCTGGCCCGGGACCCGAAGGGAAAGAACGCACGCCGCCCCGAGCTGCGCACGGCATAGGAGAGTTACGGCATTGGAGAGTTTCAGCATGGGAGAGGATTCATGAGCGCCACCATGTACTACGAGGACGATGCCAACCCGGCATTGGTCGCCGCCCGCAAGGTGGCCGTGCTCGGTTTCGGTAGCCAGGGGCATGCGCATGCGCTGAACCTGAAAGACTCGGGAGTCGACGTGACGGTCGGGCTCCGTCCCGGCTCGCGCCGGGAGCAGACCGCCACCGATGCCGGGCTGCGGGTGATGACGCCGGCCGCGGCATCGCAGTGGGCCGATCTCATCATGGTGCTCGTCCCCGACCAGCACCAGTCGACCCTGTACGCCGAGGCGATCGGACCAAATCTCGCCGATGGTGACGCCCTCTTCTTCGCCCACGGTTTCAACATCCATTTCGGCTACGTGACACCGCCTGGGAACGTCGACGTGGCGATGGTCGCGCCCAAAGGACCAGGCCATCTCGTCCGCCGCCAGTACGAGTCGGGCAGCGGGGTTCCCGCCCTGGTTGCGGTTCACCAGGACGCCAGCGGCGCCGCCAAGGATCTCGCTCTCTCGTATGCGCATGGCATCGGGGCAACCCGCGCCGGCGTTATCGAGACAACCTTCAAAGACGAGACCGAGACCGACCTCTTCGGCGAGCAGGTCATCCTATGCGGGGGCGTGGACGAGTTGATTCGTGCCGCGTTCGAGACGCTCACCGGCGCCGGCTACGCACCCGAGATGGCGTACTTCGAGGTTCTCCACGAGCTGAAGCTGATCGTCGATCTCCTGTATGAAGGCGGTCTGTCGTGGATGCGATTCTCCGTCTCGGACACCGCCGAATACGGCGACATCACCCGTGGTCCCCGTATCGTCACCGCACAGACGCGGGCGGTGATGCAAGCCATCCTCGGTGAGATCCAATCCGGTGCGTTCGCCAAGGAGTGGATGGACGAGGTGGCCGCCGGAACCCCCAACCTGCTTGCCGCGCGCAGGGCGCTCGCCGACCACGAGGTCGAAAACGTTGGGCGCACCCTGCGCAACATGATGCCGTTCCTGATCCCCAAAACACCGGAGGACGATCAGTGACAATGGTTCGACACGAGCTCTCACGACGTCGCCTGGAGCTTAGATAGCCGGGCAACCGCTCCCGCGGTTGGCCCGGCGCCTGTACCAGCCGACCAAACCGCACAACTAGGAGCTCACAAACATGGCATCAGCTCAGTCCGACCGATTGATCATCTTCGACACGACCCTGCGCGATGGCGAGCAGGCACCCGGCATCGCGCTTTCTCCCGACGAGAAGGTAGCCATCGCCCACCAGCTGGCCCGGCTCAAGGTCGACGTCATCGAGGCCGGCTTTGCGGCGTCGTCCCCGGGTGACCACGAGGCCGTCTCTAGGATCGCCCGCGAGGTCAAGGGCCCGGTGATCGCCACCCTGGCGCGTACCCACCCCGACGACATCGATACGGCGGCCGACGCGCTGCGGGGCGCCGATCGCAAGCGCATCCACGTATTCATCTCCACCTCGCAGATCCAGCGTGAGGAAATGCTGCGGATGTCCGAGGACGACGTACTCGCCGCCATCACGGAGTCGGTGGCGCGGGCGAAACGGTATGCCGACGATGTCGAGTTCTCCCCCCAGGACGCCACCAGGACACACCCGGACTTCGTCATCGAGAGCTGCCGGCGCGCCGTCGCCGCCGGGGCGACGACGATCAACATCCCCGACACGGTGGGTTATGCGATTCCCGAGGACTTCGTCGGGCTGATGCAGCGTGTCTATGACGAGGTGCGCGGCGGCAACGATGACGTCATCATCTCCACCCATTGCCACAACGACCTCGGTCTGGCCGTCGCCAACTCGCTGTCGGCCATCCGGGCCGGGGCGAGGCAGATCGAGGGTGCGATCAACGGGCTCGGGGAGCGTGCCGGCAACACATCGACCGAGGAAATCATCATGGCGGTCAAGACCCGTCAGGACTACTTCGGGGTCGAGGTCGGCGCTGACACCACCGAAATCTTCGAAACCTCACGGCTGGTGTCCCGGTTGACCGGCTACCCGATCCAGTACAACAAGGCAATCGTCGGTAGAAACGCGTTCTCCCATGAGTCGGGAATCCACCAGCACGGCGTGCTGCGAAATCGGGAGACATACGAGATCATGGATCCTGCCTCGATCGGCCAAACCTCAACGCTCGTGCTGGGCAAGCACTCCGGCCGGGCCGCATTCGCCGACGCTCTCGCCAAAATGAGCATCCGGCTCGAGGACGACGAGTTCAAGGCAGCCTTTGCCCGATTCAAAGAGCTGGCCGACCGCAAGGGGGAGATCTCCGAGGAAGGCATCCGCGCCATCATCGCCGAGAAAACAAGCGTGAAGCCCGACGTCGTCGAGTTGCTCGGCATCCACGTGTCGGGGGGAAGCCGGGAGACACCGGTCGCCACGGTTTCGCTGCGTCGCAACGGTGAGGAGATCGAGGCGCGCTCAGAAGGAGACGGCATGGTCAACGCGGCGTTTGCGGCGTTGCGCACCGTGTTCGACCTGGAGGCAAACCTCCTCGACTACCGGGTGAGTCCGCTCACCTCCGGCGCCGACGCCATGGCGGAAGTCAACGCAGTCATCCAGGTCGGCTCCGAGACGTATTCGGGCCGTGGTGTCTCCACCGACGTCGTCGAGGGCTCGGCTCGGGCATTCACCGCGGCCCTCAACAAGGCGGCGGCAGACAGACCGGTGGTGCCGTCCGGAGAGGCAACCGCATAGTGCACGGATCCTTCGTCCTTCTTCCCGGTGACGGGATCGGCCCTGAGGTGACCGCGGCTGCGCACCAGGTCCTGGTGGCGGTGGCAGCCCGGTTCGACCACGACTTCTCGTTCGAGCAGCGCCCGATCGGCGGCAACGCCATCGACGATTTCGGGGACCCGCTCCCCCGATCGACGCTCGACGCCTGCCGCACCGCCGATGCCGTGATCCTGGGGGCCGTTGGCGGACCGAAGTGGGACGATCCCAACGCCAAGACCCGCCCGGAGGCGGGTCTGCTCGCCCTGCGCAAGGAGCTTGGCCTCTTTGCCAACCTGCGCCCGATCACGGCCCACCGCCAGCTGATCGAGTCGTCTCCATTGCGTCGGGACCTGATCGAAGGTGTCGACATTCTGTTCTTCCGTGAGCTCACAGGTGGGATCTACTTCGGGGCATCGTCGCTCAGCGACGACGGGCAGGTCGCCTCTAGTGTCATGGAGTACTCGGTCGGAGAGGTCGAGCGGATCGTACGGATGGCCGCCGAGGCTGCGAGGAACCGACGCAACCGGCTGACGTCGGTAGACAAGGCGAACGTGCTCGAGGTGTCCCGACTGTGGCGCCGGGTGGCGGCGCGGGTCATGGCCGAGGAGTTCCCCGACGTTGAGTACGAGGTGGTGCTGGTGGACGCGATGGCGATGCATCTCATCTCCCGGCCCCGCGATTTCGACGTCGTCGTCACCGGGAACCTGTTTGGCGACATCCTCACCGACGAGGGCTCGATGCTTCCGGGATCGCTGGGTCTTCTGCCGTCGGCGTCGCTTGGCGACACCCAGCCCGGTCTCTACGAGCCCATTCACGGATCAGCGCCCGACATCGCGGGCAAGGATCTGGCCAACCCGCTGGCCACGATCCTGGCTGCGGCCATGGCGTTACGCCACTCGCTCGATCTCGGGGACGAGGCCGGCGCCGTGGAGAGCGCGGTCGATGCCGTTCTCGACGCCGGGATGCGCACGCGGGACATTTCCGCAGGCGGCAAATTCTTCGGCACCTCCGAGATGGGTGCTGCCGTCGCAGAGGCCGTGCGGGGCTGACCGCCTGCCATGATCCGTCGCACCGCCGCCGCCGCCCTCGCCCTCGTGCTGACCCTTGCGGCGTGCAGCCCTGGTTCCGCGGGTGACACCGGGTCTTCGACCACTGCGCCGCCACCGACAACGGCTGGTGTAACCACTACAACCACGACCACGATGGCGCCGGTCGACCCGGGTCAGGCAGAGGAGCTGTTCGGGGTAGGCGATAGCCGCTATCCCGAACTCGGCAACACCGGCTACGAAGTCGATCACTACACGGTGGATCTCACCTTCGATCCGGACGCCAACACGATCAACTCTCTCGTCACCATCGAAGCCACAGCGACCGAGCCGCTCCGGGTCGTCCCGCTCGACTTCATCGGATTCGACGTGACCAACGTCCAGGTCGGCGATGCTACGGCGTCGTTCACCCGCCGGGATGACAAGTTGCTGGTCGAGCCGGGATCCCTCATCCCGTCCGGGGAGGCGTTCTCGATTTCGGTCGCATACAACGGCACACCCACGCCCATCTTGTCCCAGGCGCTTCCGTTCGACGTTGGGTGGTTGACCGATCCCAACGGAACTGCGTACGTGATCGCCGAGCCGGACGGAGCGCGCGCCTGGCTCCCGGTCAACGATCACCCGAGTGACAAGGCCACCTACACCTTCCGTATCACCGTGCCGGACCCACTCATCGCCGCCGCCAACGGTGTGCACGTCGACACGATCACCGATCTGGGCTGGGCGACATGGGTCTGGGAGGAGACCCACCCTATGGCGTCATATCTGGCAACCGTCGTTATCGGCGATCTGACAGTCACCCGGGACGAAGAGGCGACCTCGCAAACCGGTGTCGAGGTGCGCAACGTCCTGCCCGCCGATCTCTCCGCCGGCTCCCTCAGCAAGCTTGCGCTGCAGGGAGACATGATCGAGTATCTCGCCGGTCTGTTCGGGCCTTACCCGTTCGACTCCTACGGGCTTGCCGTGGTCGACGGCTTCGACGCCGCTCTCGAGGATCAGACCCTGTCCGTCTTCGGCAGGTCGATGGTCGACGTGCCCTCCTTCTTCGAAACCGTCATCGTCCACGAGCTTTCCCACCAGTGGTTCGGCGACAGCGTGACCCCGGCGGACTGGGGCGATGTGTGGCTCAATGAGGGATTCGCCACGTATGCGGAATGGCTGTGGCTGGAGCACACTCAGGGAAAGACGGCTATGGAGACAACCATCGCCAGGAACCGCGACCAGATGGCGGCGGGCGCTTACAAACCACCCGGTGAACCGCCCGCCGACGACCTGTTCAATGCAAGCGTGTACATCCGGGGCGGGCTCGTTCTCAACGCGCTGCGGGCGGAGGTGGGCGACGATGCGTTCTTCGAGATCCTCCGCACCTATGCCGACAAATACCGCTACGGCGTCGCCACAACGGATGACTTCATTGCAGTCGCCGAGTCTGTTTCCGGCCAGGATCTCGGCCAGTTGTTTGCCGATTGGCTGTACGGGGACGAGGTGCCACCGCTGCCCTGAGGCCTCCGCGGAGTTGCGCCACCCGGCACCGGCGGTACTCTGAGGGCCCGCGCAGCGACAAGAAGGATGCTATGCGCACTCCTCCCCACTTCATGACAGCATTGATAACCCCGTTCGACGAGAACGGGAACATCATCGTTGAGGCACATCACCACAACCTGCACCTGCAGACAAGCCGCGGGGTCACCGGGTTCATTCTCGCAGGCTCGACCGGCGAAGGTCCGTACCTGGAGGCCGGCGAGCGGCACCTGCTGGCCGCCGAGGCCCGGCGGGAGTTGGGGCCGGCACCGTTCCTGATGTGTGGCGTTGCCGCCCAGTCTGTGCGCCAGGCTATGGGCCAGATCAAGGAGATCGCCGAAGCGGCGCCGATGCCGTTCTCGTGATGACACCGACCACGCTCGCCAGGGGCAACCACGATGCAGTGCGACGCTTCTACGAGGCAATCGCCGAGTCCACCCCGCTACCGCTATTCCTGTACTCGGTGCCGGGCGTGACCGGCTACGACCTCCCCGCCGAGTACGCCGCCGAGCTGTCGGCCCACCCCAACATCGTCGGGCTGAAAGACAGCGCCGGGCGGGCCCTCCACACCAAGCAGGTGGTGGAGGCATCGGTAGATGGGTTCCTCGTCTTCTCGGGGTCGAGCAGTGCCCTCACCCAGGCCATCGCAGGCGGTGCGGTTGGGGCGATCACCGCCTCCGCCAACTACCTGCCGGAGCTCGTGTCGGCGGTCGTGAGAACCGCATGCGAATCGGTTTCCCGCGCCGAGCCGCTGCAGACCCAGCTCACTACAGCCACCAAGGCCGTCGAGGCGTACGGAGTGGTGGGCACCAAGGCCGCGGCCGGTGCCGCCGGGCTGTGGACCGGCATCCCCCGCCGCCCGCTGCAAGCGGTGCCACGCACCGAGCTCGCCCGGGTGAATCAGATCGTCAGCGCCGCCAGGGAAAGCCTCGCCGAACTAGTGGCGTAGGACCGCGGGTCTACCCGACGAGAGCCCTCACCAGGAAGGCAGCCATCTGACCCCTGGTGACCGGAGCGTCGGGACAATACCGATCGTTCACAGGCGGATCGCATCCACGGGTAATTCCCGCATTGCCAAGAATGTCGATGTCCCCCTCGAACAGCGAACCGTCGTCATCGCTGAAGAGATCACCACCACCGGCGTCCGACAAACCCAAAGCACGAACCAGAAACGCAGCCATCTGACCCCTGGTAACCGGAGCGTCGGGACAATACCGATCGTTCACAGGCGGATCACATCCACGGGTAATTCCCGCATTGCCAAGAATGTCGATGTCCCCCTCGAACAGCGAACCGTCGTCATCGCTGAAGAGATCACCACCACCGGCGTCCGACAAACCCAAAGCACGAACCAGAAACGCAGCCATCTGACCCCTGGTAACCGCGTCGTCCGGGCAGAACCGGGTGTTGGCTTCGGCGGGGTTGCAGCCGCGGGTGATGGCCGCGGCGGCCAGCCATTCGATGTCGTTTTCGAAGATCGAGCCGTCGTCGTCGAGGAACCGTCCCGGGTCTGGCCTACCCGCGCATCCTCCCAGGTCGTAGATGTGGGCGGTGTACCTGGTGTCTTCGCGGTTGCCGGTAGTGACCCAGATGTAGTCGTCGTTTCCGTCGATTGCTTCGACTTCCGTTGATGTGTCAGCCGAGTAATCGAAGTGGTCGAGCAACACCCCGGACAACGAGCGCAGATCGACGCTCTGACCGCTGGCTCCCACCAGCGCCAGCACCTTTCCTGCGGGCCGACCGGCGGGCCAGTTTCGGTACTCGAGCGTTTCCGAAGAGCCGAGCGGAGCGCCATCGAGTCGATATAGCCTGATCCGGCCGGTGGTCACCCCTTCCGGTGTCTCCGCCTCTGCGTCGATCCCGATGAGGTACCGACCGTGCTCCCATGCGAGCGCGTCCAATGGATCGACTGTGTCGTGGAGACCATCGAGCTCGGTGACTCCGCTGCCGTTTGGAGCCATCGCCACGGCACGATTGGCAGAGTCGCCATGGACGTCGGCGGCGAATCCAAGGGCCGTGGCGCCCATCCGGACCGCCGAGCCACCCAGGTCGACCGTGGCGACCTCCTCGGCGGAGCTGGCGAGAACGTGCACTACCGTAGCTCCACTCTCAGTTCCCAGCGGAGCGCCTTCGGTTGCATACAGAAACCCGTTGCGCGAGGTGACGCCGGTAAACAGAGTGGACGCCGCCAGGACGGGCCCGGCATTGCCGTCCGTATCGAACGTCGCGATACCTCCGTCGAGCATCACCACATATACCGTGTCGTCGAGCACAGTGCCGAACTGGCCAAACCCGTTGGCGGCGGTTGTGAGCTCGGTGACGGTGCCGTCCTGCTTGACAAGCAGCACCCGTTCGAGGTGCGAGCCCACATCACCCCAGTCGGCGACCAGGATGAGGCCGTCTTTATAGACGGCTTCGGCATGGACGGAAATCGGCAGATCAAACAAGTAAGCCCCGTCCGGGGAATAGATCCTGGCGCCGGGGAACGTATCAACCACGACACCCCAGGTAGCGTTGTGCGTGTTGAGAATGTCATCGTTGAACTGAGGCACCTCGCCTCGCGGGGTGCCGTCGGGGGCTGGTCCGACGAGCGTCCCATCCGGCAGATACACCGATTGGCCGAACCATACGCGGTCACCCACGAATTCAGCTCTGGCGGACCGACCGTCGGTTCCGGTCTCGAGTTCACCGGCCAGCGTAGGCGCAACCGAGCAATCATCCTCGGAGATCACCGGCGCCGCGGCACTCGAGCCAGGAGGCAGCCACGCCACCAGAAGAAGAGCCACACCGACAATCGAGCGTTTCATCACCGTCCCCTTCGCGTGCGTTGCCCAGCGAGACCGCCCCGTCGATTGTAAGCCGGAACAGCCAATACCTGTGAGGTCGGGTCAAAATCGGCGCCGGCGGGCATGGCCGAGCCATCGCACGAGTGTCGGGTTGGGCTTGGGCCTGCACCGGGCCCTGGGCGATGACTTTCGCAACGGAGCTCCTGTCCCGGCCTCTGGTCCGAGACCCTGCCGGCCAAGGTGGCATCGACATTCCGCGGTCGGTTGTGGTGGCTGCGAGGAAATCGTCCGTCTCGACCCCCTCACGGGCCTTCTTGCCGCCGCCACCTCGCAGCTACCCGAGTCGACCGACCGTGTCGAAAGGACTAGGTTCACGGCCATGCATGTCGGCATACTCCATGAACACTCCCCGGGCGAGCATCGTGTGGCCGCAACGCCGCAGACCGTCGCCACTTATGTCAGCTGGGGCTGGCAGGTAAACGTCGAAAGCGGTGCCGGTGATTCCGCCGGCTTCCCCGATCATCTCTACACCGAGGCAGGTGCCACCCTCGTGGACGGGCCAACGGCGCGCGGCGCCGACATCGTCCTGTGTGTCAGCGCCCCTGCCGAGCTCACCGATCTCAAGTCGGGTGCGATCCTCGTCGGGTTCCTCGATCCGTTTGTCGACTCCAACCTGGTCGCCGCGTTGCGCGACCAGGGGATCACGGCACTTGCGGTCGAGGCGATTCCCCGCACCACCCTGGCACAGGGCATGGACGCGTTGTCCTCGCAAGCCAACATCGGCGGTTACGCCGCGGCGCTCCTCGCCGCGAACGCGTCGCCGAAGATGCTCCCGATGATGGTCACCGCGGCCGGGACGATCCCCCCGTCACGGGCCCTGATTCTCGGTGTCGGTGTCGCCGGTCTCCAGGCCATCGCCACTGCCAAGCGGCTCGGTGCCGTAGTCCACGCTTACGACATCCGCCCGGAGACCGCCGAGCAGGTCGAGAGTCTAGGTGCCAGGTTCGTCGCCGCTCCGACCCAGGAGATGGATGAAGGCGGCTACGCCAAGGAGGTCGGCACGGACACACAGGCTCAGCAACACGCCGCGCTGGCGCCGCACGTGGCCGAGGCCGACATCCTGATCACGACCGCGCAGATCCCGGGTCGGCCCGCACCGCTGCTCGTCACCGACGAGATGGTGGCGCTGATGCAGCCCGGGTCGGTGATCGTAGACATGGCCGCCGGTTCCGGTGGCAACGTCGCCCCGTCCCGTCCCGACGAGATGGTCAACGTCAACGGCGTCCATATCTACGGCCCCACCAACTTGCCGGCGACGATCCCCCACGATGCGAGCCGTATGTACGCCAGGAACATCGTGAACCTGCTGGAGCGGGTCAAATCCGACGAGGGAGCTGCCATCGATTTCGACGACGAGATCGTCGGCGGGACCACGATCACCCACAATGGCGAGGTACACCATCCCCTCAGCAGGGCGCTGCTCGGGCTGAACGACGAGATCCAGCCACAGGTCGCCCAACCAGAGCAAGGAGGCACCGAATGAGCGCCGCCTTCGTCAGCGGCATCGTGGTGTTCGTGCTGGCGTCATTCGTCGGGTTCGAGGTCATCTCGAAAGTGCCGCCGACGCTGCACACACCGCTGATGTCCGGAGCCAATGCCATTTCCGGCATCACCATCGTCGGTGCACTCATCGCAGCCGGCGTCGGAAAGGGCAGCTTCGCAGCCATTCTCGGCTTCCTGGCCGTCGCCTCGGCGACGATCAACGTCGTAGGTGGTTTCCTGGTCACCGACCGGATGCTCGAGATGTTCAAGCGCAAGCCGCGGAGTCGGTCATGAGCGGTCTGTTCCTGCTTGCCCAGGCCGAGTCGAATGAGGGAAGCGTCACGCTCCTCCTCTATCTCCTTGCGGCAGTCCTGTTCATCATCGGCTTGAAACAGCTGGCCTCGCCACGCACCGCACGGCGCGGCAACATGCTGGCGGGCGTCGGCATGCTGATCGCGATTGTCGTGACGCTGGTTGAAAATGACATCGCCAATTGGGGGACGGTCGTCGCCGGCCTCCTCGTCGGCAGCGCCGTTGGGGCGTATCTCGCATTGCGGGTCAACATGACGGCGATGCCGGAGCTGGTCGCCGCGTTCAACGGCTTCGGTGGCGTCGCCTCGGCCTTGGTCGCTCTCGCCGAGATCGAGCGGACAGGCTCCCACTTCAACGTGGAAACCGGTGTCGTCGTGGCGCTGTCCCTCGCAGTCGGGTCGATCACCTTCTCGGGCAGCTTCGTCGCATTCGGCAAGCTCAACGGCTCGCTCCCGGGCAGACCGGTGTCGCTTCCCGGTGGGAAGTTGCTCAACGCGGTACTGGCAGCCGCGGCCATCGCGAGCAGCATCTGGGCTATTGCTGCCGACAATGCTCTCGCCTTTTGGCTGGTCGTAGCCATCACCCTCGTTCTCGGCGTGCTGGCGGTCATCCCGATTGGTGGCGCCGACATGCCCGTCGTCATCTCGCTGCTCAACTCGTTCTCGGGTGTTGCGGCTGCCATGGCGGGCTTCGTCATCGGGAACTCGGCGTTGATCATCGGTGGTGCCCTCGTCGGGGCCGCCGGGTTGATCCTCACCCTGCAGATGGCCGAAGCCATGAACCGAACGATCGCCAATGTGTTGTTCTCGGGGTTCGGTGCCGTGTCTGCCGGGCCGGTGACAACGGGCGACAAACCCGTCAAGCGGGCTACACCCGATGACGTCGCCATCGCTCTGGCGTATGCCGAGAACGTGATCGTCGTCCCGGGATACGGTCTCGCCGTTGCCCAGGCGCAGCACGCGGTCCGGGAACTGGCGAACCTTCTCGAGGACAGAGGCGTCAACGTTGAATACGCCATCCATCCTGTGGCGGGCCGCATGCCGGGCCACATGAACGTGCTGCTCGCCGAGGCCGACGTGCCGTACGAGCAGCTGCTCGACCTTGACCAGTCGAACCCCCGGTTCCCGCACACCGACGTGGCCCTGGTCATCGGCGCCAACGACGTGGTGAACCCGTCCGCTCGTGACGACGAGACCAGCCCGATCTACGGGATGCCGATCCTCGAGGTCGATCACGCCACTACCGTCGTCGTAATAAAGCGGAGCCTCTCCCCCGGTTTCGCCGGGATCGACAATCCGCTGTTCTACATGGACGGGACGATGATGCTCTTTGCCGACGGCAAGGAAGCCGTCCAGTCGGTGATCGACGCCATGGCCGACGTCTGAGCGGGCTCCGGGCCGGGGCGTCTCCCAAGATGGGGCCCCGGCGGGGTTAGCATCTGGAGCCACTTCGACGTTGGGTGTGGTGATGCTGGAGATAAACGAGCTGCGCAAGCAATACGGCGACGTCGTCGCGCTCGACGGCTGCTCGTTCCAGGTCCGGCGTGGCCAGTTGCTCGGCTTTCTCGGTCCCAACGGCTCCGGGAAGACAACGACGATGCGCTCGGTGTTCTCGCTGGTCCGTCCAGACTCAGGAACGGTGCGCTGGCAAGGGGCCCCGATCGATGCGCCCATCCGGCTCCGATTCGGCTACATGCCCGAGCAGCGCGGGCTGTATCCCCGCATGAAGGTCGCCACCCAGCTCGTCTATTTCGCCAGGCTCCACGGCATGGAGAAGACGGCGGCGACCCGGGCCGCGCAGCATTGGCTCGAGCGTCTTGGTCTCGCCGACCGTGCCGCCAGCCGGCTGGAACAGTTGTCACATGGCAACCAGCAACGCATCCAGCTGGCCGCGGCGCTGATCCACGATCCGGAGCTATTGATTCTCGATGAGCCGTTCTCAGGGCTCGACCCGATCGGTGTCGAGGACATGATGGGGATACTGGTTGAACGAGCCGGACAGGGCACCGCAGTCGTCTTCTCCAGCCATCAACTCGACCTGGTCGAGGACTTGTGCGAGGACGTTGTCATCATCTCAGCCGGGAAGGTCGTGTTGGCGGGGCCGATACGTGAGCTCAGAGCCCGCTCCTCGCATCGCTATCTCGAGGTCGAAATCGCCACTAACACCGGCAACCTCGGTCGGGCCTTCCCCGGGTATGAGGTCATCAGCTCACACGACGGCCGCATCCGTCTCCGGGTCGACGACCAGACACCGCTCGAACCGCTCGTCCGCAGCGCCGCTGCGCTGGGACGGGTGCGCCAATTCTCGTACACGCCTCCAAACCTGAGCGAGGTGTTCCGGGAGGTGGTCGATCAATGAGCCCGCTCCGTTCGATACTCCTCGTCGCCGCCCGCGACTTCAAGGAACGGGTGACGAGCCGGGCCTTCCAGCTGTCGACGGGGATAACGATCCTGTTCGTGGCCGCATGGATCGTCGTTCCCGCCATCTTCTTCGACAACAAACCTGACACATGGACAATCGGCATCATCGGTGAGGAGCCCACCGGTTTCACCGCCGCAGTGGAGACAGCGTCGGGTCACGCCGCCATCGTGACCACGACCCCCTACGACTCGCGGGATGCTGCCGAGACCGCACTGGACGACGGCGATATCGCAATGGCCGTCGACTCTTCCGGAACGGTGCTGGTCGATAACGGCACGAGTGATCAGATGCGGGCGGCTGTCGTAACCGGCCTGGCGACGATCTCGATCTCTCAACGTGCAGACGAGCTCGGTATCGAGGTGACCGACCTCGCCGATCTCGTCACCGGTGGCTACCACGTCGAGTCCGTGGCCCCGGCGGGCGAGGCGGACACGGAACGGGGGCGTATCTTTGCGTTCTTCGTGACCGTCGTGCTCTTCATGTCGATCGTGACCTACGGCTCGTGGATCCTCATCGGGGTGATCGAGGAGAAGACGAGCCGGGTTGTCGAGGTGGTGCTGGGGACACTCCGCCCGCATCAGCTCCTGGCGGGGAAGGTGCTGGGCATCGGTGTGCTCGGCATCGCCCAGGTGCTGGCGATCGGGGTCGTCGCCATGAGCCTGTTGCCGCTCCAGCACGCATTCCAGATCCCGTCGGCCGCCGGTTCCGTGCTGTTCTGGGCATTCACCTGGTATCTGCTCGGCTTCGCCTTCTATTCCGTCGCTTACGCCGCCGCCGGTTCGCTCGTCTCCCGTCAGGAGGAGGCGCAGAACGCCGCCTTCCCGCTCACAATGATGTTGATGGCGGCCTACTTCATCGCCTCGTTCTCGATAACAGGAGATAATCCGGTGCTTAGGATTGCGTCGCTTCTTCCGATGTTTGCGCCAATGACAATGCCGCTTCGGGTTGCCGGTGGCGATGTGGCGGTGTGGGAAATGGCTCTGTCGCTTTCGCTGATGGTTATCTCGGTCTACGGTCTGATGCGGTTCGCCGGCCGGGTCTACTCGGGTGGCGTGCTCCAGGGCGTGGGACGTGTCAAGTGGAAAGAGGCGTTCCGCGCCTCACGGACCTAATCGAGAAAACCAAAAAGACCGAGCGATCGAACAAGAGGACCAATGAAGCTCTCTATCACCACCAGAGCACCGTACGACCCACCGGTCGAGTTCGTCGAGCGCAAGGGAACCGGTCACCCGGATACGATCTGTGACCATCTCGCCGAGGAGCTCGCCCGGGAACTGGCCACCGAGTACATCGCCCATACCGGCGTCGTTCAGCACTTCAATGTGGACAAGGCCATCCTGGCGGCGGGTGCCGTCGACATCGGCTTTGGCGGCGGCAAGCATATACGCCCCTCCCGGTTGGTGCTGGTCGGCAAGGCGGACTCGCTCAAGGAATGGCGACCCGACCCGGAAGATCTTGCGGTCCGCTACAAGGCGAAGTTGCTCGAGCTGCTCCCCGACGCCACCCCCGAGGCATTCGACTTCGAGATCTGGCTCAACCAGTCATCCGTCGATCTGGCGACCGTCGTCAATCGCCGCGACGGCGACGTTCCGCTCGCCAACGACACGTCGTTTGCTGCCGTATCGCTGCCCCGATCCCCGCTCGAGGCGGCCGTCCACGCCGTCGAGCAGCGTCTCAACAGCGACGAGTTCCGCAGCGTGCACCCGGTGGGCCGGGACATCAAGGTCATGGGCGCCCGCAGCAACGAGTCGACGCATGTCACGGTCGCCTGCCCGGTGGTGGCCACCCGGGTCGAGGGCTGGGCCGACTACAACGCCACGCTCGATGCCGTCCACGACGAAGTCTCCGCAATTGCCCGACCCTTCCTCGGAGACGACGTCGTTGTCAAGGTGAACCAGGCCGACCAGGTCGACAGCCCGTACCTCACGCTCACAGGTACCTCCGCAGAGGCCGGTGACGATGGTCAGGTGGGGAGGGGCAACCGCTTCGGTGGCCTCATCACGCCCTACCGTCCGATGAGCCTGGAAGCGACCGCCGGGAAGAACCCGTTCGCCCACGTCGGCAAGACGTATCACGCGTTTGCCGCCGACATGACCGAGCGGCTTCACGACGAGACGGGCGTCTCCGAGTCGACGATCCGGCTTCTGAGCTCGATCGGGCGACCGGTGTCCGATCCGGAGGTGGTTCACATCGAGAAGGCCGGCGATGCGGACCCGGCAGACATCGAGGGAATCGCCAAGGAGTGCCTCGCCGATTGGAAGGGCGTGCGAGACCGCTTGATCGCCGGCTACTACGAACTGTATTAGTCCGCGGCGCCGGGTTCCGGGCCCTACCCCATCCCCTCACGTCCCGAAGCAACGCGCGTGTCAGTCTCTCTCGAGGGTCGTCATGACGCTCTGGGCTGATTTCGGGCCGTAGCGGGGGGCGTGGACACCGGATAGCTTGATCAGCACGATCGCCCTACGACGGTTAGGACGGTACACCTCGAGCAGTTCCTCCATGCGGGCGTCGGTGGCGCGTGGCTCGCGAGCCAGCGCCCAGGCGACGGTGTTGGGCAGGTGGAAGTCGCCAAGCGGCACGGCGTCGCGATCGCCCCA
Source organism: uncultured bacterium (assembly GCA_963801165.1). Taxonomy (GTDB): domain Bacteria; phylum Actinomycetota; class Acidimicrobiia; order Spongiisociales; family UBA5794; genus JAAETI01. The sequence continues at coordinate 571,492 of CAWDDT010000006.1, forward strand.
GGCGCTCCCCATGACCCGGGCCGCCGTCCACGGCCCGATGCCGGGTACCGCTTCGAGACGGGCACGGGCGGCCTCCCGATCCATGGTCGTGATCTCCTCGAGCCGGGATGCGCAGCGGGCGGCCTCTCGGATCACCCGGGCCCGGTTTTGTTCGATACCGAGGCGGTGGAAGTCGGCGTGATCGAGCCGAAGCACCGCGTCGGGCAACGGCGGCAGTACGAGACCCGAGTCTCCGGGCGCCGGCTCCCCGGCGAATCGGGCCAATCGCCTGTAGCTGCGGCGGGCCTCATCGGTGGTGACCCGTTGCCCGATGATCGCAGACAGCACAGCATCAAACACCCGGCCGGAAGCACCAAGCCGGAGACCCCGATGGCGCAGGTGCATCTCACGGACCAAGCCGGTTCGCGGATCGAACCGGGAGGGATCGTCGTCGAGCCCAACGGTTTGGGGCACGGCGGCAAGCTCGGCGACAGCCCCCGGACCGATAGCAGCGGCGCGCAGATAACCGCTCTCGAACTCGAGCGAGACGGTGACGGGCCCCTCTTCGGTCCACGCTGCATACGAGACCTGGTCGGGCCCAATCTCGCGCAGAGCGGGCCCGCTCGGTGCGGTCATGCGCAGACTCGTCGCCAGGTGCAGAGCACCCGCTACTTTCCACGTCTCCTCGTAGATCATTGGCCATACCCTATCCGGCATCGAGGTAGGGCCGGGCGGTGCTATTTTCGGTGCATCCCGGCGCAGGATGTGCCGATGGCAAACCGATCCGACAACCCGCCAGGAGTGAGCGCACCGTGGACGAGAACAACGGAGACAAGCCGCTTTCGAGCGAAGAGATGCTGCGGCGCGCCCGGGAGGGACTTGGCGAAAGCAGCTCGACACCTCCCCCATCGTCACCAGCCGACGACTCCTACTCGAGCATCGAATCTGAGATGGACATCGAGATGGAGCCGATCTACGAGGATGAGGAGACGCCGGCACATCCCTCTCCGGAGCCCAGGGAGTACGAGCGGCCGGCCGCGGAACCGCCTCCTCTGCCCACCCCGGTTGCCAACGACAACGTAGGCCACTGGGCCCCACCCCGGCCCGGGTCCGCCAGCCAGGACAGCGGCAACACAGCGCCGCCAAAAACCGAGCCCGAAAGCAGCACCTGGAGCAGTCAACTCCCTTCTCCACAGCCGACGCCGAAACCCAGGAAGAATGTTGGGAGCATCGTGCTCATGATCGTTGTCGTGGCCATAGGCGGTGTGCTTGCGATCAAGCTCCTCGACAGCTCCAAGACGGTCGACCAGATGGCTGTCGGTGAATGCCTGAACTTCCCCGAGAAGGACGAGTTCAGCAGGTTCCAGCCGATCGATTGCACGGAGACCCACGAACTCGAGGTCTTTGCGATCATCGACATGGCGACGGTGTCAAAGGACTACTCGGTGGGGACCGCGTACCCCGGTGACAATACGCTCTTCTTCGCCGCACTGGACGCCTGTTCGGGTGCGCCGTTCGAATCGTATGTGGGTGTGCCCTATGGCGACACGGGAACTGCCGACACGACCCTTGGCGTGTTTGCATTCACACCAACCATCGAGGGCTGGCGGGAGCTCGACGAGCGTAGGGTGCAGTGTGTCGTGTTCCAGCAGGACTCGAGTAACGGGCAGATGATCCCGAGCACGAGATCCCTCGAGGGCAGCGGCGGAGTCTGACACTACGCTGGCGGCCCATGACGACGCCGCCGATTGAACGTGTCACCGCCTGGATGGTGGTGTTGCCACTTCGCACGGCCTTTGCGTCGGCGCGCACCCGCATCCACGAGCGCCGCCTTGTACTGATCCAGGTTTGCGCCGGCGAGCACACCGGATGGGGCGAGGCGGCACCGGTCCCCGGTCATACGGCCGAGAATATCGACGACATCTGGGAACGGTTCACCGGCGCAGAGACACCCGGTGGCTTCGGGGATGTTCCGGGTCTGCTCGGGGCAGCACGCGACGAGGCATACGCCGATCTTGCCGCCCGCCAGTCGAGCCTGGCGCTCTGGCGGGTCCACGGTGGCACCCGGCCCGTCCCGGCCAGCGCCGCCGTCGGGTTGAACGACGCCGGCGACCCGGATCGGCGTGTAGTCGAATCAGCTGCGGCAGCCGGCTACCGGTTTGCCAAGCTGAAGGTGACCCAGCACACGAAACCCCTTGCCGTCGCCGCCCTGGTCGCCGACTACCCACAGCTCCGGTTCGGGGCAGACGCAAACGGATCCATGACACCCGGCAACGAGAATCTGCTCAAAGAACTCGACGAGCTCGGGCTCGAGTACCTGGAGCAACCAGGCCCGGCGGATGATATCGACTGGCACGTGCGCCTACGGAGCAGTTTGACGATGCCCGTGTCGCTTGACGAAGGAGCCGACTCACCGGAGAAAGTGCGCCGGATCGTCGCCTCCGGCGCCGCCGATATCGTCAACCTGAAGGTCAGCCGCTTCGGGCCGCGTCAGACACTGCAGCTGGCAGACGAAGTCGTGGCCGCCGGTCTGCGGGTGAGGATCGGCGGGCTCATCGAGAGCGGCATCGGCAGGGCACACTCCGTGGCGGTGGCGGCTCACGACCACTTTTCCGTCGTCGGTGACATCGCCGGATCCGATCGCTTCTTCGACGACGACCTGGTTCGCCCGCAATGGCGAGTTCACGACGGTTTGCTCTCCCTCCCGGAGTCTCCGGGTATTGGTGTCGAGGTGGACAAAGAAGCTGTCGCCGCCCACGCCGTCGCCTCGCTGAGCATTCCCTGATCCGGCTACCGTACCGACCATGTCGAAACGTGTGCTCATCCCCCTGGTCGCCGGCATTCTCGGGCTCCTGCTGGCGGCGCCCGCTATTGCCCAAACCGCCACAGCTCCCACCAACTGCGGCACCTACGAGGGTGTCGTCTGCCACGGTTGGTTCTCAGACGACGCCAACATCGCGACGGAGGACAGCGCCATCGAGGATGCCATCGGCGCGGTGATCACCCGCTACGGGCACCAAATCGCCTTCGTCACGGTCGACCAGAGCCCGCACGGCACACCACAAGAGTTCGCGCAGGACCTCGGCAACGCCTGGGGCGTCGGCGACCCCCAGCGGAACGACGGCATCGTGATCCTCGTCGACCTGGCGAACCATCGCACCGAGATGACCACCGGCCCCGGCGTCCCCCCACTCGACTATTCGCGGATCACCGGCGCCGGCAACTCGTTCTTCGGCCGGGGTGACTTCGACGCCGGCATCTATGCGATCATCGGCAGCCTGGAGCAGGATCTGGCCGGCGCCACCGGAGTCACCGGCGGCTCCGCCTCCGGCGGGTCCGTGCCTTCGTCTGGCGACTCCTCTTCGTCGAGCGGCGGCAGCACCGACCAGACGCCCGCCGGGCTCGTCCTCGGCGCTCTCGCCGCTGCTGGCCTGGTGGGAGGCGGCGTGGGGCTGGCTGCCGCCAGACACCGACGCCGGGAACGGGTGGGCAAGGAACGAGCTGAGTTGCTCGACGGTGACATGGCCCGGCTCGAGCCGGCGGGCCACGAGCTCCCGCTGCTGTCGGACTATGCGATCGAGCATCACGGTCCGGTTGAGAAAGCCGACACACGCTCCGCCCTGGCCGCCCTGGAACACATCAACGCCGGGCTCGCGCCTCAGGACGAGAACGCCGTCCGTGCCCTATGGGGAAACGGGCTCGTGACCGTCGTCGACCGGGATCGACTCCAGTCCGAAACCGAGGTCCCACTGCTGCTCCGGGCATCGGGCGAGCAACCGCTGCTCGAAGGGGCGCTTCAGGCCTCCTATCGGGATGCGCTCGAGGTCGATGCGAACCACCAGGTGGAGTTCGATGTCAAGCGGCAGGAGCTGCTGGGGATCATCGAGAGCCTGCGGCCGCACCGAATCGCCAATACCCGGCTCCACATGGGGCAATCGATCCTGGATCGCTCCGTCTCCACCAAGGCAGGCTGGGCGCTGCTCACCGACGAGGGTGACCGTTTTCTCGAGGCCGGTCCCGCGCTCGACACCACCGAGCCGCTGCACGAATCGCTCGCCCAACTCGATCTCGTCTACGAGACCGCCCGCGAGAAGGCGCAGCGCTTGGAAACGTTGTATCAGCAACTTCCCGCCTCGACGACCCGGCCGGCAGTCGCAGCCGCACTGGCCGACCTGAACGACGATCCGGACGCCTCGTACAAACGCTACGAGACACTCCGGCAGACCCTTGAGGTCAACGGGTCGATGCTGAGCGCGGACGGTCTCTCGATCCCTGCCATCACCGCCCTGCTGCTGATGAACAACGACGCCGAGGATGTGGACGAGTTCATCTCCGCCTACAAGGCCAACCGGGGTCGTGGCGTCGCGGCCGACACCGCGGTGGAGTATGCGCTCGCCGGCCTCAGCAATCCCGCCGAGATCAAGCGCATCCGTGCCGAGGCCGACCGGCTCAGCCTGCCCATCTCGCTGACTGCGGCGCTGTTGCGTCGCCGCGACGACGGTCCGGAGGTGTATCAACAGCTCGCCGACGAGCTTGCGTCGTCGGGAGTGAAGGGAGAGAACCGGCGGACGATCGCCGCAGTGCTGGCGATCTCACTGGAACCGGCACAGGCAATCCGCCGTTGGACCGAGGCGCGCCAGGCGCTCGCCGCGCTCGGGCTGGTTGGCGTCTATGCGGACGTCGCAGCTGCGTTTGGAGCGTCCGACCCGAGAGGCCCGCGGACCTTCGCCCTCGCTTATGCCGCCCAGCGGCAGGCGCTCAGCCGCAGCAGCATCGACGACGCCGATCGCTTTGCCCCCGAGCTCGCCCACCAGGGCACCGGCGGTCAGACCGACTCGTGGAGTGGTCAGCCTATCCCTCGCGGTCTCATGCATTTCGACCCGTTCACGTTGCTGTTCTACCACTGGGTCATCACCAAGGGCAGCAGCGGCGCCTACGGCTGGGAACCCACCTACCGGGACACGTCCTGGTCGCACGACTCCAGTTCATGGTGGGGCGGCGGTGGCGGTTTTGGCGGCTCCGGGTCGTGGGGTGGCGGCTCGTCATGGGGCGGCGGCTCGTGGAGTAGCGGCAGCTTTGGCGGGTTCGGTGGCGGCGGGGGATTCGGAGGAGGAGGAGGAGGAGGAGGAGGCGGCGGGGGCGGAGGCAGCAGTTGGTGACGATCACGTCAACCGACAACCCCCGCATCAAGGCCATCGCCAAGCTGAAGAAACCCCGGGAGCGCCGACGAACCGGCCTCTTTCTGATCGAAGGTCACCGCGAGGTGGAGCGGGCAATCGCCGCCGGGCTCACCATCGACACGCTGGTGGTGTGTGATGAGCTGCTGGGGAGCGCACAGGTGTCGACGGACCAACTCGATGTGCTGAGAGTATCAGCCGGGCCGATGGGCCGCATCGCTGTCAGGGGCAACCCACCCGGGGCGATCGCGGTCGCCGAGCAATTCGTCACGCGACTAGAGGACCTGCAACTGAGTGAGAACCCGCTGGTGCTGATCGCTGAAGGCATCGAAAAACCGGGCAACCTGGGGGCGATGATCCGTACCTGCGACGCCGCCGGGGCAGCTCTGGTGGTCGCCGATGCCGGGACCGATCTGTTCAACCCCAACGTCGTCAGGGCGTCGCAAGGCTCGCTGTTCACAGTCCCCATCGCCGTCGCCGAAGCCGGGCATGTGATCGACTGGCTCGCCACCCACGGAATCTCGGTCGTGGGTGGCTACCCGGATGCCCCGAACACCCCCTGGGGCGCCGACCTGACAGGCCCGACCGCGGTGCTGGTGGGCGCCGAGGACGACGGCCTCTCCAGCATCTGGGACGGTGTGGCCGAGCCGGTGCGAATCCCGATGGCCGGGACCGCCGACAGCCTCAATGCGTCGGTATCGGCTGCGTTGCTGCTGTACGAAGCCGTGCGGCAACGCAGCCGCTGACCGCTCCGAACTCTTGCGTCGGAAACCGGAACATGTTCCGTTCTAGGACGCCAGAACCAGGCTCTACGGCTTTGTGAGGGACCAGATCCCGTCGTCGCGCAGCATGCGGTTGATCAGGTCGAGGCGGTACACCGAGTTGCCGTAGTTGGCGGCCGCGGTCGTCTTGATGTGGAGCGGCGGACCGCCTCTCACGACGGCCGGGACATCACGCACCCCCAGCTTGCGGATCTCCTCGCTGCCAGCGATCAACAAGTCCAGCCCCGGTTCCAGAGCCTGGGAGATCACCTCGTTGCCGTCGATTCCCGCCACCCGGGCGGCCACGGCCAGCGTCGTGTCCTTGCAGGGATCGTCCGTCTCCTGGTAGCGCAGCGTCATCATTGTCACGTTGAACCGCTGCCACGCTTCGGGATGAGCCTCCCGAACCGCGGCACAGGCCGCCAATGCCCTCACCCTAGGCGGGATGGGTTGCTCCCGGTCGATATCGGCGACAAGGAACTCCTCCCATGTAACGCTCACGTTGACCGTGCTGTCGCGGGATGCCTTGAGCGCTGTCTGGTAGACACGCCACACGTCGTACGACTCAAAATCGAAGAAGATCCGGCCCGTGAAGTCCATGGGAAGAGAGGCTAACGCGACACCGATTTCGATGTCACCGCCGTGCCATTCAACATGTTGGATTGGGACCAGCACGGCCGGGCATCACCGAATACTCGCTGGCGTTCCGAACTCCTGCGTCGGAAGCCGGAACATTTTCCGTTCTGGGACGCTAGAACCAGGCTTTAGGGCTTGCTGAGCGACCACACCGCGTCGTCACGCAGCATGCGGTTGATCAGATCGAGCCGGTAGACCGCATTCCCGTAGCCGGCAGCGGGCGTCATCCGAACATGCACAGGTGGACCGTCTCGTACAACGCTGGGAACATCGTGGACGCCAAGCGTGCGCGCCTCCTCGCTGGCTGCGATGAGGAGATCAAGCCCGGGATCGAGCGCTCGGGCGATGACCTCGTCACCGTCGAGCCCGGCCACCCGCGCGGCAACCATCAGCGTCGCGTCCTTGCGGGGGTCGTCCTTCTGCTCGAAGATCAGCGTCAGCATCGCCTGGTTGAAGCGCTGCCAGGCGTCGGGGTGAACGTCCCGCACCGCGGCACAGGCGGCCAGCGCCCGCACCCTGGGCGGAATCGGTTCTTCACGGTCGATCTCCGCGCCGAGGAACTCCTCCCAGGTCACGCTGACGATGGCGTCGGCGTCCCGAGAAGCCTTGAGCGCCGTCTGATACAGACGCCAAACGTCGGCGCTCTCGAAGTCGAAGAAGATCCGGCCGGTGAACTCCATCCCGGCAGGCTACCCGCGACTCTTGCGTCGGAAACCGGAACATATTCCGGTCTGCGACGCCAGAGTGCGTTTCGTTCCTTGACATCGAACATGTGTTCGACCATGCTGCCAACGTGGCACTTCCCTACCAGCGCACGTTCGAGGATCTCGGTACCCCGCTTCACCAAGTCGCCTTTTGTGTGCTGGATCTGGAGACGACGGGAGGGTCGCCCGCCGACTGTGAGATCACCGAGGTGGGCGCCGTCAAGTACATCGGCGGCGAGCTGACCGGCACTTTCGACACACTGGTCAACCCGGGAGCGCCCATCCCCCCCACCATCACCGTCCTCACCGGGATCACCCAGGCGATGGTCATCGAAGCGCCCCGCATCGAAGAGGTGCTGCCCTCGCTGCTCGAGTTCATTGGCACCGCGGTGATCGTCGGCCACAACATCCGCTTCGACATGTCGTTTCTCAACGCAGCCGCGTTGCGACTCGGCTACGGCAGGCTCCCCAACCAGACCGTCGACACCCTGGGGCTGGCCCGCCGGCTCATCAACGGCGAGACCCGGAGGCTGAACCTGCGCAGCCTGGCCGCCCACTTCCGGTCCCCCATCGCCCCCAACCACCGCGCCGGCGCCGACGCCAAAGCGACCGCCCATGTCTTCTGGGAGCTGCTGGGACGCGCCGGCACCATCGGGGTCACCCACCTCGACGATCTGTTGCGGCTGCCTACGGCAAAGGGCTCGCCGCATTACTCGAAGATCGAGCTGACCGAACGGCTCCCTCGCCGGCCCGGCGTGTACATGTTCCGGGACCGCGACGGCCACGTCATCTACGTCGGCAAAGCCAAGAATCTGCGCAGCCGGGTCCGCTCCTACTTCTACGGCGACAACCGGAGATCCGTCGCTCAGATGCTGCGAGACCTCGCCGACATCGACTTCATCGTCTGCAACACAGAGATCGAAGCCGAGATCACCGAGCTGCGGATGATCTACGGCAACGCCCCCCGGTACAACCGCCGGTCACGCCCACCGAAGTCGCCCCAATATGTGAAGCTCACCGCCGAGGAGTTCCCCCGGCTCTCGACCGTGCGCACCCTGCGCGACGACGGCTGCCTCTATCTCGGCCCTTTTCGCTCACGCCGCACCGCCACCACCGTGGTCAACGCCATTTGGGACGCAATCCCGATCAGGCGCTGCATCACCACCGGTGGCAAACGCAGCGCCGCCTGTAGCTTCGCCCAGCTCGGTGTCGCCGTGTGCCCGTGCGACGGCTCGATCGCCCCGGCCGAGTACCACGAGATCGTCAGCCGTCTCGTCACCGGCGTTGAGGCAGAGCCGGGGGCTCTCCTCGAGCCGCTGGTGGAGCGGATCCGGGAATACGCCCGCACCGCCCGGTTCGAGGATGCCGCCGAGCTACGGGATCGGCACCAGGCGCTGAGCCGAGCCCTCGAGGATCGGCGCAACTGGGAGGTGCTGAACGGCGCCGGGCTGCTGTGGGCCGAGGATGGTACCGGCGACAGCATCCTGATCGAGAACGGCCGTCTCGTTGCCTCCTGGGCGACGCCCGACCAGCCACCGCTCGGCGCCAGCCGGGCCGGCCCCCCGTCGCCACACCACGTCCCCGAGTCGGTCGCCGTTGCCGAGGAGGCCCGGCTGCTGTGGCGATGGCTCGACCGGCCGGACGTCCGAATCGTCGAGACAACCCGTCCCCTGGCAACCCCGCGCCGCCCGGTTCCGGTGCTCTCGTCGCTGGCGGGGTGAGTACCCTGCGGCCATGAAGTTCATCGTGCGCAAAGGCACAGATCCCGTCGGCAGAGCAGATGCCGCGCTCCTCACCGCGCTCGGGTTGCCGGGCGGCGGGGTCGTCTCGCTGGGCAAGACCCACGTGATGGTCAGCCCGGGAGAGACCACGTCACCGACGGCCATCATGCTCGGCGAGAGAACGATGGCCAATGCCGCCGTGAGGATCGGCGACACCGTCGACGTCAAGCGAGCGCTGCTGCCGCCGGCACGCCGCGTTGTCATCTCCCACATCGACGCCGACATCGACGCTCGCCACCTGGCGCGATCCCTCCAGGGCATCCCCGTCTCCGAGGGCGACCGGGTCGCGGTGAAGGTGGGCTATGGCAAGGATGCGTCCCCCAAGCCGATCGAGGTCCAGATAACCTCCGTAACACCTGGCCCGTCGGCCGTGGTGGGCAGCGCCACGGTCGTTCACGAGCCGGGCGAGGAGACCCAGGACGTCGTCGCCCAGCCCGCCGGCTCGCCTGCGGGTGAGGAGCTGACGACGGCCCGTGCGCTGCTCGCCGGTCTCCAGACTGAGGTCGAGGTGATGACGGGGTGGCTCTCGCTGCTCACCGCCGAGGGCGACCTGCCCGAGGCCTGGGGTCTGCCCAAGGTCGCCGGGGTGCTCCTCGAGGGCCCGGCCGGGTGTGGCAAATCCGAGATTGTCTCCGCCGCTGCGCAGACCGTAGGCAGCCCCGTACGGGAGGTCTCGCTGGAGCTGGTATTCAAGCCGGAAAAGCTGCTCGAACTGCTCGAAAAGGCGGTGAACGACCCCGGGCGACCCTCGGTGATCTTTCTCGACCGGCTCGATGCAGTCGTCGGTGAGGATGCCCTCTTCCGCAATCAGGTGGCCGCGATCATGCGCTGGTTTCTCGACGCGGTCGCCGAGCGACCGCGGCTCGCCTGTGTTCTCGGCGTGTCCTCTGTGTCTCGCCTCCCCGAGTCGGTAGCCAAATCGGCGTTCCTGCCGAGAACGCTCAGCATCCCACCACCCGACCTGCAGCGGCGCGCCCTGCTCTTCGAGGCCGCCCTGGCCAAGGTCCCGAGCGCCGATATCGACTTCAACACTCTGGCAGCCCGCACCGCCGGCTTCTCCAGCGCTGATGTGCTCGCCGCCGTTGTCCACGCGTCTGCCCTGGTGGCGCAGAACGGCGGCGAGGTTACTTCCGAGCTGCTGACAAGAGCGATCGACGAGACCACGCCATCACTGGGATCGGTGTCCCTGGGTGAGATGCCGAGCTACGGGTTCGAACGGGTCGCCAACCTCGAGGAGGTCAAGCAGCGGCTCACCGAGGCGGTCATCTGGCAGATGAAGGAGCCGGAACGGTTCGCCCGGCTCGGGATCGAGCCACCGCGGGGCCTTCTTCTCTACGGTCCGCCGGGCACCGGCAAGACATTCGTCATCCGCGCCCTGGCTCACGAGAGCGGCGCCGCATTCTTCCCCGTCAAGGGAGCCGAGCTCCTCGACAAATACGTGGGCGAATCGGAGCGGGCGGTACGTGAGGTGTTCGCCCGGGCCCGGGCCGTTGCTCCCGCGATTCTGTTCTTCGACGAGATCGACGCACTGGCGCCGGTGCGGGGCAATTCAACAAACTCGGTGACCGACTCGGTGGTCGCTGCTCTGCTCACCGAGCTCGACGGCGTCGCCGACCGTGGTGACGTGTTCGCCATCGGCGCCACCAACCGGCGCGACCTGGTCGACCCGGCGTTGCTCCGATCGGGCCGGCTGGAGACGCACCTGTTCCTCGGGCTGCCGAAGGCCGAGTCGCGACGGGCGTTCTTCAACATCTCGGACGTGCCCCTCGCCGAAGACGTCGACGTCGAGAAGGTCATCGAGGCCACGGACGGGCTGTCCTTCGCCGATCTGTCCGGGATGCTCCGGGAGGCGGCACTCGGTGCGCTGCGGCGCGACTCCACTGCGCTTGCGGTCACCGAGGTCGACATCGACGCGGCGATCGCTCACTTCCGCGAGAAGGATCAGCCGGCAGCAACCTGAGCCTCGGCGAGAGTGAACCTGCCGTCGTACAGGGCGCGACCAACGATGGCGGCTTCTACATCGAGACCGGCCAGCGCCGTGACGTCATCGAGTGACCCCACTCCCCCGGATGCGATCAGCGCCAGATCGGGAGCGAGCTCGATCACTTTGGCGAGAAGCCCGACATCAGGCCCACCCAGCGTTCCGTCCGTTGTGATGCCGGTCGCCAGCGCCCGCACCACACCCGCCGCGGTCAGGTCGGCGAGGACATCGACGAGATCCCGACCCTCGTCGAGCCACCCGGCGCCAGTCGCCTTGCCGGCGCGCACGTCGATCGCCGCCACGACCCGCTCGGCACCGATCGCAGCAACGATCTCAGCGACTACCCCCGGCTCCCAAACGGCTGCAGTGCCGAGCACCACCCGGGCGGCACCAGCCGCGATGACGTCTTCGGCGACAGACACCGAGCGGATACCACCTCCGATCTGAAAGGGCACACCGGTGCTGCCGAGACGTCGCCACGCCCCCCGATCACCGGAACCATCACGCGCCCCGGCCAGATCGACGACGTGCACGATGGGGGCTCCCTGCTCGCCCCAAGAGAGGAGCTGCTGCGCCGGATCGTCGCCGTACACGGTGACGTCGTCGTATTCGCCACGTCGCAGCCGAACCACCTTCCCGCCGAGCATGTCGACCGCCGGTATCACATACAATTGCGTACTCCAGACTTGTATTTCTGTGCTAACGTGTTAAAACATTAGTGCATCTCGCCGATCAAACGAAAGGAGGCGACCATGGTGATGGAAACAGAGGACTGGCGCAACGACGCTACCGCGGCCCTCTTCGACGCCGTCGTCTCCCTGGATACCCGGGAGGAAGCGGCGCACTTCTTCCGCGACCTGTGCACCCGGCGTGAGTTGGAGGAGATGTCGCAGCGGTGGGCCGTCGTCCGCAAGCTCGCCGGCAACCGCCCCTACCGCGAGATCGCATCCGAGACCGGAGTGTCGACCGCCACCATCGTCCGCATCAACCAATGGCTCCGCCACGGGACCGGCGGCTACCAGCAGATGCTCGATAGGCTCGACCGCCTCAACCAGGAGACACCATGACCGTCCGTCTCGCCGTCCCCAACAAGGGACGTCTCCAGCAACCAGCGGCAGCCATGCTCGAACAGGGCGGCTTCTCCTACGAGAAGACCGAGCGGGCACTGGCAGTTCCCGTCCGCAACATGGACCTCGAGGTGCTCTTCGTGCGCACCGACGACGTCGCCGAGTTCGTTGCAGACGGTGTCGCCGACCTCGGCATCACCGGCATCGACCTGCTCACCGAGGGTGGCACAGACCTCGAGATCATCGAGAGACTCGGCTTTGGCCACTGCCGGCTCACCTCCGCCGTCCCCAGGGCATCTGACATCCGGTCGCTCGAGGAGCTGAACGGAGCCCGCGTGGCGACCTCGCACCCGGTCACCACCAAGCGATTCTTCGCAGGGCGTGGCATCGATATCACCATTGTGCCGCTCAGTGGGTCGGTCGAGGTCGCCCCGAAGCTCGACATCGCCGACGCCGTCGTCGACCTGGTATCTAGCGGCTCCACCATGCTGATCAACGGCCTCCGCCCCCTCGAGGACATCCTCGAGTCACAGGCCGTACTCGTAGGTCGGCACGGCGCCGCCACCGCCAACGGGACCATCGGCCAGGTCGTCCTGACGATCCAGTCGGTGGTCGCCGCCCGCCGCAAGCGCTACGTCATGATGAACGCACCGGAGACGGCGGTTGCAGCCATCGAGGCGCTGATCCCGGGCTTCGAGGCGCCTACCGTCATCCCGCTCGCCCACGAGGGCATGGTTGCCGTGCACTCGGTCGTCGACTCGAGCGCGATTGGGCCGGGTCCTCCCCGAGCTCAAGGAAGCGGGTGCCAGCGGCATCCTGGTTCTCCCCATCGACCAACTCATCGCATGACCATGGACATACGAACCATCACCCTCGCCGACGTCGATCCCGCCGAGAAACGGGCGTTGCTGCAACGCTCTGCGGTGCCCGACCCGGAGCTGCGCATCGCGGCAGCGGCCATAGTGAAACGCATCCGGACCGGTGGCGATGAGGCGCTCCGCACCGCCAACGCCGCATACGGAGGCGGGGCGATCGATGGCACCCTGCGGGTCGACGAGACAACCCTCGCCAGAGCGCTGGTGACCGTTGATCCGGCGGTGCGGATCGCTCTAGAGAAGGCCGCGACCAACATCCGCACGGCCCACGCCCCGCAGCGACCTGTCGACGGAACCGTGGAGACGGTTCCCGGGGTCCGCATCGACCGACGCTGGACGCCGTTGCGCCGCATCGGCGTATACGTCCCGGGGGGTCGCGCCGCCTACCCGTCGAGCCTGCTCATGGGCGTCATCCCCGCTCAGGTGGCGGGAGTCCCGGAGATCGCCGTGACCAGCCCCGCGGATGACAACGGCCAGGTGTCGCAAACGATGCTGGCCGCCGCCCGATTCCTCGGGGTCGACGAGGTATACATCACCGGAGGTGCCCAGGCGATCGGGGCACTCGCCTACGGCACAGAGACCATCCGCCCGGTCGAGAAGATCGTAGGGCCGGGAAACGCCTGGGTAACGGCCGCCAAGCTCGCCGTGTACGGCGATGTCGGGGTCGACCTGCCCGCCGGCCCCAGCGAGGCCCTCGTGGTGGCCGACGCCACGGCCGACCCGCGGATCATCGCCGCCGACCTGATGTGCCAGGCCGAGCATGGTAGGGACTCGCCGGTCGCCCTCGTTACCGACGATGCCGACTTCGCAGCTGCGGTTCTCCAACAGATCGAGGAGCTACTCCCCCGCCTCGAGCGCAGCGAGATCATCGAGAGCGCACTCGGAGACCATGGGCTCATCGTCATCGTGGACTCCATCGACGAAGCCATCGATTTTGCCAACGAATATGCCCCCGAGCACCTCACCGTCCACACGGAGGACTCGGAGAAGGACGCCCTGCGGACCACCGCAGCCGGGTCGGTGTTCGTCGGCCACTGGGCGCCCGAGTCGGCCGGCGACTACGCCACCGGCGCCAACCACGTGCTCCCCACCGGCGGTCTGGCAGCCGCGTACGGCCCGCTCAGTGTCGAGGATTGCGGCTCGTGGCGTCAGGTGCAGACCCTGACCGAAGCCGGTCTCGCCGCCCTGCGCCCCACCATCGCCGCCCTGGCCGATGCCGAGGGGCTCACTGCCCACAAGCTCGCCGCCGAGATTCGATTCGAGGCACCGCGATGAGAGCTCCGAAGTACAAATGGCAGCCGACCACCGCCGAGATCGCCGCCGCCACCGGGCTTCTCCCCGAGGACGTCGAACGCTTCGACCACAACACCTCCCCGTTCCGCACCGGGTGGGCGGCCGAGGTCGCAGCTACCGCCCTGGCCGATGTCAATGAGTACCCGGGGGCGAGCTACCGGCCGCTGCGGGAAGCCGCCGCCAAGCTGTGCGGTCTCCAACCCGAGCAGATCGTTCCCGGCGCCGGTGCCGACGAGATGATCCTGCTCAGCGCCCGCGCCTTCCTCGAGCTCGGTGACACCGCGATAGCGTCCACTCCTACCTACCCGCTGTACGAGATAGCGACCGTCCAGGCAGGGGGGGTGTTCCAGCCGGTGCCTACCGATCCGCCAAGCTTCAACTACCCGGCAGATGCAGTGATCAGGGCGGCACGGGACGCCGACCTGACATGGATCTGCGCTCCCAGCAACCCCATCGGCAACGCCGTGGATGATGACGTCGTCGAAGCGGTCATCGCCGCCACAGACGGGCTGGTGGTCATCGATGCCGCTTATGCCGAGTTCGCCGACACCGATTGGTCGAGCCTGGTCGACCGGCACCACAACGCCGTGGTCCTCCGCACCATGTCGAAGGCGTTCGGCCTTGCCGGCACCCGCGTCGGCTATGCCATGGCTCACCCCGACTTGATCACTGAAATCGATGGCATCCGGCCGCCCGGCAGCATCTCGTCGATCTCTGCTGCGATCGCGATTGCAGCGCTGCAGCGGCCGGATGCAATGGAGAACACGGTGCGGCAGATCCAGGCGTTGCGGACCGAGCTCAGCGACTCGCTCGCCGGTCTCGGGTTCCGGGTGCTGCCGTCTCAGACCAACTTCGTGCTGTGCGAGGTGGGGCGCAACGCCCACGAGTTGGCCGGGCAGCTCATGGGCGAGGGGCTGGTAGTCCGCAAATTTCCTGCCGATGGCCCGCTCGCCGGGTACCTGCGGTTCACCGTCCGCTCTGCCGCCGCCCAGACCCGTTTGATCACGACCATGGAGAGGTACCTGCCATGACCAGAACCGCGTCTCTCGAACGCAAGACCCGCGAGACCGACGTCCGTGTCACCATCGACCTCGACGGGACCGGGGAGGTCTCGGTGCGCACGGGTGTCGGTTTCTACGACCACATGCTCACGGCCTTCGGCTGCCACGGCCTGTTCGACCTCTCCGTCGAGACCGAGGGTGATCTCGAGGTAGACGAGCACCACACCGTCGAGGACACCGCACTCGTCCTCGGATCGGCGATCGCCGAGGCACTGGGTGACCGGACCGGTATCCGCCGCTACGGGTCGGCCACGATCCCCATGGACGAGGCGGTTGCCACCGCGGTCGTCGACATCGGGGGCAGACCCTATGCGGTTGTCGATCTGCCGTTCGCCACCGAGCGAATGGGGACGCTGGGTACGCAGATGGTTCCCCACGCCCTCGAGGCGTTTGCCAGGACATCGGGGTGCACGCTCCACGTCACTGCAACGGGCAACAACGACCACCACATCGCAGAAGCCGCCTTCAAGGCGCTCGCCTATGCCGTTCGAGCCGCGGTCGAGATCGACCCGCGCCGCCGCGGTCTCGCCTCGACCAAGGGATCGACGTGACCCGGGTGGTGGTGATCGACCACGGTGCGGGCAACCTGGTGTCGATCGCCCAGGGGCTGAGCCGGGCGGGGGCAGAAGTCGATGTCGTAGACAACCCCAATGACATCGGAGACGCCGCCGGGATCGTGCTCCCCGGCGTCGGCACCACCGGAGCTGCCATGGGCCGCTTGCTGGCGGCTGACCTCGTCAAGCCACTTCGGGAGTGGGGCAGACCGCTGCTCGGCATCTGTGTCGGGCTGCAGTTGTTCTTCGACCACTCCGAAGAGGACGGTACCGATGCGCTCGGCCTCATTCCGGGCCGGGTCAAGCTGCTAGAGGGGGCACCGCTGCTGCCCCACATCGGATGGAACGACGTCTCGTTTGTCGACGACCCACTCTTCGCCGGGGTCGCTCCTGGATCGACGTTCTACTTCGTCCACTCCTTCGCCGGCGTACCCGACGACGAGGGTGTCGTGATCGCCCGTACCGAGTACGGCAAGCCGTTCGTTGCCGCCGCCCGCACCGGGAACCGGGTCGGAGTGCAGTTCCACCCCGAGCGGTCGGGCGCCGCCGGGCTGCGGATGCTGGCCAACTTCGTCGCCGAGTGCGGGGAGGCACGACGTGCTGCGTAGACGGGTGATCCCGTGTCTCGATGTGACCAACGGCCGCGTGGTCAAAGGCGTCAACTTCGTGAACCTGACCGACGAAGGCGACCCGGTCGAACTGGCCGAGCGCTACGTCCGGGAGGGCGCCGACGAGATCTGCTTTCTCGACATCACCGCGTCGAGCGATAACAGGGACACGATGCTCGACGTGGTTCGTCGCACTGCCGAGCACGTCTTCGTCCCGCTCACCGTCGGTGGCGGGGTCAGGAGCGCGGCCGACATGAGAGCCGCGTTGCGGGCCGGGGCGGACAAGGTCTCCGTAAACACAGCAGCGGTGCTCGATCCGGATCTCATCAACCAGTGTGCCGCCGCGTTCGGCTCGCAATGCGTCGTACTCGCCGTCGACGCCAAGCAGGTCGGTGAGGGCGCATGGGAGGTGTACATCCATGGTGGGCGCACCCCGACCGGCAAGGACGCCGTCGCCTGGATCATTGATGCGGTCGCCCGCGGCGCGGGTGAGGTACTGCTCACATCGATGGACCGCGACGGGACGAAGGACGGGTACGACCTCGAGCTACTCGAGGCCGTGCGGGCCGCGGTCTCGGTGCCCGTCATCGCCTCGGGTGGCGCAGGGACGATCGACCACTGTGTCGCCGCCCTCCAGCCGGGCCGCGCCGATGCGGTGCTGGCGGCGTCGATCTTCCATCGCAAGGAGATCGAGATCGAGGACCTCAAGGAGGGCCTGGCTGCGGCGGGGATCCCGGCGAGGACCAAACGATGAGGCCGCTCCGCTCCCCAAGCCCTCTGCACTTCGACAGAGACGGTCTCATCGTCGGGGTGGTGCAGGATGCCAGCACGGGTGCGGTGCTCATGGTCGGCTACCTCAATGAGGAAAGCCTCCGGCTCACCAAAGAGACGGGGAGGGTCTGGTTTTGGAGCCGTTCCCGTAGCGAGCTGTGGGAGAAGGGAGCCACAAGCGGCAACTATCTGAACATGGTCTCGATCCACGAGGACTGTGACGGGGATGCCCTTCTCATCGAGGCAATCCCCGCAGGCCCCACCTGTCACACCGGAGCTACGAGCTGCTTCAGCGCCGGGCCGCCCGGCCAGGGCTTCGTGCAGCTCGAAAAACTGTGGGCGACCATCACAGATCGTATCGCCAATCCGACCCCGGAGTCCTACACCGCCCGGTTGGCCGAGGCCGGCACCGACCTCACCGGCAGAAAGCTGGTCGAGGAAGCCACCGAGACGTTGATCGCCGCCAAGAACCACGCCAGCGGCGACACTGAGGTACGGGTGATCGAGGAGGCAGCCGACGTCGTCTATCACCTACTGGCGCTGCTGGCGGAACGGAATATCCCCGCATCGGCCGTGGTTGCCGAGTTGGCAAGCCGAGCCAAGTAGCCGGGACGATCCTCACATCACCATGCGCCGCATCATCCCCATCGCCGCCGTGATGCTGCTCGCCGCCGCTTGCAGCAGCCAGCACACTGACCCGGCCGACATCCCCGATCTCCCCGCAGTCACGACCGAAGAGCTGCAGCAGGTCCTCTCCGACTCGACACAGCCGACGGTGGTCAACGTGTGGGCGTCGTGGTGTATCCCCTGCCGATCCGAGGCGCCACTGCTCGAACAGGCGGCACGCACTGCCACGGACGTCCGTTTCATCGGGCTCAACGTCCAGGACGACCAGGACGGTGCCAGGGGTTTCATCGCACAGTTCTTCCCCGATGCAGCTATCGATCACCTCTTCGACCCGGCGGGTGAGATCCCCGTGAGCCTTGGTGGTACCCGCGGCGTCCCGATGACGTTCTTCTACGCACCGGGCGGTCAGCTGGTCGACTTGCATGCCGGCGTAATCGACGAGCGCACCCTCGCCCTCCAGATCGACGAGATCCGCTCTCGCTGATGGAGTTCACCCTGCTCGCCGCAGTGCTCATCGGGGTTCTCCCCGTCTACCTCGTGCTCCGCTGGGATGGGCATCGCTGCGGCACCGGTGTCCGTGATCTCTGGGACATTGCGTTGAGTGCTGCGGTGATCGGGCTGTTCGTGGGGAGATTGGCGGCGATGATCTCGGCAGGCGTCAGCCCGATCGCTCACCCCGCCGACATACTCATAGTGCGCGGTGGGGTCGCCACTGGCCCGGCCACCACTGCCGCCCTGGCGGCGGTCGTCTGGATGGGAAGACGGGACCTGTGGTCGGTGCTCGACGGTCTCGCCCCGGCCGCCGTCGCCGGGCTGGGAGGCTGGCATGCGGGATGCCTCGCCCGCGGCGCCTGCCTGGGCACACCGAGCGATCTGCCCTGGGCCGTCGCCCAGGGTGGAAGCGCCATCACCAGACATCCCGTGGAGATCTATGCCGCGCTGGCTCTGATCGCGGCCGCCGTGACGCTCGTGCTGGTGCGCCCACGTCTCGAGGCTCGACCGGGATCTGCCACAGGTATCGCGCTGTTCGTCGCCGCCGCCGTCCGGCTGGCCACCGAGCCGATGCGGCCGGCGCTCGGCTCCGGACCGGTGGGCTGGTATTCGGTGGGTGTGCTCGCCGGGGCGAGTCTGGTCCTGTGGGCGCTCCGACCTGGCCGCAAGCCGGCGCCTGATCCGGACACGGGATAGCTCGGCGGACCAAACCTCGGGCCGGTATCTTCTACGAGGTCGCATCGTGCGACAACGGCTCAGCAGGAGCCGCGACCAAAGGAGCTGCCGTTGTCCGATCATCTCACTGTTCGCATCCCGAAACGCACCTTGCAGGCAGGACTCATCATCGCGATCGTCGTTGCGGTCATGGCACCAATCGCGGCTCACGCCATGGGTGGAAAGTTCACCGATGACGACACGTCGATCTTCGAATCCAATATCGAATGGCTCGCCGGCGCCGGCGTGACCTTGGGCTGCAACCCGCCCACCAACGACCAATTCTGCCCGAACGACAACGTGAGCCGCGGCCAGATGGCGGCGTTCATGCAGCGCTTCGCGCAATATCTCGGCGCCGAGGACGGCCAGGTCTCGAAGGCCGACGACGCCGAGACGCTCGATGGGCTCGCCCCGAGTGCATTCCTGCGCAACGACGTCATTGAGATCGCACAGGCGAGCGGATGGGTACCGAACGCAGGAACCGGCACCAGCGTAGAGTACAACGTCACTGCGGATGTACTCGGTGGCGGCGGAAACCAACTCGGGCTGATCACGCCGACCACCGTAGGGATCGACACGTACTATCTCGATAGTGTCGAGGTCTGCTACGGCGGAGCGTTCTCAGGCGGAACGATCACAGCGTCACGGGTGTACAGGTCAACGCCCTCCGGCAGCAGTGGTGCCATCGTGGACGACAACACGTCCCGGACAACGGTCTTCCCCGCAACCGAGTGCTACCAGCTCAGTGTCGCAGATTCAACCGCGCCTTCCGGCTCCACGTACCACCTCTTCCTCAACGTCACCGGGGATGTCAACGTCGCGAGTGTCACGAGCAGCTACCGAACACATTGATGATCGGATGCAGCTGCCAACCCCACCGTTCCCAGAGAAGCGCTCGAGAATCCACTTCCTAGGCCCGGGATACTTCGGGTAGGTTCGGATACTGCCGGACATCAGAGGGCAGGAATCAAGGTTCGAGCTGGTAGGCCTGGTGGGGTGTATCAGGACGTGCTGAACGCGCTCTCGTAAACGTCCGCCTGATATGGGAAGGAGACCCATCTTGGAACTGAACGCACGTACCGGACGCCGTTGGACCAGACTTGCTCTGGCCTTCGCCGTCCTTCTAGCCGTTTCGGCACCGGTCGCAGTATTCGCTGCAGGAGGCCATTTCACCGACGACGACACCTCGGTGTTCGAATCTCACATCAATTGGATGGCAGACGCCGGCATCACGCTCGGCTGTAACCCTCCCGGTAATGATCATTACTGCCCTGACGACAACGTGACGCGCGGTGAGATGGCGGCGTTCATGCACCGGTTTTCTCAGTATCTCGACGCCGAGGACGGCACCCCCGCCCAGGCCGACAACGCCGACACACTCGACGGCCTCGACTCGACCGATCTGCAGCCGATGTGGGCGTTGGTCAAGGGCTCCGACGGCTCGATCATCGCTCAATCGGGCGGCATCTCGGCGACCCGCGGCTACACGGGTGGTCAGTATGTCGACTTCGGCGCAGACGTAAGCGGCCACGGGCTCGTGGCAACGATGCAGTGGGGGCACTCCGGCTTCATCTCGACCGCCATTTGTGGTGGCAACACGGACGAGACCGTCAACTGCGTAGTCGGGGACAACACCACCGACTGGGTGTTCGTACAAACGCTCGACGAGGCAGGATCAGGAGTCGACGCCGACTACTACATCACCGTGCTCCCGTAGCATCGACTCTCTGAGTCAACCGACTTCGGCCGATTCAGCCTGAGAGGGCGCCGGGCATATCCCGGCGCCCTCGTCGCGTCCGCGTAGCACGCGACGAATTCCGCGCGTGCTTCTCATCAGCGAAGCGCAAACATGACCCTTGCAGCTGCAGATTCGTGTAGGTTCTGAGGAGCTGGATACGAAGGGCGGGGCCTGAGTTCGGCTGGTAGTCCCGATGGGTGTATCAGCGCGTCAGTTCGCGCTCTCATCACGTGTATCCGCGCGACATGGGAAGGAGACCCATCTTGGACACGCACGCTCGCAAAGGGCTTCGTTGGACCAGACTGTTGTTGGCCCTCGCCGTCCTCTTCGCCGTTTCGGCGCCAATAGCGGTTTTCGCAGCAGGAGGCCACTTCACCGACGACGACACTTCTGCATTCGAATCGCACATCAACTGGATGGCGGACGCCGGCATCACGCTCGGCTGCAACCCTCCTGCCAACGACCTTTACTGCCCTGACGACAACGTGACCCGTGGCCAGATGGCGGCCTTCATGCACCGGTTCGCGCAGTACCTGGACGCCGAAGATGGCACACCAGCCGAGGCCGACCATGCCGCCGACGCCGACACGCTTGACGGTGAGTCTGCCACCTACTACACCAATCCCGCCTGGGGCGTGGCCTGCGACGCAGGATCCTGCTCCGATCTGGCCATGAATACGCCCCTCCAGATGCTGGAGATTCCCGTGACGGCACCGATGGATGGGTACGTAACCGTGGCATCCAACTACTCGGGGACTTCTGCGTCGGCCACTGCGGCGTATTTCCAGATCTGGGCCGAGGTGGACACCAGCCCCGGCTGCACCAGCTGGTTCCTTGTACCCGGCGAATCGGTACCCGGCACTTGGGGCGTCGGGAGCATTGCCGCCGATATCGATTTCGGCAACCTGGCGACAACCGTGGTGACCGCGGTTGGTGCGGGCGATCACACACTGCGCCTTTGTGCGATCGCTACCCAGGCGGTCACCTCATACCAGGGTTCGCTTGCCATTACCTTCAGCGCCGGCGGATCAGCTACGCCCGCTGCATCTCTTGATGCCGCGGACTACTCGTACCTGGAGGATGCCTTCGCTGTGGAATCGAGCAACTAGCTCAACCGGCCCGTGCTTGTAGTGAATGGTTGAGGGGCCGCCAGGCCCCTCAACTCTGTGCAAGGAATTCCAACCTACTCCGGAGCTCGGGCGCGTCCAGCGCGCCGTACCAGCTGTCGACGACGACACCATCCTTGATCAGAACGGTGGCTGGCTGGCCCGGGATGCCGTAGAGCTGCCAGATCGAGTCGTCGAGACCCCAACGCAGGTTGTCCGAGAACAGGTGCGCCGCCTCGTCAGCCGTCGACTGATAGTCGGAACGACCGGCCACGGCGAGGAAGGTGATGCTGTCCTGGTAATCCGACGCAACTGCGTCGACGACGGGAAGTTCCGCCTGACAGACCGGTCACCACTCCGCCCAGAACACCATGTAGATGGGTTTCTGGGCTTCCGAGAGGACGAAGGTCGACCCATCGCTGAGCTCCAGCTCGAAGTCCGGGGCAGCCGGCCCGTCGGGTGCCTTGGTCGTGGCCGCGGTCGTCTCCGGAACTGCCGTGGTGGTCGTTTGGGCGCCAACAACTGTTGTGGTTGCCGCACCGTCTGCGGACAGGGTCGCATTCTCGGCACCGCCACAGGCGCCAAGCAACAGCACGAGGACACAGGCCAACAGGATCTTCCGCATCCCCCGACAGTAAACGCGCCGCCCCGTCGCCGGGATCGTTCCCGCCGGTGTTCACGGGACTTTCACAATCGAGCCGCTAGTCGCCCGCGGCTGCGGCTGCCCTCGCTGCCTCTTCCTGCATCAGCTCCCGGCGAAGCACCTTGCCGACAAAAGTCTTCGGCAGATCGTTGCGGAATTCGATGCTGCGGGGAACCTTGAACCGGGCCAGCCGCTCCCGGCAGAACTCGATCAGCTCGGTCTCGGTGAGGGTCTGCCCCTCATCGAGCACCACGAACGCCTTCACCCGCTGATCTGTGCCACCGACCGGCACACCGATGACCCCGGCGTCGACCACTGCAGGGTGCTCGAAGAGCGCGTCCTCGACCTCGCGGGGGTAGACGTTGAACCCGCCCGACGCCAGGATCATGTCCTTTTTGCGGTCGACTACCGCAAACCGGCCGTCCTCGTCCATGACGGCGATATCTCCGGTATGCAGCCAGACGGTACCGTCATCGGCAGTGCGAAGAACGTCCTCGTTCGCCTCGGGCATATTCCAGTAGCCCTGCATGACCTGGGGGCCGCTGACACACAAAACCCCCCGCTCTCCCACGCCCATCACCTTGGTCTCGGTGTCCTCATCGACAATACGGCAATCGGTACTCGGCATAGGAAAACCAATGGTCCCGGTGCGGGCGGTGCCGTCGAGCGGCCCGGCATGAGTCACCGGGGAGGCCTCGCTGAGACCGTACCCCTCCACGAGAACCCCACCGGTTGCGGTCTCGAAGCCTCGTTTCACCTCGGGTGGCAACGCAGCCGCACCAGATATGCACCAGTTGATCGACGAAACGTCGTACTTGCCACTCTTGACGTGACGATGCCGGGTGATCGCCGCATAAAGGGTGGGGACGCCGGGAAAGTAGGTGGGGCGATGAGCGTCGATGACCTTGAGCAAGCCGCCGAGATCACGGGCGTCGGGGATCAGCACCTGCTTGTGCCCGGCCGAGATCGAATGGTTCATCGACACGGTGACCGAGTAGCTGTGCGTGAGCGGCAACGCAGTCAGCATCACCTCCCGCCCCGGAACCGCTTCAGGGCTCCACGCACGCACCTGGTG
The DNA here is from genome assembly GCA_963801165.1 of uncultured bacterium. Lineage (GTDB taxonomy): Bacteria > Actinomycetota > Acidimicrobiia > Spongiisociales > UBA5794 > JAAETI01. Next base: position 595,135 of record CAWDDT010000006.1, read on the forward strand.
GGCATTCGCCATCAGATTGGCGTGCGAGAGTATCGCCCCCTTGGGCACCCCGGTCGTTCCCCCGGTGTACATCAGCATCGCAACGTCGTCGCCGGTCACCGGCACGGGTGTGGGCGCCTCATCGCTGAGAACCGACGACCACTCATACGTGTTCTCGTCGTCGCCGACATCGACCCGGTGCCCGTCTTTCTTCTCCCGGAGCAGAGTGAACAGCAGTTTGAGCGAGCCCTTGAAGTACTCCTTGATGTTGGTCACGATGACGTGCTCTAGAGGAGTCTGGTCGCGTACCGACCGCACCTTTTCGTAGTTCATGGACACCACGATGGCGAAGCGGCTCGCCGCGTCCCTCGCCTGATGGGCGAACTCGGCAGCGGTGTACAGCGGGTTGGAGGGAACGGCGATGGCGCCGCATCTCCAGACTGCCTCGTAGGCGATCACCAGCTGCGGGCAGTTGGGCATGTACAGGGATACCCGGTCGCCCTTCTCCAGCCCGAGACGTTGTAGACCGGCAGCAAGCCGATCTACCAGGTCGTCAAGCTCGCGATAGGTGAGGCCGTGGTCGAAAAAGACGAGAGCCTCGTTGTCGGGGTATGTTCGGGCCGACGTGCGCAGCAGGCCGTCGAGCGGGCCATCTGGCCAAGTCACCCTGGCAGGGACACCGGTCTGGTAGAGCCGGTGCCAGGGCCGGGTATCAGCCATCGCCACCGCTCCGCGCCGAGAAGGCGACCGCCCGGTCGAGCACGTCTTTCGCCTTCCCCGAATCGATCGATTCGGCCGCAACCGCCATCGCCGGCAGGAAGCCCTCTGCCAGACCTCCGGCCACGATCGCCGGTGCAGCGTTGACGAGAGCGATATCGCGCTTCGGTCCCGGCTCACCCGTGAGGATGGCCCTGGTGATGGCAACGTTCTCGGCGGCATCACCACCGCGGAAATCACCCAGGGTCGCCCTGGCCACTCCGAAGTCCTCAGGCGTGAACTCCGCGTGGGTGATCTCGCCTTCGCGGAGCCTGAATATGAACGAAGGCCCGGTCGTAGTTAGCTCGTCGAGACCGTCCTCTCCGTAGAACACAAACGCAGATTCGGCGCCCAGGTTGGCCAGCACCTCGATCATCAATCGGGCCATGCGCGGATCGGAGACCCCGAGCGCATAACGCCGCGCTCCCGCCGGGTTGCACAGCGGACCGAGAAAGTTGAACACAGTCCGGAAGCCGAGCTGGCGCCGCACCGGACCCGCGTGGCGCATCGCCGGGTGATAGTGAGGCGCAAAGAAGAACCCGAACCCGACCTCGTCGATCATGGCGACGGTCGCCTCCGGCTCCATCTGGAGGTTGAGCCCGAGCGCTTCCAGTAGATCCGCAGACCCGGTCTGCGATGACGCCGCACGGTTTCCGTGCTTGGCGATCTTCACACCGGCACCCGCGGCAATGAAAGCCGCCGTGGTCGAGATATTGAAGGTACCCGATCGATCTCCGCCCGTTCCCACCAGATCGACGACGGGGGCGGTCACGGAAACGGCCCGGGCAGCCGCTCGCATCGCCTCGACAAAACCGGTCATCTCCTCCGCGGTTTCGCCCTTGGTTCGGAGGACGGTCAGGAATGCGGCAATCTGCGCCTCGCTGGCTTCCCCGGCCATGATCGTTGCCATCACGTCCCGAGCCCGGGTTTGCGACAGGTGATTGCCTTCGAGCAGATCGGTGAAGACGTCGGGCCAGATGACACTCGCCATGGCGGGACCCTAGCAGCACAGATTGTGCCGCGAATTTCCAACCTCAACTAGATGAGGCGTCAAAGCAATTGAGGCGCACCCTCAGGCGATCATCCGCTGTAGGTTGCGCCGCTCCTTCTCGGTCATGCCGCCCCAGATGCCAAAGCGAATCCGCGCCTCGAGCGCAAACTCGAGGCAATCGAAGCTCACCGGGCACCCCTCACAGACCCGAATCGCATCTTGCTCGCCTGTGATGGTCAAGGGAAAGAAGATATCGGGATCTTTGTCCCGGCACACGGCAAATGCTGCCCATGGCCGCTCCTCGGTTATAGGAACGGGCAACGCAGAGTGCATTTGATCAAGAATATTCTTCATTGGCCACCCCCGTGAGGTGTGGTGCGACGCCGTACCTCGGCCGCGCACCCCTTTAAGACGTCTCCGCCCCCGGTTTGGTTCCCGCCGCTCGAATCGGCTCCGCACGTAGTGAGGAGCCGGAGCACTACAATCGGGCGTCTACGCAACGACACACACGGGGGAGGCAAGGCCCTGCTCTACTTCGCATACAACGCTCGGATCTCGCCCACCGAGATGAATGAGGTCGCACCCCACGCCCGGTTCGAGTTCATCGCACATCTCCCCGAATGGGGGCTCGAGTTCCCGATAGCGAACGAAACATGGGGCGGTGCTCTTCCTGCCGTGAAGCCAGAGTCCGGATCGACCGTCTGGGGCGCCGTATATGAGATCCCCGCGACGGATCTTGACAAACTCAACGCGGTCGAGGCCCGGGAGCAGCGCGCCGCGATGACTGTCGAGGCCATGGACCGTAACGGACGACGCCACCAGGTGGTGGTTCACCTACTCGACGGCGACGCGTCGGTCAACGGCAACGGTTCCAGCCGCCCATCTGCCGACTACCTACGACTCATGGTCGACGGGTCGCGGCACTGGAGTCTGCCGTTCGGTTGGATCGCTGGTCTCGAGGAACATCTCGAGAAGTCCTAGGTGTCCCAGCAGGTAAGGCCCGCTGAATCACGCCGCCCGGCCGTTCGCTGGGGAGCGGTCGCGATCGGTGCGATGGCCGGCCTGGTTCTCTCGCTGCTCACCTTCATATTCCTCGGGGTGACCGGGCTGATTGCGCCCGGCCGCGGCGACGTCTTCCTGCTGTTCAACCAGTTCCTCTCTCTCGTGGTCGCCGGTTACGTCGGGGGACGGCTATCCGACTCGCCGGAACTACACGGGGGTCTGTCCGCCCTCGTGGGCGCCCTGATCTCCGGGCTCATCTCACTGAGCAACACTGACGCCGGTTTGCCCGGCATCATCACGCTGACTGTCGTTGCCGCCGTGCTCGGAACCGCCGGCGGGGTCCTGGCCCGCTGGCACAAACAGGCGATCGAAGACCGCTAGCCACGGCTTTTGGCGTCGGAAACCGGAATATGTTCCGCTTTCCGACGCAGGAGTGGATACGGCCGGCAATTTTCCCGTCCATATGGGGACTTCTGGCCCTATTTGCATCTGCATGAGTGGGCATAGCATGCACAGTGCTCAAAGCTATGCATCATATGCAGGAACGCACAATGGTTCTGCTGACCACCAAACAAGTACAAGAACTCTTCCGCGTAGATAGGTCGACGATCTATCGCATGGCCGAGGACGGACGTCTCCCGGCCGTGAAGGTCGGCCGCCAATGGCGGTTCCCGTCGGACCATGTCGAGAGTCTTCTTGGCCAGCCGGAGACGCCCAAGACGGCGCCAACCACCGAATCGCTCGCCGAGCGTGCCGCAGCCCTCGACCGTGTACTCCCCGCGGACACGGCCCAGGCCGTCGCCGACCTGGCCGCCGACCTGTTCGGGGTAATGGCGGTCGTCACCGACATGAGCGGCCGGGCACTCACCAACGTCTCCAGCCCGTGCGGATATTTCAGCGCCGTATTCGACGGCTTGTACACCCCCGATCGCTGCTCCGATGGATGGCGACGGCTCGGCGAGGAGATAGACCTCGAGCCTCGCTTCGTCCCCAGCCATCTCGGATTCTTGTGCGCACGGTCGTTCATCCGCATCGGCGCTTCACTGGTCGGCATGGTGATCGTCGGTGGCGTCGCCCCGGAGCTCTGGCCACCATCGTCAGCAGAGATGGAGGCGGTGGCCGCCGAGACGGGAGTCCCGGTTGTGACCATCGAGGCGCACATCAAAGAGGTCTACTGGATCGACAGAGCGCACCAGGACTGGATCGTCACGAACCTATCGCGAGTCAGCGATCTCATCTCGCTGCTCGCAGACGGTCACGGAAAGCTTGTCAAGAAACTCGAGTCAATCGCCGCTCTCGCCGGAGCGGCGTCATAGGAAGCAAGGAGAACCCAAGTGAAGAGACTGCTAGTGCTGGGAGCAGGAACGGCCGGAACCATGGTCGCCAACAAACTCCGTCCCCATCTCGACGAGCGGGATTGGACGATCACGCTCGTTGACCAGAACGAGACTCATTACTACCAACCGGGGTTCCTGTTCCTGCCTTTCGGTGGCTACAAGCGAGAGGAGCTCGAGAAGCCGAAGCGCCGGTTCATCCCGCAGGGTGTCGAGTTGCTGATGGGCGAGATCGATCTCGTCGAGCCGGAGAAGAATCAGGTCAAGCTGGTCGACGGCACCGAGCTTTCCTATGACTACCTGGTGATCGCCACCGGCACGCACCCCACCCCGGGGGAGACACCGGGACTGGGTGACGACGAGTGGCGCAAATCGGTATTCGACTTCTACACCATCGACGGGGCCGAGGCTCTCAAGGCGAAGCTCGACACCTGGGAGGGCGGCAAGCTGGTGCTCAACATCATCGAGATGCCGATCAAGTGCCCGGTCGCCCCGCTCGAGTTCATATTCCTGGCCGACTCGTTCTTCCACGAGCGTGGGATGCGCGACCATGTGCAGCTCGAATACGTCACTCCCCTGCCGGGCGCTTTCACCAAGCCGGTGGCGGCCCGCTACCTCGGCGACATGCTCGAGGACCGCAAGATCAAGCTGGAGTCCGACTTCTTCCTGGAGCGAGTCGACACAGAGAACCATCAGCTCGTTTCCTACGACGAGCGCACCATCGACTACGACCTCCTGGTGACCATCCCGGTCAACATGGGTGCGGAGTACATCGCCCGTTCCGGTCTCGGTGACGAGCTGCGACACGTCCCGGTCGACAAGCACAACTTCCTGTCGACCACGCACGACAACATCTTCGCCCTCGGCGACGCGGCCGCGCTGCCGACATCGAAAGCCGGATCGGTTGCCCACTTCGCCATCGACATCTTCACCGAGAACTTCCTCGAATACATCGAAGGAAGACCGATGAGAGCGAAGTTCGATGGTCACGCCAACTGCTTCATCGAGTCCGGCAACGGCAAGGGCATGCTGATCGACTTCAACTACGACACCGAGCCGCTCCCCGGCAAGTACCCGTTGCCCGGAATCGGCCCCTTCTCGCTCCTCCAGGAGACCGAGGCGAACCACTGGGGCAAGCTCATGTTCAAGTGGGTGTACTGGAACGTGCTTCTCGAGGGACGGGCCATGCCTATTCCTGCGCTGATGTCGATGGCGGGGAAGATCCGTGAGGACATGCGATGACGACGCTGTCCCCCACGGCAACCGCTGCGCTCGAGGCCAAGATCGATGCCCTCACCGACCAGGTCGCTTTCCTGACCCAGGAGGCCGAGCTGGCCAGACGGCGCCGCGAGTTCTGGACCGATCTCCAGAGCGACGTGATGCCGATCGCCGGGGACTTCCTCCAGGTCCTGGAGCGTGAGCTCGACGAGCTCAGCTGCAACGTGTGCATGGCGGACTTCGGCGATCTGCTACGCAGATTCGTCCGCGTAGCGCCGATCCTCGATCAGGGTCTCCGCTATCTCGAGATGTTCGCCGATCTCGCATCCGACATGATGCCGCTCAGCGAGCACGCCTTGAGCGTCGCCACCGATAGGCTCGTCGAACTCGACCAGAAGGGCTATTTCGGCTTCGCCAAGAGCTCCTGGCACGTCGTAGACCGGATCGTCACAGGCTTCAGCGAGAACGATGTGGAAGCCCTCGGTGACAATGTCGTGCTCATCCTGGACACGATCAAGGAGCTGACCCAGCCCGAGATCATGGCCGCCCTGCACCACATGATCGAGGCCGTGCAGAGGCAGCAGGCGCAGATGGATCACGAGGCCGAGAGGCCCCCCGGCCTCTTCAAGCTCGCGATGCGGCTGCGCGATCCCGAGGTCCGCCGCGGGATGAACCGGGCGCTCAACACGCTCGGCGCCGTCGCTGAGGTCGACCCCAACCAACCAGTTTCGGATACCAAGACAACCAACCCTTAGGAGGTAGCAAATGCCAGTCATCAAGATCGCCGGAGCCGACGTCAGCGTCGACGGCGAAGGCTTCATGACCGAATACGACCAGTGGAACGAGGACATCGCCAAGGAGCTGGCCGGCAACATCGGTGTCGAGCTGACCGACGGCCATTGGCAGGTCATCAAGTTCCTGCGTGAGGACTACAAGGAGCAGGGCGAGACGCCGATGTTGCGGCGGGTCTCCAACGTCGGCGGAGTTCCCACCAAGCAACTGTTCGAGATGTTCCCCAAGAAACCGGCCAAGAAGATGGCCTACATCGCCGGTGTCCCGAAGCCGCAGGGCTGCGTCTGACAACCGACCGTCCGATCTACAAGGAGTACGAGTCATGACATTTGTTCCCGACTTTGGTGACGATGGTGGCGATCGGAAGATCTGCTTCATCGCATCCAAGGGCACCCTCGACATGGTGTATCCGTCGCTCGTGATGGCCAACGCCGCTTTGGGCGAGGGCGTCGAGACGCACATCTTCTTCACGTTTTGGGGCCTGGACATCATCACCAAGAAGCATATGGACAACCTGCAGTTCACCTGGATGGGCAATACGGCCATGCACCCGACCGGCAAGAAATTCCATATGCCCCAGGGCATGGCCGGGCTACCGGGCATGACCGCCATTGCCACCAAGATGATGAAGAAGCAGATTGCCGATCTCGACGTCCCGGACGTCCCCGAGTTCATTCAGATGATCTCCGACGCCGGAGGTCATCTGTGGGCGTGCAAGATGTCCGTCGACATGATGGGCTTGACCAAGGACGACATGATCCCCGAGGTCGAGGGCGTCATCTCGGCAACCGATTTCATCGAACTGTCAGACGGCGGCCAGATCATATTCACCTGAGCAACCGGGATCGACCAAACTGAACGGGACCCAACCGGGTCCCGTTCTATTTGCCTTCGGAATCAAGCGACGATAGGAGCTGCCATGTCCGACTACTCATTCTCGACGACCGTCGCAGGACCGATCGAGACTGCCCGGGAGAAGGTCGCCGCCGCCCTGGCAACGGAGGGTTTCGGGATCCTCACCGAGATCGACGTAGCCGCGACCATGAAGAAGAAATTGGACATCGACTTCGAGCCGTATCTCATCCTGGGGGCGTGCAACCCTCAGCTCGCACACCGCGCCCTCAGCGCCGATCCCAGCATCGGAGTTCTCCTCCCCTGCAACGTCGTGCTGCGAGACAGTAAGGGCGAGATCACGGTCGAGTTCATGGATCCGGCGGCAGTGCTCACACTGGTCGAAAGAGAGGGCATCGCCGAGATCGCAGCCGAAGTGAAGGGAAGGCTCGTCCGCGTGAAAGAAGCCCTCGCCGGCTGACCTTTCCAGAATTACGATGGTGCCGAGCCCGGGAGACGACCGCGTTCGGCGCCGCCGACCCGTTCGGCGCACCGACCGAGGAAAGTCCGGACTCCGCAGGGCATGGTGCTGGGTAACACCCAGGCGGGGCAACCCGACGGAAAGTGCAACAGAGAGCAGACCGCCGTAACGGCAAGGGTGAAACGGTGGTGTAAGAGACCACCAGCGCTCCGGGTGACCGGGGCGGCTAGGCAAACCCCACCAGGAGCAAGGCCAAGCAGGGAGTGAGCTGCCCGCTCGTTAATCCCAGGTGGGCCGCATGAGCCCGTCCAGCAATGGCGGGCCTAGATAGATGGTCGTCGCCGGGCGCCGGTCCTCGGACCGGATGCCGGGTACAGAATCCGGCTTACGACCGGGCTCATAGGAAGGGCCCCCGAGCATTCGGGGGCCCTTCCACTTCTCCGCCAGCTGTAATCTTCAGGGGTGTGCTACCAACTCCAGGTCAGGCCCGGAGCCTCTCTAGCACCCTTCTCTCACTCATCGCCCCAGCCACTGACGACGGCGTACGCACCCGAGGACCCGGTGCCTTCGTCCGAGTGATGTCGGAACATAGCGAGGAAAGCAGCGCGCGGCTCATGACCGTTGGAGAGCGGCTCCAGCGTGATGCCGACTCTCAGCTCCGCCCCCGACGGGTGAACAAACCTGACCACTACCTCTTCGAGATCCTCGTCTTCCTTCTCGATGGCAAGGCGCCACCGTTCCATATCGGCGGGGTGGCACATAGCGACAAGCGGGACTCCGATGACCTCGCTCAGCGGCAGTCCCAGCATGTCCGCCGCGTCCTCCTCGGCAAACAGGAGCGCACCCTCTCTATCCAGGATGGCAACTGCGGTCGGGTTCTCGTCGCTGGAGAGGGCATCTTCACCCGTGATCGGCGAGGTTGTTTGAGCCTTGTTCTTGCTGTGGCTCTCGGAACTATGACGCTGGATGGCAAGCTGCACAGATCGTGCCAGCGCATCGGCGGTCACGGTGCCCTTGACGAGATAGTCCTGCGCCCCGCGGCGAACGGCACGCAACGCGAGGTGGTCGTCCTTGTGGGCGCTGAGTACGACAATGGGAACGTGCGGAGCGTTCAGCAGCATCGAGTCGACCGCCTCGAGCCCATCAGCATCGGGAAGCACCAGATCCAGGAGCACACAGTCTGGAGCGGATTCGCGTATGGCCTCCAACGCAGATTCGAGCCGCTTGACATGACGAACCGGGGCTTCGTCCCCCCATGCCTCGCTGAGCATCGTCAGAACCAGACGCGCATGAAGCGTGTTGTCTTCAACCACCAGGAGATCCGGTGGCCCGTTGCTCATATTGTCTTGTTCCATCGTCTGGGCCCTCCGCTGGATCAGCGCCTCTCGATGAATCGGCCGGTTGTGCCGTTGCCTTGAGCCGGTAGTGCCAGGGGTGTGACATCGGCCCAATTACCGCCAGGTGCGACCTCGTCGTGATGCCCGAGAATACATCCACCGAGCAGGCACTCAGCCAGAGCTGCCCACCCTCGCCCGATTGCCGGACCGCCGCCCTCGTGTCGGCGCAGACGTGCCAGGATGGGAGCCGCGCCATCTCCCCCATGGCCGCTCGCATGAGAAAGGAAAGCCGTGACCCAATTCGCCTATTTCTGCGGCCATGAGCAATGGCAGCCTGAAACACTCGTCGAGCATGCGGTCCTTGCAGAGCAAGCGGGTTTCGACTTCCTCGTTGTCTCCGAGCACTTCCATCCATGGGTCGACGACACTTCGGCGGCGGGATACGCCTTCTCGACGATCGGCGCCATGGCCCAGGCCACCTCCCGGGTCAACATCGCAACCGGCGTCACCACGCCCCTGTTCCGGTACCACCCTGCCGTCGTTGCGCAGGCAGCGGCCACCCTTGATAGGTTGTCGGGCGGACGGTTCCACCTCGGCGTTGGCACAGGTGAGAACCTCAACGAAGGCCCGCTCGGCTACCCCTTCCCCGGCTACGCGGAACGGGCGGCTCGCATGAGGGAGGCGCTCCAGATCATGAGACGCCTCCTCGACGGCGAGAAGCTCGACTTCGCCGGCGACTTCTACCAGACCGACCGCGCCCGGCTGTACAGCCCGCCGATCGGACGAGTTCCGATCTGGCTCGCAGCGGGCGGACCTAAGTCGGCTTCCCTTGCCGCCGAACTCGCAGATGGCATCATCACCAGTGTCAAGAAGCCGGCCGACACCTTCGAGAAAGTAATCGAGCCCGCCCGCACGGCAACCGCGGGCGCCGGCAAGGAGCAGCTGCCAGTGATGGCTTCGCGCTGGTCCGTCCGTGCGGACAACGACGATGAAGCGTGGGAGGCACTATCGGCGTGGCGTGGGTTGCGGGCGCCGGGGCGCCTGGAGGCAGTCGATCCCCAGGTGTTGCGGGAACGAGCCGACGCCATGGACCGCCGCGAGGTTCTCGAGAGCTACTCGCTCGTCGCTACGGCGGCCGACTACGTCGACCAGTACTCGCCTCTGGTCACCGACCTTCACGCCGACATCGTTGTGATCCAGACGACATCGCTCGATCAACCGGACACCATCGCAATGCTGGGCAGAGACGTCCTTCCCGAGCTGCGCGGTCTCCTGTGATGTGCCTCAGGAGACGTCGGCGGTGAGCTGCCGGATGTATTCGATCTCGAACGCGAGATTCTTGTTACCCTGATCGAGCGCAGACGCCGCCTCGAGACCCGGGAGAACGGCGTCGGCGTACGCAGCTGCTACCTCGCTCGCATGCTCCCCATGCAACGCGGAGTCGAGATAGTCACCCAACGGGCCTATCAATGCAGGTCCCACGGTGGCTGCAAAGTCGATCTGCCAGCCCGACTCGCCACGCCGCAGAACGATCCTTCCCTCGCTCGTCGAAGTCGAAATGGCCACCGCGACGTGGTCTGCAATGCCCGGTACCGGCTCGAGGTTGCCTATCACGACCGCCGAGAGCGGCTCACCGCGGATCGCGGCGAAATCGTCCCGGAAGGACGTCCAGTATCCCGTCGCCAGGTCGTCTCCAAGACCGGTCGTCAGCAGACCGACCAGGTCATCCGATCGCAGGCTGTTCTCGACCGCAGCCACCACGGCCAATCCCGCAGGCTCGACGAGCGGCTCGAGCGTTGCCACGTCCGGCCCTTCGAGCGCCTGCAACCAGTCGGCGACCACCTGGGTCGGCTCGAGGTCGCCGACAACCGTGGTCGTGGTGTCGTCGGCTCCCCGCGCGCAGCCGGCAAGCAGTAAGACAGCCACAATCGACAGTACAAAACGCATCCCCCCAGGCTACCGACGTAGAGTCGCCAACTGAACCTGGGGACCCTACACTCGCCGGATGTCCGCGACCCCCAGCCGTGCCATCATCCTCGGCCTCGTCGCCGGGACTCTTGCGGGGCTGCTCGGTATCGGGGGCGGCATCGTCATCATCCCCGGTCTCGTTCTCTGGCTCGGATTCGGCCAGCACGAGGCTTCGGGCACCTCGATCACGACCGTCATCGCCACCTCGGCGGCGGCCCTCATCTCCTTCGCTTTCGACGGGTCGGTCGACTGGCATGCCGCGGCGCTGATCGCGATCGGCGCCCTCACCGGGGCCTCCATCGGTACCCGGATCCTGCACCTGATCCCCGCCAAGGTGCTCACCAAGGCCTTCTCAGTGGTCGCCATCATCGCCGCAGTCAGAATGGCGCTTTGATGCCGGACGCGATTGCGTTCATCCTGCTCGGCCTGTTTGCCGGATTCGTCGCCTCGACCCTGGGTCTCGGCGGCGGCTTCATCTATGTACCGATGCTTGTCGTCTTCTTCGCCTTCGAACAACACACCGCACAGGGCACATCGCTTGCCGTGATCTTGCCGACCGCGCTTGTGGCGGGCTACCTGCACAGCAAGCGAGGAAGGGTCCGCTGGCGAACGGCGCTGCTCATGGGTGCGGGTGGGATCGTCGGTGGCTTCGCCGGGTCATTTCTGGCGCTGCGTTTGCCCGCCGACTTGCTGCGCAGGCTGTTCGCCGTTCTGCTAGTGCTTGTCGCGATCAGGATGTTCAACAAGTAGCGTCACCTTCGATCGGCACATCGACGCGACCTGTGCGCCACAGCCTCGCCCGTTGCTCGGCGTCCGACAGCCGGGCGGCAGACCACAGATACGCCAGGTACCCCAGCCCCACGACCTCGCCGAGCCAGACCTTCCAGTCGCCCAGGACCGCTCCGACATATCCCCCCACGGTCGCAGGGCCGGCAGGCGAGAAACTCCATCCGAGCAGCGGCCACCACAGCGTCTCCGGGTCCAGCCACATGGCGTCGAGCAGGATGTGCAGCAGTAGACCAATGGCGAGGGGCATCCACATCTTGCGGGGGCGCCCGCGCCGGGTCGACATCACCACGGCAACCATCACGAGGGCTGCCAGCAGCAACCCGTGTGTCACCAGACGCACGCTATGCAACCTGCTGTAGAACAACAGCCCGACCGGTGTGTCGATGACATCAGGAAGCAACGCTCCGAGCAGGAGAATCCTCAGATCCATCCGGTCATCACGAAACGTGTAGCGGGCAATGGCGATCGAAGCGCCGGCATGCCAGAAAAGCATCTCGTGCGATCAGACGGCGAGAATCCGGCGGCAGTGGATACACCGGGGCGGGTCGGAGCGCTTGGCCTCGCTCACCTCCGGTGCGGTCAGCTTGAGATGACAGCCGCCACACGTGTTGTCGGTGAGCGAACCAACGGCGACGCCCTCCTTGGTGCCACGCAGTTGCTCATACAGACCGAGGAGGTTCTCGTCGATCAGACGGACGATATCGGCCTTGCGCGCCTCCTTGACAGCAAGCTCGGCGTCAATGCCTGCCCACGCTTTCCTGATCGCGCCCTCGAACCCGGACCTCACTGTGCCGGCTTCCTCGTGTCGCGCCGTCAGGTCGGCTACAACGGCTTCCTGTTGCTCACGACTCTCCATCAGTTCGAGGACCTTGTCCTCGGCATCGCTCCGCTGCTTGGCCAGCATCTCGACCTCGCGCCGGAGGTAGTCGGCGTCGCGGGCGCTCAGCCCGCCTGCGTACAGCCGGTTCTGCTCCGCTTCCAGCCGTTGGGCTGTGATCTCCATCTCGCCTTCGGTCTTGTCGAGCTGGAGCGCCGTCTCCTGCATCTCGGTCCCGGCGGCGTCGAGTTGTTGCCGCAATGTCTCGAATTGCTCATGCGCAACGCGGTATTGGTCGAGCTCGGGAAGCGATTGCCTCTCGTGTAGAAGACGATCGATCTGGAGGTCTACTTCTTGCAGATCGAGGAGGTCGGCAAGACTCTGTAGTTCCTCCATGCTCACCGTTCCTTCCACGGGTCGGCGTCGATATCGGTCATGTCGACGACATCACCTGCCATTTGTGCGACCGCAGCGTACAACGATCGCACGCCCGGCCGTTCCGTGGCCGCATGACCCGGGTCGATCACGGCCAGCCCGCGCGCGACTGCGTCGCGGGCCTGGTGATGCCCGATGTCCCCGGTCACCACAACATCGGCATCGACATCTCCCAACATCGACCCACCCGAGCCGGGGATCACCGCCGCGGTGGCGGCTATGCCCGAACCGGCGACTCGCACCACCCCTCCGAGCCGCTCCGCGACCCGGCCCGCCAGCTCGGACACGGCGACCGGTCGCTCGAGACGACCGACCCTACCGATGAACCCGGCGTTGGACCGGGCCTCGATCACGTCATAGGCGGGTTCCTCGTAAGGATGAGCGGCCACCAGCGCGGCGGCGACACGATCGGCCCGGGACACGAGAACCGGCATCTCGATGCGTGTCTCCGGCTCGTGGTTGATCACGCCAGGCGATCCGACGACCGGTGCGGCGCCTTCGGCGGGCAGGAACGTGCCCTCCCCTTCGCTCCGGTAGGAGCAATACGCATACCGGCCGATGATCCCTGCGCCCGCCTGCGCCATCGCCGCGGTGATGCCGGCCACGGCCCCAGCGGGTGCGAAGGTAACGATCTTGGCCGTATCTGGACCCCACGCAGGGCCGAATCCCGATGTGTCGGTGAGCCCGATGGCCTCGGCGAGACAATCTGCCGTCCCTCCCGGCGCAACGTCGAACGCCGTGTGGGTCGTGACTACCGCAACACCGGCCCGGATCAAGCGGAACGCCCGGCCTGCTGCTCCGGTGCCGGCAACGAGAGTCCGGGTCGGCCGAAACAGGAGAGGATGGTATGCGACGACGAGATCGACATCGATGGCGATCAGCTGATCGGTGATATCCGGAGTGATCTCGTGGCAGACGGCGATCCTGGTGACGGGAGCCGCCCGGTCACCCAGCTGAAGTCCGACTGGATCCCATCCCGCCGCCTTACCGAGGTTGAACATCTCCGTCAAACGGATAGCAAAATCTCCGACGGTGCCTGGCTGTGTCGTCATGAAGCCGATGCTAAACCCAACGGTTACCCGGGTCGCCCCCGACTATCTCAGGTTCTTGGTCACCCGGGCCACACCAGAATCGACCGACGCCTTGCCAAAGGCTCGCTTGGCCAGAACACGCTCGACGGCATGGTTGCTCGGCAGGTAGACCGCTTCGAAACCCATGACGCCCCGTTCGATCGCAGCCAGCTCGAGAATCTCGAGCATCATCGTTGCGATCCCCAGCCGGCGCCAGCCCGTCTTGACGACTACCGCCAATTCGGCGAGGTTCTCCCCAGACGGCTCAAACCGGGCAATGGCGACCGGCTCCCCCTCGACAAAGCCGACAAGCGCAAAACGGCGCCGGTAGTCCACCTCGGTGAGGAAACGAAGACGCTTGCTGTCCAGCCTGATCGCCGGGTTGAAGAATCGGTGATAGAGAGTGTCGACGTCGGCAGCGGCCACTTCCTCAGCCAGAAGCGTGACGTCGCCGGGAACCACCGGACGGAAGTAGATCCTCCGGCCATTGGGCAGCTCGGCTTGCCGCTCGTAGTCGAACGGGTAGCCGGCTGGTAGCCCGGTGCGGGGTCGTAGGGGTGTCGTCATCATGCTCTATTACCATTGTAAGCAGAACGCTTGCAATAGCAAGCACTATCGGTAATTACCCGTCGGCATGAGCGACGCCTCAATAAACCTCGGGGACGAACGTCTGATCCGACATCGGCGGCCGGACATACCCCCGGTTCTCCTGACGCGGCGGCAGATCGATCGACCGGGGCGTCCGGTCCTCGTAGGGGATGACGCTCAGCAGATGGCTGATGCAGTTCAGCCGGGCTCGCTTCTTGTCGTCGGCGTTGACCGCATACCAGGGGGCCTGCTTGATGTCGGTGTGGGCGAACATGATGTCCTTGGCGCGGGAGTATTCGACCCACCTGCTCCGGGACTCCAGGTCCATCGGGCTGAGCTTCCAACGCTTGCGCGGATCTTTGATCCGAGCCCGGAAACGACGCTCCTGCTCCTCGTCGCTGACCGAGAACCAATACTTGACAAGGATTATCCCGCTGCGAACCAGCATCCGCTCGAACTCAGGTGCGGTGCGGAGGAACTCCTGGTACTGCTGTTCGGTGCAGAAACCCATGACGGGCTCGACCAGTGCCCGGTTGTACCAGCTGCGGTCAAACAGGACTATCTCGCCGGCGGCGGGGAGATGGGCCACATACCGCTGGAACCACCATTGGGTTTTCTCCCGCTCGGTAGCTGTTCCCAGTGCCGCCACCCGGCACACCCTCGGATTGAGCCGTTCGGTTATCCGCTTGATGACGCCGCCCTTCCCGGCTGCGTCCCGACCCTCGAAGATGACCACGACCCGCACGCCCTCGGCTTTGACCCACTCCTGGAGCTTGACGAGCTCCATCTGCAGCCGGCGAAGCTCCTTGTCAAAGAACTTGCGGTCGAGCTTCGCCGGCGGTGCGCCCTCGTCGGTGTCG
This sequence comes from uncultured bacterium, assembly GCA_963801165.1. Lineage (GTDB taxonomy): Bacteria > Actinomycetota > Acidimicrobiia > Spongiisociales > UBA5794 > JAAETI01. The sequence continues at coordinate 610,383 of CAWDDT010000006.1, forward strand.
GGGTGCAGAACTGAATCGAGTATCGAGGACTGCGCGTCCTCGGGCTCCGTCAGCGACTGTACCGGCGCCCCGAGGTCGGCCTCGACGAATGGGACGTCGGAATCAGCCGGTTCTAGCTCGGTCGTCTCGCTGGTCTGCTCAGTCACGATGACCTCTCTGTTGGGCCAGTTCATCATACCGAACCGGTCCACGCCTGCGCCGCCGCGCGATTCCTCCGAGTTTCAGTAAACCGTAGCCTTCGTGGTGGTGCTGCCTGGAGCCGTCATCGAGGGGGTGCCACCAGCGGTGGCGACAAGACAACCGCCGACGAGCAGATCACGACACGGGAAGCGCCACCCGGCGTCCCCGTTCACGAATCGTTCACCGTTCGGTGAACACAGCTCGGGAAGGATCGTCGCATCGGAGAGGTTGCACCGCGTATCGTAGGCAAAGTCGAACCGAAGGGACATCTCATGTGGCTCAAGAAGACAAACATGCCCACAGCCGATACCGCGCTGCGCGGCCACGCGGACGCGATGCCCGTGAAGGGTGTCCACTTCGTCAACGGCAACACGATCGTCCCACCGTTCCCGGAGGGCATCGAAGTTGCTTTCTTCGGGATGGGTTGCTTCTGGGGCGCCGAGCGCATCTTCTGGCAGACACCCGGGGTCTTCTCGACCGCGGTCGGCTATCAAGGAGGCTTCACCCCGAACCCAACCTACGAGGAGGTCTGCTCGGGACGTACCGGCCACACTGAGGCTGTTCTCGTCGCCTACGATCCCAAGCAGGTCAGCTATGAACAGCTACTGCGTGTGTTCTGGGAGGGTCACGATCCAACCCAGGGGATGCGCCAGGGGAACGACGTCGGGACTCAGTATCGCTCGACGGTCTATACGGCCAATCCTGCGCAATTCGCGGCTGCAGTGGCCTCGAAGGACCGCTACCAGGCCGAGCTCCGCGATGCCGGCTATGGGGCCATCACGACGGACATAGAACCGGCCCCGGCCTTTTACCACGCCGAGGAATACCATCAGCAGTACCTGGCGAAAAACCCGAACGGATACTGCGGAATCGGCGGTACCGGGGTTTCGTGCCCGATCGGTCTCACCTGATATTGCCGCTCAAGGAGGAGCGGCCGCACGCCGACTTACAGGTCGTGAACCGTCCAAAACTGCATTCGGTCGAAGCAGGCACGCTCCTGCCGGAGCCGACGTTGGCGATCCTCGCCGACTCGGTGATGACACACGTCGTCGACGCCACCCAGGCGTACGTGGCCATCCTCGATGATCGGCGCGAGATCGTGTACGCCAACAAGGCGCTGCTCGGCGCATTCCACGACGACCTCTTCAGAGCACTCGGTTTGCGGCTTGGGGAGCTGTTTGGGTGCAGAAATGCCCACGGTGACCCCGACGGTTGCGGCACGACGCTCGGCTGCCAGGAGTGCGGGGCAAACCGGGCCATCCGGGCCGTCGGGTCGAAGCCGCAAATCCAGGAGGAATGCCGCATCCTCCGCGAGGACGGCGAGCCCATCGATCTGCAGGTGACCGTCGCCCCGCTCGCCTTCGGCTCTCAGCAATACACGCTCGTCACCGCCATCGACATCAGCGACCGCAAGCGCAGAGAGGCGCTGGAGCGCATCTTCTTCCACGACATCATGAACACGGCGTCGGGCGTGCAAGGGCTCTCGACGATGATCCGATCCGTGCCGGCCGGGGAACGCGACGATCTCCTCGATCTACTCGAGTCGGCCTCGAACCAGCTGATGGGGGAGATCTCGGCACAGCGTGAGCTACTCGCCGCAGAAGCAAGCAAGCTCGAATCCGTCCCCCAACGCGTCCATTCCCTACAGATGCTGCACACGGTGGCCGGTCTCTACTCCACCCATGACGTGGCAACCGGGAAGATCCTCGTCGTCGACCCGGCGAGCAGCGACATCGAGTTCTCCGCAGACCCGGCACTCCTCTCCCGGGTGCTGGGCAACCTCACCAAGAATGCCCTCGAGGCGAGCCACCCGGGCGAGAAGGTGACGCTTGCGAGCAAGCAACTCGGCGACACGATCGCATTCACGGTCCACAACGCTGCCTTCATCCCCCTGCGCAAGCAGACACAGATCTTCATGCGCAGCTTCACGACCAAGGGGGACGGTCGGGGTCTGGGAACCTACAGCTCGCGTCTCATCACCGAGCGCTATCTGGACGGCGAGCTGGATTTCGAGAGCACTCCGGACGCCGGAACCACCTTCATCGCCACCTACCCGCTCTCGCACTGACCGCAGCCTCACCCGCGTCGCCTGATTAGAGTCTCGGGGCCGATACATCAATCCGGAGACGAGGATGAGCGATAAGCCCGAGGCCGACGACAAGGACACCAAGACCGACGAGGCCAAAGAGCTCCCTCCCCCGCCTCACCACGAGGAGATCTCGACCGAGACAACCCATACGGTCTCGATCGGCAGCGAAGAAGTCGAGTACACGGCCACAGCAGGCAGGCTCGTGCTCACCGAGGAGGAGGGCAAGAAGAAGGCTTCGTTCTTCTTCGTCTCGTACACCCGAAACGGTGTCTCCGATGTCGCCGCCCGGCCCATTGTGTTTGCCTTCAACGGAGGCCCGGGGTCCTCATCTGTGTGGCTCCACCTCGGCCTGCTCGGACCACGCCGGGTTCTCATGGATGATGACGGGATGCCCTACCCGCCTCCAGGGCGGCTCGTCGACAACGAGCACTCGCTTCTCGACGTCGCCGACCTTGTGTTCATCGATCCCGTCGGCACCGGCTTCTCCCGAGCCATCCCCAGCGACGAGGCGAAGAGCTACCACCACTTCAAGAAGGACATCGAGGCCGTTGGTGAGTTCATCCGGCTATATCTCACCCGCCACAAGCGGTGGGGGTCACCGAAGTTCCTCGCAGGCGAGTCGTACGGGACGACCCGGTCTGCGGGTCTCGCCGGCCATCTCTACCAGCGTCACGGGCTCGTCTTCAACGGTCTCGTGCTGGTCTCGTCGATCCTCAACTTCCAGACGGCCGGCTTCGACGGGGCGACCGGAACGTTCCGCCGCGGCAACGATCTCCCCTACATCGTGTTCCTTCCAACGTATGCAGCTACCGCCTGGTACCACGGCAGGCTGGGAGCGAAGGATCAGAACCGGGACCTGCGCGAGTTCCTTGGCGAGGTCGAGGGATTCGCAGCGACTGAATACGCTCTCGCTCTCTTCCAGGGTGCCGGCCTCCCCGAGGCCGACTTCAAGAAGATCGCCAGGAAGGTGGCCCGCTACACCGGTCTCTCGGAGACATATGTAGGCCGCTACGACCTGCGCATCGAGATCCTGCGGTTCTGCAAGGAGCTTCTCCGTGACCAGGGCCGCACCGTCGGACGCATCGACGCGCGGTACACCGGCATCGATCGTTTCGTCGACGGCGACGCTTTCGAGTCGGATCCTTCCACCGACGCCACCATGGGGGCATACACCTCGGCGCTCAACGCCTACATGCACGACGAGCTCGAATACGAGAGCGACCTCCCTTATGAGATTCTGAGCTCACAGGTCTGGCAGAACTGGGATTACGAGGACTTCAAGAATGCATACGTCGATGTGTCCGAGACATTGCGCAACACGATGAGCCGCAACAAGTTCATGAAAGTGTTCGTCGCCAACGGCTACCTGGACCTGGCGACCCCGTATTTCGCCACCGAGTACACCTTCAACCATCTCGGACTCGACCCGAGCCTGCGTGACAACGTGACTATGGAGTACTACGACGCCGGCCACATGATGTACGTCCACATCGACTCGTTGGCCAAGCTCGCCGCCGATCTGCGCGTGTTTGTGAACAACGCTTCTTGACCTCGGTGGGGTGAGCAGGTGCGTGTTCTGCTGTCCGACGGGTCGGGGCTGGCAAGCAGACAGCCTGCGACGTGTCTTGCGGCAGGCGGCCACACAGTCGGCGTGCTGTCAGCCGCGTCACTGGCGCTGACCCGATTCCCCCGAGCGGTACGGCGCAGAGGTGGTTCGCCGCCGGGTCGGTTTCTGCGTACGCGCTCACGGCGGACGGTGGCGCCAGATCATCGCCGCCGCCCACAACGAGAACGACCGAGGTCCACCCTGCAATAGCCATCTGCCGATACGTCAAGAACCGGGGCCAACCCGTCGATACAACACAATGGCCTCTGCCCATCTGCACAATCCAGAAGTCGACCTCATCGTCTCGGCAATCCCGGTCCCCCTCTTGGTGTCCGACTACACCCCCATCATCGAGCGATTCGGCGGTGTGAGTGGGGAAACGCTCCGAAGCATGCTGCTTGAAGACACGGCGCTCTTCACCGAGATGCTGAGCCTGCCGCGCGCCGTAGCCGCTAGCCCGGCATGGATCAGGCTTTACGGGTCACCGCTGACACGCAGTCTCCCGGAGCTAACCGACCGCCATTTCTCGCCGGCGACATATCCCGAGCTGCACAAGACACTCATGGAGCAGTTCACGGCCCCGTTCCGCGGGATCACGTCGATACGCCGCGAGCACACGGCTCCGACGCTACTCGGCGATGTCATCGTACGCTCTCATTGGAGCGCCTCGATAGATGCTGGAGGCCCGCGCTGGGACCAGATCGTCATCGTCGATATCGATGTCACGGACGTACGGACGGCACAACATGACCTCGAGACCATTCTCGAGACCAAGGACCAGCTCGTTCATTCGAAAGATCAGCTGATCGCAGCGGTTTCCCACGAGATCCGCACTCCGCTCTCGGCGATCGTCGGATTCGCCGAGCTGCTGAGAGACTCACAGACCCTGTCCCCAGGCGAGCGACATGAGATGATCGAGCACCTCGTTCAGCAGGGTGCCGACCTCGCCGATATCGTCGACGACCTGCTTGTCTCGGCCAAGACCAACCTCGGACAACTCGAGCTCGCCAAGGTCACCGTTGACCTCGCTGCCGAAGCCGCTCGGGTCGTCAAGAGCTTGCCCGGCACGGGCCGGGTTGCCGTCTCGCTTCCCGTGCGCAGCGTCAAGGGAATCGCCGATCCGGCCCGGACACGCCAGATCATCCGCAACCTGATCACAAACGCGATCCGCTATGGAGGCTCCGAGATCGCTGTGGAAGCATCAGGCGCCAACGGAACGGCCGCGCTTCGGGTTCGGGACAACGGTGCCGGCGTGCCGATGGGCAAGGTCGAATCGATCTTCAAGGCGTATCAACGAAGCGACGAGCCATCGGGCTCCGTGCCCGCGTTGGGCCTCGGGCTCCACATCTCACGCACCCTGGCACGCCGTATGGATGGTGAGCTCACCTACCGATACGAGGACGGCGAGTCGGTCTTCGAGCTGACGCTGCCGCGCGCAGCAACGTCCGACTCGGTGTAGCCGAAAGCCCCGTGCGTAGGATCTGCTGCGATCGACTCGTCCCGGTTACTCCCCGATCTCAAATACAAAGGCGCTGAGGAACACGCCGGGCTCCGGGGTCCGATCGAGTGCAGGCTCCCTGCGGAATCCCATTGCCGGATACATCGCTTGTGCGATCCGCTGGAGTTGAGAGCTGTGGACAACCACCCGCCGCCTACCGGCGCGACGGGCTCGATCCAGACACGCTGCCGTCAACGCCTTCCCCAGCCCGAGACCCTGAAAACGCGGGTCAACAGCCAGCATCCTGATCCCCGCCGCTTCCGGATCGTCGAACTCCGACATCGATGTGTACGGGCCGGGAACATACGTCGCCACGCCGGCGATCTCGCCATCCAGCATCGCCAGCAAGATGTCGTTGTCGATAGCCCTCCCGGCCACATCCGCCAGCCGGTCGTAGTAGGCGTGATCATCGGGGAGACCACCCAGCTCCCGGTAGGCGCACACCGCGATCGCACCCAGTGCAGGGTATTCCGCGGGATGTGCGACTCGGACTTCTGCGGGCACGTAGCCTCCAAACGGCGGGCCAATGTTACGCGGATGAGACGTCAGGATGAGAACGCACCGGCCAGATGGTCGATACCGAACTCAAATGCTTGGTCGACATCGCCGCCCATTCGAAACGCATCTGCCAACTCCATTGCGACGAATCCGTGCGCCCACGCGGTGATCGTCCGCGCCGCCTCCAGAGAGCGGTCCTGACCGGCGAGCGCGGCCGCAATCGTCAGTACCGCACGGCTCGCGGCCATCAGATGCACCGGGTCGGCGCGCCACTCCTCGGGTAGCGGAGCGAAAATCAGCCGGTAGGTCCCGGGGTGTTGCTTGGCGAAGAGACGGAAGGCACTCGCGACGGCTCTGAGATCGTCTTCCGGAGTCGGCGCCCTTCCCCTGCCGTCGAGGGCCGCGGCGAGGTCGTCGACCACGTCCTCCACTATCAGCTTGACCAGCGCGCCACGCGACGGCACGTGCTTGTAGAGAGACGGCGGACGCACCCCGACCGTGGCCGCGACTCGCTGCATCGTCAGGGCGTCGAGGCCGCCCGCCTCGACGAGCGCACGACCGGCGGCAACGATGTCTTCACGTGAGGTGCGGGAAGGGGTCGGCACGTCTTTCTCCTCAGCGATAGCTACTAGTATTAGCTATCATAGCTACTGTTGCTAGCCATCAATCGGAAAGGCCTCAGACATGCAACTCGCCCCCGGACTACACCGCGTCGGATCCGACATGGTCAACGCCTACCTGGTAGAGGACGACCGCGGCATCACCCTCGTAGATGCCGGCATCCCCGGACAATGGCCGGACCTCAGCGCCGAGCTCGCCTCCATGGGCCGCAGCCTCGATGACATCAGGGGCGTCGTGCTGACGCACGGAGACACAGATCACATCGGGTATGCCGAGCGGTTGCGGCGCGACCATGGAGTCCCGATCTACGTTCACCAGGACGATGCCCTACTGGCGCAGGGCCGCGACAAGAAGAATCCGGGGTGGGGTAGGGTCAAGATCGGACCGTTGCTCCGCTTCCTCTGGTATGCCGGCAGGCGAGGTGGCTTGCGCGTCCCACCCGTCACGGACGTGGAAACGTTCACCGACGGCGCAACGCTCGACCTGCCCGGCAATCCGCAGATCATCTCGGTACCGGGTCACAGTCCCGGGAGCGTCGCAGTCCACGTTCCCACGGTCGGCGCCCTCTTTGTAGGTGACGCCATGACTACGCGCCACGTGCTCACGGGTGTCATCGGACCGCAGCCTGCACCGTTCACCCTGGACCCGGCCCGGGCAATCGAATCGCTCGCCTCGCTGGAAAGCATCGAGGCCGCCTGGGTGCTCCCCGGGCACGGCCCCGCCTGGACGGGGGGCGTGACCGAAGCGATCCACCTGATCCGCGAGGTCGCCGGGTCATAGAAGTCTGGCGGCTACCCGAGGAAGTGCAAGCCCATCCACGCCCACGCGGCGAACACCCCGATCCTCCCCGAGCGGGTGCGCAAGACCCAGCGCAAAACGGTGTCCAGGCGGGGCACGGCGCTGTCCGGGCGCCGTGCGATGATCTCGATGGTGACGCCCAGCAGCGCTATCACCACGTATCCAGTGAGCGTGAGTGCGTGTGTCGTCATGAGCGACGGATGAGACTGCGGCCGGCGGCAGCCCACAGCACGAAACCGACCACACGCCCTGCGTAGGTGGCGAAAACGGGATCGAGCATGTAACTGATCGTTGGCGATTCGTACGATGACTCGGCAAGAGTCGGCTGTCCGAGCAACGCAGTGAGCTCCCAAAGCCCGAGCATGAGCAGCGCCGCTCCCCAGATGAACAGACCGCGCCCCGACACGTCGACATCCTCTGCATCGGGTTGGGTGAGCCATGCCCACCCCACCACCAGGATGCCCACCAGCCCGGTCACCGCCGTCAACGGCAGGGTGTGGACACCGAATAACGCCGCGAGCAGACAAGCCGCGAGAACCGCCCCCACCCAAACACGGCGTTCCACTGCCGCCTGCAACGGTGCCGGAGACACCAGCGGTGGCGGCTCGCTCGGCAGCACCGTGCCGGCACCCGCCCCGGCTCGAACCCGGGCCCGACCGACGCGAATACGGTCGGCCAGGATCAGCCCGGCCCCGGCGAACAGGATGGCACCACGAGCCGCGGTGCCCCCAGACAGCAACTCAACGACCCCGGCAATCACCAGGATCCAGGCCACCGGATCTCGCAAAACCATCAGCATACGATTCATGACCAGCGACATGGTACGAGCACCGCGCCCGGTTGGTGTCGCCGCTACTCCGGCAACCCGTCCAGAGCGTCGCTACGACCTCGACCAGGCGACCCAGGTTCCGTCGGACACGCGGGTGCGAGTGCCGTCGAGTTTCTGCACCCATACGCCGCTCTCGCCGTCGACGGTGCCGGGAAAGGCAAACGCCGAGCCGTCGGGCGACCACAGGGAGACACTCTGTGCGTACTGGTCGAAGAACGGCAGGAAGTTGGCGACATAAGACGGTGGCGGTCGGAACGCGGCCACCTCCGCCAGGGTCGTTCCGTCCCAGACGCTCCAGCTCGCCTCCGTATCCGAAACTACATCGAGAACCAGCAACCGGCTTCCATCCGGCGACCAGAAGAACGCACCGGCCAAGCCGTCGCTGACGGTGACCACGTCGCCGTCGCCCGGCGTCACCACCACAAGCCGGTTGGGTGACACCGCAGGGAGCGCCTGGTAGACAGCGCTCAACGCATCGTCAGTTAGGACCGACTGCACCGCGATGCGGCTACCGTCTGCCGAGGCGGCAAACACTGCAGGGCCGGGCAGCGCGGCAACCGGCTCGACCGCACCGTCCGCAGAAACGAGCACGAGACGCTGTGACCCCGAGAACATCTCGACGGCCGCTATGCCGCTCTCGGTCCATTGGGGGGCCTGGAACGATCCGGGGACAACGCCGAGATCGGACGACTCCTCGAGGTCGTTCAGCTCCAGCCGGTCGAGCGAGATGTGTGTCGCCAGCCGCGAGCCGCCGGGTTCCCAAGAGAAGTAGAGAGGGGCGCCGGCGTCGATTGAACGCGGATCGTCGAGCTGCGTGCCGTCGAACGAGGTCAAGTCGAGGGATAGCCCGCTAGTTGTATTGCGCAGAAACAGGAGGTCGTTGTCGATCGACCACGAAAAGTAGAACGAGGTCGACTCGGTGGGAAGCATCGCCGTCGTCGAACCATCGGCGGCCGCCACGTAGAGGGTTGGGGTTCCCGTTAGGCGCGAATACGCGATGGCCGAGCCGTCGGGAGACCACACGGGTTGGAAGTAGGGCTCGCCGATCGTGGCATCTTCGGTCAAGGTGGTGATCCTCGATCCGTCGGGAGCGACCGTCGCCACGTTGCCATCGCCATCGACAATCACAAGCATCCCTCCCGCCGCGTCGTTGCCGGGCGAGAGGGTGCAGCCGGCGAACACCAGCGCAACCAAAACGACGGATAACGCTCGCTTGCTCATACAACTGAGAGTACGGGTCTCGAACGCGATTCGGTTCCCGTTCGGAACTCGGCTTGTTCTATTTCACACGTTGTTCACGAACACCCGAAGTGGCTGACGACGCGACACGCACAACCCGGCCTGGTTCATCGCCGGCGGGTGCGCCCGCAGGACCCGCTATCTTCGTCATTGGGCATTGTGAGGGGTGGGCATTGTGAGGGGTGGGCATTGTGAGGGGTGGGCATTGTGAGGGGTGGGCATTGTGAGGGGTGGGCATTGTGAGGGGTGGGCATTGCGAGGGCCTTATGGCAACTGACAGCAGAGACACCAGCATGCGGCGCCGAAGCAGGGAACGCCGAGCCACACGCGCACCGCTACGGTTGCCGGAGCGCCGCACCGGGTTCGACCGCCGTGACCCACCGGGCTGGCGTGGCCGATACCAGGCCGAGCTGAGGCAGTTCGGAAGTAGCGCGTTGGCGTTTCCGCTCGTGGTGGCCACGATCGTGGTCTTCAACTTCATCGACTACATCATGACGATTCGGGTACTTGGTGCCGGCGGTCTAGAGCTCAACCCGATCATGCAACGGCTATTTGAGATGGGGATGGGGACCGCGGCTCTCGTCAAGCTGCTGACCGCCGGTGTCGTTGCCCTGGTCCTCCTGGCGCTCCGTCGCTACCGGCGAACGCTCGAAGTGTCGCTGCTCGTCCTGCTCGGATACAGCGCATTGACGTTCTATCACGCCTACCTAGCGATGCGTCTGCGCGGCTGATTGCGACGTCAGTTGGCTCGACGAGACCCGCTCGCCTTCCTGGCTGCCTTCTTGGTGGACCCATCGTGCTGGGCAACCAGGTTGGGACCGTTGAAGGGCCGGCCGGGCTTGCTCGTCCGCTTGGCGGGTTGCTGCTGACGGACCTTGGTGGCGCGTACTTTGGATGCACCGGACATAGTTGTCTTCCTCGAGTGACGACCGGGTTACGACCCGGCAGGGTGATGAGAACGAGTCATTCTCAAATTGCAAAAGACGATCAACGGTCGAATCGGTCCCAACCGTCGCGGCTGCGCCGGGAGCCCTTGCCGTGCGAAGCGTTCTTCCCGGTCCGGCGTCGATTGGGACCACTGGACTGATTTCCAGAACCCCGCTCGTTGTAGCTGCCTCGATCCCAACCTTCCGTTTCTTCGAAGGGACGGTCCACTCTGCGGCTCATGCGCAGCCTTTCCGCTAGTGCCCGCGTACGGGATTCGTCGGCACCATGCCGAACGCGGTCAAGGTACCCGATCGCTAGTTCGCTAGCAAGCAGTTTCCGAGCGGTACGAGACCCCAAAACGAGGGACAACCGACTCTATTTCAGTTCCGCACCTCGCCTCCGGTGCGGGGCCGATGAAGACCCGCCACAACGGCGTCATATCGCTTCTCGAAGGCTCAGGCCTAGGGCGACTCCTCGAGCTGGGTGAGGAGAACCGGGCACGCTCGGGCTCACCGGGCAGATGGCGGTAGGCGACGACCCGGATCGCCGTCCCGGTGGCGACACCGGCCCTGGTCGCAGCCGCGCTCATCGGCGCTCCATTGAACCCTCGCCCGGCAACGAGATCTCGCAACCCTACGGATTGCCCACGGGCGATCGGGAGCCGTCACGCCCGATCTGTGTGATCGAATTGCAAGCGGGTTCCCGTCATTTCCTGCGATACCGCCCACAGCGTGTCGATGGCCTTCTGCAGACCAAGCCTGCGCAGAATCGGCCTACGCACTGGCGGCCCGTTCTGCATGAAGCGAGGGCAATAGAACTCGCCGCCTCTTGCAGCAGGGTCGGTGGCGGCGCGCAGCTGGGGCAGGCATCCATGGTCCGGTTCCATCCCGGTGCTGGCGGCGAGCCATTTCCATATCGGGGCCGACCATCCACCGCCGCCCTCGTCAACCGTATGCACCTGGAGGTTGGTGTGTGACAGACCGGGGTGGGCGAGCAGGCTCTGTGCGGTCAGACCGCGTCTTGCGAACTCCTGCTGCAGCCCGATTCCGAAGTGGAAGTTGGCCAACTTGGCTTGCCCGTATGCCTTCCATGCTCCATAGCTCCCCTCGAGGTTGGGGTTCTTGGGGTCGACGCTCCTGCCGAAGTGGTGTGCGGTGCTGGTGACGGTGACCACCCGGGCTGCCGATGCCATCAGCAACGGCTTCATCAGGCCGGCGGTGAGCACCCAGTGACCGAGGTGGTCGACCCCGAACTGCATCTCGAACCCATCCTCGGTGCGGCGCTCGGGCAATCCCATGAGCCCGGCATTGTTGAGCAGGATGTCGATTGTGGGGTGATTGGCCGTGATCTGCCCGGCCGCCCGACGCACCGAGTCGAGCGAAGCCAGGTCGAGCTGGACTATCTCGAGCGAGGCGTCGGGGTGGGCGGCCACGATCTCGTCGTAGGCGCTCTTCGCCTTGGTCTGGTTGCGCACCGCCATGACGACGTGGGCGCCGGCCCCCGCCAGCGCCTTTGCTGATTCGAGACCGAGCCCGCCATTGGCTCCGGTCACGACGGCGATTTTGCCGGTCAGGTCTGGCATGTCGGCGACGGTCCAGCCCATGTCCTCGCTCCCTGGTAGGTGGCTGCCCATTGTGAATGATCGTTTATTCGGCGGCAAGTGCGTGCCGTGTCAAGGCGATCGGAGATGGGTGCCTGGTCGCACTCCCCTACGGTTCGGAAACTGACTGGTTGTAGAACCTCATGGCGGCCGGCGCAGCCACCATCGTGCATGAGGGTGAGACGATCACAGTCGATCGGCTTCGCGTAGTTTCGATCGACGCCGTCCGTCACGCGTTCGGTGCCGCCGACCAACAGGCTCACCGCGCCGTCGGGTGTCGCCGACTGCCTTCTCCTGCACCGGTCGGATTGACCTGTCGTCGCCGGCCATTGTCATTTCCGGGCAACAGGCTGGCAGAATCGACGCATGGAAGAAACGAGCTACGAGGTCGACGGCGATGTCGTAGCGGTCACCCATCCCGACAAGGTGATGTTCCCAAGGCAGGGGTGGACCAAACGCGACCTCGTCGAGCATTACGTCACATGTGTGGACGGTGCCCTCGCCGGAATCTTCGGACGCCCGACGATGCTCAAGTGCTTCCCACGGGGCGTTGGGGAGAAGCCCTACTTCAGGAAGCGGGCACCTGCATCGGCGGGAGAGCGCGTTTTCGTCAAGTTCCCTTCCGGCAGGACCGCCGGGTACTTCGTTCCCCGGACTCCGGCAGACGTCGTCTGGATGGCCCAGCTCAACTGCGTCGACCTCAACCCCTGGCCGACCCGGGTCGAGCATGTCGAGAATTCGGACGAGCTGCGCATCGACCTCGACCCCACCCCGCAGGCGACGTGGAAGGACGTGCAGCAGGTGGCGCTCGAGGTAAGACGGGTGCTCGCCGACTTTGGCCTGACCGGCTTTCCCAAGACATCCGGATCGAAGGGGATCCATATCTATGTGCGGATCGAGCCCCGCTACTCCTTCCTCGATGTCCGCACGGCCGCGCTGGCGTTTGGTCGTGAGGTAGAGAGGAGACGGCCCGACATCGTCACGACACAATGGTGGAAAGAGAACCGGCACGGGGTGTTCATCGACTACAACCAGAACAGCCGGGACCGCACCATAGCCAGCGCCTACTCGGTTCGTCCCACCGGTTGGGTCTCGGCGCCCCTCACCTGGGACGAGGTCCCTGAGGCGGAGCTGGCCGACTTCCCGATGGTCGGATTTGCGGCGCGATATGCAGAAGTCGGCGATGTGATGGAGGCGATCGACGACCACAGCTTCCGCCTGGACGCTCTGCTCGATCACGCCCGCCGCGACCAGGCGGGCGAGCTGAGCGGCGAGCCGTGGCCGACCAGTTTCGGCAAGCCGCGGGGGCGCCGCAGCTGGTGGCCGCCTCAGCTTCCTTGAGGTTTGAGTTTGGCTTGGCCAAACTCAAACCCGACGCGCGCCAGCGAAACCTCCCTAGTCCCGATACGTCCAGTCCGGCCGCTTGTGCTCCTGATTACTGTCGTAGGTCACAACCCCGTCAGCGATATCGACGATCTTGGGCGTCGGTATCTCCCGTGCCGCGACGCTGCACCGACCTTCCAGGTGCACGGCGAACTCGTCGGGGAACATGCGGAGGATGCTGGAGATCACGTTCCGCTCCTGGGTCGGCAGGTAGCAGCGGCTCCCATCGGCGACGATGCGAAGCCGCTCTCCGATCACGTGAATGTCGCTCTCGGAACCGGTGCCGACACGAATGCGATCGAGCGCACGGGTGATCTGGCCGGTGCCGAGCTTGCAGGGGACACATTGACCGCACGACTCGACGGAGAGGAAACGAGACAATGTGTGGGCAACCTCGACCATGCACGCAGTGTCGTCATAAGCAGTGAACCCCGCGGCACCGAGACCCGACCCAATCGCCTGCATGTCCTCGTAGGTCAGAGGCGTGTCGAACCCGTCGGGGACGATCACGGCGTTCGCTACGCCCGGCACCACCGCAACGATGTCATGACCCGGATACGGACCACCGGAAAGATCGAGCAACTCGCTGAGCGTCGTGCCCATCGGCAGCTCGCGAACCCCCGGGCTGACGACGTCGCCTACGACCGTGCACACGATTGTTCCCGGCGACTCTTCGGTGCCAACCGTGCGGAACTCATCGGCTCCGTTGGCCAGGATCCAGGTGACTTGCGCCAGGGTCTCGGCATTGTTGACCAGGGTTGGGTTGGATATCTCGTCGCCAAGGGCGTCTGCCACGAATTCGTGTGCGTCCCATCCCAGCTGAGGTGCCGCTACAAACAAGCCGTGTAGGTACGGAGGGAGCCAGCGCGGCATCGGATCTCTGCCTTCGATGACTTCGAGAAGCGCCTTCTCCTCACCGAACAGGTATTCCTGCGGCCCGCTCACGATGGTCATCGCGATACCATCCACCCAGCCGGCTTGCTCCATCTCCTGCAACGCGCCGGCAAGACGCTGCCGCTCGATCTCGAAGGACGCCTTGAGGGCGACGAACGCCCCAGCCGCGTCGACAGTCCTGGCGGCGATCAACATCCCCTCGAGCACCTGGTACGGGTTGGCGCGGATGAGGGTCCTATCCTTGAAGGTACCCGGCTCGCCTTCTGCGGCGTTGCAGACCGCAAACCGCGTGCCTTCACCTCCTCGCAGAATCGATCGCCATTTGACCCCGGTGGGAAATCCGGCACCTCCGCGGCCACGCAGACCCGCCCCCGCCAATTCGTCGACCACGGCTGTCGCTGTCATGTCACGCGCTCGCGTCAATGCCGTTCCGCCGCCAGCGGCAACGTAGTCTTGCAGCGAGTCGATGCTCCGTTCCGGGAGCACCCGCCTGGGATGAGTGTGATCCGACACGACAGGTCGACCTCGTGAATGGCAAGCGCCTCACCTTCGACACTAACCGGTATCGGATGGCTCGGTGCCCAACAAGAAGTCTGTCCGAACGTCCAGATCGGCGAGTTCGGCCGGTTCGGACACCAGGTCGCAATGTGGCTCCTGGCGCACGAGGTTTGTGCAAGCATGGGCCCGTGAGATCCCGGATCCCCGCAGCCTTCCGCAACCTGCCCCGCACCGTCGTTGCCCTCGGCTTCGTCAGCTTCTTCACGGATCTCTCCAGCGAGATGATCTACCCGCTGCTCCCGCTCTTCCTAGTCGACGTGCTCGGGGCGGGAGCGGTTGCCCTCGGGACCATCGAAGGAATCGCGGAATCGACCGCCGCCCTGCTCAAGGTGGTCTCGGGTTGGTGGACCGATCGGTCAAGACGGCGCAAACCACTCGTCGTCGGTGGCTACAGCCTCTCCGGGTTGGTCCGACCGCTGATCGGGCTCGCCGGGACCTGGCCCGTCGTCGTCCTACTCCGATTCGGGGACCGGGTCGGCAAGGGCCTGCGGACGTCTCCCCGCGACGCCCTGATCGCCGATGTCACTCCCCCGCAGCGTCTCGGCGCCGCCTATGGGTTACACCGCGCCATGGACCATGGCGGAGCAGTCGTGGGCCCGCTGGCCGCGGCGGGCCTCTTGCTTCTTCCGGGGATGACCCTGCGTCGTGTCTTTGTGCTGGCCGCCGTCCCCGCTGCGGTGGTGGTTGCCGTTCTGGTCTTCGCCGTACATGAGCAGGGCCGGACCGCGGAGGCAGTCGCCGAGCCGGTGTCGCTCCGGCTCGGCTGGAACGCGATGGGGACCCCGATGCGACGGTTGCTCCTGGCGCTCGTCGTGTTCACCCTCGGCAACAGCACCGATGCCTTCCTGCTCTTGCGACTCACCGACGCCGGGTTTGCGGCCACGTGGATCGCAGTGCTTTGGTCGCTGCATCATGTGGTCAAGATGGGCGCCAACCTCTACGGCGGTCACCTCTCCGATCGGCTGGGGCGGAGGAACCTGATCATCGCCGGCTGGATGGTCTATGCGGCGATCTACGCCGGATTCGGGCTGACCTCGGGCACTGCAGCCCTCGTCGCGCTGTTCCTCGGTTACGGGATCTATTTCGGTCTGACCGAGCCCGTCGAGCGGGCCTGGGTCGCTTCTCTCGCCCCGCAGGAATCAAGAGGATCTGCGTTTGGCTTCTACCACGGCGCCATCGGGCTGACCGCGCTGCCGGCCAGCATCATCTTCGGCGTCATCTACGCCGCAGCCGGCCCGGGTGCCGCCTTCGGAACCGGCGCCGCGCTCGCGCTCGTCGCCACGGCGCTGCTGCTGCGGGTGCCGGCTACCCAGCCCTTGGTGGCCAATCCGTAGCCTCGAGCTCACGCCTCACGCTTGCGAGCACGCCTAAATGCAGAGCAACCGACTCGGCCCTCACGCCCCGCCATGACGCACATGAAGACGGTCAGCCATGCCGGCGGGTTCCGGATAGTTCCACACACCAGACCGCCCCCGATCTATATCCTTTGTGTGAATGCGCATGACGCCTGCTGACTCCCTGCCGACGGGACCCATCTCGTTTCTGTTCACCGACGTGGAGGGCTCGACGCGCCTGGTCCAGGCTCTCGGCGAGTTGTGGGTGGATGTACTCGCACGCCACAACGCCATATTGAGAGAAGCCGTTGGCGCGTCGGCCGGATTCCCCATCAAGACGGAAGGCGACTCGCTCTTTGCCGTATTCGGGGACGCCCGTGCCGCGGTCGCAGCTGCCGTGCACGCGCAGAGGCGCCTCGCGTCCGAACCCTGGCCGGAGGGTCACGATCTTCGGGTACGGATGGGCATTCACACCGGTGAGGCGGCACTCGTCGGGGCCGATTACGTGGGTCTCGAGGTACACCGGGCGGCCCGGATCGCCGATGCCGCCCACGGTGGCCAGATTGTGATCTCAGAACCGACCGCGATCCTGGTCGAGGCGGATCTTCCCGAAGGAGCGTCGGTCCGCGACCTCGGCAAGCATCGTCTCAAGGACCTGTCCGAACCCGAGGGGCTGTTTCAGGTGACGATCGAGGGCTTGGCCGCCGAGTTTCCGCCACTGCGTACCCTCGATGCCATTCCGAACAACTTGCCTGCGCAGGTGACCACTTTCGTCGGCCGGAAGACGGAACTCGCCAAGGCGGTCGAGTTGCTCAGCGGCACGCGGGTTCTGACTCTGACCGGCCCCGGTGGGACGGGGAAGACACGGTTGTCACTTCAGGTCGCCGCCGAAGTGAGCCATCTCTTCGACGATGGCGTCTTCTTCGTTGAATTGTCCCCGGTGCTCGAGGTCGAGATCGTCCCATCGGTCATCCTCAACGCCCTTGGACTGTCGGCCTCGAGCAAGGACGAGACGCCACGGGAGCGGCTTGTCAATCAGCTCCGCTCGAAGGCTGTGTTGCTCATCCTCGACAACTTCGAGCAGCTTCTGAGCGCTGCGCCTATCGTGTCCGAGATGGTCCGTGGCGCGCCACGATCCAAGTTCGTCGTCACGTCCCGGGCGCCTCTGCGCATCAGCGGCGAACAGGAGTTTCCGGTTCCCCCGCTGGCAACCGGCGGAGCGGCCACCGTCGAAGCCGCGCTCACAATCGAGGGCGTTCAGCTACTCATCGACCGGGCCATGGCGGTGCGGCCCGATTTCTCACTGACACCCGGGAATGTCGCGGCCGTGGTCGAACTGGTCGAGATGCTCGACGGTCTTCCCCTGGCGATCGAGTTGGTGGCGTCGCGGATCCGTCTGCTCCCGGTCGAGTCGATCCTCAACCACCTCGACGCCCGCATGCTCAGCTCAGGGTCGGTCGATCTGCCCGAGCGCCAGCGGACGATCACCAACGCGATCGATTGGAGCTACGGACTGCTCGGCCCCGCCGAACAGCACCTGTTCAGGCGGCTCTCGGTCTTCTCCGGGGGCGCTCGACTCGAAGAGATCGAGGCACTGTGCCTGGGCTGGGACCTCGGCATCCACCTCCTCGATGGCTTGCAGGTCCTCGTCGATCACAGCTTGCTGAGCGCGATCGCCGCACAGCCCTCTCCCCGGTTCCGCATGCTGCATGTGATCCGCGAGTTCGCCATGGAGCGGCTCGCAGAAGCGGGTGAAGCAGAGGCCGCGCAGGTAGCCCATCTCGATGTCTATACCGAATTGGTCGAGGGTGCGGCTCCCGAGCTGCTTAGAAAGGATCGTCGCCGCTGGCTAGACCTCCTCGACGCAGATCACGACAACATCCGGGTGGCTCTGGAGTGGGGCGTGGCCAGCGGCCGCAACGAGCTGGTACAGCGTCTTGCCGCGGCATCGTGGCGTTTCTGGCAGGCGCGTGGCCATCTGCATGAGGCGAAGTGGCGGCTCGAGCAAGCACTGGCAATGGCAGGAGGGAACGACCGGCACCGGGCCAAGGTGCTCGAAGCCCTGGGTGGTGTCTATTGGTGGCGAGGCGAGATGGGTCGCTGCGTCGAAATGTACGAAAGTGCATTGGAGTTGCACCGAGCCATTGGTGACGAGCGCGAACTGGCCAACGCCTTGTACAACTACGGACTGTCGGTTGGGTTCCATCTCTCCGAGTCTGATCGATCGAGGGCCGTCATCGGCGAGGCCCGGGAGATCTACGAGCGGCTCGGCGATGAGGACGGCCTGGGTGATGTCGCCTGGGGGTTGGGCAACGCACTCGTCGCAGATCGGCAGCCTGCGGCGCTCGAGGAGTTCAAGAAGGCCGCGGCGCATTACGGCATCTCGGGCAACGAGTTCGGACTCGGATGGTCGACATTCGAGGTGGGTGGCTACTACGCCCGGACGGGCGACTTCGAGAACGCCTGGCCGCCCTTGCGACAGGCCATGGAGCTGTTCGGATCACACCAGGACGTCTCCGGCGTCGTAATGGTCGGCTCCGAACTTGCCGCCGTCGCGCTCGGGCTCGGCGACAGGTCGAGAGCGTACCGGATGGCCGGAATGGTGGACACACAACGTGTGGCTTCCGGCGTCGACCTCGTGTCGATCGACTTCAACGTTCACGAGGGCTTGGAGCGAGAGACGCTGGGCCGGCTGGAGGGAGACGACCGGGTCGCATACGAAGAGGGCAAGCGAGCCGATCTCCCCACGCTTGTGGCGTACGCGCTTGCCGGTCCCACCGACGCCGAGCGACACGTCGCATAGCCGACGGCGAGCAACCGGCGGTGACATGTCGAGGAAATGGCGGCGACGGATGGTGGCCACACACAAAGCAATCCGACACCAACGTCACAGCCATCCTGCAACGCGGTGGATAAACGCTGACGCCGTTACACCAGACTGTCACCGCAATCCTTGATCGGCCCTCGCCAGCACAATCGAAACCAGCAACCGCTTGAACGCCTCCGGCCAAACCCGTGAGGCCGGCGCTATGCGATATGTACCTGCAGAACTCCGGCAGCGTCGATCCAGGCGGAGACAACAACCTCTTTGTTTCCGCCCTTGTGCCAGGTCCTGATAGTGATCGCCGACCCGTCATCCTGCACCACTTCACCCTGCCAATTCTTTTTCAGCGAAAAGTCTGCGATGCGTAACTCCCCACTGACAACCTCAAACGTCACCCAACCAGAGCCCATGTCAACAGTCACCGACTGATCCGCCGGCACCCCATTCGCAGGGACCGTCGTCGAAGTAGTCGTCGTCGTAGGAATCGTCGTAGTTGTCGTAGTTGTCGTCGTAGGAATCGTCGTAGTAGTCGTTGTCGTGGTAGTCGTTGCAGGTATCGTCGTGGAAGTCGTGGTCGTCGTAACAGGAGCGGCAGTCGTGGTAGTCGACGGCGGAGCCAAAGTAGTTGTAACGCCGGGCCCCGGCGTAGAACCATCAGTAGTCGACGTCTGATGCGACGAAGCCATGTCGCCCTCGAGCGCGTAGAACTGTGTACTCATCGCCGAACTGATCAGATCCAGCGCCGAAATGGCCGGAACCATGAGCAACGAGACAATCAACGCGTATTCAACCATCGAAGCGCCTCGTTCGCTGCGCATCCCACGAAACATCCTTCTCACAATTCACCATCCAACATCGGGTAGGGGTAACAAACGGCTTCGTTGACAACCACAACAGTGGTCAATACAGGCGACACAGCAAGGGACACAAACCGTCAAAGAATCACAACGTCAAAGAATCACAACGTCAAAGAATCACAACGTCAAATTCACCACTGAGCGACACAAAATCGCAGCACCGTGCAGCTCGAATCACCATCCGAGAATCCGCCACCAACACAACGGCAGCTTCATCGATCAGGCACTCGTACCCTGGAGCCGAATCCGGTGAACTAGCTTCCGGAATCTGCTGCACCTTCTGATGTACACCATCGGTCGCATGCGGCACAAACCTGAGGCTTTCAACCGCGGTGAGAATCTCACAGATTACGGCGCGAGGCCGCACAATGATGTGATTCCATGGAGAGCAATGGGAACACGCTTGCGAATCGAAAGGAGCAGCCATTCCCCCGCCCTTATTGAAGAGACCCCCTTCACGGAGCGACTTATGTGTCTCCCATCCGGTGCAACAGATCATCCAAGAGTCCGGCTTCATCGACAAGGGGCTTGACGGTGCCTGCCCCCCGACGGCACCACGTGCACAGCACGCGCCCGTCCTTGCCAGGGCTTGCTGCCGTGGCGGTGCTGCAGCTTTCGCACGGGACAGTTGTGCCCGACACCAGGGCCCGTCGGTCGGCCGGATACTCGACCCGATCGCCGAACAAGATGGCGTCGTCGGGACAGGCCACGGCGCAGACGCCACAGTCGAGACAGATCGCCGGCAAGAAGGTGATCGAGAAGACGTCCTCGCCGGTGTCCTGTTCTAGAGCGTCGGTGGGGCAGAACTTAGAGCACAGACCGCAGGCGGTGCAGCGTCCAGGATCGACCCGAGCGTCGGCTAGCGGGGCGAGGGCGGTGCCGAGGACGTCGACTGAATCGAGGTAGGTGAGCAGACGCCGGCGCGATGCGGGCAAAGGGCCTTCGCGATCGACCAGGCCCGTCGCTTCCTCTCGCAGTGAGCGGAACAGTGCGCGTCGCGTGAACCGTGGACGGCTGCCCTCGATGATCTCGTCTGGCGGCGTCCCCGAAGGCTCGGCCGAGGCGAGGCGAACCGGCTCCGAACCGGACAGGAGCGCGTTGGCGGCTTGGGCCCGAGCGACAATCACGCTCTGAAGCGAACCTATTGGGCAGGTGTCACAGAGCGAGTCGTCGAGCACGAGTGGGCGGCTCCCGCCCGCGGAAAGTCCGAGGAGGGTGGCCTCGTCGAGGCTCCCCAGGCATCGGGTATGGGCGACCACCGACTCGACTCCGAGAGGGGCACCAGACGGATCGGAGCGGCGAGCACAAACAACACCGAGTTCCTTCGGCTGCGCCTGTTCGACAGATCGAAGAAGGGTCCGTTCGGTTCGATCGTGGGGGCCAAAGACATCGGTGGGACATACCGCGATGCATGCTCCGCACCCGATGCAGGAATCCGGGCTGAGACTAGGTGCCGGACGATCCATTGCGATGGCGCCGGTCGGACACGCCCCGGCGCACCGCAGGCATCCGGCATCTCGGTGCACGAGGTTGAGACACCGATCCCGGTTTGTTGGCGGAACCGTTGCGCCGATCATCGGGGACGTCCACGCGGCATCGTGGGGCCGGATACGATCCGGCCCCACGATCGGTGCCTAGGGAGGAGGGGCTTCGGGTCACACCTTCTCAACACGAACCTTCGTGTCGTAGAAGCTGGCGCTGCCCCCGATCGGGTCGGTGAGGCACACGTCACCGAGGACCGGATCGATGCGCATGGCCGGGTTCGGCACGGTGCCTGAAGCTCGCTCAGGATCTCCCTTCACGCGTTGGCCATCGATGACGACATCGTTGGACCCGTAGGCCCAATGGCCACGCCAGGACAAACCGATTGTTCCCGGGCGCATTCCCTCCATGACCTTCACCTCGGCGACCACGTTGTACGTGCGCCCGTCACCGAGGTCGAATGCTCCGGTCGGGAGAGTGGCCGACACGATACGTGCCGAGTCGCCCGACTTGATGCCGCGGGCGTCGGCATCCCTGCTATTCATTTGCAAGTAGTTCTTGGGGGCCACTGCCTTCTGCAGCCAATCGGATCCACGGCTGCGGCTCTGTCCTTCCCAGATCTCCTTGAAAGTGATGAGGCTGAGGTCGAAGTCGCCATCGTCGATCTCGTTGCCTGCGACGTCCTTGACCTGCTGCCACATCGGCAAGCCGTCGAACTGCTCGCCGGTCATCGAGTCCTTGACTTTGGCGACGTTCTCCACGAAGAGGTTCCAACGGCTGTTCCACTGATGGGCCAACCACTCATTGTCTTTGTAGAGCTTGTCGCTCGGCTCGAAACGGCCACCGCGGTTGAGGAGGTAGACGACGCTCGGCCAGAGGCTGTCCGGCACCGCTCGTTTCCACACCTCCTCGTCGAAAACAGCCTTCGGCAGATGCCTGCGAGCTTCTTGGAAGATGCGCAGTTCCTCCGCGTCCGCTGGCGGAAGGGTCTCTGAACCGTCTTCCTTGTCGCCGAACGCGAGGTTCGAAACCATCGCGAGAAAGTACTGTTCCGGTCGGTCGAAGGGATACCCTTCGCCCAATCCGTCCGTGCCGAATCCCGCCAAGCCGAGTTTCTTGCCGACGGCGATGAGGAACGCCTCGAACGAGATCGGAATCTGCTCGCCCTCAACGTCGACGATCTCGGTCAGCGGCGCCATGGTTGGCTGCCGCACCTTGCTGATCTTCGTTTCGGTCGCCGGTGACGTGTGGGGGGTTCCCCACCTTTCCATGTAAGTGAGATCCGGAAGGATGTAGTCAGCGTACATGGACGTTTCGCCGATCACGATGTCGCAGGCGACGAAGAGCGGGATCTTGGTTGGATCCTTGAGCGCCGGGATCTGCGCATGTCCCGCAGGAGACGCCAATGCAACGGTGCCCATGTTCGAGAAGAGGAACTTCGCCTGATATGGATAGCCAGCAGCGGCGCTTGGAATGACATGCTGATAAACGTCATTGGTGAACGGATACCACGGGCGCTTGGCGGGGAATCCCTCGAACAGGGTCGACTTGTCGTACTGTGCCTCCTGTCGGTTGATGTGGATGCCCCACTTCTTCAAGCCGCCTGGTGCCGCAGCAACGACGCTCTTCGGGAACGGCGCCCCGGTTTTGGACCCGTCTTCGTGCCAACCACCGCCGCCTGCAGTCAGTCCACCGCGGTGGTTGACGTTTCCGATCAACACGTTGAGGGTGATGATCGCCTGGCCGTTGTGGTAACCGTTGGTGTGCTGCACCGGGCCGCGATACATGTCTGTCGCCGCTCGCTTCCCGTGGCTGGTGAACTCGTCAGCCAGTTCCACGATCTCGCTCTCGCGGAGGCCGCTGATGTCGGCGTACTCGGCAAGGGTTCGCTCGTTGGCCCGGTCGCCGAGCAACTGGAAGGCCGGCTTCACGGGTATACCGTTCACGGTGAACTCGCCGAGCAGGTTGCCTGCCGTAGCGTTGTCCGCCGCCACCGGACCGGCATCGGTCATGACGACGCGGCCGCCGGTGATCGGGTTGCCATCGGAGTCCTGCGCCGGTTCGACGCCTGCATCCTCGGCCGTGAGGAACACCATCTCGTCGAGACGCACCAGATGCGTAGCGTCGGTGTAGCTCGCCTCCCCGTTGTCCTCCGCTGCAGTCATGCTCGGTGCCGAGAGGTACGAGGTGTCGTAGCGGCCGTTCTCGATGATCCACCGGATCATCCCCAACGCGAGGGCGCCGTCGCCTCCCGGGCTGACCGGCACCCATCTCCACGCCTTCGCCGCCGTCTTCGAAAGTCTTGGATCAACAACGGCGTACTTGAACCGGTTCCTGATCAACGAGTCGGTGACCTGTTCAGCCATCGGCGTCGGTCCGAAGTTCGATTCGAACGCGCCGGTGCCGAAGAAGATCACGAACTCCGCCGAGAGCAGGTCGGGCTTCATGTGATCCTTGTCACCAGTCATCTGCTTGAAAGCGATGTGGTGGCTCTGCTCACAGATTGTTGTGTGCAGATAGAAGTTCACCGATCCCATACCGTCGTAGGTGAACCGATTCATCAGCTCCTTGCGACCGTGTTCGACACGGCCGCCCAGGAACACGAATTGGTTGTTCACCGGTCCAAGGTCCGGATGGTCGGGGTCGATGAGCACATCGAGATGATCGGCGTTCTTGGCTTTGAACTCATCGACAGTCATCTCGCCGGCGACGACGGCGTCGGTGTCCGTGGCCAGTTCGCTTGCCAGGTCAGGATCGCGCAGCTTGTAGATGTCCTTCAAGCCGTCGACGTGACCCTCACCGAACAGGTCACCACCGTTGACGACCTGGTCGATGAACTGGTCCCACGAGATTGCCTGCCATTCGCCCTGGCCGCGCGGGCCGACCCGCTTGAGGACTTTGCGGATCCGGTAGGGGTCGTAGGCGATCTGGACGGACGACTGACCTTTGGGACAGATCTTCGCGTCGTCCTTTGCCGCTTCGGCCAGCGGGGTGCTCTCCGCCAGATTCGGGAGCAGGTTCATGGGACTGTATGGGTTCCCGTCGACCTTCACCAGCACACCGTCTTGGATCTTCGCCTTCATGGTGCATGCCGTGTGGCAGCTGAGACAGACGCTGTAGATCGTGTTCTCCGGGTTGTTCAGCGGGTACGGTACGTCGGCGTTGGCCACGACCGGCTCGGCGATGTTTCCTGTGATCCGTGCCAGCGCCGGCAGCGATCCGGCCATGGCGAGGGCACCACCGACCATGACTCCGGTCTTGACGAAGTCTCTACGCGTAACCGCAAAACAGTCCTCGAAAGCTTCGACAGTTCCGGACTTGTCGATGTTCTCGATGGCCACTCAGACCACCTCCTTGCTGCGAACGATGGGTAGGAGCTGATAGCCGGCGAGGAACACCAGCCCGGCAAGCGAGACAACCCAGACAAACACGAGCCATTCGCCGACGCTGGGGAAGTAATCGAAGGACAGCCCCGGTCCTCCGAATGCCCCCTTGAGGCCCTGCAGCTCCTCGACATCGAGTCCCGGCAGGACGATGTTCAGCCGCACTGCCAGGAAGGTCGCGGCGACAAGAGCGCCGGCCCAGCCGAGCGCAGGGATCGAGCGGCTGCGGAAGACGAGAAGTGCGAGTGGAACGATGATTCCCAGAATGACATGGACGATCCAGAAGGCCCACCAGTAGGGACCGAACATGACCAGGCGAATGCCCTCTGTGACAGTCGGCACCGACGAGATCAGGCCGGTGGAGTACTCGGCCCACTCGAGCAGCACGTCCAGCGCGAGCATCCCGAGCACGATTTGCCCGAGGAAGATCACCGTTTGGCTATGAGCCGGGGTACCTCGTTCTGGGCCCCAGATGGCCGTCAGGAACGTCAGGAGCGCGCCGCCTGAAACGAGCGCGCCGACGAGGAACACAATTGGGGTGAGGCCTCCGTGCCAGAAGGGCCGAGCACCGATTACTCCGAAGAGCGCACCGACGCCCCCGTGGAACGCAACGGCGAGCGGCACCCCGATCGCACCGAGCACCCGAAGGACCCGGTAGTCAGAGGCGACGGCCTCCGGCGATCGGTCCTTGCGGCCGAAAGTAAGAAAGTTGCACAGCCTTCCCCGGAAGCCCGGATCATCGGCACAGACCGCCATGTCCGCCCGCATGGCAAACCAGAGCTCGGCGAGGAGCAGCACGAAGTAGCTCGAGTAGAGCCACGCCATCCACCCCATCATCGACGTGAAATGGGTGTGCGTGATCAATCGATAGGCTCGGAACGGATGCCCGAGATCGAACCAGATCAGCAACATTGCCCCGAACAGCGTGACAAGCGCTGTGAATAGGGCCATCTTGCCGATTTTCGCGAGCCGCTGCACCTTGAACACGTACACAAGGGTCGACAGGAGGAACGCACCAGCCGACAGGCCGATCAGGTAGATGTATGCAGCCACCCACAGACCCCACGGAACGTAGCTTCCGTAGTTGGCCATTTGGTGGCCCATAGTGATGCGCTCTACGACACCGAAGATTCCGACGAGGAATCCGATCGTCGCGATCGCCCAGGCGATGGTCTTGGACGTCTTGGTCATAGTTGCACCTCCTCTCACACCAGGTAGTAGACCGACGGCTTGGTACCCAGCTCTTCTTTGAGTCGGATGGCATTCGGCAGCGCGGCCATCTCGGCCACGAGCGAGTCCGGGTCGTTGATGTCACCGAAGTAGTTAGCGGTCCCGATGCAGGTCGTCACGCATGCCGGGAGCAGCCCTTGCTCCAGCCGGTGGAGACAGAACGTGCACTTGCGTGCATTGCCGATCGGCGAATCGTCGTCTTCCCGGGGCCATTCCTTCCCGTACTCGAAGTTCGGCAGCAGTTCGTAGTCCATCTGCTGCGGGGAGTCCTCGGTGTAGGTGTGACCGGTATCGAACGTCCGGGCTGAATAGGGACAGGCAGTGATGCAGTAGCGGCACCCGATGCACTGGTTGTAGTCGATCTCGATGATGCCGTCTTCGCGTTGCCATGTGGCTTCGACCGGGCACACCGGCACGCAGGGAGGCTCTTCGCACTGGAGACAGGGTCTAGGCATGAACCTTCGAGTCACGTTGGGGAACGTGCCCAACTCGGTTTCGAGGACCGGCCGGTAGACAACACCGGGCGGTAGCTTGTTCTCGGCAACGCAGCTCACCGTGCAGGCTTGGCAACCGACGCATTTGCGCAGGTCGATCACCATTGCCCAGTGGCGCTGGTCGACGGGTTTCTCGAGTGCTCGCTCGATCTCGTGCCGCATCCGAACGAGGGCACTGTCCTGCTTGAGTAGCTCGGGCATGCACCGACTCCTCTCGTGGTACCCATCGACATTGGACCGCGGACGGTTCCAGCGCGGTAGCAGGGAAGACCCGGTTTCGTGTCGGGGCGGCCCCGGCGATTGTCGAGGCAGTGTGTAGGGGAGTTCCCCGACGTCGGGTTACTGGAGGACCCCCAGCTCCAGTGCCAGCCGGACGAGCGCAGCCCGGCTGTGGAGACCGAGCTTGTGCATCATGCGAGCCTTGTACGTTTCAACAGTCTTCACACTCAAGAACAGCATCGCGGCAATCTCGGCGTTGGAATGACCCAACGCGGTGAGCTTGAAGATCTGCGTCTCGCGTTCGCTCAGCGACTGGTACCGAGTCTTGTCGTTGTCCCCAGGGTGTGATACCTCTAGAGCCTCTTCAAGCAGCACCCGTGTGTGGCGAGGGTTCACATACACTCCGCCGTCGTACACGGCCCTAATGGCGATGAGGAGCTCGTCGGGGGCGGACTGTTTCAAAACGAAGCCGGCGCCGCCGGATTCGAGCACGGTGCGGAGGTAGGCAGAATCGTCATGCATCGTCAGCGCCAGCACCTTGCAGTTGGGGAGCCGCTCCTTGATTATCGGGAGGGCTTCGAGCCCGCTGCACGTCGGCATGTTGAGATCCATCACCACCACGTCCGGCTCGAGCTCGGCCACGAGCTCCACGCAGACCGCTCCGTCGCCTGCTTCACCGACAACTTCGAAGTCCTCTTCCGCGCTGAGGAGTGATCTCAGCCCGGCACGCAGCACGGCGTGATCGTCGGCGATCACGATGCGGATCGGACTCATGTCGGCACCTCGATGAAGATCGTCGATCCTTGCCCGCTGCTCTCGAAACGGACCTTGCCGCCGAGGAGCTCGGCCCGCTCGGTCATGCCATGAATCCCGACACTTTGACCCGACTTTCGTACTGCTTCGAAGTCGAACCCGTTTCCGTCGTCTTCGATGATGGCCTGGGTCCATCCGTCGCGCTGGGCAACGACCACGCTGATGGTGCTACCGCCGCTATGACGGGCTGCGTTGGTCATGCCTTCCTGGACTATACGATACAGGGTGGTTTCGGCCGCGGGGGAAAGCCTTGTCGTGAAGTCGAGGTGTGTGTCGACCCTGAACTCGGGATAGAGGCTCTGAAACTCTGCCGCGTAGTGGCGGAGAGCTTCGGCAAGGCCCAGGTCGTCGAGGATGCTCGGTCTCAGCCCGCGACTCAGCTGCCTGACGGTCTGGAGCGTCTCAGCGGTCACTTCGCGTAGCTCCGATGCCAACTCTTGGGCCTGGCTCCGGTCCTCAACCTGTCCGAGGGCCGAGATCCCCAGGCTGAGAGAGTTCAGGGCCTGACCGACGCCATCGTGGAGTTCCCGGGCGATCCGCTTTCTCTCCTCCTCCTGGGCAGTGATGAGCTGTTCGAGAAGCCGGGTACGTGCTGCCTCCTTCTCTGCGATCGTTGCCTGGCTCGCCTCGAGATCCGCGACCATTGTGTTGAACGCTTCGGCAAGCACGCCGATCTCGTCCTTGGCCCAAAGCTTGGCCCGCGCCCCCAGATCGCCGGATCCGACCTGATTCGTCGTCCCGACCAGGTCGAGGATCGGTCTAGTCAGAATCCAGGTGAGGAAGATGGCCGCTCCGACTCCGAACAGGGCCACGACCAGGGTTGTCAGCAGCATCTGCCCGGTCACACCATCAATGACATTGTGCAGCCGGGTCTCGGACATGCCGACGTGCGCGGTACCAGCCTGGGCATCGAAAATCGCCGCGCTGAAGTCATGCATACGTCCGTCCGTGGTGTCATAAACCACCCGGTCGTCTGTAGCCGGCAGCGAGAGGAGCCCCGTCGGGAAGCCCTCGTCGCCAAAGCTGTGAGCGATGACCCTGCCGTCGGGATCGACGACGAATGCGTAGACGATGTCAGGATGGTTGCCAACGGTCTCGACGAGCAACTGGTGAAGGGCGAACGTGTCGTTGAGCAGGATCGGGTCGACGCTGCGGGCGGCCAGGTCGCTGACGACCGACGTGCCCCGGCTGTCGAGTTCGTCCAGCAACACAGCGTGCATGACCGTCCGAACCTGCCAGGTGATGCCCAGGCCCAGCACGATGGTCAGGGCAAGAACGATACCGAGGATCTTGGTGCGGATGCTGGCCGCCCCCAGCAGCTCCCTGGCTGCTGCCGAATAGGATTCGAAGCGATTACTCGCGGCGGTCATGGGCTTCGACCTGTGCCATGACTGTCCGCACACCGTCGTAGGCGGGGTCGTCTACCGAGACGAAACCGTCGATCCCGAGACTTCGGAGAACATCTCCCGCCTCGGGATCGTCTGCCAGGGACAACAACAGGTTGCGGAGTTCCGCTTCGTAGGCGCGGGTGATGGAAGGAGATACCACAACGGGCGGGATCGTGAAGGCCGGGGATCGGTCGATGACTCTGATTCTTGACGAAAGCTCCGCGTCGCGGGCGAGCGCGTATTCGAGCACGAGGCTGTCGACACCGGCGCCGTCGGCAACATGCTCGGCAACCGCCGCGATAGCGCGGTCGTGGCTGTAGGTGAAGAATGTCGCACCGAAGAACGTGCCGGGGTTCTCACCCAATTGCTCAACGAGATACGTGGGGTACATGCGTCCGGTCGTGCTGATGGGGTCGGTGAAAGCGAACACGCTGCCACGAAGGTCGGCCATCGACTCGGCGGAACTGTCTGCCGGGACGATGAGCGTGGAGTAGTAGACCGTCGCTCCATCAATCTCAGGAGCTACCAGCAGACGCAGGCCGAAGTCGTCGTGGCCGGCGACGTATGCACTCGTACATACGAACCCAACATCGGCCTGTCCGTCTTCGAGGAGATCGTTTATTTCCTGGTACGTGCGGCGTTGGACGATCTCAACCGGGCGGTTCAACTTCGTCCCCAGGTAGTCGGCAAGCGCTCCGTAGCTCTCGATGTTTGCCTCAGGCGACAGGATGGCTGCGACGGCGATCTCGAGCGGCTTTACCTCGCCGGTGCCTTCTGCCGGGAGCGGAAGCCGATCGGACAGATCGACAAATGGGACGGGACTCGCCTGGGCGGTCGCACACGCCCCGGTGAGAAGAGCCAGCCCGAGGAGGAGACGGATACGATTTCTCATGACGCCTCCTGGACATGTTTCATCACGAAGTCGGCCAAGCCGGCGGCGTCGTTCAGGTCGAACTGGGGAACCGGCAGATCCCAGTGCTGGTCGGTGACGAGGGCCAGCATCTCGTCGACGGTGCACAACAGCTCATGGCTGCGCTCGGCACGGTGCACCTCGATCTTCGGGTAGCTGCCCCGTTTGTAGCCTTCGATGAGAACCAGGTCGACACCGTCGAAGCTCCTGGCGATCACCGCATCGAGGTCTCCCGAGCCGGCCTCACGTCGAAACACCGCCACTTGGACGGGGCTGGCGCCGACCACGATGTCGGCTCCCGCTTCGGCGAGGCGGTAGGTGTCCTTGCCGGGCACGTCGAACGAGGATGGATGACTGTGATGCTTGAGAACGCCGACAGAGAGGCCCCGGTTCTTCAGCTCAGGAAGCAGGTGCTCCAGCACAGTGGTCTTCCCGGTTCCTGATTTGGCAACGAGCGAGATGACGAGAGGAACGTTCATCGCTGGTCGCTCTCTGGTGGGAGGATTGGGCAACTGCGTCTCTTCCCCGTCGGAAGCTTGCATGGTACCCAGCAGCGCGAGCTCAGCCGAGTCGAGCACCCGTCCACCCAGCCAAGAGCCGCGATCGCGGCGGGGACGGGGTGACATGTTGAACGCGAGCGGCAAGGCTGGTGGACTCGACCTCTACGTGGCGGTTGAGCACGGAGACCCGATCCCCGATGTCGGAATCGACACGACTGCCACCGTGTATCGCCGCAACCAAACAGCCCTGGGGCTCGCGCTTTGCTGGAAGGTGCGAATACAACGCCCCATTCCGGGGCGACGATCGAAGAACCTGTTCGTGCAGCACAGGTGGTGGGGTAGGCGAGCCTGGTCGGTCAATGTGCAGTTCAGCAGCCGAGCGCATAGCCAACGGCTGCGCACACGCGATCCATCGTCCCTTGGTCGACAACGCCGACACATCCGGTCAACGACGAACGTGCAACAGTGTGTATACCGTCACAGTTGATCGTCGACTCTCGATCCAGTCCAACCGAGACATCATCTAGCAGAACTTCGACGGCGAGACCGCGCATCGAGGTGGTGATTTCGGCAACAGTCACCAACGAGCGCACATCAATCACCTCGGGGCGGGTAAGTATCAGTACCGGACGTCGCTTCCCCCCGACTTCCGCCAACCACACTTCTCCCCGCGTCACTCCTCACCCCACGACTCAGCCTCGTCCCAGAATGTGTCCGGTAGTTCGGGCTGTCGCAAATAGGCGGCACGGTCTGCCTCGGCCAATGCGGCGTGGACAGCGGCGGCAACGCCGTCACGAGCGGCAGCCGAGATGTTCACCCCTAGCTTTCGGGCTTGTTTCGCCAAGGACTCCTCGAGAGTGAATGTGGAGCGGGTAGTTGCCATATCCGTATGCTAGCGCAAGATGCCAGCGCCAGGTAATAGCCTCAACAACTCTGGACCGACCCCATCGACGAGAGCACTGTGCACATCTCGCAGCAAGGCTACGTCCGGCTCTGCACAGTCTGTGGCAACGCGACATCCGGGGGCGTCGTGTCGACGATCAACGCCGGCTCGGCATCGCCTGCGTACAGCCTGCCCAGAGGTATGTCGATGTCGGATGTCACTCCGCCGTGCTCATCCTCACAATCAAGGGTAAGGGACTCCCACAGCACGCGTACCACTATCCGGGGCTCACGTCAGCATCGCCCGCGCTAAGTCAACGCTCGGACAATGACGACAAGGGCGCCGACGATGACGAGAACTGCGCCGATCGCCATCGTAAGCCAGCCCAATTGGGTCATGTGGAACCGCAGATACTCAGAATGCTTGGCCTGAGCCGACGGTTCCAGCCGCTTGAGGACTTCGAACACCCCGCCAACAAAACACGAGAGCCAATCCAAAACCGATCATCGCCCTGACATTACGATGCGAAATGGCACTTGGTGAAGCGCCCTTCGGTCTGCGACACCGGGCGATCTGCGCGCTGGGCCGTAGGTGAAGGTGCCGTTTGTGATGGGATCCAATGCCGTAACCGAGTTGCCTGTAGAACCAAGGACCTCCTGAATCGCCATCCGCTGCGTATTTGAGGTCCATCACGGTGAGGTGACATGTTCCTACGACCCCACGTCTACGAACACCCAAGTCCCGTGAGGGATTTGGGTGGTGGGCGTTACCAGACTCGAACTGATGACCTCTTCCTTGTAAGGGAAGATCAGGGGGTTTTGGGTGTCACGAGCGCGGCTGTGTTCTTCGTCAATATCCGTTGTGGTGCAACAGTTTTCACCTTTCGTCAACCCTCATCGTCTTGCGGCAGTTATCATCGTTTTGCGGACCACGCGCGGACCAGGCGCGGACCAAAACTGGCAGACGGACGCGCTAGGAACTCTGCCAGAGCGGTGTGCGGACGTCTCGCTGGTCCCGCTAGAGCGAACCCTCCGGCCTCGGGAAGTTCGCTCACGAGTTCTGCGAGCCTTTTCTGCAGAAGCGTCAACTAGAGAGGGAGACACCGCGGTGACGCCGCAGCCAGTCCGCCCATGCCTGGCGCACATGGCGGGGTAAAACGACTTCGTCCCACAGATCGATCAAGCCGTCCACGTCAATGAAACACCGAACGTCGTCTTCGTTTCCCTCGCGAAGCACCTGTTCGTACACCCGGGCGCGCTGCTGGCGATCGGCAAGGTCGTATCGGCGAGGAGGGCCGGCCCAGCGAAGATGCAGCGGCAACTCAACCACGCCGGTGGCTTTCTCGACGCCTGCCGAATCGAGATCGTCCGGCACTGCGGGAACCTGGGCGATGGCCCTTGTCAATCTTTCCATGATTGCCTCAGCGTACCGGCGTCCCCCGGGTCAGCGACACCGAAAAGCCGAGTCGGCCCCGTCAGGTCAGCGCTATGTCGTGGTGTTCGGCGAGTTGCTCAACGAGTTCAGCGATAGGCATCGCCTGGCGGTCGGCGCCCGCCCGGATCAACGCCACCGCGGCGTAAAGGGCGTAGCGCCAATAGTCGTCAGCATGCCACCAAGTCACCTCATCCAACAGATCCGGCTCTAGGCCGGCCCGCACCGATGCGCTGGTCAGGAGCGCATACTGAATCTTGCGGTTCTCGCGACCGCGGAACTGGGCCTCAGGCAGATAGGCCTCGCGCAACCCGTCGTACTGAACGGGATCCGCCCGTGTCACGCCGGTGATCTCCATCGCATCGGCAGCGAGACCCATGAATACTTCGCCCGGAAAGGTGTTGTTCTTCGGATGGAGGTCTGTGACCGACTCGGCCAGCTCGAACACGTCGGCACCCTCAGCCAAACCAGACAAGAAGCGACGAAGCGCCTCACGTTGATCTTCTTCGGTCGTATGCGTTGTGGCCATAACCCGCAATCTACGCCGCCAGACGGCGTGACGCACCGTGCGAGACGAACACCACCGAGTCGACCTGTTCCGGATGCTCATCGACCGCAACCACGAGGCCGCCCATGACCTCCGGTACCCACATATCTACCGATCGGCGTGGCTATGGACAACCAAAGAATATCAAGCTAAGTTGACGGCATGGACCCTGTCATCCTGGCAAGCGCCCGCAAACACGGGGTCACCGACAACGACATGCTCCACGCTTACCGCAACCCCATCCGAATCTTCGACCTCGACGACCTCGTCATGCTCGTCGGTGCCGACGAAAACGGCAAACCTCTCGAAGTCGGCGTGGCAACCGCCGAGGGTGTCGAGTTCATCGTTCACGCCATGCCAGCACGACCCAAGTTCTCAAGGTGACCGTTATGCCCCGATCTATCCAAGAAATCCTCGACCATGCCGACGAACTCGCTCAGCGATTAGAAGACTACGAACCGTCCGCCGACGACGAACGGCCGGTCGAGGAATACCTTCTGCAACGTGCCGTGCTAACACGCGCCCGCAGCGAGCGCCAGATCCTCGACGCAGTAATTGCAGCACGTTCTGCAGGTATCTCCTGGGCCAAGATCGGCGGATTGCTCGGAACCTCTGCACAAGCCGCACAACAACGCTACGGCGCCGTCGTCGAACAGGTGTAACACCGATTCGCCACCACCAGTAGTCACAGCACCGATCGTAGAAGAGCCGATCGGGGACATTCTCAGGAATGGGCGATATGGGCGCATTTCGTGTGATCTGTACCACGTCGATTCGGCGAAAGACCAAACGGGGACACAACTCTCACCCGATCAGCGCCGAAGGGTCTCGTCCGTCGCCGCGTCGCGTCCCGTGCCCGTACAATCAACGCAATCGTCCCAACGTCCCAAATCCAGGCTCTCGGAGTCTGTGGATCCAAGGAAGGAACCCGGGCGCAAGGAACTCTCCTACGCCGATCACCTTCCTATCTAGAAAGGTGATCTCATGTTTCGAAGGCTCGCCAACGAATGGCACAAACTGCGGGGCCGGCCGGATACAAAACGAGTG
This sequence comes from uncultured bacterium, assembly GCA_963801165.1. Lineage (GTDB taxonomy): Bacteria > Actinomycetota > Acidimicrobiia > Spongiisociales > UBA5794 > JAAETI01. The sequence goes on from CAWDDT010000006.1 coordinate 644,445, forward strand.
GTCGAAGAGATCGACAAACTCCGGGATCGTCCCGACACGGAACGAGTGGTCGAAGAGATCGACAAACTCCGAGATCGTCCCGACACGAAACGAGTGGTCGAAGAGATCGACAAACGCGGGAATGGAACGCAGGGCGACTAGGTGCTGGTGAGGCGTCCGTCAAGAGGGGCCGCTCACTCACAGCAGATGCGCATGAGCCGCCACGGAGATTGAGCGAGCATGAGACAGCCATTGGCCACACAGAACGGTGCTAGACCCGGCAGATCGAGCGTACCGAGCTGCGGGAGACGCAACACCGTCGGTGTTCGAAATCCCGCACGCATCAATGCCGTTATGCGTGCCCCGAAACCTCACCGCTGATCGCCGGGTGATGCTGCGTAGCCAGCTGTGCATTCAGGCGAGTCGGCGTCGAACGAACGACGCGGGCGCCAGCGATCCGGTGACGTTGGTGAGACCGTGGCGAGCGGTCGCGGTGCGAGATCGTTCGCCCTTGTGCTCTGCCAGGAGGTTCCGGTGATACTACGATCGGTCGATCCAGACGAGTGAGGGAGAACAGTGAGCGACTACCTGGTCAAACCACTCGGTCCTGACACGTGGGATGCGTTCGCTGCGCTCGTCGAGCGCCACAACGGCGTATGGGGCGGCTGCTGGTGCACCTTCTTCCACGCGACCAGCCCCGACACCCCGGAGGGCAACCGCAGCATCAAGCAGGGGCTGGTCAGCGCTGGAGAAGCGCACGCCGCTCTGGTGTTCGACGGTGATCGGGCCGTCGCCTGGTGCCAATATGGACCAGCGGACGAACTGCCGAACGTCCAGCACAACAAGCAGTACCTGGCTGAACTCGACATCGTGCCGGACTACCGAATCACCTGCTTCTTTGTGGACCGTGACTACCGTCGCCACGGCATGGCCCGTGTCGCTCTCGATGGAGCCCTGCAACTGATCGCGCAGGCCGGCGGTGGGGTGGTGGAGTCGTACCCGCAGGACACCGACGGTAAGAAGACGTCGGCGTCGTTCCTCTACAACGCCACGCGGAGTATGTTCGAGCAGGCGGGCTTCACCTACACCCGGAGCAAGGGCAAGAACCATTCCGTTATGCGCAAGACGGTCCGTGCGAAGAGGACCCGGGCGAAGCGATGATTACGAGCGTTGCGACCGAATCCGAAAGAGGGTTTCATCGATGGACATGCTGATGGACAACAGGATCGCCGAAGCCGGGCTGACCGACTGGCGCAAGCTTGCGCAGGGACTGCACGCTCGCTACGTGGTCGACGACTTTGGCACCGGTGCATGGTTCGTCGTCGCGGTGGGTGAGGCGGGCGACGGGGTCGGCCACCACCCGATCGTGTCGATCGGCCCTGGGTACGTCGACCTAAAGTTGGTCAGCGACGACGCCATCTATCGCGACGAGGAGGGAACCGAACACGTTGTCGAGTGGGTGACTCAGCAGGATATCGACCTTGCGCGGCGGATCACCGAGATCGCCGCCGACCACGAGCTCGACGCCGATCCGGCCTCGGTCAGCGTGATCGAGCTCGGCCTCGACACGCCGGACTCCGGGACCATCGCCCCAGTGTGGGCCGCGCTGCTGACCGGAAACCTGGAGGCCCAGGGTCGCGGGACGCCCAGCGACGAGATCCGCGATGCTGCGGGACGGGCTCCGAACCTGTGGTTTGGGGACACTGACGAGGACGAGACGCCGCGGCAGCGGTTCCACATCGAGGTCTACGTGGCGCCCGACGTGGCCGAGCAACGGATCGCCATGGCCGTCGCTGCGGGTGGGACCGTCATCGATGACAGCAAAGCGCCGTCGCTGACGGTAATCGCCGACCAGGACGGCAACAACGGTGTCGTTTGCGCCGACGGGTCCGCAGCGAAGACGGAATGAACTGCCAACTCAGTGCTCGGTAATCGCGGCGCCGCGTCGACCTCAGACCCGCCCAAGAACCGGCAGATAGGCATCTCGAAGATGACGATCGTCACCGCCGATGTTTGACAGCCCGCTCCGCTAGGTGAGGATATGGGGGTAATCCGTCGTTGGTTTGGTGGACGGTGGGTGGTTGCTATGGGACGCTGGGTGGTGGTCCCGTCGGGGCCGGAAATGGATGTTCACATGTCTTGGTCCCCGCTGCTGGTTCGCTCTGAGATGTCTGATGATCGGGTGCGGGTTCGTCTCGGCCACAAGGTCGTTGATGACTATCTCGAGTTCTTGGCGGCTCGGTGTCGACCGAACACGGTTTTGGCGGCTGGCTTCGATCTCAAAGTCTTCTTCACCCTGATCCCGGAGGATCCGGTGGAGGTGACGACGGCGGATGTGTTGGCGTTTATCACGGCGCAGCGATCAGCTGGCGACCCGAAAGTGGTCCGATTCTCTGATGGCGAGTCGGGGTTGTCATCGAGAACGATCCAGCGCCGCTTGTCGTCGCTGTCGTCGTTGTTTTCGTATTTGTTGGTGCGGGGTGACGTGACCCGCAACCCGGTGCCACAAGGACTATCGACACGTCGTTCTCGTCGTCGTGGCGGGCGGGGTGTCCCGTTGATCCGGACCCCCAGGACGCTGCCGCGGATCGTCGATCCCGGTGAGGTTGATTTGTTGTTGGCGGCGTGTCGCACTCTGCGAGATCGGGGCATGTTCGAAGCCATGGTGCTCGGCGGGCTGCGTCGCTGCGAAGTCCTCGGTCTGCGTCTTGGCGATCTTGACGCCGCCCACCGGCAGATCTTCATTGTTGAGGGCAAGGGCGGCCATCAACGCCAGATCCCGATCTCGACACGATGGTTCTCGACCGTTGGTGACTATCTCCGGATCGAACGACCCGTCGAGGCGATCATCAGATCGGGTGTTTGTGGTGTTGAAGGGACAACGCCGCGGACGACCACTCTCGGATGAGGGCCTCAAACAAGTCTTTGTGTCCGCCCGGCAGCGGGCCGGGCTGAGACGGATCACTTGCCACGAGCTACGACATACCTGTTTTACCCGACTGCGCGAAGCTGGCATGGAGTTGGAGGCGTTGCAGGCGTTGGCGGGGCACCGCTCGATCGAAACGACCCGTCTCTATGTTCACCTAGCCAACGAATGGCTTGCAGAGGAGTATCACCAAGCCGCCGCCATCATCGACGCTGACATGTTTCTGGCCGCCGGCGACCGGGCCGGGAAATGAGCGCCCTACCAGTTCCCATCCCCCTCCCCGTCACTGCCACCGTCGAATATCAGGGACCGGGTCGGCCAGCGTCACGCGAGATCGATTGGCCCCAAATCGCACAAACAGCACCGGTATTAGCTGCAACCTGTCAGCGTTACCTTGGTCAGCTCTCTTTGTCGTTGCGCCCTGCCAGTGTTGTCTCTGCTGATGGGATCTTGCGCCGTTTCGCCGGGTTCCTCACCAGCAATCATCCCGAAATCAACGGCCTAGTCGATGTGAAACGCGTCCATATCGAAGGGTTCAAACGTTATCTACCCACCCGACCGGGCAAGAACGGTCGGGCGCCACTGTCGGAGCAAACAATCCGGATGGCGCTCGGCACCCTGCGCACCTTCTTTGAACGGGTCTCCGAATGGGACTACCCCGACGCACCGAGACGGGTGCTGATCTTTAACGGGGATCTCCCCACCCCCGACGACCCACTACCCAAGTTCCTGTCTGATGTTGACGCAGCCAAACTGATGCAAGCCGCCGCCGATGCCGACCCGGTGCGTCGCTTGGTGATCGAGATGCTGGCCCGCACCGGACTTAGAGTCGGCGAGTTTTGTGCCCTCACCGCCGACGCTGTGGTGTCGATCAAAGGCCGCCATTGGCTGCGGGTCCCGCTGGGGAAACTCCACAACGACCGCTACGTCCCCCTCCACCCCGGGCTGGTTGAACTCCTCAACGACTACCGAGCAACCCGCGATGACGACATTGACCGGTTGATTATCTGGAACGGTGGCCCAATGAGCCGGCACCAAATCACCCGCATCCTCAACCGGATAGCCAAGATCGCTGGGATCGGCCATGTCCACCCCCACCAGCTACGACACACGTTGGCTACCCAAGCGATCAACCGTGGGATGAGCCTCGAAGCTATCGCTGCGATGTTGGGCCACAAAACACTACGGATGACCCTGGTATATGCCCGAGTCGCTGACCAAACAGTCGCCGACGCCTACGACGCCGTTTCCGACCAGGTCGATGCCCTCTACACCAAACCCAACGGGCTCAGAGCCAACGGGAACGGCTCCGTCGGCATGGCCAGCCTCGCCGACCAATACCACCACACCATGCTCGGAAACGGCTGGTGCAACCGGCCACCACAAATCGACTGCCAATTCGAATCGATCTGCGAATCGTGCGCCTACTACAACACCGACCAGTCATTCCAACCCGTCCTGAAAGCACAACGTGACCACGCCCACCAACAAGACCAACACCACCGAGTCGACCTCTTCGAAATGCTCATCAACCGCAACCACAAGGCCAAACCATGACCCCCGATTACCCCCATATCCCGAAATCGTTTGACACGATTACCCACATATGTACCGATCCCGCGCACCCGGCGAGGTGCTCGTTCTTGCAACAGAATTGCTGGTCTGTGCTGTGGCTAGCCGGGGATGTCGAGGATGAGACCCAGGGTGTCACGGATCTGGCTGACCGCGGCAGCACCGACATTGCCGATCACCTGGTCGACTCGCTTCATCGACACCGCCCTGATGTGTTGACACTGGGCGGCAGACTGGTTTTGCAGCCCGTTCATACTGTCGGGTTCGATCGTGACCTCCGCCGCAAAGCCGCGCACGGTGCTAGTCAACGGAACTACTTGGATCACATTTGGTTGAGCATCCAAGATCCGCTGAGCGGTGACAACGACAGCGGGATGGCGAAACCCTGCCTCGCGACCTTCGGGAAGTCCGAGATCGAGCTGGATCACGTCACCCGAGGTCAGCATCGAGCCACTCGACTTCGTCGCGGCTCAAGGTGGCCGTGAGTTCTTCGCCGATCCGGTCCTGCCGGAGACGCCGCACCGCCAGGGCAACGGTCTCTCCGACCGTCGTTCCCAGCCGATCGGCCAGTCGTTTTAATTCCTGGTGGGTAGCTTGATCAATTCGAACACTCGTACTCTGCATACGAATCAGTATACGACTCTGCATGCACGATTGGAAGGGACTCGGCACCCCATGCCGCCCGAGAACACCACCGCCACCGCACATTATCGAGCACGCTCCGGCGAGAGATAACCGGCAATATCGATGTGATCCCAGTTATTGGCTGGTACGTTCTGTGGTTGTTGTTAGCGGCCGGCGGCGAGGTCGAGGCCGGGTGCTCCGTGTTGGGCTTCGTCTCGTTCGGCTTGTCGTTTGGCGATCTGCCAGGCAACCCGAGCGGCGACATCACTGCTCGGTGGGGGCGGGCCTAACTGATCGACGGCGTCACCCGGCATTTGTCCGGCTTGATCGATGGCGGCGGTCTGGGTCGACCTGCGGTTGAGCGCTGCGATGAGGCCCTCGAGCGGATCATGGGAATCCTGGTGGGTGAGGTGGGTGCATTGTTCATCTGCTGGTTCGGGTTTGGCGAGGTAGAGGGTGTTGTTTTGCCTGCCGCGGCTCATCGCCACATATGCCCATTCCCGATCGGTAGCCCCGTCGACGACTACGAAGGTCCGGTCGGTGGTGACGCCTTGGGCTTTGTGTCCGGTCATGGCATAGCCGTAGTCGACATGGCCCTGCTCGAGATACCAGCCAGGCAGCTCTCTGGCTTCAGGGTCACGATCGAGCCGAACCGTCAGACTCCTGGTCTCCTGCTCGACTCTGGTAATGGTGGCTAGGTCACCGTTGAGTACCCCGAGCCCACCCTGGTTCTTACGACACAGGATCCGGTCACCAGCTTGGAAGACCCGGTCGCCTGCTGCGAGGGTGGGACCGTGGAGGCGGTGCGCGGCGGCCAGGAGGTTCCGGGCTTGTTGGTTGAGGTCGGTGACAGTGTCGTTGCTGTGAGCGATAAGCAACCCCGATGTGATGTCACCGGTGGCGGTGACATGGCGATACCAGTCCGCCGTTGCTGTAGCGATGGTGTCGGCTCGGCACTGGCCTACATGCAGCCTGTTCCGTTGTCGATAGGTCTCTACGGCTTGGCTGGTCTGTCCGTTGCGGAGTTGGGTTAGAGCACTGCGTTCCCATTCGTGTTGCTGTCGGACGTTGTCAGTCAACTCGGCAGAAGGAAGTCGGGTGGCGAGGGCTCGGAACAGGCCACCTGCGTCGATTTCGGGTAGCTGCCGGTCATCACCGATCAGGATCAACTTCCCAGGGCCTGTCAGATGCTTTGTGTAAGTGGGGTGGCCTGACATAGTGGCCCTGGACGCGGGTGGCGTTTGGGGTCTGTGGAAGGACCCACTGATGATGATTGACAAGGACGAGGCGACGGAGGTGGCGAAGGCTGCTGCGACTCCGCTGGTGTCGGCTGAGGTGTTGGACGAGTTGATGGCTCGGGTCAATGATGAAGGAGCCGAGCTGTTGGGCCCTGAGGGGCTGTTGTCGCAGGTGACCAAGGCGGTGTTGGAACGGGCTTTGGATGAGGAACTGACTGGCGAGTTGGGTTATGAGAAGCATGACCCGGCGGGTCGGGGTTCTGGTAACTCGCGGAACGGCACCAGTTCGAAGACGGTGTTGACCGATATCGGTGCTATCGATTTGGAGATACCTCGGGATCGGAACGGCGATTTCGAACCGAAGATCGTCCCTAAGGGCACGACCAGGTTGAAGGGCTTCAATGAGCGGATCATTGCGTTGTATGCCCGAGGGATGACGGTTCGTGATATCCGTTCTCATCTCGCAGAGATCTACGGGGTTGACGTGTCACCGGATCTGATCTCGAAAGTCACCGACGCTGTGTGGGATGAACTCGAATCCTGGCGCAACCGGCCGCTGGATGCGGTGTATCCGATTGTCTATATCGACGCTCTGAACATCAAGATCCGAGACGGGATCGTCCAGAACCGCCCGGCCTATCTGGCCGTCGGAGTTGATTTGGAGGGCCGCAAACACGTCCTTGGGATCTGGATCGGCGACTCGAACGGTGAAGGCGCCAAGTTTTGGCTCAAAGTGCTTTCCGAACTCAAGAACCGCGGCGTCAACGACGTGTTGATCGTCGCCTGTGACGGTCTCAAGGGTCTCCCCGAATCGATCGAAACCGTGTGGCCACAAGCAGTGATCCAGACATGTGTCGTGCATCTGCTGCGAGGTTCGTTCCGATACGCCTCATACAAAGACCGCAAGAAGATCGCCACCGCGCTCCGGCCGGTCTACCAGGCGACATCAAAGGAAGCCGCCGTCGAGGCGCTCGGCAACTTCGAAGACGATTACGGGACAAAGTATCCCGCCATCGTCAAGTTGTGGCGGGACGCTTGGGAAGAGTTCACCCCCTTCTTGGACTATCCGCCGGAGATCCGCCGAGTGGTTTACACCACCAACATGATCGAATCGATCAACTACCAGCTACGGAAGGTCACCAAGAACCGGGGGCACTTCCCCACCGAGAAAGCAGCCCTCAAACTGCTTTATCTCGCGGTGCGTAACATCACTACCAACAGAGGAGGTGACACCGGCACAGGAACATGGGGATGGAGCAAGTGCCTCAACGCACTCGCCATCTACTTCCCCGGACGATTCACCATCGTCTAACCAAAACCGAATGCCACCCACTTACACAAACGTGCTGACACCCCCACTTCCCATCGGCTTGTTCAACAAGGTCGACAACGTTGGCGAGTTGGCGGGTACCGACCACGCCAGCCTCACCCACCACCACAATCACACCATCGGGAAGACCACCGCGATGTTGGCTGTCTCCGATAAGTCGGGTGAGGGTGACCGATGGGATCGAGGTGGCTTGTTGGAGGCCAGCGGCGGTCCTGCCAGCCAACGCCCCACCCACAATCGGGACGCCGGTCAGAGCAGCGAGCTGGCCGATCACCGCCATCACTGCGGTCTTACCGCTCCCCGCAGGACCAATCCCAACATCGATACCGTTACCGGACGTCGTGAACCGTCGCACCATGTCCCGCTGCCCATCGGTCAGGTGCCGGTTCCGTCGCAGCCTGGCCTCGACCAAACGGTCCGGTGCGGTCCAACGACCGGCACCTATCCCAGCGACTGCTGTATCGATGACCCGCTGTTCTGTGGCTAACAGTTCGGTTGTGGAGTAGCGGCGCTCATCCCGCACACCAGGAAACAGGCTGCCATCTCGGCGACGCATCAGCCGCCCACCTACCTCGTCACCGGCCAGCTCGACCGTCCGGACAACTGCAACATCGCCCGGACCCTCTGGTTCCTCGACAGATTCAGTGTTGGGGGTGGGCAGAAGCGCTACTACATCGTCCGTGTCGAGGAATGTCCCAACTAGAGACTCGATATCCTCGCGACTGCCACCTTCGGGAAGCGCTCCGGCGATCTCTTTGACCACCTCGGCCCGCCCGAAAGAGGAGACACGCTCGGTGAGTCCCTCGGGCGACGCCAACACCACAAACAGCTTGGTTGGATCGACCGGTGTCATATCGCTGTGGCGACCAACCATCTGGGTGAGCCGGTCGGGGGTGAGACCTACCTCGACAGCTCGCTGTTTCCATTCGACTTGGAGGTCGGCAAAGGGATGATCCTGCTTCGGGCTCCGGGTGGCCAACACCGCGACCTGCCTCGCGGCCGGCGTGTCTGGGAGGCCTTGGTCTTGGCGCCAGGTTTCGAGCTGCTGCCGTCACCTTGAGAACGCTTCGATCTGGGGACGGGTGAAACCCTCGATGTCGGCCATCCCGTTGCGGACCGGCTGCCACCGAACCCCCAACCGTTCCGTCAACTCGTGTCGCAACACAGCCTCATGCAGGTAGCCGGCAGCCAGCTGATACCGGTACAACAGGCGGCCGTCGATAGTGCGCCACACCCCGTCTATGCCTTTGACTTTGTTGGCCACCACCACATGGGTATGGAGCTGAGGATCGTCAGCCCGGGAGGTGAACTCGGTGAACGACGCCGCCACATACCCCGACGTTGGGATCGGCCACGTCTCGACCCGAAACCTAGGATCCCCGTTCTCGTTCACGACCTGGTCGCCGTTGTCATCAAGAACCGGAGTCTTGGTGGCCCCTCGTGTCGCTGACGCCACCGACTCCAAATATCCCAACGCCGAGGCAGTTGCTTCCTCGAACGCCGCCACGACCTCCCGACGGGTCTCATCGTCGCCGAGAGCCCACAACAGCGACACCGACTTGTCCGCCGAGAACGTCACATCCCACGCCGCCACCCCATCCCGACGCAGACTCCGACCCAGCTGCTCGCCAGTCCCAGGATGCTGACCATCGAACAACCGAACCAGCCCCTCGACGCTAACCACCCCTTCTAGGCCCAACTCGGCGGCACCGTTGCCACGCCACTGCCCAGTGGCGGTGCCGCCGCGCAGGTAGTAATCCTCCCGCGGTGAAATCTCCCTCAACTTGCGCAGGTAGTAGTCCTTGGCAGCGTTCGCCAAACTCAACACCAGCCGCCCCACCGACCTCCGGCTGTATACATCCAGCAACTCGTTGCAGATGCGTGTGTCGATCAGGTCGGATGGCTGAGAGGCGCCGTACGGTTTCGGGATCACGTGTCGTGATGCAGCGGGTGTCCGCTCGGACCTGTGCGATGAATCCCGGTGCGAGTCGATTCCATCGGTCAGAATTTCGAGTGGACAATCGTTGCGCCAGCACGGTTCCTTGATCCAACGGCGAACACGCATCCGTTCCGGCGCACCGATGACGACGGCCGCAGCGTGAAGTCGGATCTGCATTGACGGCACGATTTGACCGGCCGCTGCGCTGAGCGGATTGCTTCATAGCTACCCACTAGACCGCACAACCCTCCCACCAGAGTCTCAAAAACCCTCTCACCAAAGTCTCAGAAACCCTCCAACTCGGTCCCAGAACGGCCACCATGACTGCTCTGCGAAAAAGCGGTCAAGATTTCTCGGCAACCAGTGAAATAGGCCCTGACCAGGGGAAACAGTCGAGATCGCAGCAAAATGACAGGCAAATTGGAGGGGCAATGGGACCTGGTGAGAGGGTTCGACGACATGCTCAAGCAATGGAACATCTCGATCGGCTTCTCACGGTCCAAGACCTTGCTAACCACCTCGGA